>NZ_PDWT01000028.1 GCF_010093345.1 Pseudoxanthomonas yeongjuensis | reverse complement strand
GGTGGGGACCGGGCGCCACAAGGAACGTCACACCACACAGGGGAACTCAATGCACGTCCATCATTTCGCCCGCATGGCCGCATGCGTGGCCGCGCTCGCGCTGCTCGCGGGCTGCGCACCCAAGTCGTATTCCGTCCGTCACCCGGCGCCCTCCGAGCAGCTGGTCTTCGGCACCAGCGCGCCTGCCACGACGCTGGCCCTGGTCGATGCCCGTCCCGGCGCGGGCCGCGCCTTCTCCAGCGGCATCCTGCCCGCCGCCCTGACGGTGGACGGCGCGCCGCTCGATGCCGCCGGCTACCTGGCCAGCAACCTGCAGGCCGAGCTGGTGGCGCGCGGCCTGCCCACGCAGGTCGACCTGGGAGGCACGGGGCTGCCGACGCTGGAACTGACGGCATTCCGCATGCAGAACCATCGCGCCAACGGCTTCAGCCCGTTCGTCACGCTGACCTTCCTGGGTGGCGAGCTGGTGACGTCGGAAGGCAAACAGCGCCTCGGCGTGTTCGTGAAG
>NZ_PDWT01000027.1 GCF_010093345.1 Pseudoxanthomonas yeongjuensis | reverse complement strand
ATTCCACTCCGTTCACCGACGACGGCCGCTGGGCCGGGCGTATCGTGGCGGCGTACGAGGACGGAGATTCGTGGCTGCAGGCCAACCAGAACGACCGCACCTTCCTCTACGGCGTGGTCGAAGGCCAGATAGGCGACAACGGCACCTTGAACGTCGGCTATTCGAACCAGCAGGCCAACTCGGTCGGCATCATGTGGGGGACGCTGCGGTTCATGAACAGCGATGGCACACAGAACGAATGGCCGCGCAATGCCACCACCACCCAGGATTGGACCTACTGGGATACGACCAACGAAACCGCCTTCGCTGAGTACGTCCACCAGCTGGGCGCGGACTGGCGGCTGAACGCTGTCTCTTTTAAACATTTCCGCGGCCACGAGCTAAGGAGAAGACAGTATTGCGGCTTTTTCTTGTAAAAAAAAAAAAGTGCACATAGCTAAGGTGGGGAAAAAATAATAAATGGAACTGTATGATACGTCTCGGTACGCTGTATACCGCCAATCTAAGCTGACACCA
>NZ_PDWT01000026.1 GCF_010093345.1 Pseudoxanthomonas yeongjuensis | reverse complement strand
GGCGATGGTGGTGTCGCGATCGAACGAGTCGCTGTACGACAGGTCCATGGCCTTGGTCACGTCCGAGGTGTATGACGTGTCGACCGTGTTGTTCACATCGGAGGTATACGAAGTATCGACCGTATTGTCGACCGTATTGGTGACAGCGGAGGTGTAGGCCTTGTCTACCGTCGAGGTGTAGGACTTGGTCTTGCTGAGGTTCGTATCGACGTTGGTATCGACGTCAGTATCGATCGTGGTGTTGGTCGTCCAGTTGTTGACGATGTTGTTGTCGATGGTGGTTTCGGCATTGGCCGATGTCGCGGCGGCGATCGCCACGGCAAGCACGGTCCACTTGATGTTCCTTTTCATGGTGTCCTCTCTCTCTTGCTTTTCAGGTTGGTAGGATTACCGCCTCACGGACCGGGCGAAATCGACAGCAACAGCTGGTTGCCGGTTTCATTGG
>NZ_PDWT01000025.1 GCF_010093345.1 Pseudoxanthomonas yeongjuensis | reverse complement strand
GCTTCTCCCCTTGACCCCATTGGGCGGTTAAAACATCTGAAAGAGAGGTGAGGGGAGAACTTGCACGGCACCTGGCGTCACAACAGCCCAAAGCAAATCCCTCTGAATCTTCCTTTTTTCAGGTTTCTTCGCCCACTCCGAAGCGCTCGGTTTCGGCGAGTTCGGCTCCGGAAAGAGCCGCCGGCCGTCAGGCTGGGGGTGCTCCGCCCTCCTGACGACGTCGTGTCTTTACGTCGGGCCGCAGGCCCTCCATGGCCTTCTCTCCGCACCCCCCAGCCCGCCGGCCGTCGCCTTTGCGCAGCTGACAGATCGCGACTTCGGAAGGCCTTTCTTCGAGCGCCGGCCAGTTGTCCAGAAGCCGGTGGCCAGGGTGGTGCGGGACCGTCCGCGGCATGGATGCCGCGGAAGAGCTTACATGGACGTATTTACGGCGTGTCCCGCACTGCCCTGGTCAACGGCTTCCACATAGACGTTCACCCGCACTTGGGGGAAGAACCGTTTTTTACCTCGCCGTGCCGATGATC
>NZ_PDWT01000024.1 GCF_010093345.1 Pseudoxanthomonas yeongjuensis | reverse complement strand
CCGTGATGCCGCCCACTCGGTGAGTGCAATGCGTGGCCCAAGCAATGTAGCCAGTAGCCCGGGTAAGACCAAAGCCGTACCCGGGGAACGCGCGCGCAATCCAACCTGTCCCGGGCGCACCGCGCTTACCCGGGCCGGCTACGCGGCTCCCGCTCTACGAACTGGTGCAAACCAGGCTCTTGCCGAAGGCAGGAACATCATGACGCCAACGGCGATGCGCGCAATCACACCTGCTGTGAGCAGCCAATCGTCAGGGAACGGCCGCATCCACGGCGCCTGTGTCGCCAGCGTCACCACAGGCAAAAACGTCAGGAATGCGATCCACATGAAAAAAAAAAAAGAAAAAGTATCAATAGATTGATGGCTTCAGATGTGTGAGGAGATACTAAGGAAGTGTAAAAGCACTAGATAAGGTAAACTAACATACACATGACTGATATACTGTTATTGTGATGACCTGAGAATAAGACATAAGCGTCGTAGCACAATAACATGGAT
>NZ_PDWT01000023.1 GCF_010093345.1 Pseudoxanthomonas yeongjuensis | reverse complement strand
TCATCCTGGGCTGCACCGAAATCTCGCTGCTCGTAGACGCCTCCGATGCTACGGTGCCGTTGTTCGACACCACCGCACTGCATGCGGCAGCGGCGGTGGAAACCGCACTGATCTGCTAGCCCCCAGCGCAACCAATAGCGTCAGTTGGGCCGCGCTTGCACCGGCAATTCGGCCAACACCGCGGTCCAATCCTCGGCAAATGCCTGGCATCGCTCGGCCAGATATTCGCTACGGCGCGCGTAGGCGGGCACCACCGGGCCCAGAGAGGCGACCTTCAGCGCTTCGCGCCAACTCGCCAGCAGCGCGTCGGAATCGCCATGGGCATTGGCCAGGGCGCGCAATGCGACGCGCAACACGTAGACCTGCGCCTGCAGGTCGCAAATGACTTCTTCGTTCTCTCGATCCATGACCGCTTCCTCATGGGCACGACCGCTGCCCGGGTTACGCCCGGGCAGCGGAACCGACATTACGAGTTGTATAGAAAAAAAAATTCAACAGACAGCATCATGACTTATATGTGAGATCCAAGTAAGATAAA
>NZ_PDWT01000022.1 GCF_010093345.1 Pseudoxanthomonas yeongjuensis | reverse complement strand
TTATTGGCTGTATTCGCGTTTGTTAGTATTGTCTTATGTTATGTGATCATTGAAAAGGTCTACTATATATCGCTCAAGAATATATGATATCAGACTGGTGAAGACAACGAAGGAATAACACTGATGAACTTAATGCGTGATGTTTTTTTTGACTTCGGCGCCGGGGTGATGGCCGAAGGCACCGGTTTCCTGCTTGGCAACCTGGTCGGCAACTTCTCGCTGCAGGCGCAGCGCGACATGGCCACCGATCCTTCGCGGGCGACCAACAACGTGATCGGTGCAGGCCGTCGCCCGGTGTCGAGCATGTCGCCGACGCTGCTCCTGCGCGATGGCAAGGTGCGCATGGTCACCGGCAGCCCCGGCGGCAACACCATCCCGGGCACGGTGATGCAGAGCATCGTCGACGTGGTCGACTTCGGCATGAACATCGCCGAGGCCACCAGCCAGCCGCGCATCCACCAGGACATGCGCAGTGGCACGCTCCAGGTCGAGCGCGGCATCAGCCCGGACACGCTGGCCCTGCTGCGCGCCCTGGGCC
>NZ_PDWT01000021.1 GCF_010093345.1 Pseudoxanthomonas yeongjuensis | reverse complement strand
GTGTTCCCGGTCGTGGCGTGATTGTGGCTGATACTGGTGTGTATGTGGAGGCGTGTCAAGCCTTCCTGGAGGGTGTCAGGTCGGGTGTGGTTTCTCATCCTCGTGCCGATTCTCGCCGTGACATGTTGGATATTGCTGTGAGGTCGGCTGTACAGAAACATAAAGGCTCGGCGTGGGGTTGGGGTTCCTCGTTTAAGGACGGCAGTGAGGTGCCTTTGGAGGCTGTGTCGTTGGCGTATCTTGGTGTGAAGATGGCGAAGGCTAGGCGGCGTGATAGGTCTGGTAGGAAGCGGGTGTCTGTGGTATGAACTCGGATGAGTTGGCTCTGATTGAGGGCATGTACGATCGTATTAAGAGGTTGTCTTCGTGGCATTGTCGCATTGAGGGCTACTATGAGGGTTCTGCCCGGGTGCGTGACCTTGGTGTGGCTATTCCGCCGGAGTTGCAGCGTGTGCAGACTGTGGTGTCGTGGCCTGGGATTGCGGTGGATGCTTTGGAGGAGCGTCTGGATTGGCTTGGCTGGACGAATGGTGACGGCTACGGTCTGGATGGGGTGGATGCCGGTTTCTTATACAAATATGACGCTTCCGACGAAGGGGAGAGAG
>NZ_PDWT01000020.1 GCF_010093345.1 Pseudoxanthomonas yeongjuensis | reverse complement strand
GGCCCTGCCCGCGACGCCTTTCGCGATCATCAAAGCGTCGCGGGCAGGGCCCGCTCCTACAGGGAATCACAAATCGGAGTTTTCATGGACCACCTGGACACCCGCACCCTGCAACAGCTCGATGCCGCGCACCACCTGCATCCGTTCAACGACAACGCCGCGCTGGCGAAGAAAGGCACGCGCATTCTTACCCGTGGTGAGGGCGCTTACGTATGGGATGCCGAAGGCAACAAACTGCTGGATGCCTTCGCCGGGCTGTGGTGTGTCAACCTCGGTTACGGGCGCAAGGAGCTGGGCGAAGTTGCGTCCAAGCAGATGACCCAGCTGGCCTACTACAACAGCTTTTTCCAATGCACCAGAAAAAAAAAAAAACCTAGAAAAGAAGGGCACGAGGATTGCCTAGTAGTTATGGCTGGCTAAGGGTGAGAACGACGCGAATGCGGCTGATAGAAGTCGATTTGATGAAGGTATCGTAGTGCTTGGCGAGCAGTTATAAAGAGATTGAGAACTGTGACAGAGTCAGTCGTCGGGTGGGACACGACGACAGTGAGCGTACATAGCG
>NZ_PDWT01000001.1 GCF_010093345.1 Pseudoxanthomonas yeongjuensis | reverse complement strand
GTAGGAGCGCCCCTTGGGCGCGATGCCTTTCGGTCCGCGGCCACGATCCCGACGGAGAGCATCGCGGGCAAGGCCCGCTCCTACGGGGTTGTTGTAGGAGCGCCCCTTGGGCGCGATGCCTTTCGGTCCGCGGCCCACGATCCCGACGGAGAGCATCGCGGGCAAGGCCCGCTCCTACGGGGTTGTTGTAGGAGCGCCCCTTGGGCGCGATGCCTTTTCGGTCCGCAGCCACGATCCCGACGGAGAGCATCGCGGGCAAGGCCCGCTCCTACGGGGTTGTTGTAGGAGCGCCCCTTGGGCGCGATGCCTTTCGGTCCGCGGCCACGATCCCGACGGAGAGCATCGCGGGCAAGGCCCGCTCCTACGGGTGCGGGCGCAACCAGGCCGCCAGATCGGCCATTACCACGCCGCGTGCCGACTCCGCTTCGTTGTAGATCTCGTGATAAAGGTCGGCGTAGTCGTGGCATTCGACTGCCGCTTCCGGCGCCGTCGCGGCGAAGGCGCGGGCGCCGGCGGGATCGACCAGCCGGTCGCTGCCGGCGATCTGCAGCAGGGTCGGCACCGACCAGGTCGAGGCCATGGCGATGACTTCCGGGCCGGCGTCGAAGATGTATCGCGCGAGTCGTGCGCTGACCCGGTTGTGGTTGTCGGGATCGTCGAGGTAGGCGCGTTCGACGTCGGGCGCGTGCGAGAGCTTGTCGGCGGGAAGCCCGTTGGCGACGGTAAGGTCGGGTGCCAGGCGCAACAGGACCTTGCTGAGCAGGCGATCGAACCTGCCTGCATGGGAAGCCAGCGCGGGCGAGGAAGCGACGAGTCCGCGCGGACGCAGTCCCAGCTTGCCGACCGCATGCATCGCCACCAGGCCGCCCATGCTGTGGCCGAACAGGAAGGGCAGGTCGTTGCCTTCGCCGGCATAGGCATTGAAGACTTCGATCACGTCGCGCGACAGACAGTCGGAGTCCTTGCCGACTGCGCCGCGCTTGCCCTGCGAGCGCCCGTGTCCGCGATGGTCGAAGGCGCGGACCGAGACGCCGAGCGTGTTGAGGTCACCGGCCAGCGCGGCGTAGCGGCCGCTGTGCTCGCCGAGTCCGTGGACCAGGAGCGCGCGCGCGCGTGGTTGTGCGGCAGGCCAGTCGTTGAGGTGCAGGTCCAGTCCGTCGCGGGTGCGGAAGGTATAAGTGCCCATCGGCTGCCTGGTTTCCCGTAGGAGCGACGTAAGTCGCGAAGGGATGATTCTAGAATGCCTTCGCGACTTACGTCGCTCCTACGCCTTCACCTGCATGGTCAGGCGTCGAGTTCGTTCCAGCGCTGGTAGGCGTGTTCCAGATCGGTCTGCAGCTTCGCCGAGGCTTCGTTGAAGGCGAGGATCGCGGCGCTGTCCTGCTGGTAGAACTTCGGTTCGTTCATCGAGGCGGCGCGCGCGGCAATGTCCGCTTCCAGTTGTTCGATGCGCGCCGGCAGCTGTTCCAGCTCCCGCGCATCCTTGTAGCTGAGCTTGCGCTTCGGCTCGACGGCGACAGCGGTCTGTACCGGGCTCGGCGAAGCCTTCACCGGTGCGGCGGACTCGGCGTTGAACAGCGCGTTGGGACGCTGGCGCACCCAATCGGTGTAACCGCCCACGTAATCGGCGAGGCGGCCTTTTCCTTCCAGCACCAGGGTGCTGGTGACCACGTTGTCGATGAACTCGCGGTCATGGCTGACCAGCAGCAGCGTACCCTTGTATTCGCCCAACAGCTCTTCCAGTAGCTCCAGCGTTTCCACGTCCAGGTCGTTGGTGGGTTCGTCCATTACCAGCAGGTTGGACGGCTGCGCGAACAGCTTGGCCAGTAGCAGTCGGTTGCGCTCGCCGCCGGACAGGCGGGTGATCGGCGCCCGTGCGCGTTCCGGCGAGAACAGGAAATCCTGCAGGTAACCGATGATGTGCTTGCGGGTACCGTTGATCTCGATGAAATCGCGGCCCTCGGCCACGTTCTCCAGCGCGTTGAGGCTGTCGTTGAGCTGGCTGCGGTGCTGGTCGAAATAGGCGACCTGCAGACCCGTGCCCAACGCGACTTCGCCAGCCTGCGGCTGCAGCTCGCCGAGCAGGATCTTCAGCAGCGTGGACTTGCCGGCGCCGTTGGGACCGATGATGCCGACGCGATCGCCGCGCAGGATCGTCGCCGAGACGTTGTCCAGCAGCACGCGGCCGTCGTAGGCCTGGGTGATGCCCTCGATCTCGATGACCTTCTTGCCGGACTTCTGCGCGGCGGACACGGCCATGTTGACGTTGCCGCTCAGGTCGCGGCGCTGCGAACGCTCGCGGCGCAATGCCTTCAGCGCGGTGACGCGGCCTTCGTTGCGGGTGCGGCGGGCCTTGATGCCCTGGCGGATCCAGATCTCTTCCTGGGCCAGCAGCTTGTCGAAGCGCGCGTTCTCCTGGGCTTCGGCGTGCAGGCGCTCTTCGCGACGGCGCAGGTAGTTCTCGTAGTCGCCGGGCCAGCTGGTGACCTGGCCGCGGTCGATTTCCACGATCCGCGTGGCCAGCGCGCGCAGGAAGCTGCGGTCATGGGTGACGAAGACGATGCTGCCCTCGAACTGCTTGAGGAAGCCTTCCAGCCAGGCGATCGCGTCGATATCCAGGTGGTTGGTCGGTTCGTCCAGCAACAGGATGTCGGGCTTGCGCACCAGCGCCTGGGCCAGCAATACGCGGCGCTTCATGCCGCCGGACAACGCGGCGAAGTCGGCGTCTTCCGGCAGTTCCAGCTTGGTCAGCACCTGCTGCACGCGCAGGTCCAGGTCCCAGCCGTGCTGGGCCTCGATCTTTTCCTGCGCATCGCCCATCGCGTCCATGTCGCCGTCGTGCAGCGCGTGGTGGTAGAGCGCGAGCAGATGGCCCAGGTCGCCCAAGCCCTCCGCCACGACGTCGAACACCGTGCCACTGGTGTCCTGCGGCACTTCCTGGGCCATGCGCGCGACCACCACGCCGTTCTGCAGGCGTACCTCGCCGTCATCGGGCAGGATTTCGCCGGCCAGCAGCCGCATCAGGGTGGATTTGCCCGCGCCATTGCGCCCGACGATGCAGACGCGCTCGTTGGGTTCCAGGGTGAGGTCGACGTGTTCGAGGAGGAGCGGACCGCCGATGCTGAAATCGACGCGCTGCAGTTGCATTAGGGACATGGCGGCATTGTACAGGCGTGCCGCCTTGTAGAGCCGAGCTTGCTCGGCTGCTCTTGGTCTGAGGCACAGAGCAGCCGAGCAAGCTCGGCTCTACGGGGGCGGGCTTACCAATCCGTCGGCCGGTAATCCTTCAGGAACTGCCCCCACACGTGCTCGCCGGTATTGAGGCCATGGATGATCGGGTCGACGATGCGCGCGGCGCCGTCGACGATATCCAAGGGCGGATGGAAGCGTTCCTCCACGGTCTTGCGCGCAGCCAGCTCGATCGGGTCCTCGTCGGTCACCCAGCCGGTGTCGACGCTGTTCATGTGGATGCCGTCGCCGTGGTAATCGGCCGCGGCGGTACGGGTCATCATGTTCAACGCGGCCTTGGCCATGTTGGTATGCGGATGGCGGGTGGTCTTGAAGTTGCGGTAGAACTGGCCTTCGACCGCCGACACGTTGACGATGTGCTTGTCGCGGTTCTCCGTCTTCAGCATCAGCGGTTTCAGCCGCGCGTTGATCAGGAACGGGGCGATGGCGTTGACCAGCTGCACTTCCAGCAGTTCCACCGAAGGTACTTCGTCCATCTGCAGGCGCCACGAATTGCGTCCGCGCAGGTCGACCTGCTGCAGGTCCTGGTCCAGCCGACCTTCGGGGAACAGGTGCTTCTGGCCCAGCAGCTCCTCGGCCAGCAACGGCACCTGCGACAGTTCGGCGGCGTGGGTAAGGCCGGCTACCTCAGGCATACCTTGCTTGATGGCCACCTGCATCGCCGATGCCTCGGGCAGCAGGTCGTGGCTGCGCAAGCCTTCGTAGCTGCCCAGCAACTTGCGCACGTGTTCCGGCGTGTCGCGCAGCGCGGCGGTCTCGGCTTCCATCATGTGCGCGTAGAACTCGGGCGGACGGCGCACGGTCTGGCAGGCGTTGTTGATGATGAAGTCCAGCCGCGAATACTTCGTGGAAAGTTCACGGCAGAATGCTTCCACGCTGGGCGTGTGGCGCAGGTCCAGGCCAAATACTTCCAGCCGGTGGGCCCACTGCTCGAAATCCGGTTCCTGCGAATAGCGCGCAGCCGAGTCACGGGCGAAACGGGTGGTGATGATGAGATGCGCACCGGCGCGCAGCAACTTGAGGCCGGCCTGGTAGCCGATCTTCACCCGGCCGCCGGTCAACAGCGCAACGCGTCCGCTCAGGTCGGCCAGCTCGGTGCGTTTGAGGAAATTGAACTCGGCGCATTCCGGGCACATCTGGTCGTAGAAGTGGTGCACCAGCGTGTACTTTTTCTTGCACACGTAGCAGTGACGGAGCTCGGGCGATTCCAGCGGTTCGCGTGTTTCCTCCACGCTGTCCTGGGCGATGAATCCGGCCGGCGGGAAATAATTCGGGGTGGTGAACACCGGCGCGCGGCGCAGCGCGCGGATGCCGGTCTGGTCGAGCATGGCATCGGCGCGGCGCAGCTTCTCGGCGTGGCGCTCGCGCTCCAGTTCCTTGGACTTCTTCCTGCGCAGCTTGGGTTCGGGGTGGTAGATCGAAGCGATGGCCTGGTGCAGGCGCACGCGCTCGGCTTCAGGCCAGTCATCCAGCACCGTGCGGTCGGCCGCTATCGACTCCAGCAATTCCAGCGTGGATTCGGCGGCAGTTTCGCTGTTCTTTTCGGCGGGACTATTCACGGCAGACAATCCAATCTTCGTTTGCGGCACAGGTTTCGGAAAAACAGAACGGGCCGCTAGGCGGCCCGTCCTTGATGCCTTCTCCTCAAGGAGAAGTTACCGCATTACTTCAAACCAGCCGCCTTGCGCAGCTCTTCGGCCTTGTCGGTCTTCTCCCACGAGAACGCGGTGGCGGTGTGCTGCTTGCCGGCGCCGTCGGTGTAGGTGAATTCCTTGGCCTTGCGGCCGAAATGGCCGTAGGCGGCGGTCTGCTGGTACATCGGGTGGATCAGGTCGAGCATCTGCAGGATGCCGTACGGACGCAGGTCGAAATGCTTGCGGATCAGTTTTTCGATCTTGTCGTCGGAGATCTTGCCGGTGCCGAAGGTGGTGACCGAGATCGAAGTCGGGTGGGCCACGCCGATGGCGTAGCTGACCTGCACTTCGCAACGGTCGGCCAGTCCGGCCGCGACCACGTTCTTGGCCACGTAGCGCGCGGCGTAGGCGGCCGAGCGGTCGACCTTGGACGGATCCTTGCCCGAGAATGCGCCGCCGCCATGACGGGCCCAGCCGCCGTAGGTATCGACGATGATCTTGCGCCCGGTCAGGCCGCAGTCGCCGACCGGTCCGCCGATCACGAACTTGCCGGTCGGGTTGATGTGGAACTGGGTGCCCTTGTGCAGCCACTTGGCCGGCAGCACCGGCTTGAGGATGGTCTCGCGCACGGCTTCGACCAGGTCCTTCTGCTTCACGTCCGGGTCGTGCTGGGTGGACAGCACCACCGCGTCGATGGCCACGGCCTTGCCGTTTTCATAGCGCAGGGTGACCTGCGACTTGGCGTCCGGGCGCAGCCACGGCAGCGGCGACTTCTTCTGCTTGCGGATCTTGGCCTGCTGTTCGACCAGGCGGTGCGACAGGTGGATCGCGGCCGGCATGTAGCTGTCGGTCTCGTTGGTGGCGTAGCCGAACATCAGGCCCTGGTCGCCCGCGCCCTGTTCTTCCGGCTTCTTGCGGTCCACGCCCTGGTTGATGTCGGGGGACTGCTTGCCGATCAGGTTGAGCACGCCGCAGGTGGCGCCGTCGAAGCCGACTTCGCTGCTGTCGTAGCCGATGTCCACGATCACCTTGCGGGTCAGCGCTTCCAGGTCGATCCAGGCGCTGGTGGTGATTTCACCGGCGACGATCGCCACACCGGTCTTGACCATGGTTTCGCAGGCCACGCGCGCGCGCTTGTCCTGGGCCAGGATGGCGTCGAGCACGGCATCGGAGATCTGGTCGGCGACCTTGTCCGGATGGCCTTCGGAGACCGATTCGGAAGTGAAGAGGTAGTTCGACATCGCGGCTTATATCCCTTGATCAAGATGAAAAGATGGGCGCGCATGATACACGCCCCCGGGCGGACGTGCATTGTGCCGCGTTCAGGGTTGCGGTGGGGTTAAGGGCAAGGCCGGCTCTGCGGCATGGCTGTCCTGTGTTGCTTTGCCCCCTTTGCAAAGGGGGCTATGGAGGATTTGCTCTTGATCCTGCATCAGGCAAGGGCTCAAGCAAAAGCAAATCCCCCTCAATTCCCCTTTTTCAAAGGGGAAGGTAAAGCGATCCGGCGACGACCAACCAGCCTGTCACCTGTCTGCCGCAAAACGGCAACCGGCCTGTCGTCGATCGCGAGCAGGCTGCCGGCGAAACCCGCCGTCGGGGCTGGCTGGTGCACACGACATGCAGATCCTGGAACAGCAACTCGCCGAACGTTACCCGCAATGGTTCCGCGGCCGTCGCGCCATGGTGGCGCGCCCGCTGCTACGCGGCCTGGGGCGCTGGTCGCGACTGAGCCATGCCTACGAATTCCTCGCCAGCCATGCCCATCTGTCCGGCTTCGCGCTGGTCGAAGCGGCGATGGAGTTCTTGAACCTGCGCTACACCGTGGACCAGGTGGAGCGCCACCGCATCCCGTCGTCGGGGCGTCTGCTGATCGTTGCCAACCATCCTTCAGGCGCACTTGATGCGCTGGCGCTGCTGCATCTGGTCGGCAGCGTGCGTTCCGACGTGAAGTTCGTGGCCAACGACTTGCTGGCCCAGGTCGAAGGACTGCGTGAGCTATTGCTGCCGGTCCGGATCCTCGGCGGAAAACCTGGCGCGGAAAGCATCGAGGCGATCGAACAGGCCCTGGCCGAGGAAAAGTGCGTGATCCTGTTCCCGGCAGGCGAAGTCTCGCGACTGAGTCCCAGGGGCGTGACCGACACGCGCTGGCGCCGCGGTTTCCTGCGTTTCGCCAAGTCCAGCAATGCGCCGGTGTTGCCGGTCCGGATCGAGGCGCGCAACTCGGCTTTGTTCTATGGCGCCTCGGCCGTGTACAAGCCGGCGGGCACCGCGCTGCTGGCGCGCGAGATGTTCAAGCGCGGCGGATCGCGGGTAGCGCTGCGGGTGGGCCCGTTGCTCGAGATCGACCATGCCGTCGGACCCGAAGCGAACCTGGCCAAGGTGCGGCGGGTGCTGTATTCGATCGGACGTCGCGACGAGGCGCAGGAACAGCCGCAGGCGTTGATTCCGGCAGTGGACCGGAAGGTGCTGCATGAGGCTGTCCAGTCACTGCAGCTGCTGGGCGAAACCAGCGACGGCAAGCGCATCCGCGTGGGACGCCTGGATGCGGATTCGCCGCTGCTGCGCGAGATCGGCAGGTTGCGCGAACTGACCTTCCGCGCGGTGGGCGAGGGCACCGGCAAATCGCTGGATGTCGATGCCTACGACCAGCATTACGAGCACATCGTCCTCTGGGACGCCGAATCGGAACAGATCGCCGGCGCCTATCGCATCGCCCGCGGCGCCCCGGTCCTGGCCGAGCGTGGGCTGAAAGGCCTGTACACCGCCTCGCTGTTCGACTACGCGGACGACGCGGTGCCGCGCCTGGCCGAAGGCATGGAGCTGGGTCGCAGCTTCGTCGCCCCCGACTACTGGGGCAGTCGCAGCATCGACTACCTGTGGCAGGGCATAGGCGCCTACCTGCACCGGCATCCGCGCGTGCGCTACCTGTTCGGTGCGGTGTCGCTGAGCGCGGCGTTGCCGCTGGCCGCGCGCGAGCAGATCGTTTCCTACTACGAGCGCTACCACGGCGATGCCAGCGGCGAAGCGGTGTCGCGACACCCATTCCAGTACGTGGCCGCGCCGCCTTCGTACGGGGAACTGGATGCGGACACCGCCTTCCGCGTGCTGAAGGCCAACCTCGACAGCCTCGGCGCGACCCTGCCCATGCTCTACAAGCAATACACCGAGCTGTGCGAGCCCGGCGGCGCGCGCTTCCTCGCGTTCGGCGTGGATCCGGCGTTCAGCGATTCCATCGACGGCCTGATCGAAGTGGACCTGCGGCGGATCCGCCCGAAGAAGCGGGCGCGCTATCTGGAAACCCCGGTGCGCCGGCAGGCGGAACCTGCATGAGCCCCACCGCCGCCACGACGCGGCGCGCGGTGTTCGTTTCGGATGTGCATCTGGGTTCAAAACATTGCCATGCGGCTGAATTCGCGGATTTCCTCAACACCCTGCATTGCCGCCAGCTCTACCTGGTGGGCGACATCGTCGACCTGTGGTGGATGGCGCAGAAACGCGCGACCTGGAACAGCGCCCACAACCGCGTGGTCGAGGCCCTGCACGCCTTGCGACGGCGTGGCACCGAACTGATCTACATCCCCGGCAACCATGATCGTCCGATCCGCAAGTTCTGCGGCCTGGTGCTGCCGGCGATGCGGGTGCGCAGGCGCGCGATCCACGTCACCGCCGACGGGCGCCGCCTGCTGGTCACCCACGGCGACGACTACGACGCGATCACCCATTTCGGCGGATTGCAGGAACGCCTGGGCGACTGGCTGTATTACCGCATCCTCACCGGCAACAAGATCGTCAACGCCTTGCGTCGCCGTTTCGGCTTGCGCTACTGGTCGCTGTCGGAATACCTGAAGCAGAAAAGCGGCGCCGCCGAGCGCTACATCGGCCGCTTCGTGCAGGCCGGCCTGGACGATGCACGCCGGCGCGGCCTGGACGGCATCATCTGCGGTCACATCCATCGCGCCGCTCTGCTCCAGCGTGATGGGCTGGTCTACGCCAACGATGGCGACTGGGTGGAAAGTCTGACCGCGCTGAGCGAGGAAATGGATGGCAGCCTGTGCCTGCTGGCGCATACCGGCGAGACCTTGGCGGAAATGCCGGCGCGATTGCGCCTGGTGATGCAGGAGCTGCCGATGGCGGCGTGATTCGAATGCGTAGGAGCGCCCCTTGGGCGCGATGCCTTTGCCATTGCCGCGGCCTGGGCGAAGAGCATCGCGGGCAAGGCCCGCTCCTACGGCGGAGGTACGTAGGAGCGCCCCTTGGGCGCGATGCCTTTGCCATTGCCGCGGCCTGGACGAGGAGCATCGCGGGCAAGGCCCGCTCCTACGGTGGAGGTACGTAGGAGCGCCCCTTGGGCGCGATGCCTTTGCTATTGCCGCGGCCTGGACGAGGAGCATCGCGGGCAAGGCCCGCTCCTACGGTGTCGGGTGTCGGCTGTTAGCATCCCTTTATGGACTCCATCACCCATCTGTTTCTCGGCGGCGCCATTGCCGCCGCCATCGCCCCGGCCAAACACCGACGCGCCGCCTTGCTCGCAGGCGCTGCGCTGAACACCCTGCCGGATCTCGATTCGCTGTTCATCGCTTTGCTCACCGACGATCCGGTATCGTTGATGACGATACACCGCAGCTTCAGCCATTCGCTGTTCGTGCTGCCGCTGCTGGGCTGGATGATCTGGTGGCTGTGCAAGCGTCGCGGCAAGCGGGTGGCAGAATCGCCCGTGCGCTGGTTCTGGGCCATCCAGCTGACGCTGCTCGCGCATCCGTTGCTGGATGCCTTCACCGTGTACGGCACGCAACTGCTGTGGCCGCTGCACACGCCACCGGTGATGTGGTCCAGCCTGTTCATCATCGATCCGGTCTACACGCTGTGGATGCTCGCCGGTTGCGTCGTCGCCTGGTTCGCGCGCGAGCGTTTGCTGGCGCAGCGCGCACTGCTGGCTGGACTGGCGTTGAGCACCGCCTACCTGGGCTGGTCGCTGCTGGCCAAGTCCATGGTCGATCGCGAAGCCGATCGCGCACTGGCTGCGATGGGACTCGCGGGCGCGCCGCGCTTCTCGGTGCCGATGCCATTGAACACCTTGCTGTGGCGAGTCGTAGCGATGACTCCCCAGGGTTACGTAATCGGCGACCGTTCGCTGGTCGCCGATCATGGCGCGATGAAGTTCCAGGGCCATGGATCCAACGTTCAGGCGCTGGCAGAGGCGCGGGATATTCCGGCGGTACGGGAGCTGGCCTGGTTCAACCATGGCTTCATGCGCGCCCGTGTCGTCGATGGCGAACTGGTCCTGAGCGACCTGCGCATGGGCCTGGAACCCGACTACAACTTCAGCTTCGTGGTCGCCGGGCGCGAAGGCCAACAATGGCGGTCGATCCCGCCACGGCAAGTGCAAGCCGCTTACCGTGCGCCGGTGGCGCAAGGCAAGTTGGAGGAGGCTCTAGCCGCGCTATGGCACCGGATCTGGCACTCACCGGAAATCGTTCCGGTCGATGCGCCCACTGATTCTGTCGACCTGCTTCCTTCCGCGCCGGCTTGATGCCGACCGGAAGGACCCATGGCTGTAATTCCTGCGCAAGCACCGGATATGTCAAGGAGCCATTGCCGGATTGCGATCAGGCCTGGCATCGACCCTGGCAACGTCAGCCGCTTTCTGGTGGTAGAGATCGATTTTGCGCCCGGCCATCAGGTCGTTGTAGCGTTCCTCGCCGAGCGCATTCCTGAACTGCCGTTGCGCCCGGTCGAAGGTGATGCGGTATTCCGCATAGCCACTGCGCGGCCCGACCACCATGCGCACCCGATGCGGACTCATACCGGTTTCATCGGCCAATTGCCTTACCGTGACCTGTTCCAGGGCCGGTGCGGCGATCGGGACCGGCGCCAGATCGACGGTGGTGTCCTGCGCGGCCGCGGGAGCGGCGATGGCGGCGAGCAGGGTCAATGCAAGCAGGTTCGTTTTCATGATGTTCTCCTGGAGCTTGGTCCGTCCTGGAACGGGAATCCGGTGGCCGATGGGCATCGATCCATTGCACGCCCGGGTGCCGCGGTTGAACGAATCCGCGTCCGCCCGCCGGCACGGAGAGAGCGGCCGTGCCGGCGGTGAGGAACGCGCGCCGGAGGATTCCGGCAAGGTCATGTTCGCGCCGCGCGGACATGGAATGCGAGTGCCGGAAAGCATCGTGACCGATGACGCACTCCAACCGACAAACGCGGCAAAGCCGCGTCCATTGAGGCGCGGCGATCGTGCAACCAATGGGCTCAGTAAACGGTCGCGCGCGCCTGCACGAAGGAATAGAAAAACACCGCGTTGGGATCGTTCTGCACCTGGTGCATCTCGCGGCGCACGCCGGCGACGATTTCCTCGCTGACCTTGCCCGCCGCCAGCAACTGGTCGGACGCGGACAGCAGCAGTTCTTCCCAGAACGCGATCATGGTCTTGCGCCGCGCCGGTTCGCGGTTGTCGAAATGGAAGGTCTTGATCTGCGTGGCCACGTCGCGGTATCCGCCGGCCAGCAACAGGTTGCCGAGCTTGGCGCCGATGAACGGATCGCCGCCGCTGTCGATCTGGAAATCGTTGAACGCCATCCAGTAGCGCCAGACATTGGGCGAATACGGGTCGAGCAGGAACGAGGCGTTCATCACCTCGGTCAGGTACACCGGCGAACCGGGCGAGAGCACGCGGCGCACTTCGCTGAGCACACGCGCCGGCGAGGGCACGTGTTCCAGTACCCAGCACAGGAAGGCGGCGTCGAAGCTGCGTGGTTCGAACGGCAGGTCGGTGGCGTCGGCCTGCCGCAGCGTGTAGCGGTCCTGCAACCAGGGCATCGCTCCCAGCCGTTGCGCGGCGGCACCCAGTTGCGCCGCGCTCAGGTCCACGCAGGTGGCGTGCAGCTCGGGGAAGCGGCGCAGCAGGATCTCGGTCTGCGCGCCGACGCCGCTGCCGACTTCCAGCAGGCGACGGGCACCGGAATAGTCGATGTCGTGGAAGATCGTCGATTCGGCGATCTGCGCCTGCCTCACCAGTCGCGCCTGTTCGACTTCGGAGAAACCGTGCAGGTAGGGGAATTCGTTGGTGCTCATTGGTGGTTGTCCGATTCGAGAGGGATGGAATCGACGTCAGGCCGGCAAGCCTTGGTACGGAGCGTTCTTACGCCTATTTCCGCGAGAGGGAAGGGAGCAGGATCACGCCGCTGCCGACAACCCGGGCGCCACTCCCGCCACCAGCGCATCGAAATAATCGCGGGTCAGCCGCAATTGCGCATCGGCGCTTTCCGCGCGGTTGACCACCGCGCGGAAAGCCGCGTTCTCCGGCCTGTCCTTCGCGTACCAGCCCAGGTGCTTGCGGGCGATGCGCACGCCTTGATACTCGCCGTAGAACGCGTGCAGCGCCTGCAGATGGCCAAGCAGGATATCGCGCACTTCATTCAATGCGGGTGGAGGCAACACCGTTCCGGTGGCCAGGAAGTGGGCGATCTCGCGGAAGATCCAGGGCCGTCCCTGCGCGGCACGGCCAACGAGCAGGGCATCGGCGCCGGTGGCCTGCAGCACGAAAGCCGCCTTCTGCGGCGAATCGATATCCCCATTGGCCATCACCGGGATGCCCAGCGCGGACTTGATCGCGGCGATGGTCTCGTATTCGGCCGCGCCGGTGTATTGCTGGTCGCGGGTGCGGCCGTGCACGGCCAGGGCGGCGATGCCGGCGCTTTCGGCGATGCGCGCGATCCGCAGGCCGTTGCGGTTCCGGGCATCCCAGCCGGTGCGGATCTTCAAGGTCACCGGCACGTCCACCGCTGCGACCACCGCTTCCAGGATCCGCGCCACCAGCGCCTCGTCGCGCATCAGCGCCGAGCCGGCCCAGGCATTGCACACCTTCTTCGCCGGGCAGCCCATGTTGATGTCGATGATCTGCGCGCCGTGGTCGACGTTGTAGCGTGCCGCGTCGGCGAGCACCCGTGGCTCGGTGCCGGCGATCTGCACGCTGACCGGGGCCGGTTCGCCGACGTGGTCCATGCGATGCAGCGATTTTTGCGTATGCCACAGGCGCGGATCGCCGCTGGTCATTTCCGACACCGCCAGTCCGGCGCCCAGCCGCTTGCACAACTGCCGGAACGGCTTGTCGGTGACCCCGGCCATCGGGGCCAGGATCAACCCGGGAGCTATCGTGTGAACGCCGATGCGCATGCCGGCATTGTAGTGGCGGGCTGGAACTTATGCGCCGGAGCCGTTGCCGTGGAAACGGGCCGCGACTTCGGCCAGGCGCGGCATCGCCAGCGCCGCTCCGGCGCGCTCGGTGGACAGCGCGGCGTAGCGATTGGCGAAGCGTACGTGTTCGGCGAACGCCAATTCCCTGTCGCCGGCTAGGGAGGCGGCCAGTGCGCCATTGAACGCGTCGCCCGCGCCGGTGGTGTCGACCGCCTCCGCCGGTTCGGCGGCCATCCGGTAGTAGGGCCTGGCGTCGCCGCGCAGCGCCTCCTCGGCGTGAGACACGAATACCCCCGCCGATCCCAGGGTCACCACCACGCTGCCGTGCGCCAGCAGCTCCCGACACAGCGCATGCAGGCTGGCGCCGTCGCTGATGGCGACATCGTCGGCTTCGATCTTCGCGCCGATATGGCGCGCCACCAGGGCGGCGAACTCGGTTTCGTTGGGGGTGATGAGATCCGCGAGCGTCAGCAGTTCGCCGGTGGTCGTGGCATTGGCGGGGGCGGGATTGAGCAGGGTCGTGATGTTCCGCGCGCGTGCCATTGCGAATGCCGCGAAGACGCTGTCCGTGGGCGATTCCAGTTGCGCCAGCACGACTCCGCTGGTGGCCATGGCTTCGGCCTGCGAACGAACGAAGTCGGCGGTCAGCGAAGCGTTCGCGCCCGGGCCGATGACGATGCTGTTGCGGCCGCGCGCGTCCACGTAGATGCCGGCGGTACCGGTGGGCTGGTCCGACACCAGGTCGCGCAGGTCGATGCCGTCGGCCGCGGCCAGCGCGCGCGCTTGCGCGCCGCCCGCATCCTCGCCGAGTGCGCAGAGGAAGATCGTGCGCGCGCCGGCGCGCGAAGCGGCGATGGCCTGGTTGAAGCCCTTGCCGCCAGGGCCGCTCGCATAGCTGCCGACGATGGTGGCGCCCACGGCCGGCAATGTCTCGCATTGCCAGACATGGTCGACGTTGAACGAGCCGACGACGGTAACGGAAGCCATCGGTTCAGGCGAAATGGGTGAGGACGCCGGCGATGGTGGCCGTCATCAGGGTGGCGATGGTGCCGCCCAGCACCGCGCGCAGGCCAAAACGCGCCAGGTCCGAGCGCCGCTCCGGGGCCAGGCCGCCGATGCCGCCGATCTGGATCGCGATCGAACTGAAGTTGGCGAATCCGCACAGCGCATAAGTGGCGATGAGCTTGCCTTCCGCCGACAGGCTGACGCCCGCGACCTTGCCGTTGACGATGTCGGCCAGTTGCAGGTAGGCGACGAACTCGTTGATGACGACTTTCTGCCCGATCAGCGAACCGACCGTGGTCGCGTCCTGCCAAGGCACGCCGATCACCCAGGCGATCGGCGCCAGCAGGTAGCCGAAGATCAGCGACAGGTCGGTCGGCCTGCCCAGCGTCGCCTGCAGCCCGGTGACTTCCCCGGCCCAGGTCAGCGGCCAGTTGAGCAGCGCGATCAGGGCGATGAAGGCAAGCAGCATCGCGCCGATGTTCAAGGCCAGGCGCAGGCCGTCGGCCGCCCCGCCCGCGGCGGCGTCGATGATGTTGCTGGAGGTCTTCTCCACTTCCATCTTCACCGTGCCGCGGGTCAGCGGCGTGCCGGTTTCGGGGATCAGGATCTTGGCGATCACCAGGGTCGCGGGCGCGGCCATGATCGAGGCGGCCAGCAGGTGCTTGGCATAGAACGCCTGCTGCACCGGGTCGCCGCCGCCGAGCATGCCGACATAGGCCGCCAGCACGCCGCCGGCGATATGGGCCATGCCGCCGATCATCATGGTGATCAGCTCGGACTCGGTCATCTTCGAAATGTACGGGCGCACGGTCAGCGGCGCCTCGGTCTGGCCGATGAACACGCTGGCGCAGACGCTGGTGGTTTCCGCACCCGAGACCCTCATCACCTTGGTGATGGCCCAGGCCATGGCGCGGACCACGGCCTGCATCACGTTGAGGTGGTAGAGCACGCCCATCAGCGCGGCGAAGAAGATGATCGTCGGCAATACCTGGAAGGCGAAGATGAAGCCGTAGGTGTTGACGTCCATCAGGCTGCCGAAGATGAACGCCGAGCCGGTGTTGACGAAGCTCAGGATCTTGACGAAGACGTTGCCCAGCCAGTCGAACACTTCGCGCCCGCCTGGCACCAGCAGCACCAGCGCGGCGAAGCCGATCTGCAGGGTGATGCCGGTGGCGACCAGTTTCCAGTCCACAGACTTCTTGTTGTTCGAGAACAGCCAGACGATGCACAGCAGCACCGCGAGGCCGAACAGACCGAAACCGACCCGCCCCAAAGCTTCCAACATGGAGTTTTCCCCTAGCGTGCGTTCTTGTAGTGCCGGGAAGCCTAGTGGAGGGCGTTCGGGCGGGCAAGGCAAATCGCGGTCCGTTCAGCCAATGCCATGCCAGGCGACCCACAAGGCCAGTGTCAGGAACACGACTGCCGCGACATTGCGCGCCAGCTTCAACGGCAGGCGGTCGGCGAAGCGATGTCCCATCCACACCACCGGCAGGTTGGCCGCCAGCATGCCCAGGGTGGTGCCGGCGACGACCTGCCACAACGGCGAATACTTGGTCGCCAGCAGCACCGTGGCCACTTGAGTCTTGTCGCCGATCTCGGCCAGGAAGAAGGCGAGGGTGGTGGCGATGAACGCGCCGTGCGCCGGCAGCTTCTCGTCTTCGTCCAGCTTGTCCGGCTTCAGCGTCCACAGGGCGACCGCGAGGAAACTGCCTGCGACTATCCAGCGCAGGATTTCCGGCGACAACCATTGGGAAAGTTCCGCGCCCAGCCAGGCCGAGATCGCGTGATTGATCACGGTGGCGGCGAGGATGCCCAAGGCGATCGGCCACGGCTTGCGGAAGCGGGCGGCCAGCAGCAACGCCAGCAATTGGGTCTTGTCGCCGATTTCGGCGAGGGCGACGGTGCCGGTCGAGACCAGCAGTGCTTGCAGGGAAAGCATCATCGAACTCCGGGGCCAGGCATTCGCGAGGACGCGAAGGCAAACGCCGCGCAGCCCGGCCCGGGTATGCGCAACGCCTGCCTACGGTCTTGCCCGACGGCGGAACCCTGGGTTCCGGTCCTGCGCACCATGGCGAGGATTCCATCAGGAGATACTCCTTCAAGAACACGGCCAAGTATGTTGATGCGCAGCTCCCGCACGCGGCGGGTGGGCTACTCCCCGGAGGAGGAAAGTGCGCGCATTCTACTCCGGCAACCGGAACGGCATGCAACAGGCTCTCATTCACATGGTCTTCTTGGCGCGGTCCCCTCTGGAAACGCCCAGGTCGGCGTGAGCAGCGAAGTAAACGCGTCGGACTCGCCCAGAATCTTGTTGTTGAAGTATTCGGCATGCATGCGCGAGGCGCTTTTAGCGGCCAGTGCTATTTGCGGGGACGACAGTTTGGTAGCGGGAGTGTCGCTCTTGCCGCGAAGTTTGTTCATCAAGAGGCGATAGCTGTAAGCCTTTACCGGATCGTCCGCGATCAATCCTCCAATCGGAGAATTGTTGTCGGAACTCGCTGTATACAAGACGAAGACGGCTGCAGGTTCGCCGACTTCCAGTGCCTTCTCCAATAGCCCGATTGCATTGTTGCGCCATTGGTCGAATCCCTTGTCTTGGAGCAAGCCATACATCGAACGCCCATCGGTGATGCTTTGGCCTTCTGCATAGCGGATCATCGCCTCTGGGATGCCCGCGGTCGCTGCCTGGAAAAGATAGTTGCCTGAAAGCTTGCGCTGGTCCTCGCTTATCCCTTCGCAGCGCTTCATTGATTCCAGTTGCCTGATCCGCTGGGCCGCAACGCTATTTGCTGCCATCAGTTGGCCGGATTCCGCCAGGGATTTTTCAGCGGATTCGGAGTTCTGTCTATAACCCACCTGTGCAAAGGACTCGAGCTGGTTGCAATTGATCAGCTCCACTGCCAGACGGCAAGAAGCACGAGCGTCGCCCTGCGCTGCGCGCCTTTGCAGGTCATCGAACATGGCTGCCACCGGCATGTCCAGTGGCGGCAAAGGTGCGGTCCTGTTTGTATCGGCCAGGCTGGAGCTGGCCGCAGCGCTCGGGACTCCCGGTCCCGAATTCCGGTTGGTGCCGGATGCCAATGCCTTGCTGTGCTCTATGCTTCTTTCTCGCTTCCACGGCCAGACCAGCACTATGGCAACCGTCAGCAGGAGGATCCCGCCTACGGCGGCTTTCTTGTAGGACTCCACGGTAGTGCCCCCTGATTACGTGCGCATCGGTTTGAGGATACGATGCTTTCTGTTTCCGCAAAGGCATGCGACATGCAGTATCGACGTCTCGGTTCCTCCGGCCTGCAACTTTCGGCCTTGTCGTTCGGCGCCTGGGTCACCTTCGGCGGCCAGATCGGGCGCAGCGAAGCGCGCAACCTGATCGCCGCGGCCTACGACAACGGGATCAATTTCTTCGACAACGCCGAGGTCTATGCGAAGGGCGAAGCCGAGCGGGTGATGGGCGACGTGATCGCCGACCTGCGCCTGCCGCGCGATGGCTATTGCGTGTCCAGCAAGGTCTATTTCGGCGCGGTCGACAATCCCGGTCCGACCCAGCGTGGATTGTCGCGCAAGCATGTGATCGAAGCCTGCCACGCGGCGCTGCAGCGCCTGCGCGTGGACCATCTGGATCTGTATTTCTGCCACCGTCCCGATCCCGACACGCCGATCGAGGAAACCGTGTGGGCGATGGACGCGCTGGTCCGCCAGGGCAAGGTCCTGTACTGGGGGACTTCGGAATGGTCGGCGGCGCAGATAAAGGAAGCGGCGAAGTTCGCCCGCAGCCATCACCTGCATCCGCCGAGCATGGAGCAGCCGCAATACAACCTGTTGCACCGCGCCCGGGTGGAACTCGAATACGCGCCGCTTTATTCCGAACTCGGCCTGGGCACGACCATCTGGTCGCCGCTGGCCTCGGGCCTGCTGACCGGCAAGTACAACGAGGGCGTGGCCGAGGACACCCGGCTGGGCCAGAAGGACAATGCCTGGTTGCAGAAGATGGTGCTGGGCGAAGAAGGCCAGCGGCGCCTCGACCGGGTCCGCCGCTTCACCACCCTGGCGACCGAGCTTGGCGAGAAACCCTCGCAACTCGCCATCGCTTGGTGCCTGCGCAACCCGCACGTGTCCACGGTGATGCTGGGTGCCAGCCGCACCGGACAGCTGCTGGAAAACCTGGGCGCACTGGAACTTGTCGGACGTTACGACGACAGCGTCTGGGCGCGCCTGACCGCTGCCACGGCGGAGTAGCGACAAATCTCTTGACGCAGTAATGAGAATCATTATCATCTGAATTCGTTCCCCCACCGGAGCTACGCAGATGAATGCACAACCGACCTTCCTGTCCCGTACCGAGCCGATGGCCCTGCGCGAACGCACGGCGTTGTCGCCGCTGCCCGCCGAGGAAATCCTCAGCAGCGAGCGCCTGCTCAACGGTCGCCGCGAAATCCTGATCAGCCACGGCGATCGCGTCTATCGCCTGCGCCACACCAGCAACGACAAGCTGATCCTGACGAAATGATCCCGACCCAATAATTCCTTCGCACGTCGCACCACGCGGGGTCGTGGCGCGTATCGCCGTGCAACCAGCCCCCTCCACCCGAGCGCCAGCCATCGGTTCGCCAGCTCACCGGGTCAACCTTGCACAGGACCCGTAGAACCGATGAATCGTCCCACCTCGCTTGTTTCCGCGCTGTCGCTGGCACTGGCCAGCAATGCGCACGCCGCAACCGCCGCCGACGCAGGTGCGGGCATCCACGAATTGCAGCGCGTGCAGGTCACCGCCACGCGCAGCGAACGCGCCATCGCCGACGTGCCCAACACCGTCGATGTGATCGAGCGCGAACGCATGGACGAACTGCTGGTTCGCGATCTCAAGGACCTGTTCCGCTACGAACCCGGGATCGCCGTCGGCAGCAGCTTCGGCCGTTTCGGTCTGGGCGACATCCGCGTCCGCGGCCTCGGCGGCAACCGCGTACGCATCCAGACCGATGGCATCCCGGTATCGGATGCGTTCTCCATCGGCAGCTTTTCCAACGCCAATCGCAACTTCGTCGACCTGGACACGCTCAAGCGCGTGGAGGTCGTGCGCGGCGCCACCAGTTCGCTGTACGGTTCCGATGCGCTGGGCGGAACGGTTTCTTTCATCACCAAGGACCCTGCGGATTATCTGCAGGAAGGCAAGGACGCCTACTTTGGTTTCAAGCTCGGTTACGAGGGCAGTTGGGACGGCCTGTTCGGCGGCGCGACAGCCGCGTTCGGCGGCGAGCGCTGGTCCGGTCTGGTCGCGATCGGACACCGGCAGGGCCAGGAAATCGAAAACCAGGGCGAGGTCGGCGGTGTCGGCAGCGCGCGCACCAAGCCCAACCCGCAGGATCGCGACGGCCGCAGCGTGCTGTCCAAGCTGGTGTTCGCAGCGAGCGAAAGCCGGCGTTTCAGGCTGACGGTGGAAGGCAACGAGGACAATGCCGACACCGACCTGCTCACTTCGCAGGGCTTGCAGGCCCTCACTGGCGCGTTCAACGATTCGGTGGTCGCCGAAGACCGCCAGACCCGCGCGCGCGTTGCATTCACCCATGAAATGGATGCGGTCGATGCCGGATTCGCCGACAGCCTCGACTGGCAGGTCTATCGCCAGGACAGCGAGACCACGCAGTACACGCGAGAGATCCGCAGTGGCCTGGCGCCGCCCACGCTGCGCGACATGCGCGAGCGCGAGTTCAACTTCGACCAGCGCATGTACGGCGTCCAGGCGAATTTCCGCAAGGGCTTCGTCACGGGCGGCGTCCAGCATGAGCTGGCCTATGGCCTCGACCTGGCCCGGACCGAAACGCGGCAGAAGCGCGACGGCCTGCGCACCTTCCTCGTCACCGGCGTCAGCACGCCGGTCATGCTGCCCGACGTATTCCCGGTGCGCGATTTCCCGATCAGCGAAACCACCACCGCCGCGCTCTACGTGCAGGACGAAATGAGCTTCGTCGATGGCAAGTTGCGCCTGGTCCCGGCCATCCGCGTGGACCATTACAAGCTCGAGCCCGACGTCGACAACATCTTCGCCGAGGACAATCCCGGGGTCGCGGTCAGCGATATCAGCGAAACCAGCGTATCGCCCAAGCTGGGCGCGGTCTGGCATTTCGCCGACGACTGGTCGCTGTTCGGCGGCTATTCGCGCGGGTTCCGCTCCCCGCCCTACAGCGACGTCAATATCGGCTTCACCAACGTCCAGTTCGGCTATACCGCCATCGCCAATCCGGAGCTCGAGCCCGAGACCAGCGACGGCCTGGAAGCTGGCCTGCGATTCTCCGGCGACGCCGTCTATGCCAGCGTGTCGGCTTACTACAACCGTTACGAGGATTTCATCGAATCGATGCGCTTCATCGGTTTCAACGACGACGGTTTGATGGTCTACCAGTCGCAGAACATAGCCGAAGCGAAAATCCATGGCGTGGAATTGAAAGCCGGCGTGGACCTGGGGGCGTTGTCGGAGAAATGGCGGGGCTGGTCGCTGCGCGGTGCAGCAGCGTGGTCGCGCGGCGAGGGTAAGGGTCCGGAAGAAGTCGAGGTCGCGCCGGACGTATTCGAAGAACAGATCGTGACCCGTAATCTCGACAGCGTCGATCCGTTGACCGCGACCCTGGGCGTCGTTTACCAGCGCGATGCGTGGGGCGCGGAACTGGCCGGGCGCTTCGTCCAGCGCAAGGACCGCGTTTCCGATCCGTCCTATTACCGGCAGGGCGGCTACGGTGTCCTTGATCTGTACGCGCATTGGGAATTCGCGCCGGGCGCCAGGTTCAACGTGGGCCTCTTCAACCTGGCCGATCGTAAGTATTCCGAAGCGGGCGACGTGCCCGTGGTCGGCGGCGCCAGCGCGACCCTCGATCGCTACACCAGCCCCGGCCGCAACCTGTCGGCCAGTCTTTCCGTGAACTGGTGAGCATGGCCGCGACGTTGCCCGGCATCGGCCTCGCGTCGCTCGCGGCGACACAAAGCCTGCCGCGCGCGCAGCAATTGGCCGCGCTGGGCACCGTGCTGTGCCTGTATCGCCATCAGGATGGGAGCGAACTTTCCGGCTGGGTCCGGGCGGTACGGGTCGAGTCGCGTGCTGGGGTCGACAGCGACGGCCTGCGCGAAAGCCTTGCGTTCTTCGACCATGAAGGACGCTGCTGCTGGCGCCTGTACCTGCTGCCCGACAGCGACTTCGTCGCCTGGGACCGGCTATCGGCACGGTTGCCTTCACGCGAAGAAGCCGAGGCGGCGACCAGGGTGGGCGAACGCCTGTGGCGACGTCTGGCCGGGCGCCTGCTGGGCGGGCAATGGCATGCCTGCGTGCTCAGGCTGCATGTCGTGCCCGCCGAGGTCAGGCGGCCGGTCCTCGCCGCCAGCCCGGCGGCGGTTTCGCCATTGGGCGCGGCGATGGCGCAACGCATCGCCCGGACCGAGGGCGCGGAACAGAATATCCGGGTGGACGATTGTTGTTGCGCGCAGTCGGCGTCCAGGCCCGGGGAACAAATCGTGGCAGGCGATGAGGCCTTGCCGCTGCTCAGGTTCAACCCAAGGAAAACATCATGAAAATTTTCCCCGGCCTCGGCCTATTGTTGCTGTCGGCTGCTTCTACTCCCGCTTTCGCCCAGGACGCGATCGATCCGCGCGATCGCCAGTCGATCCTCGCCATGCAGGGCGAGTACCTGGTCGATTTCGCCTTCGACGAAACCGTGCTTCTGCAACCCGGCTACGAGCGCGCGGCGGCGATGCGCAGCGGCGGCAACGAGACCGTCATCGTGGTCGAGGACACTCCGGCGCGCATCGTGCTGCAGCACATCCTGGTCGATGAAAAGAGCGGCCACGTGACCAAGCACTGGCGGCAGGACTGGATCTACGAAGCCTCCAGTCGCTTCGAGTTCAGCGCCGACCAGACCTGGCGGGTGCGCACCATCCCGGCGGAAAGGAACCGGGGCGCCTGGACCCAGTGCGTGTTCGAAGTCAGCGACGCGCCGCGCTATTGCGGGACCGGGCGCTGGGATTACAGCAATGGCATCGCCACCTGGACCAGCGACCTGAGCTGGCGCCCGCTGCCGCGCCGCGAATACACAAAGCGCAGCGACTACAACGCGGTATCGGCCATCAATCGCCATACCATCACCCCGAACGGCTGGACCCACGAGCAGTTCAACACCAAGGTGTTGCGCAAGCCGGATGGCACCCGGGTGGAGCTGGCGCGCGAGTTCGGCTTCAACGATTACCGGAAGACCAGGGACGTCGACTTCAAGCCCGCCTACAAATACTGGGGCGCGACCAGGGACTACTGGGCCAAGGTGCGCACGCGCTGGGACGGATTCCTTTCCAGGGCGCCGGGCGTGCACCTGAAGACCAGGATCGACGGCATGGCGATGATCATCCCGCTGTTCACCCAGGCGGGCGAACTCGAGGAAGGTAAAACCGTCGCCGACCGGGACATCGACAAAGTGTTCGCCGCATGGGTGGAGCCGGCGCCATCCGGGTCGTAACCATCGCTTGATCGCGATGCCCATGGAACGATAAAGCCACGCTATTCCGCCCTGAAGCGGCGGCCTGCCATGTTCTATACTCACCTCTATATATAGAAGGGGAGAAGGACATGTTCGGACCCAGTTTCCTGGCCATCGTGGTGCTGTTCGCCGGCGTCATCATGCTCTTCAAGACGGTGCGCATCGTGCCCCAGGGCTACGAATGGACCGTGGAGAGATTCGGCAAGTACACGCACACCATGACCCCGGGCCTGCATTTCCTGGTCCCGATCATGTACAGCGTCGGCCGCAAGATCAACATGATGGAACAGGTGCTGGAAGTACCCAGCCAGGACGTGATCACCAAGGACAACGCGGTGGTCAAGGTCGACGGCATCGTGTTCTTCCAGGTGCTGGACGCGGCCAAGGCCGCCTACGAGGTCGCGCAGCTCGAGATCGCCACGCTCAATCTGGTGATGACCAACATCCGCACCTCGATCGGTTCGATGGACCTGGACGAGTCGTTGTCCAAGCGCGACGAGATCAACACCAAGGTGCTGGTCGCGGTCGACCAGGCCACCCACCCATGGGGCATCAAGGTCAACCGCATCGAGCTGAAGGACATCGCCCCGCCGCGCGACCTGATCGAATCGATGGCGCGGCAGATGAAGGCCGAACGCGAGAAACGCGCCAACATCCTCGAGGCCGAAGGCTTCCGCCAGTCGGCGATCCTCAAGGCCGAGGGCGAGAAGCAGTCCGCGATCCTCGCCGCCGAAGGCCAGCGCGAAGCCGCGTTCCGCGAGGCCGAGGCGCGCGAGCGCCTGGCCGAGGCCGAAGCGCGGGCCACCCAGGTCGTGTCGGACGCGATCGCCTCGGGCAACGTGCAGGCGATCAACTACTTCGTCGCGCAGAAATACATCGAGGCGTTCAAGTCGCTGGCCGAGGGCCCGAACCAGAAGTTCGTGCTGATGCCGATGGAATCGGCCGGGGTGATCGGTTCGCTGGGCGGCATCGCCGAGCTGGCGAAGGAAGCGCTGAACCAGCAGTCGGTGCGCGGCGCGGTGCCGCCCACCTTGCCTTCGCGCGGGGGCTGACGCCATGCGCTGGGACGTATCGACCTGGGCGGTGGTGGCGCTGTTGCTGTTCGCGGCCGAGGCGATGGCGCCCGGTGCGTTCATGCTCTGGCTCGGGATCGCCGCGGTGCCGGTGTTCCTCGTCGTGCTGCTGGTGCCGGGGATCCCGGTCCTGGTGCAGGTCGCGGCTTTCATCGTGTTGAGCTTCCTCTCGATCCAGGTCTACCGGAAGTGGTTCCGCAAGTTCGAACCGCAGAGCGACCGACCGCACCTGAACCAGCGCGCCAACAGCCTGATCGGCCATGTCACCCCGCTGGAGCAGGCGATCGTCAACGGCCACGGCCGGGTGCAGATCGCCGATGCGTACTGGGAAGTGCAGGGCCCGGATCTGGCGGCCGGCACACCGGTACGCGTCGTCGCGGTCGATGGCATGACGCTGAAGGTCCAGGAAGCCTGAGCGCATGCGCGCCTGGCCGGCACTGCTGCTGTCGATGGCCTTGCCGCAGGCCGCAAGCGCCGTCGAACTGGTCGGGAAAACCATGCCGCCGTATCCCGAAGGATTGAGCGAGGTCGGCGGTGCCTGTCTCTCCGATTCAACCGACACGGGCCACGTCTGCGACTACTCCATCGGTTTGCTTGCCGATGCCAGCCCGGATCCCGATACCGAGCCGCTGATCCGTTATGTGACTGCCGGCCGACTGGCCGGGCGCGACGGACCGCTGGCCTTGTGGACGATCACCGATGCGCAAGCCTATCCCAAGGTGGCGAAGGGTTTTTTCTGGCAGGCCGGAACTTGCCGGGTGGACAAGGTCGATGATCCCAGGGTGATCGCGGTGGTGCGCCAGGACCTGGAACATGAATACCTGGCCGATGTCGCCTGGGCACGGCGCCTGGACCTGAAGAGCGGCAAGTTCACCGCACTCGACCCCGCGCGCGTGGACTGCGTCAATGAAGGTTACGGCGAACAGTAGCCATGGGAGCGGCGTCCCCGCCGCGAGTCCTTGCTTCCAGCTTCCCGCCTCGATTCTCCAATCCTGATCCGTTTCTGGTCCAAGGCAGGAGCTCGCGGCGGGGACGCCGCTCCCACGACTTGATCTGGGATAATGGCCCTCTTTTGCAGGACGCCGCCATGACCCGGAAAACCATCCTCAACGACACCCACCGCACGCTCGGCGCCAAGATGGTCGACTTCGGCGGCTGGGACATGCCGATCCATTACGGCTCGCAGATCGACGAACACCACCTGGTGCGCAAGGAGGCCGGCATGTTCGACGTCAGCCACATGACCGTGGTCGACCTGCATGGCGCGCGCGTCCGCGAATTCCTGCGCCACCTCGTGGCCAATTCGGTGGACAAGCTGAAGAAGCCGGGCAAGGCGCTGTACACCGCGATGCTGGACGAGAACGGCGGCGTCATCGACGACCTGATCATCTATTTCCTGGCCGACGATTTCTTTCGCTTGGTGGTCAACGCCGCCACCCGCGACAAGGACCTGGCCTGGATAGGCAAGCAGGCCGCCGCCTTCGGCGTGGAGGTGAAGGAGCGCCCCGAGTTCGCCATGATCGCGGTGCAGGGACCGAGCGCCCGCGAGAAGGTGATCGGCTTGCTGCGCGAATCCGACCGCGCCGCCGCCGACAAGTTGGCCCGTTTCGCCGCGACCGAGGCGCAGACCGCCGACGGCGTGCCGTTGTTCGTCGCCCGCACCGGCTACACCGGCGAGGATGGTTACGAGATCGTGTTGCCGCAGGAGCGGGCGGTCGCGTTCTGGAATGCATTGCTGGCTGCGGGAGTGAAGCCCGCCGGCCTCGGCGCGCGCGATACCCTGCGCCTGGAAGCAGGCATGAACCTGTACGGCCAGGACATGGACGAAACCACCACGCCTTATGAAGCCGCCTTGGCCTGGACGGTGACGTTGGACGAGGGCCGCGACTTCATCGGCCGCGGCGTGCTCGAGTCGCAGGCGGCTGCCGGTGCGCCGCGCCAGCTGATCGGCCTGGTGATGGACGAGAAGGGCGTGTTGCGCCATGGACAGAAGGTCCTGACCGCCAACGGCGAGGGCGAGATCCTGTCCGGCACCTTCTCGCCGACCCTGGGCAAGGCCATCGCCTTCGCGCGCGTGCCGGCGGGCGATCCCGGCGAAGTGCGCGTGGATATCCGCGGACGCGAAGTGCCGGTACGCACGGTCAGGTTCCCGTTCGTGCGCGATGGCCAGGCACAACCCGGAGTACTGGGCTGAACCTGCGCGTCTTCTCCTTCACTAAACCAATTCCTTGGTTAAACTAAGCGCCGTCCTTTCCCACAACCCGATCCCCCCGGAGCAGCAACATGAGCGAGATTCCCGGCGACCTCAGATTCCTCAAGTCCCATGAATGGGCACGCGTCGAAGGCAGTGGCCGCGTCACCGTGGGCATTTCCGATCATGCCCAGGGCCTGCTCGGCGACTTGGTCTATGTCGAGCTGCCGAATGTTGGCGACCGTGTCGAGGCCGGCACCGCTGCGGCGGTGGTGGAATCGGTGAAGGCGGCCTCCGACGTGTACAGCCCGCTCACCGGCACCGTGGTCGAGGTGAACTCGGACCTAGCCGACAAGCCCGAGACCATCAACGAGGATGCCTATGGCGAAGGCTGGATCTTCGTGATGGAAATCGAGGAGCCGGACCAGCTCAACGACCTGCTGGCCCCCGACGACTACGCCGAACTGCTCGAGGACGAGGACCACTAGTCCCGTAGTCGACTCTCCGCCTATCCGCTTTCCGGCCGCCTCGTGCGGCCGGTCTGCTTTTGCGGGTTCGCATTTCCGGTGCCATCGAATTTCTTTCCTCGTTCCGCGCCAGCCATCGCCCATGTCCGGCGAAGCAGCCGACCCGTCCATCATCGGATCCGTCCGTTGGCCGTGCCAGGAAACGGTCCGGCCGAAAAACTTCGCTTCCCGGAATGGGCGACGGCACTCGACGGCCGTTCGGAATCGCGCGCGCGGATGTCTGCATGCATCCGCGCGCGAACGCGGTTTCGCGACCGCGACAGTCGTTGCGAAGGCGCCGATCGGGCGAAATAGTTCGCGCAAATCCGCGCATTTGGACTGGCGCGACGCCAAATCCAGGCGCTGCGCCCGCCCCGGAAAACGTCCCTGTTTATTCCTCGGCAGGGGTTTCGCGGATGCGTCCGTCAAGCATCGAACGCACGAGTCGTTCCGATCGTCCGGAACAATCGTTGCGGAAAAAGCGCATTAAACGCGGCGTTTTTTAATAACGCCTGATTGCGGCGCGCCGCCCGATGCGTGTCGCGCGTGCCGATGCGGGGAAATGCGATGCGGCGAAGCAGGGCGCCTGGCACTGACCCGGGCAAAAATATTTTTGCAAAACTGTTGACACATTGAAAAAGCGTGATTAGGTTTCGCCCCAGCAGACATTTCCTGCGGAAGCAAGCGAGCCGAGTCATCTCAACATCGAGCAAAACAAAACGGCCCCCCACCCGCGCCCTCGGCATGACGGACGCAGGCTTCGCTTCCTCCAAGAAAACCCCCGACCATTCCCGATACCGCACCCGCGTCCTCCGCGACGCGGGTGTTTTTTTATCCGCGTCCACCGGCGCGAACAGGCCGCAGCCGTCCCGGCTGGGCTTGCCACCATCCGTTCCGACGCGCCTGGCGCGACGGCGGCTGCCTGCGGGTCCGACTCCCGCGGCGTTCCATTGCAACTGGGCTTTAGTAAACGGATTCACCAATCCATAGTCACTGACGAGGAGCCATAACATGGCAACGAAGAAAGCTGCTAAGAAAAAACCCGCCAAGAAAGCCGCCAAGAAATCGGCAGCCAAGAAGGCCGTGAAGAAGACAGTAAAGAAGGCCGCCAAGAAGGTAGCCAAGAAGAAGCCGGCCAAGAAGGCCGTGAAGAAGACGGTAAAGAAGGCCGCCAAGAAAGTAGCCAAGAAGAAGCCGGCTAAGAAGGTTGCCAAGAAGACCGCCAAAAAGGCTGCCAAGAAAGTAGCCAAGAAGAAGCCAGCCAAGAAGGCCGCGAAAAAGGCTGCCAAGAAAGTAGCGAAGAAGCCAGCCAAGAAGGCTGCGAAGAAAGCTACCAAAAAGGCCGCCAAGAAGAAGCCTGCCAAAAAGGCTGCCAAGAAAGCCGCCAAAAAGCCGGCCAAGAAAGCCAAGAAAAGGGCCCCGGTAGCACTGCCGCCGACCCCCGCTCCGCTGATCTGAAGCTGGTCCAATAATAAGTAATCCCGATTACCTGTAATGCCATGAAACTCTCTCCCCGGTGCCCAGCGGGGAGAGAGTTTTTTTATGGGCGAAGCGGTGGCCTGTGTTTCGCGCTCCGGAAAGAAGACATGGAGCCGTTCAATCGGCTGTGGTCGGTACTGGTGCTGCCGGGTGTGGTGCTGGTGCGGCCCGCCGCTTGCGGCCAGCAGTCATCTGTAGCGATCGGTCGTGATCGGACTTCCGCCGGCCGAAGCCTTCGCCACTCAACGCGCTCCGGTGCTTCAACCAGTGGGCGTCGTGGTCTGAGCCCTGGATACGGAGGCGAAGTACGCCAGCAGCGGTCCGGCCGTCGTGCTGGCGCGATGGCTTGGATCGGCAGTATCGCGATCGGCGGCGGCAGTCGGGAAATCATCGAATGCATGCCTGACGGCAAAATCGTCAACGTGCCGACTTCGGCGACAGCCAGGCCATGGCCGGTTATCGCCTGAGGGCGGATGGCAGCGGCACCTGCGTGATCCGGGGCATGGCAGCGCGCACGGGTACAACCCGGTCAGTCGCTGGTTCGGCGCGCTCCTGCTCGACAGCGTGGTCGGCAAGGATTACGAGAAGGGCCTGAGGTCGGCGCTGGAAAGCGGAACGCACCCATAAGGCATCGGTGCAGGTTTGCGGGCCTTGCCTCAGGTTGGAAAACGCGGATTCACGTCGGCGTATTTGCGTCGACGTGTTTACTTCGGCGCGGCCTTGGCCTTGTCGGAAGCGGCGCCGCTGTCGTCCTTGTCGGAGCCATCGGTGGAATCGGCCATCAGCAGGTCGTTGCCGATCGGCGTATCCAGCCATTGCTGGGCAGGCAGGCCGATGGCGCGATCCAGCATCGTGGGCAGCAAACCCGTAGGCAGGCCGCTGGTGCTGTTCCAGAGGATGGCGATGCCCAGGTCGCGCTCCGGCACCAGCGCGATCAGGCCACGATAGCCCTGTACGGCGCCGGCATGGAACACCACCTGGTGGCCCGCGTAATCGAACACGCGCCAGCCCAGCGCATAGCTGGCCGACTCGATGCGTTCGCGCCTCCATCCCGCGCGCATCTCGCCGGGAGTCCTGACCAGCGGTGCATGCAGGGTCGCCAGCAATGGGGCGGGCAGCACATCGGGACGGTGCCCGGTTTGCGCGATCAGCCATTGGGCCATGTCGCTGGCGCTGGCGTTGACGCCGGCGGCCGGTGGCAGGCGGTAATAGGTGGGCTTGGGCATCAGCGACGCCCAGCCATTGCGGCTGCGGATGTGCGGGCGCGCCCAGCGCGCGCTGCTTTCGATCCCCGACAGGCCGATGCTCGCATCGTTCATGCCCAGCGGCTTGAAGATGCGGCGATCCACCGCCTGGTCGTAGAAGCTGCCGGTGGCGGCGAAGACCACGTCGCCGATCAGGCTGAAGGCCACGTTCTGATAGGCGTAGCACTGGCCGGGCATGCAATCGAGCGGTGCGTCGGCCAGTTTCCGGGCCACGTTGTAGTACTCGGCGTTGGCCTCGATGTCCTTGTCGAATGCGTTGTGGTCGTGCAATCCGACGCGGTGGCTGAGCAGGTCGGCCACGGTCACGCGCTGGGTCGCACCCGGGTCGCTGAGCTGGAAGCTGGGCACGTAGTCGTGCACCTTGCTGTCCCAGCGCAGCGAACCGTCGTTGACCAGCAGGCCGGTCATGGTCCCGGCGAAGGCCTTGGACAGCGACGCCAGGCGGAACACGGTATGCGCATCGATCTGTTGCGGCGCACTGACATCGGTGACGCCATAGCCACGGGCACTCAGCACGCGCCCGTTCTGGACGATGGCCATGGCCAGGCCGGGCACGCGTTCGCCCACGGTCAACGCATTGGCCGCATTCTCGAATGCGGCGACATCGAACCCCTGGGCGAGCGGCAGCACGCGCCGGTCGGCCAGGTTGGCGCGGTAGGCCTGTGGTTGCGTCGGCGACGGATGGCGCGCTGCACCGGCAGTATTTTCCGGCGGCGGGTTCCAGCGCAGCGGTGTCTGCGCGGTGGACGACATGGTCAGCGGCAGCAGCATGCCCAGCAACCCGGTGCAAAGGGACCGTGTGGGCCGCCAGTTGCCTTTGTCTTTCATCGTCTGTCGCGCCTGCGTAAGCTGTAGCCGTTCCGGATAATAACGCCGGTTTTTGGAATTGCACAAACAGGGAGAGATTCAATGACCATCTTGTTCATATTGCTGGTGATTGTGGGTCTTGCGTTAGTCGCCGGACTGTGGGGCGTCGGCATCTATAACGGCCTGGTGACGGCCCGCAATGCCTTCAAGAATGCGTTCGCGCAGATCGACGTCCAGCTCCAGCGCCGCTTCGACCTGATTCCCAACCTGGTGGAAACGGCCAAGGGCTACATGAGCCATGAGCGCGAGACGCTGGAAGCGGTCATCGCGGCGCGCTCCGCCGCGCAGTCGGGCTTGTCGGCCGCCAAGGCCAATCCGGGCGATCCCGCCGCCATGGCGCAACTGGCCGCGGCGCAAGGGCAGCTGAATGCGGGCCTCGGGCGTTTGCTCGCGGTGGCCGAGGCCTATCCGGACCTGAAGGCGAACCAGAACATGATGCAGCTCACCGAAGAGTTGACCAGCACTGAAAACAAAGTCGCGTTCGCGCGTCAGGCTTACAACGATTCTGTGATGGCGTTCAACAATAAGCGCGAAGTATTTCCTTCGAGCCTGCTGGCGGGGATGTTCAATTTCGGACCTGCCGCGTTGCTGGATATCCCGGCCGACAAGGCGGAAGTGCGGGAAGCGCCGAAGGTGCAGTTCTGACCTGCGTCCTTCTCCCCGCTTGCGGGGAGAAGGGCCTGCCCCCGCGAAGGCGGGGGTGCCCGAAGGGCGGATGAGGGGTCGCTCTTGCGCTGGCTACTTCGTAGGCAAGAGCGTTGACCAGCTTCGCTGTTGAAAGCCGCGCTATGCGCGAGTCACTTTTCTTTGAACGGCAAAGAGGCGCTTTTCAACAGCCCGAAGGGCTGGTCAAAGTAACCAAAAAAAGCCGCCCTAACGGCGCGTCCGGCGATGGAGCTGCCTGGTCCGCAAGCGGGCCGGGAATTCCTAAAACCAAAAGCAAAATCAAAAAAACCAACCCCCAACCCCAAAGCTGCCATGAACTTCTTCGAACACCAGGCCAAGGCCCGCAGCAGCTCCACCCGCATGGTGGTGCTGTTCGCGCTGGCGGTGGGAGGGATCGTGCTGGCGGTGGACCTGGCGGTGCTGCTGTTGCTGGGGACGCAGATGGGAAGCGCCGGAGGTGTGGCCGGGCTGCTGTTCGTCTCCACGCTCGGCACGATCGCGGTGATCGGGTTGGGTTCGATGTACCGCATGGCTTCGCTGCGCGGTGGCGGCGAATCGGTGGCGCTGCAGATGGGCGCCACCGCAGTGCCGGAGGACACCAGCGACTTCCAGTTGCGCCGTCTGCGCAACGTGGTCGAGGAAATCGCCATCGCCTCCGGCGTGCCGGTGCCCAAGCTCTACGTGATGGAGCATGAGGCCGGCATCAATGCCTTCGCCGCGGGCTATTCGCCTTCCGATGCGGCGGTGGCCGTGACCCGGGGCGCGCTGGAACGGCTCAATCGCGACGAACTGCAGGGGGTGATCGCGCACGAGTTCAGCCACATCCTCAATGGCGACATGCGCCTCAACCTCCGCCTGATGGGTACGCTGTTCGGCATCATGATGCTGAGCATCATCGGCCAACGCGTGCTGATCTACGGCCGCGGCGGGCGCAGCAAGGAAGGCAACGCGATCCTGGTGATCGCCCTGGTGGCGCTGGTGGTCGGCGGCATCGGCGCGTTCTTCGGGCGCATGATCAAGGCCGGCGTGAGCCGCCAGCGCGAGTTGCTGGCCGATGCCTCGGCGGTGCAGTTCACCCGCCAGACCACCGGCCTGGCCGGCGCCTTGAAGAAGATCGGCGGCCTGCACGAAGGTTCCCGGCTCACCGACAAATCCAAGGCCGAGGAAGTCAGCCACATGCTGTTCGGCGAAGGCCTGTCGGTCGCGAGCATGTTCGCCACCCATCCGCCGCTGCTGCAACGCATCCGCCTGCTGGATCCGTCGTTCAACGAGCAGCAGCTGCAACAGTTGTCGGCGCGCTGGATGGCGTCACCTCCGGACGGCATGCAGGAAGACCTGGCCATGGGCCTGGCCAATCCCACGCCTTCCTCACATACGCCTTCCTCACCCGCGCCACCGCCGTTGCCGCCGCTCTCGCGCCGGATCAGCATCACTCCACCGATGGTGTCGGCGCAGGTGGGCACGCCGGCCGAAGACGACTACCGCCGCGCCGGCAGCATCGTCGAGTCGCTGCCGCCGGAATTGCGCGCGTTGGCGGCGCGGCGCGAAAGCGTCATGCCGTTGCTGCTGGCCATGCTGGTCGACGACGATGCGGCCATCGCCGCCAACCAGCGCATCGAAGTGGTCGCGCGCCTGGGCGAACAGGCGGCTTCGCAAGCCTGGGCGGTCAGGCAACAGCATCTCGGTTCGCTGCACCCCATGCTGCGCCTGCCGCTGGCGTCGCTGGCGTTCCCGGTGCTGCGCCTGCGCCCGCGTCCCGAGCTCGACACGTTCCTCGCCACCGTCCATGCGATGGTCCACGCGGACGGCCAGGTTTCGCTGTTCGAATATTGCCTGGCCAAGCTGCTGGAAGTGCAGGTCCGCGAATCGCTGGACCCGGAGCGTTACGCGCGCTTCGGCCGGCGCAAGCCCGGCAATCTCAAGCAGGAGTTCGCCACCTTGCTGGCGGTAGTGGCGCAATCCGGTAGCGACGATCCCGTGACCGCGCAGCATGCCTACCTGAGCGGCCTGCAGCGGGTGCTGCCGCGCGACCATCTTCCCTACGCGCCGCCGGCCAATGGCGTGCTGGCGCTCGAAAGCGTGTGGGAAGGGCTGGATGCGCTGGATCCACTGGCCAAGCAGGTGATGGTGGAATCGATCACTGCCGCGATCAGCCACGACGGCCGGATCAGCGTGGCCGAATCGGAACTGTTGCGCACGATCTGCGGCGTGCTGCATTGCCCATTGCCGGCGATGCTGGAGCGAGGCTAGCCGACGTGCACGCCGTCGCCGGGAAAGGGTTGCTGCTCGCCACGGCGATAGTCGCAAGTGGCGCGGCCGGCGCAGTGACCTGGGCGGAACGGGAAATCCAGGATCCGGTCGGCGGCAAGCCCTGCCGGATAACGACGCTGGCCAGTTCGGGTTCCTACGTCTATGACTGGCCCGAGAAGTACGATCAGGTCTTCGTGCCGGTGACCGCCGCCGAGGGAATCTGGTTTTGCGAGGGCTCTGGTTTCGCCAGCTTCATCGGTGACGACAGGCTGGGTCATGCAGAAAGGAAACGCATTGCCGCATTCCTCGACCGGCAGCCACGATCGGCGCAAGCGCAGCCGGATATCGCCGGCAGGTTGCAGCGGGCCGAGGCGATCTATGCGCTGCGCGACCTGACCCCGGAACGCAACGCGCTGGTGCACCGGATCCTGGCCTACGACTTCGAGTCGCTGGCCGGCGATCCGGCGCGCGCGCATCAGCATCGGCAGGCGGCGCTGGCGATCATGCTCGACCGGCTGGCGGACGAATCGCTGGCGCAGGGCACGCGGCTCGAATACCTGTTCGTTTCGGCCAATTATCTGCGCGAGTCCGGCTCCGCCGCACGCGCGGACCGGTTGCTGGCGCAACTGGAAATGCAGATCGCGAGTGCCGGCAATGGCGAGTTCGCCGCCTACGCGGCCTACCTGCAATCCATGTTGCCGGCAGCCAGGACGATCGCGCCCGGAGGACGGCTGGCACCGGCAACGAACGCCGATTAGGCGGCCAGCGTAGTTTTCCCGAGGATCAGGTCGGAGGCCCGCTCGGCGATCATGATCGTCGGCGCGTTGGTGTTGCCGCCGATCAACGACGGCATCACCGATGCATCGATCACGCGCAGGCCCTGCACGCCGTTGACGCGCAACTGGCTGTCCACCACGCAGGTTCCGTCGCTGCCCATGCGGCAGGTGCCGACCGGGTGGTAGACGGTCTCGACCTTGGCGCGGACGAATTCCGCCAGCTCGGCATCCGACAGGTCGTTGCGCGCCGGAAAGATCGGCGCGCCGCGGTACTCGTCGAAGGCCTTCTGCGCGAACAGTTCGCGCGACAGCTTCGCGCATTCGACCAACATCTTCAGGTCGAATCCTTCCGCGTCGCCCAGATAATTGGCCTCGATCCGCGCCTTGTCGGCGGGATTGGCGCTGGCAAGGGCGATGCGGCCACGGCTGCGCGGGCGCAGGAAACAGGCGTGCAAGGTGTACCCGTCGCCCGGCAGGCGGTGGCGGCCATGGTCGTCGAGCATGGCCGGGATGAAATGGAACTGGATGTCTGCGCGCGCATCGGGCGCGTACTGCGAGCGCACGAAGCCGCCGGCCTCGGCGATGTTGCTGGTACCCGGGCCGGTGTGGCCCCGTAGGAAATAATCGAAGGCGACCTTCATGTCGCTCAGGCGGTCGTAGGTGACGCGCCGGGTCGAATGGTTCAGGGTGGAAACGTCGAGGTGGTCCTGCAGGTTGCGGCCGACCCAGGCCGAATCCACGGCCACATTGATACCGTGTTCCTGAAGATGATCGGCCGGACCGATGCCCGACAGCATCAGCAGTTGCGGCGAATTGATCGCGCCGCCGCTCAACAGCACCTCGCGCTGGGCGCGCGCCTGCACTTCCTGGCCGCCGCGGGCATAGGCCACGCCGACCGCGCGGTCGTTTTCCAGGACGATGCGGCGCACCAGCGCGCCTGTGACCACGTCCAGATTGGGCCGCGATTTCGCTGGTCGCAGGTAAGCCACCGCGGCCGAGCAGCGCGCGCCGTCCTTCTGGGTGACCTGGTACAGGCCGATGCCGGATTGTTCGGAGCCGTTGAAGTCGTCGTTGCGCGCGAAGCCCGCTTGCTGCCCGGCCTCGATGAACACCGACGACAGCGGATTGACGTAGCGCAGGTCGGAAACGTACAGCGGGCCATCGGCGCCATGCAGGGCATCGCTGCCGCGCGAATTGCGTTCGGCGCGCTTGAAATAGGGCAGGGCGCCGTTCCAGTCCCAGCCCTCGGCGCCGGCCGCTGCCCAGTCGTCGTAGTCGCCGGCGACGCCGCGGATATAGCACATGGCGTTGATCGAACTGGAACCGCCCAGCACCTTCCCGCGCGGCCACCACAGGCGGCGGTTGTTGAGCTGCGGCTCGGGCGCGGTGTCGTAGCTCCAGTTCACGCCCTTCTGGCCGACCAGCTTGGCCAGGCCGGCCGGCATGTGGATGAAGGGATGCCAGTCGCGCGGGCCGGCTTCCAGCAGCAGTACCTTGACGGTCGGATCTTCGGAAAGACGATTGGCCAGCACGCAGCCGGCGGAACCAGCGCCAATGATGATGTAGTCGTACACGCGGAAGCCTGTTTCAAGGGTCCAGCGAACCTAACGGGCGGGGCTAGAGCAAATGCTCTCAGCATGCCGGCAGCCGGTGCCATGCGGCCAAGTCGCTGAATTGCGACGCAGCGGCGTCGGACGAAAGCGCTGGCGATGTTGCAGTGCATCGGATAACTTGCGCGCATTCCAGCGGATGAGGATGCGGGCGATGGGGACGGGCATGCGCAACGGGGGGCGGGTCGGCTGATGAATTCCGCAATGGACGGGCTTCCCTGGCACCGCCGTTTCCGTAATGCGCTGGCCGAATCGCCGGCGCTGTGGTGGTCGTTCCTGTACTTCTTCTGCCTGCTCAGCGGTTACTACGTGCTGCGCCCGGTGCGCGACGCGATGGGCGCATCGAGCGAGGTGGAAGCCGTGTTCCCGCCAGCGATGATCCGATTCTTCGCCGGACACGGCATACCGCTCAAGGAATTGATCCTGCAGGTGCTGTCCACCTGCACTTTCATCCTGATCCTGGTTGCGCAGCCGGTTTACGGTGTGCTGGTCAGCCGCTTCCCCCGCCGCGTGTTCCTGCCGGCGTTGTTCGGCTTTTTCATCGCCTGCCTGTTCGGCTTCTACGCGCTGTTCCACAGCCACATTCCGGGTCGCGGACTGCTGTTTTTCCTGTGGGTGACGGTGTTCAATGTGTTCTCGGTGGCGGTGTTCTGGTCGTTCATGGCCGACGTTTTTTCCAATGCCGATGCGAAGAAGTACTACGGGTACATCGGTGCGGCGGGAACGATCGGCGCGTTCACCGGTCCGGCCATCACCCGTACGCTTGCCGAAAAAGTGGGACTGGCGAACCTGATGCTGGTTTCCGCCGTTTTCCTGACTGCCTGCTTGGTCTGCATCTGGCGACTGCGCCACTGGGCCATCCAGCGCGAGCAGAAGATCGGCCGCGACAACGAAAGCGCGATGGGCGGCGATATCCTGGCCGGCCTGAAGTTGATTGTGAAGGAGCCGCTCCTGCGCTGGCTGGCGGCGATGGTCTTTCTCGGCGTGGGCGTGGGCCAATTGCTGTACAACCAGCAGGCAACCATAGCCCGCGAGGGTTTCGCCACCGCCGAGGCGCGCACGGCGTATTACGCCGGCATCGACATCGCGGTGAACGTGCTCACCCTCGTCGTGCAACTGTTCATCACCCGCACTCTGCTTTCGCGCTTTGGCCTGCTGCCTGTGCTGATGATCCCGATGGCGGCGCTGCTCCTGGGTTTTGCGGTGCTGACTGCTTCGCCCTTGCCAATCATCGTCGGCATCGTCCAGGTGGTGACGCGCTCCAACGAGTTTTCGCTGATGAAGCCCGGTCGCGAAACCATTTACACCCGCGTCGACCGGCAGTGGCGGTACAAGGCCGGCGCCGCGATCGACACGGCTTTTTTCCGGGGTGGCGAGATCACCTTTTCGTGGACGTACAAGGCGTTGTCGGCCTTTGGCTCGCACGTCGTATTCGGCGTGGGCCTGCTGTTCGCCGGGGTCATGACCGCCAGTGCGTGGCGGCTGTTGCGCGAAGAAAAGAAGCTGCCGTCCGAACGTGGAACCGTGGAGAAATCGTGATGCCGCTTCTGGCAAAAGTGCTGGTCGGGCTGGTCGGGCTGGTCGCCGCGCTGCACCTGTATTTCCTGGTCCTGGAAATGTTCCTGTGGACAACCCCCATCGGCCTGAAGACTTTCCGCAACATGGTGAGGCCTCCAAACTGCCGGCCGAGCGCAACGCCTCGGCCCACAACGCTTTGCGGCGTTGGGCGGTTGTGCGATGCGCATGACTTCTGGCGCATGAAGCGCGTGGCCGCCGCGGCGCAAGCTGCCCGGCACCGCATCGCAGAAGGCAAGCCCGCATGACCACTCGCCGCGACTTCCTCATGACCACTTCCGCCGCCGCCGCCTGGTTGGCGCTGCCAGGTTGCGCGCGCGCCGTCGGTCGCGATGCGATCAAACGCGAGGCCGACAAGCCACTGAAGATATTGGTACTCGGCGGGACCGGTTTCCTCGGCCCGCATTTCGTCGAAGCCGCGCGCGCCAATGGTCATCAGTTGACCCTGTTCAACCGCGGCAAGAGCAATCCGACCCGCTTCAGCGGCGAGGAATTCAAGGACATCGAGCAGCTGCGCGGCGATCGCAAGAGCGACCTGTCCGCACTGGAAGGCAAGCGGCGCTGGGATGCGGTGCTCGATACTTCCGCCTATTTCCCCGCCGATGTCACCCGCTCGGCGCGATTGCTCGGCGAGCGCGCCGGCCAGTACGTGATCATCTCCTCCATTTCCGTCTACGCCGACAACAGCAAGCCCGGTGCCGACGAGTCCTCCGTCGTCCTGACCATGGCCGATCCGGAAGCAGCGAAGGAAATCACCGGCGAGAATTACGGCCCGTTGAAAGCGCTGTCCGAGCAGGCGGCGGAGAAGGAACTGCCCGGCCAGACCACCGTGATCCGACCTGGCCTGATCGTCGGTCCCGGCGACAACACCGACCGCTTCACCTACTGGCCGGCGCGCGCCGCGCGTGGGGGCGAGATCCTCGCGCCGGGTTCGGCCAGCGACCCGACCCAGTTCATCGACGTACGCGACCTGGCCGGGTTCATCCTCCACGCCATCGAGTCCGGCAGCACCGGCGTATTCAATGCCGATGCCGCGCCCGGGGCGATCAGCATGGGTTCGCTGCTCGCCGCCTGCCAACGCGCCGGCACCGCCGCCAACGACATCCAGTGCATCCGCGCGCCGTGCCCGCAACCGCCGGAAGCCAGCTCCACCGTGACCTGGGTGCCCGCGGATTTCCTTGAAGCGCAGCAGGTCAGCGCCTGGCAGGACATGCCGGTGTGGATTCCACCGACCGGCGAGTACGCGGGATTCGGCCAGCGCAGCACGGCCAAGGCACAGGCCGCCGGGCTGAAGTACCGGTCGCTGCAGGAAACGGTCGACGACACGCTGCAATGGTGGAGGGCACTTCCCGAAGCGCGCCGCGCGTCGCCCAAGGCAGGGCTGTCGCCCGAGCGCGAAGCGGCCGTGCTGAGGGCCTGGAGCCAGCACATCAAAGGCTGACGCTTCGACACGACCGGGCCGGTCAGTCAATCGCCGCCATCCGTACTCCTGGAGCGCCGGGCGCTTGGGTATGCTGGGCGCTGCTCCCCGCGGTGGAACCCTCATGCTGATCCTTGCCCATGTCCTGGTCGTGCTGGTCGCGCTGCTGCACGTGTATTTCCTGGTCCTGGAAATGTTCCTGTGGACCAGGCCCCTCGGCTTGAAGACCTTCCGCAACACGCCGGAGAAGGCCGAGACCACCCGCGTGCTCGCCGCCAACCAGGGCCTGTACAACGGCTTCCTGGCCGCGGGCCTGCTCTGGTTCCTGTACACGTGGCAATGGAACGTGGTGCTGTTCTTCCTCGGCTGCGTGGTCGCCGCCGCGCTCTACGGCGCCTGGAGCGTCAACAAGCGGATCTTCTTCGTGCAGGGCGTCCCGGCGATCGCCGCGATTGCGGCGGTCTGTTCATTGCCGTAACCGCCGCGCGCGGGCGCGGGTTCGCGTAGGAGCGACGTGAGTCGCGAAGGGACGCATGGCGGTTTCGCGACTCACGTCGCTCCTACGGCGATGCGGGCAACATGGGCGATGCGAACAGGACCGCGCCGATCACGAACAGCGCGGTCAGCACATGCACCAGCGGCTTGTTGACGCGCAGGAACACGAACTGCTCGATCGTCCGTCCGACCCAGAACAACGACATGAATACCAGCAGCGCCCGCCCCAATGGTGTCGCGTGCAATTCACGGGTGAAGACGAAGCACAGCACGCCGATGCCGAGGAAGAAATAGATCAGGCGCAGGTTGAGGATCTGGGTGACCGCACGCGTGGGCAGGCCGATCTTCGACAGCTCACGCTTCCAGTCGAACAGTTTCCAGAACGCCAGGTGGATCGCGGCGAAAACGAAACTGTGGATCCCGCAGAGCTGCACCAGCAGGTCGCGGGACACGGTTCAGTCCCTGCGCGCCGGCTTGGGCGACACCCACATCGAGATGCGCGCCTTGAATACCGTCTCGCCCTGCGGGTCGGTGACCACCACGTTGACCGGCAGTTCGTAGCCTTCAGCCGCTTCGTGTGGCGGGAATTCCGGGGTGGCCACGCCACGTTGGGTGCCGACCGCCTTCTTCAGGTATTCGACGCTCATGCCCTTGGGAATCCAGCGCATCGACGCGGGAATGCTGACGTCGGTCATCAGTCCGCCGGTGAACTCGGCCAGGTTGCACAAGGCGATGGCGTGCACGGTGCCGAGGTGGTTGGTCACGCTGCGGCGATGCCTGATCGTGGCTTCTGCCCGATTCGGCTCCAGCACCGTCATTCTCGGCTTGATGCTGCCGAAGTAGGGCGCCTTGAAACACACCGCGCGCGAGAACAGCCAGTTGCCGAAAGGCTTGCGGGTGAGGTTGTTGTAGAGCTGCAATACGGAAGCGCTCATGGATCACTGCTCCAGGAAAACATGGTGACTCCTCTCCCCTCGCGGGAGAGGATGCCCGGAGGGCAGGAGAGGGGCACGAGCGCAGCGAGTGTGCTCTTGCGCTTGCTGCTGCACGCTCCCTTGCGTCAATCCTCCCCTCTCCCTGGCCCCTTCGGGCCTGTCCCTCTCCCGCAAGGGGAGAGGGCATCAAGCCGCCTCGCGCGACTTCGCCTTCTCGGCCGGATGCTTATCGTAATAACCCGCCGAACGCAGTTCATGCGTATCGAAGTCGTCCACAGTGATCGTTTCCAGGGTGATCGCGCGCAGCTCTTCCAACTGCTGGCGCTCCTCGGCGGTGATCCAGTTTTCGCGCACGCCTTCATCCAGCTGCGAAGCGAAATCCAGCGCCTCGATGTCGCTGTTCTTCAGCGCCTTGAGGAACTTGCGTTCCACCGGCTCGGCCAGGATCGCCTTGGCCAGGTAGCTGTCGATGCGGCCGCCGGGGTTGTTCTCGCACGGGGTCAGGAACACACCGTTGCCGAGGCGGTCGCGGGCTTCGTTCGGGGTCATCAGCAACGCGGCCACGCGATGGCCGAGGCGGTCGCTCGGCGCCTCGGCGCGGCGGCCCCACGGAAACACCAGCGCCCACAGCAACCAGCCGACCGGACGGATCGGGAAGTTGCGCAGCGCACCGGACAGCGCCAGCTCGATCTTGTGCACGCTGTCGTGGAAGGCCCAGGCCAGCAGCGGCTGGTCGGCGGCCGGCGCGGCTTCGTCGTGGTAGCGCTTGAGCATGGCGCTGGTCAGGTAGATGTGGCTGAGCACGTCGCCGAGGCGGCCGGACAACGACTCCTTGAACTTCAGCTTGCCGCCCAGCAACAGCATCGACACGTCGGCCATCAGGGCGAGGTTGGCGGAATAGCGGTCCAGCTTGCGGAAGTAGCGGCGGGTGTAGTCGTCGCCCGGCGCCGAACCGATCTTCGCCCCGGTCAGGCCGAACCAGAACGAGCGCACCGCGTTGGAAATGGCGAAGCCGATGTGGCCGAACAGATTGCGGTCGAATTCCTCCAGGCCGGCCTTGAAGTCCGGGTTGCTGGCGGCCTTCATTTCCTTCATCACCCACGGATGGCAGAGGATCGCGCCCTGGCCGAAGATCAGCAGGCTGCGGGTCATGATGTTGGCGCCTTCCACGGTGATCGCGATCGGCGAGGCCTGCCAGGCGCGTCCGGCGAAATTGCGTGGCCCCAGGATGATGCCCTTGCCGCCGATGACGTCCATCACATCGGTCACCACTTCGCGGCCCATGGTGGTGCAGTGGTATTTGGCGATCGCCGACGGCACCGAGGGCACGTCGCCGCGATCGACCGCCGCGGCAGTGGCCTGCGACAGCGCGCTGATCGCATAGGCCTTGCCACCGATCCGTGCCAGCGCTTCCTCCACGCCTTCGAAGCGGCCGACCGACAGACCGAACTGCTTGCGGATGCGGGCGTAGGCGCCGGTCACCACCGCGCCGGCCTTGGCTCCGCCGCTGGCGGTGGAGGGCAGGGTGATGGAACGGCCGATGGCCAGGCACTCGTTGAGCATGTTCCAGCCCAGGCCGGCCTTGTCCACGCCGCCGATCAGCTGGCTCAGCGGGATGAAGACTTCCTTGCCGTGGATCGGCCCGTTCTGGAACGGCGAGTTGAGCGGGAAATGGCGACGGCCGATTTCAACGCCGTCGGTATCGCGCGGCAACAGCGCCAGGGTGATGCCGATGTCGCGGGTGTCGCCGATCAGGCCATCCGGGTCGTACATGCGGAAGGCGAGGCCGATCAATGTCGCCACCGGCGCCAGGGTGATGTAGCGCTTGTCGAAGGTCAGCTTCAGGCCGAGCACGTGGGCGCCGTTCCATTCGCCCTTGCAGACGATGCCGTAATCGGGAATGGAGGTGGCGTCGGAACCGGCGAACGGACCGGTCAAGCCGAAGCAGGGTACTTCCTCGCCGACGGCCAGGCGCGGCAGGTAATAGTCCTTCTGTTCCTGGGTGCCGTAGTGGTTGAGCAGTTCACCCGGGCCCAGCGAGTTGGGCACGCCGACGGTGGAACTGACTACGCTGGAAACCGAGGCCAGCTTCTGGATCACCTTGTGATGGGCCAGCGCGGAGAAGCCGAGGCCACCGTATTCCTTGGGGATGATCATGCCGAAGAACTTGTTCTTCTTGATGTAGTCCCACAGCTCGGGCGGCAGGTCGGCATGCACGTGGGTGATTTCCCAATCGTTGGTCATGCGGCACAGCTCTTCCACCGGGCCATCCAGGAACGCTTGTTCCTCGGCGGTCAGTTGCGGCTTCGGTTGGCTGAGCAACTGGTTCCAGTCGGGATCGCCGGTGAACAATTCGCCTTCGAAACCGACCGAACCGGTTTCCAGGGCGATGCGTTCGGTCTGCGACAGCGGCGGCAGGACCTTGCGGAAGAACTTCAGCAACGGCGTGGTAACCAATGCCTTGCGGAGACCGGGAATCAGCAGCGGCACCGCGATCAGCGCCACCAGCACCGCGGCCACGATCGTCGCGGCCGGATTGGCGCCCAGCAACCAGCAGGCCACCAGCAGGGTCGCGGTGATCGCAGCCCAGTAGGCCAGGCGCAGGCGATGGTAGGCGGCCAACGCACCGACCAGCAGGAAGGCGAGGAAGGGAATGACGATGCTCATGGACTTGCTCCAGGTACGGACTTGGTGACGGCGGATTCGCCTGAGGCGGGGTGTTGCGAAGTGGAAATCGTCGCTGCGTCGGGGCAGGCCGCCGCCGGTAGCCCGGCGAGGTATTCCAGCACGGTCGCGGTAAAGGTGTCGTTGTCGTCGCCGGCCAGCATATGCGTGGCCTGCGGCAGGTGCGCATGCTGCGCGTGAGGCACCAGCGACTGGAATTCCTCCACGGTCCTGGCCGAAACCAGGTCGCTGCGTCCGCCGCTGATCAGCAGCACCGGGCAGCGTAGCGCGCGCGCGGATTCGGCGATGTCGTCCTGGTGTTGGGCGCAGTCGCGGACCAGGTCGTCGACCAGGCGCGCATCCCAATGCCAGCGCCAGCGTCCGTCCTCGCTTTCGCGCAAAAGCTCACGCAACTCTTCCGGACTCTTGCGCGCGCGGCGGTGCGGCAGGTAGGCGGCGATGATGTCGGCGGCGTGATCCAGCGAGTCGAAGCCCTGCGGGAACGCGGTGATGAAACCGAGGATGCGCTGCAACCCGGCCTCTTCCCAACGCGGAGTGATGTCGACCAGGATCATCGCCCGGAACAATCCGGGCCAGCGAGCCTCGGCGATCATGCCGAACAGCCCGCCCATGGACGCGCCCACCAGCACCGGCGGCTGGGTCTGCTCGCCGGCGACGATGATCAGATCGTCGGCGAACTGTTCCCCGGTGTAGGACAGGTCGGCGGGATTGCGTTCCGATTCGCCATGGCCGCGCGCATCGTAGGAAAGACCCGCATATCCCTCGGCCGCCAGGGCCATGCCGCTGCGCTGCCAAGCGCCACGCGTCTGGCCGAAGCCATGCGTGAACAGCAACGTGTCGGAAGTCTGCAGCGATGATGCCGTGGGGAAAGCCGTCGCCGCCAACGCAAGGCCGTCGGCGCCCACGAGTGCCTTCGACTGCGCAGGCAGTTGCCGGGCTGGTGATGTCTTATGGGAAGTAAATACCATACGGGCTAGTATGGATCTTCCGATTCAGAGTAGTCAATCGGTACGGCGGCGATTCCGTGATGCCTTGCCGATTCCTTGTCAGGCTCTTGCTGGGACAAGCTGCGACCTCCGGCAGGGTGAGGTGCAGCGCGACAAAACATACCCCAACAAACTACGGCGTATGGTTAAATGCAGGCATGAGCACCTCGACCCCCGATTCCCACACTCCCGGCGTCTCCGCCACTCCGCGCACCGCCCGGCTCAGTGCCGAGGACTGGGCCCAGGCGGCGCTGGACCTCGTCGCCGAGCAAGGCGTCGCCGCTGTCGCGGTCGAACCGCTGGCGCGGCGGCTGGGCGTCACCAAAGGAAGTTTCTACTGGCATTTCCCGTCCCGCGACGCGTTGCTGCAGGCGGCGCTGGAGCGCTGGGAGGCGATCGAGCAGGAAAGCGTGTTCGGCAGCCTGGAAGCGGTGCCTGATCCGCGCGCGCGCCTGCGCGAGCTGTTCCTGCTGGTCGCCCACGAGGTCAAGCCACACGTTATATACAGCGAGCTGCTGAAGGCGCTGGACCATCCGGCGGTGCAGCCGGTGATCAACCGGGTCTCGCAGCGGCGCCTCGACTACTTGGTCGCTTCGTTCCGGCAGGCCGGCATGGCCCGCACCGAGGCCCAGCACCGCGCCCGCCTGGCTTATTCGGCCTACCTCGGCTTCCTGCAACTGGCCCTGCAACTGCAGCAGCCGCGCCTGCACCACGAAGAGTTCGAGGCCTACGTCGAGCACGTGATCAGCACCCTGATCCCGGACTGAGCCCAGCTCGCCCTTGAGCTTGCTCCTGGCCTCCTCTCTTGCGCGAAACGCAGGAGAGATCGAGGTCGCGACCAGCGGTTGAGGAGGAGGGGTGCTTTTGCTCGTCATCCCCGCGCAGGCGGGGATCGCTCCCAGCTCTTGTCTTGAAGCAAGGCGTTGACCAGCTTCGCTGTTGAAAGCCGCGCTACGCGCGAGTCACTTTATCTTTAAGAACGGCAAAGAGGCGTTTTTCAACAGCCCGCCGAAGGGCTGGTCAAAGTAACCAAAGAAACCCCACCCTAACGGGAATTGAAAAGGCCAGGGCAATAGCCAAAGCCCAAAGCCCGTGAAGCTCGACCTCGCCTTGGGTCTCCTTAAACCCAAACCCACCTGACCGCATCCCAGTGTTTATGCTGACCGCCGCCATGAGCGCCTTGATGACCGAAACGACCACTGCTGAAGTGGCCGCCGCAACCGATGCCGCACTCGCGCGCTCGGCCGCGGCCGGCGATGCGGACGCCTTCGAGTCGATCTATCGCCGCCATGCCGGCCGGGTGCATGGCGTGATCGTGCGGTTGGTAGGTGCGCAGGGCGTACGTGCGGAGGACCTGACCCAGGAAGCTTTCGTCCGCGCCTGGCAGGCACTGCCGAGATTCCGCTTCGAAAGCGCCTTCTCCACCTGGCTCCACCGGCTGGCGGTCACTACCGCGTTGATGGAGTTGCGCAGCCGCCGCAGCGGTCCGCGTTTCAGCGAGGACGAGGACGCGATAGAGGACCTGGGCATCGCCGATTCAGCCGGCAACGGCACGGCCCTGTCGATGGACCTGGAGCGCGCGGTGGCCACGTTGCCGCCGCGCGCCCGCGCGGTGCTGGTATTGCACGACGTGGAAGGCTGGAAGCATGAAGAGATCGCCAACGAGCTTGGCATGGCGATAGGCAGTTCGAAAGCACAGTTGCATCGCGCGCGCCAGTTGCTGCGCGGGCGTCTGGGAGGTGAGGCATGAGCACGCATGACATGAATACACAGAACCGGAATGACGACGCCCTGCGCTGGCAACTGCAAGCATTGCGCCGCGATATCGAGCCGCAGGGCGACCTGTGGCCAGGCATCGCCGCGCGCATCGCGATAACGCCTCGGCAGGCGGCCGCCGAGGGTGTCCAGCGCAGCGCGCGCGCGCGCAGGTTCGCGCCATGGGCGATGGCGGCTTCCGTACTGCTCGCAATCGGCGTGGTCTGGCAGTTGAATCCCGCCGATCCCGCGCCGCGCCAGGGCAATCCGCTGATCCGCCAGCAGGCGGTGTCGATGACCCTGGATTACGAAAATGCCCTGGCCCGCCTGCAGCAGGCCGGCACCCATCCGGAACTGGCCCCGGCCTTCGGCGACCTGGATCGCAGTGCCGCGCAGATCCTCGGCGCCATCGACCGCGATCCCGAGGCGCGTTTCCTGCTCGACCAGCTACGCCGCACCTATGCACGCCGCCTGGAACTGACCCGGCGCGCGGGCCTGACTTGAGGAAATCGCCATGAACATCGCCAGGAATCGTTCCGCCCCCTCGCATCATGCCCGGCTCTCGCCCTTGTTGTTGTCGCTGCTGCTCGCCCTGCCGGGCGCGGCGCTGGCGGCCACGCCGATCGACGAAACCCGCCCGCTGGATCCGACCGGCCGCATCGACATCGAGAACCTCAAGGGACGCATCCAGGTGCGGGCCTGGGACCGCGCCGAAGTGAAGATCAGCGGCAGCCTCGGCGACGGGGTCGAGAAACTGGTAGTGGAGGGCGACCGCCAGCACCTGGAGGTGCGGGTGCGGTATCCGAAAAGCAGCGGCTGGGGCGGCAACAAGTCCGGATCGACCGACCTGCAACTGATGGTGCCGCTGCGCGCCGAATTGGAAATCGACTCGGTCGCGGCCGACGTGGATGTATCCGGCGTGGCCCCGGCCAAGCTGTCCATCGACAGCGTCAGCGGCGACGTGGTCGTGGCTGCCGCGCCCCGGGAGGTCGATGTGGAAAGCGTCAGCGGGAACCTGCGCCTGACCGTCAACAGCGCCGACGTGCATGCGGAAAGCGTCAGCGGCGATCTGATCCTGCGCGGCCGCATGAATGGCGAGGTCAAGACGGAAACGGTGTCGGGCAACATCGACATCGCGGTCAACGGCGAACGCGTCAGCGAGCTGTCGGCCAATACCGTCAGCGGCGACGCCACGATCCGCGCGGCGCTGGCGCCGAAGGGCGAAATCCGTTTCGAGAGCGTCAGCGGCGGCCTGCTCCTGGTGCTGCCCAGGGACCTGTCGGCGCAGGTGCGCGGGGAAAGCTTCAGCGGCACCCTCAAGGCCCCCGGCGCGAAGATCGAGAAGCCGGAATTCGGCCCGGGTTCCAGCTTCAGCACCCGCTATGGCAGCGGCGATGGGGAAATCGGCATCGAGACGTTCTCCGGGGATGCCGAGCTCAGGCTGGAATAGAGGCCCTGAAGTGCGAGATGGTGGGTCGCTGCCGGAGTTGATAGCCTCGGCCCATTGCGGGCTGGACCGGGTCTGATGGCATAGGTCGCCGTAGCAGGGTCCTTTATGTCACCGGGGCGGCCAGTGAAACACAAGGTGGTGGTGAAACAGACGTCAGGCCGCATGACCAAACACCTCGCATGCTTTGGATTGCTCGCCGGACTACTTGTCCCGGCCATGGTTTCATCCAGCCCGATTGGCCCCATCGCCAGGATCGTCGTGACAGAAAATGGCATTGGTCCCGAAGAAGAGGCCTGCGCCGCGTTTGCTGTCACGCCCGATCAGGTTCGAGCGTTCCTTGACAGGGCGGTGCTTGTTTCCGGGCGCCAACAGCACGACTTCTTCCTCCATGGCCCATGCTCCGCCCGGGGTACTTTTGAGACCCGTTACGACACTTGGTACTGGGAGATCCGCAGCATGGGCACTGGCAGCATCACTGCAACCATTGGCGATACCTTTCTTCTCGGCGACCCGGAGCGGGAGTCGTCTCTTGCGGATGGCTAGCATGGACCCCGACAATTCATTCAGGCCGAAGCCGCTTTACGGGCCGGCTTGATTCAGGAGTTGGGTCTCGCAAACAAGCATCACACAACCTGGAGATGGACAATGAAGCAAGCACCGGTAGTCTCAATCGCGTTACTTGGTCTTTGCGCATCAGCCTTTGCGGTAACGCCAGCCAGCGTCCAGTTCGTCGGCTCGCTGCAGCAGGATGGCGCAACGCCGGTCACATTCGATATCCAGATCCCGTCGGGACAAACAGCGAAGCTTGAGCTCGGAGATGGTCATGTGTTGGCATTTGCCACGTCGGGCAGTTCTGGAAATCCGGATAAAACGACTGTTCTTCTGACCGATGCATCGGGCAAGCAACTGCACTCCCAGACAATTCCGGATGCAGGCCTGGCGAGCACGTCGTTCAGCTATTCAATCTGTAACGGGAAGACCAGGTTCATGAGCCCGGCACCTGAAGACATGCCGTCTTGTGCCAGGCAGTGAGCCCTGACAATTAATTCAAGCCGAGCCCCTTCGCGGGTCGGCTTGATTCAGGGGTCAGACCGCGGAAAATCTGTCGGCCACCTATGGAGCAGGCCATGGAACGCGTCACCGGTATTGGCGGGATCTTCTTCAAATCAGCGGACCCGAAAGCGCTTGGCGCCTGGTACCGCGATCACCTTGGTCTGGATGTAACCGACTGGGGCGGGGCCGTTTTCCAGTGGGGAGGCGCCGACAGCCGGCCAGGCATGACGATCTGGAGTCCGTTCGCCCAGGATACCAAGTACATGGAGCCGAGCCCCGCGTCTTTCATGATCAATTTCCGTGTCGCGGATCTGGACGGCCTGCTTGCTGCGCTGCGTGCCGAAGGTTGCAACGTCGTCGACAAGACCGACAGTTCCGAGCAGGGAAAATTCGGCTGGGTGATCGACCCCGAAGGCAACAAGGTCGAGCTCTGGCAACCGCCCGCTGGCCAATGAGCAGGGCGTTGCCATCCAGCAATTCATCGAGGCCGACGACGCATCGAGGTGCGGTCTGATTCAGGCCTCAGGCTTGCAAGGGAGGTTGTCATGAAGGTCGAGATCACAAAAGCGCCCGTTGCGGAGGCGGAAATGCTCATTCGCAAACCCGTCGCTGAAGTTTTCGAGGCTTTCATCGATCCGGGCATTACAACCAAATTCTGGTTCACAAGGAGCAGTGGTCGACTCAAGGCTGGTCATGAGGTCAGGTGGGACTGGGAGATGTACGGGGCATCCACGTCGGTGCTAGTAGAGGCCATCGAACCCGACAGGCGGATTGTGATCGAGTGGGACGGATACAGTGGTCGCACCACGGTTGAGTGGATCTTCTCCGCGCGCAACGATGCAACGACCTACGTCGTCGTCAAAGAGTCTGGCTGGACGGGCGACGGAGACGAGCTCGTCAAGTACGTTGGCGAGTCGACCCAAGGGTTCACCTGGACGCTTGCCGGCCTCAAGGCCTTTCTTGAGCATGGCATCAGACTGAACCTTGTCGCGGACAAGAACCCGGATGCGCACAAGGCGGGTTGGCAGCAGGCCTGACGATTCATTTCATTCAAGGCGAGCCCGCTTCGCGGGCCGGTTTGATCCAGCCGTAAGGCAACCATCGGCCTCATGACAACTCCGATCTCGATTCGCCGGTTGACCTCTGCCGATATCGCGGAGATGCGCGCCATGCTGGGTGTCCTTGGCAGGGCGTTCGGTGAAATAGACACGTTCACGGAGAAGCAGCCGCGATCGACTTACCTGACCAGGCTGCTGGACAGCGAAACCTTCATCACGCTTGCGGCATTCGACGATGGTCATGTCATCGGTGGGCTGGTCGCGTACGTCCTCGAAAAATTCGAGCAGGAACGCAGCGAGATCTACATCTACGATCTTGCCGTGGAGGAAGAGTGCAGGCGGCGCGGGGTTGCAACCGGCCTCATCGAAGCGCTCAAGGACATCGCCGCCAGGCTGGGGGCGTACGTTATCTTCGTCCAGGCGGACTATGGTGACGACCCGGCCATTGCCCTGTACACGAAACTTGGCATCCGCGAGGACGTGATGCACTTCGACATAGGGGTAGCCCCGCGCGGGGCCGCCTGACCACCCATCCGAGCCGAAGTCGCCTCGCAGCCCGATCAAGCCCGCAGGTATCCGGAATCCCATGAGAGAAATCGCCCTCCGCGATGCCGATGCAGCGGACTTCGCCGCCGTGGTCGCCCTCAACGCCGCCGAAGTCAGGCACACCAGCCCGATGGACGAAGCACGGCTGCGCCAGCTCCACGGCCTGGCCAATTACCACAAGGTCGCGACCGTCGATGGAGCCGTCGCCGCCTTCCTCCTCGCCATGGAAGACGGCTGCGGCCACGCCAACGAAAACTTCGAGTGGTTCGCTGCGTGTCACGACGCTTTCCTGTACGTGGACCGGATCGTCGTCGGCGGCGACTACCGGAGATTGCGGCTGGGCATGCTGCTCTACCAAGACCTGTTCGATTACGCCCGCTCAAACGGCATCGCCACCATCGCCTGCGAATACAACGTCGTTCCTCCGAACGAACCCTCGCGCCTCTTTCACGACAAGTTCGGCTTCCACCAGGTCGGCAGCCAGTGGCTGGGTAACGGCTCCAAGCAGGTCTCGCTGCAGGTGGCGAAGGCCTGATCGCTCTTGCGCGGGCGGTCCACCCTGGCGATCAACCCATGGATCAACACTCGTCGACAAGCTTGAGCGACACGGGTCGCCACGTATAGTAATTTGATACCCATGGCGATCTCGCTCGAACTCATCGATGCCCTCAAGCGCTGCCTGCGCGCCCAGGGCATGACTTATCGCGACCTGGCGGCACGCCTGAAACTGAGCGAGGCGGCGATCAAGCGCATGTTCTCGCAACGGGCGATGAGCCTGCAACGCCTGGAGCAGGTCTGCGATGCGCTGGACGTGGGCCTGGCCGAACTCAGCGCCGAGGCTGCGCGCGGGCGTCCTGCCATGGCCAACCTGAGCGAGGAACAGGAGCAGGCGCTGGTCGGCGAACCGGTCCTGTTGCTGGCGCTGTTCCTGACCCTCAATCGCTGGCACCAGGATGACGTGCTGGCCCAGTTCGAGTTCACCCTGGCGCAATGGACCGCGTTGCTGGTGCGGCTGGACCGGCTGGGGATCATCGAACTGATGCCAGGCAATCGCGGCCGCCCGTTGACCGCGCGCAATTTCCGCTGGCGCGCCGACGGACCGATGGAGCGTTACTTCCGCAAGAGCCTGCTCGGCGATTTCTTCGCTGATCCCTTCGATGGCGAGCAGGATGCGTTGCTGCTGTTGAGCGGCAGCCTGAGCATCGACGGGGTGAAGCAGTTGCGCCTGCGCCTGGAAGAACTGGCGCGTGAGTTCGACGCGTTGCTGGCGCGCGATGCCACTCTCGATGCGCAGGAGCGCGTCGGCGTGAGCCTGGTGTTGGCGCAGAAGCCGTGGTTGCTGCAGTTGTTCCAGCCCTATCGACGCGCGCAGCCAGGCTGATAACGTTTTCAGGCGATCGAGCGTCCGCGCTGCAGCAAGACCCTCCCGGCCGGCGCGCGTAAACTGCACAGTTACATACGTAACCATATGGTTGGCCTGGGAGGGCAAGCATGAATGCAGCGGTTTCTTTCATCGACGGGAAAAGCCCCGCCGGCAGTCAGCTCGACAACCTGAATCAGTGGGTCACTGAAGCCGCGGCGCTGACTCAGCCCGACCACATCCATTGGTGCGACGGCAGCGATCCCGAATACGCCGCGCTGGTGCAACAGATGCAGGCCGACGGCACCTTGCTGCCGCTGAATCCGGATACCCATCCCGACAGCTGGCTGCATCGTTCCAGTCCCAGCGATGTGGCCCGGGTCGAACACCTGACCTTCGTCTGCACGCCCGAACGCGATGCCGCCGGCCCCAACAACCACTGGATGTCACCGGCTGATGGCCATGCGCAGATGGACGCATTGTTCGCCGGCTGCATGCGCGGCCGCACCCTGTACGTGGTCCCCTATTGCATGGGTCCGATCGATTCGCCGCTGGCGCGCTGCGGCGTGGAGATCACCGATTCCCCGTACGTGGTCGCCAACATGCGCATCATGACCCGCATGGGCGCGGCGGCGCTGGCGCGGATCGAGCGCGAGGGAAGCTTCGTCAAGGGGCTGCATTCGATTGGCGAGTTGGATCCAGAGCGTCGCTTCATCATGCATTTCCCGGAAGAACTGACCATCAAGTCGTTCGGTTCGGGCTACGGCGGCAACGCCCTGCTCGGCAAGAAATGCCACGCGCTGCGCATCGCCTCGCACCAGGCGCGGCGCGAAGGCTGGCTGGCCGAGCACATGCTGATCGTCGGCATCGAGAATCCGCAAGGCGAGGTCCACTACATCGCCGCGGCGTTTCCGTCGGCCTGCGGCAAGACCAACCTGGCCATGCTGATCCCGCCGCAAAGCTACCGCGAGGCCGGCTGGAAAGTGTGGACGGTGGGCGACGACATCTGCTGGATGCGACCCGGCGCCGATGGCCGCCTGTACGCGATCAACCCGGAAGCGGGATTCTTCGGCGTCGCGCCTGGCACTTCGGAGAAATCCAATCCCAATGCGCTGGCTTCCATCCAACACGGCACGATCTTCACCAATGTCGCCGTCACCGACGACAACCAGCCGTGGTGGGAAGGCCTGGACAAGCGTGTGCCGGCGAAGGACTGGCAGGGCCGCGACTACGATCCGGCCAATGGCCCGGCTGCGCATCCCAATTCGCGCTTCACGGTCTCCGCGAAGCAGTGTCCGAGCTATTCGCCACGTGCGGAAGATCCGCAGGGCGTGCCGATTTCCGCCATCGTCTTCGGCGGTCGCCGCGCCTCGCTGGTGCCGCTGGTGTTCGAGGCCCGCGACTGGACCCATGGCGTGCTGGTCGGCGCCAGCATGGGTTCGGAAACCACTGCGGCCGCTACCGGCGCGGTCGGGGTGATGCGTCGCGATCCGATGGCGATGAAACCGTTCTGCGGCTACAACTTCGCCGATTACTTCGCCCACTGGCTCTCGTTCGACCAGCCCGGGGCGAAGCTGCCGAAGGTCTTCCACGTCAACTGGTTCCGCAAGGGCGAGGATGGCCAGTTCCTGTGGCCGGGCTTCGGCGAGAACCTGCGGGTGCTGGAATGGATGATCGAGCGCGTGCAGGGCAGGGCGGAAGCGATCGAGGCGCCCATCGGACTGCTGCCCAAGCCGGGACATTTCAACCTGCAAGGCGTCGGGATGACTGCGGAAACCTTGGCTGACCTGTTCAAGGTCGATCCGGATGCCTGGAGGGACGAGTTCGATGAAATCAGCGAATACCTGCGCAGCTACGGCCCCGCCATGCCTGATGAACTCTGTGCCGAAGCCCAACGGACCCTTGCCGCATTAAGTTGATGTCATATGCCGGAACTGCATTTGATGTTTGCAGAGACAGATGGCATTCAGCCGGAATTCCGAATCGTGCTTTTATGAACAGGCGAAATTGTATCTTGATCACGAATTGGTAACGAATAACTGTCTGTTTTTAAAGAAGAAAATTCTAAAAGACAGAGTTTTCATATCAGTTGCAACCACTACCGTAAAAATTACGTTATCCTTCGGGCACCAGACGTTGCTCCATTTCGCGTCTGTTTATTTGGCTTGGGTCCTAGCGACCTGGTCTTCAACTCGACCTTGAGAGAGAGCATCAAATGACCAACCTTAAGAAGCTGCCAGGCGCGATTCAGTTCGCGTTGTTCGCCAGCGCGGCGGCGCTGGTTTCCGGCAATGCATTTGCCCAGGAAGCTACCGACACCGAACAAGAAGCAAAGACCCTTGACCGTGTCGAAGTGACCGGTTCGCGCCTGAAGCGCGCTGAAATCGAAGGTGCCGTTCCGGTCACCGTCATCGATCGCGCCTCCATCGATGCCAGCGGCGACATTTCCGTTGCCGACGTGCTGCGCGACAGCACGTTCGCTTCGTTCGGCAACTTCAAGCCGCAGTCCGGCAGCTCCGCACAGTCACTGGCCACCGTTGACCTGCGTGGTGTTGGTTCGGGCCGTACTCTGGTCCTGATCGACGGCCACCGCGCCCCGACCAACCCGATGTCCGCTTCCAGCGGTTCCGACCTCAACGCCATTCCGCTGGCTGCGGTCGAGCGCATCGAGATCCTGTCCGACGGCGCATCGGCCGTGTACGGCTCCGACGCGATCGGCGGCGTGGTCAACATCATCCTGCGCAAGGATTTCAACGGCGTCGAGCTGCGTTACGGCGTCGGCCAGACCAAGATCCAGGGTGGCGACACGGAAGACTTTTCGGTCGTCTTCGGCGTTTCCGGCGACCGCGGTCGCCTGATCGGCGGCGTGTCCAAGTCCAGTCGCGGCATGGTCTTCACCCGCGATCAGATTGGTGGCGACGAGATTGGTGCTACGACCTATGGCAACAACTATTACGATTGGTACGCCGGCGTGGGCCCGGACGGCGATGGCGCGGCTCCCGCAGCGGTTCCGGGCTTTGCTTGCAACTCCAATGGGTTTTACCTGAGCCAGCCTCTTGATCCCGACACCGGTCTGCCGAGTGGCCCGGAGCAGTGCTCGTTCAACTTCAACACCGTGGCTGCCAATGAAGCCTCGGTCGACAACAAGGCGATCTTCGTCCGCGGCGATTACCAGATCAACGACGACTGGACCGTCTACATGACCGCCACGCAGACGAGGGTGGAAACCTTCGGTCGCTACGCGCCGGTTCCGGGCGTGGTCGCAGTAGAAGATGGCACCATCAACGACGTGACCCCGGGCGATGGCCTGCCGACCTACTTCTTCCATCGGTTTGCTGCCGCCGGTAACCGCGACAATTTCACCGATACCGTCAATAGCGATTTCATGATCGGCTTCCAGGGTCAGCTGACCGATAAGATCAGCACCGACTTTGGCGTCCGTCGCACCAACTACAGCTACAAGGAAACTGGCCGCGGCTACATCATCCAGACCTTGGCTGCCCAAGCTGCCAATAACGGCGATTACATTTTCGCCGATCCGTTCGGCGCCTCGCAGGAAACCTTGAACGGTTTCACCGCCACGATTGGCCGTGATTCCTTCTGGAAGACGCAGGAAGTGTTCGGCTCGGTGAATTTCGATTTGTTCGAGATGGGCGGTGGCGTGTCCAACGCGGTCATTGGTGCGGAATACCGCAAGGACGAGTTCCAGGATATCTACGACTCGCTTTCGCGCGCTGGCGTGGTGCTGGGCTCTTCTGGCGGTTCCTCGGCCGGTAGCCGCGATGTGCACTCGGGTTACTTCGAGTGGCTATTCCCGTTCACCAGCACCTTCGACATCACCGTTGCAGGCCGCTATGACAAGTACAGCGACTACGGCAACGATTTCTCGCCGAAGATCGCCGGTCGTTGGCAGCCGCTGGATAACTTGACCTTCCGTGGCTCGTACGGCGAAGGTTTCCGTGCGCCGGGCTTGGATATCCTGACCGCTGAACGCACCTTCTCGGCAGAGCCCGTCAAGGATCCCGCGTCTTGCGCGGCTCTGGGCCGTCCGTCCACCTGCAGCGTGCAGGTCGACACGTTCTTCACCTCCAATCCGAATCTCTCTTCTGAGCAGTCGAAGCAGTGGAGCTTGGGTGTTGTGTACGATCCGTTCGATTGGCTGGACTTGAGCCTGGATTACTACAACATCAAGGTCGAGGACACGATCTCGCAGATCAGCGCGCAGGACATCATCAACTGCTCTAACGACCCGGGCCTCTATGGCGCATGCCCGACCGGATTCGGCTTGGAGCGCGCTCCCAATGGCCGTGCACGTACGATCGAAGCTGGTTATGCCAACCAGGGCCTGTTGGAAACAGAAGGTCTGGACTTCCGCCTGAACACGAGCTTCGACCTGGATAGCATGGGCAAGTTGGAGAACAGGCTGTCGGTGTCCTACATCAACAAGTTCGACATCCAGGACACGACGGGTGAGATGATCGACCAGCTTGGTCTGGGCGGTGCGCCGGATCTGCGCGCTACCTTGCAGAACAGGTGGAGCTATGGCGATTTTTCTGTTGATTTCAACACCAACTACATTGGTGGACAGGATCGTTCGGCCACCCCAGTTGGCGGTTACTCGACCCACGATCTCCAGTTCAGCTGGAAGTCGCCGTGGAATGCCACCATTGCAATCGGTGCCACCAATGTCGGTGATCGTTATCCGGAGCTAGTCCCGTACGACGGCCGTCCGTGGAACTTCTACCTGTACGACGCGTATGGCCGTACCACGTACTTCCGTTACACGCAGACGTTCTAAGCAACGCGTTTGAAGCAGTTCAGAGGGGCCCCGGAAACGGGGCCCTTCTTTTTTTTGCCTGTAGCCGCACAATATGGGCATGAGCATCGACAATTCCGCCGCGCGCAGGAACGCCTGGTCGTCCTATTGGGCCAATGGCGCGCTGCATTCCTGCGCGGGCAGTTTCGCGGGCAATTACGCCGGTGCCATAGCCGATTTCTGGCGGCCGCTGTTCGAGCGGTTGCAACCCGGCGATCGCATGCTGGACATCGCCACCGGCAACGGCGCATTGCCGATGCTGGCGTGGGAACAGAGCCGGCTGGAAGGAGATATTTCCATCGATGCGGTCGACCTGGCTGCGGTCGCGCCGGCCTGGCATGATCCTGGGGAGCATGCGGCCATACGTTTCCATCCGGGCGTGCCTATGGAGCGGCTTCCGTTCCCCGGGCAGAGCTTCGATCTGGTCGTCAGCCAGTACGGCCTGGAATACGGGCAATGGCCAGAGGCGCTGCGTGAATGCCTGCGCGTCTGCGGGGCGAGCGGTACTGCAGCCTTCATCCTCCATCACGCCGGATCGGTGCTGGTGAAGGTGGGGCGGTGCGAGCTGGACAATCAGCGATTGCTGCTTGCGCCGGACGGACTCGTCCAGGCCGCACGCGAAGTGTTGCCATGGGCCGATCTGGCGCGATCGGGCGGCATCGGTCCGGCGCAGGAAGGTGAAGCGCGCCGTTGCAAGGATGCATACAACCTTGCCATGCGGCAGGTTGGCGAGAGCATCGAGGCTGGCGGGGTCCCCGATCTGCTGTTGGAGGCCCGGACATGGATCCATGCTCTTGTTTTCGGCAGCGGCGGCAGTAATGCGGCGAGCCGGCTTTCAAGGCTGGATGCCTATCGCGACGCGCTGCTGACAGCCATGGTGCGCACCGACGAGATGGTGAGCCATGCGCTGCAGGAACAGGCGCTGGGCGACATGGTCGCCACGTTGCGTCAGATCCGGCCACGAGCGGACGTCAGTTGCCGGGTAATCGAGCAGTCCGAGGGCGTGCTTGGGTGGGGAGTGGTCGTCGCATCCTGATCGATGCAGGCGACGGCAGGCCTCAATCCCGGCAGGACGCCAGCGAATCGAATGCCGGCCCGAGTGCCGGGGCGTAATTGCGCCAGCGTCCTATCGAGCGTGTGTGGATGGGTTGCTTGACCTGCCAACGGCTCGGCGTCTGCACACCACGGTCGCTGAGGTGGAACTCCAGGCAAGCCGGATCCCATGGCAGGCCTGCAAAGTCGATGATGCGCCTGGCTTCGGGTTCTATGGAAGTGGCCAATTGCTCGTAACTCGACTCGAGGATCGGGATAGGCAACACCTTCTGCCAGTGGCGCATCAGTCGCTGCTGCATTTCGATGTAATGCGCTATGCCGAAGAAATCGCTGGCGTACTTTTCGTTCAGAGCGAAGTTCTCGCCATAGATCGAGATCGCAATGTCGCGCGGATCACGACGGCACCAGATCACGCGTGCGCGCGGGAACAGCAATGCGATCAGGTCCAGGTGGAAGAAATTGAGTGGGGCCTTGTCGATCAGTCGGACTGCCTCGGCTGGGGAATGCCGCGTAGCGGCATCCACATAGCGGGCAATGGCTTGCTGGAGCATCCGGTCGTCTGATCCGGAGGCGTTCTTCGGCCATCGCAAGTCTCTTGCGATGAGTGCCATATCGGGAAGTTCCCCGCAACCGAATGCGAGCGGATGCGCGGCGATGATCTGCTCGGTCAAGGTAGTGCCGCTACGCGGCATTCCGACGATGAAGACGAAGCGCGAATCCTGGTTGCCGAGCGCGAGGGACCGCGCTGGCAGGGAGGTTTGACCGTTGCCCATGGCTTGCTCGACCATGAGCTGCAACTCCGCAGGGTCGTAAGGGCCGGTCATCCGTCGCCTGGCGGTATTTGCATCCGCCCAGGCGGATATGGCCGCAGCGTATTCGCCTTTGGCGTCGAATGCCTTGCCAAGTTCATACCCTACAAGCGAGCGGTCGTGATCGGACAGCGAGGCCGAAGCCAGGAGCGCAATGGCCGAGTCGATCAGGGCCTGTGGCGCCAGTCCACGCTGCAGACCCAACAGGCCGCCCAACGGAAACGCCCAGCCCGGACGCAAGGCCAATGCCCGTTCGAAAGCCTGGCGGGCGGCTTCGCGGTCGCCCTGGTCTTCCTGGGCTTGCGCAAGCGCCATCCACAGCTCGCTGGAGTCGGGGAGTTGCTCCAGTGCCGCCTGGTAAGTGGCGATGGATCGATCGAGGAAACCGAGACGACTGAGGGTTTCGCCCTTTCTGAGCACGATGTGCGTATCGCCAGGCCGCACCTGCTGCAGATGTTCCCACAAGGGCAGGGCATCGGCTGGATATCCGCAACGGAATTCGGCCTCGGCCAATGCTTCCAGGATCCTGGGATTCTCCGGTGCGATCTGGCGAGCACGGCGCAGCGCCGGCAAGGCTTCCCTGTCGCGCTGCATGCGCACCAGGCTGATGCCCTGGAAATGCCAAGCCTCGGCGAAGCCGGGCTGTAACCGCGTGGCGGCGGTGAAATGTTCGAGGCCTTCCGCATAGTGCCCGGCAGCAGCGAGCAGGCTGCCGAGTTGAAAATGGAATTCCGCCGATTCCGGCGCCAGTGCCGAGGCGCGGGTCATGTGCTGCAGCGCCTCGGTGTTCCGACCCATGCCCGAGGCAAGCAAGGCCAGCATCCGGTGGACCGCCGGATGCTCCGGAAATCCTGCAAGCAGCTTCCGTAGGCGTTGTTCCGCCTGCGCAAACGCGCGTTGCTGAAGCAGGGAAGAGATTTCCTGGAGTTCTTTGTCCATCATCAATCACAAAAACCGGCCTGCGACGGGCCAGGCTTCATGTTCGGGCCAAGGAGGTTCAGGATCGTGACATGCGACGGCGACGCCGGCGAAAAGAGCGGGCGACTCATTGCGGGGCCGCAGGAGTGGGGACAGAAAGAACCGCGCATCGCGGTGGATTGACGTGACCCGAGACTGGTCGGATCAGAGATCCTGCTCGTAGCGGACGTAGGGTACGGTGCCTTCGTCGCCGCTTTCATTGCTGGGCGAGAAGGGGTTCTTGCCGCGGGTGACCACGTTCTCGGCACCAACGGTCAGCTGGCCGCTCCACGGCGTGCGCCAAGTCAGGCCCAGGCCCAGGCCTTCCCATTTCCCGGGCTGGCCGGGGACGTCGACCACGCGGCCGACGATGTTCGCGCTGAAGGCGCCGAAGCCGCCGCCCACGCTGAGGCTTCTGCTGTTCCAGCGATCGGCCATGGCCGGGACGTCGGCGATCGGAACCAAGCGTGCGCGGGCAACGGCACCACCGATGCGGACGAAGCCTTCGCGGCCGATGTTCTTCTGGCCGAATACGGCCAGGTCGTTTTGTTCGACCCGGGCGCCGGCATTGGAAGACAACCAGGCCGGAAGGGTGTCGCGGCCGGTCCCTGCCGACAAGCCCAGCTTGCCGCCGGGGCGGCTGAGGGTGGCGCCGGCGCTGATGTGCTGGCTGCTGCCGTCACCGTCGTCGGTGAGTTCGGCCACGGCACAATTGCTGATCAGGCTGCCGATGCTGTTGGTGATGCCGTTCTGGCGATTGCAGACCAGACCCAGGGAATCGCCGGCTTCCAGCCCGAAGGCCGCGCCGAGGGTGTTGCTGCCCAGACGCCAGCGGGCGCCGGCAGCGGCTTCGCCAGTGGGTTCCAGCAGCAATACGGCTTCGACCTTGCCGCTGGTGTTGTTCCAGACAGGCAGCACGGTGGAGTCGCGCTTTGAAGCCTGCGGCTTGGATTGCGCATGCGCGCCCGTCGCCACGCACAAGGCGAGCAACAGGACAAGCGGCAGGTGCAATGGACGCAGTTTCATGGCCCGGTTTAGTCTCCAAACTCCGCTGCGGAGTTCCCCAAGGAGGGGAATCGATGCTATTCGGTTTATGTTTCTTTAACAAGTCCCCGGGCGTCCCGAAAAGCTACTGGAGCCGTTCGGGCGCCTGCATTCCGACCGGCGGCGAAGCAAAGAGTTCCTCGATCCCGGCGGCGCTGAACAGATAGCGTTGCCCACAGAATTCGCAACGGATCTCGGCCTGGCCTTCGGCCAGGGCGGCCCGGGCCTCGGTCGGGCCCAGCGAATGCAGCATCGACCCGACCCGCTCACGTGAACATGAACAGGCGAAGCGCAATGGGCGCTCGGCCAGGATCTCCGGGCCCTCTTCATGGAATAGCCGGTGCAGCAGTGCGTCGGTGGGAACGGCAAGCAGCTCGTCCGCCCTGAGCGTGTCGAACAGAGCGCCGGCACGGGTCCAGCCGTCCCTGTCGCCTTCGTCGCCGGGCAACTTCTGCAGCATCAGTCCGGCGGCACGATCCCCATCGGCAGCCAGCAGCAGGCGGGTGGGCAGCTGTTCGGATTGATGGAAATAGCTTTCGAAGGCCTCGGACAATGTCGCTGCCTTTAACGGAACCAGGCTCTGATAGCGCTGTGGTTCGCGCGGATCCAGGCCTGGATTCTCGATGGTGATCGCCAGCAGGGCATCGTCGCCGAGCTGGTGCAGGTCGCCCGGGGCGTCCATGCCTTCCGTGATTTGGGCGATGCCGCGCAATGTGTCCTGGGCCGTGCATTCGGCGAACAGGGTGCGCAGCGCCGCATGCCGGCTGCGCAACTGCAGGGAAAGGCGGCCGTTCACTTTCGCGTGGCCGGTGAACAGGGCGGCAGCGGCGCAGGACTGGCCCAGCAGTCCGCGGGCGATGTCCGGATATTCGGCGTGCGACAGGATGTCCCGCCAGGTGTCCTGCAGGCGCACGCAGATTCCGCGTACCCCGGCCCGGGGCAGCAAAAAGCGGGTCCGGGTGTCGTTCGAATTACTCACAGTTCTCCCAAGTCGGCGTTTTCGCCATAGAAAGCCATCATGCCTTCTATGGTGCGGGCGACCATCTCGCGTTCCAACGGGGTTAGCATGGGATGCCATACGTCGAAAATCAGCACTACGCGCAGCTGTTTGCTGCGGTTCCAGGCTTCGTGGCGGATGGTGTCGTCGAACAGGACCAGCTTGCCCGGCTCCCAGACATGGGTTTCCTCACCGACGCGCAGCCCGCAGTCCGGCGGGACGATCAGCGGCAGGTGTACGGTCAGGCGGGCGTTGGTGGCGCCGTTGTGGGGCGGGATGTGGGTGCCGGGCCTGAGCGCGGAAAAAAAGATCACTGGCGCGCGCCGGGGCACCGATATCTGCGGCGCCAGGGCGATGGCGGCTTCGGTGCGCGGGCAGCGATCGGCATGCGCGTCGATGCGCTGGCCGTTCTTCCACAGGAAATACGCGCTCCAGTCCAGCTTCTGGTCCAGCGCCTCGAACTGGCCCTTGGGCTGACCGGCGGCGGTCTGGACATAAGGCTCGAAACCTTCATTGGAAGCCAGCAGGCCATGCAATTCTTCCAGGACTGCGGGGAAAGCGGCTTCTACCTGTGGGACCCATTCGAAATCCTCCCGGTGGAAGAAGGGGATCGCTGGCAGCCTTGGGATCGGCAGCGTCAATGGACGTGCGGTCACGAAACTCCTGCGTCCGCTGAGGATGTCCAGCGAGTGGTCGAATCGTTCCAGTTCGCGGTGCCCGCGGCCTTCGCGCAGTCCATGCAGGCGCTCGCCCAGGAACAGGGTGAGCTGTTCCTGGTTCGCGGAAACGGCGGCCATGGCCTGTTGCACTACCTGTTGCAGTTGCGGGGAGGTTCTTGCGCCCTCCGGCATGTACTGCAAGCCATTGCCCCAGGCCGCGCCCGCCTCGCGCTGGCGGCCGGCGGCTTGCAGCAGGCGGGCTTTCTCGAAATGCGCGCCCCATGCGGTCGGCTCGGCGTTGATCGCCCGGGTGATGGCTTCGAGCGCGGCCGTGGCATTGCCTTCCTGACTATGCAGGCGCGACAGGTTTGCGTGCGCGATCGCCAGCCCGGGGTCGGCGTTGGCCGCGTGCTGCAGGTATTCGAGGGCGCTGGCGCGATCGCCTTGCGCCAACGCGTGCGCGCCCAGGTAGTTGAGGGCGGCTGCGTGCTCCGGATCGAGCTTGAGCACCTGCTGCCAGCGCGATGCCGCGGCAGCGCTCTGTCCGCGCCGCATCGATTCGGCGGCGTCCGCCATCAGGCTTGCGATCGAACTTCCCGAAGTTGTCATTGCAGATGGTATCGGCGCGCGTGAGTCAGGGCGAAAGGTTAACATTTAGTCTGTTCCAGACCGCCTTCCGGGGGCATGCCATCGATACTGCACAACTTGGCCGGTCACCCAGGAAGCGTCGCTGGTTGCGCTGGTTGCTGGCGTTGCCATTGCTGTTCGCCGCGGCCAGCGTGGTCCAGGTGGCAGTGCTGCGCTTCGTCGATCCGCCGTTCTCGGCCTTCATGGTCGCGCGCCAGTTCGAGGCCTGGGGTTCCGGCGACTGGTCTTTCCGCGTGGCCTACGACTGGCGCGACATGCAAGGCATTTCCGCCAACCTGCCGGTGGCGATGGTGGCTGCCGAGGACCAGAACTTCGCCACCCACAGCGGTTTCGATTTCAAGGCCATCGAAAAGGCGCGCGCCAACAACGCCAAGGGCCGCAAGGTGCGCGGCGCCAGCACGGTCAGCCAGCAGGTGGCCAAGAACCTGTTCCTGTGGCAAGGCCGCAGCTGGGTGCGCAAGGGCATCGAGGCCTGGTACACGCTGCTGATCGAGGCGATGTGGCCGAAGGCGCGGATCCTGGAGGTGTACGCCAACATCGCCGAATTCGGCGATGGCATCTATGGCGCGCAGGCCGCCGCGCGCAGTTACTGGCGCAAGGACGCAAGCCGCCTGTCGCTGGCGGAAAGCGCGCGCCTGGCCGCGGTGCTGCCCGCGCCACGGCATTACAGCGTGGCCCGACCCGGGCCGTTCGTGCAGCGCCGGGCCAACTGGATACAACGCCAGGTCCGCCAGATTGGCGGCCCCGCTTACCTGCAGACGCTGGACTGAGCATGACCGGAATTCCACAACGCCTGACCATAGTCGTAGCCGCGCGCAACGAGTCAGAATCGCTGCCCGCGCTGCATCCGCGCATCGCTGCGGTGCTGAGCCGTCTGGACGCGATCGATGGCCGGATGCTGTATGTCGACGATGGCAGTACCGATGGCACCTGGGAGGTGATGCAGCGCCTGGCGCGCCAGGATCCGCGGGTTTCCCTGCTGCGCCTGTCGCGGAATTTCGGCAAGGAGCTCGCACTGACCGCAGGCCTGGACCAGGTGGAATGCGGCGCGGTGCTGATCCTGGATGCCGATGGCCAGGATCCGCCGGAACTGATCCCGCAATTCGTGGCCAAGTGGCGCGAAGGCTATGACGACGTGCATGGCACGCGCATCCAGCGCGAAGGCGAAAACTGGCTGAAGCGCGTTACCGCGGCCGGGTTCTATCGGGTGATCGGGCGCTTGTCCAAGACTCCCATTCCCGCCGACACCGGCGACTTCCGCCTGCTTTCGCCGCGCGCGCTGCAGGCGCTGGGACAACTGCGCGAACGCCACCGTTTCATGAAGGGCCTGTTCGGCTGGGTCGGCTTCAACCAGGTCGCGATTCCCTATCGGCGCGAAGCGCGCTTGGCCGGCAGCAGCAAGTTCGGGTTGTGGAAATTGTGGAACTTCGCCCTGGAAGGCATCACCAGCTTTTCCACGGCGCCCTTGCGCGTGGCGACCTACCTGGGGTTGGCGGCCGCGGCCTTCGCCTTCGTGTTCGCGATCTGGATCGTGCTCAAGGCCGCGATCTACGGCGACCGCGTTGCGGGCTGGCCGACGATGATGGCGGTCATCCTGTTCCTGGGCGGAATCCAGTTGATCGCGCTTGGCCTGATCGGCGAATACCTCGGTCGTCTGTACGACGAATCCAAGCAGCGCCCGTTGTACCTGGTGGATGTCTGGCAACCCGGCGCCGGAGGAGTATCCTCGGCACAGCAACCCGGTATCGAAGGAGAAAGCGATGCACTCGCTACGCCAGCTGTTGGGAAGCAAGGCCCCTGAAGTCCACGCGGTCGCCCCCGGCGATTCGGTGATCGACGCCATCCGGCTGATGGCGCAGAAGGGAATCGGCGCGGTGCTGGTGATGGATGGCGCTCGCCTGGCCGGCATCGTGTCCGAGCGCGATTACGCGCGCAAGGTGGTGTTGCATGGCCGCTCTTCATCCGACACGGCGGTGCGCGAAATCATGACCGCCGATGTGATCACCGTGGGTCCCAACGAAACCGTCGAGCGCTGCATGCAGATGGTGACCGAGCACCGTATCCGCCACCTGCCGGTGGTCGAGGACGACGAGGTGATCGGGGTGATCTCCATCGGCGACCTGGTCAAGGCGGTGATCGAGGACCAGAAGGTCCAGTTGGATCAGTTGCAAAGGTATATCGCGAGCTAGGGCTATTTCGCGTACTTGCCGCCGCAGCTGCTGTCCTTGCCCGGACCCAGTTCCAGGGTGGCCAGCAGGGCGGCAGGCGGTGCGACGCTTCCCAGCGCGATGGCCACGGCGCCGCGCAGTCCCAAACGCTTGAAATCGGGATGGAACGAAGGGTCCTTGAAGCTGCCGCCCACGACCAGCGGCGATCGCAACGCCAGAATGCTGCGGTCCTTCGGCCGCGGCCTGAGCTCCAGGTCCAATGTTTCGTCCTTCAGGCTGATCCTGCCGTTGCCGACGATGATCGTATCGGCGGTGTCGAACGCCAATGCGCGCGACTGCATCAGTCCGTCGTCCACGGAAAAGTCGCCGAAGGCGCAACGGATCGGCACCTTGCGGTCCTTGGTCACGAGGAATTTCAGGGCTTCGGCGATATCGATGCCAGCCAGCTCCATGAACAGGTTGCTTATCTGCCCGCGACCCATGCCCAGGGCGATATCGCCGTCGGCACTGCCCAGCATCGCGGCGATGGAGTTGCCGGTGCCGGAGAGGGCGATATCGCCACCGACGCGTCCCACTGCGTCCCGGGTCAACTTCACGTCCGGAAAGAGCTTGGAAAGGTCGAGTCGTCGTGCGGAGATCCGGGCGTTCGTACGGATGACTTTCTCGCGTGCATCCATGCGGATGGTGGAGCGGATGTCGCCGCTGGCCACGCCGAAATTCAAGGGCACGAGTTGCAACACGCCTGCATCGAGCTTGAGATGCGCGTCCATGTCGTCGATGGGCAGCCTGGGCGCATTGATGCGATGCGCCTTCCAGCGCACATCGGCGTCCATCGAGCGCAGCTTGGTCAGGTTGTAGGGCGTGTCGGGCAGCAAACGCGGGCTCGCCGCCAGGGCCGCGGCCTGTGCCTTGAGTTCGGGATTGGTCGCCTCGCTGCCACCGGCTTGCGTCGGGGCACCGACGAAACCGGCCAGGTCGTCGAAGTCCAGGCGCTTGGATACAAGGTCGGCCACCAGCAACGGACGTTCGCGCCCCACGGTCACCGCCGCGGAACCGCCCAGGTCGCTGTCGCCGACCACGCCATTGAAATTATCGTAATGCCAGGTCGTGTCCTTGCGGGTCAGGCGGCCATCGAAGCGGTACGGCGGAGTGGCCGGAGTGGCGACGCCGATCAAGGGGAAAAGGTCTTCCAGGTTCTGTCCGGCCAGGGCCAGGCGCAGGTCGAAATCGCGGAACTTGAAAGGATCCGTCAGCGTGCCCCGCGCATGCGCCGTGGTGCGGCCTGCGCTTGCGCGCAGGTCGATGCGATAGGGCTCGGTGCTGTCGCTGAGCGCGAGTGGCGATTCGGCGCGGCCGGAGAGTCGGAAGGCACTTCCCGTCCATCGGCCTTTGCCGCTGATATCGATGGGCGGCGCTTTATCCCTGGCATCGGCCTTTGCGCTATCGACCGAAATGTCGATGTCGGTTTTCTTGGCCGCGTCGAAGAACCGCAGTCGCCCGTCGTCGATCCAGATGCGCTGGAACCGGACCGTGCTTTCGCCCGACCGGTCGCCGAATACCCAGTTGCCCGTGCCTTTGGGGCCGGTTTCCAGAAGCACCTTGGGTGCCGACAAGCGGATCCAGGGAATACGCGCCTGGCGCCTGGAAACCAGCGGCCATAATTCGAAGTCGACCTGCGCGCGATCGGCGCTGGCCATGGTCGGCTCACTGGACCAGGCGGCATTGCCGAATCGCAGCTTGTCCATGCGGACCGAGGCGACTCTTCCCAGGTCCACATCGAGATCGCCGTCGATCTTGAACGTGCGGCCGGTACGCGCCTCGACCACCCGCTCAAGCGGACGCTTGAACCAGTTCCAGTCGAACAGCAGGATCAGCACCACCAATGCGGCGAAGAGCAGGGCGGCGATCTCGACGGTCCTGCGCGAGGGCTTGCGCCGGTAGAAAGGCGTCGGCTTGGCTGCAACTCCGTTCATGCGGCCAATATAGAAAACGGTTGTTCAGATCCCGCGAACGGCCACGGCTGCCGTTCATCTTGCAACGATCAGTGCAGTCTCGGGAGCAGCACCTGCGCGGTCACCGCGATGAAGTGGCAGACGCTGCCGCCGATCACGAACAGATGCCAGATGGCGTGCGAAAAACGGATCGATTCGCGGTGGTAGAAATACGTGCCCAAGGTGTAAAAAAGGCCGCCGGCCAGCAGCCAGCCCAGGGTCCAGGCATCCAGTGAATTCAGCATAGGCTTGATCGCCACCAGCACCAGCCAGCCCATCGCGATGTAGATGGCGGTGGACAGCAGCTTGAAACGGCCGGTGTAGAACAGCTTGAACACCACGCCCGACAGCGCCAGCGTCCAGATCGCGATGAACAGGCCCCAGCCCCACGGACCGCGCAGGCCGATCAGGGTGAACGGCGTGTAGGTGCCGGCGATCAGCACATAGATCGCGCAGTGGTCGAAAACCTTCAGGCGTCCCTTGACGACGGGATGCTGGATCGCGTGATAGAGCGTGGACGCCAAGTACAGCAGCAGCAGGCTGGCACCGAACACGATCGACGCGCCGAGTTGCCAGGCGTCACCGTGGATTGCGGCAAGGGTTATCAGCACCGCACCGCCGGCCAGCGCCGCGACTGCGCCAAGGCCATGGGTCAGCGCACTGGCGATCTCGTCGCGGATGTCGATTTCTTTTTTCACGGGGGGCGTCGAGTCGGCACTCATGGGTACAACCTACCGCAATGCAGCAACTCCTGCATCCGTACGCTGTTCGCGTTTCCAGAACGGCGCCACCATGCTGCGTGCGTGCAATATCCGCTGCAGCAGCCATAAACTGATCACTCCGCAGGTCAGCACGGTCAGCACCGAGGCCTCGGCACCAAAACCGCCGCCATCCAGCCAGTCGGGCCCCTGCAACTGCGACTCGAGCAGTCCATCCACCGGGATGCCCGATACCGGGATGCCGAACACCGCGCCCTGCACGAAGTTCCAGCCCGCATGCAGGCCGATGCACCACCACAGCGAGCGGGTGACGTGGTACAGCAGGCCGAACAGCAAGCCCGCCTCGATCGAGATGGCGATCGAACTCCAGGCAGTGGCGCCGGGATTGGTGATGTGGGCGAAGCCGAAGAACAGCGCCGACACCAGCAATGCGATCCACGTGCCGAGACCTTCCTCGGTGAGCCGGAACAGGATGCCGCGGCTGATGATTTCCTCGGTGATGCCCGGCACTACCGCGGTCAGCAGGAACAGGGTCCACAGCGGCGCATCGCCCCAGCCACTGACGGTGTAGGCATTGGCTGCCCATAGCTCGGCGGTCACCAGCGCGAACAGCAGCAGCGCGGCGAGCAGGCCCCAGAGCAACTGCGGCGATTTCCGCCAGTCCAGTTCGCTCAATGGGCGACGTTCGATCACTTTCGCCAACAGCCAATAGGCGAGCAGGAATGGCAGTACGGTCAAAGTGGTGGACGCCAGGTTGGCGCTCATGGACTTGAGGCTGTTGGCGGGGGTGTCGGCTACCTTCGCCACCCAGCGCGCGATCGCGGTGAACAGCGACAGCATCGACACGAAATAGATCATGCGCAGCAACGGCGAGCGCAACAATCGCAGCAGGACCGGCTTGAATCCGACGGATGCCTCCCCCGCCGTCATGGATCAGTCCAGGCCCACGCTGTGCGCATGTTCGCGCGTGGCCAGGAACTGCACGCCGGGCGCGCGTTCCTGGGCCAGTTGCAGGTTGACCCGGGTCGGCGCGAGGTAGACCAGCGCGCCGGCGGCATCCACGGACAGGTTCATCGCGTTCTTGTCGCGGAACTCCTCCAGCTTCTTCGCATCGTCGCAGCGGATCCAGCGCGCGGTGACCACGCCGATCGGCTCGAAGCTGGCGTCGACGCCGTACTCGTCCTTCAACCGGTACGCGACCACGTCGAACTGCAGTGTGCCGACCGCGCCCAGGATCAGGTCGTTGCTCATCAGCGGACGGAAGAACTGGGTGGCTCCTTCCTCGCTCAACTGGGCCAGGCCCTTCTGCAGCTGCTTGAGCTTGAGCGGATCGCGCAGGCGCGCGCGGCGGAACAGTTCCGGAGCGAAATTGGGAATGCCGGTGAAGCTGATCGCCTCGCCTTCGGTGAAGGTGTCGCCGATGGAAATGGTGCCGTGGTTGTGGATGCCGATCACGTCGCCCGGCCACGCCTCGACCGCGATCTCGCGGTCGCTGGCCATGAAGGTCAAGGCGTTGGCCAGCTTCATTTCCTTGCCGGTACGCACATGGAAACTTTTCATGCCCGCGCTGAAGCGACCCGAGCACACGCGCATGAAGGCCACCCGGTCGCGGTGCATCGGGTCCATGTTGGCCTGGATCTTGAACACGAAGCCGCTCAGCTTGTTCTCCGTGGGACTCACTTCGCGCGTGGTGGTGGCATGCGGTTGCGGCGACGGCGCGTGCTCGACGAAGAAGTCCAGCAGCGGCTGCACGCCGAAGTTGTTGACCGCCGAGCCGAAGAACACCGGGGTCTGCTTGCCGGCGCGATAGGCGCCGAGGTCGAACGCATGCGAGGCGCCCTGGACCAGTTCCAGTTCGTCGCGCAGTCCCGCCAGCAGGTCCTCGCCGAGGCGCTGCACCAGTTGCGGGTCGTCCAGCGAGGCGAAGATGGTGGAGTCCTGGCGGGTGAAGTTGCGGCCCTGTTCGTACAGGTGCACTTCGCCGCTGACCAGGTGCACGACGCCTTTCAGGCGCGAGCCCATGCCGATCGGCCAGGTCACCGGCGCGCACTGGATGCCGAGCACGCTTTCCACTTCGTCCAGCAGGTCGATCGGGTCGCGGCCTTCGCGGTCGAGCTTGTTGATGAAGGTCATGATCGGGGTGTCGCGCAGGCGGCACACTTCCATCAGCTTGATCGTGCGTTCTTCCACGCCCTTGGCCACGTCGATGACCATCAGCGCCGAGTCGACCGCGGTCAGCACCCGGTAGGTGTCTTCGCCGAAATCGGCGTGGCCGGGCGTGTCCAGCAGGTTGACCATGCGGCCTTCGTACGGGAACTGCATCACCGAGGAAGTCACCGAGATGCCGCGCTCCTTCTCCAGCGCCATCCAGTCGGAGGTGGCGTGGCGGGTGGTCTTGCGCGACTTGACCGAACCGGCCATCTGGATCGCGCCGCCGAACAGCAGCAGCTTCTCGGTCAGCGTGGTCTTGCCGGCGTCGGGGTGGGAAATGATGGCGAAGGTGCGGCGGCGCGCGGCTTCGGTGACGACATCTGGGATTGGAGCGGCGGACATGGCGACGACGCCTTGCGGGCGCGGGTCTGGAAAGGAAGGTCGGGGATTATAGCGGCTCCCGGGGAGGCGCCGATTGGTGATTCGCAGTGGGTGGGAGCGCCGCTGCTGCAACCATCAACTCGACAACTTGCGGACCTACCAATTCTTGCTCTTTCACCGGCTGCTCGGAAACCTCAGCTCCCCCAGTGGCCCGAACATGCGGAACGGGATCGATTCCAGGCGCATGCCGCGATTGACCTGGAGCACGAAGTGCAGGTGCGGCGCGGTGCTGAAGCCGGTGTTGCCGGACAGGCCGATGCGCTCGCCCTGGCGCACGCGCTGGCCGGTGCGCACCTGCACGCCTTCCGGCTTCAGGTGCGCGTAGACGGCCATGCTGCCATCGTCGTGCAGGATGCGGATAAAGTTGGCGCGGCCGCCGTACTTCTCGCGGTTGAGCCCGGCCTTGTCGAAATCCGATTCCACCTGCATCACCACGCCCTCGCGTACCGCGACTATCGACGTGCCTTCGGCCAGGGCGAAATCGACCGCGTAGCGGTTCTGCGGGTCGTTGTGGCTGAAACTGCCGCCGGGTCCCTGGTCGACGCGCACGCGCGCATAGTCGAACGGCAGGCGGTATTCGTAGGCGGTCGGCTGTGCGGCCGGATCGCCCGGCAGTCCGTCGAGCAAGAGTTCGAAATCGCCGCCACGGATCGGATCGGTCATGCTGACCGTGGCCACCAGCACGCTGCTGCGTGCAGGAACCGTGGCTTCGGCGGGCAGGGCAGGGCTGCCGTACACATTGCGGTTGCGCTTGAAGCGCAGCATCACCTCGACCGGCCCATGCAGCAGGTTGTCGGCCCAGGCCTGGTAGCGTCCGCCCTTGTTCTCCAGCCGCAGCCGCACCAGCGCGCCGGGCGGGTTGCGGAAGCGGATGACGTTGACGTCGCTGGCCGGGAGCTCGTCCTGCGCCGGCGGCTGATCGCCGTACTGGGTCACGCCGTAGCGATCCTTCCATCGGTACAGGCGCGCGGCGTCGGCGTCGATCGCGCCTGCCAGCATGGCCGCGCCCGCCAGCAAAGCCACGGCGGCCGATCGCGTCTTCATTACATGCAGCGGTCCGACAACCCCAGGGTACGCACGATATCGCGCAGGTCGAAGGCGGCGACCGCCTTGTCGTCATGCAGCGCGTACAGCGCGCCGGCCGGGAAGCGTGGCGTGCCCACGGCGTACAGCACCTGGCCATCGGTATTGGCGACCACCTGGCCGGAGAAGGTCTTGACCGGCTTGAGCGTGGTGCGGTCGAAGAGGCGGAATATGGTCGGTTGCAACTGGTCCACGCCGATCCAGTAGCCTTCTCCGGCATCGCAGGTCCACAAGGCCACGCCCTCGGCATCGGCATCGAACAACGGCAGGCTATGGGCGCGATACAGGCCTTCCAGGTTGTATTCGCGCAAGGTCGAGCCCACGCGCCGGTCTTCGTCGGCGATCAGCAGGCGATCGTTGACCGCGTCGCCGGCGATCGATTCGACCATGCGCAGGGCGCCCGCCTCGGTGGTGTCGCCGAAAGCGCCCAGGTAACGCGAATGCAGCTTGCCGGCATCGTCGACATGCACTTCAAAGCGCTTCACCCGCTGGTCCAGTTCCGCCATCGGCGGCAGTTCCCGGGTCCTGAAATCGGTCATGAAGCTGTCGGTGACGAACATTTCCAGCTCGTCCGGCCCGATCTCGCGCACCCACAGGCCATAAGGAACCTTCAGCATGTCCTCGCCGACCATGCCCAGCGAGGCGAACCCGGGAAGTTGCAGCACCTGCACGCGATGGTTGTCGCGTTCGGCCACGAACAGCAGATCGCCGAACACGGCGATGCCGTTGGGGCGGCCGAATTGCAGCGGACCCTGGCCCGGACCGCCGACGCTGCGCAGGCGCTCGCCGGTCTCGGCGTCGTACACGACCAGGCTATGACTGGACTTGGCGGTGGCGATCAGCCAGGTCTGTCCGTCTTCGGTAGGCCAGACCGCCAGCGAGTCGAGCTCGTCGGCGGGGTTCGCGGTCGAGACCCAGGCCTCCGGGATCACCGCATCGACCGTGGTCGTGGCCTTGGGAGCCTCCGGTGTGGAGTTGTGGGGTGGTGGCAGTGTGGAGCAGGCGGCAAGCAGGGCCAGGGCCAGGCCGGCGATTAGCGTATGGGGTCTCATTTGATAATTATGCGTTAAGGCCAAGGTCGCTTGCGACCCGTGAAGCCCGAGGAATGAATCCATCGCTTTATCCGAATAAGGCGATTGACATCCTGGAAAACCGCTGGCAAGCTCGCTCCACCATCGAGACCGGCAGAGGGACAGGCCCAATGAAGCCGGGGCAGCCAGGTGGCGCGCAAGCGCCGCCCAGGTGCCAAATCCTGCGGGGACCCAGCGTCTGCCGGAAGATGGTTCGTACCGTGCCAGCGCACGGCGAACGCGAGCTCCGCGAAGCTCGATGGTTGTAGTCCAAGTTCCCTTACTGGATACCGCCATGAGCTTCGCCAGCACCGCCCTGCATACCGTCCTTTCCCCGCTTCCGCCGTCGGTGTACGAGCCATCGCCGCACGAGCCGCGTGCCGATGCCGTGCGCGAGCTGCGTGGCGAAATCAGCCTGCGCCTGGAACTGCGCCACGCCGGCATCCGCCAGGTCACCTTGCGCTACGAATTGATCGGCGAAGCAAGCCTGCCGGTCGTACTGGTGGCCGGCGGCATTTCCGCGCATCGGCACGTCGTGGCCAGCGAAACCTTTCCCGAAAACGGCTGGGCCAACGCGCTGGCGCAAAGCGGACGCGCGCTGGATCCCGCAAGCGTCCGCCTGCTCGCCATCGATTACCTCGGCGCGGACGGCAAGCTCGACGTGCCGCTGGAAACCGCCGACCAGGCCGACGCCATCGTCCAGTTGCTGGACACGCTGCATATCAGCAAGCTGCACGCCTTCGTTGGCTATTCCTACGGCGCACTGGTCGGCCTGCAACTGGCTGCGCGCCATCCCGCGCGCCTGCGCAAACTGGTCGCGGTCAGCGGCACCCATCGCGCGCATCCCTATGCCGCTGCCTGGCGCTCGCTGCAGCGCAAGGCCGTGGCCCTGGGCCAGCTGCAATGCGCCGACGCGCAGGGACTTTCGCTGGCGCGGCAGTTCGCCATGCTCAGCTACCGCACGCCGGAGGAATTCGACGAGCGCTTCGACGCCGCCCCCGAAGTCATCAACGGCCGCGTGCGCTGCGCCGCCGAGGACTACCTGGACGCCGCCGGCGCGCAATACGTGGCGCGCACCCCGGTCAATGCCTATTTGCGCCTGTCCGAGTCCATCGACCTGCATCGCCTGGATCCCGTACAGGTCGCCGTACCGACCGTGGTGGTCGCGGTGGAGGGCGATCGCCTGGTGCCGTTGGCCGATTCAGTGGCATTGGTCGAAGGCCTGGGCACGCGCGGACAGTTGCGCGTGCTGCGTTCGCCTTACGGACACGACGCCTTCCTCAAGGAAACCGACCGCATCGACAACATCCTGGTAGCCGCGCTGCGCGATGCCGACCGCAACGAAAATGGAGAAACCGCATGAGCCGCCACAACGAGAACGAAGCTTCCAGCCTTGATCAGGAATGTAGTCCCGCCACGTCCGCAGTGCGTGCCGGCATCGACCGCGACACCGCCTATGGCGCGGTCACGCCACCGATCGTGCTGTCCTCCAACTTCAGCTTCGACGGCTTCGGCAACAAGCGCCAGTACGACTACACCCGTAGCGGCAATCCGACCCGCGACCTGCTGGCCGAGGCGCTGGCGGAACTGGAAGGCGGCCATGGCGCAGTGGTCACGTCCACCGGCATGGCCGCGATCACCCTGGTGTTGAACGCGTTGCTGGAGCCGGGCGACCGTCTGGTCGTTCCGCACGATGCCTACGGCGGCAGCTGGCGCCTGTTCAACGCGCTCGCCAAGAAAGGCCACTTCGAGCTGATCACCGCCGATCTGACCGATCCGCGTTCGCTGGCCGAGGCGCTGGCGCAGTCGCCGAAGCTGGTCCTGATCGAAACCCCTTCCAATCCGCTGCTGCGCATCACCGACCTGCGCTTCGTCATCGAGGCGGCGAAGAAGGTCGGCGCGCTGACCGTGGTCGACAACACTTTCCTGTCGCCGGCGTTGCAGAAGCCGCTCGAGTTCGGCGCCGACCTGGTCCTGCATTCCACCACCAAGTACATCAACGGCCACAGCGACGTGGTCGGCGGCGCTGTGGTCGCACGCGATGCCGCCACCCACGAAAAACTGGTGTGGTGGGCGAACGCGCTGGGCATCACCGGCTCGCCATTCGACAGCTTCCTGACCCTGCGCGGCCTGCGCACCCTGGACGCGCGCCTGCGCGTGCACCAGGAAAACGCAACCGCCATCGCCACCTTGCTGGATGAACATCCGGCGGTGTCGAAAGTGTATTTCCCCGGCCTGGCCTCGCACCCCGGCCATGCCGTGGCCGCGCGCCAGCAGAAAGGCTTCGGCGCGATGCTCAGTGTGGAACTGCATGGGGGCGAGGCGGCGGTGCGTGCCTTCGTCGATGGCCTGCAGTACTTCACCCTGGCCGAATCGCTGGGCGGGGTGGAAAGCCTGATCGCGCATCCGGCCTCGATGACCCATGCAGCGATGACCGCGGAAGCGCGGGCCAAAGCCGGGATCTCCGACGGCCTGTTGCGCCTGTCGGTGGGCATCGAATCGACCGAAGACCTGGTCGCCGACCTGTCCCGGGCGTTGTTGCGCGCGGAGCGCACCGTGGCCCGGGAAGACGCCGAGGACAAACGCGTGCTGGTCGACGCATGAGCAGTGTCGTCCAGCTGGCGACGGCGTATCGATCGGTGCCGGCATCCAGGCTGGCGTTGCTGGGCACCGGCGTGGTCGGCACTGCTTTCGTGGAGCGATACGAGCGCCTGCAGCAGGGAAATCCGGGATTACCCGCATTCGCGTGGCTGGCCAATTCTCGCGTGCTCCACGATTGCGAGGGGACGCCCGAACAAGCACTGGAGAATGCGCGCGCATCGCTTCCGAATACCAGCGACCTGCCGCCCTGGGCCGAGACCGAGGCGTTGCGCCGCGGCGATGTGCTGGTCGATGCGACGGCCAGCGAGATCGTCGCCGATCGCCATGCCGAATGGCTGGCGCGCGGCGTGCACGTGGTCACCGCCAACAAGCTCGGCAGCGGCGGCGCGTCGATCCGGGCCCACGCCATCGCCGACGCGGTACGGACTTCGGGTGCGCGTTACGGCGACAGCGCCACGGTCGGCGCGGGCCTGCCGCTGCTGCGCAGCCTGCGTGCGCTGGTGGCCGGCGGTGATCGAATCCATCGGGTGGAAGGCGTGTTGTCGGGTTCGCTGGCGTGGCTGTTCAACCAGTACGACGGCATGCGCCCGTTCTCGGGTTTCGTGCGCGAGGCGCGTGAAGCCGGCTACACCGAACCCGATCCGCGCCTCGACCTGTCCGGCGAGGACGTGCGCCGCAAGCTGCTGATCCTCGCGCGCGCCGCCGGACTGTCGTTGTCGGCGGAAGAGGTGCGGGTGGAGTCGCTGGTCCCGGTGGAGCTGGCGGCGCTTGCGGTCCATGAACTGGATGGCGCGCTCGAACTACTGGACGCGCCGTTCGCCACGTGCTTCAAGGATGCGTACCGGAAGGGGGAAAAGCTGCGCTTCCTCGGTCGTTTCGATGGAGAAGGCGCCAGTGTCGGCCTGCAGGCCCTGCCGGCCGACCACCCTCTGTGCGGCGGGAGCGGCACCGACAACCGGGTCGCGATCTTCAGCGACCGCTATCGCGAGCAGCCGCTGCTGATCCAGGGACCGGGCGCGGGGGCGGAAGTCACCGCTGCGGCGCTGCTGGATGATGTATTGAGCATCGCCAACGGATAGCCAGCTTCTTTCGCTCCTCCAGGAACGACGGCTACTGTCGTAATCCTGTCGTGTCCGCGTCGTGGTGCCCGTGGGATGCGTGGACCACGCTTGCCGAGGCATTTATCATCCTCGAGGGTCCGGCACATGGCAGTAGAAATGAAAGTGGATACGAAGCTGATCAAGGCGTTGCGCGAAGAGCGCGCCTGGTCGCAGGAACACCTGGCGAGCGTGGCCGGCCTGAGCGCACGGACCGTGCAGCGGTTGGAAGCAGACGGCAACGCGTCGCTGGAATCGAAAATGGCGATCGCGGCGGCCTTCGGCATGGAACCGGCACGGCTGACACCCACGCTGGAGCCAATGCCAGCGATTGGCCCGTCTGCCGAAGCGACACTGAAGCATCCGCAACCGCCCTTGGAAATCGCCCGGATCGCATTGTGGGTCGCCATCCTGCTGATGTTGATGGTGATGGCCGGCTACCGGGTCGGCGCGGACCTGGCGAATCGCGACAACCGGATCGCCGACAAGTGCGCCGCCAGTCCTTCGGCTTGCAAGACGGCAGCCGGTTAACGCTGTCGCGTATCGGCTGGGCGGCCTTTTCAGAAAAGTGGAAAAGCTCGGCCGCCTCGTCCCGCAATAGGCGCAGCACTCGGGGAGATTTCCCGGGTTGTTATGTCGACAGTTTCCCTTCTCCCCTTGTGGGAGAAGAACCTGCCCCCGCGAAGGCGGGGTGCCCGAAGGGCGGAAGAGGGAAGCGCCGGGCGAAACCCGGCGTGTTCTGCAGGAAAAGCCGCCCCTCTCCCTGCTTCGCTGCGCGAAGCTGTCCCTCTCCCGCAGGGGGAGAGGGTGGAGCGGACGTCGCTATGCTCGATCCTGCGGGATCTCGATTCGGATTCAACGCCTGATCGCAGCGGCGCATTCCTCCGGCTTGGCCTGCAGCAGGAAATGCGGGCCTTCGATCTCGATGCACACCGCATGGCGGCTCAGGTCGCGGATGGTCGTCCATGCATCGTGCGGCACCAGGCGATCCCGGCTCGCCTTCAAATACAGCAACGGGCAGGCGATGTCCGCGATCAGTGCGCTGTCATCGACCGTGGCGACCTCCACCAAGCGGTGATGCAGCACTGCGGGTTCGACAGAACGAATCGTGGCCCGCACCCGGCGGGCCCATTCGCGCGACGACCATCGGCCCATCAACAGCGGCATCAACAGTGCGGCAGGCGTCCTGCGGAAAGGCATGCTTCGCAGCAAACCGGTGAATGCCCGCAATCGCGGTCGCGGTGCCTTGGCGAAGGAGGCGCATAGCACTATCGCAAGCAGGCCCTGGGGGTTTCCGGCCGCGAGACGGATCGCGACTGGACCGGAGAAGGATTCGGCAACCAGTACGTAGGGCTGGTCTTGCGGAAGTTGCCCGCGAACCAGCGTGGTGAGCGCGCCGTAGTCCAGGGCGACGTCCTTCGGATAGTCCACGATGGTCGTGGAGAACCCGGGCGCGAGTGCCGCTGCGAATTCGGCGAGCAACTCGCCGGTGCCGTCCATGCCGGGCAGCAGCACGAACCTGGTCACGCCATCAGCACTCGATCACGTTCACCGCCAACCCGCCGCGGCTGGTTTCCTTGTACTTGTCCTGCATGTCGCGGCCGGTGTCGCGCATGGTCTTGATGACCTTGTCCAGCGACACCTTGTGCTTGCCGTCGCCGCGCGCGGCCATGCGCGCGGCGTTGATCGCCTTGACCGCGCCCATCGCATTGCGCTCGATGCAAGGAATCTGCACCAGGCCGCCGATCGGATCGCAGGTCAGGCCCAGGTTGTGCTCCATGCCGATCTCGGCCGCGTTCTCGATCTGGCTCGACGTGCCGCCCAGCGCGGCGACCAGGCCGCCGGCGGCCATCGAGCAGGCCACGCCGACCTCGCCCTGGCAACCGACTTCCGCGCCGCTGATCGAGGTGTTTTCCTTGTACAGGATGCCGATGGCGGCGGCGGTAAGCAGGAAGGTGAAGATGCCTTCCTCGTTCGCGCCGGGGCAGAAACGATCGTAGTAATGCAGCACCGACGGAATGATCCCGGCCGCGCCATTGGTCGGTGCGGTGACCACGCGGCCACCGGCGGCGTTTTCCTCGTTCACCGCCAGCGCGTAAAGGTTCACCCAGTCCAGCGTGGTCAACGGATCGCGCATCGCCGCTTCCGGCTTGCCCGACAGTTCGGCGAACAGGGCGGGCGCGCGGCGGGTGACATGCAGGCCGCCGGGGAGGGTGCCTTCCTGGCGGATGCCGCGGGCCACGCAGCTCTGCATCGCGTTCCAGATTTCGCGCAGGCCGGCGCGGATTTCTTCCTCGCTGCGCCAGACCTTCTCGTTCTCGAACATCATCCGCGCGATGCTCAGCCCGCTGCCCGCCGATTTCGCCAGCAACTCGTCGCCGCTCTTGAACGAATACGGCAACTCGGTGCTGTCGGCGACGATGCGATCCGAGGCCGCATCGTCCTGGTTGACCACGAAACCGCCGCCGACCGAGTAGTAATCGCGCGTGGCGATCACCTCGTCATTGGCATCGAAGGCGGTGAAGCGCATGCCGTTGGTGTGGTACGGCAGCTTCTGGCGCTTGTTCATCACCAGGTCGCGCTTCTCGTCGAAGGCGACTTCATGGCGGCCGGCCAGCAGCAGCTTCTTCTCGCCGCGGATGCGCGCCAACGCGGTCGGGATCACGTCCGGGTCGATCAGGTTGGGCATGTGCCCTTCCAGGCCCATCAGCACCGCCTTGTCGGTGCCGTGGCCGCGCCCGGTCAGGGCCAGCGAGCCGAATACCTCGGCACGGACCCGGGCAACCTCCTGCAGGCGCCCGGGCTCTTCGAGCCAGCGCGCGATGAAACGCGCCGCGGCGCGCATCGGCCCGACGGTGTGGGAGGAGCTCGGCCCGATGCCGATCTTGAAAAGGTCGAAAGTGCTGACTGCCATGCCGCTATTCTATGCCTTCGGCCGCACGGACTGCCTGCGTGCGGCAACCATCGCCACCCATGGACGCGAGAAACGAGCCTTGCCCCTGATCCTCTACCAGCGCGACGACTGCCACCTCTGCGACCTGGCCCTGGAGGTGCTGGCCACAGCCCGCGTGCCGGAGTTCGAGAGCGTGTTCATCGACGATGACGCGGCGCTGGAGGAACGTTACGGCGTGCGCGTGCCGGTGTTGCGCGATGAGGCCACGGGAGCGGAACTGGATTGGCCGTTCGATGGCGAACGCTTGCAAGCCTTCCTGTAGGAGCGGGCCTTGCCCGCGATGCCCTGGTTCCTGATCTTCGTAGGTCCGAGCTTGCTCGGATGCTTTTCGCCTTGAAGCCAGGGCATCCGAGCAAGCTCGGATCTACAAAGGCCAAAGGCATCGCGGGCAAGGCCCGCTCCTACGGGGTGCGTTATTTCGCGGGCTTGAACACGACCTTGGTGCTCACCGCCACTTCATTCGGGATGTTGCTGGTGTCGGCCCAGTCGCCGCTGCCGACGCCGAAATCCAGGCGCTTGACCGTGGCCTTGCCGCTGAGCACCGGTTGCGCGCCCGGCGTCCAGGTGAAGGTCAGGGTCACCGGCTTGCTGACTCCGCGCAGGGACAGGTTGCCGTCGGCGGCATACTGGTTGCCGCCGAGCGAGCGGAACTTGCTGGCGCTGTAGCGGGCCTGGGCGAACTTGGCGACATTGAAGAAATCGCCGCTGGAAAGAGTCGAGTCGCGATCGCCGTTGCCGGTGCTGGCGCCGGCCAGCGGAATCACCACGTCCAGCTTCGAGGTCGCCAGGTTGGCCGGGTCGAAGCTCAGCGTGGTGGTGAAGCTGGCGAACTTGCCGGTGAACACTTCGCCGTCGTACTTGCTGGCGAAGACCAGGGTCGAGCCGGCGGCCTGCACGTAATCGGCGGCGAATGCGGGCGCGGTGGCCATCATCGCCACCAGCGCGGCGGCGGTCAGCGCGGGCGAAGTGAAGCTGCGCGTCTTGGGATCAGGGGACATGGGGAGATTCCTCGGGTTTCGGGTCGGACGGGGGGGCGGGGACGTTATCGGCTCTCGCCGATGAACGCCGCGGCAACATGCGGACGAGGGTGGCGTCGCGCTGGAAGTAGTGGTGGTAGAACGCGGCGCCGGCGTGGGCGACGACCAGCGCCAGCAGCACCCAGAAGCCCCATTCGTGCGCCTCGTGCGCCAGGTTGCGCAAGGCTTCGTCGGGCGGGCTCAGCTTCGGCACGTCGAACAGGCCGTACCAGCGGAACGGGCGCAGGCCGCTGGCCGAGTCGTACAGCCAGCCGGAAAGCGGCATCAGCAGGATCAGGCCGTACAACAGCCAGTGGGTGATTGTGGCGATGCGTTCCTGCCAGGTCGGGGTACCGGGTACCGGTTGCGGTTTTCCCGCGTACCAGCGCCACCCCAGTCGCGCGATCACCAGTGCCAGCACCAGCAGGCCGGTCGATTTGTGCCCGGTGTAGACCCAGAAGTATTTAGGCGTCTTCGGCAGTTCGCCCATGGTCAGGCCGACGATGGCCAGGCACAGGATCAACAGCACGATGATCCAGTGGAAGGCCTGGCTGACCGGGCCCCAGCGATCGGCGGTGTTCTTCAGGGTCATGGCGTGGTCGGCTCCGTGCTTGGCTTCGTGGTCGGGGTGGGTTCGCTGTCGTCGTCGTTGTTGTCCATCGCTTCGTCCGCGCCGCCTTTGCGCGTCCGCGTCGCCTCCACTTCCAGGCGCAGCTCCACCCGGTCGCCGATCACCGACTTCCATGCATCGATGCCGAAATCGGCGCGGCTCAGCGTCGCCGTGGCGGAAAATCCGGCCGTGCGCCGGAACGGCGGCAATGGGTGGCGCTTCAGTGCGTTGAGGGTGACGTCCAGTTTCACTTCCTTCGATATGCCGTGCAGGGTCAGCGTTCCGTAGACAGAGGCACGCTGGGGGTCGATGGGTTCGATGCGCGTGGAAACGAAGGTCGCGGTCGGGAACTGCTCCGTGTCCAGCAGGTTGCCGGCGCGCACCGCCTGGTTCCACTTCTCGTCGCCCAGGTCCAGGCGCTGCAACGGCACGCTGACCTCCAGTCTTGCCGTCGACCAGTCGTCAGGGTCGAACCGCAGTTGCCCGCTGCTGCCCGATACCGTGCCCAGCGCGCTGGAGAATCCGGCGTGTTCCACCGCGAACAGGACCCGGGTATGCACCGGGTCCAGTTCATACGAGGCGCTGGCCGCCGAGGCGGGCGGGATACCCGGCGACAGCAGCAGAAGGAGGGCACCGAGTCGGACTGGCATTCGCATAAGGCCGGGATTCTAGGTCGGTGACGTGGAAGATACCCCGCTTGCACATGCAACGGTCCGTTGCGACGATGTCCGGACAGGGAAGCTGCACGGGATAAGGGAATGGGGCTGCGAGTCTGGTTGCTGGGGTTGTGCCTTGTCTGTTGCGTCGCGGCGCAGGCCGCCGTGCCCGAGATCCCCCGCTTCCGGGTGCTGGGTGCGGCCGATGGCCTGCCCAATACCACGATCCCCGCACTGGCCCGCGACCGTGCCGGTTACCTGTGGGTCGCCACCCACGATGGCCTGGCCCGCTACGACGGCGTCGGTTTCAAGGTGTGGCGGCACGATCCGGAAGATCCCGCCTCGCTGCCCGGCAATATCGTGCAGGCCATGCATATCGATGGGCGCGACCGGATCTGGGTCGCCACCGAGAACGGCGGCCTGAGCATGATGGGCGCGGATCGCAAGGGCTTCCGCCATTACCGCCTGGCGGAGCATCCGCAGATGGGCAGCGACGATGTGTTCGCCATCACCAGCCGCGGCGATGCGCTGTGGTTCGGCGGGTTCGGCGGCGGCCTCTGCCGGCTGGATGCGGACGGGAAATTCACCCACTTTTCCGCCAGCGAAACCGACGCCGGGAGCCTGCCTTCGGACGACGTCCTGTCGCTGGCTTTCGATCAAAAAGGAGTGTTGTGGATCGGGACGATCGCCGGGTTGGCGAATTTCGATGGCCAGGCCGTGCGCCGGGTGGCGTTCCCGCAAGACCGGTTGCCGATCATCTATTCGCTGGTCGCCGACGGGGCCAACCTGTGGGTGGGCACTTCCGATGGCATGTCCCGCCGCGAGGCAAGCGGCTGGACCTCGCCGGCATGGTCGCCGATGTTCGCCCGCCCCAACGCGGTCATCGCCATGGTCAACACCGACGATGGCGAATACTGGCTGGGCGGGCAGGGCGGTTTGTGGCGGACCGAAGGAGAAGGCGCCCCGGCGCCCGTGGACTTCGATACCTCGGGCAGCGGCGTCGCGCGCCTGGTGCAGACCCTGTTGCGGCAACCCGACGGCGGCCTGTGGGTGCCGGTCAAGTCGCGTGGCCTGGGCTACCTGCGTTCGGACTGGCGCCGCATCGCTGCGCTCTCCACGGCGCAGGGCCTCGGTGGCGGAGTCTATCGCGGCATCGCACCGGGGACTTCGGGCCGCGTGTGGCTGGTCAGCGACAAGGGTCGCATCGAGCGCCTGGATACGACGACCGGCGAGATCGAATTGATCCCATGGCATCAGCAGGAATTCGGAAAACTCATATTGCGGTCGGTGCTGGAGGATCGCCAGGGGCGGCTCTGGCTGGGGCATAGCAAGGGCCTGGCGCGGTTGGATCTTTCCAGCCATGCGTTCAAGTCGTGGCCGAAGGGTGCAGGCAAGGATGCGACTCCTGATGCCGGGCCGGTGGATTGGCTGGTTCAGACCGCCGACGGCAGCGTGTGGCTGTCCAGTCTGGGCGGCGGCCTGCAGCGCCGCGATGGCGAAAGCGGTGCGGTGCTGGATCAGATCGACGCGGATTCCGGCCACGGCCTGACCGCGGTGGACACGGAAATGATCGCCGCGGGTCCCGATGGTGCGTTATGGCTGGCCGGCGCCCAGGGACTGCTGCGCTGGGAACAAGCGGCGCGCCGGTTCCTGCCGGTGCCGGGAACCGGCGGCGAACGCGTGTTCTCGTTTGCTTTCCAGGACCCGGCCCGGCTATGGCTGCATCGTCTGTCGGGGCTGGAGTTGTGGCGTCGCGATGCCCGGGGTTGGCGGCGTGAGAAGCGCCTGGCCGTGGCCGAAGGCGTGCCCGCGGTGGAATCCACCGGCCTGGAGATCGATGCGGGCAAGCGCCTGTGGCTGGCGTCGCGTCGAGGATTGACCCGCATCGATCCGCAATCCGGCCAGGTACGCAACTTCGGCGTGCGCGATGGGCTGCTGAGCCAGGAGTTCAACGACCGCGCGCTGTTCATCACCGACGATGGCGTACTCACGGGCAGCGCCACCGATGGCTCGATCATGTTGCTGGACACGCGCTTGCCGGATCCGGTCGCGGTCACCCCGAACCTGGTGCTCGACAGCATCCAGGTCAGCCGCGACGACCGCACCGTCAGCCTGCCCGGCGACGGCGGGTTCGATCTGCAACCCGGGGACCACGAATTGCAGATCAGTGCGCGGCTGCTGTCGTTCGAGGATCCGTTGGCCAATCGCTATCGTTCGCGCCTGCAGGGTTTCGACAAGGACTGGGTGGACCAGGGCGCGAGCGGCGAGCGCGTGTTCTCGGCATTGCCGCCGGGACGCTACGTGTTGCATGTGCAGGCCTTCGATGTCGCCGGCAACGCTTCGCCCGACCGCACGCTGAGTTTCCGCGTACTGCCCCCCTGGTGGCGCAGCGGCTGGGGCATCGTCCTGTTTGTCCTGGTCGGGTTGCTGCTGCTGGGCATGTCCGGCGCGCTGTACCGCCGCCGCCTGCGCACGCGCACCGCGTGGCAGTTGAATGAGCACAAGCGCGAACTCGCCGAACAGGCCTCGCTGGCCAAGACCCGCTTCCTGGCCACCCTGGGCCATGAGGTGCGCACGCCGATGACCGGCGTGCTTGGCATGAGCGAATTGCTGCTGGCCACACCGCTGGACGAAAAGCAGCGCAGCTATACCCATGCCATCCAGAACGCGGGTTCGCACCTGCTGCGGCTGGTCAACGACGCGCTGGACATCGCCCGTATCGAAGCCGGGAAACTGGAATTGCAGCGGCAGGATTTCGACCTGCGCAGGCTGGTCGACGAAGTCGTCGGGCTGACCGCGCCGATGGCCGAACAGCGCGGTCTCACCTTCGCCGATGAAATCGCCGCCGGTACGCCCGGCGTGTTGCAGGGCGATCCGGTGCGGATGCGCCAGATCCTGCTCAACCTGCTGGGCAATGCGATCAAGTTCACCGAACGCGGCGGTGTGACCCTGCGGGTATCGCCCGCGCCGCCGCAAGGCGTGCGTTTCGAGATCGCCGATACCGGCCCGGGGATCAACGAGGAACAGCAGACCCGCCTGTTCCAGCGCTTCGAGCAGGCCGAAGGCGCGCGCACCGCCGCACGCTATGGCGGCAGCGGCCTGGGGCTGGCGATCTGCCAGGAGCTGGCGCTGGCCATGGGCGGACGCATCCAGGTGCGGAGTGCGCCGGGCGTCGGCACCTGTTTCACCGTGGACCTGCCACTGGCCACGTCCACGCGCATGCCGGAAGCGCTTTCCCGTACCGCGGCCGCGGTCCCTGCCGGGTCGGAGCCGTTGCGGATCCTGCTGGTCGAGGACGACCCGACCGTGGCCGAAGTGATCGCCAGCCTGCTGCGCGCACGCGGCCACCACGTCGCCCATGTGGCGCATGGTCTGGCCGCGCTTGCGAAAACAGCGGCGAATGTTTTCGATATCGCCCTGCTCGACCTCGATCTGCCGGGGCTGGATGGCCTTGCGTTGGCGCGACAGCTGCGTGCGCAGGCATTCACCGCGCCATTGCTCGCGGTGACCGCGCGCGCCGACGCGGACGCGGAAACGCTGGCGCGCGCCGCCGGTTTCGACGGCTTCCTGCGCAAGCCGGTGACCGGGGAGATGCTGGCCGAGGCGATTGCCGGCGTGCTTGCGTAGATTCCAGTCGTCGGCAATGGGAAAAATTCGTCGTCCCCGCGAAAGCGGGGACCCAGCGACTTTGCTTTCCACGATAGAAGGCACTGGATGACCGGCGATTCGGCCGTTGAAAAGCGCTTCCCGCTTTCGCGGGGATGACGAATCAACCGTGAAGGCTCTCGACCGAGAAGCTTTTCAACAAAGAAGCTTCCTCAGTCCGCCCAGACTTCCGCATACACCGTGCGCCGCGGATCATCCTGTTGCGGATGCATCCAGATGCCGCCCAGCGAGTCGGCTTCCAGGTACATGCCTTCGACGGTTTCGGTGAGCCTGCAAGTGTCGCGCGCAAGCACTTCGCGGTTGTCCTGCGGCGTGCGGCAGTGCGACTCGACGAAACGCTCCAGCACCTCGCGGATCTCGGCGTAGGGCCGGTCCAGGATGTATTCGTAGTCGCCCCACTTTTCCGAATCCATCAGGCGCACCTCGGCTACCGGGATGCCGGCGAACTCCGCCATGCCGGGTTTGAGGAAGCCGGTGGCGACGGTGGCGACCATGTCGAAGCCGGCAGCTTCCCGCTTCAGGTCGTCGCAATCCACATGGATGCGCTCGATGGCCTGTTTCCACAGCGGATCCAGTTCGTCGATGCGCTTGCCGCGGATCTGGTCGCAGGCCAGCGGCAGCGGGATGCCGTCTTCGTCGCGCACGGGCTGGTGCACGATCAGGACCGGGAAATCATCGCCGGACAGTTGCAACACCGGCGCCGGGACGGCCATCGGCACCGGCGGCTCCGGTGGCGTTGCCAGGCTCGCGAAGGCCGCGGTCGCCAGCAGGCAGAAGGCGGGCAGTCGCCGGTTGATGCGGCGTGCGATGCGAGGTTCCACGATCGGCGCGGATGTCCGCTCAGGCGCGCGCGGTCAGCGCATGCACGGCGTCGACCAGCACGCCGACGTGTTCCGGATCCATGTCCGGCGACATGCCGTGGCCCAGGTTGAAAACATGGCCCGAGCCCTGGCCGTAGCTGGCCAGCACGTTGCGCACCTGTTCGTGGATCGCCTCGGGCGAGCCGTACAGCACGGCCGGATCCAGGTTGCCCTGCAACGCGACCTTGCCGCCGGTGCGCCGGCGCGCTTCGGACAGTTCCACCAGCCAGTCCACGCCGATGGCCTCTGCACCGCTGTCGGCCAGCGCTTCCAGGTGCGCGGCGTTGCCCTTGCCGAACAGGATCAGCGGCGTGCGTTCCTGGATGTCGCCGCGCGGAAGTTCGCGGGCGATGCGGGTCAGGTAGGGCAGGGAGAATTCGCGGTACATCGCCGGGCTCAACACGCCGCCCCAGGTGTCGAACACCTGCAGCACCTGCGCGCCGGCCGCACGCTGCGCGGCGAGGTAGGCGATGACCGAATCGGTATTTATCGACAGCAGCCTGTGCAGGGTCGCCGGGTCGTTCAGGGCCATCGCCTTGATCCGGGCGAAGTCCTTGCTGCCGCCGCCTTCGACCATGTAGCAGGCCAGGGTCCACGGACTGCCGGAGAACCCGATCAGCGGCACCTTGCCGTCCAGTTCGCGGCGGATCACCCGCACCGCGTCCATCACGTAGCGCAGTTCGGTTTCCATGTCCGGCACGGCGAGTTTTTCCACATCGGCCGCGCTGCGCACCGGATGCCGGAATTTCGGGCCTTCGCCATCGACGAAGTACAGCTCCAGGCCCATCGCATCGGGGATGGTCAGGATGTCGGAGAACAGGATCGCCGCATCCAGGTCGAAGCGAGCCAACGGTTGCAGGGTCACTTCGCAGGCGATCTCGGGATTCTTGGCCATGGCCAGGAAACTGCCGGCCTTGGCCCGCGTGGCGCGATATTCGGGCAGGTAGCGCCCGGCCTGGCGCATCAGCCACACCGGCGTGCAGTCCACGGGTTGGCGCTTGAGTGCGCGCAGCAGGCGATCGTTGCGGAGTGTGTTGGACAAGTCGGTGTTCCTTGAGTCGTAAAGTCGGCAGTTACGCTGCCTGAAAAGGGTGGATGGCAAATGAGAGCGGGAAGACTACGGCGGCGTGAATGTCATCGACAGGCGACTTCACCCTGCACAGCGCGCGACTTCACGTCTTCGGCGCCTCGGCGCCGCGTACGAACGTCACCTGGAAGCCGCGCTTGACGTGGCCGTCGCGGGCCTTCTCGAAGGCGGCGGTCGCCTCGTCCTGCAACAGGTATTGTTCGCGCTTGAGCTGGGCGCGGCCGCCGATCTGGCCGGTCTCGCGCAGCAGTTCCCAGCCGCCGAACAGGTCCGGCTGCAGGGTCAGCTGCACGTAGCGGGGCGATTCGCCCGCGGAGGGGCGTTGCTGGAGGAACAGGCGCATGCCGGCATTTTAGCCGGAGAGCACCGCCAGCACCCGGTTTTCGTCCACTTCGGGCACCACTTCGGCCTGCCCGACCCCGCGCCACAGGACCAGCCGCAGGCGTCCGGCCAGGTTCTTCTTGTCCAGGCGCATGCGCGCCAGCAGCGATTCCGGGGCGAGACCCGCGGGAATGGTGGTCGGCAGGCCATAGACCTTCAGCAGCTCGGCGAGCCGGTCGGTGTCCGCCGTATCGGCCATGCCCAGCGCCGCCGACAACCGCGCGGCCAGCACCATGCCCACCGCCACCGCCTCGCCATGGTTCAGGTTGTCGTTGTGCGGACTGCCGTAGCCCTGTTCGGTCTCGATGGCGTGGCCGAAGGTATGGCCGAGATTGAGCAGCGCGCGCTCGCCGCGTTCCAGCGGGTCGCGGGCCACGATTTCGGCCTTGTGTTCGCAGCTGCCGGCGATGGCCAGGCTCAGTGCGTCATCGTCGCCGGCCAGCAGCGCCGCATGTTCCAGTTCCAGCCACCGGAAGAAGCGCGGGTCGCGGATCGCGCCGTACTTGATCACTTCGGCCAGCCCGGCGCGCAGTTCGCGCTTGGGCAGGGTACGCAGCGTTGAGGTGTCGGCGAACACCGCGCGCGGCGGATGGAATGCGCCGACCAGGTTCTTGCCCTGGGCGATGTCCACTGCGGTCTTGCCGCCGACCGAGGAATCGACCATCGACAGCAGGGTGGTCGGCAATTGCACGCAATCCACGCCGCGCATCCAGCACGCCGCGGCGAAACCGGCCAGGTCGCCGACCACGCCGCCGCCCAGGGCGAAAACGCAGGCGTCGCGGGTCGCGCCCAGGCTGGCGAGCGCCTCGATTGCCGCGGCGAAATTGGCCAGGGTCTTGGAGGCCTCGCCCGCGGGCAGCACGAAGGTCGCGACCAGCAGGTCCGGGCGCGCTTCATGCAGGGCTTCGCGCACTGCGGAGGCATACAGCGGCGCGACCGTGGAATCGCTGACCAGCAATACATGCCGGCCGCGGACAAAGCTCGCCAGGGCCGCGCCGTCGGCCAGCGCGCCGGGGCCGATCACGATCCGGTAAGCGTGCTCGCCGGCGACTTCGACGATGCGCGCGGCCGCACTCATGCCGCACACTCGCTGCGCTGCCAGTGGATGGACAGCAAGTGGGCGAGGGTGGAGGTCGCCGTTCCCGGCGACAGGCCGTCGGTGTCCAGCATCAGGTCGGCCACTTCGGCATACAGGGGTTCGCGGATCGCGGCCAGGTCGCGCAATACCTGTTCGCGGTCGCCGCGCTGCAGCAGCGGCCGGGCGCGGTCGCGCCCCAGGCGCTTGAGTTGTGAATCCACGCCCACGCGCAGGTAGACCACGAATCCATGCCGTTGCATCAACCGGCGGTTGTCGCAGTCCAGCACCGCGCCGCCGCCGGTGGAGACCAGCCTGCCTTGCCCGTCCAGCAGCTGGGCCAAGGCCGCCTTCTCGCGTTCGCGGAAGCCCGCTTCGCCCACATGTTCGAAGATCGTGGCGATGGTGGCGCCGCAGCGCTCGATCACGGCCTGGTCGACATCGCCGAATTCGAGTCCGAAGCGCTCGGCCATGCGTCTGCCGATGGAGGTCTTGCCGGCGCCCATGGGGCCGACCAGGATCAGGTTGGGAGCGGGATTCATGACCATCGATGCTATCACTGGCCTGCATTCCATGGCGACGCGTTAACAAGCGCGGGACTACCTTGAACCACCCGGCGGAATCCCGCCGATACCAAGGAGCGAACCATGTCGGTAGCCAAGATCATCGAAGTCAATGCCTCTTCCAAGACCAGTATGGAAGACGCGGTCAAGCATGGCCTGAGCAAGGCGTCGGAATCGGTGAAGAACATCAAGGGCGCCTGGGTGAACGAAATCAAGGTCGTCACCGACGACAAGGGCAACGTCGCCGAGTGGCGGGTGAACCTGCGCATCACCTTCGTCGTCGACTGACCTGTTGTTGTAGGAGCGGGCCTTGCCCGCGATGCTTCTGGGTCTGTAGATCCGAGCTTGCTCGGATGCTTTTCGCGAAGATCAAGAGCATCCGAGCAAGCTCGGATCTACAAGGCAACGGCAAGGGCATCGCGGGCAAGGCCCGCTCCTACGCCCCGAAGGAAGTCCCCTTTGGAGGCAGGGTGGGGCGCCGTTGCGCGTCCAGCCGGATCGTCCGTTCGGCGATCGCCGGCAGGGTGCGCAACGCCTGCCGGCTTACGCGCTCGAACAACTGCACGAAACGCGCGACCTGCGCACGGTCCATGCCGGTGCGCCCGCCGACATCCTGGGGGTCCGCAGCCTGCAGCGATCGTTCCTGCTGCCAGCGCCACTCCGGCACCACTTCGAAGCCGGGGCCCTGCAGCCACCACAGCGCATCGATCCGCTGCCATAACGCCGGGTAGTCGCGCGCCAGCGCGGCATTGCACCAGTCGCGCCAGCTGCCGTCGCGGTCTTCGTCGCGCTCCAGCGCATTGATCGGGGCACGCAATTCATCCGCGGACTGCGCCGGCGTCTTCAGGAACCAGCCCTCCAGCAGCACCAGGTCGCAACGACCCTCCACGGTCGGCCATTGCATCGTTGGCGCACGCTCGTCGGCGAGCTTGTCGAAGCGCGGCAACGCGGTGCGCTCGCCCGCGAGCAGGCGATCCAGGGTTTCTGTCGCCAATCCCAGGTCATGGGTGCCGGGCGGGCCGCGGTTGGCGAGCAGGGGATGGACGTCGCGTGCGAGCCGTTCGCGTTCGGCGCGGGTCAGGTAGAAATCGTCGATGGACAGCACCGCGACCCGGCGCCCACGGGCCTGCGCGAGGCCTGCCAACTGCGCCGCGAGCGTGGACTTGCCGGTACCCTGCAGGCCGGCGATGGCGAATACCGGCACCTGTTGTGGGAGCGACAACGCGGCCTCCAGCGCGCCCGCGACCAGTGGCTGGTCGAATCCTGTCGTTCCCGAGGCGTGCGTGTCGGCGGTCATGCAGCGACAATAGCGCAAGGCTATGGCGAGGCACCTGAAAACTCTGCTCTTGATCGTCATCCCCGCGAAGGCGGGGATCCAGTGACTTCAATCCCTTGAAAGCAAGGTCACTGGGTTCCCGCCTTTGCGGGAATGACGGGCAGTATCCGGAGTTTTCGGGTTCCACCAGCGAGCCACCGAACCGGGAGCGAAACCACCGATGACCGATCTTTACGCCGAAGCCCTGTCCACCTTCGCCGAGTTGTTCGAGGAGGCGAAAGCCGGCAGCGAGCTCGAGCCCAATGCCATGACCGTGGCCACCGCGACCGCGGATGGACGGCCCTCGGCCCGGACCGTGCTGTTGAAATCGTTCGACGCCCGCGGTTTCGTGTTCTACACCCACCTGCACAGCCGCAAGGGACGGGAGCTGGAAGCCAACCCGCGCGCGGCGTTGCTGTTCCTGTGGCGCAGCCTGCACGCGGCCGGGATCCAGGTGCGCATCGAAGGTCTGGTGGAACTGGTCGGCGACGACGAGGCCGATGCCTATTTCGCCTCGCGCCCCCGACTGAGCCAGGTCGGTGCCTGGGCCTCGGCGCAGTCGGAGACGCTGGGCTCGCGCGACGATTTCGAGGACCGCATCGCCCAGGTCGAAGAAGAATTCGAAGGGCGCGAGATCCCACGCCCAGAGGGCTGGAGCGGGTTCCGGGTCGTGCCGGAGGTCATCGAATTCTGGTACGGCGCCGAATTCCGCCTGCACGAGCGCTGGCGCTATGAATGCGATGCCGCCGGCGAGTGGGACAAGCGGATGCTGTACCCGTGAATAACGTAAAGAACGCGTGTGGGAGCGAATGTAGGAGCGACGTCCCCCAAGGGGACTTCCTTCGGGGCGCAAGTCGCGAAGTCCCTGATGCCGGATGCGAAAGCATCGCGGGCAAGGCCCGCTCCTACAGTCGCTCCCGGCATCCAATCTCGTGACCGGACCGCGACGCATCGTCTGCCTTACCGAAGAGCCCACCGAGACGCTTTACGCGCTCGGCGAACAGCACCGCATCGTCGGCATCAGCGGCTTCACCGTGCGTCCGGCGATCGCGCGCAAGGAGAAGCCGAAGGTCAGCGCGTTCACGTCCGCGAAGATCGGCGAGATCCTCAAGTTGCAGCCGGATTTCGTGGTCGGCTTCTCCGACATCCAGTCGGAAATCGCCGCCGAACTGATCAAGAACGGCGTCGAGGTCTGGATCTCGAACCATCGCAGCGTCGACGGCATCCTCGACTACATCCGCCGCCTCGGCGCGCTGGTGGGCGCCGGCGACAAGGCCAATGCCTATGCCGACGAACTGAAGCGCGGGCTCGATGCGATCGAGGATCAGGCGGCTTCGTTGCCGCGCCGTCCGCGGGTGTATTTCGAGGAATGGGACGAGCCGCCGATCACCGGCATCCGCTGGGTCGCCGAACTGGTCCGCATCGCCGGCGGCGACGATGTGTTTCCCGAACTGTCGGTCGAACCGCTGGCCAAGCACCGGATCCTCGCCGATGCCGGGGAAGTGGTGCGGCGTGCACCGGACATCATCCTCGGTTCCTGGTGCGGCAAGAAATTCCGCCCCGACAAGGTCGCCGCGCGCCCCGCCTGGGAAGGCATCCCCGCGGTGCGCGATGGCGAACTGCACGAAATCAAGTCGCCGCTGATCCTGCAGCCGGGCCCGGCGGCGCTGACCGACGGTGTCCGGCAAATGGCGGCGATCATCCAGGCCTGGTCGGCTCGACAGGTCGGCTAGCCGCGGCTTCCCGCAAATCGCGCATCTCTGCGATGATGCGGTACGACCTACGGACGGAGGCAGGGCATGAACCAGACGGCAATGCAGGATTCCGGCAAGCTGGTGTTGCGCGTGGTACTGGGCGCGCTGATCCTGCTGCATGGCATCGCCAAATTGAAGAACGGCCTGGGGCCCATCGAAGGCATGCTGGCCGCGCACGGCCTGCCCGCGTTCCTGGCCTATGGTGCGCTGGTCGGCGAAGTGGTCGCGCCGCTGATGGTGCTGGCGGGTTTCCATGCGCGCATCGGCGCCGCCGTCATCGCCATCAACATGCTGTTCGCTTTCGGGCTCGCGCATATGGCCCAGCTCGGCCAGCTCAACGAGCAGGGCGGCTGGGCGATGGAGTTGCAGGGCATGTACCTGGTCACCGCGCTCGCCATCCTGCTGCTGGGGCCGGGACGCTACGCGATCAACCAGCGCTGATCAAAGGCGTGCGGACGACCGCGCGCTTCGGATGGGCAGGCGGTCAGAAGTTGCGTTGGAACTTGACCGTTTCCTTGCGTCCGCCGGATTCGACCTTCACCTCGAAGCGGTAACTGTCGCGCTCGCTGATGGCGAATGTCCCGATGTGATCGGTGTAACCGCCGGTCCTGACCGCGGAAAAAGCGATGCGCTGCCTTTTTCCCTGCAGGTCGTAGGCCTCGGCCGAGACCTCGCCATCGGCAGCCAGCTCCTCGCCGTTGGCGATGCGTCGCAGCGCGACGACCACCAGCGCCGATCCCGCATCCCTGGTCACGCCGTATTCCCGTGCCACGGCCTCGTTGAGGCTGAGCGTCGGCAATGCGTTGTAGTGCACGCGCAAATCGCCGAAGTCGACGGAGGCGTCGGCGGGCGGGACGAATTCCGCGACTCGCGCTTTTTCGCCGGCCGAACAAGCGGCAAGGAGCAGGGCGAGGATCGATAGTGGGATGCGTTTCATCGTGGTCTTTGTTCGCTTATCGGGTCTGCCGCACTATGAAGATATTTCCGATTCGTCATCCCGGCGCAAGCCGGGATCCACCTTGATCCTGCCGTTGCTGACCAAGACGCAAACAACAGCAGAATGGATGGCCAGCTTCGCCGTTGAAAGGCGCTTCCGGCTTGCGCCGGGATGACGATCCGAGAGTCCAAGAATTCAATCATTCGCCGCCGACAACTCCCGCCCGCGCTCGCTGGCCGCATGGATCGCCCTGCCGACCAGCTTTTCGAAACCGCCCTCCTGGAAGGTTTCTATCGCCGCCTGCGTGGTGCCGTTGGGCGAGGTCACCCGCTTGCGCAATTCTTCTGGCGCTTCGTCGGATTCGGTCAGCATGCGCGCCGCGCCGAGCACCGTCTGCAGGACGAGGGTGCGTGCCGCATCGTCCGCCAGTCCTTCGGCCTTGGCCGCGGCCTCCATCGCCTCGGCCAGCAGGAAGACGTAGGCCGGTCCGCTGCCGGACACGGCGGTGACCGCATCGATCTTCGCCTCGTCGTCGATCCAGACGGTCTTGCCTGCGCTGGAAAGCAGTTCCTCGGCGCGCGCGCGGCCGGCCGCATCGACCTGCGCGCTTGCGAACAGGCCGGTCACGCCCGCGCCCAGCAAGGCGGGCGTGTTGGGCATGGCGCGGATGACCGCGCCGTCGCCGCCCAGCCAGCGCTGCATCTGCGAGGCGGTGATTCCCGCTGCGATCGAGACCACCAGCGGTTTGCGCGACTGGGCGAGGGTGGACAGGCCTTCGCACACGACGCGCATGACCTGCGGCTTCACCGCCAGCAGCCAGAGGTCCGCATCCGTCGCGGCTTCCGCCGCGGTAGCGAAGACTTCGATGCCGAAATCCCGGGCCAGCGATTCGCGCAGGACCTCGACCGGTTCCGCAACGCGGATGCTGGCGGCGCTCGCGCCACGAGCGATCAATCCGCCGATCAGACTGCGGGCCATGTTGCCACCGCCGATGAAGGCGATGTTCGCGGAGTTGCTCATTTGTTCCCTCATGATGTGGTGGCGCGGGAGCCGAACAGGGCGGTGCCGATGCGGACCATGGTCGCACCTTCGGCGACGGCCAGCGGGAAATCGTCGCTCATGCCCATCGACAAGGTGTCGGCCTGCGGATGCCGCGTCGCGAGATCGGCGAACAGCCCGGCCATGCGGCGATAGGCGGCGCGCCGCATTTCGATATCGGGATGCGGCGCGGGAATCGCCATCAGGCCACGCAGGACCAGGCGCGGTTCCGCGGCGATGGCGGTTGCCAGGCCAGGGATATCCCGTGGATCGCAACCATGCTTGCTGGCCTCGTCGTCGATGTTGACCTGGATCAGCACGTTCAGTGGCGCGCGGTCCCCTGGGCGGAACCTGGCCAGCGCCGCAACCAGCTTGGTCCGGTCCACGGTCTGCACCCAGTCGAAGAGGTTTGCGGCCAGTTCCGCCTTGTTCGACTGCAGGTGGCCGACCAGGTGCCACTCCAGTTCCTGCGCCGCCAACTCACCGATCTTGGCCTGGGCTTCCTGGACGTAGTTCTCACCAAAAGCGTGCTGTCCGGCGGCCGCCAATGCCGCGATCGCCGCCGCGGTCTGGGTCTTGGAAACCGCCAGCAATCGCGGTACTGGCCGGTGCGCCGCGATCGCTGCGTTTTCAAGGCTTTGCAGTGTTGCGCTGAGGCGCTGGGCGAGCATAATCCTTCAACCGTTGGATATGGCGGTGAGGGCGCTATACTGCCTCGCGGGGATGTATCGTTCCACCAGTCGCAGCATTTTTGGGGAAGCAGCGTATGGATATCGCCGAACTTCTGGCGTTCTCGGTCAAGAACAAAGCCTCGGACCTGCACCTGTCGGCCGGCCTGCCGCCGATGATCCGTGTGGACGGCGACGTGCGCCGGATCAACATCCCGGCGCTGGACCACAAGCAGGTGCATTCGCTGGTCTACGACATCATGTCGGACAAGCAGCGGCGCGACTTCGAGGAATTCCTGGAAGTCGACTTCTCCTTCGAGATTCCCAGCCTGGCGCGCTTCCGCGTCAACGCCTTCAACCAGAACCGCGGCGCCGGCGCCGTGTTCCGCACCATTCCTTCCGAAGTGCTGACCCTGGAAGACCTGGGCTGCCCGCCGTTGTTCCGCGAACTGATCAACCAGCCGCAGGGCCTGATCCTGGTCACCGGCCCGACCGGCTCGGGCAAGTCGACCACGCTGGCGGCGATGATCGACCACATCAACAAGAACGAATACGGCCACATCCTCAGCGTCGAGGATCCGATCGAATTCGTGCACACCTCGCAGAAGTGCCTGATCAACCAGCGCGAAGTGCATCGCGACACCCACGGCTTCAACGAGGCGCTGCGCTCGGCCCTGCGCGAAGATCCCGACTACATCCTGGTCGGCGAGTTGCGCGACCTGGAAACCATCCGCCTGGCGCTGACCGCCGCGGAGACCGGACACCTGGTGTTCGCCACCCTGCACACCAGCTCGGCGGCCAAGACCATCGACCGCGTGATCGACGTGTTCCCGGCCGGCGAGAAACCGATGGTCCGCTCGATGCTGTCGGAGTCGCTGCGCGCGGTGATTTCGCAGGCGCTGCTGAAGAAGGTCGGCGGTGGCCGCACCGCGGCGTGGGAAATCATGGTCGGCACGCCCGCCATCCGCAACCTGATCCGCGAGGACAAGGTCGCGCAGATGTATTCGGCGATCCAGACCGGCCAGCAGCTCGGCATGATGACCCTCGACCAGCACCTGCAGGACCTGGTGAAGCGCTCGATGATCACGCGCCACCAGGCCAAGGAATACGCGAGAGACAAGCGGTTGTTCGAATGATCCAGTTAGTGGCTGGTAGTTCGTGGTTCGTGGTAAGCACGGCCCCGCTATCAACCACGAGCCACCAACCACCAACCTGTCCGGAAGGTGGCCTCTTCCAGAGGTAATCCCATGAGCACCATCGATTTCACCTCGTTCCTCAAGCTGATGGCGCACCAGAAGGCGTCGGACCTGTTCATCACCTCCGGCATGCCGCCGTCGATCAAGGTGAACGGCAAGATCTCGCCGATCACGCAGACGCCGCTGACCTCGCAGCAGTCGCGCGACCTGGTTTTGAACGTGATGACGCCGGTGCAGCGCGAGGAGTTCGAGAAGACCCACGAATGCAACTTCGCCATCGGCGTGGCCGGCGTGGGCCGCTTCCGCGTCAGCTGCTTCTACCAGCGCAACCAGGTCGGCATGGTCCTGCGCCGGATCGAGGCGCGCATCCCCACGGTGGAAGAGCTGAACCTGCCGCCGATCATCAAGACGCTGGCGATGACCAAGCGCGGCATCATCATCTTCGTCGGCGCCACCGGCACCGGCAAGTCGACCTCGCTGGCGGCGATGATCGGCTACCGCAACCTCAATTCGACCGGCCACATCATCACCATCGAGGACCCGATCGAATTCGTGCACAAGCACGAGGGCTGCATCATCACCCAGCGCGAAGTCGGCATCGACACCGACAGCTGGGACAACGCGCTGAAGAACACCCTGCGCCAGGCGCCCGACGTGATCATGATCGGCGAGGTGCGCACCCGCGAGGGCATGGACCACGCCATCGCCTTCGCCGAGACCGGCCACCTGGTGCTGTGCACGCTGCACGCCAACAACGCCAACCAGGCCATGGACCGGGTGATCAACTTCTTCCCGGAAGACCGTCGCGGACAACTGCTGATGGATCTTTCCCTGAACCTCAAGGGCGTGGTCGCGCAACAGCTGATCCCGACGCCGGACGGCAAGGCCCGGCGTGTGGCGATGGAGATCATGCTCGGCACGCCGCTGGTCCAGGACTACATCCGCGAAGGCGAGATCCACAAGCTCAAGGAAGTGATGAAGGAATCCACCAACCTGGGCATGAAGACCTTCGACCAGAGCCTGTTCGAGCTGTACCAGGCCGGCGAGATCAGCTACGAGGACGCGCTGCGGTTCGCCGACTCGCAGAACGAGGTGCGCCTCCGGATCAAGCTGGCCCAGGGCGGCGATGCGCGCACCCTGGCGCAGGGACTGGACGGGGTGGAGATCGCGGAAGTGCGTTGATTTTTGCCCGAAATTGCGGCAAAGACAAAGTGCTCAATACAAAAATCCCCGGCATGCCGGGGATTTTTGTGGTCAATGCATCTCAAATGGCATGCTGGTAGAGATCGCTATATTGTTGATCTCAGTTATTCTTTTTTTGGCAGAAAACAACCAACAAAAAATAGGAAAATACCTAGCCAATACTTCTTAAATGGTTCGTTTGTTCCTGTGGGAAGTGTATGAGGCAGAATGTCAAAGCACAGTGTGTAGCCAGCAATAAAAAAAGCGAAGACCGTTAAGCCAGAAAATAGTCTCCGCATTAGAATGGACTTCACCGGGCCATTTGTTTTGTTCATTTAAGTTAGCGTGGTTTCGTGCTTATCCCGCCGCTGCCGCCAGGATTATTCACAAGCAGCCAGCTATCGCGCCAGCCAGAGTTGTCGAGCATTTCGTTATATAGGCCATTGGCACTAACGCTCATCCCTGGGGAGCGCCGTACTGGTAGTGGTGCGCATGGCCCCAGATCGCAAGTCTGTTCCCAGTCCTCCAAAAGTTGGAGATTCTGATAATTACTGGTGTTGTAACCATCACTCAGCCACCTGATGGTGGACTCACAGCCAGCAGCTAAACCAGCTTGCCCCACCTCCTGTGCAGCAGCATCAGCCCCAGCCGCTGCTGCGCCTGCCGATGCCCCAGCTGTCCCGCCAAGACGCCTCCCCACTACGTAGGCGAGTGCAGCAGTAGCAAATGCTGCAACAGCCCTACAGCCGACAGAAGGCTCGGTCGGTATGGCTCTAGGAGGGGTAGGGGGAGGTGCGGTTTGTGCTGATACAGTAAAGCTAGTTGCACTTCCCGCTAGGCATATTGCTGCAATAAATAGCTTGTTCACTAATCATCTCCTTTTGATTACCTGAAATATCCGCACTCACACTGAGTGCCTGCTCTTTTGTAAGAGAGCAGAATCCAATTGTCAACAAGGGAGGGCCCATTCATGTTGCATCATCACGTCACGAGCTAGCACAATTCTTCCGCCCATGCAGTTCTTAAAAAGGCAATGGAGGTTTGAATAGATCTTATGCCTTCCGCATCCAAGCAGGCTTCCGTTTCGCCGCCCGCTTGAACGCCGGGCAATCCTCGCGGTGCGCGCCGGGCAGGTAGCCCAGGCTCATCAGGAATTCGCCGGTGATCTCGCCGCCGGTGAAACGGAAGGTCTTCTTGAACAGCTTCACCCATTCGGCCTTCGGCAACGGGTGTTGCGCTTCCAGCCATCGCAGGAAACCGCCATGCGAATCGCGCAGGCCGCGGATCACCTGCGCGTTGTGGATCGCCGCATCCACCTTAAGCCGGTTGCGGATGATGCCGGCGTCGGCCAGCAGGCGGACGCGGTCCTCCTCGCCATAACCCGCCACCTTGTCCACGTCGAAGCCGGAGTAGGCGCCGCGGAAACCCTCGCGCTTCTTCAGGATGGTTTCCCAGCTCAAGCCGGCCTGGTTGATCTCCAGGACCAATCGCTCGAACAGATCCGATTCCCGTGTCTGCGGGAAGCCGTATTCGCGGTCGTGGTAAGGCCCGTGGACCGGATGGCCGGGCGCGAAATCGCAATAGCTGGTCATGGCCACAGGTTAACCCGGAAGCGATATCAGGCTCTAGAATGGGCGCATGTCCCCGATTCCAGCCAGTTTCCCCGCCAGTTTCTCCAACCAGCTGCTGATCGCGCTGCCGGCGCTCGACGATCCCAATTTCTCCCGCAGCGTGGCCCTGATCTGCCAGCACGATGACGAAGGCGCGATGGGCGTGGTGGTCAACCGCGCTTCCGAGTACAGCCTGGGCGACGTGCTGGCGCAGATGAACCTGGAGGCGCGCGATCCCGCGCTGGCCAACCAGATCGTGCTCAACGGCGGGCCGGTGCATCCGGAACGCGGGTTCGTGCTGCATGACGGCGAGCGCCAGTGGGATTCCACCCTGGCCATCGGCGGCGGCCTGGCCCTGACCACGTCGCGGGACATCCTCGAGGCGATGGCTGAAGGCGAAGGCCCGGCGCATGTCGTGGTCGCTCTGGGCTGCGCGGGCTGGGGCGCGGGGCAACTGGAATACGAGTTGGGCGAAAACAGCTGGCTCACCGCGCCGGCCGATACCGAATTGCTGTTCGCGCTGCCCCTGGAGCAGCGCTGGCAGGCGGCGGGCGGACGGCTGGGCATCGACATCACCCGCGTCACCGACTACAGCGGCCACGCGTGACGGGCCTGGCATGAAGCTGGACGGCACGGTGCTGGGGTTCGATGTGGGCGCCAAGCGCATCGGCGTGGCGGTCGGCAGCGCCTTCGGCAGCGGCGCGCGCGCGCTGGCGGTGATCGACGTGCACGGCAATTCCCCGGACTGGGCCGCGATCGACAAGCTGCGCGCGGAATGGCGCCCGGATGGCCTGGTGGTCGGCGACCCTATGACCCTGGATGGCGGCGACCAGCCGATCCGCGCGCGCGCGCATGCCTTCGCGCAACAGCTGCTGAAGCGTTACAGCCTGCCCGTAGTACTGGTCGACGAGCGTTCCAGTTCGGTCGAGGCGGCGCAGCGTTTCGCGCTGGACCGCGCCGAGGGGCGCAAGCGCCGTCGCGATGCGGTGGCGCTGGACGCGGTGGCGGCGGCGGTGATCATCGAACGCTGGCTGGCGGCGCCGCACGATGCGATACGGGTGGTTTAGCTTTATCTTTTCTTTCTCCCTCCGGGAGAAGGTGCCCGGAGGGCGGATGAGGGAATGACCCGTCAGCGCTTATGGAGGGTTGTTAGCCAAGTCACCCTGCTTCCCTCATCCGGCGCTTCGCGCCACCTTCTCCCGGTGGGAGAAGGAAAACACATTACTGGAAACCGCGCATGACCCTGCAACTCGATTCCGACGGACGCCTGCGCCACCTGCTGACCCTGGAAGGGTTGCCGAAGGAAACCCTGTGCCGCCTGCTGGACCGCGCCGGCCAGATCCGCGATGCGGCATTGGGCCGCACGCAGAAGCGCAACTCGCTGCTGGGGACCACGGTCTGCACGCTGTTCTTCGAGCCGTCCACGCGCACGCGCAGTTCGTTCCAGATCGCGGCGCAGCGGCTGGGCGCGGATGTCATCAACTTCGATGCTTCCACTTCCTCCGCGCGCAAGGGCGAGACGGCGTTGGATACGTTGAAGAACCTGGAAGCGATGGGCGTGCGCGGTTTCATCGTGCGCCATCCCGAAGACGGCGCCGCCGAGGCGCTGGCCAGACAGGCGGGCGAGGGCACCACCCTGGTCAACGCCGGCGATGGCCGCAGCGCCCATCCCACCCAGGGCCTGCTCGACGTGCTGACGCTGAGGCAGGCCAAGGGCGCCGATTTCTCGAAACTGAAAGTATTGATCGTCGGCGACGTCAGGCATTCGCGCGTCGCCCGCTCCGACCTGCATGCGCTGCATACGCTGGGCGCCGGCGAAATCCGCGTCTGCGGCCCCGCCGCGCTGCTGCCGCAGGATGCGACCCTGGCTGGCTGCGCCACCGGCGACGATTTCGACGCCATGCTGGAGGGCGTGGATGCGGTGATGATGCTGCGGCTGCAGCGCGAACGCATGGAGGAAGGTCTGGTCGCTTCGCTCGACGACTACCACACGCGTTATGGATTGACCGTCGAGCGCCTGCGCCGTGCCGCGCCGGATGCGGTGGTGCTGCATCCGGGGCCGATCAACCGCGGCGTCGAGATCACCGATGAAGTGGCCGATGGCCCGCAGTCGCTGGTGCTGCGCCAGGTAAGCAACGGCGTCGCCATCCGCATGGCGGTGCTGGAATCGTTGCTGGCATCCGGTTATCCGGCGCCAGCGGGAGAGGTGGCGCGTCGATGAGTGCAGGATCATTGCTGCACCGGGCATTGCGTGCCGCGTTGCGGAAGTTGGAAGCAGTCGATTTCGCGCCTTCCGGACATTTTTATTCTCCGGTAGTGGATCGGACCGAGGCTGCCGCCAGCGAGGCGCGATTGTGGCCGGCGCAGCCATGCCTTCCGGCAGGCATCGATTTCAACGATGCCAGTCACCGCCAACTTCTTGAAGCGGAGTTCCCGCGCTATATCGCCGATTTCGATTACACGGAAAGTGGCGGGGCTTCCGCTGCCGGTCGTTATTCTCCCGACAATCCCCAGTTCGGCTGGCTCGATGCCAAGACCTTGTTCGTGTTGCTCCGGGCCTGGCGACCAGCACGGGTGATCGAGGTGGGTTCGGGCCATTCGTCATTGTTGATGGCGGACGTGAACAAGCGCTTCCTTGGCGGGAGCATGCGCATCACCTGCATAGAGCCTTATCCGGAACCTTTCCTGCAACGTGCCGATTGCGGCATCGACCGGCTCATCCAGGCCAAGGTCCAGGACGTGCCGCTGGAGGAATTCGATGCGCTTGCGGCCGGCGACGTGCTGTTCATCGATTCCTCGCATGTGTCCAAGGCGGGGAGCGATGTCAACCACCTGTTCTTCGAGGTGCTGCCGCGATTGGCGTCCGGGGTGCGGATCCACATCCATGATGTGTTCCTGCCATTCGAGTATCCGCGATCCTGGTTGCTGGAGCAGGGGCGTTCGTGGAACGAGCAATACCTGCTGCAGGCGCTGCTGATGTACAACCCGCTATTCGGGATCGTGTTCGGCAGCAGCTATTGCGCCTGGAAATATCCGGAACTCATGCACCACACCATAGCGGGAACGGAAGCGGCAGCCGGTGGCGGCAGTCTCTGGATCGAAAAACGCTGACAGCGACAACGCGCCATCGTCAACGCCGGCAACGGGTCAGGACGAGGGCTTGCCGTAGGCCGCGAGCGCTTCCTCGATGATCGAAAGCTGCTGGCCGGCTTCAAGGTTGCCTTCGGCCGCTGCCTGCCTGACCTGGTCGATGCTCGGGTGGGACACGATCAGCAGCGTGCATTCGCAGGCGGGGCATGCGTAGTCGGTGACTTCCTCATGCAGCTCCATGGCCATCGCCCTGGAATCGCCGCGCCATCCGCAGGCGCAGGCGATGTCGTCGCTGCGCCAGCGTGGGGTGAAGTAATTGCGGATGATCTCGGCCATGTATTCGCCTACCTCAGTGCCTGCGCTGCGCGAACAGCCACTGCCACATGGCGTCGTGGCGGTAGGTCGCATCCCATGAATTATGGTCGGCTTCGGGGAATTCCGTGTAACGCACGTCCGCGCCAGCGGCCTTGAACGCGGCGAAGGTCCTGCGGTCGTCGTTGGGCGGAACCACCTGGTCCTTGCCGCCATGGAATATCCACACCGGCACTTGCCCCAGCTTCGCCGCGAGTGCGGCATAAGGGTCGGACTCGTTTGCCACTCCGGTCACGTACAGCCCGCGTTCGTCGCTGATCGGCAGGAGCGCGCCGCAGATCGGCACTAGCGCGGCGAAGCGGGCCGGTGCCTTCAGCGCGGTTTCCCAGGTGCCGTAACCGCCCATCGACAGGCCGGTCAGGTAGGTGCGCTGCGGGTCGCCGCCGAATTCGCGCGACGCGGCATCGAGTGCGGCCAGGGCCATGTCGACGTTGGCGCCCATCCATTCCCCGTTCTCCCGCACCTGCGGGAACACCACGATGGCGGGGAAATCCGCGGCATGTTCGCGCACATAGGGTCCAAGTCCGGCATCGAGCTGGATCCTGTTGTCCGATCCGCGCTCTCCGGAACCGTGCAGGAACAGGATGATCGGCAGTTTCCCGCGATGCGCCCGTGCGGCAGGCACGAACACCTCGTATCCCCGGGTAGTGCCGTCGCTGGCGATTTCGCGTTCGACGAAGCGTCCGATGGTCCCCGGTTCGCCGGTCGTGCTGCAGCCAGCCAGCGCCATGGCCGTCAGCAGTGCCAGCAGGGCGATGAGAAAGTTGCCCGGATTGCGCATGCGTTCCTCCAGCAGTGGGCCGGCGAAGGCAACAATCGCATGATGGCGTGCGTGCCTCTCCGGGTCGGGCTCGGGATGTGTTGCGGTTTCATTCTAGCGGCGGCGGGAAGCCGCGGGTTGCGCTGGTCAGGAGGGCACGCGTGGGACATGCATGCCTCAGTGGAGCAGGACCAGGGTCGCCAGGCCAAGGAAACACAGGAAGCCGGTGACATCCGTCACCGTGGTCAGGACCACGCCGCCGGCCAGCGCGGGATCTATGTTCATGCGCTTGAGCGTCAGCGGCACCAGCACGCCGGCCAGCGCGGCGGCGCAGAGGTTGATGGTGAGGGCCGCGCCGATCACCAGCGACAACTGCCATTCGCGGAACCAGACGAAGGCCACCAGACCGACGATGCTGCCCAGCAACAGGCCGTTGATCAGGGCCACGCGCACTTCCTTCCACAGCAGGACCTTGGCATTGCTGGCGCCCACCTGGCCCAGGGCCAGGCCGCGCACCATCAGGGTCAGCACCTGGGTGCCGGCGTTTCCGCCCATGCCGGCGACGATCGGCATCAGCACGGCCAGCGCCACGATCTTTTCCAGTGTGCCTTCGAACTGGCCGATCACTCCCGCTGCCAGGAACGCCGTGCACAGGTTGATGCCCAGCCACAGCAGGCGGCCGCGCACCGCGCGCCTGACCGGCGAGAACAGGTCCTCGTCTTCGTCCAGGCCGGCCGCGCCCAGGGCCTGGTGCTCGGCCTGTTCGCGGATGATGTCGACCACGTCGTCGATGGTGATGCGGCCGAGCAGGATATTGTTGTCGTCGACCACCGGCGCCGAGACCCAGTCGTGGTCGGAGAACTGGCGCGCCACTTCCTCGGCGGTTTCCTGCACGTCGATCGCGGGTTGTTCATCGTCGATCAGGCGGTTGATCGGGGTGCTGTCGTCATGGGTGACCAGCGACGCGAGCGACAGCCGCCCCAGGTACTGGCGGCGGCGGCTGACCACGAACAGGTGGTCGGTGTGGTCGGGCAATTCGCCGCGCAGGCGCAGGTAGCGCAGGACCACGTCGACGTTGACGTCGGCGCGCACCGTGACCACGTCGGGGTTCATCAGGCGGCCGGCGGTGTCTTCCGGGTACGACAGGACCTGCTCGAGCCGCTCGCGGTTCTCGCGGTCCATCGACTTGAGCACTTCATCGATGACCGTGTCGGGCAGGTCCTCGACCAGGTCGGCCAGGTCGTCAATGTCGAGGTCTTCGACCGCGGCGATGATCTCGTCCGGGTCCATGTCGGCGAGCAGGCTTTCGCGGACCTCGTCACCGACGTGGACCAGCACCTCGCCGTCGTCCTCGGCATCGACCAGGCCCCAGACCACCACGCGCTTGCCGGGTGGCAGCGATTCCAGCAGGTTGCCGATTTCCGCCGGGGCCAGCGTGTTGATCAGACGGCGCACAGGGCCCAGCCGGCCGCTGTCCAGTGCATCGGACAGCAGTCTCAGCTGGCGCGCGGTCTTGTCGTGGCGGACGGCTTCTGCCATGCGCGACTCCCGGTAGCGGTGGGGCCGCTCCCGTGCGGGAGGCGGCAGGTCAGGCGTTCATCGCAGCATTATCCCCCCGCGGTGTGCATCTGCACACCCCGACCGGATGCCGGGTCGCGCGCTAGCGCAATTTGCCGCGGGCGAGCAGGCGCCGCACGCCCTGGATGATGCGGCTCAACAAGGTTTGCCCCAGTTCGGTCTGCAGTCGCGAGATCTCGCCGTACAGGCGACGGTTGTGGCTGCTGCTGCGATCCATCAGGTCGTGCAGCTCGACGCAATCGCGTTCGCTCAACACGCGGCCCGGCTTGAAGTGCGCGGGCAGGGCGCGATCGACGTAGATGGTCGAATGCGCCTGCGCGGTCTGTTCCTCGGGCCGGTCGCGGGTATAGAAGTACAGGGCTATGGATTTACGGCTCAGTCCGCGCTTGTCCGCGGGCAGCTGGATTTTCGGGAACCCATGCCAACTGTGCTCGGTGGTTTCGAAGATCACGCAGCGGTTGAACAGCGGGACGACGCCGATCATCTCGTCGGCTTCCGGGTCGTAGGGGTCGCGATGCAGTTCCAGCGCGCCGCCCCAGCTTTCTTCCCATTCCGGGTTCAGGTAAACGATGAGGTTCAGGCGCCGATGCCAACCCGTGCCCGGGTGGTAGTTGAAATCGATGTGGTTGTCGAGGCTCTGCCCATCGCGGTTCTCGTGCGTGCCGCCACCGAAATACCACGGGTCGTAGAGCAGGTCGGAAATGCCGGTGATGCGGCCGATGAGTTCGAGGAATCCGGTCGACCGCACGCATCGGTCCAGGCGGGCATAGCCGTCGCCCAGCGCATGCATCCGCTCGACCACCGACTTTCCCGCGGGCATGCCGTCCTCGTTGAGCGAGTCGCCGCGTTCGAAGGCCGGGAATTCGTCGAGCAGGGTGCGGGCGAAGGCATCGGTGAAGAAGCCGTCGATCACGCAGTGGGCGAAAGGCTGCGCGACGAGGAATCCATCGCGCAGGCGGTCGGCCTGGGCGAGTACGCGCGGGGCGATCATGGCCAGCAGGCTGGCGCCCTGTGTGGGTGCATTCATGGCCGCATTATCGTTGCTGGCAATGGTGGGGGAAACCGTTGTGTCCGGCGATGGCGCGCGAGAAGGATCCGCGCGCGATGCTCGCTCATTCGATAACCCGTGAAGAGCATCGCGGGCAAGGCCCGCTCCTACGGGCGCGCGGCCAGCTTCAGCCAGTTCTCGATGCCGGCCCGGTCGCGTGCCTGCAGCAGCTTGCCGGCGCGGGCTTTCAAGGCGGACAGGTCGCTGCCGCGGATCGCCTTGCGCACTTCCAGCAGGGTGGCCGGATGCAGGCTGAATTCGGTCAGGCCCAGGGCCAGCAGCAGCGGCGTCAGCGTGGCGTCGCCGGCGATTTCGCCGCAGACCGCGACCGGCGTCCGGTGCTCGTTGGCGATATTGATGATGTGCTTGAGCAAGCGGATGACGCCGGGATTCAGGGGCGAATAGAGGTCGCCGAGGGTGTCGTTGTTCCGGTCCGCCGCCAGCAGGTACTGGACCAGGTCGTTGGTGCCTACCGACAGGAAGTCCACGACATCCACGAAGGCGTGCAGTGCGATCGCCGCGCTCGGCACTTCGATCATCGCCCCCAGCGGGATATCGTCGGCGACTTCCGCGCCTTGCTTGCGCAGGTTTCCGGCGACGCGCTTCAGGCGCCGGCGCACGGCCATGATTTCTTCGCGGCTGCTGACCATCGGCACCAGCACGCGGACCGGGCCGTAACCGGAAGCACGGACGATGGCGCGCAACTGGGTGTCGAACAGGTCGCCGTTGGCCAGCGACAGGCGCACGCCGCGCAGGCCCAGCGCCGGATTGTCCTCGTTGCCCAGCACCAGTCCGGTACGGTCGGCCTTGTCCGCGCCCAGGTCCAGGGTGCGGATGGTCACCGGCCGTCCGCTCATGCCCAGCACGGCATCGCGGTAGCAGAGGAACTGTTCCTCTTCGCCGGGCAGTTCGTTGCGTTGCAGGAACAGGAATTCGGTGCGGTACAGGCCCAGCCCGGCCGCGCCCAGGGCATGGGCATTGGCCACGTCTTCGCGCGATTCGGCATTGGCCAGCAGGGCGATGTCGATCCCATCCTTGCTGCGCGTGGGCTTGGAGCGCAGGCGCCCAAGCTCCTTCTGTTCCCTGGCCAGTTCGCGCAGGCGCTGGCGGTAGGCGCGCAGCTCTTCGGGCCCGGGTTCGATCACGATCGAGCCGCTGGCGCCATCGACGATCAGCACGTCGCCGTCGTTGATCTTCTGCAGGGCCTTGCTGGCCCCCACCACCAGCGGCATGTGCAGGCTGCGGGCGAGGATGGCGCTGTGCGAGAGCGGACTGCCGCCGGAGGTCACTACCGCGACCACGCCCTGGACCTGCAACTGCGCCAGTTCCGACGGGGCCACGTTGTCGCTGACCAGGATGTCGCCGGCCACGCCCTTGGGGCCATGGGTCCGCTTCTGCAGGTGGGCGTGGATGCGGCCGATCACATGGTCCAGGTCGTCCATGCGGCTCTTGAGGTAGGGATCGTCCATGCCGTCGAACACCGCGGCCAGGCGGTCGCGCTGCAGGCGCAAGGCGTAATCGGCGCTGTAGCGGCCGGCGCGGATCAGTTCGTCCAGGCCATGGAGCAATTCCGGATCGTCGAGCAACAGCGCATGCAGGTCGAGGAACTCGCCGACTTCCTTGGCCAGGGCGCCATGCAGGCGCTCGCGCAGGATATGCATCTCGGCGCGGGTGGAGTCGACCGCGTCGTGCAGGCGCCGCAGCTCCTTTCCCACGGCAGCGGCGGGAATGCGTTGTTCGACCACCTCCAGCGCGTGCGGCAGGCGCACCCTGGCACGGCCGAGCGCGCTGCCGCGCGATGCGCCGTGGCCGGGAAGGTGCGCGGGCACCGGTCAGGTTTCCTCGTCGAATCGTCGCTCGAACAAGGCGGCCACGGCTTCCAGCGCCTCGGCTTCGCCTTCGCCATCCACGCGCACCGTCACCGGCGTGCCCTGGCCTGCGGCCAGCAGCATCACACCCATGATGCTCTTGGCGTTGACCTCGCGGCCCTTGGCCGACAGCGTCGCATTGCAGCGATAGGCCGACAGCACCTGCACCAGCTTGGCGGTGGCGCGGGCATGCAGGCCCAGGCGGTTGGAAACGGTGAGTTCGCGCTCAAGCATCGTCGATTATTGCTCCATTGCGTGTGCCGGCAGCGGCTGTTGCCGGCAATTGGTCCAATTCCTGTTCCGGATAATTCATCACCCGCAGCAGCATCGGCAGGCTCAGCGCGGAAACGCGCCGGACCGGCGTGCCCAGCCGGGCCAGTTGCCCGGCCAGGTTGCTGGGACTGGCGCCGTAGAGATCGGTCAGCACCAGCACGCCTGCGCCACTGTCCACCCGTCGCAGCGCCGAGGAAGCCTGGGGCAGCAAGGTTTCGAGATCGGCATCCAGGGGGACTTCGAATGCCTCCGCCTGCAACGGCAATTGCCGCATCAGGGCGGTGGCGATCGCCAGGATCGATGCGCCGATTCCGGGGTGGGTAACGAGGAGAATGCCACAGGCCATGGGGGAACGTTAGCAGAGGCGCATGACATGCCGGAAGCGGTGCGTGAGGTGGAGGGCGAAGCCGCCGCCCCGCGGCTGCAAATTCGACCGCTGCGCGGTCTGCGAAGGGAGGGTGAAGCGTTCCGGATTCGTTGCGAAGGCAATCCAGTCGCCCGCACCGCCTCTTCACAGGCGGCGCAGCCGCCGACTTCCCCCTTCCCGGCGCCGCAGGCGCGACTTCCCCCCGGAATCAATCCAGCTCGCGGTGGAATGTCGCGACTTCCTCCCAACCCTGGCCGCGCGCGTGTTCGGCCAGGCGCTCGGCCAGGTACACCGAGCGGTGCTTGCCGCCGGTGCAGCCGAAGGCGATGGTGACGTAACTGCGGGTCTCGCCGCGCAGGCGCGGCAGCCAGGTGTCGAGGAAGCTGCTGACCTGGCCGACGTATTCGCGGACTTCCGGCTGCGCGTCGAGATAGTCGCGTACGCCGGCATCGCGGCCCGAAAGCGGCCGCAATGCGGGATTCCAGTGCGGGTTGGGCAGCACCCGCGCGTCGAACACGAAATCCGCGTCGCCCGGAACACCACGCTTGTAGGCGAAGGATTCGAACAGCAGCGACAGCGTCATGCTGTTGTTGAAGGCGAGCTCGGCGATGATCCGGCGCCGCAACTGGTGCACGTTGAGCGCGCTGGTATCGATGACCACGTCGGCTTCGCTGCGCAACGGCGCGGTGATCTCGCGTTCGCGCGAAATCGATTCCGGCAGGGACAGGCCGAAGTGGGCCAGCGGATGCCTGCGGCGGGTGTCCGAATAGCGGCGCAGCAGCACCTCGTCGCTGGCATCGAAGAACAGCAGGGTGGCGCCGATCCCGAGTTCCGTGACCGCGGCGCGCCATTGCGCCAGCTTGGACAGGTCGCTGTGGCGGTTGCGCACGTCGATGCCTACCGCGACTTTCTGCGGCAATACGTCATCGCGCATCAGGCTGCGCACGAACGAGGGCAGCAGTTCCACCGGCAGGTTGTCGACGCAGTAGTAGTCCAGGTCCTCGAAAGTCTTCAGCGCGACCGACTTGCCCGAGCCGGACAGGCCGCTGACGATGACCACGGTCGGCAAGGAACCGGCGGGCCTGGTCTCTGCGGTACCTTCATCGCCTTGGTCGTGCGGATCGACGCCGGTCGCATTGCCGCTCATGACGAACTGCGCTCCAGCAGGTTGCTGTGGCGGGCGATGAACATCGCCGCCGGGTCGATGCCCTTGGTGCGCAGGATGTGCAGGCGCGTGGCCGCTTCGGTCAGCACCGCCAGGTTGCGGCCTGGCATCACCGGCAGCGTGATCAGCGGCACGTCCAGATCCAGCACGTGGCGGCTGCCGCTGTCGCCGGTCAGGCGCTCGTAACCGTGCGGATTGGGCTCGGTCATCGGCCGGGTCAGGTGCACGATCAAACGAAGGTACTTGTTCTTCTTCACCGCGGTGTCGCCGAACATGTCGCGTACATTCAATACACCCAGGCCGCGTACTTCCAGCAGGTCCTGCAGCAATTCCGGGCAGGTGCCGTCGAGCACGTCCGGGGCGATCTGGGTGAACTCGGGCGCATCGTCGGCGACCAGGCGGTGGCCGCGGCTCAGCAGTTCCAGGGCCAGTTCGCTCTTGCCCGAGCCGGCTTCGCCGGTGATCAGCACGCCGATGGAATAGATTTCCATGAACACGCCATGCAAGGTCACCCGGGGGGCCAGCGTGCGCGCCATGTGGTACGAAAGATGATTGAGCAGTTCGTGGCCGCGCTTGGGCGAGAGCCACAACGGCGTCTCCGATTCCTCGGCCGCTTCGCGCAGGTCTTCCGGGCAGGACTGGCTCTTGCTGATCACCAGCGCCAGCGGCCGGTACTGCATGATCTTCTCGATGGTTTCCCAGCGTTGCCGCGAGTCCAGCGAATCCAGCCAGGCCAGTTCCTCGCTGCCGAGGATTTGCACCTTGTTGGGATAGATGGCGTTGAGGTAGCCGGCCAGCGACGGGCGGCGGGCGATGGTGTCGACGGCTTCGAGCATGCGCTGGTCGCCCTTCATGCCGGCCAGCCAGCGCAGCGCGAGCTTGTCCTTCTGCTGGTCGAACAATTCGCGGGCGGTGATGCTGGTGGTCATGCGCGGGTTTCGGGTGATGGGGTCTGGTCGAGCAACAGGGCGCGCATCGCCCGTGCATCGGGTGCGTTGCGCAAGGCGGCGCGGAAACGTTCGTCGGAAAAGCGCTCGGCCAGTTCCGACAGCAACATCAGGTGCTGGTGAGTGTAATGGTCGGGCACGGCCATCGCGAATACCAGATCGACATTCTGGCCGTCGGAGGCGTTGAAATCGACCGCGGGTTGCAACCGCAGCAGTGCACCGCGCGGTGCTTCAAGGGTGGGCGAGCGGCCATGCGGGATGGCGATGCCATGGCCGATGGCGGTGCTGCCGAGGCGTTCGCGCGCCTGCAGGCTGCTGCGCAGGTCGTCCGCGCCGGCCTGGCGGCAGGCCAGCATCCCGGCGGCCGCGTCCAGCACCGCATCGCGGTCCACGGCATTCAACACGGACGCCTGCACGTCCGCCAGTTGATCGGCGAGGGACATGTCAGGGAATCGGTTGCCGGGGGAGCGCGGCTGGCGCCGCAGCCGGCATGCGGTCGATCCGCATGCGGCTGGCCCTCACGCTGCTAATCCGCATTCTCGCCGCGCGGCACACGTTGCGCGTCGATTTTCTTCTGCTTGTGCTTGAGCAGCAGCCGGTCCAGCTTGTCGGCCAGGACGTCGATCGCCGCATACATGGTCTGGGCGCCGGCGTCGGCATGCAGGGTGCGGCCGGCGAGGTTGAGAGTGGCCTCGGCGATGTAGTCGGGCTTGCGTATCCCCAGTTGGGTCCGGACTTCCAGTGGCTGTTCGAAATGCCGTTCCAGGCGCTTGAACTTGGTTTCTACGTACTCCCGCAGCGCGGGGGTGACTTCGATCTGCTGGCCATAGGTCTCGATACGCATCGCTTGCCTCCTTACGGGTCGATAGGCCGCGGAATCCGCGGATAACACTTCGGTGCTTGTGACCTCGAGTGGATGGGTGAAGTTCGATACCTCCTGCGGTTGTGCGGGCGCCGGCCCGGAATGACGATCAGGCGACCGCAAGCATCATGGACCATCGTTCCTTATGGGAGCGTTATCAAGCACGCTCCTCGGGGGAACGTCATCAACCGATGCGCACGCGTTCATGCGACGAAAGTATTTCCATGGCTTCACGATACTTGGCCACGGTGCGGCGCGCCACCGGCACCCCGGAAGTCTTGAGCAGGTCGGCCAGCTTGGCGTCCGACAGCGGCTTGCGCGGGTTTTCGGCTTCGATCAGCCGCCGGATCATCGACTGGATCGCGATGCTGGAAGCTTCGCCGCCGCCTTCGGTGCTGACCCCCGAGGCGAAGAACGCGCGCAAGGGCAGGGTTCCGCGCGGGGTGCGCACGTATTTACGGGCGATGGCGCGCGAAACCGTGGATTCATGCAGGCCGACCTCGGTGGCGACTTCGCGCAGGGTCAGCGGGCGCAGCGCCTGTTCGCCGAATTCCAGGAAACCGGCCTGCTGGCGCAGCAGGCAGCGGGTGACCTTGAGCAGGGTGTCGCCACGCGCTTCCAGGCTTTTCAGCAGCCAGCGCGCCTCCTGCAAGTGGCCGCGCAGGTAGCCTGCGTCGTTCTCGCCGCATTGGCGGATCATCTGCTCGTAACCGCGGTGGATGGTGATCCGGGGCAGGTTGTTGCCGGCCAGCGCTGCGCGCCAGACGCCGCGCTGGCGCCAGACCACGCAATCGGGGACCACGTAGGTGTCGTGGCTCAGTTCGCCGATCTGCGCGCCCGGCTTGGGATCGAGCGAACGCAGCAACTGCACCACTTCCTCGACTTCCCCGACCGGTTGCTTGAGTTCCGCGGCCAGGCCGGCGATGCCGCTTTTCGGCAGGCGTTCCAGGGCGTCGCCATCGACGATGCGCAAGGCCAGCGTCTTGCCGGGAGTGTCGTCGCTCAATACCGCCAGCTGCAGGTGCAGGCATTCGCCCAGCGTGCGTGCGGCCACGCCGACCGGATCGAAGCGCTGCAATTGGTGCAGCACGGTCAGGATTTCGTCTTCCCCGGCGGTCACTTCCGGGAGCAGGGTCTCGGCGATGCCGGACAGCGGTTCGCGCAGGTAGCCGTCGTCTTCCAGTGCGTCGATCAGCGCCGCGCCGATCCTGCGGTCGCGTGGCGACAGGTGCGACAGATGCAGTTGCCACAGCAGATGGTCCTGCAGGGTGTCGACTTCGGCGACACGTTCGGCGGCGCTGCCTTGGTCGTCGTCGTCGAAGGAGCCGCCGCTGCCGTGGCCGCCGTCTTCCATCGACCAGGGACCTTCGTCGGGCGACCAGTCGTCGGGCTCGTCGCCCTGGCTGGTTTCGCGCGGGTCCTCCGGCGGGGTGTCGGCGGGGGCGATGTCATCGCCGCTGGGCGGGCTGTCGTCCCAGTCCAGGAGGGGATTGGTCTCCACCGCCTCGGTGATCTCGATCTCGAGTTCGGCCGTGGACATCTGCAACAGGCGGATCGCCTGACGCAGTTGCGGCGTCATGACCAGTTGTTGACCCAGCGATGTCTGGAGGCGTGGCTTCATTCCGCAATCCGAAAACGCGTTGTGGCACGGCCGGGCCGCGCGACGCGCACATCAGAGGCGGAAAGTTTCCCCAAGGTACACGCGACGCACGTCCGGATTGGCCAGCAGCGCGTCCGGTGCCCCCTGCGCCAGCACGCTGCCCTCATTGAGGATATACGCCCGGTCGCAGATTCCCAAGGTCTCGCGCACATTGTGGTCGGTGATGAGTACGCCGATGCCTCGGTCCTTGAGGTGCTTGACGATGCGCTGGATCTCCCCGACCGAGATCGGGTCGACGCCGGCGAAGGGTTCGTCCAGCAGCATCAGCCGCGGTTTGGCGGCCAGGGCGCGGGCGATCTCGCAGCGCCGGCGCTCGCCGCCGGAGAGGCTGGCGCCCAGTTGTTCGGCGACGTGGGCGATCTGCAGTTCGTCCAGCAGCGAGGCCAGCTCCTTCTCCACCCCGGCCGAATCCAGGTCCTCGCGCAATTCCAGGACCAGGCGCAGGTTGTCCGAAACCGTGAGCTTGCGGAATACCGAGGGTTCCTGCGGCAGGTAGCCCACGCCCAGCTTGGCCCGCTTGTACATGGGTTCGGCGGTGATGTCGCGGCCGTCCAGCTCGATCCGGCCGGCGTCGGCAGCGACCAGGCCGACGATCATGTAGAAGCAGGTGGTCTTGCCGGCGCCATTGGGGCCAAGCAGGCCGACCACCTCGCCCGCGTCGAGGGTCAGGCCGAAGTCGGCGACGACCTCGCGCTGCTTGTAGCGCTTGCGCAGGCCCTGGGCGGAAAGCATTACTTGCTGCCCTCGGGCTTCTTGGCGGCGGCCGACTTGGGCTGGATCACGGTCTTGACCCGGGTGCCGTCGCCGCCGCTCTGCATGTTGCCGGTCTTGAGGTTGTAGACCATCTTCTGGCCGCTGTTGGAACCTTTGGGCGACTTGACGGTGTAGTTGCCGGTGAAGGTCACTACTTCGTTGATCGTGTCGTAGTCGATGCGATTGGCCGTGGCGGTCATCGGACTGCCGTCTTCCATCTGCTGCTTCAACGTCGCCGGGGAGCCGGTGAACACGACACGGGCAATCTCGTTGTCGCGCATGGTGATCTCGCCGCGGTCGGAACGCACATCCAGCGTGCCCTGCTGCACGATCACGCCACCAGACAGGACCGTGGTTCCGGAGCCTTCGATGGTGCCGGACTGGCCGCCAGCATCGATATTCATCGCCTGGTTGCGGTCGGATGATTTTGCCCACGTCAATGCCGGCAACGAAGCGGCAAGAATGACAATTAGGCTAGCGCGCAGACTTGGGTTCATATCGGGTCTTGACCTGGGACTTGAAGGTGTATCGCTTGGTCTTGGTGTTGGTCTCGAAACCAACGCCCGAGAGTATAGAACCCGGGCGGGTGATGGTGACCGCATCGTCGGTGCTGGCGAGGTTCTTGCGGGGGAATACGTTCAGTCGCTCGGTCTCGAACGTGGTGGGAACGGCGGCGGCCTGCGGACTCTTGCCATTGACCTGGCCGGAAAGGCGGACCTCGTCGCCCTTGGCGCTCACCCACGCCGTCTTCGAACGCATTTCCCAATGATTGCCATCGGTGTCGGGCAACAGGAACAGCGGGGTGGTGATCTGGAAGGTCTCGTCTTTCGGGCTGCGTTGCATTTCGGGCGCGCGCAGGGTCATCGACTCCTGGCCCTGGTCGTCGAGGCTGATCATCTCGAAATCGCGCATCAGGTAGTCGGAGCGCTCGCTGGAAGGCGCGTCGGCTTCGGGTACGTCGCGTTGCTTCCATGCCGACCAGCCGCTCAGCGCGGCAGCGACCAGCAGCACCAGTCCCAGTCCCAGGCGCCAGTTCATGGCGCGCTTCCGGCCAGCAGCACGTGGGTATGGCCTTGCGCATCCAGCAGCAGGTCGCAGAGCTCGCGCGCGGCGCCCTGGCCGCCGCTTGCGTTGGTAATCCAGCGGGCGCGATCGGCGATCCAGCGATGCGCATTGGCGGGCGCCACGCTCAGGCCTACGGCGAGCATGGCTTCAAGGTCCGGCAGATCGTCGCCCATGAAGGCGACCTGGCCCAGATCGATGCCTTGCTCTTCGCACAATGCGCGTACCTGCGCCAACTTGTCCTTGGTGCCGATGAAGCCCTGCACGCCCAGGTCGCGCGCGCGATGCGCGGCCGACTGGCTGTTGCGTGCGGTGATGAAGGCTACCTGGATGCCGAAACGCTTCAGCAACACCATGCCCTGGCCATCGAGCACATGGAAATCCTTGGATTCGCGACCTTCGCTGTCGTAGTGCAGGCGGCCATCGGTCAAGGTGCCATCCACGTCGAAGCACGCCAGTCTGATTTTGGCGGCGCGCTCGCGGATATCGGCGGTGATGGCTTGGGGACGGGGATTGGGCATGTGGGAATAGGTCGATGGTTGGTGGGAGTAGGCAGTGATCCGCTACGAACCACCGACCACGAACCACCAGCTTATGGTTTAGACCACGCGTGCGCGCAACAGGTCGTGAATGTTGAGCGCACCCACGGCGCGTCCGGCTTCATCCACCACGACCAGGCCGCTGATCTTGTGGGTTTCCATGAGTCGTGCCGCTTCCACCGCCAACTGGTCGGCGGAGATGGTCTTGGGTTGGCGGGTCATCACCTGGGCGATCATCGCGGTACGTACGTCCAGGGCCGCATCGTCCAGGGTGCGACGCAGGTCGCCGTCGGTGAACAGGCCGATCAACCTGTCCCCGGCGTCGACCACGGCGGTCATGCCCAGGCGTTTGCGGCTCATCTCCATCAGCGCTTCGCTGAGCGTCGCATCCTCGCGTACGCGCGGCACCTCCTCGCCCGAGTGCATCACGTCGGTGATATGCAGCAGCAGGCGCCGCCCCAGGCTGCCGGCGGGGTGCGAGCGGGCGAAGTCGTCGGCGGTGAAGCCGCGCGCTTCCAGCAAGGCCACGGCCAGCGCATCGCCCATCGCCAGAGTGGCGGTGGTGCTCGAGGTCGGCGCCAGATCGAGCGGGCAGGCTTCGGCGGGAACGCTGACATCCAGATGCACGTCGGACTCGCGCGCCAGGGTCGATTGCGGCCGGCCGGTCATCGCGATCACGGCATTGCCCTGGCGCTTCAGCACCGGCAACAGGGTCAGGACTTCGTCCGACTCGCCCGAATACGACAGCGCCAGCACCACGTCCGCATCCGTGATCATGCCCAGGTCGCCATGTCCGGCTTCACCCGGATGGACGTAAAAACTGGGAGTGCCGGTCGAGGCCAGGGTCGCGGCGATCTTGCGCGCGATATGACCGGACTTGCCCATGCCAGTGGCGACCACCCGGCCCTTCGAGGTCAGGATCAGCCGGCAGGCGCTCGAAAATACGCCGTCGATGCGCAGGGCCAATGCATCCAGTGCGCGCGCTTCGATCTCCACCACGCGACGTCCGCTGGCGGCCAGGCTGGCATCGGTCGCGTTCTCTTGCTGGGGCAGCAATTCGGGCATGGGGATTGCCGGGCAGGGGTTAGAATGACCGTTCATTTTATTAGGAAAAGCACGTTGGACACCGAAACCATCCGTAAACTGATAGAAATCGGCCTGCCAGGGGCGGAAGTGCGGGTATTCGGCGACGATGGCGTGCATTTCGAGGCAACCGTGGTCTCCCCGGCGTTCCAGGGCAAATTGCCCCTGGCCCGTCATCGGATGGTCTATGCCACCCTGGGCGATCTGATGGGCGGCGCGATCCATGCGCTTGCCCTGAAAACCGTGACGCCGGATGAAGTCGCTTCCCGATAAAGGTTTTTTTGACGCGGATAAGAGCGGATGAAAGCGGATGAACCCTAAGGCTTTCTTATTCGCCTTGATTCGCTCTTATCAGCCCTTATCCGTGTCAAACAGCTCTGCGTTATTCACTTTAAAGAGATCAGACAGGCCCATGCAGAAAATCGTAGTCAGCGGGGGCAACCCCCTCCACGGCGAAGTCACCATCTCCGGCGCCAAGAATGCGGTGCTGCCGATCCTGTGCGCCACCCTGCTGGCCGACGCGCCGGTGGAAATCACCAACGTGCCGCACCTGCACGATGTGGTCACCACGGTGAAGCTGCTGGGCGAACTGGGCGCGGGCATCAGCATCGACGAAGGCACGCTGTCGCGGGGCAGCGCGATCACCGTCGATCCGCGCAGCGTCAACCAGCACGTGGCGCCCTACGAACTGGTCAAGACCATGCGCGCCTCGATCCTGGTGCTGGGTCCGCTGCTGGCCAAGTACGGCGCGGCGGAAGTCTCGCTGCCGGGCGGTTGCGCGATCGGCTCGCGCCCGGTCGACCAGCACATCAAGGGCCTGCAGGCGCTGGGTGCGGAGATATCGGTCGAGAACGGTTTCATCAAGGCCAGCGCGAAGCGCCTGAAGGGCGCGCGCTACGTGTTCGACATGGTCAGCGTCACCGGCACCGAGAACGTGCTGATGGCCGCGACCCTGGCCGAGGGCACCACCGTGCTCGAGAACGCGGCGATGGAGCCGGAAGTCACCGACCTGGCCGATTGCCTGATTGCATTGGGCGCCAAGATCGAGGGCGCGGGCACCTCGCGTATCGTCGTGCATGGCGTCGAACGCCTGTCGGGTGGCCGCCATGCGGTATTGCCCGACCGGATCGAAACCGGCACCTTCCTGGTGGCCGCGGCCATGACCGGCGGCAGGATAGTCGCGCGCCGCGCGCGTGGCGACACCCTCGAGGCGGTGCTGGACAAGTTGACCGAAGCCGGAGCCTCCATCGAGACCACCGCCGACAGCATCACCCTGGACATGCATGGCAAGCGCCCGCGCGCGGTCAGCCTGACCACCGCGCCGTATCCGGCATTCCCCACCGACATGCAGGCCCAGTTCATGGCCATGAACTGCATCGCCGATGGCGTGGGCGTGATCAGCGAAACGATCTTCGAAAACCGCTTCATGCACGTCAACGAACTGTTGCGCCTGGGCGCCGACATCCAAGTCGATGGCCACACCGCCATCGTCCGCGGCGTCGGCAAGCTCAGCGGCGCGCCGGTGATGGCGACCGACCTGCGCGCCTCGGCCTCGCTGATCCTGGCGGGCCTGGTCGCCGAGGGCGACACCGTCATCGACCGCATCTACCATCTCGACCGCGGCTACGAGAACATCGAGGAAAAACTCGGTGCGCTGGGCGCCAAGATCCGCCGTATCTCCTGAGCCCCGGCATGAACCCGAAACCCGCACAAGCACGCAAGCTTTTTTCCACCCGGCGCAAGGCCCTGCTCGGACTGGTGCTCATCGCACTGGCCGTGGTCGGCTGGCTGCAATACATCGGCGCGGCCGGCATCAGCGGCATCCGCACCAGGGACATGGACTGGAACGCGGATGGCACGGTCAGCCAGCAGGAGATATTCGAAGCGTTCTATGCGGTGGCGGTGAAGAAGACCAGCGAAGGCCAGCGCGAATGCAGCTCGTACTACTGGCGCAAGGACCAGAGTTCCATCCGTGTGGAGTGCAGGACGGTGATGGCGCCGGCCGCCGGCGAGGAAGAATGAAAAAAAGCCCGGCGATGCCGGGCTTTTCCGTTCGACGCGCAGGCCGGGATCAATGCCAGGACTTGACCTGCAGGTCGATCGAATCCTGCCCGTCCTCGCGCTGCAGGATCCGTGCCGGGACCGGCATGCCGGGTACGACCCAGACGATGATTTCCTTGTCGCCCGAGGTCCGGGACACCTTGGTCGCATCGCGCGATTTGCCGCCGATGGTGATTTTTTCCTTGCCCACGATCCGGTAATTCATCGGCTTGGCGCTGCCGTTCTCGACCATGCGGTAGTTGAGCGGTTTGCCGGCCGCCACGTCGCGGACGATGGCCAGGTTCACCAGCAGGGCGTCCATGTCGCCAGCCTGGAGCGCGACAGGGCCGGCGCGTCCGGATTTCACGTCGCCGCTCCAGGTCGCCTGGTTCTTGCCCCAGTCGAAACTGGTGTTGACCGCCTTCTTCTTCACCAGCAGGCGCGAAAGGTCGGTGCTGGAAAGCGGGCGCAGCCAGCCGTCCTGCTCGTCGAACACGGTCGACTGGCTCAGGTCCACCAGCGAATTCCTGATCGTCAGGGAATATTGCCAGCGGTCCTTGCCTTGCGCGGTGATCGACATGTGGCCGTTGCCCTGCATGCCCATGGCATTGGCCTCGTAGTCGGCGCTGAAGGCCTGCACGGCGAAGGCAGGGGCACTGGCCGCAGCCAGCATGCCGGCTGTGATCGCGCCGAGGATGAGGCGGCCGATGGCGGTGGGGGCGATTGCGATGGGGATGCTCATGCTCATTGCACTCCTTGGTATTCGACCAGGCGCAGGTCGAGGGTGTCCTGGCCGTTTTCGCGCTGCAGGATGCGCACCGGGGTGGGCACGCCGTTGGCGACCCAGAAGATGGTTTCGTCGTTGCCGCCGTTGGTGCGGGCCACGCGCATGGCGTCGTAGCTGAGGTCGTCGACATTGACGATTTCGGTCTGTGCGGCGACTGCGTACTGGTAGTCGCGGGCACGGCCGTTGTCGACCACGCGATAACTCAGGGCCTTGCCCGGCTGCGCATCGCGGATCACCGCCAGGTTCACCAGCAAGGCGCTCATGTCGCCATCCTGCAACGGAATGGCGGCGGTGCGGGTTTTCTTGACGTCGCCTTGCCAGCGCGCGCTGCGCACCTGCCAGTCGTATACGCCCGACATTTTCTTGCCGGTGAAGACGGCATGCTTGACCGTGGCCTGGCTGAGCGGACGGTATTGCTCGTCCCGGGTGTCGAACACGGTGCTCTGCTCGATGTTCAATCCGGCCAGCCACGCGAAGCCGCGGGTGCCGCGGATACCCAGGTCGACCCGCCAGCGCGCGTCTTCGGTCTGCACCACCTGCATTTTGGCGGCACCGGCCAGCTTGCCTTCGTTATAAGCCTGGTAGGTGGCCACGAAGGGCTCGAGCGCCAGTGCGGGCAGGCTGACCAGGGTCAGGGTGCCGATCAGCAGTGTGCGCAGGGGAAGGGGGATCATGGGGAAGTCGTGGCGTCCGGAAGCGTCAGGCCAACGGCAGAATCTAGACGCAGGGGCGTAAATAAGGGCTGACCATCGCAATAGGCCATGCCGTCACGTTCAGCAAGGCGGCCGGCCGCGGCCAATCGCAACGCCTCCACCAGCAACCGATGTTCCTGCGGCAACAGGCGCTGCGCCAGCGTTTGCGGGTCGTCGCCGGGCAGCACGGGCATGCGCGCCTGCGCGATCACCGCTCCGGCGTCCAGTTCAGGTACGACGAAGTGCACGCTGGTTCCATGCTCGGTGTCGCCCGCCTCCAGCGCACGCGCATGGGTGCGCAGGCCACGGTATTTCGGCAGCAGGGAGGGGTGGATGTTGAGCAGGCGCCCGCGGAAGCGTTCGACGAACCGGTCGCCCAGGATGCGCATGTAGCCGGCGCACACCACCCAGTCGGGACGACGGGCGGCGACGGCTCCGGCGAGCGCATGGTCGAACGAAAGGCGATCGGGAAAGGATTCCGCCGCTTCGCTCCAGCGCAACGCAGGCGCCACGCGTTGCAAGGCGGCGGCATCGGGCCGGTCCGAGAATACGCCGACGATTTCCGCCTCCAGTGTCCCGTTGTCGATCGCATCCAGCAGCGCCTGCAGGTTGCTGCCGCGTCCGGAAACCAGCACGGCGATGCGTATGTTCACGAGCTTGCTGCTTCCCTGATCGGGCGGATACCGGTTTGGCGGCGTGGCCATGCGACCAATGCGCCCACCGTCGCCAGCAACATGTCCGCGTGCGCATCCCAGATATCGCCTTGCTGGCCGTTGTAGGACTCGGCGGCTTCCGGCGACAGGGCCAGGGCGATGGCCCATTCCAGCCATTCGTAGACCAGGCTGCTGCACATGACCGTCATCACCGCCAGCACGAATGCCTGACGCGGGCCCAGCGGCCAGCGTTGGCGAAGGTAATGCAGCAGCGCCGGCGCGAAGCAGACGCCATAGAGGAGATGGATCAGCCGATCGAAGTGGTTGCGCTGCCAGCCGAATGCCTGTTGCGGCGACCATCCGGTCAGTACCTGCATCCACTGGTCGTAAGGCACGTTGGAATACAACCAGCGCGCGGCGATGCAGTGCACGCAGATGAAGGCGCAGATCGCCGCGAACTGCCGGGTGGGCATCGACCAGCGGCGATCGTGCCAGTACAACCAGACCAGGCCGACCACGGTCAGGCTGCTGTGCAGCGCCTGCTCCACCGGCCAGGGCGGCGCTATCCAGCTTGCGGCGAATACGACGAGCGTCAGCGCCAGGGCGATCTTCTTGCCGGATTGCACGGGTTCGCCTCAGCCGATCTTCAAGCGTTCCGCATCGCCGGCCTTGACCACTTCGCCGATCTGCCAGTGGGCAAGGCCCAGGCGATCCAGGTCGGTGCCGATTGCCGCCGCATCGCCGGGCGCAACCATCAGAACGAAACCGATGCCGCAATTGAAGGTGCGCCACATCTCGCTGTCCGCCACCGCGCCCTCGCGCTGCAGCCAGTCGAACACCGGCGGCAGCGGCCACGACGACGGGTCGATCTCCAGGCCGAACTCCTTCGGCACCACGCGGATGATCTTCTCGACCAGCGCGCCGCCGGTGACGTGGGCCATGGCGTGGAGGTCGTGCTTCGCCAGCAGTTCCAGCACCGGCTTGACGTAGATGCGGGTGGGCTCCATCAGCGCATCGGCGAGCTTCACGCCGCCGATGTCGAGGTCGAGCCCGCCGTTTCCGGGCGTGGCGTTGGCGCGGGCGAGGATCCTGCGGACCAGCGAATAGCCATTGGAATGCGGGCCGCTGGAGGCGATGCCGATCAGCACGTCGCCCTCGCGCACGCGGCTGCCATCGATCAGGCGCGCCTTCTCCACCGCGCCGACGGTGAAGCCGGCCAGGTCGTATTCGCCCGGCGGATACATGTCGGGCATTTCCGCGGTTTCGCCGCCGATCAGGGCGCAGCCGGCGATCTCGCAACCCTTGGCGATGCCGCCGACCACATCCACCGTGGTGTCCACGTCGAGCTTGCCGGTGGCGAAGTAATCCAGGAAGAACAGCGGTTCCGCACCCTGCACCAGCACATCGTTGACGCACATGGCGACCAGGTCGATGCCGATGCTGTCGTGACGGTTCAGCTGCTTGGCCAGGATCAGCTTGGTGCCCACCCCATCGGTGCCGGAGACCAGCACCGGCTCCTTGTATTTGCCGGACAGGTCGAACAGTCCGCCGAAGCCGCCGATGCCGCCACCCAGCACTTCAGGGCGCAGGGTGCGCCGGATCGCCGGCTTGATGCGTTCGACGACTTCGTTGCCCGCGTCGATATCGACGCCGGCGTCGCGGTAGGTCAGGGGAGTGGGCTGGGTCACGGAAAGGCCAGGAGGCGGAGCGAGAACGGCGATTTTAATGGAATCTCCAATGGAATCGGCAGATGAATCGTCCGTCCTGAACGGCCGACGTTGGCGTGGAAGGCGCATTCGGGCAACAATTCACCCCGTTCGCCAGGCAATCGCTGGCCACAAGGATGACATCCAGATGCGCCGCATTCCGGGTTTTGTGTTACTCGCAGGTTTAGCCGCAGGTCTTTTCCTCCTGCCCGCCACCACGGCCTGGGCGCAGAGCGCTCCGCGTACCGAAGGCGATCGTGCCGGTGCGCAAGGCGTTTACGACGCCGAAGTCCCGGTCAACAGCCAGGGCGAGGCGGAGCGCGCCGGCGCTTTCGCGCGGGCGCTTGGCGTGGTGCTGGGCAAACTCAGCGGAGATCGCAACGTCACCGGCCGGCCCGGCGTGGGCGCGGAATTGCGCAACGCCAAGGATTACGTGGACAGCTACGACTACCGCCAGGACCAGGGCACTTCGCCCGGCGGCGCGCCGACTTTCCGCAGCACCCTGGTGGTGCGTTTCACTCCCGACGAAGTCGATGCGCTGATGGGCGCGCTGGGCTTGCCGGTATGGCCGCAACCGCGACCCAAGCCGGTGGTGTGGCTGGCGATCGACGACGGCAGCGGCCCGCGCCTGGTCGGCCTGCAACAGGCCAACGCCGCGCGGCCACTGCTGAATCGTGCGGTCGAGCGCGGCTACAAGCTCGGCCTGCCCGCAGGCAACGCCGCCGAGCAGGCGCTGGTGGGTGCGATCTGGCGCCAGGACAGCGCCGCCGTGGCGCGCGCCTCGGCCAAGTACAGCCCGCCGATGCAACTGCTGGGCAAGCTCTACCGGGCCAAGGGCGGCTGGGCGGCGGATTGGGTGTTCGTGGACAGCGGCAAGGTATTGTCGAAGTGGACCAGCAGCAACCCAGACGCGCGCAGCGCCATGGCCGCTGGCGCCGATGGCGCGGCCGAGGCGCTGATGAAGCGTTACGGCAGGCAAGGCAGCGGTGGCCCTTCGGGTACCTACCGGATGATCTTCACCGGCATCGACAACACCGACGACTACCTGCGCCTGTCCGCCGCGCTGCAGGGCATGAGCGTGGTCCGCAAGGTCACTCCGGTCCGGGCCAGCGGCGATATTCTGGAACTGGACCTGGAACTGCTGAGCGGACCCTCCGGTTTCAAGCGCATGCTCGGCGACGACGGTCCCTTCGTTGGCGGCGAAGGCGAGCCGCCCGTCTATCGAATGAAGTGAGCGGATCCATGAGCGAAAGTCCCGAGTTCGAGATCGCACGCTTCCTGCGGCGCCTGCAATGGGCCGCTGTCGGCGTCGGCACGTTCTGGCTGCTGTGGCTGCTGGCGCCGATCCTGACCCCCTTCGCGGTCGCCGCGCTGCTGGGCTGGCTGGGCGATCCGCTGGTGGATCGCCTGCAGCTGGCGGGTCGCTCGCGCAATACCGCGGTGATCATGGTGTTCACCCTGATGGCGCTGCTGCTGGCGCTGGTGCTGGTCATCCTGGTGCCGCTGATCGAAAGCCAGATCTCGACCCTGATCGAATCCCTGCCGCGTTACCGGCTATGGTTCACCGGGGTGGCGATCCCGTGGATCGAAGCACGCACCGGCATGCAGATCGCCGCTTGGCTGGACCTTGGCCACCTGATCGAGCTGATGCGCAGCAACTGGGAACGTGCGGGCGGTGTCGCCACGACCGTGCTGGGCTATGTATCGCGCTCGGGTTTCGCCCTGATCGGCATGTTGACCAGCATCGTCCTGATTCCGGTCATCACCTTTTTCTTCCTGCGCGATTGGGATTTGCTGGTCGGACGGGTGGCGTCGATGGTGCCGCGCGACCATATCGGGACCGTGACCCGGCTGGCGCGCGAATCCAGCGATGTGCTGGGCGGATTCCTGCGCGGGCAATTCCTGGTGATGATCATCCTGGGGGTGATGTACGGCGTCGGGCTGTGGGCGGTCGGCCTGGACCTGGGCATCCTGATCGGCATCGTCGCGGGCCTGCTTACTTTCGTGCCCTATCTGGGCCCGACCAGTGGCGTGGTCCTGGGCGTGCTGGCTGCGCTGATGCAATACGGCGACTGGAAGCACATTGCCGGCGTGCTTGCGGTGTTCGGCATCGGTCAACTGATCGAAAGTTACTGGCTGACCCCGAAACTGGTCGGCGACCGCATCGGCCTGCACCCGGTGGCGGTGATCTTCGCGGTACTGGCGGGTGGGCAATTGTTCGGTTTCCTCGGCATGTTGCTGGCGTTGCCGATGGCGGCGGTGGTCAACGTGTTGCTGCGCTACGCGCATGAGCGCTATACGCAGAGCCACCTCTATGCGGGCGAGCGTCCGAGCATCGTGCTGGATACCTACCTGGACAAGGACACGCTCGCCGATCCGCTGCCGCAGGACGCCGAACAGAAGTGAGCGTCCCGCAACTGCCGTTGGCGTTGCGCTACCCGCCCGACCAACGCCTGGAAAGTTTCATCGCCGCGCCGCCGGGCGCGATCGCGCAGCTGCGGGCGCTGGCGGAAGCGGCGGGAGCCGACTGGCTCTATCTTGCCGGCGCCGCCGGCACCGGCAAGACCCACCTGGCGCTCGCCTTGTGCGCCGCCGCCGAACAGGCCGGGCGCCGTTCCGCGTACCTGCCGCTGGTGGCGGCGAGCGGACGCCTGGGTGACGCGCTGGATGCGCTGGAAGGCAATGACGTGGTCGCACTGGATGGACTGGAAGCCATCGCCGGCGACCGCGACGACGAAATCGCCTTGTTCGATTTCCACAACCGTGCGCGCAGCGCCGGCTTGAACGTGCTCTATACGGCGCGCGAGGCGCCGGAAACCCTTGCGTTGGCGTTGCCCGACCTGCGCTCGCGCCTGTCGCAGAACGCACGCCTGGTGCTGGATCCCCTGGGCGATGCGGCCCGCGCCGACCTACTGCGCGATCGCGCGCAACGTCGCGGCCTGGTGCTGGAAGACGCCGCCATCGACTGGATGCTTTCTCGTACAGATCGAAACCTGTCCAGCCTGGTCTCCTTGCTCGATCGCCTCGACCGCGAATCGCTGGCGGCGCAACGCAGGATCACCGTGCCTTTCCTGCGCCAGGTGATGGAAGGGACGGGCTGAGTCGCTATCGGCGCGGTTTCGTGCCAGGCCGCCGGATCAGGAGCAGGCTTCCGGGACTACTTCCCAGACCACCGGCTCCCAGTAGGCGTTGTCGCGGATGCTCTGGGTGTCCAGCTTGTCCTTGATCAGCCGCGCACCGATGCGGTAGCTCATGTTCGGCTTCACGTCGATCACGAATGATTTATAGGCGCGGGCGAAGGCGAATTTCTTCATCTTCTTGATCTGCACCAGTTGCGCGGAATTCAGGTGCGTATAAGCGATCAGTTCGCGCACCACGAGCACGCGTTTGCCGGACTCGACGCGATGGCGGTTGGCAGGGATGAGCGGCGTGCTGCGTCCCTCGATCTGGGTGATTTCGACATTGAAGATGTCCTGGTTGCGGGGAACCACGCCTTCACGGTCGGTGACATAGCCGCACGACCGCATGTTGCCCTGGCGCCCGGCAACGGCCAGGTCGGCGCGACCCGACAGCAGCAACGGCTTGCCGTTGCGCATGGCCTCGACCTGCAGCGTGCCGTCGCCGTCCTGCAGGGCACGCTCCAGTGCCAAGGACGGCTTCGGTGTGTCGTCGAGGCGCTGGCCGTTGATCGCGCGCAAGCGATCGCCTGCGCGCAATCCCATGCGATCCGCTGCGCCGCCGGGGGTGATCGCCAGCAGGGCGGCGCCGTTGGCATTGGCTTGCCGCACATCCACTACGGCGCCCAGTTCATAGCGTGCCTGGCCGGCGGTGGGGCCGGACTGCAATGCAGTGGCCGCGACAAGGTCGGCGGATTGCGCGGCGTTGGCATGATCGAAGAGCACGAGGTTCGCGCCGATCAGGGCATAAGTGAGAATTGTGCGAAATGGCATGGCGGTGATTCCTGGGACGACTTGCATTGCTTGCGGGACGGATTGCCGGTTATCGACGCGTGTTCAGGGGCAGGCTTGAGGGACTTCCTCCCAGACCACCGGCTCCCAATAGGCGTTGTCGCGGATGCTTTGGGTATCCAGTTTGTCCCGCAGCAAGCGGACGCCGAGGCGATAGTTGATTCCGGGTTGCACGTCGAGTATCAGCGCCTTGAAGAAGCCGGAGGGAGTGGACCGCTGCATTTTCTGGATTTGCGTCAGCTGGGCTGAATTCAGCCGCGTTGAGTCGATGCGTTCGCCTATCGCCAGGATGTGTTTGCCTGCATCGAGCTTGTGCTGGTACCTGTGCAGTCTCGGTGCGCGTCCGTCGATCTGGGTGATCGCAGCCTGAAAAATATCCTTGCTGCTGGGAACGACGCCTGCCTCGGTGCTTACATGGCCGCAGGACATGTTGCCGCCTGCTGCATGGGCATGGTCGGAGAATGCGAGGATCGGAGCTGCTGCCAGCAATGCGATGGCGAGATGGGTCTGGAAGGGCATCATGGAACTCCTTGGTCAGCTTCGGTCGATTCTTGGTTTGGCCGGGCGCGGCTGGCTGTCCGCAAGCAACGTGTTGCGCACCACCCACATCGGCGCGATTTCCGCATCGCTGGCGCCACGGTCGTAAGCTGCCTGCAATGCACGGTCGATGGCATGCAGCTCGGCGTGGACATCCTGCTCGCTGCGCACGGGCTGGTGCACAGCCAGCGGTTCGCTCCGTAGGACATCGGTATCGGTGAATAGCGGTGCGAGTAGTGGCGTTGCCAGCACCGCGACCAGCGCCAGCGAGGCGATGCCGGTAAAGAGTTTCCGTTGCCGGATTTTCAGCCTGCGCCCGGCCTCCACGCGCCGCCACAGCGCATCGGGCAGCGGGATCTCGGGAAGATCGTGCAGCTCCTGGCGCACTTGGGTGGAAGGTTCAATCATCTTTGACTCCAGTTTCCAGATCGTCGCGCAGCCGGGCCAGGGCGCGCGAGACGATCGATTTCGACCAGCTTGGACTGCGTCCGAAGCGCTCGGCCAGTTCCGGATGGGACCAGCCTTCCATTTCATGCAGCCACACCACGGTACGCGCCAGCGGCGGCAGCCGTCGCAGCATGCCCAATAGCTCCAGGTTCTCGGCGGGGCTGGCACCGTCGTCGGGCCATGCGTCGTCGTCCGTCTCGGCGACGAATCGTTGTTCGCGGCGCAGGCGATCGATCGCGGCGTTGGCCGCCACCCGTTTCAGCCACGGCCGCAATGGCGCATCGGTTCGCAATCCCGACAGGAAGCCGAGCATCTTCAGGAAGGTGTCCTGGGTGATGTCCTCGGCTGCGGCGGCATTGCCGGTCAGGCGGTAGGCCAGTGCGTGGATCGCCTTGGCGTGCGCCCGGTACAGGCGAGCGAACGCGTCGTGGTCTCCCCATCGCGCCTTGCGCAGCAGCGCGGCTTCTTCGGGATTGGATTCGGGGAGGGAAGACATCGCTAGAGGATACGGATGGGCAGCGGCAAGCGTCGCAGCGGTATCAATCCGGTCGGGTCAATTCCCGATCCAGTGCCTCGAGCCGTTGCGGAGTACCCACGTCGGTCCAGCGGCCGCCATGATGCGATCCGCCTACGGCTCCGCGCGCCATGGCCGCACGCAGCAGTGGCGCCAGTTTGAAACGCGGTGGATGCCCGTCGACTCCCGCGACATCGCCGATGACGCTGCGCCAGCCTTCGAGCAGGCGCGCACGATAGACGCCGATGCCGCTGAAGGTGAGGCGTTCGGGGCCGTCGGAATGAACCTGTCCCTGGCCATCAAGCGCGAAATCGCCGCGCGGGTTGTGCGCCGGATTGTCGACCAGGACCAGGTGCGCATCGCCCCGCGGCTCGGCTGGCAATGTAGCGAAATCGAAGTCCGTCCAGATGTCGCCATTGAGCGCGATGAAGGGCGGCTCGCCGAGCAGGCGCAGCGCGTGCCGCATGCCGCCGCCCGTTTCCAGCGGAGTGTCGCCTTCGTAGGAATAGTGGAGATGCAATCCCCAGCGTGCGCCATCGCCGAGCAGCTCGGGAAACCGTTGCGCCAGCCAACTGGTGTTTATCACCACGTCGCGTATGCCCAGGGCCGCGAGCTTTTCCAGGTGCCAGGCGATCAACGGCTTGCCACCGGCGTGCAGCAGCGGTTTCGGCGTCGTATCGGTCAGTGGACGCATGCGCTCGCCCAGGCCGGCGGCGAAGATCAAGGCCTTCATGCGCTGGCCTTCGACTGCAGCGCAGGCTTGATTCGGGATTCCAGCAAATCGGCAAGCGGCTGCAGTTGCGGGTAGCGCGGCAATACTTCATCCAGATAAGCGATGAAGCGCGGTACATCGACCAGGTATTTCGATTTGCCGTCGCGGTAATGCAGACGCGCGAAGATGCCCAGGATCTTCAGGTGGCGCTGCACGCCCAGCCAGTCCGCATCGCGCTGGAATCGCGCCAGTGCGGGCACCGGCAGACCGGCCGCCTGCGCACGCTGGTGGTATTGCTCCAGCCAGCCGTCCACGCGTGCCAGCGGCCAGCTGAGGAAGGCATCCTTGAACAGGCTGATCGGATCGTAGGCGATCGGACCGCGCACGCAGTCCTGGAAATCCAGCACCGCCGGCTCCGGCTGCGCCGGCATCAGGTTGCGTGGCATGAAATCGCGGTGGGTCAGTACCTGCGCCTGCGCAAGCGCGTTGTCCATCAGCCGACGCTGCACCCCTTGCAACTGTTCGACCTCGCCGCAATCCAGTTCCAGGCGCAGGTGCCGCTGCAGGAACCATTCTTCGAACAAGCCCGCATCGCGTTGCAACAGGGCTTCGCCGAACTCGCCCATATCTGCGGGTGGCGCTATCGATTGCAGGCGCAGCAGCTGGGTCATGGCGGCTTCGAAATACGCATCCGCATTGCCTTCGTCGAGCGCCTGGGCGAGGGTGGGGCCGCCGAGGTCCTCCAACAGCAGGAAGCCGGCGTCCGCGTCGCGCGCCAGCACCTGCGGCACGCGCACGCCGCCGCTTTCCAGCAGGTCGTGCATCTTCAACCATGGGCGCACATCTTCGAGCAGGGGCGGCGAATCCATCACGATCCGGTCCGGCCCGCGGCCGCTGCTGCGCCAGTAACTGCGATGGCCGGCATCCACCGACGCGCGCTGCAACTGGGCGCTGTCGTCGTCCAGTACCTGCCGTGCCCAGGCCAGGCGGACGGATTCGCGATCTTCCTGAAGCTGGGGATTCGTCGTCATGGGCTTCCCGGGCCGGCCGGCCTCGCAGGTGCACAGGGTAAACCGGCGCGCAACACGCATGCGAGATGGATTCCGGAAAACATCGTGATTCCCGGTAGGAGCGCCCATGGGCGCGATGCCTTTCGATCCTGCCCACGATCCCAACGAAGAGCATCGCGGGCAAGACCCGCTCCTACGGGTAAGCGCCGCACGAAAAAAGCCCCGCATCGCGGGGCTTCTTCCTTGCTCCATCGATTCGGGTAATCAGGCCCGCTTCTTCTTCGCCATTCCATAGATGAAGAGCAGGATGACCGCGCCGACGACCGAGGCGATGAAACCGGCCGCATCGCCAGGTCCGTACCAGCCCAGGGCGCCGCCCACGAACCGCGCCAGCAATGCGCCGGCAACGCCGAGCACGATGGTCCAGATGATATTGAGCTTGTCGTCGCCGGGCTTGAGCGCACGCGCCAGCAGGCCGGCGATGAAGCCGATCAGCAGGGTCCACAGGATGCCGCCACCAAAGATCTGTTCCATCTGAAGACTCCGATTCGGGTTGCGTGGGGTGGCTGGAGCGTAGCGCAAGACCCGGAGACAGGCCAGACCGGCCTGCCCCGACAGTTGCGAATGGACCGATCAGCAGCAGCCATGCTCGCCATGCTGGTCGCCGCCGGCCACCGCGGCCACGCCCATGGTCTCGCCGCGGAGGCTGGCGCCATGGTGGTCGGCGATGACCCTGGCCACGCAGGCGGTGACCCGCTTGCCCATGGGGATGTGTAGGAACTCGTTGGGCCCATGCGCATTGGAATGCGGACCCAGCACGCCGGTGATCATGAATTGCGCACCGGGGAATTTCTCGCCCAGCATGCCCATGAACGGAATCGTGCCGCCTTCGCCCATGTACATCGCCGGCTTGCCGAACGCGGCCTGCGACGCGGCTTCGATGGCATTGGAAAGCCACGGCGAAAGCGCCGGCGCATTCCAGCCGCTGGAGGCCTTCTCCAGTGCCAGCTCGACCTGGGCGCCATAGGGCGGATCGCGCAACAGCAGCTCCTTCAGGATTTCGCCACCGCGCTTGCCATCCAGGGTGGGTGGCAGGCGCAGGGACAGCTTTACCGCGGTATGGGGGCGCAATACGTTGCCGGCCGAGTCAAGCGGCGGCAAGCCATCGGCACCGGTGACCGACAGGGCCGGGCGCCAGGTGCGGTTGAGGACGAGTTCGGTCAGGTCGTCCGCCATGGGCTGCATGCCGGGCAGGAACGGGAATTTGTCGTAGACCTCCGTGCCCAGCACCTCGGCCACCTTGGACGCCTGTTCAAGGCGTTCCTGCGGAATATCCACGAACAGGCCTTCGGCTTTGATCTTCCCGCTGATTTCATCTTCCAGGCGCGAGATCAGTTCGCGCAGGATGCGGAAGCTGGAAGGCACGATGCCCGAGGCATCGCCGGAGTGCACGCCTTCGGACAGCACCTTGACCGAGAAATTGCCGCCGGCCATGCCGCGCAGCGAGGTGGTGCACCAGAGCTGGTCGTAGTTGCCGCAGCCCGAATCCAGGCAGACCACCAGCGACGGCTTGCCGATGCGTTCGGCCAGATGATCGACGTAGGCGGGCAGGTCGTAGCTGCCGGATTCCTCGCAGGCCTCGATCAGCACCACGCAGCGCGCATGCGGCACGCCTTGTTCCTGCAGCGCCTGGATCGCGGCCAGCGAACCGAAGATCGCGTAGCCGTCATCGGCGCCGCCGCGGCCGAACAGCTTGTCGCCCTTGATCACCGGGGTCCACGGACCCAGGCCATCATCCCAGCCGGTCATTTCCGGCTGCTTGTCCAGATGGCCGTAGAGCAGCACGGTGTCGGCGCCGGTATCAGGACCACTAGCCGGGATCTCGATGAAGATCAGTGGTGTGCGCCCTTCCAGGCGGACCACTTCCAGTTGCATGCCCGGGATCGGCTGGCTACGCGCCCACGTTTCCATCAGCTTCACCGCATCGTCCATGTAGCCGTGCGCCACCCAGTCCTTGTCGAACATCGGCGACTTGTTGGGGATGCGGATGTATTCGACCAGCTGGGGCACGATTTCGTCGTCCCATTTGGCGGCGACGAAGCGGTCGATCTTGGCGGTATCCATGGTTTCTCCGGTTGCTTGCATGTACGCCGATTCTACGCCTGTAGGTTTTTGCGGGCATCGACGCCGCAATGGACAGGAAGGACCGCATGCGGAATGCCGATCCTGCGGCCAGGGGCGGAGGGTAGGGGTTTCCCTACAGGCCAGCGCGGCAAACCCCGGCATCGCTTGCCGGGTTCCGGCGATATTTTCGCCAAAGGTACTGGCGGAGACTGTCCACACCGGCGGACGGAAGGTTCCGGCCCCGGCGAACCCCAACCATCGCCACAAGGAGAGTTGCCATGAAATCGTTCGCCATCATCCTCAAATCCATCGCCCTGTCGCTGCTGCTGGCCACCAGCGCCTACGCCGCCGACAAGGTCAACATCAACACCGCCGACGCGGCCACCATCGATGCGGTGCTGGTCAACGTGGGCGCGGCCAAGGCCCAGGCCATCGTCGATTACCGCAAGGCCAACGGCGTGTTCAAGAGCGCCGAGGAACTGGCCATGGTCAAGGGCATCGGTCTGAAGACCGTGGAAAAGAACCGCGACCGCATCGAGCTCGGCCGCGCCGCACCGGCACAGAAGCCTGCGGCGGGCAATGCCGCGGCCGCGCCCAAGGCCAAGCCGGTAACCCGCCGCTGATCGGAACATCCCCGCATCACGTCTCGTTACAGGGACGCGGCGTGGCGCAGGGGGCAGGAAGCCAGGGGGATCACGGCAAGGATGCCGACAAGGACGTACTTGCATCGCCAGGCAGCCGTCGAGTCTGCCTGGAGAGTAACGGGGCAGGAAGCCGCCAGTCGTCGGCAAGAAGCCCACAGGGAAGTAACCATCGCCCGGCCCGCACAGGAAGTGCGGCCGGGCGATGTCTTGCGTGGCGGTTAAACTCTCCCGGAATCCAAACGGAGAAGTAGTGGCATGGCGGATGCATCGAAGGTGATTCCGGCCAACGAGTACCGGCGGGTGCGCTGGAAGAACGGAACCGGCTGGACCCGCGAGATCGCGCGCATGCCCGATCGCGAGGATTGGGACTGGCGTCTGTCGATTGCGGAGATCGAGCAGGATGGACCGTTTTCCGTGTTCCCCGGTATCGACCGGGAACTGGTGCTGATTCGCGGCAACGGGCTGCGATTGCGTTTCGAGGATGGCGAGGTCCGTGAATTGCAACCGCCGCACGAACGCATCCGCTTTGCCGGCGAGCGCGTGGTGAGCAGCGAATTGCTGGACGGGCCGACCCACGATTTCAACCTGATGTGGCGACGCGACGCGATCGCCGCCGAACTGCTGCACCGCCCGCTGGTGGGGCCGATGCTGTTCTTCACCGAGCCGGGAACGAGCTGGGCGATCCACCTGCTGTCTGGCCAGGCGAAATTCGACCGTGCTTCGGGCCTGCCCGACTTGTGGGCCGGAGATACCGCGCTGTTGATCGATGGAAACGAGCGTCGGCGCTATGCGCTGGAAGGCGGCGGCGAATTGCTGGCGATCAAGCTGAACCGACTGTAGGAGCTTGGGCGCGATGCTTTTCGTGGACCGCCGAGCAAAAGCATCGCGCCCAAGGGGCGCTCCTACGAACGGGTCAATACACGTCGCGGCGATACAGGCCGTCCGCCAGCATCTGTTCGACCCGGTCATCGCCCAACGTGGAACGCAACGCCGCATCCACGCCCGGCGCCATTCCGGCCAGGCTGCCGCAGACATAGATCGCCGCGCCCGCGCCCACCCATTCGCGCAAGGCCTCGCCTGCGGCTTGTAGCCTGTGCTGCACATAGATGCGTCGATCCTGGTCGCGCGAGAAAGCCAGGTCCATGCGTTGCAGGAAGCCCTGCGATTGCCATGCGCGGATTTCGTCGCCATGGAAGAAATCGCGGTCGGCGTTGCGTTCGCCGAACAGCAGCCAGTTGCGGCGCGCGCCTGCGGCAATGCGTGCTTTCAGCAACGCCCGCAGCCCGGCGATGCCGGTGCCGTTGCCGACCATGATCATCGGCCTGGCGGGATCGGGAACGTGGAAGTTGGGATTGCTGCGCAAGCGCAACGCTATCTCGCCACCGATCGGGGCGTGGTCGCACAACCAGCCGCTACCGATGCCCGGAGTGCCGTCCGGGCGCAGCATCCTGCGCAGCAGGATCTGCACGGTGCCATCAGCGGGTAGGGAGGAAATCGAGTACTCGCGATGCGGAAGCGGCTTGAGCGTGTCCGCGATGGTCTGGGCGTCGAGGGAGCGGATTTCATCGGCGGTGGGAAGATGCGAGCGCGCCAGCAAAGTTGCCAGGGATTCCTGCGCGTCATCGGCTTCCACGATCGCATCGTCGGGCAAGCCAGCCGTTTGCAGCAGCATCGCCACGGACTGGGCGGAATGGCGCGGCCCGATCTCGGCGATATCGCCCGCTTCCCATGCAGGAGCGGTGCCGGCGGGTGGCGCGATCGCGAGACGGAATACGCCGCCGCCCACGCTGCCGGGGTTGAGCTCGTGGCGTTCGCGCAGGATCCACGGTTCGTAGCGCGGCGGAGTCCAGTCCGGCAGGTCGGTGACGCCGCCGATCTGGCCCAGATGATGCTGCCAGTGACGCAGCGCGCTTTCATCGGCGTTGTCGACTTCGACCAGATCGAACAACGGCCGCGCGCCATGCCGGCGCAGCCAGTCGTCGAGCAGGTGGCCGAAACCGCAGAAATGTTCGTATTCGCGGTCGCCCAGGGCCAGCACGGCATAGCGCAGATGTCCCAGCGTTGCCGGCTGCGCCATCACCCCGCGCACGAAGCCGAGCGAAGGATCCGGTGGGTCGCCTTCGCCGGTGGTGCTGACCACGAACAGGGCGCGTCCGACCGTTGCCAGCAACTCGCCATCGACCTGGCCGAGTGCGCGCAGTTTCACGGTCAGGCCGGATTGGCGCAGACTTTCCGCGCTGCGTTCGGCCAGTTGCCGGGCGAAGCCGGTCTGGCTGGCGTAGGCGACGAGGACGAAGCAGGCTCCCGGTCCTGCAGGAGTCTCGTCGCGCTCCCGTCGCGGGCGCGAGCGCCACAGGATCGCTCCGCAGAACAACGCATAGGCAAGTACCGTTATCGCGGCCCCGGCCCAGCGGGCATTGCGTGGCGCTGCCGTCCACCAGTCGCCTGCCTGCAGAGCGGACAAGGCGAAGCCGAGCACGGCCAGCAACGACAGCAACGCGGCGTTGCCCCAGAACGCCCGTGTATTCCACGATGCTTGGGAAGCTCCGCCGCTCATGCAGGCAACCGCGCCAGGAAGGCGTCGGTCATGTGCTCGCGCAAACCATGCTCGGTGCGCGAGGCGAAGCGGGCGGCCAGGTTCCGCGATTGCGCGAGTTCGAATCCGGCCGTCGCACCCATCACGGTCAACGCCGTGGCCCAGGCATCGGCGCGCATGGCGTCGTCGGCGATCACCGTGACTGCGGCGGGCGCGTGTTCGACCGGCTTGCCGGTGCGCGGGTCCAGGGTGTGCGAATAGCGCATTCCCTGCTGCTCGAATGCATGCCAATGATCGCCCGAGGTGGCGATGGCGATGCCATCCAGCGCGATCACGCGTGGATCGGTCGCATCAACGGCATCCTCATCGGGCGAAGCCTCCACCAATACCTGCCATGCGCTGTCGTCGGGTTTGCGTCCGTAGCCGTAAAGCTCGCCGCCGACTTCGACCAGCGCGGCGGCGATGCCGATATCGCGCAGGTGCCGCGCCACCAGGTCCACGCCATAGCCCTTGGCGATCGCGGAGAGATCCAGCTGGAGGCGACCCGGCTGCAGGGCGCTCGATTTTTCTGCATCCAATATCAACCGCTGCCAGCCTGCGTCGGCTCGTGCCGTGGACAAAGCGATGTCGGCCGGAATCGCGTGCGCATGTTGCGCGGGACCGAATCCCCAGGCTTCGACCAGCGCCCCGATCGTGGGGTCGTACGCGCCTTCGCTATCGCGCGCGATTTCCAGCGCGTACGACAACACTTCGAAGAACTCCTCCGGCAATCGATGCCAGCTACCCGCGGCGGACCGGTTGAAGCGGCCGAGGTCGGAATCCGCTTCCCAGTTGCTCATCTGCGCCACCACCCGATCCAGCCGCTGCTGGATGCCGGCGTGCAAGACATGCGAATCCGCGCGCGGCGAAGCCACCAGCTTCACGCACCACGAAGTCCCCATGGTTTCGCCATGCAGGGTGTGGAGCGCGGCAGCCGATGGAGAGGCGTGGATCGCGGGGGGCGTCGTCATCTGCAATCGCCCTCGTCATCCGTGCCTGCACGACGACGAGGTCGACCTTGCGGTCGATTACTGCGGCAGCACTTCCAGCGTGGCCACATAACTCAGGCGGCGCTGCTTGGCCTGGGGCAGGGAGGTCTTGTCGTCCTGGGCCGTGGTTTCCAGCCAGTACATGCCCGCTTCCGGCCAGGTCACGCTGAACGCGCCATCGGCATCGGTAGTGACCTTGATCTCGTCCTGCGCATTGCGATAGCGGGTGCTGCCGCGGACGATTTCCAGCTCCAGTCCCGCCGCCGGCTTGCCGTCGATCTGCAGTTTGAACTTTGCTTCCTCGCCCGCGAACAGGTCATTGGGATGGGTGACAGGCACCAGTTCGATGCCTTCGCCGGTCGGCTTCAACGCGGTGTCGTTGGGTGCACCATTGGTGACGAAGGTTTCCACGCGGCCTACCGATTGCGAGACCTTCAGGTCCTTCGCATCCTGGGGCACTTCGGTGGCGAACGTCGCCGCCGTGCCGCGCCAGCGCTTGGGCTTGCCCTCCTCTTCCCAGTTGGCGGACAGGCCGTTATTGACCATGGCGATGCGGTAGGTGCCCTGCTGTTGTAACTGCACGTCGAACACGCTGCGTAATTTGCCGATGGCCCCGTTCTGCGCTTCCGCCTTGCTCCCGTCCGGCGCGGTGATGGCCACGCGCTCCAGCGGCAGGGCCACGTGGTTGAAGTAGAACAGGTCGTTGGACACGGCGGCGTCCACGGTGATCCAGGGATCGGTGCCGGCGATCACCGTCTGCGACGGCTGCAGCCAGGCCTTGTGTGCGCTGGCGGTGAAGGGAAGGACGGCGAGCGAGAGAACAAGCGCGAGTGCGGTGCGTTTCATGAAGTGCTCCTGCAAAAGTGGAAGAAGAAAGCGAAGTTCATCGAACTTGTGGGAGGGGCTTCAGCCCCGACTGCTTGTCGCCAGGGCAGTCGGGGCTGAAGCCCCTCCCACACAAAAAATCAGGGCTTGATCGCCAAGGCCACGACGCCGAGTTCGCTGCTGCCTTGCGCATTGCCCGACTGTGGCGCCTTCGCGGGCCAGATGAAGGGAATCTTGACCAGCTCGCGCCCGCCGACTTCACGCACGGCTTCGACCACCAGGGTGTAGCTGCCCGGCGCCAGTTTCGACAGCTCGGACTGCTTGTCGCCGAATTTCAACGCGTGCTTGCCGACCGGGCGAGTAGGGCCGCTGACGCCGTCCACCGGCACCTTCAGCGTGCGCCCTGACTTGCGCCACCACTGGCGCAGGTCGGGTAGCCACTTGGTGCCGTGGCCTTCCTTGGTGTCCTTGGTCTGGTACCAGAGCGAAAGATTGGCCACGGCTTTCTGGTCGGCGCCTTCCACCCAGACCGCGACATAGGGCCGGTGGTATTCGGCCACGTTCAACTGCGGGATCTCGACGCTGAGGTTGAGTTCCGCCGCATACGCCGGCATCGCCAGCAATCCGCTCAGGGCGATGGTCAGTTGGGTGGTGACGTTGATCCTGGACATGGAGTCGACTCTTTGGAGGTTGGTGTCAGTGGATGAAAAGCAGGGCAAGCAACAGCGGAATCACCAGGCCCAGGCCGACATACGGCCAGGTCATGCGCCGTTGCTTGGCATGCATCTGCAACAGGAACAGGCCGGTGATGCAGAACACCAGGCAGGCGACGGCGAAGATGTCCAGGAACCAGCTCCACGCCGGTCCCGCGTTGCGGCCCTTGTGCAGGTCGTTGAAGTAGGAAATCCAGCCGCGGTCGGTGCTTTCGTATTCCACCGCACCGCTGGCGCGGTCGATGCTGAGCCAGGCATCGGCGCCGGGGGTCGGCATGGACAGGTAGATTTCTTCCTCCGACCATTCGGCCGCGCGCGCGCCGATGGCGATCGAAAGCCTGTCGCCCAGCCAGTCCGAGACCGCGGACGGGAGCGGCGCATTGCCCTCCTTGCGCTCGCCGAGTCCTGCAAGCAGAGTCTGTGGCAACTGCGCGGCCTGGTTGGCCACCTGCGGCCTGGCTTCGATCTTCGCTGCATGGTTCAGGGTGATGCCAGTCACCGCGAACAGGAACATGCCGATCAGGCACACCGCCGAACTGATCCAGTGCCACTGGTGCAGCGTACGCAGCCAGAAGCCGCGACGTTGTTGCGTGCTGGCAAGGCTGGAAGACTCCGGCATCGCGCTCAGACCTCGGCCCAGCGGCGCAGCAGATTGTGGTAGATGCCGGTGAGCTGGAGCACGGCCTGCGCATCGGCGTTGGTCCGCCGCAGGCTTTCGATCGAGGTGTCCATGTCGAACAGCAGACGGCGCTGCGCATCGTCGCGGACCATGCTTTGCACCCAGAAGAACGAGGCCAGCCGCGCGCCACGGGTGACGGGCTGCACCTTGTGCAGGCTGCTCGAGGGGTAGATCACCATGTCGCCCGCGGGCAGTTTCACTTCATGCTCGCCATAGGTGTCGCTGACCACGAGTTCGCCGCCGTCGTATTCCTCGGGATCGCACAGGAACAGCGTGCAGGAGATGTCCGAGCGGACGTGGCTGTGGGGCGCGCCAGATTGGTTCGTCAGCATGACCGAGCCGTCGATGTGGAAGCCGTATTCGCCGCCGCCCTGATAACGGTTGAACCGTGGAGGCAAGGTGCGCAGCGGCAGGGCCGCGGCGAAGTACAGCGGGCTCCTTTGCAGTGCGGACAGCACCACCTGCCCCAGTTCCTTGCGCAGTGGCGAGACATCGGGCAGCTGCTCGTTGCGCTTGACCTGCGCGCCCTGCACGCCCACGGTTTCCCGGCCATCGGTCCAGCCGGCCGCATCCAGCGACTGCCGCAGCTGCGTCAGCTCGCCTTGGGTCAGGACTTCGGGGATATGCAGCAGCATGGTTATTCCTTTGGAACAACGAAGGGGAAGCCGGGCCTCCCCTTCGTATCATCCTCGGCCTAGAAGCGGAAGTCCGCGCTCAGCAGGAACGTGCGTGGCGTGCCCGGCGTGTAGCGGTAGCCGCTCTTGTTGATCGCGGCTACGTATTGCTTGTCGAACAGGTTGTAGGCGTTCAGGCGGAGCACCAGGTGATCGTTGACTTCATACGAGGCGACGGCGTCGTAGACTGTGTACGACTTGGTGAAGGCCGGCGTGCCGACCGCGCCATCGGTGCCGCGGTGGGTTTCGCCGGAATAACGGATGCCGCCACCCAGGGTCAGGCCGAACGGCAAGCGATATGTGGTCCAACTGGTGAACGCATCTTCGGGCGTGTAGCTGAGGTTGTTGGTGCCGTCAGCGGTGACCAGCGCGCCTTCATCGATCTTGGTCTGCTGGTGGGTGTAGCCGGCCGAAACCGACCAGTTCTCCGTGATCCTGCCGACGGCCGAGACTTCGAGGCCATTCACGCTCTTTTTCCCGTTCTGGAAGAATCCTTCCGCCGCGCTGCCGGTGATTTCGTTGCTTACCTCGGTCTGGAACAGGGCCAGGTTCAGTGCCAGCGCGTCATCCAGCAGGTTCCACTTGGTGCCGACCTCGAAGGTCCTTGCTTTCTGCGGATCCAGGTTCGGATTGTTCACGTTGCCTTCCACCGTGCTCAGCTGGAAGTTGTTTCCGCCGGGCGGTTGTTGCGACAAGGCGTAGTTGGCATACAGGCTGACCGTATTGCCGATCTTGTAGACCGTACCCACTTTCCAGTTGAACAAGGTGTCGGACGCGTCGGTATCGGTGGTGGTGACGATGCTGCCGTTGGCGACGCCGCTCGGGCAAGCCACGCCTCCGCGCGGAACGGGCAGCGTGGTGGTGCAGGGTGCGACCGCGAAATAGTCCGTCTTGTAGTCATCCAGGCGCAGGCCTGCGGTCAGCAGGAAGCTCTCGCCGAACTTGAGGGTGTCGAAGACATAGACGGACGAAGTCGTGGTTTTTCCTTCGCTGTCGGCGCCGTTGTGCGCCCAGGTCAGGCCGGTGGCGTTGGTGTCCGGGTCGTAGAGGTTCGCCGGCGTCCAGGCGCTGCCGTTGGTGGCGGCCTGGCCGCGGAGCTTCTGTTCCTCGCGGGTGAACTCCAGGCCGGTGCTCAGGTTGTGCCGCACGCTGCCGGTGGCGAAGTCCACGCGCAGGTTCAACTGGTCGGTGAGGATCGTGTTTTCCTGGTCCTTGAAGGTCGGATTGCCGCGGGTCAGGGTATAGGCGGACAGATCGTTCGGATCCGCACCGACGGGAAGACCGGTGTTCGCTCCCGTGGACATGAATGCCGTCAGCAGATAGTTCTGCTCGGTCTTGCCCCAGCGCGCGGTGTTGGTCAGCTTCAGGGTGTCGGAGAAATCGTGCTCGAAACGGAACGTCGCCATTTGCGAAGTCACATCGTCGTGATCGGCATCGGTCCCGTAGAAATTTTCAGGATCGACCGGGTGCCCGACCAACGGCTCCTGGCCGGCCTGTGGAGTCCAACCCGGCAGGCCGATGGTGGGCACGAAGCCGTCGGGTACGTTGTCCTGCTTCACGTACAACAGGTTCAGGTAATAACGGGTTGCGGTGTCCAATCCGAATCCGAGCGACGGAGCCAGCCCCCAACGCTTGTTGTTGACTTCGTCGCGGCCCGGCACGTCGCTGTCCTGCCAAAGGGCGCTCAGGCGTATCGCGGCACTGTCGGCGAAGGTCTGGTTCCAGTCGGCGGTGGTCCGCTTCTGCCCGTCGGTGCCCGCTGCCACCGTGCCGGAAACCGCATCGCGCAGGAATGCCTGCCTGGTGACCAGGTTGATGGCGCCGGTCGGTGCGGAACGGCCGTTGTCGGTGCCGGCGGGGCCCTTGGTCACTTCCACCTGGTCGATGTTGAACAGGTCGCGCGAAATGGAGCCCAGGTCGCGCACACCGTCGACGAAGATGCTGCTGGAGGTGTCGAAACCACGCATGTACACGGTGTCGCCCGTCGCAGTGTTGCCGTTTTCGCCGGCGTAGAAAGTACCCACGCCAGGACTGTTGCGCAGCGCCTCGGTCAACGTGGTCGCGCCCTGCTGGTTGAACAGGTCGCTGGTGATGACCTGGATGGTCTGTGGAGTGTCCTGTAACGACTGGGTGAACTTGGGCGAGGCGACTTCCTCGGCCCGGTAGCCCGACACGCCATGGACTTCGACATTGTCCAGCGTGGTCGCATTCCTGTCCGAAGCGCCGTCGGGCGCAACTTCCGCCGTGGCGGGCAAGGCGAGGGCCAGGCCGGTTATCAGGGTGGCGGTCGCCAAGGTGGGTTGCGAACGCCGGGTCCGGGGGGCGTGCTTGCGTGACTTGATATAGCTCATGTGGGGTCCATTGAGGTGTCTTGCGGCCCCCATTGGCTTCAGGCTGGTGGGAAGGCATGCAGGGTCCCGCACGTCCACACGAGGTGGCGGCTGCGGGAAGGCGGCGCAGTCATGCCGTGCGGCCTGCTGCGGGCGCACATCTTAAATGATAATGATTCTCCTTAACAACAGCCTGCCGGCTGTGGAGAGCTCAGTCGCGGTCGTCGCGGGTCCAGACGGCGCCGTGTTCCAGCTTCACCGGGAACTTGGGCACGCCGGTATAGGCCGGCGCGCACAGGGCCCTGCCATCGCGGATGTCGAAGCGGGCGCCGTGCAGGACGCATTCGATGGAAGCGGCTTCGGCGTCGTAGCCGCCTGCCGAGAGCTCGAAGTCCTCGTGGCTGCAGCGATCCTCGAGCGCGTAGTAGGCGCCGTCGTGGTTGAACACCACGATGGGTACCGAGGTCGTTTCATCCCAGGTGGTTTTCATTTCGCCGGGAAGGAGTTCGCCGATCGCGCAGACGAAGGTCCAGTTCTCGCTCATGCGCCGGCCCCGTCGAAGATCTTCTCCAGGACCTCGAAACGCAGATCGTCGCGCTTGGGGATGCCGAAGCGCTCGTCGCCATAGGGGAAGGGCTTGGTGATGCCGGTGCGGCGGTAACCGCGGCGCTCGTAGAACGCGATCAGTTCGTCGCGGATGTCGATCACGGTCATGCGCATGGCGGGAAGCCGCAGATCCTCGCGCGCGTAGCGCTCGGCTTCCCGCATCACCTGCTTGCCGATGCCGCCGCCCTGGCCGTCGGGGCGCACCGAAAACATTCCCAGGTAGCCGGCGCCGTCGTCTTCGGCCACGTGCACGCAGGCGAGCAGTGCCGGACCGTCTGCCTCCTGGCGCTCCGCAAGGATCACCCGACTGCGCGGGCGCTCGATGTCTTGCCGCAGAACTTCCGGATCGATCCGCTGCCCGTCCAGCATGTCGGCTTCGGTGGTCCAGCCCTGCTTGCTGGCATCGCCGCGATAGGCGGAGGTGACGAGGATTACCAGGGCGGGGATGTCGGCGAGGGTTGCGGGGCGGAAGGTGAGATTGGTCATGAAGGGGATTTTATCGGCTTTCCTTCTCCCTCCGGGAGAAGGTGCCCGCAGGGCGGATGAGGGTAAAGCTCGATCAGGTGCGATGTATTTTCCAAGGGACAGAATTCTCCTTCCCTCATCCGTCGCTTCGCGCCATCTTCTCCCGGAGGGAGAAGGGAAGCATTCAAGCCAGCAAACTCCGCGCCTTCCTCAACGCCACTACGAAACGCTCGATTTCATCATGCGTGTTGTAGAACGCCAGCGAGGCGCGGCAGGTGGCGGCCACGCCGTAGGACTGCAGCAGCGGATGCGCGCAGTGCTGGCCGGAACGGATGGCCACGCCTTCCAGGTCCAGCAAGGTGGCCAGGTCGTGCGCGTGGGCGCCTTCGATCAGGAACGAGATCACCGCGGCCTTGCCCGGGGCGCGTCCGAAGATGCGCAGGCCGTCGATCTTCAACAACTCCTCGGTCGCATGGGCCAGCAATTCGCTTTCCCGCGCCTCGACGTAGGCCATGCCGATCGATTGCAGGTAGTCCACCGCCGCGCCCAGGCCGATGAAGCCGGCGATGTTGGGCGTGCCGGCCTCGAACTTGTGCGGGGCATCGTTGAACACGGTGCCTTCGAAGCTGACTTCCCTGATCATCTCGCCGCCGCCGATGAAGGGCGGCATCGCCTGCAGATGTTCGCGCCGCGCCCACAGCGCACCGGTGCCGGTGGGTCCGCACATCTTGTGGCCGGTAATGGCGTAGAAGTCGCAGCCGATGGCGGCGACATCCAGCGGCCGGTGCGGTGCGGCCTGCGAGCCATCGACCACGCTGACGATCCCGCGCTTGCGCGCCTCGCGGCAGATCTCGCGGACCGGGTTGACCGTGCCCAGCACGTTGGACACATGGGCGACTGCCAGCATCTTCACATCAGCGGTCATCGCGGCATGAAGCGCGGACAGGTCGAGGCTGCCATCGGGAGCGAGTTCGGCGACCTTGATCCTCGCCCCGGTGCGCTCGGCCACCAACTGCCAGGGCACGATGTTGGCGTGGTGCTCCATGCGCGTGACCAGGATCGTGTCGCCGGCCTTCAATCGCGGCAGTGCCCACGAATACGCGACCAGGTTGATGGCGAAGGTGGTGCCGCTGCACAGGACCAGTTCGTCGGCGCGCACGTTGAGAAACCGGGCCAGCTTGTTGCGCGCTCCTTCATAGGCTTCGGTGGCCTCGGTGCCCAGGGTATGCACGGCGCGGCTGACGTTGGCATTGTGACTGCGATAGAAGTCGTCCACCGCCTCGATCACCGAAGCCGGTTTCTGCCCGGTGTTGGCGCTGTCCAGGTAGATTAGTGGCTTGCCCTGGACCTCGCGGGCCAGCAGCGGGAAATCCGCGCGGATCCTGTCCCAATCCGGAGCGTTCGTCGTCGTCGGCATGGAGTGTGGGGCGTTCATGGCTCAGGACACTCCCGCGCTTGCGAGCGCCTTGTCCAGTCGCATGGTCAATGCTGAAACGGTCTCCGGATCGGCCAGGAACGCCAGCGGTTCGCGGCAGAAGGCGGCAGTCAGCAATTGTTGCGCCTGTGCTTCCGACAGTCCGCGCGAGCGCAGGTAGAACAGGGCATTCGCATCCAGGCGGCCGACGGTGGCGCCGTGCGCCGCCTTTACTTCATCTGCATGGATTTCCAGTACCGGCTGCGTGTCGATCTCCGCGTCTTCCGACAGCAGCAGGTTCTTGTTGGAAAGCATCGCGTCGCTGCCATCGGCGCCCTCGCGGATCAGGATGCCGCCATGGAAGACGACGCGTCCGCGTCCGGTTGCCAATCCACGCCAGGTCAGCGCGCATGAAGTGTCGCGGGCGGCATGCTCGATGCCCAGGCGCGTGTCGACATGGCGCTTGCCGCCGGCCAGCAGCACGCCGTTGGCGACCAGGCGGGCGTTGTCGCCCTCCAGGCGCACGTTCAACTCGTGGCGCGACAACGCGGCACCGAGTTCCAGGTCCACGCGCCGGTATTCGGCGTCTTGCCCCAGTACCGCATCGGTACGCAGCAGCGCGGTGGCGCGGTCGCTGTCGTCCTGGACGCGCGAGTGGGTGAGCGATGCGCCTTGCGCAAGGTGCACGTGGCTCAACGCATTGCTGAAGTGGGCGTGCGCGCCGAGTGCGAAGTGATGTTCGACGATCGTCAGCTTCGCGCCGGCGCGCAGTTCGATCAGGTTGCGCAGGTGCCAGGCGCGGTCGCCACCGTCTTCCGCGCCGATGAAAACCAGGTGCAGCGGCTGGTCGCTCACAGTGCCGGCTTCGGCGCGCAACAGCACGCCTTCGCTGGCCAGTGCCGCATTGAGGCGTGCGAAGACCTCGTCGCTGCGCTCGAAACGGCGGGTGAGGAAGCGCACCGCTTCGCCGCCTGCGGAGACGGCTTCGGAAAGCAGTTGCAGGCTCACACCCTCGGGCAGGGTGGCGAGGGCGGAAAGCGCGGGGACGTGACGCCCGTTGACGAAGACCAGCCGTGGCGCGGGAATATGCGCGACGGCTTCGATTCCTGTTTCCGGCACCGAACCGACCGCAGCGAAGCTGCGCCGTTCCAGTGCGCGCAGCGAGGTGTACTTCCACGCTTCGCTGCGCGCGCCGGGCAGGCCGTCGCGCAGGACCTCGTCGAGGACGCTGCGGCGGGCGGCGTCGCCGTTGAAGGCGGTGGCGAGGGAGTCGAGCAGGGTGCTCATCAGGCCGCCTTCTCCGGCGTGACCCGGTCCTTCAGCCACGCATAACCGTGGGCCTCGAGTTCCAGCGCCAGTTCCGGCCCGCCGCTTTCCGCGATGCGGCCGTCGGACAGCACGTGCACCACGTCCGGCTTGATGTAGTCGAGCAGGCGCTGGTAATGGGTGATGACCAGGAAGGCGCGATCCGGCGAACGCAGGGCGTTGACGCCGTCGGCGACGCTCTTCAGGGCGTCGATGTCCAGGCCGCTGTCGGTCTCGTCCAGGATCGCCAGTTTCGGCTCCAGCACGGCCAGCTGGAAGATCTCGTTGCGCTTCTTCTCGCCGCCGCTGAAGCCCTCGTTGACGCCGCGATGCAGCAGCTCGTCCTTCAGATGCAGCACGGCCAGCTTCTCGCGCACCAGCTTGAGGAACTGCATGGAGTCCAGTTCGGCTTCGCCGCGCGCCTTGCGTTGCGCATTGAGCGCGGCGCGCAGGAAGTAGGTGTTGTTGACGCCGGGAATCTCCACCGGGTACTGGAAGGCCAGGAACACGCCGGCGGCGGCGCGTTCTTCCGGCGCGAGTTCCAGCAGGTCGTTGCCCTGGTAGATCACCGAGCCCTCGGTGACCTCGTAGCCTTCGCGCCCGGACAGGATGTTGCCCAGCGTGGACTTGCCGGCGCCGTTGGGGCCCATCAGCGCATGCACTTCGCCGGGCTTCACTTCCAGCGACAGGCCCTTGAGGATTTCCTTGCCGGCGACGCGGGCGTGGAGGTTTTCGATTGTCAGCATTTTGATTCTCTATTCCCGGGATCAGGGAGTTCCGATATTGGCGTAGGAGCGACGTAAGTCGCGATGGAGATATCCGGGAAAACAATTCGCGACTTACGTCGCTCCTACGTTCGTGGTTTGTCGGTTATCCGACCGAGCCTTCCAGGCTCACTTCCAGCAGCTTCTTCGCCTCCACCGCGAACTCCATCGGCAGCTCGCGGAAAACCTGCTTGCAGAAACCGTCGACGATCAGGCTCACCGCATCTTCCTGGCTGATGCCGCGCGCGCGGCAGTAGAACATCTGGTCGTCGGAGATCTTGGAGGTGGTGGCTTCGTGCTCGACGATGGCGTCGGGATGCTTCACTTCGATGTAGGGGAAGGTGTGGGCGCCGCATTGCTTGCCGATCAGCAGGCTGTCGCACTGGGTGTAGTTGCGCGCGCCGGCAGCGGATTTGGCCACTTTCACCAGGCCGCGGTAGCTGTTCTGGCCGCGGCCGGCGCTGATGCCCTTGCTGATGATCTTCGACTTGGTGTTCCTGCCGATGTGGATCATCTTGGTGCCGGTGTCGGCCTGCTGACGGTGGTGGGTCAGCGCGACCGAATGGAACTCGCCGGTCGAGTCGTCGCCCAGCAGCACGCAGCTCGGGTATTTCCAGGTGATGGCGGAACCGGTTTCCACCTGGGTCCAGGTGACCTTGCTGCGTGCGCCACGGCATTCGGCGCGCTTGGTGACGAAGTTGTAGATGCCGCCGACGCCGTTCTCGTCGCCGGGGTACCAGTTCTGCACGGTCGAGTACTTGATCTCCGCATCCTCCAGCGCGACCAGTTCCACCACCGCGGCGTGCAGCTGGTTCTCGTCGCGCATCGGCGCGGTGCAGCCTTCCAGGTAGGACACGTGGCTGCGGTCCTCGGCGATGATCAGGGTGCGCTCGAACTGGCCGGTGTGGCCGGCGTTGATGCGGAAGTAGGTGCTCAGTTCCATCGGGCAGCGCACGCCGGCGGGAATGAACACGAAGCTGCCATCGGAGAACACCGCCGAATTCAGCGCGGCGAAGTAGTTGTCGCCGGTCGGCACCACGCTGCCTAGGTATTGCCTGACCAGGTCCGGGTGGTCCTTGATGGCCTCGGACATCGAGCAGAAGATGATGCCCTTGTCGGCCAGCTCCTTGCGGAACGTGGTGCCGACCGAGACCGAGTCGAACACCGCGTCCACCGCCACGCCGGCGAGCTTGGCGCGTTCGTGCAGCGGCACGCCCAGCTTGTCGTAGGTGTCGAGCAGTTCCTTGGGCACGTCGTCGAGCGACTTGTACTTCGGGCCCTTGGGAGCGGAGTAGTAGCTGACCGACTGCAGGTCGATCGGGGCGATGTTCAATTTCGCCCAGTGCGGCACCGGCATGGTCAGCCAGTGGCGGTAGGCCGCCAGCCGCCACTCGGTCATCCACTGCGGCTCTTCCTTCTTGGCGGAGAGCGCGCGCACCACGTCCTCGCTGAGGCCGGGCTCGAAACTGTCGGACTCGATGTCGGTGATGAAACCAGCGTCGTAGCGACGGCCGAGTTGCTCGACGATTTCCGCGTTCTTCGCGGGGATGGCCTTGTCAAAGGCTGCCTGGTCAGGGGCTGCTTCGGTGGCCATGGGCTGCCTGTTCATTAGCTGGTTCTTCATTAACTTGTCGCGACGCGCAGGGCGATGGGACGCCGCTTCACATCGCTGGAGGAAGAGGGGGGCTTGAGCATCTGCGCCAGGGTCACGCCGCGCAGCGCGTCGCCGACCACGTCGTTGATCAGGCGCCAGTTGGCGCGCACGCCGCATTGGTCGGCGATGCCGCAATGGCTGTCGTGCTGGCTGCATTCGGTCATCGCCAGCGGCCCTTCCATGGCCTCGACGATCTCGATCAGGGTGATTTCGCCAGCGTCGCGGCTGAGCCGGTAACCGCCACGGGCGCCGCGCAGGCTGGTCACCAGCCCGGCCTGGGCCAGTGGCTTGAGCAGTTTGCTGACCGTGGGCGTTTCCAGACCGGCGGTTTCGGCCAGGTCGGCCGCGCTGAGCACGTCGCCCGGCCGTGCGGCGAGCACGGTGAGGACGACGGTGGCGTAGTCGGTGAGCTTGGTGACGCGGAGCATGGCGGGAGAGGGGTCCGTAAAGCGTACCGAAATTGTACGCTTTATGATCCATCCGGCCAAGCCGGGTGGGTTCAGTCGGAGCCGGAAGCCGCCGGGGCTGCGGGCGCGGCAGGCGCCGCAGGGCTGGTGGGCGCAACCGGGGCCGCCGGCACGACCAGCGAGAAATAAGGCAGCGGTGGCGTCTGACCTGGCGGCAGGTAGGCCGGTGCGGGTTGTCCGGCAGGTCCCAGCGACTGGACGAAATGGTAGATCGCCCGCCGGTCTTCTTCGCTCATGGCGCGCAGGCTGAAGTCGGGCATGATCGGGCGAGTGCGCAGGCTGGCGCTGTATTCCAGCCATTGGGCCTCGTTCATGTCCTGCAGACGCAGGCGCAGGTTGGCCGCGTAGGTCGTGCCCCACGGGCCGTTGTAACCCAGCGGCGAACCGGTCAGCCATTGCGCCTTGTCCACGTTGCCCTGCTGTTCCGCATAGCCAGCGGTATGGCAGTCGTTGCAACCGGTGGTCTTGACCAGGTATTCGCCGCGCGCGACCAGATCCACGGTCGGGGCGGGTGCGGCGGCTTGCGGCGCCGCGGCGGGCTGGCAGGCCGCCAGGAGCGCCAGCAAGGGGATCAAACCGGTGGATTTCATCGAGGCCATGGTCCTGCTCATCAAGTTGTCGGGTGTCCGGCTACAACGCAGCCGTATCGACGGACAGGACAGGCCGGTGACCCCATGGATGGCACCGATACGCCCATGCGGGTCACAATGCGCGTTCCCCACCCCGGATAAGTCCATGCCCCGCAAGATCGAAGCCCGCCAGTCCGACATCCATGGCAACGGCGTTTTCGCCATCGCCGACATCAAGAAGGGCGAGCACGTCGTCGAATACAAGGGCAAGCGCCGCACCCATGAGGAAGTCGACCTGGACGACACCGGCGACGTCGAGTCCGGCCACACCTTCCTGTTCACGCTCAACGACGAATACGTCATCGATGCCAACCACAAGGGCAACAAGGCGCGCTGGATCAACCACAGCTGCGATCCCAACTGCGAAGCGCTGATCGACGAGCACGACGGCAAGAACCGCAAGAAGGACCGGGTGCTGATAGAGGCCATCCGCGACATCAAGGCTGGCGAGGAGCTCACCTACAACTACGGCATCACCCTGGACGAACCGCACACCGCGCGGCTGAAGAAGGTCTGGGAATGCAAGTGCGGCTCGAAGAAATGCACCGGGACCATGCTGCAGCCGAAGACCAAGGCCAAGTAGCCGCATCGGCCACAAGTACGATGCTGTAACAGGCGGTTTGCGACACTATGGAGGTTCCCCACTTTCCAGGAGTCGTCCCCCATGGGTTCACCGATCGAAGGCAAGGTCGCCGTCGTCACCGGCGCAGCCAGCGGCATAGGCAAGGAAATCGCGCATAACCTGGCCAGGGCCGGCGCGAAGATCGCCATCGCCGATCTCAACCTCGCCGGTGCGCAGGCCGTCGCCGATGAAATCATCCTCGCCGGCGGCACGGCGGTCGGCGTGGCGATGGACGTCACCGACGAAGCTGCGGTCGATGCGGGCGTCGCCAGGGTGGTCGAACAACTCGGCCCCGTGGACATCCTGGTTTCCAACGCCGGCATCCAGATCATCAACCCGATCGAGGACTACGCGTTCTCCGACTGGAAGAAGATGCTGGCCATCCACCTGGACGGCGCTTTCCTGACAACCAAAGCCGTCCTGCCGCACATGTACAAGGACAGCGGTACCGGTCAGAGCCGTGGCGGCGTGGTGATTTACATGGGCTCGGTGCATTCGCATGAAGCCTCGCCGCTGAAATCGGCCTATGTCACCGCCAAGCACGGCCTGCTGGGCCTGGCCCGTGTATTGGCGAAGGAGGGCGGCAAGCATGGGGTGCGGGCGAATGTCGTCTGCCCCGGTTTCGTGCGCACGCCGCTGGTGGAGAAGCAGATTCCCGAACAGGCGCAGAACCTGGGCATCAGCGAAGAGGAAGTGGTGAAGAAAGTGATGCTGGGCCAGACCGTGGACGGCATCTTCACCACGGTGGAAGACGTGGCGCAGACGGTGAAGTTCCTGTGCGAATTCCCCAGCAATGCGCTGACCGGGCAGAGCGTGGTGGTCAGCCACGGCTGGTACATGCAGTAACGCTGCATGGCCGCCAAGCATGTCGTGAATAAGCGCGCCGGCAAGACCAAGTCCGGGCCGGCCGCGCCGCGCCGGAAAAGCGCCCCTGCATCGAAGCTGCCGGAAAACATCGCCCTGGTCCTGCAGGGCGGCGGCGCGCTCGGCGCCTACCAGGTCGGCGTCTACCAGGGCCTGCATGAAGCGGGCATCGTGCCGAACTGGATCGCCGGCATTTCCATCGGCGCATTCAACACCGCGCTGATCGCCGGCAATCCGCCCGAGCGGCGGATGGATGCGCTGCGCGAATTCTGGGAAACCATTTCCCAGCCCTACCTGCTGCCGGCGACCACGCTGGGACAGGAGGCGCGCTTCACCGGCATCGGCGAGGACGCGCGCGCCTGGCTCGATGCCTGGGAAGCGTGGCGGGCGATGATCGAAGGCCAGCGCGGGTTCTACCAGCCGCGCAGCTGGTTCGGCGAGGATGCGTTCACCGCGTCCGGCCCGACCCGCGCCAGTTTCTACACCACGCGACCGATGATCGAAACGCTGGAGCGCATGGTCGATTTCGATCGCCTCAACGAGGGCGGCATCCGCGTCTCGGTCGGTGCGGTGGATGTGGCCAGCGGCAACCTGGAATATTTCGACAACGCGCACATGCGCCTGGATGCGCGCCATATCCTGGCGTCGGGCGCCTTGCCGCCGGCGTTTCCCGCTGTGGAAATCGACGGCCGTTATTTCTGGGACGGCGGGCTGGTGTCGAACACGCCGTTGTCGCAGGTGTTCGACACCGAACCGCGGCGGGACTCGCTGGTGTTCCAGGTGGACCTGTGGAACGCGCGGGGCGAGTTGCCGCAGAACCTGCTGGACGTGGCCGAGCGCGAGAAGGAAATCCAGTATTCCAGCCGCACCCGCACCATCACCGACATGCAGCGCGTCGGCCAGCATTACCGGCGGTTGCTGCGCGAGCTGCTGGAAGAGATCCCGGACAGCGTGCGCAAGACCAATCCGTGGTGCCAACGCGCCGAGCAACTGGCCTGCAACCGGCGCTACAGCCTGATCCACCTGATCTACCGCGACCGCGCGCGCTTCGGTCATTTCAAGGATTACCAGTTCGGCCGCGTGGCCATGCGCGAACACTGGCAATCGGGGCTGGCCGATATCGGTCGCGCCCTGGCGCATCCGGAGTGGCTGGAGCTGCCGAAAGGCGAGAACGCCTTCGTCACCCACGACGCTACCGCGTGAACCTGTTCCTGCGGATGCAGGCGGCGGCGAAAAGGTTGCAATGACCATCGGGAGGGGCGGGGTCGCTCGCACCTTCTTTATCCTGCGCATCGCAAGGAGGAGGAATCGATGCGCGGATTATCGGGAATCTTGTTGTCGTTACTGGCGATGCCGGCCATGGCCGTGGAGATCGATGGACGGATCGACCCGCAGGAGTGGGCCGGGGCCCGGCATGTCGATGATTTCCGCATGACCCAGCCGTTGACCCGTCTGCCGGGGTCGCAGCCGACCGAGGCCTGGATCCTGGCCACGCCCGAGGGGCTGGCGGTCGGCTTCCGTAACACCCAGCCGGCAGGCATCCCGCGCACTCGCCAGCGCGTGCAGCGCGATTTCGACGAACAGGTGGACCGGGTCAACCTGAATGTCGATTTCGACGGCGATGGCCGCACCGGTTACAGCTTCACCCTGTCCTCGACCGACGGCATCGCCGATGCGGTGATCAGCAACGAGAACAGCTTCAACAACGACTGGGACGGCAACTGGAAGCATGCGGTCAGCGAGGATGCCGGTGGCTGGTCGGCGGAAATCTTGATCCCTTGGTACATCGCGCCGATGCGCAAGGCGCAGGGCGACAAGCGCACGATCAGGATCAACCTGGACCGCGTGATCGGTTCCACCGGCGAGCGCTCGGCCTGGCCGGCCGCCAGTTTCGAGCGTCCGCGCTTCCTGTCCGATTTCGCCGTGGTCGAAGTGGCGCAATACAGCCAGTCGCTGCTGACCGTCACGCCGTATGTTTCCGGGTTGTACGACAACGTGCATGGCGGCAGCGACTTCGACGGCGGCGCCGACATCTTCTGGAAGCCGAACGGCCAGTTCCAGATGACCGCGACGATCAACCCCGATTTCGGCCAGGTGGAAAGCGACGACCTGGTGGTCAACTTCGGCGCCACCGAGACTTTCATCAGCGACAAGCGGCCGTTCTTCACCGAGAACCAGGGCTTGTTCGGATACACCACCCCTTCCGACTTCAGCCAGTTGCTGTACACGCGCCGAGTCGGCGGACCGGCCGATGACGGCGATGGCGCCGGCGACATCACCGCCGCGGTCAAGATCAATGGCAGCCTGGGCCAGACCAAGTACGGCGTGTTCGCCGCGGACGAGGCCGGCGAAGCGGGGCGCTCGTTCCATGCGCTGCGCCTGGTCCGCGATTTCGACAAGCAGAACCTGGGCGTGATGCTGACCCGGGTCGAACGTCCGTTCCTCGACCGCGAGGCGACCGTGCTGGGCGTGGACCACAACTGGCGGCCGAACCAGCGCTGGAACGTGCAGACCCGGGTGTTCGGCAGCCGGATCGAGGAGGCGGGCGAAACCACGCGCGACCTGGGCGGCACGCTCTGGGCCGATTACGAAATGGACCATGGCTGGCGCCAGCAGTGGATTGCGATGCATTTCGGCAACGACCTGCAGATCAACGACGCCGGCTACCTGTCGCGCAACAGCACCAACTACCTGCACTGGGAAGTGCGCAAGCGCTTCGCCGACCAGCCGCAGGAGTCGCGCTATTCGTCCAAGGAGTGGCGCTGGCGGGCCAGCAGCAATTACAACGACCATGGCGAAAAGCTCAACGACCAGTTCCGCATGAGCCGCGAGGGCCGCTTGCGCAACGGCAGCTACGAATACGCGCAGATCAATGTCAACAGCGCAGGCGTCGACGACCTGCTGACCCGTGGCCATGGCTCGGTGAAGCGGCCGGGCAACTTCAATGCGGTGTTCGAGTACGAGCGGCCGCGCAAGGGCGACTGGGCGCACGACGTGGAAATGCAGTTGTACAGCGGTGGGCTGGCGGGAAATTCCAGGGTCGGTTACAGCATCCAGTACTCGCCCACCTATTTCATCAGCGATGCCTTCAGCCTTGTCGCGAGCATCTATGCGGATCACACGCCGGACTGGCTGGTATGGGATCGCGAACGGAACCTGCTGGGCAGCTACGACGCCCGCGAAGTGCAATTCAATGCGGGGCTCGATTGGACCATCAGCGACAAGCAGGAATTGCGCGTCAAGCTGCAGACGGTCGGGCTGGATGCCGACCTGCGCCAGACCTATGTGGTCGACTCAACTGGTAACTCAGTAGTCAGTCCCGTACAGGTCGACGATTTCAGCGTTTCCAACCTTGGTTTCCAGATCCGCTACCGCTACGAGCTGGCGCCGCTGTCCTACCTGTACGTGGTCTATGGCCGCGGCGGGTATGGCGAGAATATTTTCTCGGAAGGCACTACCCGGCTGTTGGGCGACAGCTTCGACCTGCGCGACGACGAACAGCTGCTGGTGAAACTGTCGTACCGCTTCGAACTCTGAAGCAATGCGGTGGCCGGCTATCAGAGATCGTCTTCGCCGGGGAAGTTCACGCTGATCCCGCCGACAGTGATGTCCAGGCCCTTCCAGCGCGGATCGTCGGAAGAGAATCGCGAGTCGCCCTGCGGATAGGCCTTTTCGCCCACGTCGTCTTGCGGCATCCGCAACTGGACCCGCGCGAATACCGCCTCATCGCTTGCGGGCGCAAGCTCGCCGCCATGCCAGTCGATGATGGTGCCGCCATAATCCCAGCCGAAGCCGCTGAAAGTGATGGGCCTGCCATTGATCCGGCGCAGTTCGGACAGTGAAGTGCCGATGCCGATCCCCGGGGCCAGTTTCCATTGCGAGCGATCCTCGTCGATGCTCACCATGGCCAGTCCGAGCAGACTCCGTTCGTCCTGGAAATAGACGGTGGCGCGCAGGCTCGGGTCATCGGGGAACAGCACGACGCCGCGGAAGCTCTCGCCTTCGGCGCCGGGTATCTCCTCCACCTTCACGTTGCCGGTACCGAAACGTCGCTGCAGATCCTGCAGGGTCGTATCGGGGGAAAAGTCGCCAGGAAGTATCCAGGCCGCGGGCACAGTGGTGGGTGCTTGTGGCTGGATGGGTACCTTGGAAGTGGAAGCGCCCGCCGCTGTCGCCGCAGGCGCATTCACGCTCGTCGCGATGCCATCGTGGGAAGCGGGGCGGCAGCTGCACAGCAAGATGAGGCCGAGGCAGGAAATGGTGGCGACTGATGCATGCCCGTTGCGCATGGTGGTTTGCCGACCATGGGTCACGCGGGTGTCCATTCAATCCGCGAGCCGCTGCATCTCCGCGGAAGCCAGGTGCCAGTGCCGCTGTTCCTCGCTGGCGCCATCGGCCATCACCGCGCGCAGGGTGAAGCGACCGCGATAGGCACGTTCGCTGCCGTCGCGTTGCAAGGCCTTGAGTTCCACCGGGACCTGGATATAGCGCGAACCGGCGGCTCCTTCCTCATCGAAGGGTTCGCCCACGCTGGCCTTCACCGATTGGGTATTGGCGTAGCCGCCGCTGAAATGCTCGTAGTTCTGCCCGCTGGCCGCGCCGTTGTCGCTCCACAGCGCATAGGCCTTGGCGTAATCGCGTGCGTCGATCGCGGCGTAATAGTCGATGACGACCTGTCTGGCCGCGGCGGGCGTGGCCTGGTCGCTGCTGGCCTGGTCCGCGGCAGTTGCCGCTTCCTGTACGGGTGTCGTCATCGGTGGCGCAACCGCAGAAATCTCAGCGGCAGCCCGACCGGGAGCGTGCCCGTCAGCGGCAGCCGGAACCGGCTGGTCGGTCGGCGTGCACGCGGACAGGCCGGCGCAGAACGCCGCTGCCAGTGCGAATGCTTCAGTCCTGCGCATCGCCAAGCCCCGGCAAAGTGATCGGCTGGTTGAAACGGACCACGATGTGGCCGTTCTCGATGCGGGTGGATTCCACCTGCACGCCGCCGAGGGTGGCGACCAGCGCGGGATCGAGCTTGTACAACGGCTCCTTCCTGGCGTAGTCGGTCAACCACAGATTGAGCAGCATGCGGGTCTGCTCATCGACGCGCTGACCGGGCGAGGCGGGTTGCACCTCGTCCAGCGTGGGCTGGTCCAGATATAGCGCGCTGTCCTGCGGGTCGTAACGCAAGCCGCTGCTCATGTGGATGCGTCCCACCGGAGTATTTGCGCCGCCAGCGGACGAGGCGCTGGCCGAGAACGCCATCCGCAGGCGCTGTCCGGTGGGTGGAATGGTCAGCTCGGGATCGCGCGCGGTCAGGGTGAACAGGCCACCGAGGGCTTCGTATTCGCGCGGGAATTCGCCGGCCAGGTATTGCTGGATCCGCGGCGCATCGACGCTCAATTCGTTGTCCCGGGTATCGGCGGCGCGTACGGGAGCGCTGGCCAGTACCAGCAACAGGCAGGCGATTCCGAAGAAACGTTCGAGGGAATGAGTCATATGCTTATCGGTCCAGATGCACGACCACCAGGCCGTTTTCGATGTCGGTCGAGGCGATGCGCTTGCCCGGGGGCAGCTTGCGCAGCAGGTCGCTGTCGAGGCGGTAGACGGGTTCTTCGCGGGCGTATTCCACCAGCACCGCATTGAGCAGTTCGCGGGTGCCGCCCTTGAGCAGCGTGCCGGTGTTGGGCATGTCGATGCTCAGCAGTTCCGGGTCCTGCAGATGCAGGCCCTGCGTGGCCGGGTTGTAACGCAGGCCGCTGGCCAGGGCGAAATGGCCGCTGCTGACGTCGCGCGCGCCCAACGCATTGACCTTGATATCGAAATCCAGGCGCAGGCGGCTGTCGCCCGCGGGAATGCTCAGGCGCGGATGGCTGAGCGTGGCGGAAACCAGGCCGCCCAGCTTGTCGAATTCGCGCGGGAAGCTGTTGTCCAGATTGCGCTGCAATTGCGGCGCGGTGAACGCCACGCGATTGCCCAGCCAACTGGACACCGCATCGAGCGTGGTGCAACCGGCCAGGACCGCGCTGGCGAACAGGACAAGGGCAACTGGCAGGGTACGTGCGCGCATCGATGGGCTCCGCGAAGGAAAGCGCACCATAACCTGTGGCGGTGAATGCAGCTTCAATCGTGCCGGCAACACGACCTAGATGCCGGGATGCAGCCGCTTCCGTTCCGCTGTGTAGTGCCACCACGGTCGTGGTGGTCCACCGTCCATGAAGCGCACCGCGCTGATGAAGGTGTCCAGCACGCAAGGATCGTGGCGTGTGCCGGTGATTTCGCACAAGCGCTGGTACAGGACGTAGGGATCCTTGCCGGCCAGTTGCGCGGGACGGGCGATGCCCAGTGCCTTGAAGTCCTCGACCATCGCCGGACCGATGTTGGGAAGCTGGCGCAATTCGACGGCTTCGGCGGCGACCAGTGCTTTCATCAGGGCTCCCGACCGGCGTGATCCGGTCCACATCCAATGGTGACGGCAAGGATAGTCGAGCCGGACCTGAACGGATCAAACCGCGCTGTTGCGCTGCTTCAGTTCCTTGATGAATTCGCCCATGTGCGGGCGCAGTGGCGCGAATAGGTCGTCGGCATCCTTGCGGTGCGCGAGCATCAGGCCACTCAGCAGCTTGGTGCCCACGGTCAGGGCGGCGCGTTCGTCGCCGCTGAAGCCGCGCTGGCGCTGCATCGATTCCAGGATCCGCATCCAGTCGTCGTGGCAGGTGTGCTCGAACTCGATGGTGCAACGGCTCTGGCAGGGCAGGCCGTCGTCTTCGACGGGAGTGACGGTGATGCGGTAGCGGTGGGAATTGTTGGCCATGGGAACGACTTCGGCAATGCGGGGTCCAGACAAGATAAGCCCGCGATCGCGGTGCAACGAGGCCTGCGCCCGCGATGGACTGTTCCACGCGAATCTTCGGGCGATTTAGGGTCGGTGCGCCTCCAGCAGCGGCACCGGATCGTGAACGCCGTCCTTTCCATAAATGCCGTAATGCAGGTGCAATGGGGTGCCGCGTGCATTGCCGGTGGCAGCTACGGTGCCAAGTGGACTAACCGCCATGACCAGGTCGCCGGTTTCCCGTCCAGGTTCCCATCCATCCGGATGTGCGCAGTAATGCCGCCCGCGACCCCGACCCATGCCCCATATCCGTCTGCCTGCTGCCGAGTCCGCCTTCGCGTATCGACACACGCGATGCCGCACGTGGTGCCGAGCACCGGCGTCCCGTGTTTCAGGACTGCTTGATCTGCTGTTCCAGCCTGGACTTCAAGGCGTCGTCCAGTTTCAACTGGCGTGCCAGCTCATCCAGGTAGGCGCGTTCCATGAAATTCTGCTCGTCGGCCGCCATCAGGCTGGCCAGGTACATCTCCGACGCGATTTCCGGCGTACTGGCGACGCTGGCGACTTCGGCTGGATCCAGCGGTTTTTCCAGTTCCGCATGCAGCCATTGCTGCAGTCCGGCGTCCTGATTGACGCGGATGAACTCACCCTCGATCACCGCGCGTTCGCGTGCATCGATGTGTCCGTCCGCCTTGGCGGCGGCGACCAGCGCCTTGAGGATCGCCTGGCTGTGCAATTCGACCTGCGGCGGTGGCAGGCGATCCACGGTCTGCGGCTCAGCCGATGCGTCCGCGCCGCCCTGCTGTTGCTTGTAGTCGCCATAGGCCTTGTAGGCCATCACCCCGATCGCGGCCAGGCCGCCATAGGTGGCCAGCTTGCGCGTGGTCTTGTTCTTGCCCAGCAGCAGGCCCAGAGCGCCGCCGGTCAGGGCGCCCTTGCCGAAATCGGCATTGAGCAGGCCGCCCAGACCGCCTTGCGAAGATGCGGAATTGACCGCTTTGTCGTTGCCGCCACCCTGGGCGGACTTGAGCAAGTGGTCGAGAAAGCCCTGGATCTGCATGCGGCGTGTTCCTGAGTCGTGGAGTCGGCTTTCATATCTGTGGCCACGTTCACTCGCTATCAACCGTGACCAATGCCACGGGCGTCGCCGGAATCCAGGACCCGGAAACGACTCGGGACGGCAATGCCGTCCCGAGCAGGTGTTGCATGACGCATCGCGATCAGGCGGCGGCGTCCTTCAGCTTCTTCAGCGGACGGACCTTGACCTTCACCGAAGCCGGCTTCGCAGCGAACCACTGCTCTTCCTTGGTGAACGGGTTGATGCCCTTGCGCTTCGGCTTGGCCGGCACGCTGACGGCGCTGATCTTCAGCAGGCCGGGCAGGGTGAAGGAACCAGCGCCCTTCTTGCTGACGGAACCATGCACGGCGCCTTCCAGCGCGGCCAGCACGGCACGGACATCCTTCGCGGCCACGGCGGTGGCTTCGGCGATGTGGGCGACCAGGCCGGACTTGCTCAGTGCTTCCTTGATGGGTTTGGGGGCTGCCGGCTTGGCGGCGGCTTTCTTCGGGGCGGCCTTCTTGGGCGCGGCTTTCTTCTTGCTCGTTGCCATAAATGTCCTGTTTTACAGTCAATGGTGGGAAATCGGGCCGACCACGTCGGCATGCGCAATGTAGGGCAATTACCCGGCTACGCCAATACCAAAAGCAGGGGAAAAGCGGTTTTCCATGTATTTTTTTCCAATCAGCTGATAACCGGCCGGATCGAACGACGGGTTTCGCATCCGCAGATGCCCGGTGTGCGGATGCAGCATGCAGCAGTCAGTCTTCCTCATGCCTCGGCTTGTAAGCCTCCACCAGTCGCTGCTGCAGATTTCCCGGCACCGGCTCGTAATGGCTGAAATCAAGCCGGTAGCGTCCTTTTCCCGCGGTCACCGACTTCAACTCCGCCGCATAGCCTTCCAGTTCCGACAGCGGTACCTGCGCCTTGACCACGATCTCGCCACCGCGCAATGAATCCGTGCCCAGGATCCGCGCCCGCTTGCTCGCCAACCCGCCGCTGATATCGCCCATGTGCTGCTCCGGCGCATTGACCTCCAGGTCCACGATCGGCTCCAGCACCTGCGGCTTCGCCTGGCCGATCGCATCCAGGAACGCCTTCTTGCCCGCGGCCACGAACGCCACCTCCTTGCTGTCCACCGCATGGTGTTTGCCGTCGTACACCGTCACTCGCACGTCCTGGATCGGATAGCCCGCGATCGCGCCGCCCTGCAGCACCTGGCGCACGCCTTTTTCCACCGCCGGCAGGAATTGTCCCGGGATCGTCCCGCCCTTCACCGCATCGACGAATTCGAAACCGGTCCCGCGCGGCAACGGCTCGATGCGCAGGAACACCTCGCCGAACTGGCCCGCGCCCCCGGTCTGCTTCTTGTGCCGGGCATGGCCTTCGGACTGGGTGCTGACCGTTTCCCGATAGGCGATGCGCGGCGGCCGCGAAGTCACCTCCACCCCGTAACGATCCTTCAACCGGTCCAGGTTCACCCGCAGATGCAGGTCGGACAGGCCGCGGATCACCGTCTCGTTGGTCTCCATCTCATGCTCGACATGGAAGCAGGGGTCTTCCTCGGCCAGGCGATGCAGTGCGGTCGCCAGTTTCTGCTCCTGGCCCTTGCGCGCGGCGTCGATGGCCAGGCCGAACATCGGCCTGGGGAAGGCGAGCGGGGCGAGGTGGATATGGTCCTGGTCGTGGCTGTCGTGCAGCACCGCGTCGAAATGCAGTTCGTCGATCTTGGCCACGGCGGCGATGTCGCCGGGAATCGCCTGCGCGATCTCGACATGGTCCTTGCCCTTGAGCTTGAACAGGTGCGCGACCTTGAACGGCTTCTTGCCGTCGTCGACGAACAACTGCGTGTCCTTCTGCACCGTGCCCTGGTAGACGCGGAAGATGCCGAGCTTGCCGACGAAGGGATCGTTGACGATCTTGAACACGTCGGCGATGACATGCGCGCCCGGATCGGGCCTGGCCTCGATCGGCACGGCCTCGTCGCCGCTGCCTTTCACGAACGGCGGCGGATTGGCTTCGCCCGGATGCGGAAACAGGCGTTCGGCCACGTCCAGCAGTTCACGCACACCGGCGCCGCTGCGCGCGGAAGCGAAGCACACCGGCACCAGGTGGCCTTCGCGCAGGCATTGCTCGAAGGCGTCGTGCAGTTCCTCGCCCTGCAGGCCGGATTCGCCCTGCTCGAGATAGCGGTCCATCACCGTCTCGTTGATCTCGACCACCTGATCGATGATCTTCTGGTGCCAGTCGGCGACGGGGCCGAGGTTGCTGACGCCCGTGGCTTGCCAGAAACAATCGACGACGCGCTTGCCGCCCTCGGCCGGCAGGTTGATCGGCAGCACTTCGGTGCCGAAGGTTTCACGCAGGTCGTCGAGCAGCGTGCCGAGTTTGGCGCCCGGGTGATCGATCTTGTTGACCACGATCACCCGGCACAGGTTGCGCGCTTTGGCGTGCTCCATCATCCGGCGGGTGCCGTGGCTGATGCCGGTATCGGCATCGACGACGATCGCCAGCGTCTCGACCGCGGCCAGCGCGGACAGGGTGGGGCCGCGGAAATCCGGATAGCCGGGGGTGTCGATCAGGTTGATGTGGATGGGGGATTGCCCGTGAGGGGCGTGGTCGATGCTGGCGATCGCCGCGTCGATGGAATGGCCGCGGTCCTTTTCGATCGGGTCGAAATCGGAAACGGTGCTGCCGCGTTCAATGCTGCCTGCCGTCTGCAGGGCGCCGCCGGCATGCAGCAGGGCTTCGAACAAGGTGGTTTTGCCGGCGCCGGGGTGGCCAGCGAGGGCCACGTTGCGGATCTGTTCTGTCGAATAAGGCATGAGGCCGTTCCTCCCGTGGTGGGGTTCGAAGGGCCGTCATGGCTGTCCGGGCCGTGCATCCCAGACCGATGGCGAGCGTGATGCCCGGCGGGCGGTCATGGCGGGCGGCCAGCATTGCGGCCGCCCGTGGAACGGTCAAGCCGCACTGCGGTACGGGCCGTGAACGGAACCGGGTGTAAGCTGCATTCCCCCCACCCCGAGGATAACGACATGGCCCTGAAACGATTCGCCGATGCGGTATGGAATGGCGACCTGCAGTCCGGCAAGGGCAACATGAGCACGCCGCAGAGCGGTCTGTTCGAGGCGCAGAATTTCTCCTTCAAGACGCGCTTCGGCGACGAGAAAGGCACCAATCCCGAGGAATTGCTGGCGGCCGCGCACGCGGGCTGCTTCAGCATGGCGCTGTCGGCGGTGCTGGGCAAGGAAGGCTTCACCCCGGACAGCATCCAGACCCGTGCCGAAGTGTCGATGGAGCCGGGAATGGACCCGGGCCCGACCGTGACCGGAGTGAAGCTGGTCGTCTCGGCCAAGGTGCCGGGCATCGATGCGGCGAAATTCGAAGGTATCGCACAGGCGGCCAAGGCCGGTTGCGTGATTTCGCGTGTGCTGGCCGTGCCGGTGACCCTGGAAGCGACACTGGTCGAGTAGTCGGGATTGGGCGCGTACAACGCGCTGCTGGTCCACGGCGCCGGTGGCGGCGCGTGGGAATGGAACCTGTGGCGTGGCGTGCTGGAAGCGCATGCCATAGCCGTGCATGCGCTGGAATTGCAGCCGTCGCCGGCAGGACTCGCGGCGACCACGCTGCAGGATTACCGAACCCAGGTGAGTGATGCCTTGCAAGCCTTGCCGCATCCGCGCGTGCTGATCGGTGCCAGCCTCGGCGGTTTGCTCGCGGCAATGTCCACGAACCAGGCCGATGCGCTGGTATTGGTCAATCCCTTGCCGCCTGCGCCCTGGCACCGGCAATTGCCCCGACGCGATTGGGACGCTGTTGTGGTGCCCTGGCGACGCAATGCGCGATTGGCTTCCACGCGCGATGCTTTGTGCGATGGAGATGAAGCGGCTGCGGCTTTCGCTTTCCGTCGTTGGCGCGACGAATCCGGATCGGCGCTGCGTGAAGCGCGCGCCGGCATCGAAATAGGGAGGCCTGCCTGTCCCGCGCTGTTGATCGCATCGGTGCGGGACGACGACGTTCCACCGGAAATAATTTGCGCGATGGCAAGGCAATGGCAGGCCGATCGGCTGGAAACGCTTGCATCCAGCCACGTCGGGCCTTTGCTGGGACGCGAGGCGTCGGATATCGCCCGGCAAGCTGTCGCATGGCTAAACCGGCAGTCGCTCCGGCGCTGAGTTCAGACTTGTTTAACCCGCGTGAATCGAGGATGCCCTGCGCCACTCCGGCGCTGGGAGTCACCTCGATGAAACGTCTTTCCGCCAGCCTGCTCGCCGCAGGCCTCGCCTTCGCCGGTACCGCCGCGGCGCAATCCTCCGGCTACTACTCCGGGCAGCAGGACGGCAATTACGATTCCAGCCAGTACGATTCCAGCCAGGGCGCGACCTACGATTACGCGCGGGTGCTGCGGGTCGATCCGGTGATCGGATCGGGCTATGGCAATGGCAATCGTCCGATGCAGGACTCACGGCAGTGCTACTACCGCCAGGCCGATGACGTTTACGCCGGCAACGATGGCTATTACGACCGCAACGACAGATATCGCGACGATCGCTACCAGGGTCGCGATGGTTACTACGGCGGCAACGACGGTTACCGCGACAACCGCGGCAATGAAGCCAATCGCACCGTGGCCACGGTCATCGGCGGCATCGCGGGCGCGGTGCTGGGCAGCAAGATCGGCGATGGCAGCGGACGTTATGTCGGCACCGCGGTCGGTTCGATGGTCGGCGGCATGGCCGGTCGATCCATCTACGACAGTTCGCAGCGCAATCGCCAGCAGGAAAGGCGCGGCACGGTGCGGGTCTGCGATCCGGTCCCCATGACCGGCCGCGACGGCTATCACGACGATGACGAACGGCTTTCCGGTTACGACGTGACCTACGAATACGCCAACCGCACGTATCACACGCGCACCAACTACCACCCGGGAGATCGCATCCGGGTGCGGGTGGACGTGCAAGCGGAATAACGCGCATCGCGCTGGGGAATCGGAACGGGAGCCGGATGACGGCTCCCGTTCCATTTGCACGATCGCAATGGCTGTCAAGGCTGGATCGTGCAGGGGGGCGCTTGCCCGCAAGGACTTCCGATCGCGACTATCGCCGGCCCGCATGTCGCAGGCATGTTCTTGGCGCAGTAGGCATTCTGCTTGTCTGCGCGGTGGGCGAAGGGCATAGTCGCGTACCACTTCCTTCCAGGAATATCGCGCATGCGTCGTTTGGCCTTGATCGCAGGACTCTGTTTCAGCACAGTCACGTTCAGCACAACCACGTTCAGCGCCACCGCGCAGGCGGGACAGGTGCAGGTGCTGACCGCAGCACGGATCCATACCTCCGACCCGCAGCAGCCGCTGGCCGAAGCGCTGGCCTGGGATGAAGACGGGCGCGTGCTGGCGGTGGGAAGCACGCAGGAAGTGTTGGCGCGCTATCCGCGGGCCTCGCGCATCGATGCGGCTGGCAAGACCGTGATTCCCGGCTTGATCGACGCGCACGGGCACCTGATGGGACTGGGTTACGCCTTGATGCGCGCCGATCTGGTGGGCGCGCGCGACAAGGCCGAGGTCGTCGCCCGCCTGCGCGATTACGAAAAGCAGTTGCCGGCCGGCGCCTGGTTGCTGGGCGGTGGCTGGGACCAGAACGACTGGCCCGGGAAAAACTTCCCCACCGCCGCCGACCTGGATACTGCATTCCCGGATCGTCCAGTGTGGCTGGATCGCATCGATGGCCATGCCGGCTGGGCCAACACGGCGGCGTTGCGCGCGGTGGCGGCAACATCGGCCAAGCCACTGACGGGCGACTGGCAGCCGGAAGGCGGGCACATCGCGCGCGATAACGGTGCGCCTACCGGCATCTTCGTCGATGGGGCGATGGGACTGGTCAACGCGGTGGTGCCGGTGCCCGATGAGGCCTCCCGCGAACAGGCGCTGACCAAGGCCTTGGCGACGGCGGTGCGCAATGGCCTCACCGGCGTGCACGACATGGGCGAGTCGCGCGAGGACCTGGCATTGCTGAAGCGTTTCGCCGACAGCGGCCGCTTGCTGTTGCGCGTGGATGCCTACGCCGATGGCGACAGCGGCGCATTGGCCGACCTGTGCGCGCACGGGCTGTATCGCCATGCCGGCGGCCGCCTGCAGATGCGCGGGGTCAAGCTGTACATGGATGGCGCGCTGGGCAGCCGCGGCGCCGCATTGCTGGAGGACTACAGCGACGATCACGGCAACCGTGGCTTGCTGATGACCGACCCGGCCGCATTCGAATCCGTTGTTCGCAAGGCCAAGGGGTGCGGCGCGCAGGTGGCCACGCATGCGATCGGCGATCGAGGCAATCGCCTCGTGCTGGATGCCTATGGGCGTGCGCTGGACGGCGAGGATGGCTTGCGCTGGCGTATCGAGCACGCCCAGGTCGTTTCCCTGGAAGATATTCCGCGGTTGCGGCCGATGGGCGTGATCGCCTCGATGCAACCGACCCATGCCACCTCGGACATGCCGTGGGCCGAGGACCGCGTGGGCAAGCAGCGGATCGCCGGCGCTTATGCCTGGCGGCGCATGCTGGACAGTGGCGCGCGATTGGCGCTGGGTTCGGATTTCCCGGTCGAATCGCCCGATCCGCGCCTGGGCCTGTATGCCGCCGTCACTCGCCAGGACCGCGACGGGCAGCCTCCTGGTGGTTGGCTGCCGGACCAGAAGCTGAGCGCGGCCGAAGCGCTGCGCGGCTTCACCAGCGATGCTGCGTATGCCGGGTTCGACGAAAACGAAGTGGGCCGCCTGGCCGCGGGTTTGCGCGCCGACTTCGTGATCCTGGAAGACGATCCCCTGTCGGTACCCGCCGGACAGCTGGACGACCTGCGCATCCGTTCCACCTGGGTGGATGGAAAGCCGGTGTTCGAAGCCGAACAGTGATTGCGGATAGAGGTCGGGAAGGGTAGGGGAGGATGTGGGAGGGGCTTCAGCCCCGACGAACGCAGCCTGGCAAAGCGTCGGGGCTGAAGCCCCTCCCACAGGCAATGCCCCACAGGCAATGAGGGTCCAGGAATTTTCTAGTTCACCTTCAGGCGTCGCGCGAATGCGGTGTACCAGGACAAGGGCAGGAAGCGCTTGAAGTAGACCGCGGCGCGTTCCTTGCCGGCGATCAGCACTTCCTGGCGGTTGCTTTCCACTGCGCGCCAGATTTTTTCGGCGCACACGGCCGGATCCATGCCGCCGTCGATGTCGCCATCGGACTTGCCGTAAGCCCGGCCGCCCGGACCGAGCGCGTTGACCGACACGTTGGTGCGCACGAAGCCGGGGCAGGCGAGGGTGAAGCGCACGCCCTGCGGTTCCAGTTCGATCCGTGCGCAGTCGTACCAACCGTGCAGCGCGTGCTTGGCCGCGGCATAACCGGTGCGTCGGGCCATCGCGATATGCCCGAACACCGAACTCACCACGACCACATGGCCGCTGCCGCGCGCCACCCAGTCAGGCAGCAAGGCCTTGGTCAATGCGATCGGGGCGAAGAAATCCACTTCCATGATCTGCCGGTAGGCCGGCAGTCCGGTATCCAGGGTGGTGGTGCGCTGGGAGAGGCCCGCGTTGTTGGCCAGGAGGTCGATGGGGCCGAAGAAGCCCGCCGCCTGCACGGCCAATGCATCGGCACCGTCGAGCCGGGACAGGTCCACCGGCAGCACCGCCACCTCATGCGGGCGTGGGAGTGACTGGCGCACGCGTTCCAGTTCGCCAGCGCGCCGGGACGACAGGATCAGCTTGGCGCCGCGTGCGGCCGCACGTTGCGCCAGGGCTTCACCGATGCCGCTGGAGGCGCCGGTGATCCAGACCACTTTGTCGCTGAGTTGGGTCATCTCGTGCCTTCGGTTGGTTGACTGTAGGAGCGGCTCCAGCCGCGACCGTGATGGTGACGTCGGCTGCTGGCTCCGCGCGGCTTTGAATTCCTGGTCGCGGCTGAAGCCGCTCCTACAAAGGGTAGGGACTCACCAATCGATCTGCCCGCTCACCACGTTGCAGACGCGGCCGCCGGACCAGACTTCGCCGTGTTCGTCGACGAACAACTCGATGATCGCGTCGTGCCCGACTTCGCGGCCCTGGCTGATGCGGTAGCGGCCATCATGGCCGGGCAAGGAATTTTGCGAAGCCAGCCAGGCGGCGAGGGTCGCGTTGGCCGCGCCCGAAGCCGCGTCCTCGAACTGCGCAGGCGCGCCGACCCAGGCGCGTACCGCCAGGAAATAGACCGGATCGTCGCTGCGTGCGAACACGCACATGCCCATGCTTTCGGTGGATTGCGCCAGCGTGCCGATCGCTTCCCAAGGCGGTGTCGCCGCGCGCAGCGTGGTTTCGTCGCGCAACTCCGCCAGCCACCAGCGTCTTCCGCCATCCATCAATGCCGGCGGCAGCGCGCCCAGCGGCAGTGTGCCGAGCACATCGCGCAGGCGTGCGTCGTCCGGCGATGCGATTTCCATCACCTTCGCCCGTGGCGTGCGCACGGCGATGGTGCGGGTAGGGCCGGTGCCGGTCACGCGCAGCGGCAGCAGGCCGGCGATGCCTTCCTGCACCAGCAATCCGTCGCGTGGCGTGGCCAGTCCGGCCTCGAGCACCGCGTGCGCGGTGCCAACGCTGGGATGACCGGCGAACGGCACTTCACGGCGCGGGCTGAAGATGCGGATGCCGTAGCTGGCTTCCGGCTTCGTCGCCGGGAACACGAAGGTCGTTTCCGGCAATCGCGTCCAGCGGGCGATGGCCTGCATGGTGTCGTCGTCCAGACCGTCCGCATCCAGGACCACGGCCAGGGGATTGCCTGCGCCCGGGCGATCGGCGAAGACGTCGAGTTGCAGGTAACGGCGCGCGGTCATGGAGCGTGTGGTCATGAAGGGGGAGGGTTCGTGGGGGCCGTGCAGCTTAGCAATCCACGCTTCCGCGGATCACCGCCTGCACCCGGCCGCCGATCCAGGCCTCGCCTTCGCCGTCGACCTGCACTTCCACCTTGCCGTCGCGGCCCAGCTCCCGGCCCTGGCTGGCAATGTAGCGGTCCCCCGCACCCGGCAATGCACCAGCACGGTGCAGCAGCGCGGCGATGCTGGCGTTGGCGCTGCCGGTCACCGGATCTTCCGGGATTCCGTCGGCCGGGCAGAAGGCGCGCACCGCGAGGTCGTGATCGGATGCTCCGGCACGGCCAAACACCGCCAGCCCGACTGCCTCGCTGGCGCGGGTCAGCGCCGCAATGGCCGGCAGGTCGGGCGCCATGCCGCGTACCGCGGCCGCATCGGCCAGTTCCACCAGCCACCAGTTGGGCCCGTTGTTCCAGAGCGTGGGTGCGAGCGCACCGAGCGGGAGGTCGCGCAATGCGGCGCTGAGCGCTGTGCGATGCGTATCCCCGGTCGTTACCTCTCGCGCATGCGGCGCGCGTACGTGGATCGCCCGGGTGGTGTCGCGATCCTCGATCCGCACTGGCAATAGGCCGGCAGCGCATTCCTGCATCAAGACACCGTCCCTGGCCTGCACCAGTCCCGAGTCGAGCGCGGCCCACGCCGCACCCACGCTGGGGTGCCCGGCAAAGGGCAACTCCGAGCGCGGAGTGAAGATGCGTACGTGGTAGTCGGCGGCTGGCGAAGCGGGAGGCAGAAAGAAGACGGTTTCGGAAAGGTTCGCCCAGGCGGCATAGGCCTGCATGGCGGCTGCGTCCATGTCTGCGGCGTCGAAGACCACGCCCAGCGCGTTGCCCGCGCCAGGGCGGTCGGCGAAGACGTCGAGCTGCAGGTAACGGCGTGTGGTCATGGAGGGGGGGAATGGGCGGGGCCGTGCAGCTTAGCAATCCGCATTACCGTGGAGGTTGATCGCTCCGGCAAGTGTGGGAGCGGCTAACTGTGGGAGCGGCGTCCCGCCGCGAGCGCTTGTCCTGGCTCTTGCCCCGATTGCCCTCAAACGAAGGACAAAAGCCCGCGGCGGGACGCCGCTCCCACTCCAAGCCCACGCGAGTCGACCTTCGTCTAGAATTCAGGGTTCACGCCCGAATGGTCGGGCAATCCCCCCCTCCTGTCCATGCCTGCCTCCCTCACTGCGCCTGATCGCTGGATCGTCCTCAAGTTCGGCGGCACTTCGGTGTCGCGTCGCCATCGCTGGGACACGATCGGCCGGCTGGCCAAACGCAGGGCGGAGGAACATTCCGTCGAGGGGCAGGATGCGCGCGTGCTGGTGGTGGTCTCGGCGTTGTCGGGCGTGACCAATGAGCTGACCGCGATCGCCGACGGCGCCACCGACAGTGCGGAACGCATCGACAGGCTCGAACAGCGCCATCGCGAATTCGTCGCCGAACTGGAGCTGGATGCGGACCAGGTAATCGGCGAACGCCTGTCGTTCCTGCGCGCATTGATGGTCGATCCGCGCGCCGGCGAACGCACGCTGGCCTGGCAGGCGGAAGTGCTGGGCCAGGGCGAGCTGCTTTCCTCCACCCTGGGCGCGGCCTACCTGCGTGCGCAGGGACTGGATTTCGGCTGGACCGATGCGCGCCAATGGCTGCAGGCCAACGTGCTGCCCAACCAGAGCGCATGGGCGCAACGGTTGTCGGTGTCGTGCGGCATCGTGCCCAGCGGTAGCTGGCGCCAGGAATTCAGCGCGCAACCCGCAGGCATGTTGCTGACCCAGGGCTTCATCGCCCGCCATGAGGATGGCGGCACCACCGTGCTGGGGCGTGGCGGTTCGGATACTTCGGCCGCGTATTTCGGCGCGTTGCTCGGCGCGCAGCGGGTGGAAATCTGGACCGATGTGCCCGGCATGTTTTCCGCCAACCCGCGCGAAGTGCCCGACGCGCGACTGCTGACCCGGCTGGATTACCACGAGGCGCAGGAAATCGCGACCACCGGGGCCAAGGTGCTGCATGCGCGTTCGATCAAGCCGTGCCGCGACGCCGGCGTGCCGATGGCGATCCTGGACACCGAGCGGCCCGAGCTCCCCGGCACCAGCATCGACGGCAACGCGGCCACTGTGCCCGGCGTAAAGGCGATCAGCCGCCGCAACGGCATCGTGCTGGTGTCGATGGAAGGCATCGGCATGTGGCAGCAGGTCGGCTTCCTGGCCGACGTGTTCGAGCGCTTCAAGCGCCATGGCCTGTCGGTGGACCTGATCGGTTCCTCGGAAACCAACGTCACCGTGTCGCTGGATCCCAGCGAGAACCTGGTCAGCACCAACGTGCTGGCCGCGCTGTCGGCGGACCTGGCGGAAATCTGCCGGGTCAAGGTGATCGCGCCGTGCACGGCCATCACCCTGGTCGGCCGCGGCATGCGCTCGCTGCTGCACAAGCTGTCGGATGTGTGGGCCACGTTCGGCCGCGAACGCGTGCATATGATTTCGCAGTCGTCCAACGACTTGAACCTGACCTTCGTCATCGACGAGGCCGACGCCGACGGCCTGTTGCCGGTGCTGCATGCCGCGCTGATCGACAGCGGCGCCATGCCGGTGCAGGAGACCAGCGTGTTCGGCCCGCGCTGGCGCGAGATCGCCCACGGCATCCGCAAGCGCGAAACGCCGTGGTGGCACGGGCAACGCCAACGCCTGCTCGCCGTGGCCGCCGCGTCCACGCCGGCCTATGCCTACCATCTGCCCACGGTGCGCGCCCGCGCGCAGGCGTTGAAGGCGCTGGCGCCGATCGACCAGCGCTACTATGCGATCAAGGCCAATTCGCATCCGGCGATCCTGCGCCTGCTGGTCGAAGAGGGTTTCGGTCTGGAATGCGTCTCGCTGGGCGAGTTGCAGCGCGTGTTCGAGATCCTGCCCGAGTTGTCCCCGCGCCTGGTACTGTTCACCCCGAGCTTCGCGCCGCGCGCGGAGTACGAAGCGGCGTATGCGCTGGGGGTCACCGTGACCCTGGACAACTGCGAGGCGCTGCAGCGCTGGCCGGAAGTCTTCCGTGGCCGCGACCTGTGGCTGCGGGTGGACCTGGGCCGTGGCGAAGGGCATCACGAGAAGGTGCGCACCGGTGGCAGGGAATCCAAGTTCGGCCTGCCGGTGGCCAAGGTGGAGGCTTTCATCGCACTCGCGCACAGCCTGGGCATCCGGGTCAACGGCCTGCATGCGCACCTGGGCAGCGGCGTGGAAACCCCGCAGCACTGGAAGCAGGTCTGCGACGAGCTGGGCGGCATCGCCGGACGGATCGGCAGCATCGAGGTGATCGACATCGGCGGCGGCCTGCCCATTCCCTACACCGAGGACGATGAACCGTTCGACCTCGACGCCTGGAGCGCGGACCTGGCGGAAATAAAATCCGCCTATGCGGGCTATCGGCTGGCGATCGAGCCGGGCCGCTACCTCGTTGCCGAAGCGGGCGTGTTGCTTGCGACGGTCACCCAGGTCGTCGAAAAAGATGGCATCCATCGCGTCGGCCTGGATGCGGGCATGAATGCGCTGATCCGTCCGGCGCTATACGACGCATGGCACGACATTCACAATCTTGGCCGCCTCGATGAAGCAGCCGACGGCGTGTTCGATGTGGTCGGACCGATCTGCGAGTCGAGCGATGTGTTCGGCAAGCGCCGCAAGTTGCCGGCGGCGACCGCGGAGGGCGATGTGGTGCTGGTCGCCGATGCGGGCGCCTACGGATTCACCATGGCCAACGCCTACAACCTGCGGGCGTTGCCGAAAGAAGAGGTGTTGGATGTCTGAGTGGAAATTCCAGCGCGACGGGGTTGCGGCATTCCGCTTCGTGCGTTGCGGCTTCGACGCGCAAACCGGCGTCGCCAGCCTGGCCTACGCTTTCGACGATGGCCCGGAGATGATCGAAACGGTGACGATCTCCGGCGCGCCGTTCGTCCTGGAGGGTGAGCGTGCGCATGCAGTGGAACAGGCGTTGCGCCTGCTGCACCTGATCGCCGGGGTCAGCTATTACAAGGCGGCGGTGCCGCCGGAAATCCGGATAGAGTCGTATGCGATCGACGCGGATGCGGCTGCTCTGCTGACGCTGATCTATGAGAACGGATTGGGCGAGTTCGCCTATCGCAATGGGCTGAACCTGCACGGCAGGATCAGTTTTCCGACTGCGGTGGGCGTCGGGGCTGACGCCCCTCCCACAAGTGACGCGCCTGCGCTAGGTCTCCGCCATCACGCGCTGGTCGCCATCGGTGGCGGCAAGGATTCGCTGGTCTCGATCGAGGCCCTGCGTTCGGCGGGTGTCGATCAGACCGTGACCTGGATCGGCAACTCCCAGCTGATCGCCGCCTGCGCCGCACGCACGGAATTGCCGACGCTCAACCTGGGCCGCGCGCTGGCGCCGGAGCTGTTCGAATTGAACCGGCAGGGCGCCTACAACGGCCACATCCCGGTGACCGCGGTGAATTCCGCGATCCTGGTGCTCGCCGCGTTGCTGCAGGGCGTGGACCAGGTGGTGTTCTCCAACGAACGCTCAGCCAGCTACGGCAGCATCATCCCGGGCACGGGCGAAGTGAACCACCAATGGTCGAAGGGATGGCAGTTCGAGCAGGCGTTCGGTGAGTACGTGCAGAAGCGCGTCGCCGCCGAACTGCACTATTACTCGCTGCTGCGCCCACTCAGTGAACTCGCGGTGGCGCGCCAGTTCGCGAAATCGGATCGCTACGACGCGCACTTTTCCAGCTGCAACCGCAATTTCCACATCCTCGGCGAGCGTCCGGTGAATCGCTGGTGCGGCGTTTGTCCGAAATGCCATTTCGTGTTCCTGGCGTTGGCTCCGTTCATGCCCAAGCCACGGCTGGTGCGCATCTTCGGCCGCAATCTCCTCGACGACGCATCGCAGGCTGGCGGCTTCGACGCGCTGCTGGAATTCCAGGACCACAAGCCGTTCGAGTGCGTAGGCGAAGGCCAGGAATCGCGCGCGGCGATGGCTGCGCTCGCTTCGCGTCCGGAATGGAAGGAAGACGCGCTGGTCTCGCGTTTCATTCGCGAGATCCAGCCGCAACTGGCGGCTTCCGAACTCGAGATCGCGCCGTTGCTGCACATGGGCGGCGAGCATCGGGTACCGCCTGCGCTGTGGGAGCGGCTGCGTGCGAATTTCGCGGCTTGAAGGCCAGCGGGTCGCCCTGTGGGGCTGGGGCCGCGAAGGCCGCGCCGCCTACCATGCGATCCGCGCGAGACTGCCCGCGCAATCGCTGACACTGTTCTGCAGTGCCGCGGAAGCGGAAGAAGTCGGCGCTTTCGCAGACGCGTACCTGCAGGTCGAACCGGAAGCGACCGCCCGGTTGCTGGGCGCGCAGGACATCGTGGTCAAGTCGCCCGGCATCAGCCCTTATTCCGAGGCCGCGCTTGCCGCGGTCGCGCAGGGCGCGCGCTTCATCGGCGGCAGCACGCTGTGGTTCGACGAGCAGGCGAATGACGATGGCTACGCCCGGAACACGATCTGTGTCACCGGGACCAAGGGCAAGAGCACGACCACCGCGTTGCTGGCGCACTTGCTCCGCGCCGGCGGCCACCGCACCGCGCTTGCCGGCAACATCGGCATGCCCTTGCTGGAAATGCTGGATACCGAACCTGCACCCGGGTTCTGGGCGATCGAGCTTTCCAGCTACCAGACCCTGGATGTCGCGGCCGCGGAAACGCGGCCGGAAGTGGCGGTCGTCCTCAACCTGTTTCCCGAACACCTGGACTGGCATGGCAGCGAAGCGCGTTATGTCGACGACAAGCTGGCGCTGGTGACGCAGGCGAAGCCGAGGGTCGCCGTGCTCAACGCCGCCGACCCGCGCCTTGCCGCATTGCGGCTCCCGGACAGCGAAGTGCACTGGTTCAACCATGCCGAAGGCTGGCATCTGCGCGGAGACGACGTCTATCGCGGCGAGCTTTTCGTGTTCGACAGCAGGCGCACGCCGCTGCCGGGTCGCCACAACCGCGGCAACCTGTGCGCGGTGCTGGCGACGATCGAGGCGCTGGGACTGGATGCGGGCGCACTGGCCGCGCATGCCGAGAGTTTCCGTCCGCTACCCAATCGCCTGCAGACCATCGGCATGCGCGATGGCATCACCTACGTCAACGACTCCATCAGCACTACACCGCATGCGAGCCTCGCCGCGCTGGAATGTTTCCGCGGGCAGCGGGTGGCGATCCTGGTCGGTGGGCACGACCGTGGGGTGGACTGGTCCGGTTTCGCCGATGCAATGCAGGGCGATGCGCCAGAAATCATCGTGACCATGGGCGCCAACGGGCCGCGGATCCACGATCTGCTTACCCCATTGGCTGCAAGCGGCAAGTTCAGGCTCGAGGCTGCCGACGATCTGGAATCCGCGGTAAAGCAGGCGCACGGTCTGCTGGGCAATGCCGGGGTCATCCTGCTTTCGCCGGGCGCCCCCAGCTTCGGCGCCTATCGTGACTACGTGGCCCGTGGCCGCCATTTCGCGGAATTGGCCGGCTTCGACCCCGATGCGATTTCCGCGATCCCGGGCATGGGCATCGCCTGAAGCTTCGTGCACGTAGGAGCGACGTGAGTCGCGACCGAAAAAACGCTGCATGGATTCTTGGTCCGGGTGGGCAAGGGCAGGGATAGGCAGCCGGATTCCCGGGCGATCCCTCGACTCCTCAGATGAAGAGGGCATGTGTTGCGACTCACGTCGCTCCTGCATACGGGCGGATTTCATGCGGTCTGGATGGTATGGTTCTAAACTGGATCAATTTCGGCACATCGGGAGCAACGCGTGCGCAAGATATCCCTGATATGGCTGGCCTTGACCGCCTTGTGGGCTTCGCCCCTGTTGGCCGCGCCACAGGCCAAACCGGTCGAGTGGAAAATCGACAAGCAGGTTTTCAGCGGCTACCTGGTCTACGACGACACAAGCAACGAAAAGCGCCCCGGACTGGTGATGGTGCCCGACTGGCTGGGCGTGACTCCGGCCGCTGTCGACAAGGCCAAACAGATCGCCGGCGATGACTACGTGGTCCTGATCGTCGACATGTACGGCAAGGGGATACGCCCCAAGGATCCGGCCGAGGCGCTGGCCCAGGTCAAGAAGATGTACGCGGACATACCGATGATGCGTGAGCGCATCAACAAGTCCGTGGAAGTGCTGCGTGCGCAAGCCGGAAAGGCACCGCTGGATCCTGCGAAGATCGCCGCACTCGGCTTCTGTTTCGGTGGTTCATCGGTACTGGAGCTGGCCCGCAGCGGTGCCGATGTCGCCGGTGTGGTGACGTTCCACGGCGGACTCGACACGGACATGCCGGCGCGGCCGGGCATGGTGAAGGCGCCGCTGTTGATCCTCAACGGGGCCGACGACAAGAGCACCGCACCCGATATCGCCGGGTTCGAGAAGGAAATGAACGAGGCAGGTGCGGATTGGCAGTTCGTCAACTTCAGCGGTGCGGTGCATTGCTTCGCGCTGGAAACGGCCAACAGCCCGCCCGGTTGCGTCTACAACGAGCGCGCGGCCAAGCGCGCCAACCGGATGATGGACGACTTCTTCGAAGAAATTTTCGGAGATTGAGACCCGACCTGTGTAGGAGCGGGCCTTGCCCGCGATGCTTTTGGCGTTGAAGCAAGGGCATCGCGGGCAAGGCCCGCTCCTACGGGTCAGGACTTGCGTTCCACCGAATACCGGGCAAGTCCGCGCAATGCGCCGATCGCGTCGTTTTCTTCCAGGCCATCGAGCGCGGCTTCCGCCGCCTGCGCGTATTCCGCCGCGCGGCGACGGCTGTATTCCAGTCCGCCGGTGGCGTCGATCGCGGCCAGCACTTCGGGCATGGCCGTGCCGTCGCCGTTTTCGACGATCGCGCGCAGGCGCGCGCGCGTCTTTTCATCGGAATGCGCGATCGCGTGGATCAGGGGCAGGGTGGCCTTGCCTTCGGCCAGGTCGTCGCCGAGGTTCTTGCCCAGGTCGGCGGCATCGGCGGTGTAGTCCAGCACGTCGTCGGCGATCTGGAAGGCGTAGCCCAGGTTCATGCCGTAGTCGTAGAGCTTCCGTTGCCCGGCCGCATCGGCATTGGATGCCAGCGCGCCCAGCCGGGTGCCGGCGGCGAACAGCACCGCGGTCTTGCGCTCGATCACGCGCAGGTAGGCGGCCTCGTCGGTATCGGGGTTGTGCACGTGCAGCAGCTGCAGCACCTCGCCTTCGGCGATGCGGTTGGTGGTGTCGGCCAGGATCCGCATCACTTCCATCCGGTCCAGTTCCACCATCAACTGGAAGCTGCGCGAATACAGGAAATCGCCGACCAGCACGCTGGGCGCGTTGCCCCACAGCGCATTGGCGGTGCTGCGGCCGCGGCGCAGGTCGGATTCGTCGACCACGTCGTCGTGGAGCAGGGTGGAGGTATGGATGAATTCGATGATCGCCGCCAACTGGTGGTGGTCCGGGATCACCGCACCGCAGGCGCGGCCGGCCAGGACCACCAGCATCGGCCGCAGGCGCTTGCCGCCGGCGGAGATGATGTGGTCGGCGATCTGGTTGATCAGGACCACGTCGGAAGCCAGCCGGTTGCGGATCAGCGTGTCCACGGCAGCCATGTCAGCGGTGGCAAGGGTCTGGATCTGGGGCAGGGCCAGGGCGGGCCGGGGGCGTTCGACGGCTGTCATGTGGAATAGGCGTGGGAAGTGGCTGAATTATAAGGGCTATCACGATCAGATAACCCTGACCCCGTGATGCGGAAGTTACGGATAGCGCGGGGCCGCCGGTTATACTTCACTGACCATGCCCGCAATTGGCGGGCATCACCGGACGGGAAAAGACATGGCACGCGGCGTCAATAAAGTGATCCTGGTAGGCAACCTGGGCAACGACCCGGAAACCAAATACACCCAAGGCGGGATGGCCATCACCACGCTCAGCGTCGCCACGACCAGCGTGCGCAAGGACAAGGACGGCCAGCAGATCGAAAAAACCGAATGGCACCGGGTCAAGCTGTTCGGCAAGCTCGGCGAGATCGCCGGCGAATACCTGCGCAAGGGTTCGCAGTGCTACATCGAGGGCCGCATCGAATACGGCAGCTACGACAAGGACGGTGTGAAGCACTATACGACCGACATCATCGCCGACGAGATGCAGATGCTCGGCGGCAAGAGCGAAGGCGGCGGCGAACGCCCGCAACGGACCGCGCCGCGCCAGGATTCCGCTCCGCGTCGCCAGCAGCCCGCCGCGCAGCAGGCGCCGATGGACGACTTCGCGGACGACGATATCCCGTTCTGAGGTTCGTCCGGGAGAACCGATTTTCTAAGACCTTATTTCTGGAGGCAGATGTGCCGACTTGGCTCGTAACTGGTGGCGCCGGATTCATAGGCGGCAATTTCGTATTGGAAGCTGTCGCCAAAGGCGTTCGTGTAATCAACCTGGATGCGCTGACCTATGCCGGCAACCTGGATACCTTGTCTTCGCTCGAAGGCAACCCGGGACACGTCTTCGCCCACGGCAACATCGGTGATCAAGCCTTGGTGCCGCGGCTGCTGGCCGAGCACCAGCCCGATGCGGTCGTCAACTTCGCCGCGGAGAGCCACGTCGACCGATCCATCGACGGCCCTGGCGCTTTCATCCAGACCAACGTCGTCGGCACGCTGGCCTTGCTGGAATCGGTACGCGATTACTGGCGCGGACTCGAAGCAGGGAAGCGCGATGGTTTCCGTTTCCTGCATGTATCGACCGACGAAGTCTATGGCTCGCTGGGCGACACCGGCAAGTTCACCGAGAGCACGCCTTTCGCGCCGAACTCGCCGTATTCCGCATCCAAGGCCGCTTCAGACCATCTGGTGCGGGCCTTCCATCACACCTACGGCCTGCCGGTACTGACCACCAATTGCTCGAACAACTACGGTCCTTACCACTTCCCGGAAAAACTCATTCCGCTGATCATCGCGCGGGCACTGGCGGGCGAGCCGCTGCCAATCTATGGCGATGGCAAGAATGTTCGCGACTGGCTTTACGTGACCGACCATTGCGCGGCCATCCGCACCGTCCTCGAAAAAGGGCGGCCGGGGGAAACCTACAACGTCGGCGGCGACGCCGAACGCCAGAATATCGAGGTGGTCCGGACCATCTGCGAGCTGCTCGACCAGCGACGCCCGCGCGAAGACGGCAAACCGCGCGAAAGCCAGATCACCTATGTGGCCGACCGCCCCGGCCACGACCGCAGGTACGCGATCGATGCGTCCAAGCTGCAGGGCGAGCTGGGCTGGAAACCGCAGTACACGTTCGAGAAGGGCATCGCGCGGACGGTCGACTGGTACCTGGAAAACCAGGCCTGGGTAAAGCGTGTGCTCGATGGCAGCTATCGCCTGGAAAGAATCGGCACCGCCGCCTGACACAAGGGAATGACCATGACGCAACGCAAAGGCATCATCCTGGCCGGAGGCTCCGGCACGCGCCTGTATCCGATCACCCAGACCGTCAGCAAGCAACTGTTGCCGGTGTACGACAAGCCGATGATCTACTACCCGCTCAGCGTGCTGATGCTGGCGGGTGTCCGCGAAGTGCTAGTGATCAACACGCCGCACGAACAGGCGCTGTTCAAGCAGTTGCTCGGCGACGGCTCGCAGTGGGGCATGCACATCGAATACGCGGCCCAGCCCAGTCCGGACGGCCTGGCGCAGGCCTACCTGATCGGCAAGGATTTCGTCGCGGGGCAACCCAGCTGCCTGGTGCTTGGCGACAATATCTTCCACGGCCACGGGCTGACCGAGACACTGAAGCGCGCGGACACGCGCCAGCACGGCGCCACGGTGTTCGGTTACTGGGTGAACGATCCGGAACGCTACGGCGTTGCCGAGTTCGATGAAGGCGGCAGGGTGGTGGGGTTGGAAGAAAAGCCCACCGAACCCCGCTCCAACCATGCGGTCACCGGCCTGTATTTCTACGATGGACGCGCAAGCGATTACGCCGCTTCGTTGAAGCCGTCGCCGCGCGGGGAGCTGGAGATCACCGACCTCAACCGTTGCTATCTCGAGGACGGATCGCTGCACCTGGAGCCGCTGGGCCGTGGTTTCGCCTGGCTCGATACCGGCACCCACCAGTCGTTGCTGCAGGCCTCCAACTTCATCGAGACCATCGAGGCCCGCCAGGGCTTGCGGGTCTGCTGCCCGGAGGAGATCGCCTTCGGCAACGGCTGGATCGACGCGGCGCAGCTGGAAAAACTGGCCGCCCCGCTGGCCAAGAACGGCTACGGCCATTACCTGCTTTCGCTCGCGGCGCGCGGAGTGGTCCGGTGAAGGTGATCGAAACCGCTCTGCCGGGCTGCATGGTCATCGAGCCGGCGGTATTCGGCGACGATCGCGGCTTCTTCTTCGAGACCTGGAATGCCGATCGCTACGGCGAACATGGACTGCCGACGAAGTTCGTGCAGAGCAATGTCTCCTCTTCGGCGCGCGGCGTGCTGCGTGGCCTGCACTACCAATGGCCGAATCCGCAGGGCAAGCTGGTCAGCGTGCTGGAAGGCGAGGTCTACGACGTGGCGGTGGATATCCGCCGCGACTCGCCGCACTTCGGCCGCTGGGCTGCGGTGGTGTTGAGCGCGGAGAACAAGCGCCAGTTCTGGATACCGGAAGGCTTCGCACATGGTTTCGCGGTGCTGTCCGACCGCGCCATCTTCAGCTACCTGTGCACGGCCCAGTACGACAAGGCTGCCGATGCCGGCGTGCGCTGGAACGATGCGGCCATCGGCATCGACTGGCCGGTCGGCGAGCCCCTGCTTTCCGACAAGGACGCCAAGGCTCCCTTCCTGGGCGATGTGGCTGCGGATCGTTTGCCCGTCTACACCGCATGAGAATCCTGCTGCTGGGCGCGAATGGGCAGGTCGGCCGTGAGCTCAGGCGTAGTCTCGCTCCGCTCGGCGAAATAATCGCTACCACCCGCAGCGGGCACCTCGAAGAGGGCAGCCCCTGTGAAACCGCCGATCTGGACGAACCCGACTCGTTGGGCGGATTGGTCGAACGCATCGCTCCGGATTGGGTGGTCAACGCCGCGGCCTATACCGCAGTGGATCGCGCAGAGAGCGAGGTCGATGCGGCATTCCGCGTCAATGCGGAATCGCCCGGCGTGCTGGCGGTTGCGTGCGCGCGACGTGGCGCGAAACTGGTGCATTACTCCACTGATTACGTATTCCCGGGCGACGGTAGTCGGCCGTATCGCGAGGATGATGCCACGTCTCCTTTGGGCGTTTATGGCGCGAGCAAGCTTGCGGGCGAGGAGGCCATCCGTACCGCGGATGCTGCGCACCTGATCTTCCGTACCGCCTGGGTTTATGCCTCGCACGGCCACAATTTCCTGCGGACCATGCTGCGCTTGGGTGCGGAGCGCGAGGAGCTGCGCGTGGTCGCCGATCAGGTCGGAACGCCGACGCCGGCGGCACTGATCGCCGACGTCACCGCCCAGATCATGACTCGTTCGGCCCTGGCTACCGGCACCTTCCACCTGACCGCGGAAGGCCAGGCCAGTTGGCATGGTTTCGCGACAGCTATTTTTGAAGGCGCGCATCGGCGTGGTCTGCTGGCCTGGAGGCCGAGGCTAGTGCCCATCACCACGGCTGACTATCCAACTCCCGCGAAACGTCCTAGCTATTCAAGGCTCGATACCACGGCGTTGCGACAATCATTCGGTATTGCCCTGCCTGATTGGCAGCAGGGCCTGGAGGATGTCCTCGATCGGTTGGCTGGGGGCGCCTGAGGTTGACGTTGATGGGTGGGATCGCGCTCTTGCTAGGGGAAACGAGTGCCTATCTGCCGCCGCCTCCCCGGTTTGGGTAACATCATCCCGACGCAGGGGCTTTGAACGGACAGCCATCGGGGTCTCGGTGGATTCGCATTCAGGGGGAAAACGAATGAAGAGTGCAGTGCTTGTGGCTGTCATTGCCCTGGCGGTGGCGATGCCTGTCCGCGCGCAGGTAGATTTGGACGCGTACATAAAGAAGAACGAATTCAACGACATCAAGATATCGCCGGATGGCCAGTACCTGGCAGCTACCGTGCCGCTCGAGGACCGCACCGGCCTGGCCGTCCTGCGCCGCTCGGATTCGAAGGTGATGAGTTCATTCACGCTGGGCAAGAACAACCATGTCGATAGTTTCTTCTGGGTCAACAAGCAACGCCTGCTGATCTCCGTAGCGCAGAAGTTCGGGATGCTTGACCAGCCGCAGGCCACCGGCGAATTACTGGGAATGGATTTCGACGACAGGGGTCCGGAGTTCCTGGTTGGCTATCGCGCGGGCGGTGGCATGAAGGCAGGCACGCACGTTTCGTCGGGGCGCAGTGAGAACAACGTGGCGGCCATCGGCGTGGCCGCTATTCCAGGCGATGACCGCAATGTCATCGTGACGGTTACGCCCTACAGCGAGGAAGAATCGTGGTATCGCGCGGACCGCCTGGATGTCTATACCGGGCGCAGGACAGTCGTGGCGCGCTCGCCGATCAAGGGCGCCTCGTTCCAGATCGACAACAAGGGCGTGGTTCGGTTCGCGCTTGGGGCCGAATTCGACAACATAAGCAAGCTCTATTACCGCGACACAGACGATTCGGAATGGAAGCAGATCAACAACGAGTACGTAAGCAAGCGTGTCGAATCGCCAGTCGGTTTCTCAAGTGATAACCGCATCGCCTATCTGCAGGTCGAACATGAAAGCGGGCCGGATTCAATTGTTGCTTACGACACAGTCAGCGGCGAGCGCAAGGAGTTGCTGCGCGACAAGTTTTCGGATCCTGCCGCCATCATCAGCGAATTCGGCATTCCGCGCACGCCGGCTGGTGTCATGTACATGGATGGGCATCCGCAGACCAGGTTCTTCGATTCCAAGGGCCCCGAGGCGCGCATATATCGGATGTTGGAGGCCGCATTCCCCGATGACGCGGTGGTGGTGACCTCGGCCACCGATGATGTGAAGATGCTATTGGTGAGTACCTATTCCGATCGCGATCCGGGTAGTTTCTATCTTTTCGATACAGAGACCAAAAAGGCAGCCTATTTGCTGGGAAGGCGGAGTTGGGTCGATCCGCTGAAGATGGCGCCGATGAAGCCTGTCGAGATCAAGGCGCGTGATGGTCTCGTCATGCGTGGATACCTCACTCTGCCGCAAGGCAAGGACGAACGAAACCTGCCCTTGATCGTCTATCCGCATGGCGGCCCGTTCTCCATTTATGACGTATGGGGGTTCGATACCGACCCACAGATCCTTGCCGCCGCCGGATATGCGGTGCTGCAAGTCAATTACCGGGGTTCGGGCAACTATGGACGCAGCTTCATGCAGTCGGGCGCGATGCAATGGGGTGGCACCATGCAAGATGACCTGACCGACTCCACGCGTTGGGCGATAGAGCAGGGTATTGCCGACCCCAATCGCATCTGTCTTTATGGAGCGAGTTATGGGGCGTACGCATCCTTGATGGGCGTGGCCAAGGAGCCGACCTTGTATCGCTGCGCGGCAGGATATGTCGGAGTATATGACCTGGTGACACTGGGTGCCCAGGAAAGCCGTGAGAGCAGGCGCAGCAAGAAGTTCACTTCGGAGTGGATCGGCAATGGCGCGGATTTGGAGCAGCTGTCGCCGAACCGCATCGCAGACCGCATCAAGGTGCCGGTGTTCCTGGCAGCGGGTGGCGAAGATGAAATCGCACCCATAGACCACAGCAAGAAGATGGAGGTCGCGCTGAAGAAAGCGGGCGTGCCGGTGGAAACGCTGTACTTCCGCACCGAGGGCCATGGCTTTTACACCGTGGAGCACCAACGGGAGTTTTACACGAAACTGCTGAAGTTCCTGGATCGCAACATCGGTACTGCCACGGCAGGGCAATAGGCGCGGGCACGGGGGAAACTGATTCCCTTGCGATGCCGGTGATCGGTCACCGGCATCGTGCCAGCTCACCTGACCCCGTGCATCATCCGCTTCAGCAGCGGCGCGACGATGAAGGCGAGCACGGCGCAACCCAGTCCGATCCAGGTCATCAGCCAGAAAAGTTCCGCGTATTTGCCGGCGGCCTCGGCGATGTTCATGGCTTCGCCTTCCGGCACTTCGATCGCAGCCAGTTTGCCGAACAACGCGGCCAGCGTTTCCGAGAACGCGGTGGCCAGGAACCAGGTGCCCATCATCAGGCTGACCACGCGCGGCAGCGACAGCTGGGTGACCGCGGAAAGGCCGACCGGGGCCAGGCACATCTCGCCGATTTCCAGCACCAGATAGGCCAGCACCAGCCACCACACGCTGGCCATCTGCCCGCTGGCACCGACCTGCTGTGCCGCGTAGGCCAGCGGAATGAAGGATAGGCCGGCGAAAATCAGTCCCAGCGCGGACTTGAACGGCTTGGAGGGATCGCGTCCGCTGCGGCCCAGGTAGGCCCACAACGCCGCGAATACCGGCGCCAGCACCACCAGGAAGAACGCGCCCAGGTAGGTCAGCGAGCCGGCGGTCTGCGGCAGCACGATGCAGTCGCGGGCCAGGCAGGCCAGCATCACCAGGGTGACCGCTATGAACAGCAGGCGCGGCGCGGTCGATTCGGGGCGACGATCCGACAACCGCGCCGCGAGCATGAAGGAAAGCGGCGCGAGCAGCAGCGAGTAGGTCGACCACGGCGCGGTCTTCACGAACAGGAAGAAGTTGGTCGTCCAGTCCGTGGTCCAGGCGAACTGTTCGACCGGCCTGACCAGCGAGGGCACGATGTCCTTGGTCAACAGGCGATCGGTGAAGGTCACCCAGGAACCATAGGTCTGCTCATACAGGGTGAAGAACACCAGGCACATGAAGATCATCGCCATCAACGCGAGCATCTGCTGGCGCTGCACGGGAGTGCACTGGGTCAGGATGAACCAGGTGAACCAGACCAGCACGATGACCAGCACCACCAGCATCAGCATCAATGCCAACGACACCTCGCCGCCCAGGGCGAAGGCGCCATTGCCGGCGGCCCACATCAGCCAGGCGATCGGCAGCACGCCGGCGATCGCGCCGCAGTAGATCAGCCATTCGCGCGGCAGGCCGAGCACGCATTCGTGCAGCAAGGCCGGTTCGCGTGGCTCGGCGTGGCCGTGCAGGTATTTCTGGCCCCACAGGAACAGCACCAAACCAAGCAGCATGCCGATGCCGGCCGCGCCGAAACCGTATTTCCAGCCCAGCGTCTCGCCCAGGTAGCCGCAGACCAGCGAGGCGAACAGCGCGCCGAGGTTGATGCCGGCGTAGAACAGCGAGAATCCGGAATCGCGGCGCGGGTCGTTCTCTTCGTACAACTTGCCGACGATGGTGGAGATGTTGGGCTTGAGGAAACCCACGCCCATGATGATCAGCGCCAGCGACAGGTAGGTGTAGCGCAGCGAGCCCTCGTCGCGGGTGACGATGCCGCCGACGTTCACCGCCGCATTGCCCTCGAAGGCCATGCCGGCGTGGCCGAGCACCAGCAGCAGGCCGCCGAACACCACCGCCTTGCGCATGCCCAGCCAACGGTCGGCGAGCAGGCCGCCGATCACCGGGATGCAGTACACCAGGCCGCCATAGGCACCGAGCAGGTCCAGCCCGGCCTTGTCGCCGAACAGGTGGTACTTGGTCAGATACAGCAGCAGCAGCGCCTTCATCCCATAGAAGGAGAAGCGTTCCCACATCTCGGTGAAGAAGCAGACATAGACGCCCTTGGGATGGCCGAGGAAGTCCTCGCGGGCGGGAATCACCGACTGGAGGGAAGCGGACAAGGGCGGATCCTGCGTGGAAAGCGGGAGTATAGCGGCGGCGGAACGCGGCTCCCCAGTGCTGGACTTGCCCGGAGCTTCCTTATAGGTTGTCGGCTTCCCGGGGATCCAAGGTTCCGCATGAACAGCGAAAAGACGCCGCAACTCACCCTCCGCGCCGTAGTGCTGGCGATCATCCTGGCGATGATCCTGTCGGCGGCCAACGCCTATCTGGGACTGTTCGCGGGCCTGACCATCGCCACGGCGATCCCGGCGGCGGTGGTGTCGATGGGCGTGCTGCGCCTGCTGGGCGGCGGCACCATCCTGGAAAACAATATCGTGCAGACCGGAGCCTCGGCCGGTTCCTCGATCGCCGCCGGCGTGATCTTCACCATCCCCGCGCTGATCATCCTCGGTTACTGGCAGGACTTCCGTTATTCCTGGGTGCTGGCTATCGCCGGTCTCGGCGGTTTGCTCGGCGTGCTGTTTTCGGTGCCGTTGCGGCGCACGATGATCGTGGAAGAGCCGTTGCCGTTCCCGGAAGGCAAGGCTGCGGCCGAAGTGCTGAAGGCGGGCGAGAATCCCGGTCCCGGCCTGAAGATCCTGGCCATGTCGGCGGGTATCGGCGCGCTGCTGAAACTGGCTGCGGCCAGTGGCTTGAAGATGATCCCGGACAGCTGGGCGCAAGCGGGATTCTTCGCCAACGGCAAGGGCCTGGCCTACCTGGGCACCAATCTTTCGCCTGCACTGCTGGGCGTGGGTTATATCGTCGGCCTGAACATCGGTATCGTCGTCTTGTCGGGCGCGGTGCTGTCCTGGCATATCGCGATTCCGATCTACAACGCTTTCTTCATGGGCAACGATCCGGCGCTCGCCGCGCAGGTGGCCGGCGCAGGAGCGTCGGATACGGCGTTCGCGATCTGGTCGGCGAAGATCCGTTACCTGGGCGTCGGCGCCATGCTGATCGGCGGCGTATGGACTCTGTTCTCGCTGCGCAAGTCGCTGATTTCCGGCATCCGCAGCGGTTTCGCCGCGGCACGCAAGAACAAGGGCGAAGTGGTCGCCGAAACCGACCGCGACCTGCCGATGAAGTGGATGCTGATCGCGCTGGTGGTGTTCGTGTTGCCGCTGGCAGTCCTGTATCACGCGATCGTCTCCTCCGATGCGTCCGTCACCAGCCCTTGGGCGATCGGCATCCTGATGACCGTCATCATGATCGTCGCCGGTTTCCTGTTCGTGTCGGTGTCGGCGTACCTCGCCGGCCTGGTCGGCTCCTCCAACAACCCGGTGTCGGGCATCACCATCGCCACGATCCTGTTCGCATCGGTGATCCTGGTGTTCCTGCTGGGCCGCGAGTCCCCGATCGGGGCGGTGGCCGCGATCATGATCGGTGCGGTGGTGTGCTGCGCGGCCGCGGTCGGCGGCGACAACCTGCAGGACCTGAAAGCCGGCTACATCGTCGGGGCCACGCCGTGGAAGCAGCAGCTGATGCTGGCTATCGGCGCGTTCTCCTGCGCATTGATCATGGCGCCGGTGTTGAACCTGCTGGCCACCGCCTATGGCATCGGCGCGCCGACTGCCGAGCATCCCAATCCGTTGTCCGCGCCGCAGGCCATGCTGATGGCATCGGTGGCCAAGGGCATGTTCGGCGGCAAATTGCCGTGGGGCATGATCGCCATCGGCGCCGGCATAGGCGCGGCGATCATCGCCTTGGACGAATGGCTGAAGGCGCGCGGTGCGAAATTCCGCGTGCCGGTGCTGGCTGCCGCCATTGGTATCTACCTGCCGCTGGAATTGATGGTGCCGATCTTCCTCGGCGGCCTGATTTCGCACTTCGTGCAGCGCAAGCACAAGGTCAACGACGACAACGAAGAAGAGAAGGATCGCATCCATCGCCCGGGCACCTTGTTCTCCGCAGGCCTGATCACCGGCGAGGCGCTGATGGGCATCGCCATCGCGGTGCCGATCGTGGTGTCCGGTAGCGCCGATGTATTGGCATTGCCCGAGGCTTGGCACTTCAGCCAGTGGATCGGCCTGGTGGTGCTGGCGGTAGTGGGCTGGCTGTTGTATCGGAGCGGTGCCAAGCAGCAAAAGTCGCCCACGTCGGTTTGAATCCTTGACCCTCCCCCCTTGAAAAAAGGGAGATTGAGGAGGGTTCGCTTTTGCTTGTGATTTTCCCAGGCAGGATCAAGAGCAAATCCTCCGCAGCCCCTTTTTTCAAAGGGGGCGAAGCGGAACTTCGCAAGGGCATGACTTCGTGCCTTTGCGCCGGGTTGCTGTTACCGCCTAACATCGGGGTTTTCCTGTTGCCGGAGCCCCGGATGAACCTGCGAATAGCCCTGCTGCCCCTTTGCCTGCTGGCCGCCTTGCCGGCCACGGCCGCCACGCGTGGCTTCGATGTCCGCGACCTGGTCGCGCTGGACCGGGTGTCCTCGCCGGTACTGTCGCCGGATGGCAGCGTGGTGGTATTCGCGCAGCGGCGGATGGACAAGCAGGCGACCAAGGCCAGCACCGGCCTGTGGGTGCGCAACCTGCTGACCCGCGACGTGGCGCCGCCGAAACCGTTGACTCCGGAAGGCTGGAACGTCAATTCGCCCGCGTTCTCGCCCGATGGCAAGACGGTTTATTTCCTCAGCGGAAAATCCGGCACGCAGCAGTTGTATGCGATGCCCGCGAGCGGTGGCGCACCGCAACAACTGACCGCCTTCGCACTCGACATCGGCAGCTACCAGCTTTCGCCGGATGGCAAGCGGCTGGCTTTCAGCGCCGACACCTTCGCCGACTGCAAGGCCGATCTGGCCTGCACCCAGAAGCGGCTCGACGAGACCAAGGCGAAGAAGAGCACCGGCGTGGTCTACGACCAGTTGTTCGTGCGCCACTGGGACACCTGGGCCGATGGCCGCCGTAGTCGCCTGTTCGTGGCCGACTTGCCCGCCGCCAAGGCCAAGCCGGTGGCCAGCGCGGTCTCGTTGACCGACTCGCTGGATGGCGACGCGCCGTCCAAGCCGTTCGGCGATGCCAGCGAATACACCTGGGCGCCGGACGGCAAGTCGCTGGTCGCCAGCATCCGCGTCGCCGGCAAGAGCGAGGCCTGGTCCACCAATTTCGACCTCTATCGGATCGATGCCGACGGCACCGGCGCGCCGGTCAACCTGACCGCCGCCAACCTGGCCTGGGACACCGGCCCGGTATTCAGCGCCGACGGCCAGACCCTGTTCTACCGCGCGATGAAGCGCCCCGGATTCGAGGCCGACCGTTTCGCCTTGATGAGCATGGACCTGGGCAGCGGCCAGACCCGCGAGATCGCCGCGCACTGGGATCGTTCCGCCGATGGCATCGCGTTGTCGGCGGATGGCAAGACCATTTACACCACGGCGCAGGACACGGGCGAGCATCCGCTGTTCGGCGTCGAGATCGCCACAGGCAAGGCCGAGAAGATCGTCGGTGACGGCTCCATCGCCGAGTTCGACATCGCCGGCGATACGCTGGCCGTGACCCGCAACAGCATGAAGACCGGCGACCAGCTGTTCACCACCACCACCACGCCGGGAGCGCCATTGCGCGCGATCACGCAAAGCGTGGAAGAGCGGTTGCCCGAGGTCGCTTTCGGCGACTTCGAACAGTTCGATTTCAAGGGCGCCGCGGGCGATACCGTGCACGGCTACGTGGTCAAGCCGTGGAACTACGAGGAAGGGAAGAAATACCCGGTCGCGTTCCTGATCCATGGCGGCCCGCAGGGCAGCTTCGGCAATGGCTGGAGCTACCGCTGGAACCCGCAGACCTATGCGGGGAAGGGCTATGCGGTGGTGATGATCGACTTCCACGGCTCCACCGGCTACGGCCAGGCCTTCACCGATTCCATCAGCCAGGACTGGGGCGGCAAGCCGCTGGAGGACCTGCAGAAGGGTTGGGCTGCGGTACAGCAGAAATACGCCTTCCTCGACGGCAAGAATGCCTGCGCGCTCGGCGCCAGTTACGGCGGCTACATGATCAACTGGATCGCCGGCAACTGGAACGACGCGTGGAAGTGCCTGGTCGTGCATGACGGCGTGTTCGATACGCGTTCGATGGGTTACGTGACCGAGGAACTGTGGTTCAGCGAATGGGAAAACGGCGGAACCCCGTACGAAAACCCGAAGGGGTACGAGAAGTTCAACCCGGTCGACCACATCGCCAAGTGGCGCGTGCCGACCCTGGTGGTGCAGGGCGGCAAGGATTACCGCGTGCCGGAGGACCAGGGCCTGTCCGCGTTCACCGCGCTGCAGCGCAAGGGCATCGAATCGAAGCTGTTGTATTTCCCGGACGAGAACCACTGGGTGCTGAAGCCGCAGAATAGCGTGCTGTGGCACGACACGGTCAATGGCTGGCTGAAGCAGCATCTCGGGCAGTAATGGATCCGCAAGGCGCGCCGCGAATACGGCGCGCCTTTTTGGCGGTTCCCCCTGTAGGAGCGCCCATGGGCGCGAGCTCTTCGTGACTCGACCGAGAAAGCAAAAGCTCGCGCCCATGGGCGCTCCTACAGGGATGATTGTTTCCCCGGCAAGCCGCGAAGAACTTTTTTGCCCGTGACATCCATCAGAGAGAAGGTTTGATGCCCGTCGAAGCCAGCACCGCGCTCATCAACAACGACATCGTCGTCCTCGGCCTGATCGCCGCCACCCTCGGCGTGATCTTCTGGACCGAATCGCGCGAGACGGGGATATGGAAGAAGTTCTACACCTACGTGCCGGCCCTGCTGCTGTGCTACTTCATCCCCGGCATCTACAACAGCATCGGCCTGATCGACGGCAACAACACCAGCCTCTACAACCCGGTCGCCAGCCGCGTGCTGTTGCCGGCGGCGCTGGTGCTGCTCACGCTCACCATCGACATCAAGGGCATCCTCGGGCTCGGGCCGAAGTTGCTGCTGATGTACGTCGCGTCGTCGATCAGCGTGATGATCGGCGCGGTGGTCGCGTTCGCGCTGTTCGCGGCGGTGCATCCGGCGACCGTGGCCGGCGACACCTGGGCCGGCATGACCACGCTCGCCGGCAGCTGGATCGGCGGCGGCGCCAACATGATGGCGATGAAGGAGATCTTCGAGGTCAATGCCACCACGTTCGGCCAGTTCGCCGTGGTCGACGTCGGCGTCGGCTATGTATGGATGGCGGTGCTGATCTTCCTCGCCGGCCGCGCCGATGCGATCGACAAGCGCAGCGGCGCCGACACGCGCGCGCTCGATGAGCTGAAAGAGCGGATGGCCAGTTTTCAGGCCCAGCATGCGCGCATCGCCAGCCTCGCCGACCTGATGATCATCATCGGCATCGCCTTCGGCGCGGTCGGCCTGGCGCATGCGGTCGCGGCGCCGCTGGCGACCTGGTTCGGCGCCAACGTATCGTGGGCGAAGACGGTCAGCCTGCACGAGCCGTTCGTGTGGGTGGTGGCGCTGTCGACCTTCATCGGCCTGGCGCTCAGTTTCACCCGCGCGCGCACCTACGAAGGCGCCGGCGCATCGAAGATCGGCACCCTGCTGCTGTACTTCCTGATCGCCTGCATCGGCATGCAGATGGACATCATGGCGCTGCTGCAGCGGCCCGAGTTGTTCCTGCTCGGCGTGGTGTGGATCTCGATCCACATCGGCCTGCTGTGGCTGGTCGGCAAGCTGCTGCGGGTGCCGTTCTTCTATTTCGCGATCGGCTCGCAGAGCAACATCGGCGGACCGGCGTCGGCGCCGGTGGTGGCGTCGGTGTTCCATCCCTCGCTGGCGCCGGTGGGTGCGTTGCTGGGCACGCTCGGCTACGCGACCGGGACCGGGTTGGCCTATGCGTTGGGCTTGATCCTCAAGTCGATGGCGGGAGCATAGGAGCCGCAGTCGCGGAGCGGCGTAGGTAAGCCGTACGGCGATGCTTCCCATCAGGTTCCATGCGATCGGCTGGCGACCGCCATTCCGGGGGCAAGATTTCCTAAGGAAGTTCTGAACAATTACGGGAAGCAGGCGCGACTCTTGGAATGCCGTTGGTGGTGAGCCCCGGATCAAAGCCTGTCCCGTACTTGATACGGGATCCGGGGCAGACTCTGTCGAACCACCTCGGGGAATCGGCAATCTCATAGCCGCCGCAGGAGCTTCAACCGTCCAGTGGGCGCGAGAGGGAATTATCCAGAGCTTTCCGTGGACACGGATCAGAGCGGAAAAGACAGATACAACGATTGCTTTATCCGTGGTTTCCGCTCTGATCCGTGTCTAAAGGCCTCTGCCTTTCCTGCTTTGTGCAAGGGGCGCGAAAGAGGGAATTATTCGGAGGTTCCCTAGTGGGCGAGTGCCGGGCGTTGCTGGCGTTCGACCGCTTCCTGCGCATGCCCCTGTCGTTGCGCGTCCTGGTCCCGCAACGCCATCGCGCTTTGTCGCGCCGGGGTCTGCCCGGCCTCGGCCAGGTCGACCATGCTGCGGCGCTGGGCCGGATCCTGCAGCTCGCCCTGCACCGCGATCGCGCTGCCGCCGCGACTGGATGCGACCACGTGATCGATGCGTTCCAGTCCGTCGCGGCCCGCGCGCGCGGCCATGCCGGCAGCGGTGTTGAAGAAACGCTCGTTGTCGGCGAGTCCGAGCGGTTCGCGTTGCGCGGCCAATCCGGTGACCGCATCGCCGAGCAGGCGGTTGGACGTGCTGCCCGCGTCGCCGATAGTGCCGGGATTGGTGCCAGGATTGCGCTCGCGCACCTGCAACTGCGCCAGGTCCTGCGCTTCCATGACCGCTTCGATGAAGTGCAGGTCGACCCGGTGCATGAGCATTTTGCCGGGCACGAGGCGCTCGAAGAAGGTGAGCGGATCCGGGTCGGGCAGTTCGATCTTGTGCCCTGGCGCATCCGGCATCGCCCATTTCAGCGGGATGCTGTCTTCCTGCAGGTGGGTCAGGAACTCGTTCTTGACGTGGTAGGTGCGGATCAGGCCCTGTTCCGCTTCCCGCTTCAGCACATCGGCGTCGAAACCGTAGCGTTCGATGGTCTTGTCGTGCACGCCGGCGGCATTGAAGGTGACCGCCGGGACTTCGTTGACCATGCTCGCCGCCGCCGCCAGGCCGCCGCCCAGCGACTGTCCGGTCAGGACCACGTCGTCGCCGAAGGCCTGCTTCGCTTCCCGCGCCAGGGCGATGGCCTGGTCGTACTGGGCATCCTGGAAACCCAGGCCCTGGCGGAAATTGTGCGGCCAGTCCTTCCATTCGTCGCTGCCGGCATAGGCCAGCACCACGGCCCCGCTTGCATCGCGATAGAACGAGGCATCGAAGCCGCTCTTGGCGTCGTGCAGCAAGGTCGGGTCGATGCCGGCGGCGCGGACCGCGGCGTCGTCCATGCGCGCCCAGGTGCCGGGCAGCACGGGTTCGAACGAGGATTTGCCACGCCGCGCGTCGACGACGGCGTAATTGTCCTGGATCAGCGTCGACAATTCCCGATCGACCGCATGCGGCTGCTGCCCCGCGACGTCGTCGGCGAAGCCGCCGCCGGTTGCATTCGAAGATGAGGTGCTGGACATCCCTGTGGAAACGTTCATGCGCGATTCCTTGCGTAAGCTGGCCCTGGTGGGCGGCATCCGCGGCATCCGCGGACGCCGCGCGTTCCTGCTCCTGGTTACTGCGTGGCACTACTGCTGCGTGGCGATCCCGTGCGCGGCAAGCCAGTCGCGGACCTGTTGCCGCGACTGCCGGCCGGCGGCATTGAGGCGTGCGTCGGAACCGGAGAACAACGCGGCCTGGAAGGTATCGCCGCGACTGTTGGCGACGTTGGGATCCACGCCCAGTTGCAGCAATTGCAATACACGGTCGGCGTCGTTGACCTGCGCGGCCACGTGCAGCAGCGAGTTGCCCATCGAATCGGCACGGCGGATGTCCGCGCCGGCATTCACCAGTTGGTCGAACTGGTCGTTGCGGCGGCTCTGCACCGCACGGAAGATCGGGGTGCGGCCGCCACGGGCGCTGACCAGGTCCACCGGAGCGCCATGCGCGATCAGCACCTGCAGGTATTGCGGGTCGTCGGCCATGGCGGCCATGTGCGCCACGGTTTCGCTGTCCATGCCGGCCGCGGCGGGATCGGCACCGGCTTCAAGCAGTGCCGACAGCGACGCGGGTTTCCGGTTCCAGATCGCCCATTCGAGCAGGGTCACGTCGTCATCGCCGCGCGCCGACAGGTTTGCCGAAAGGGCGAGGGCGCGGATCCGGGGGAGGTCTCCTTCGGCGACCGCTTCGGCCAGTGGCGCGATCGCGGGATCGTGGAAGGGAAGGGCGGGGTCCTTGATTGCTGCGGACATGCTGGTTTGCTCCTTTGCACCGACCGGGTCGGCGGCGCATGAAACCATCAAAATGGATGTCGCGAGTGCCGCCAGTGCGGGGACATGCATTGCAGGCTTGCGCATTGCGGGTTCCTTCCGGCTGCTGCGTGACTGTCGCGTCGCGATGCGATCCTTGCAGGCGACGGATCGATCCTAGCACCGCTTGCGCGACCCTGCAGCCACGATTACGTGAACTGGATCGGGATTTTCGCGATCCGGTGGCCGGCCCGCACTTGAGGTACACAAGAAAGGCGGTGCCATCGGCCCCGCCTTCGTCGATTACCCTGCAGTGATGGTTTCAGCAGCAGCGGAAGCCGCTTTTTCCTCCGAACCTGGCTTCCTGCCGTTCGCGGAAGAAGGTCTTGTAGTCCATGACTTCGCGGTCCGGATGCTTCTCCAGCATGTGCCGCACGTAGTTGTCGTAGTCCGGCACGCCGCAGCAAAGCCGCGCGGTCTGCACCAGGCGCCGCCACACGCGGCGGTGCGCCTGGTACTGGCCGGCCGGGACCAGCGCGGTGCTCATCAGGGGTTCGCCTCGTTCGGCTTGAGCGCCACGTAGGGCGTTTCGTGATCCGTGCGCACGGAGCTTGCCCGTGCGCCCAGGATCGCCTTCACCGAATACACCAGCACCGAGAACACCACGAACAGGAACAGTGCGGTCAGGCCGGCGTTGATGTAGTTGTTGACCATTACCTGCTGCATCTGGCCGAAGTCCTTGGACGGGGCCAGCAGTTCGCCGGCCGCGATCGCATCGCGGTACTTGTGGGCCTGGGCCATGAAGCCGACGCCCGGGTTGGCGTCGAAGATCTTGATCCAGCCGGCGGCGGTGGTGCAGATCAGCAGCCACACGGTCGGCACGATCGAGACCCAGGCGTAGCGCTCCTTCTTCATCTTGAACAGCACCACCGTGCACAGCATCAGGGCGATGCCGGCCAGCATCTGGTTGGCGATGCCGAACAGCGGCCACAGCATGTTGATGCCGCCCAGCGGATCGGTCACGCCCTGGTAAAGGAAGTAGCCCCACAACGCCACGCAACCGCCGGTGGCGATGAAGTTGGCGGTCCACGATTCGGTGCGGCGCAATGCCGGCACGAAGTTGCCGAGCAGGTCCTGCAGCATGAAGCGGCCCGCGCGGGTGCCGGCATCGACCGCTGTGAGGATGAACAACGCTTCGAACAGGATCGCGAAGTGGTACCAGAACGCCATCATGCCTTCGCCCGGCAGCACCGCATGCAGGATCTGGGCGATGCCCACGGCCAGGGTCGGGGCGCCGCCGGCGCGCGACAGGATGCTGCTCTCGCCGATATCTTTCGCGGTCGCCAGCAGCACGTCCGGGCTGATCACGAAGCCCCAGCTAGACACGACCTGGGCGGCGTTGTTGACGTCGGTGCCGATGATCGCGGCCGGGCTGTTCATGGCGAAGTAGATGCCCGGGTCGATGATCGAGGCCGCGACCATGGCCATGATCGCCACGAACGATTCCATCAGCATGCCGCCATAGCCGATGTAGCGGGCGTGGCCTTCGTTGGCCAGCAGCTTGGGCGTGGTGCCCGAGCTGATCAGCGCATGGAAACCCGATACCGCGCCGCAGGCGATGGTGATGAACAGGAACGGGAACATGCCGCCCTTCCACACCGGGCCGGTGCCGTCGGTGAACTGGGTCAGCGCCGGCATCTTCAATTCCGGCATCACGATCAGGATGCCGATCGCCAGGCCGACGATGGTGCCGATCTTGAGGAAGGTGGAAAGGTAATCGCGCGGCGCCAGCAGCAGCCATATCGGCAATACCGCGGCGACGAAGCCGTAACCGATCAGCATCCAGGTGATCTGCACGCCGGTGAAGGTGAACGCCGGGCCCCAGACCGGATGCGTCGCGACCTGGCCGCCGTACCAGATCGCCGCCAGCAGCAGGACCAGGCCGACCACCGAGATCTCGCCGATCTTGCCGGGGCGGATGAAGCGCATGTAGATGCCCATCAGGATCGCGATCGGGATCGTCGCGATCACCGTGAACATGCCCCACGGGCTGCCTTGCAGCGCCTTCACCACGATCATCGCCAGCACCGCCAGGATGATGATCATGATCAGGAATACGCCGAACAGGGCGATGGTGCCGGGCACCGGGCCCATTTCCTCGCGCACCAGGTCGCCCAGCGAGCGGCCGTTGCGGCGGCTGGAAATGAACAGGACCATGAAGTCCTGCACCGCGCCTGCGAGCACCACGCCGGCGATCAGCCACAGCACGCCGGGCAGATAGCCCATCTGCGCGGCCAGCACCGGTCCGACCAGCGGGCCGGCGCCGGCGATGGCGGCGAAGTGGTGGCCGAACAACACGTGCTTGTTGGTCGGCACGTAGTCCAGGCCGTCGTTGTTGATGAACGCGGGAGTGGCGCGGGTGGGATCGACGCCGAGCACCTTGTTGGCGATGAACAGTCCGTAGTAACGGTAGGCGACCAGGTAGATCGATACCGCCGCCGCCACGATCCACAGCGCATTGATCTGTTCGCCGCGGCGCAGGGCGATGGTGCCCAGGCAGAACGCACCGAGCAGCGCGAGCGCGGCCCAGGCAAGCTTGGAGAAACCCTTCATGCAACACCTCCCGAGAGACTGCGGCTAGAGTCCTCCCAAGCGCCAGACGGGTCAATGCGTAATCGCCGATTCAGACTGCGACTTTGGTCTTAATGCAAGAAGCGCTGGTTTGTGCGCTGCAGCGCGGTCATGTCGACCACCGGTAGGAGCGGGCCTTGCCCGCGATGCTCTTGCGCAATGCGACCGAAGAGCATCGCGCCCAAGGGGCGCTCCTACGGATTCAAAGCCATTTGGCGCGCTTGAACAGCCAGTACAGGGTGCCGCACACCAGCGCTACGCCGCCGATCAGCGCCGGGTAGGCATAGGCCTTGTCGAGTTCGGGCATCCGGTGGAAATTCATGCCGTACCAACTGGTGATCAGGGTCGGCGCGGCCAGCAGCGCGGCCCACGCGCCGAGTCGCTTCACCACTTCGCCCTGGCCCAGCGTCACCAGCGAGAGGTTCACGCTCAGCGCCGTGGTCAGCATCTCGCGCAGGGTATCGATGGATTCGTTGACCCGCAGCGCATGGTCGTAGACGTCGCGGAAATACAGGCGTACTTCTTCCGGTACCAGCGGGCTCTGGGTGCGGCTCAGCTGCGACAGCACATCCTGCAGCGGACCGACGGCCAGGCGCATCTTGCTCAGTTCGCGCTTCAGTTCGTACAGCCGCACCACGGTGTCGCGGCTGTAGGTGTCGGCGAAGATCGCCTGCTCCAGCGAGTCGGCGGTATCGCGGAACTCGTCGATGATCGGGCGGTAGTTGTCGACGATGAAATCCAGCACCGCGTACAGGCCGTAGGACGGACCGAGGACCAGCAGTTCCGGCTCCCTTTCCACGCGCTCGCGCACCGGGGAGTACGAGAGCGAGGCGCCGTGGCGGACGGTGATCAGGTAGCGTGGTCCGACGAACGCATGGGTTTCGCCGTAGACGATTCTTTCGTCGACAACCTGCGCGGTGTGGATGACCACGAACATCGAATTGCCATAGGCTTCCAGTTTCGGCCGCTGGTGCGCGTTCTGCGCGTCTTCCACCGCCAGGTCGTGCAGACCGAACTCCTCCTGCAGTTTGTCCAGGATTTCGTCGGCCGGCTCGTACAGGCCGACCCAGACGAAGCTGCCGTCGTCCCGGGCCAGTACATCGCTGATCTCGTCCAGGGTGATGTCGTGGCGCTTGCCGGCCTTGTCGTAGACCACGCAGTTGATGACGCAGGAAGGCAATGCGGGCTTGGCGGTGTCGTTCATGCCGCGCATGGTGAGGCAGCCGGGGTAATGCGGCAAGCCGATGACCTTGTAGGGGCGCTCCTACGGGTTATTGCGCTACGAAGCGGATCGCCTGGCCGCCACCCGGCGCCAGGCGCAGGGTAAGCGTGTCGGAGCTGGTGACTTCACGCTGCTCGATCACGATGTCCTGCGGCGCGCGCTTCCAGTCGGCGTGCTCGCCATCGCGATAGATCTGCGCGAGGTACTTGCGGCCGGGATCGAGGAACGACAGCGGCGCCTTCAGCTCGCGGCCTTCCTCGTCGGAGATCGCGCCCAGGTACCAGTCGTCGCTGTTGCGATCCTTGCGCACGATGGTGACGAAGTCGCCGATCTCGCCATTGAGCACGCGGGTGTCCTCCCAATCCACCGGCACGTCCTCGATGAACTTGAACGGCTTCGGATTCGCCTCATAGTTCTCCAGCAGGTCGGCGGCCATCTGCAGGGGGCTGTAGATCACCACGTACAGCGCCAACTGCTTGGCCCAGGTGGTGGCGACGCCATCGGGTGCGCGCGTCTTCATGCCGAAGATGCCGGGGGTGTAGTCCATCGGCCCGGCCAGCAGGCGGGTGAACACCAGGTTGGCTTCGTGCTCGGGCGGATTGCCGGGCACGCCCCAGGCGCTGAATTCCATGCCGCGCGCGCCTTCGCGGGTGATCCAGTTCGGGTAGGTGCGGCGCAGGCCGGTGTCCTTGATCGGTTCGTGCGGGTTGACCGAAATATGGCGCTTGGCCGCCTCGGCCACCACCTTCAGGTGGTGCCGCGCCATGTCCTGGCCTTCGTGCCAGGCGTAATGCACCTTGCCGTCGAGGCCCGTGACCTTGGCCTGGCCGGCATCGGCGACATAGCCGGTCTTGACCGCATCGATGCCGAGCCGCTGGTACAGGTCGAAGCCCGCGCCCATCTGCGATTCGTAATGCGCGGCGTTGCCCGAGGTCTCATGGTGGCCGATCAGCCTAACGTGCTTCGATTTCGCATAGGCGGCGAGTTTTTCGATATCGAAATCCGGATACGGCCGGGTGAAGCTGAAATCCTCGCCGTTGCCGAACCAGTCGCCGTCCCAGCCCACGTTCCAGCCTTCGACCAGCACGCCGCCCAGGCCATGCTTGGCGGCGAAGTCGATGTGGCGCATCACGTTCTCGTCGGTGGCGCCATGCTTCGGGCCGGACGCCCAGGTCTTCCTGTCCAGATGCATCTCCCACCACACGCCGACGTACTTCATCGGCTTGACCCACGACACATCGCCCAGCTTGTTGGGTTCGTTGAGGTTGAGGATCAGGCTGGAAGTGACCAGGTCGCCCGCATTGTCGGCGATCTGCAGCGTGCGCCACGGGGTGTTGAACGGCGCGGTGCGCACGACCTTGCCGTCGCCGATGCCGGGCGTGAGCATGGCGCGGAATTTGCGATCCTCCACGCGGGTCAGGTTCATGCCGGCGTAGTCGATCAGTTCGGCTTCATGGATGGAGATATGCAGGCCGTTGTCGGTGCGCAGCGTGATCGGCGTCTGCGCGTCGCCGACTTCCTGCACCGGGGTGCGGTGGTAGAGGTATTCCTCGCGGTTCCACTCGCCGGCGGGAATCCACCAGGCGGTGGCGGGTTCGGCGATATCGAATTCGGTCAATTCCTCGCCGATCTTCACTTCCTTCAACGAGGCCTGGTCCGGGAATTCATAACGGAACCCAAGCCCGTCGTCGTAGACGCGGAACACCACGTCGATGCTGCGCTTCAGCGCGTTCTTCTCGGTCAGGACGACGCGCAGTTCGTTGTAGTGGTTGCGGATGCTGCGGCGCTCGCCCCAGGGTTGTTCCCAGGTTTCGTCGAAGCTACGGGCCTGGTGTCCGGCGATGACGAAATTGCGCTCGAACTTGGGTACGTCGAGGAACAGGAAGCCCAGCCGCGAAGGCGAAATCACCGGCTTGCCATCGCGCAGCACCGCGTAACTCGGGCGCCCGTCGTTGTCGGTGGTCACTTCCACCGACAGATTGCCGTCGGGCGAAGCGATGCCGACCTTGGGCGGGAGCGGGAGCGTGGGTGCGGCGAATGCGTGGCTGGAGAAAAGCAGTGCGATCAGCGCGAGCGGGCGGAAGGACATGCGGAATTCCGGAAGGCGGCCAGTAAGCCGCATCCTGCCAGTCTTCTCAGTGCAACGAGCCGCGCCGGCGCACGAATACGTATGCAAGCGCCGCATGCACGGGCAGCAGCAGCGCGACCCAGGCGTGGTTGACCTGCGGATTCGTCGACAGCCACAGCACCATCCACGCGCTTGCGGCGGCGGCGGCCACGATCGACAGCAGCCAGCGGAACCACGCCGCGGGCGTGCGCTTGCGCAACAGCGTCACCGCGCCCGGGATCAACAGCAGGCACAAGGGATTGAACAACAGCAGGTTGCGGTTGGCCCAGGCGGCGTGGTGTTCGGTGAAGCCCCACAGGAACACCAGCAACGCACCGACCACGCCGCAGACCAGCCACAGCGGCAAGGCGAGCGCCGCGACCAGGCGCGGTTTGCGCGGCGCGGCAAGCAGGATCGCGGTTGCGACGAACAGGCCCGCCAGCAGCCACGGCCACCAGCGGCGCGGACGCTCCGGTGGTTCCGGTGCGATCCGGTGCGGCACCAGCACCTGTTCCGACTGCACCAGCGGGCGACCGGCGCTGTTGCTGGCCTCGTCGAGGCTGTCGGCCAGGCGCATCGGCACGTAGGCTTCCTCCCAGCGCGACATCGGCACATCGGCGTACGGGCCCAGGCCTATGTCGAAACCCAGCCACATCCACAACGCAGGCGACGCCAGGCGCACCGCCTCGCTGCGGAAGGTATTGCCGCGCGAGCGCCCGACCATCTGCGACTTCAGCGCGCCGCCCATGGCGCGGTCGAGCGCATCGCGGACCTGGGTGGAACAGTTCGAAGTGAAATAGTCGTAGCGGTAGCGCGCGTTTTCGGGCTTGGCGCGCTCGGCCAATGCGTCGGCCAGGGATCGCGCCTGTTCCGGCGGCAAGTCCAGCCATTGCAGTTTCACGCCGCGTCCGACCTCCCGGTAATAGGAAAGGTCCTGCTGCAGCGGCAGCGCGACCAAGTAGTACTGCATGTCGCCCAGGGCGAAGCGGCCGGCGAAGCCGGGCTCATCCATGTCGAAGAAGCCGAAGTTGTACGAAGTCGCCTCGCCGGTCCGCGGATCGACGACGACGATGGCGTCGTGGCCGAAGCGCTCGAAGAAGATCTCGCCCGGCTGCATGGTCATCACCCCGATGCGCGGGGCAGTCGTGGGCGGCGATGCCGCCCAGGCCGAAGCCGCCAGCAGCGACAGCAGTCCCAGCACGATCAGGCGCGCGAACATCAAACGGGCGGACATCCGGTTTATCGGCATGCTAGTTATCGGAAAGCACGCCGACATGGAACGCATGCACGCGGCGGGCATCGGCCTTGGCCACGCGGAACTCGAACCTTCCCAGGGTCAGTTCCTCGTCGGTATCCGGCAGGTGGCCGATGGCCGCGGTGACCAGGCCGCCGACGGTGTCGTACTCGTCGTCGGGGAAGTCGGCGCCGAAGCGTTCGTTGAAATCGGCGATCGGGGTCAGCGCGTCGACCACGTACTGCCCGTCGGCATGCACCGCGATCAGGTCGGCGCCTTCCTCGGCCTCGTCGTGCTCGTCGTCGATCTCGCCGACGATCTGTTCCAGCACGTCCTCGATGGTGACCAGGCCGGCCACGCCGCCGTATTCGTCCACGACGATCGCCATGTGGTTGCGCGACAGGCGGAATTCCTTGAGCAGCAGGTTGAGCTTCTTCGATTCCGGGATCAGCACCGCCGGGCGCAGCAGTTCGCGCACGTTGCCGGGGCCGTTGTCGGCGACCACGCCGCGCAGCAGGTCCTTGGCCAGCAGGATGCCGAGGATCTCGTCCTTGTTCTCGCCATGCACGGGGAAGCGCGAGTGGCCCGACTCCACCACTTCCTTCATCAGGTCGAGGAAGCGCGAGGCGATGGGCAGCGACACCATCTGCGAGCGCGACACCATCACGTCGCCGACGGTCAGCTCGGCCACGGCGATGGCGCCTTCCATCATCCGCAGCGTGTCGCTGGCGATCAGCCCGTCGCCCTGCGCATCGCGCAACAGCGCGATCAGGTCGTCGCGTGAGGAGGGTTCGCCGGAGAACGCGGAACTGATGCGGTCCAGCCAGGTGCGCCGCTTCTCCGGGTGTTTCTCGGAGGCTTCCGGCGCGGGGGTACTGTCGTCTTCTGACATTTGTTGGGTAACAGGCAGCCCTGTGGAGGGCGACGGCGGCAGTCTATCAGGATGCGTGCGGGAGGGGCTTCAGTCCCGGCAGGCCCCGTCTATACCGGGTCGGGGCTGAAGTCCCTTCCGCAGGTTGTCCGGTACTTTCTCGGGCATTGCGGCCAGCAACGCGTCTTGATCCCCGCCGCTCCCACGACCTGGGCGCCCGCGACATGTGGCGACTGGCGTACTGCGATCCGCAACAAGCAGAATTCACAACAAGCAGGGAAGCGTCGGGTCGGACTCCCTCCCGCACGGAGCTACGGCGATGCGGCGCCGGTTGGCAGCGCCGGTTCCTGTGCGGGCGCCGCTTCCGGCTCCTCTTCCAGCGTGTCCATGATGTAGCTGCAACCGACTAGGGTCTTGCCCGGATGCGAGGAGACGTTGGACACGTTGAGCACCACCGAATCGATCAGGGTGATTCCGCTGGCCTCGTCGCGCTGCTCATGGCTGCGCAGTTCCTTGCCGAACATCGCCTTGGCCGGCGTGTCGACCGCCGTTTCCAGTTCCAGTTGTTTCGCCAGCGGGCGCGGGTCGGCCAGGTCGAGGATGGCGATGATGCTGTCGCCGGTGAAGGCGATATGGTCGGTGCTATGCCCGAACACGCTGATCGGCGTGTTGAGCATGAACTCGGTCATGAACAGATTGGCCTGCGGCAGCGGGCGCCAGCCCAGTGCGACCGCCTGCAAGGGTTCGATCAGGGCCGGGGCCAGGTAGTGGAAGTCGGCCAGCTCGCGCCTGCATTCGATCAGGCCGGCCAGGTCGATGCGGGCCGGATCGAGCGGTTCGGCGGGCTTTCCCGCAGTTTTCTCGGCAACGTCCGTGCCCGAAGTGGCGGTGGCGGATATTTCCGGCGATGCGGCAGGCGTCTGCGCGAACAACGGAAGCGGCAGCAATGCCGCCAGCGGAAGCAAAAAACGGCGCATGCCTATTCCTCGAATGCGTAAGGGTCGTCGATGCCGAGCTCGGCCAGGATTTCGCGCTCCAGCTGTTCCATGGCTTCGGCCTCGCGGTCGTCCTCGTGGTTCCAGCCCAGCAGGTGCAGCGCGCCATGCACGGTCAGGTGCGCGTAGTGCGCGGCCAGTTTCTTCTTCTGTTCCCTGGCCTCGCGCGCGACCACCGGGGCGCAGATCACCAGATCGCCCAGCAGCGGCATCTTGAAGCCTTTCGGCATTTTCACGCCCTCGGCCATTTCCGCCGGGAAACTGAGCACGTTGGTCGCGTAGTCCTTGCCGCGGTAGTGGCGGTTGAGGGCGCGGCCTTCCTTGGTATCGACGATGCGCACCGCCAGGTCGGCTTCGCGGATGCGCCCGTGCAGCGCGGCCGCCACCCACTTGCGGAAACTCACCGACGAAGGCAAGCCCGCGCGGGGCAGGGCGTAGCTGACGGAAACTTCGAGATGGACGGGGCCTTGGGTCATTGGGGTTCGTCATTCCCGCGAAGGCGGGAATCGCTCCTGCTTCGTAGAGCCGAGCTTGCTCGGCTGCCTTTCGATTTCAAGCCTTTCGATTTCAAGCAACATTATTCCCACTCGACCTCCTTGAAGGAGGCTAAGAGCGATTCCCGCCTTCGCGGGAACGACGAACTGAAGAATCACGCCGGCCCCGTTTCCGCATCCTTGCCATCGCGCTCATCGTAAGCCCGCACGATCTTCGCCACCAGCGGATGCCGGACCACGTCGCGGCTGGTGAAGAAGGTGAAGCTGATGCCGTCGACGCCGCGCAGCACTTCCAGGCCGTCCTTCAACCCCGATTTCACGTGCTTGGGCAGGTCGATCTGGGTCAGGTCGCCGGTGACCACGGCGGTGCTGCCGTAGCCGATCCGGGTCAGGAACATCTTCATCTGCTCGATGGTGGTGTTCTGCGCCTCGTCGAGGATCACGAACGCGTCGTTGAGCGTGCGGCCGCGCATGTAGGCCAGCGGCGCGATCTCGATGACGTTCTTCTCCAGCAGCTTGAGGACCTTTTCCACGCCGAGCATTTCATACAGCGCGTCGTACAGCGGGCGCAGGTACGGATCGACCTTCTGGCTCAGGTCGCCGGGCAGGAAACCGAGCTTTTCGCCGGCTTCCACCGCGGGCCGCACCAGGATGAGGCGCTGCACGCGCGATTCGTTGAGCGCTTCCACCGCGCTGGCGACGGCGAGGAAGGTCTTGCCGGTACCGGCCGGGCCGATGCCGAAATTGATGTCGTGGGTGGCGATGGCGTGCAGGTAGGCGGCCTGGTTGGGGCCGCGGCCGCGCACGGTGCCGCGCTTGACCTTGATCGCCACGTCCTGCGGCTGGAAACCACCGGCGGCCAGGTGCTCGACGTTGGCCGCGTTGAGGCGCAGGTGGATCGCTTCGCTGTCGAAGGTTTCCTCGCCGGCTTCGGCGTACAGCGCGCGCAGCAGCTTTTCGGTCGCTTTCACTTCGGCCGCGGGACCGGTGACCTTGAAGATGTTGCCGCGGTTGGCGATTTCCACGCCCAGGCGCAGTTCGATCTGGCGCAGGTGCGCATCGAACGGCCCGGCCAGGTTGGCCAATCGCTCGGCGTTGTCGGGTTCGAGGGTGAATTCGCGCTTGTCGGGGGCGGTCATGGAAGGGTTTCAGTGCCTGGTCTGGTCGTCGGCGTCTTCGACACGCCATTGGTGGAATACGTAGGCCTCGTCGTCGATCAGCGCCTGGTCGAAGTGCTCGGCTTCGGGGGCTTCGTCGCGTTCGATCTGCCTGGGCTCGTCCTGCACCCCGGTCACCTGCCAACCGGCGCCGCGCAGGAAGTCGCTGGCGTGGCGGATCGGGTCTTCGGCCAGCCCCGGCATCTGGTAGCAGAGCACGTAGGCGCCGCCGAACTCCTGGAAATCCGGGGCGTCGGGCAGGGGTTCGGCTTCTACTACGAAGACCCACAACTTGGGGGCGGTCTGGGGGATGGCAAGCGGGCCGGGACGGGGCGGTGCAGGGTATCGCGACCGTGTTGCAAGGGCCAGACAAGCCACCGCCCATCGGCATGGGGTTGCAGTTAATTAACCAATGAATTAAATATAATCGATGATCGATTCCCCCTCTGCTTCCAATGCCGGTCCCCTGCCGGCGAAACGACCGTCCCGGCCCGTGCGCAAACGCGCGCCGGGTCGTCCTTCGGCGGATTCCCCCGACCTGCGCGGCCGCCTGCTGGAGGCGGCGCTGGCCTGCTTCGTGCGCAAGGGCATCGCGGCGACATCGTTGCGGGATATCGCCACCGAGGCGGGTGTGACCCCGGCTCTGCTGCACTACTACTTCGGCGACAAGGGCCAGCTGCAGCAGGAGGTGATCGCGCAGAAGATCCTTCCCGTGTTCGCCGCCCTGCGCGAACCGTTGCTGCAGGCCGGCGACGACATCGCCGCGTTGATCGCGGGCTTCGTGACCGGCATCGGCAGGATCGTGGCCGAACATCCGTGGTTGCCGCCGCTGTGGGTACGCGAGGTGCTGTGCGAAGGCGGCGCGCTGCGCGACCTGCTGTTCGACCGGATCGGGCCGCAACTGCCGCAGATGATGGCCAGGCGTTTCGCCGAGGCGCAGGCGCAGGGACGCATCAATCCCGACCTGGATCCGCGCCTGTTGATGGTGTCATTGGTCGGGCTGACCCTGTTCCCGGCCGCGGGCGCGCCGATCTGGCGCCGCCTGTTGGATGCCGACGACCTGGATTTCGACACCGTGCGCCTGCATACGCTTTCGCTGCTGGACCGCGGACTGGAGCTGGACCATGCGAAATGAGAGAACGCTACTGATCCTGGTCGCCGTCTGCGCGCTGGCGTTGTCCGCGTGCAGGGATTCCGCGCCACAGGTGCTCGGTACGCTGGAATGGGACCGCATCACCCTGCCTGCGCCGGTGGCCGAGAAGATCGTGCGCATCGACGTGCGCGAAGGCCAGCAGGTCGCCATCGGTACCCCCTTGCTGCAGCTGGAGCCGGTCCGCACCCAATCGCAACTTGCGGCGGTACAGGCACAGGCGCAGCAGAGCCGCGAAGCCTTGTCCGAACTCGAAGCCGGCCCGCGCAGCGAAGACATCGCCCAGGCCCGCGCCAACGTCGCCGCGACTCAGGCGCAGGCGGTCGATGCGCGCGCCTACTACAACCGCCTGCAACCGCTGGGCCGGCAGAAGCTGGTCGCCGCGGCCGATGTCGATCGCGCGCGCGCCGCCGCCGGCAATGCGGAAGCGCAGGTGCGCGCAGCGCAGGCGGCCTTGCTGGAACTGGAGCGCGGCACCCGTAGCGAACAGGTCGCACAAGGTCGCTCGGCGGTGGCCGCGGCCGAAGCGCAGGCCGCGACTCAATCGGTCTCGCTGGAAAAATTGAGCGTGATCGCACCGCGTGCCGGACGCATCGACAGCTTGCCGTACAAGCTGGGCGACCAGGCGCCGGTGGGTTCGCCGTTGGCGATCCTGCTGGTCGGCGATGCGCCGTACGCGCGCGTGTACGTTCCGGAACCGATGCGCGCCAACGTCAAGGTGGGACAGGCCGCGCGGGTGTTCGTCGATGGCCGCGAAGCGGCGTTCGATGGCCATGTGCGCATGATCCGCAGCGAGCCCAGCTTCACCCCGTACTACGCGCTGTCCGGTCGCGATGCCGAGCGCCTGAGTTACCTGGCGGAAATCGCCCTGGACAAGGCCGCGGACGATCTACCCGCGGGCGTGCCGGTGCGGGTGGAATTTATGGGAGAAGACGATGGGAACTAACACGAGTCGCACTGTTACTTTGATTCGTCATTCCCGCGAAGGCGGGAACCCAGTGCCTCTGCTTTCATCGAGTTCTTGGGTGGAAAGCGAAAGTCGCTGGGTTCCCGCCTTCGCGGGAATGACGAGGTTAATTTTTATCGAGTGTGCGTGATGGCCGCGGATCCATCCCACGACATCGCCATCCGCGCGCGCGGCCTGAGCAAGCGCTTCGGCACGCTGCTGGCCGTCGATGGCGTTGATCTCACCGTGCCGCGCGCCAGCGTGTACGGCTTCCTCGGTCCGAACGGGTCGGGGAAATCCACCACCATCCGCATGCTGTGCGGCTTGCTCACGCCCACCGCCGGCGAGATCGAGGTGCTGGGATTGAAGATCCCGGAACAGGCCGAGGCGCTGCGCAAGCGCATCGGTTACATGACCCAGAAATTCGCCTTGTATGAAGACCTTACGGTGCGCGAGAACCTGGAGTTCCTTGCGACAGTGCAGGGCCTGTCGCGCGAACAGCGCCGCGGCCGCCTAGACGAACTGCTCGACGCCTACAACCTGGCCGACCGCGCCAGGCAACTGGCCGGGACCCTGAGTGGTGGGCAGAAACAGCGGCTGGCGTTGGCCGGGGCTACCGTGCACAAGCCGGAGCTGCTGTTCCTGGACGAACCGACCAGTGCGGTCGATCCCGAATCGCGCCGGGATTTCTGGGAAAAACTCTTCGACCTGGCCGATGCCGGCACCACCATTCTCGTCTCGACCCACTACATGGATGAAGCCGAACGCTGCCATCGCATCGCCATCCTCGACACCGGCCGTCTGGTCGCCGACGGCACGCCGGACGAACTCACCCGGGCGCTGGCCGGACGCACCGTGGGCATACGCGCCAGCGAACCGCGCAAGGCCCAGGCGGCCTTGCACGCTGCGCAGGGCGTGATCAGCGTGGCCCAGATCGGCAACGAGCTGCGCGTGCTGACCACGGCCGGCGATGGGCCCGGTGAGCGTCTGCAGGCGTTTCTGCGCGATCGCGGCATCGAAGCGGAGGTCGAGCCGATCGAACCGAACCTCGAGGACGTATTCGTCTCGGCCACCCAGGCCGGACCCAAGGCGCGCGCCGCATGAACGCGCTCGCATCCATCAATCTCCCCTCCGTGGGAGCGCCGTCCCGGCGCGAGCTCTATCGCGGCGGCACACGACATTCAAGATCAACGGCTCGCGCCGGGACGGCGCTCCTACACGAGTGGCCGGGCCTCGGAGAAATTGCATGAAGGCGCAGCAGATCTTCGCGGTGATGGTCAAGGAAATGCGGCAGATGGCGCGCGACAGGATGACCGTGGCGATGATGCTCGGCATTCCCACCCTGCAGTTGCTGCTGTTCGGTTATGCGATCAACCTGGACGTGCGCAACCTGCCGGCGGCGGTGGCGGACATGGCCGATAGCGGCGGTTCGCGCGCGCTGGTCCAGGATATTTTCTCCACCGGCGTGGTCCGGCCGGTCGCCGGTGCGCGTACGCCGCAGGAGCTGCAACTGTTGCTGCGCCAGGGCAAGATCAAGATCGGCATCGTGATCCCGCCGGACTTCGAGCGTCGCCGGATCGACGGGCGCGAGGCGATGCAGGCGATCGTCGACGGCAGCGATACCTCGGTCCAGGCCACGGCGCGGCAACTGGCGCAGATGCCGCTCGACGGACGCAGCTTCAGCGCGCTGCAGGGACAGATCAGCGTGTTGCCGCTGTACAACCCAGAGCGGCGCTCGGCGGTGAACGTGGTGCCGGGGCTGATCGGCGTGATCCTGACCATGACCCTGGTTATGTTCACCGCCATGGCCATCGTCCGCGAACGCGAGCGCGGTAATCTCGAGCTGCTGATCACCACGCCGGTGTCCAGCGGCGAACTGATGGTCGGCAAGGTCCTGCCCTACATCGGCGTGGGCCTGGTGCAGACCACGGTCGTCCTGTTGCTGGGCATGTGGCTGTTCAAGGTGCCCATCAACGGCAGCCTGTGGGGCGTGTACGGCGCAGCGATGCTGCTGATCGTCGCCAACCTGACCCTGGGCCTGCTGGTATCGACCCGCGCCCAGACCCAGTTCCAGGCCATGCAGATGGCGTTCTTCCTGTTCCTGCCGTCGATCCTGTTGTCGGGCTTCATGTTCCCGTTCGACGGCATGCCCAAGGCGGCGCAATGGATCGCCGAAGCGCTGCCGCTCACCCACTTCATGCGCCTGATCCGCGGCGTGGTCCTGCGCGGCGCCAACCTGTTGGAGTTGTGGCCCGACGTGCTGGCCCTGCTCGCCTTCACCGTGGTGATGATGTCGCTGGCGATATTGCGTTTCCGCAAGCGTCTGGATTAAGCAGCAACGGCCTGGCGTGGGAGCGAGGTGAGTCGCGAATTGCCGATTGGGCGAGAGCGCATGGTTTCGCGACTTACGTCGCTCCTACGTCGCTTCCACAGCATCAACCGACTCTAAGATTTCCGCGCAATGAATTGGCCATCACCTCGGTGATCTCCACGTCCACGAATTGCCCTATCAGTCGCGCATTGCCGGGGAAGTTCACGTAGCGCATGTTCTCGGTGCGGCCGGTCAGCTCGGAAGCATCGCGGGTGCTGTGGCGCTCCACCAGCACGCGCTGCACGCTGCCGAGCATGGTCTGCGAGATCCGGGTCGAGTTGGCGTTGATCGCCGCCTGCAGCCGGGCCAGGCGTTCGTGCTTCGCCGATTCGGGAGTGTCGTCTTCCAGGTCCGCCGCGGGCGTGCCGGGGCGGCGCGAATAGATGAAGGAATAGGACTGGTCGAAGCCCACGTCCTCGATCAGCTTCATGGTCTTGTCGAAATCGGCATCGGTCTCGCCCGGGAAGCCGACGATGAAATCGGATGAGATCGAGATGTCCGGCCGCACCGCGCGCAGCTTGCGGATCTTCTGCTTGAACTCCAGCGTGGTGTAGCCGCGTTTCATCGCCGCGAGGATGCGGTCGCTGCCGGCCTGCACCGGAAGATGCAGGTAATCGGCCAGTTGCGGCACGTCGCGATAGGCCTCGATCAGCGAGTCGGAGAATTCGAGCGGGTGCGAGGTGGTGAAGCGGATCCGGTCGATGCCGTCGATCTCGGCCATGGTCCGGATCAGCAGCCCAAGATCAGCCATCTCGCCATCGCCATAAGGCCCGCGATAGGCATTGACGTTCTGCCCCAGCAGGTTGATCTCGCGCACGCCCTGCGCGGCCAGTTGCGCGATTTCCACCAGCAAGTCCTCGAACGGCCGGCTGACTTCCTCGCCACGCGTGTACGGCACCACGCAGAAACTGCAGTACTTGCTGCAGCCCTCCATGATCGAGACGAACGCGGTCGGGCCTTCGGCGCGCGGTTCGGGCAGGCGATCGAACTTCTCGATCTCCGGGAAGCTGATGTCCACCTGCGGCTTGCCGGATTCGCGGCGGGCGCGGATCAGTTCCGGCAAGCGGTGCAACGTTTGCGGGCCGAACACCAGGTCCACGTACGGCGCGCGCTTGACGATGGCCGCGCCTTCCTGCGAGGCGACGCAACCGCCGACGCCGATCAGCACCGGCTTGCCGTCCTTCTTCAGCGACTTCCAGCGGCCGAGCTGGCTGAAGACCTTTTCCTGGGCCTTCTCGCGGATCGAGCAGGTGTTGATCAGGATGACGTCGGCGTCTTCAGGGTTGTCGGTCAGCTCCAGGCCGTCGGAATCGGCCAGCACGTCGGCCATCTTGGACGAGTCGTACTCGTTCATCTGGCAACCGTGGGTTTTGATATAGAGCTTGCCGCGTACCGGAATATCGGTCGGAGACGCAGGCACGGCCGGCTTGTCCGGGGTGGACGGGGAGGGGGTGGCGATCCCGGGCATGGTGGGTAATCCAGGCGGGTTGGCGGAAGAGGGCGACAGTTTAACGGCCGGAATCACCCACGACCGCCGTTGGATGAGGAAATCCGCCGCATACCGGCCCATGCAATGAGAAGTGGGTCACCCTCCGCTTCCCGAGGAAATCCTTTTGTCGGACAAGGACTTGGCAATCGCTGATGAAGTTGGGACACTCCCCGGCATGAAGGGGGCTTCTCTGAAACATGCGCTTCGGAAGCGCGCGCTGCCGTTGCTGGTGGCGCTGATCGCGTCGACCGCGCTGCCGGCCGCTGCGGGCACCCTGTACAAGTGCACCGGTGCCGATGGCGTGCCCAACTACGTCAGCAAGCGTGTCGGCGGGGCCAGTTGCGAGGTCATCAGCCGCTACACGCCCGACAATCGCAGCCGCTCCGGCATCTCGCGGCCTTCCGGTGCCGGCGGTGCTGTTTCCACGCCGGCTACCCCAACGACGACCCTGGGGGCGGCCAGTACCGGGGCGGTGATCACCATGCCTGTTTCGGCCTCGGCCAACTCGGTAGTGCCTGCTTCGATCCCGGCTGTCGCCACCACCGCACCCAAGGTCGCGAAGTCGGGAAATACCCGTCGCGTGGTCAGCGGGCAGGTGTATTCCTTCATCAAGGATGGCGTGCGCCATTACACCAGCGCGCGGCCCAAGGGCGCGGACAGCGTGGCCAGCATCCGCACCATCAAATACAGCTTCATCGAGACCTGCTTCGCCTGCGCAGCCAATCCGGGGGTCAATTTCGGCACCCTGCGTTTGAATACGGCCGCCTACCAGGCCGAGATCGCCGCCGCCGCCCGCCAGTACGGGGTCGAGGAAGCGGTGGTGCGCGCCATCATCCACGCCGAGTCGTCTTTCAATCCGATGGCGCTGTCCCATGCGGGCGCCCAGGGCTTGATGCAGCTGATGCCCGCCACGGCGCGCCGGTTCGGCGTCACCGACTCCTACGACGCTGGCCAGAACATCCGTGGCGGCGTCCAGTACCTGGCGTGGTTGTTGAAGCGCTTCAACGGCAACCTCACCCTGGCCGCCGCCGGCTACAACGCGGGCGAGGGTGCGGTGGATCGCCACGGGGGCGTGCCGCCCTATCAGGAAACCCAACGTTACGTCGCCCGCGTCGGCGTGCTTGCCGACCGCTATCGGGGCACGGTCGGCGCGCGCTGACCGCTGGTCGGCGCCATCGGGCGCTGCAAGTCATTGATTTGGCGGCCAACGTTGTCGGTCGATTAAGGCTTCCGTTACACTTTGCCGTCTTTTGCGGCCCACGCCGGTTATGGCGTCGGCTTTGGCAGCCCTTTAGCTACCTGAATGTTTTGCGGAGTGCCGGATGGCCAATGATGGGGTCAATGAGCCTGTGAATACGGGCCGACGCCGGTTCCTTACCGCGACCACGGCTGTGGTCGGCGCGGTGGGGGCCGGGTTTGTAGCAGTACCGTTCATCAAGTCGTGGAACCCGAGCGCACAGGCCAAATTGGCCGGTGCGCCGGTCACCGCCGACCTGACCGGTTTGCAGGAAGGCCAGCGCCTGGTCCTGGAATGGCGCGGTCAGCCGATCTGGATCGTGAAGCGCTCCAAGGCCATCCTGGACGCGTTGCCGACTCTGGACAGCCGTCTGCGCGATCCGGAGTCCACCAATGTGGACCAGCAGCCGGCCTACGTGTTGAAGGGCAATCCGGAGTTCCGTTCGGTCAAGCCGGAAATCTCGGTCCTGGTCGGCCTGTGCACCCACCTGGGTTGCTCGCCGGAAATGGTCGCCGAGATCAAGCCCGAGCCGTACGACCCGGACTGGAAGGGCGGTTATTTCTGCCCCTGCCACAAGTCGCGTTTCGACATGTCCGGCCGCGTCTTCCAGGGCGTGCCCGCACCGATCAACCTGCTGGTGCCGCCGCACTACTACGAAAACGACACCACGCTGGTGATCGGCCTCGATCCGAAGGGGACTGCGTAAGCCATGGCGAACAACATCATCACCCGTACCGCCGGCAACGTCGTGGAATGGTTCAACGCGCGCACGCCGGGCCTGCTGCCGGTCTATCGCAAGCACATGACCGAGTACTACGCGCCGAAGAACTTCAACTTCTGGTACTACATGGGCTCGCTGGCCCTGCTGGTGCTGGTCAACCAGATCGTCACCGGCATCTTCCTGACGATGCACTTCAAGCCGTCCGCGGCCGAGGCGTTCTCGTCGGTCGAATACATCATGCGCGACGTGGAGTGGGGCTGGCTGATCCGCTACATGCACAGCACCGGCGCCTCGCTGTTCTTCATCGTCGTGTACCTGCACATGTTCCGCGGCCTGATCTACGGCAGCTACCAGAAGCCGCGCGAGCTGGTCTGGATCCTGGGCATGCTGATCTACCTGGTGCTGATGGCCGAAGCCTTCATGGGCTACGTGCTGCCGTGGGGCCAGATGTCGTTCTGGGGCGCCAAGGTGATCATCTCGCTGTTCGGCGCCATTCCGGTGATCGGCAACGGCCTGACCGAATGGATCATGGGCGACTACCTGCCCGGCGACGCCACCCTCAACCGCTTCTTCGCCCTGCACGTGATCGCGCTGCCGCTGGTATTGCTGCTGCTGGTGGTCCTGCACCTGGGCGCGTTGCACGAGGTCGGCTCCAACAACCCCGAAGGCGTCGACGTCAAGCACGGCCCCAAGGGCAACCGCTGGTCGCCAACCGCGCCCAAGGACGCCATCCCGTTCCATCCGTACTACACGGTCAAGGACCTGGTCGGCGTCGGTTTCCTGCTGATCCTCGCCGCCTTCATCATCTTCTTCATCCCGGCGGTGGGCGGCTGGTTCCTGGAACACGACAACTTCACCGAGGCCAACCGCCTGGTGACCCCGGAACACATCAAGCCGGTCTGGTACTACACGCCTTACTACGCGATGCTGCGGGTCATTCCGCACAAGCTCAGCGGCGTGCTGGTGATGTTCTCGGCCATCGCGGTGCTGTTCTTCGTGCCCTGGCTGGATCGCGGCAAGGTCAAGTCGATCAAGTTCCGCGGCCTGGCCTACAAGATCGCCATCGCCATCTTCGCCATCAGCTTCGTCTACCTGGGCAAGATCGGCGCCGGCCCCGGCACCGATCCGGTCGAGACCATCATCGGCCGCGTGCTCACCGTCTGCTATTTCGGCTTCTTCATTTTCCTCTGGGTCTACACATACTTCGGTTTAGAAAAAACCAAGCCGGTGCCGGAACGGGTGACGACGCATGACTAAGAAATTGACCTCGCGCCTCGCCGTTTTCGCGGGCACCCTGCTGCTGGCGTTTTCCGCCTTCGCCAGCGGGGGCGGCAATACCCTGCAGGCCGGCAACGACCTGACCGACCAGGCTTCGCTGCAGCGCGGCGCCCAGCTGTACATGAACTATTGCTCGGGCTGCCATTCGCTCAAGTACATGCGCTATTCGCGCATCGCCGAGGACCTGGGCCTGAGCGAGCAGGAGGTGATGGACAACCTCAACTTCACCGGGGCCAAGTTCGGCGAGCAGGTGAAAGTCTCGATGCCGCACGATCCGGCCAGCAAGTGGTTCGGCAAGATGCCGCCCGACCTCAGCCTGATCGCACGCGTGCGCGGCAGCGACTGGATCTACACCTACCTGAAGTCGTTCTACCTGGACGAAAGCCGTCCGCTGGGCTGGAACAACAAGCTGTTCCCGAATGCGTCCATGCCCAATCCGCTGTGGCAGCTGCAAGGCCTGCAGCACGCGGAAATGAGCGAGCCGGACGCGATCGGCGAACGCCATGTCGAGGCGTTGAAGGTGACCCAGCCGGGAACCCAGACCCCGGTGCAGTTCGACCAGACCGCGCGCGACATCACCAACTTCCTCGAGTACGTCGGCGAACCGGCCGCACTCAAGCGCCAGAGCATGGGCGTCTGGGTCATCCTGTTCCTGGTGGCGCTCACCTTCCTGGCCTTCCTGCTGAAGCAGGAATACTGGAAGGACGTGCACTAAGGCGTATCTTCCAACGTCGCGCCTGACCGCGCGGCAGCGGGAAAGCAGGAGTCGGCTTTCCCGGGACGATTCGCGCTCGGGGCCGTGGCGACCGTCAGCAGAGGGCTGGCGGCGTCGATGCGACCGGCGGTTCCGGTCGTCGGAGAGCCTGATGGCTGCGAGTCCGCGTATGCGAAATACCTTGACCCTGTTTTCTTCCGTGGACGACGTGCTGTGCCACCGCGTGCGGCTGGTGCTGGCGGCCAAGGGCGTGACCTACGACCTGGTGCCGGTGGATGCGCAGAACCCGCCCGAAGACCTGATCGATCTCAATCCCTACCACTCGGTGCCCACGCTGGTGGAGCGCGACCTGGTCCTGTACGCCGCGTCGGTGGTCAGCGAGTATCTGGACGAGCGTTATCCGCATCCGCCGCTGATGCCGGTGGATCCGCTTTCCCGGGCCCGCCTGCGCCTGGCCATGCTGCGCATCGAGCACGACTGGGTGCCGCAGGTGCAGGCCATCCAGATGGGCAACAAGGCCCAGGCCGAAGCGGGACGCAAGCGGTTGAAGGAATTGCTGACCGCCTCGGTGCCGTTGTTCAAGGCCAGCAAGTTCTTCCTCAATCCGGAAATGAGCCTGGCCGACTGCGCCATGGCCCCGATCATCTGGCGCCTGCCTTCGCTGGACATCCCTTTGCCCAAGGATGGCAAGTCCATCGAGGACTACGGCAACCGCATTTTCCGCAACCCTGGTTTCCTGCGCAGCCTGACCGACCAGGAAAAGCGGCTGCGCGAGATCCCGGCGTAGGGGTGAAGGGTGAAGTCGCGCCTGCGGCGCTGTAAATGGTGAAGAGGAACGCATTGCTTTACCCTTTGCAGGCGGCTCGGCCGCCGACTTTCCAGCCCGCGTAGCGGGCGACTTGACCCCTGATAAATGACCGACGAAACGCAGCGCATGACCAGCCATCGCCCGTACCTGTTGCGGGCGCTGTCCGAATGGATCGCCGACAACGACATGACCCCGCACCTGCTGGTCGATGCGACCCAGCCCGGCGTGCAGGTGCCTTCGAGCGCGGTCAAGGAAGGCAAGGTGGTGCTGAACATCGCCGAGCGCGCGGTGGTGCGCCTGCAGATCGACAACGCTTCGGTCAGTTTCAGTGCACGCTTCGGCGGAGTCAGCTATCCGGTGATGGTGCCGATCTCGGCGGTTCTGGCGATCTATGCCAGGGAAACCGGGCAGGGCATGGCCCTGCCGGACGACATTGCCGGGGCGACCGGACCGGAGGGCGACGACGAGCCGCCTGCGCCTTCCACGCCGACCCCGGAAGACGCGCCTGCCGCCACCAAGCGTCCGCATCTGCGCGTGGTGAAGTAGCAGGATTCCCTGTCGTAGGAGCGGGCCTTGCCCGCGATGCCTTTGCGCGGTTCCCGATGAAGAGCATCGCGGGCAAGGCCCGCTCCTACAAATCGTGTCAATGCAGGTCGATGGGCGTTACCGAGGGTCTGACCGGGCCGATGAACGACACCAGCCTGTCGCCGCGCAAGACCATCCTGCCGACATGGCGATCCACGCCGTCGTAGGAATATTCGAAACGGAAACTGCGTTCGAAGCCCAGGCGTCCGTCCTCGTTGCGGCGCATCCGGATCCCGGAAGCGTGCACCGATTCGTCCAGCCAGATCACCTGCGCGGCGCTGCACGCATTGCGGCCGAGTTGCTTGGCGTGTTCGGCCGCCGCGCGCGCCGCATTCCAGTAGGCGAAACCGGCGGCGCCGACGATCATCAGCAGGATCAGGGTAGGCATCGGCGGCAGTCAGCGTGGCGCGGGGCCGAGTTTCATCGACAGGTCGATCGCATGGACATGCTTGGTCAGTCCGCCGATCGAAATGCAATCCACGCCGTCCTCGGCGATGCCGCGCAGCGTTCCCAGGTCGACGCCGCCCGAGACTTCCAGCGGGATGCGTCCGTTGGCGATCCGTACCGCCTCGCGCCGCGCGACGGCATCGAAATCATCGATCAGGATGCGGTCGCAACCCACGGCCAGGACTTCCTCCAGTTGCACCAGCGTTTCGACTTCGACGATCAGCGGCAGGTCCGGCTGGGCGGTGCGTGCCGAACGCACGGCCGCGTCGATCGAGCCGGCTGCGCGGACATGGTTTTCCTTCAGCATCACCGCGTCGAACAGGCCGATGCGATGGTTGCCGCCGCCGCCGCAGCGCACCGCGTATTTCTGCGCCAGGCGCAGGCCCGGAAGGGTCTTGCGTGTGTCGAGGATCTTCGCGCGGGTACCGCGCACGGCTTCGACATGGGCGGCGGTCGCGGTCGCGGTGCCGGACAGGGTCTGCATGAAATTCAGGCTGGTGCGTTCGGCGCTGACCAGTGCGCGGCTGCGTCCGGCCAGCGTCGCCAGCACGGTGCCTGCTTGCACACGCTCGCCTTCGGCGACACGCCATTCGATGACGACATCCGGATCCAGTGCACGGTGGCAGGCATCGAACCACGGTCGCCCGGCGATCACTGCGTTTTCCTTGCACAACAGGTAGGCGATATCGGCCGTGTCCGGCAGCAACGCCGCGGTCACGTCGCCGCTGCCCAGGTCTTCGGCCAGCGCGCGCGCCACGTCGCTGGCGATCACATCCGCTGGCGGCGGGGAAAGATCGCGGTTCATTTGCTGGGAAAGCCTTCGACCTGCGCGGTGGCGATGGCTTCCTCGGCCAGCAGCACCGGGATGCCGTCATCGACCCGGTACACGGTCTTGCGGTCGCGGGTCAGCAGGGCTTCGCGCAGGGCTTCGACTTGCACCGTGTCGTCGGCGCGCTTGACGCCGCCGGAGGCGATCGCGCGGTTCAACGCATCCAGCGCTTGCGCTTCGAGCAAGGCCAGCGGCTGGCGCGTGGTGGGGCAGCAGAGGATATCGAGCAATTTGCGGTCCATTGGTCCATCGTCGGGCTGGGAAGACGGCTAGAATAAGCCTTTGCGACCGCAGGCAGTCAAAGGCCTGCCTCACTCCAGAGAGGACGGCAATGACCGCCACTGCTTCAAGCCCGCTGGTGGGGATCGTGATGGGCTCCCGTTCGGATTGGGAAACCATGCAGCATGCCGCGCAGAAACTCGACGCGCTCGGCGTGCCTTACGAAGTGAAAGTGGTGTCCGCACATCGCACCCCGGACGTGCTGTTCTCGTATGCCGATGGCGCGGCCGCGCGCGGTCTGCGCGCGATCGTCGCCGGGGCCGGGGGCGCGGCGCACCTGCCGGGCATGCTGGCGTCGAAAACCGCGGTGCCGGTGCTCGGCGTGCCGGTGCAGTCGAAGGCGCTGAACGGCATGGATTCGCTGTTGTCGATCGTGCAGATGCCGGCCGGCATTCCGGTGGCCACCTTCGCCATCGGCGTCGCCGGAGCCGCCAATGCCGCGCTGTTCGCCGCCGCCATGCTCGCGCCGCATCATCCCGGCATCGCCGCCGCGCTGGAAGCATTCCGCAAGCGGCAGACGGAGGAAGTGTCGGCCAACGACGATCCCCGCCTTCCCGTCGCCAGCCCCGGACCAGCGGCGCCGTGACCACCGTCGGGATCCTCGGGGGCGGGCAACTGGCCCGCATGCTGGCGCTTTCCGGCGCGCCGCTGGGTTTGCGTTTCCTGGTGATGGATACCGAAACCGACGCCTGCGCCGGCCAGTGCGCGCCGTTGCTGGTGGGCGACTACCGGGATGAGGCGGCGCTGGCCGAATTCGCGTCGAAAGTGGATGTGACCACCTTCGATTTCGAGAACGTGCCCGCCGAAAGCGCCGAGTGGCTGGCCGCGCGCGTGCCGGTGTTCCCCAATCCACGCGCACTGGCCGTGACCCAGGACCGGCTGGTGGAAAAAAACCTGTTCCGCAGCCTGGGCATCCCGGTCGGCGAGTACGCCGCGATCTCCACCCGCGACGAACTGGAGGCGCGGGTCGCGCATATCGGCGGTCGTTGCATCCTCAAGACCCGGCGCCTGGGATACGACGGCAAGGGCCAGTTCCGGATCAAGTCGCCGGCCGACATCGACGCGGCCTGGCAGGCGTTGGGCGCGCAGGCGCAAACGGTGGGGTTGATCGTCGAAGCCTTCATTCCGTTCCAGCGCGAACTGTCGGTGGTGGCGGTGCGCGGTCGCGATGGCGAGTTCCGCACCTGGCCGCTGACCGAGAACTGGCATGTCGATGGCGTGCTGTCGGCCAGCCTGGCCCCGGCCACGGTCGATGCGGGCTTGCAGGCGCAGGCATTCGCCCATGCGCGCAAGCTGGCCGAAGCACTGGATTACGTCGGCGTGTTCGCGCTGGAGCTGTTCTGCACGGACGGCGAACTGCTGGCCAACGAAATCGCCCCGCGCGTGCACAACTCGGGCCACTGGACCATCGAAGGCGCTGAGGTCTCGCAATTCGAGAACCACCTGCGCGCCGTGCTCGGACTGCCCCTGGGCGATACGCGCATGCTTGGCCATGCCTGCATGCTCAACTGGATCGGCGACATGCCGGATCGCGATGCGGTGCTGGCCGAACCCGCCGGCCACTGGCACGACTACGGCAAGCTGCCGCGCGCCGGGCGCAAGGTCGGACACGCCACCTTGCGCGAGGACGACCGCGCCGCACTGGCCGCTTCGCTGCAACGGATCGGCGTAGCATTGGGTCGTGAAGCGCAGGTCGCTCCGGCCATTGCCGCCCTGTGCGACTGACTGGGCTCACTCCCGGCCAACAGGAGAAAGCGTCATGCTCGACTGGAACGAATACCGCAAGGAATTGGGTCCGCGTATCGGCGAGATCGGGAAACTTTCGCCCGATACCTTGAAGGGCTATCTGGCCCTGAGCGGCGCTGGTGAGAAAACCAACCATCTGGATGGCAAGACCCGCGAACTGATCGCATTGGCGGTGGCGGTGACCACGCGTTGCGATGGCTGCATCACTGTGCATGTCGATGCCGCGCTCAAGCAGGGCGCCAGCCGCGAGGAAATCGCCGAAGCCCTGGGCATGGCGGTCGCACTGAATGCGGGCGCCGCCCTGGTCTATTCCGCACGGGTGATGGACGCGGTCGCCGCCCACGGTCCATAACCCTATCCCCCAACGGGACTTCCTTCGGGGCGTAGGAGCGCCCCTTGGGCGCGATGCCCTTCGGCCGGATCGCGGAAGAGCATCGCGGGCAAGGCCCGCTCCTACAGAATGAAGATGGCCGGGATTGCCCCGGCCATTTCTTTTCGCGCGACTGCGGAACTCAGCGCAGGTTGGAAGCCACGAAGTCCCAGTTGACCAGCGCCCAGAACGATTCCACGTACTTCGGCCGCGCGTTGCGGTAGTCGATGTAGTAGGCGTGTTCCCACACGTCGATGGTCAGCAGCGGGGTGTCTTCACCGGTCAGCGGGGTGGCGGCGTTGGAGGTGCTCACCAGTCCCAGCGAACCGTCGGGACGCTGCACCAGCCAGCCCCAGCCCGAACCGAAGGTGCCGATGGCGGTCTTGGTGAACTCTTCCTTGAACTTGGCGAAGTCGCCGAAGGCCTGGTTGATCAGTTCGCCGAGCTTGCCGCCGGGTTCGCCGCCGCCGCCGTCGGAAGCCGGCTTCAGGCCGTTCCAGTAGAAGGTGTGGTTCCAGATCTGCGCGGCATTGTTGAACATGCCGCCCTGCGACTTGCGGATGATCTCTTCCAGCGGCAGGTTGGCGAATTCGGTGCCTTCGATCAGCTTGTTGAGGTTGTCCACGTAGGCCTTGTGGTGCTTGCCGTAGTGGAAATCGATGGTCTCGCCGGAGATGTGCGGCTCCAGTGCGGTGCGATCGTAGGGAAGCGGGGGGAGTTCGATGGCCATGGCTTTTCCTTTGCAGTGCTAGGCGGGTGGAGCGTGGGTACGCTCGCGGAGGGTTCGGCGCAACGGCGATGCCGCGCGAGGGCTTACAATGGGAGTTTACCCGACCACGGTTTGCAGGCCGTCAACGCAGGAGAAAACACCATGCTGGTGATGGAACGCATCCAGGCCGAAGTCGATACCCATCCGGTCGTGCTTTTCATGAAGGGAACGCCGCAATTTCCCATGTGCGGTTTCTCCAGCCGTGCGGTGCAGGCGTTGATGTCCGCCAGGGCCGGCACCGCTGGCGCCGAGCCTGCTGGTGCTGAGCATGTCCACACCATCAACGTGCTGCAGGAGCCGGAGATCCGCGCCAACCTGCCGCGTTTCTCCAACTGGCCGACGTTTCCGCAGCTTTTCATCCATGGCGAGCTGATCGGCGGCTGCGACATCACCCTGGAACTGTTCGAATCGGGGGAGCTGCAGCGCATCGTGTCCGAGGCGCTGGCGCCGTGACCCTGTTCGCCTTGCCGACCCGCGATGCGGGAGCGTTGCGCGATCGCGTGGTCCTGGTCAGTGGCGCGCAGGGCGGACTGGGCGGTGCCGCGGCGCAAGCCTGCGCGCAGGCGGGGGCCACGATGGTACTGCTGGGGCGCAGGCCGCCGAAATTGAACCGGGTCTACGACGCCTGCGCCAGACTCGGGCCGGAACCGCTGCTTTATCCGCTGGACCTGGAGGGCGCGGCTCCGGACGACTACGCGGAGATGGCCGATCGTATCCATCGCGAACTCGGGCGCCTGGACGGAGTGCTGCACTGCGCGGCCGAATTCCGCGGGCTCACCCCGCTGGAACATACCGACCCGGCCAATTTCGCCCGCGCCGTGCATGTCAACCTGACCGCGCCCTGGTGGCTGTCCCAGGCCTGCCTGCCGTTGCTCAAGCAATCGCCGGATGCGGCGCTGGTATTCGCGCTGGACGACATCAGCCGGGTAGGACAGGCCTATTGGGGCGGCTACGGCCTGGCCCAGCACGGCCTGGGAGCGCTGGTCGGGATGCTGCATGCGGAGCTGGCCAATTCCAGCGTGCGGGTCGCGGCGCTGCAACCGGGGCCGATGCGGACTTCCCTGCGGGCCAAGGCCTATGCAGAGGACGAAGACCTGCAGGCGCGGGACCCGGCCGATTATGCCGAGGCCTGCGTGACCCTGTTGTCGCCGGCCGGCGCGGAACATCGCGGCCAGGTCTGGAGCGTGCGCGCGTGACCGTGCTTTCCGCGGCGCTGCTGCTGTTCCTGATCCTGGATCCGCTGGGCAACATCCCGGTGTTCCTGAGCGTGCTCAAGCCGCTGGCGCCCAAACGCCAGCGCGCGGTGCTGGTCCGCGAGTTGCTGATCGCGCTGGGGGTGCTGATGGGTTTCCTGTGGGCCGGCAAGTACGTCCTGGAAATGATGCACCTGCGCCAGGAATCGGTGCAGATCGCCGGTGGCATCGTCCTGTTCCTGATCGGCATCCGCATGATCTTCCCGCGTCCTGAAGGACTGATGGGCGAGCTTCCCGGCGGTGAGCCCTTCATCGTGCCCCTGGCCATTCCGCTGGTGGCCGGTCCTTCCGGCATGGCCGCGGTGATGCTCATGGGCAGCAACGAGCCCGGCCGGCTGTGGGACTGGAGCCTGGCCCTGATGATCGCCTGGGGCGCCACCGCGGTGATCCTGTTTTCGGCCACGGTGCTTTACAAATGGATGGGCCGCAGCGCCCTGATCGCGATCGAGCGCCTGATGGGCATGCTGCTGGTGGCCATTTCGGTGCAGATGTTCCTAGATGGAATAGGGACTTACCTGAAACTCTCGCCACCCAACATTTGATTGGCTTCAGGTTGGCTTGTCGATGTCCTGTTTTGCCCTGCGCGAGCACGGGAAATTGTCACTTGCCGGTCACAAATCCGGCCTATCGTGTTAACCTCTTATTAACCTTCGCAGCCCGGCCGCGCAGGTCACAGGGAACCCCGATCGTCCCCGCCAGCCAGCCTTCCAGGGCCAGCTCGAGCCTGCTTTTAGTCAATCCGTTTCGCCATCGCCAAAACCTTGCATTGAGGCTTACCAAATGAATCAAACCCGTTTCCGGATGTCCAAGATCGCCCTTGGTCTCGTGGTCGCGCTCGCAGCGGCTCCTTCCTTCGCCCAGAGCACGTCGGCAGGCGTGGGTGGCCTGGTCACGGACACCAGCGGCCAGCCGGTCTCGGGCGCTGAAGTAGTCATCACCCACGTCGAATCGGGCACGGTGAGCCGCGCCTCCACCGACGCCAGCGGCCGCTACAACGCGCGCGGCCTGCGTGTCGGCGGCCCGTACACCGTCACCATCACCTCGGCTGCAGGCAGCAAGACCGAAGAAGGCGTGTACCTCGATCTGAACAAGGTCAATGCCGTCAACGCCCAGGTCGGAGCCGCGGCGGCGACCGATCTCGGCGCGGTCACGGTCACGGCCTCGCGCCTGCTGGATACCTTCAATCCGGACAACAAGGGCATGGGCACCTCGGTCAGCGGCCGCCAGCTGGAACTGACGCCGCAGGGCAACCGTTCGCTGGACGATATCGCGCGCCTTGATCCGCGCATCCAGGTGACCGACCAGGGCTCGGGCGCCATCTCCGTCGCCGGCGTGAACAACCGCTACAACAACATTTCCGTCGATGGCCTGTCGCAAGGCGATCCCTTCGGCCTGAACGCCAACGGCATGCCCTATGTCGGTTCCCCGATCTCGGTGGACACCATCGCCGCCTACGACCTCAAGGTCAGCGATTACGACGTCGCCTCGGACACGGTGGGTGCCAGCATCAACGCGGTGACCAAGTCGGGCACCAACGAGTTCCACGGCTCGGTGTATTACGCGCTCAAGGACGCCAGCAACATGGTCGGCAAGCGCGACGGCGAGGAATACGCCTTGTTCGACACGGACACGACCAAGGGCATGACCATCGGCGGTCCCATCCTCAAGGACAAGTTGTTCTTCTTCGCTTCGTATGAAGAGCAGACCATCAAGAACTTCGGCGGCGCTTCCTCCTCCGACGGCGTGGCCAACGGCAACGTCACCCAGGCCGAAATCGACGAGGCGATCGACATCGCCACTGGCCTGGGCCTGTTCCCGGGCGTCTATGGCGCCACCGGCGTCAACCTGGACAACAAGCGCTACCTGGCCAAGCTGGACTGGAACATCAACGATTTCCATCGCGCCAGCCTGACCTACCAGCAGACCGAGGAGTTCCGCCCCTCGCCGTACGACAATTTCCCCGAGAACGTGGTGTTGACCAGCCACTGGTACAACATCGACAACATCACCAAGAACACCTCGCTGCAGCTGTTCAGCGACTGGACCGAGAACTTCTCCACCGAGATCAAGCTGAGCCAGCAGAAATTCGACCAGGTCAACGGCAATCCGATCAACCAGCCGGAAGTGGAAATCGAGACCGCCAACGGCGGCTCCATCTTCCTGGGCGAGGACGACAACCGCCACGAGAACCAGATCAACACCAAGCGGTTCGCCGCCTCGATCTCCGGCACCTATTACGCCGGCGACCACACCATCAAGGGCGGCTTCGACTATATGCGCCATGATGTGTTCAACCTGTACGGCAAGGCCATGCATGGCGCGTACCGGTTCGGCAGCCTCGAGGATTTCGCGGCCGGCGAGTACAACAGGTACAACCTGCGCCTGCCGGCGCCCGGTTTCGGGGTCGAGGATACGGCTGCCGCGCTGGTGTACAGCCAGATCAGCCCGTTTCTCCAGGACACCTGGCAGGTCAACGACAAGCTGTCGCTGACCTATGGCGTGCGCGTCAACATCCCGAAGGCGGACAAGGCGCCTGAGCGGGCGCCGGGCTTCGAGGAGGCTTTCGGTTTCCCCAACGACTACAAGCTGGGATCGGACAACAAGGTCGTCCTGCCGCGCATCTCCTTCAACTACAACTTCGACACTCCGCGCTATTCGCAGTTGCGCGGTGGCATCGGCGCGTTCCAGAGCGTGCCGCCGTTCGTGTGGCTGGCCAATCCGTACCAGAACAACGGTGGCGTGACGGCACTGAACTACACCGTGTTCGATCCGGCCGACGCGCCGTTCAGCGCCGACCCGTTCAACCAGAACGTCCCGGCGAGCGGTGCTCCCTCCAACCTGATCGACGTCATCGACCCGGACTTCAAGCTGCCGACCGTGTGGAAGGCCAGCCTGGCCTATGACGCCGAATTGCCGTGGTACGGCCTGATCGGCTCGGTCGAGATCCAGACGATCCGCGCCAAGGATGCGGCCTTCTACCAGGCCCTCAACATCGGCGAAGTGCAGGGAACCCTGGCCGATGGCCGTAACAGCTACTGGTGCACGCTCGGCGGCTCGACGTCCGGTTCCAACAAGAACTGCGACCGGAACCCCGCCTTCAGCAACCAGTCCACCCTGCTCGGCAACACCGACAAGGGCGCCTCGACGGCAGTGACCTTCGCCCTGAGCAAGCCCTTGTCCAACAACTGGTACGGCAACATCAGCTATACCTACACCCGGGCGACCGAGGTGGGTTCCGACGCCAGTTCGAATGCGTGGTCCAGCTACCAGTTCGTGTCGCGTCTGAACCCGAACGAGGAAATCACCAGCACCGCCAGCCGCGAGGTCCCCAACTCGCTGAAGGCCTCGCTGGGCTGGGAACATGCCTTCTTCGGCGACTACAAGACCAGCATTTCCGCCTACTACAACGGTCATGACGGCCTGCCTTACACGTGGCTGATCAATGGCGATCCGAATGGCGACGGCATCTTCCAGGATCCGGCCTACATCCCGTTGCTCAACGATCCGAACGTGAGCTATGGCTCCGCCACGCCCGCGCAGATCCAGGCCTTCCAGGAATTCATTTCTAACAATCCGTACCTGCAAGCCAATCGTGGCCAGGTTGCCGGCCGCAATGCCACCCGGTTGCCGTGGGTCAACCAGCTCGACCTGGGCATCCAGCAGGAAATCCCGGGCTTCTTCAAGGAGCACAAGGCAATCGTTCGCCTGGATGTCTACAACTTCCTGAACCTGCTCAACGAAGATTGGGGCGTGACCAAGGAAATCGGCGGCTTCGACAGCCGTTACCTGGCGCGCCTGGGCAGCGTTACCGCCGATGGCGGCTACGTCTACGATCTGGGCACCGCCAGCAACCCGTCGTGGCAGAGCCTCAGGCCGTATGACTCCAACCCGAGCTATCCGTCCCGTCTCGTGTCGCGCTGGTCGTTGCAGATGACCCTGCGTTACGAGTTCTGATCCACAAGGGGTTCGCAACAGGAAAACGGCCGGGGCGACCCGGCCGTTTTTTTTTGTAGGAGCGGGCCTTGCCCGCGATGCTTTTCGCGGGGCGCACAAAAGCATCGCGGGCAAGGCCCGCTCCTACGGGTTCCGCGATGCCTTGGACGTGCGTGCCTCGCGGCATGCCTGTGTCTGCGCTAAAGTTCCGCCAACGAATACAGACAAGCGAGAGTATCAATGAGCGAAACGGCACCGAGGGCGTTGCCGGTACAGGACGCGCGGATCTACCCGCGCGGCGGCCTGGATGTGTTGTCCCGCGCGGAGGTGGCGCGGCTACGCGACGCGTCCAGCGGCGGCATGCATGAGCTGCTGCGGCGCTGCGCGCTGGCGGTGCTGACCAGCGGCAGCGCGTCGGACGACCCGCGCGCGGCCCGCGACCTGTATCCGGATTTCGACATCCAGGTGCTGCAGCAGGATCGTGGCGTGCGCATCGACCTGGTCAATGCCCCGGCGATGGCCTTCGTCGATGGCGAGATCATCCGCGGCGTGGCCGAATTGCTGTTCGCGGTCGTGCGCGACCTGGCCTATACCGCGATCGAGCTGGGCCCGGAGCATGAGCACGAACTGGAATCTTCCGCCGGCATCACCAACGCGGTGTTCGGCCTGTTGCGCAATGCGCGCATCCTCAAGCCCGCCGATCCCAACCTGGTGGTGTGCTGGGGCGGCCATTCCATTTCCCGCGAGGAATACATCTACACCAAGCAGGTCGGCTATGAGCTGGGCCTGCGCGGCCTGGACATCTGCACCGGCTGCGGCCCGGGTGCGATGAAGGGACCGATGAAGGGCGCGACGATCGCGCACGCCAAGCAACGGCGCCGGACCACGCGCTACATCGGCGTCACCGAACCCGGGATCATCGCCGCCGAGTCGCCGAATCCCATCGTCAATCACCTGGTGATCATGCCGGACATCGAGAAGCGGCTCGAGGCGTTCGTGCGCCTCGGCCACGGCATCCTGGTGTTCCCGGGCGGCGTGGGTACGGCGGAAGAAATCCTGTACCTGCTGGGGATCCTGTTGCGCGAGGAAAACGCGGGTCTTCCGTTCCCGCTGATCCTCACCGGGCCGACCCTCGCCGCGCCGTATTTCGAGCAGATCGACAAGTTCATCCGCCTGACCCTGGGCGATGCCGCCGCGGCGCGTTACGAGATCATCACCGGCGATCCGGTCGCCGTCGCCAGGAAGATGACCACCGGCATCAAGCGCGTGCGCGAGAGCCGCATCGAGCACAAGGATTCGTTCTTCTTCAACTGGGCGATCGAAGTGCCGCTGGAATACCAGCAGCCGTTCGTGCCCACGCACGAGGCGATGGCCGCGCTGGACCTGCACCACGGCCGCCCCGCGCCCGCTTTGGCCGCTGACCTGCGCCGCGCGTTTTCCGGCATCGTCGCCGGCAACGTCAAGGAAGACGGCATGCGCCGCATCGAGCAGTTCGGCCCGTTCGAGATCCACGGCGATCCGGACATGATGCAGGCCCTGGACGGATTGCTGCGCGCCTTCGTCGAACAGCGGCGCATGAAGATCGCGGGGGAATACCGTCCGTGTTATCGGGTGATGGCGTGATGGCGGCAGCCGCAGCGTCTGCAATCGCGGGATGAAGTGCCCCTCCCTTGCGCAGCAGGGGAGCTCGAAGCCGCCTTCCGGCGGCTGAGGGGGAGCGGTGCTCTTGATCTTGCTGTGCCTTTCGCATCACCACGCACCCCGCCGAAAATACCCCTCCCAGCCTCTCTTCCCAGCTATGCGGGCAAGGGAGGAGTCAGGCAATCGGCAACAGCAGTTGCGCTACAGACGCTCGTCGTCCCGGTACGTTTCAAGGCGGCCCTCGCCTTGGGCGAGCGCTTCGATGCGCGCGCTTACGGACGAAACACCGACCCGGTGCCCGGATGTCCTGGTCGTGCCGGCTCTCCGACAGCCGGAAATCATGCGTCTCGATAAAGTCCGCCCATCTACAACGGCAGCCTCATCTCAACGACATAATCACCGCCGCTTTGCGACGTTGTCAGGCTGCCTCGCCCTCCCGTGCTGGCTTGCAGGCGCGCCTGCGTCGCTTTGATTCCGATGGAATGGCCGTGTCGCGCCGCGCCATCCAGGTCGCCCGCGGGGACCCGGTTGCGGATCGTCACCAGCGCCGCGTTGTCGCGCACCGCTACGGCGATGTCGATCCTGCCGCCGCCGGGGAGCCGTTCGATGCCATGCCTCACCGCGTTCTCGACCAATGGCTGGATCGACAGTGCAGGTACCTTCACGGAAGGAAGCGGCTCGGGCAGGTCCCAGGTCGTTTGCAGTCTCGGGCCGAATCGGATCGCCTCGATCTCCAGGTAACGTCGCGTCAACGCAAGCTCCTCGGCCAGTTCGATGTCGTGCGGATTGGCCAACGCCGCGCGGAAAAGATCCGACAACCCCAGCAGCAACTGCTCCGCCTGTTCCGGTTGCTGGCGGACCAGCGCCACCCCGCTGTTCAAGGTGTTGAACAGGAAATGCGGCCGCACCCGCGCGCGCAGCGATTCCAGTTCCAGCTGCTTGGTGCGCACCGCAAGCCGCGTGGCCTCGGAATAGTTCTGGAACGCCAGCAGCGCCAGCAGGCCCACCACCAGGGCGATGCCCAGCATGCGCAACATGAAGGGCAGGGCGCCCTGTTCCGGCTCTGTGCCCAGGTCGAGCAGCGCCCACGCCGCCGATGCCACCAGCAGGGTCATCGCCAGCAGCAGGCCCAGGCAGGCCCAGGCGAGTACGGAGGGCGGCAGGCGCGACAGCGGACGGCGCAACAGGTACAGCGTGCACAGCGTGCCCACCGCGATCCATTGGATGCCCAGAGACGCCAGCCCGAATTGCAGCATCCGCGCGCCAGGCTGCCCCGAGGCCAGCGCAAGCATCAGCGCCAGCGCCTCGCCAGCCAGCACCACGGTGATCAGTGCGGGCGGGCGGAACAGGGTGTCGAGAGGGTGGTGGTCAGGCATGTCGATTTCCCGGAAATGGCGCGGTCGTTCCTCTTGCGATCATAGGCACGTCATGATTCTCCCGTTTCCGGGAGGCATCCCGGGCGCGATCGACAGGGTAGTGCCCAGGGAAACGCCGCACGCCCCCGGCAACCGTCCGCCCGTCGGACGCAGATGGTGGTCGCTGCAGGCGTCCATTAAGGTTCGGTTGCCAAATTCCGGGGGGTGCCATGCTACAGCGCAGCCGAACAATCGCGGGGCCTTCCGCCGTGCCGGGGTTCACCCTGGTCGAGCTGATGATCACCGTGGCGGTCCTCGCCGTCATCGCGGCGATGGCCATGCCGAGTTTCACGAATCTGGTGCGTAGCAACCGGCTGACCGCGTCGGCCAACGAGATGGTGGCCCTGCTGCAGACCGCGCGCACCGCCGCCGTCAGCAACCGCGCCAGCAGTTCGGTCTGCCCCAGCACCGATGGCGCCAGCTGCGCAGCGGCGCTGGGTAATCACTGGATCGCCCTGATGACGAAGAATGGCGTCGACACGGTCCTGCGAGAGGCCACCTTGCCTCCGTCCATCGTGGTCAAGGCCAGCGCCAACCTTGCGGGTGGCGGCAACAAGTTCACGTTCACGCCGATCGGATTTTCCGCCGTGGGGGCCAAGGCCAGCGGCTCACTGGGCCTGTGCGTGCAAAATCTGTCTGGCGACAATGGCATCGACGTCAGTGCGAGCGCCGGGCGGGTCAGCACTCTCCCGCGTGCAGCCACCGCTGCCTGTACCGGACCGGGAGACAATTGACATGACTAGGCACACGCCGTCCGCGGCAGGCAAATCCCAGCAGGGCGTCAGCCTGATCGAGGTGATGATATCCGTGCTGATCCTGGCGATCGGGGTGCTGGGCATCGCCGCCCTGCAGGCCGTGGCGCTGAAGAACTCGGGCGGCTCCGCCAGCCGCACCCAGGCCGCCATCCAGACCTATTCGATGATGGACATCATCCGGGCCAATCGCGACAACATCGGCATCTACAACACCAACATCTATACCGAGGGCGATGGCACCGGCGAAGCCGGCACTCTCATGGGCTGGCTGGACGGGCTGAAGAAGTCGGTCGCGCCGGATGCCAAGGGCAAGGTCGTCTGCATTGCCGACACCATGACCTGCAGCGTGGGCGTGCAGTGGAGCGATGAGCGCGCCACCGGTGGCACCAGCACGCCGTCCGATATCAACATCACGAGCCAGCTATGACGACGTATTCGCCAGCCACGACGAAGGCCGCGCAGCGTGGTTTCACGCTGATCGAATTGATGGTCGCCCTGATGCTGGGCCTGCTGGTGGTGGCTGCCGCCGGCAGCCTGTTCCTGTCGAATCGCAGGGTCTATGGAACCACTTCCTCCATCAACCGCATCCAGGAAAACCAGCGCATCGCATTCGAGATGCTGGCGCGCGACATCCGCGAAGCGGGCGGCAATCCCTGCACCCGCAACATCGTCAACATGCTGGATACCTCCAAGTCCGGTGGCAACTACTTCACGGGCTGGGCCAATGGCTTGTCCGGCAACGAAGGGGCCGGCCCCAACAGCTCCGACGACATCACCCTGAGCCTGGCCAATGGCGCTTCCATCGATGTCACCAAGAATGAGACCCCGAGCGCCAATATCGAGGTCAGCAACACGACGGGCCTGGCCGTCAACGACATCCTCATGGTCTGCAATGCCGAGGTGGCCGCGATTTTCCAGGCGACAGGACTTCCCTCCGGCACCTCCATCCAGCACAACAGCGGCGAGGGCGATCCCGGCAACTTGATGAAGCCCTTCCAGATCGACCAGAAGACGTACGATGCTTCGGTGGGCGGTACCAATGCGCCGGGTTACTGCTTTCTTCCGGAAACCCCCAAGAATTCCAATTGCCTGAATGACCCGAGCAATTCGCCGACACAGGTGGTCAAGCCGTTCGCCGTGAAGTGGTACCTGGCAGCCAACGGGCGCAACGGCACCTCGCTGTACCGGCAGGTGGTCACCAATGGTGGCGCAACGTCTGAAACGCCCGCCGAAATCGCCGAAGGCGTCACCGGCATGCAGATCACCTACAAGGTCGGTACCTCGTCCAATTACGTCGATGCCGCCGCGGGCCTGGCATGGAGGGACGTCACGGCGGTGCATGCGCAACTCACTTTCCAGGCGGTGCGTGGCGCGTTGACGAAGGGCGATGTCGAGGGGACGGACAAAGCCGTCCTTACCCGTTCGCTGGACGATTACATCCTGCTCCGGAACCACCAGGAGATCCAATGAAGCCGACTCCTTTCCTCGGCGGTCCACGCAACAACCAGCAGGGCGCGGCGCTGCTGGTCGTGTTGATAGTGCTGCTTATCCTGACTTTGCTGGGCATCTCTTCCCTGCGCATGGGCATCATGCAGGAACGCATGGCGGCCAACATCGCCACGCGCAGCATGTCGTTCCAGGTGGCGGAAGCCGGCCTGCGCCAGGGGGAACTCATCGCGCGCGACGGCACCGTTACCTTCCCGGCCTCAGGCTGCGCGGCAGGCCGCTGCGCGAAGGCGTCGGCGTGGGATACCAATAATAATTTCTGGAATGACGGGCAAACCGGCTACGAAACAGGCACCCAGGTTTCGATCGGGGAAACATCGCTCAGGCCCAGGTTCATCATCGAGGATTTCGGCACGACTTCCGTGCTGGGCGCGACCAGTTGCATCGACCTGTCCAAGCCCTGCATCAACAGCACTTCCCAGAGCGTGTATCGCATCACCTCCTACGCCAAGACGCCCAACGGCGCCGAGGTGGTCCTGCAGTCGCTGTACCGGCGCTAATGGAGCGCATCATGAAGACGAAAAAAACTGCTCTGCCGTCCCGGAAGCCCACCCTGCTGCAAACCATGGCCGTGGTCGGGATTAGCGCATTGGTAACGCTGGGCGGGTTGCCGGTGCATGCCGCCACCACGTCGTTCCCGAACTATCCGCTGCTGACCGGCGGCAACGCCATCCCACCCAACATCATGATGATCCTGGACGATTCGGGGTCCATGAACTTCATCGCAATGCCGACGGATATTCAAATTCGCGGCGCTAGTTTCAACGCGCAGAATGGGCTGAACGACAATCCCACCGACCGTTCCTACATCAACAACACGCTTTACTACGATCCGCGCACGGACTATTTGCCATGGCGAACGTCGAGCACTGATCTGAACGATCGGCTCGCGGCTGCCGATTTCACGAATGCCGCGAGCAGTCCGACCAACTACACCGACTCCAAGGTCGATCTCAGGACGGCAATAAGCGGAAACATCCAGGAGTCGTATTTCTATGTCCCGAAGTCGGGTGTTTCCAGTCCGGGTACGAGCGCGAGCAACTACGACAAGTACCGGATCACCGGTTCCAGTTCGACCACCAGCTACGGCGGTGGCATCGTCCAGAAACTGACAAGTACTGCCATCGCTTCCGCCACGTTGCCCAACATCAGGGATGGGAATTGGTCCGCTTGCATTGCGGTACCTGTGTCCGGCATCGGTCAGGTGACGATCACCGTCAGCGGGAGCACACGCGCCGACCTGTATGTCTACAGCACAAGCGATTGCTCGACCGACTGGCGGGGTAATGGTCTTTACGACAGCGACGACGGCAATGGAAACCCGAAGAGCCTGACAATCACGCCGAACGGCGGGGCAACAAACGTCTACATCCGTGTCAATGCCGATGGAGGAAACGTCAACGGACCTGTGTATGCGGCGGTCGGGACGAGCTGGGTCGACATGACCCCGAGCGGCAACACCAGCGCGCTGCAACAGGCGGAGCTGCAGAACTTCGCCAACTGGTACCAGTACCACCGCACGCGCAACAAGATGGCCAAGGCCGGCGCCTCGGAGGCGTTCGGACGGTTGGGCGAGAACTATCGGGTGGGTTTCGACACCATCTGGAATCGTGGCGGCGGCAGTGCCAACACAGCAGGTTCCACGCCCGCATATCCGATTCCATATGCAACGAATGGCGGTCTGTTCGTAGACACGAACCGAACGACTTTCTACGACAGGCTGCAAGCTGCTGGCGCAAGCAGTGGTACGCCGCTCAAGGGTGCACTGCAGCGCGCCGCGCGGTATTTTTCGACGGACGATCCGTGGAAGGATTCCAACGGAGACCTGCTGACCTGCCGGCAGAACTACGCCATCCTCACCACTGACGGCTACTGGAACGACAATTCCGGCTATACCGCGGTGGGCAATGCCGATGCCGCAACAGCAAAAGATGTCGATGGCAACGCTCCGCAGTACCCGGATGCCTATTCGGACACCCTTGCCGACGTGGCCTACAGGTATTGGAGCACTGACCTGCGCACCGCCATGGCCAACAACGTCCTGACCAGTGCGGCGGATCCGGCCGACTGGCAGCACATGGTGACCTTTGGCGTGTCCATCGGCCTGCGGGGCACGCTCAATCCCGACAATCCGGCGCCGTCGCCGTGGAACGTGGATCCGACCACCGGCGGGGAAGGCCCCAAGCGCATCGACGACCTCTGGCATGCCTCCCTCAATGGCCGCGGCAAGTTCGTGGTGGCGAACAACAGCGACAAGTTCGCCTCGGCCCTGATCGATGCGCTGGCAGCCATCGATTCGCGCAGCGCGTCCGGCTCCAACATCGCGTCCAGTTCCACCAAGACCGACACCACCACGCTGACTTTCGTGGCCGGTTTCACCTCGGGCAACTGGACCGGCGACCTGATCGCCAGCCCCTTCAATGCCGGGCTGACGGGCGTGTCCACCGCACCGAAGTGGATCCTGTCCAAGACCTTCCCCGGTGTCACCGATACCGGCAATCTCTACCCCGATGTCAACGCGAATTTCGCCAGCCGCACCGTGCTGACGATGAAGGGCGGAACGGCTTCGCTCTTCGACAACACCATGGTCGGCGCGACCGATTTCGCGGCGCGCACCGGCCTGGCCGATGCGGTGACGGCGGTAGACAACATCGCCTACCTGAAGGGCACCCAGACCAAGGAACAGGGGCAGACAGGCGGAACCTTGCGCAAGCGTGCCTGGCCGATCGGCGACATCGTTGACTCCTCGCCCGCCTACGTGGAAGACACCAAGACCGTCTATGTCGGAGCCAACGACGGCATGCTGCACGGCATCAACACCGACACCGGCAAGGTGCTGTTCTCCTACGTGCCCAAGGGCATCGACTTCGCCGCCATGGCCAATCTGAGCGCCACGTCCTACGACCACCGCTATTTCGTGGACGGCCAGATCGAGGTGATCGGCCGGAGCAACCAGGGCAGCAACAAGAACATCCTGGTAGGCGCGCTGGGCCGCGGCGGCCGTGGCGTGTTCGCGCTGGACGTGACCAATCCCGGCTCGATGGACGTGAACGACGTGCTTTGGGACAACACCACCCAGGACAGCACCACCAACACGAACATGGGCTACGTGCTGGGCGCGGTGCGTATCCGCAAGGGCAATGGAGGCAAGACCTATGCCTTCGTCCCCAACGGCATCGACAGCCCGAATGGCTCGGCCACCCTTTTCGTTTATGAGCTTGGTGCGGGCGGCACGATCGTTGGCGCGCCTACCGAGCTGGTGGCGGATGCCGGTGGCGGCAACGGCCTGATGTCGCTGGGCATGGCCGACCTGAATGCCGATGGCGTGGTCGACGTGGTCTATGGCGGCGACCTGAAGGGCAATGTATATCGCTGGGATTTCAGCACCGCCGCCATGCCGGCCAGTGCCGTCAAGCTGTTCCAGGCCAAGGACAGCGGTGGTACCGCGCAGCCCATCACCGGCGGCATCGGCGTGGGTCGCGATAGTTCCGGCAACGTCTTCGTAGGCTTCGGTACCGGCCGCTTCATTTCGAGCAACGACATGCCTGGCGTCGGCACCTCGCAGGTGCAGTCCATCTACGGCCTCAAGGACGAGAATGCCACGATCGCCAGCCGCGACAACCTGCAGGCACGTACCATCCCGTTCGAGGGCACCACCTCTGCGGGCGAACAGGCCCGCGGCTTCGAGAACTATTCGACGCTGAGTGCCGACAAGAAAGGCTGGTACATCGACCTGGCCACGCCGGAGCGGGTGATTTCGGCTCCCACGATTTATGGCACGGCGATGATCCTGTCTTCCGTCATCCCCGCCACTGGCAGCGATTGCGCAGGCGCCACCGGCAGCGGTTTCCTGAACGCCCTCAACCTGTTTACGGGCACCAGTCCGGCATCGGGCGGCTATTTCGGCAGCACCGGAACAGTCACGGACGCGGACGGGAATAAGGGCACCCTGGGTAGCGTGGGCGTCACCGGTGGCATGCCGACCGAGGCCAACGTGACCAGCGGGCTTGCTACCGTCGGCACGGGTGCGTTCTCCATCGAGAATGGCGGCGAAGGCAACACCGGCAGCACCAAGCTGAACGCGCCGCCTGGTGGCAACCCCAGCCGCGTCAACTGGCGCGAAGTCGTACCGAACAATTGAAGACCGAAGGCGCAAGCACGATGAAGACACAGATGCGAGGGTTCAGCCTGATCGAGCTGATGATAGTGGTGGTGGTCATCGCCGTCCTGGCGGCCATCGCCTATCCCAGCTACACCGGCTACGTCACCAGGACCAAGCGCGGGGCCGGAGCTGCCTGTGCGATGGAGGCGGCGCACTACATGGAACGCTACTACACGACCAAGATGACCTATCTCAATGCCGTATTGCCGCAAACGCAATGCATGAACGACACCGCCGACAACTACAAGATCCAGTTGTCGGGTGCCGAGACCGACACGACCTATACCGTGCAGGCCGTGCCCAAGGGCTCGCAGGACTCACGCGACACCCTGTGCAAGACGCTATCGATCAACCAGGCCGGAACCAAGGGTGAATCGGGATCGGCGGCCACTGCCGCCGAGTGCTGGTAGCCTGGTCCGGATCGACGCGGGTGGCATGTGCATTGTGAGGCGCATTCCGCGCGGACAGCCCCGCTGGCTAGCGCACTTGATTGTTGATCAGGGGTGTTGGTTCGAGCCCAACTTCACACCCGATATTCCCGGGAAGGCCGGCAACGATGCGGGCCTTCTTTTTTGCGTCATGACCGGAAAGGACAGGGCCTGGGAACGGTGTAGTGCTCCGTGCGGGGCCTGCCGGCATTGTTGACTACGATCTGGCCCAGGAACCGCCCATCAGAGGCGCAGAGCCGGATGCTGAGATTGCTGCCATAAGACCACCCATCGGGTGAAAACCGTATCCGTGTCCGGCCCGGGGTGCTGCGCAAGGCCAAGTGGCCGCTCCTGCGGTCGATGCTCTGCAGGATGGCCTTTGCATCTGCAGGTTGGTCGGTACGCCCGGGATCGATGTAGAGGAGCCAGCCTGTTTCCCATATCTCATCGTTGCGGCAGGTGATTCCGTCGCTGCTTGGGCACACCGTGACGGGAGTGCCGTTCTTGACGGCTGCGAGTCGGGCTGCGGCAAGCGAAGTGGTGAGGAGATGGTAGGTATTCGATTCGCGAGCGTGTCGCACGAGGCTTGAGAGAGCGGGCGCCCCCAGGCACAAGGCGATCGCCAGGACGGCCAGCGTCACCAGAAGTTCGATCAGGGTGAATCCCGCATCCTTGCCGTTCATTGCGATGGCTCCTTGCTGGGGGAGTCATCAAGGTAGATAGGGTCGACTGGCGGTGGTATCGGGAATCGTTGGCGCTATGGGTAAGAAAAGCCCGGGGATGGATCGGGTTGTTGTAGGAGCGTCCCTTGGGCGCGATGCCCTTCGGCCAGATCGCGCAGGAGCATCGCGGGCAAGGCCCGCTCCTACGATGCGGGTGTAGGAGCGCCCCTTGGGCGCGATGCTTTTCGGCCAGATCGCGCAAGAGCATCGCGGGCAAGGCCCGCTCCTACGGGGGAATCAATTCCCCCGCATCTCCAGCCCCAGCGCCTTGGCGATGGAGTCCCACGGCACGTACTTGTAGTTCTGGTTCTCCACCGGCATCACGTTGCGGCCGTCCTGGGCGATCATCGCGCCGTGTTCGAAGCCCGGGCCCAGGTTGCGGCTGGTGATTTCCAGACCATCCGTTTCCGAAATTCCGTCGATCCCGCGCAATGGATCGGCGACCACCGCGAACGAACCCAGGTACTCCTGCTTGCCTTCGCGCCGGTACACCGCGTAGGTGTCGTTGCCCTGGCTCGACACCACGAGGTAGCCGCGGCCGTCGCCCAGGTCGTAGATGCCCAGGCCTTCGTAATCGTCCTTCACCGCCGGGTTGTCGGCGATCTTCTGCACGATGGTCTTGGCATCGCCGCCATCGGGTTCGGCCGACATGCGCCACAGGCCCACGTCTTCCTCGTTCACGTACAGCGCGCCGGAAGCATCGTCGGCGACGCAGCCTTCGGTCTGCGAATCGAAATTCATGTCGCGCACCAGTTTGGCTTTCACGCGGCCATTGGCGCCGGCGACCAGTTCCCACTGGCGCTTGCGGGTGTCGTCGCCATTGATGAAGACGTAGGTGCGCTGGTCATTCGCGCTGCGGTACATGCACAGGCCATAGGGATCGCCCAGGCCGGTGGGTTGCACGCCATCGGCCACGTTCACCAGTTCGCGCTTTTCCGTGTCCAGCCGGTAGATGGCGATCGACTTGTCGGTGCGGTTGCTGGCGGTGACCAGAACCACTTTCTTTCCGCCGAGTTCGAAATCCTCGCGCAGATCCACGTTGTTCATCTTGCCGTCGGGCAGGAACTGCACCACCTTGCCCTGCATGTCGTACACATACATGCCGGCCTTCTTGTCGGTGGCGATGACCAGGCTCTTCGATGGATCGGTCGGATTGGCCCAGATCGCGGGATCGTCCGCCGCATCGCCGTAGCTGTTGGCCGGAGCCGTTTCGACCAGCGCGGTGACGGCCACGGCCTTCGATCCGGCGGGGCCGCCTTCGGCAGCCTTATCGCCGATTTCCAGTTTCAGCGCCGCGGCGATGTCGTCCATCGACAAAGCCTTGTAATTGGAGCCGTCTTCGTCGGCGACCAGCAACAAGCCATGCGGAAAGGACGAGCCATGGGCAGCGCCGGTCGCGAACAGCGGGCCGGGTTCCTTGATCGCCCCGGTGCCGCCGGGCGCCGCTACCTTGAACGCGCCGAGGAAAGCATCCTTGTTGGCGCGGTCATACACGTTGACCTGGCCGGCGGAAGTGTCCGAAGCGATCAGCCACTGCGTGCCGACACCGTCGTAGACCGCCACGCCGCCGCTTTCTTCCTCGATGTGGCCGAGCCTGGGCGCATCGACGATGGTGGCCGAGACGTCGGCTTCCGGATCGGCGTTGAAGCGCCACAGGCCCACGCCTTCTTCCGAGGCGAACACATGCTTGCTGTCGGCCGCGCATTGCTTGAGCGGCGAGGGCACGTTGATGCGGCGCATCTGCCGCGCATCGAGTTTGCCGTCGGGCGTGGAATACAGGATCTGCTGGTCGACTTCGCCGCCATCGCCGACGATGAACGCATACAAGGCGCTGTCCAGCGGGTTGCGATACAGGCAGATGCCTTCCGCGGCGAAACCCAGGGGCAGGGCGCGCGCGCCGATTTCGGACAGACGCGAATCGTCCATGCCGAACAGGCGCAGGCGGTTGGTGGTGGTGTCGATCGCGGCGACCACCGTGGCGCTGCGGTTTCCAAGCGGAACGTCGTAGGCCACGTCCAGCGCGGCCACTTCGCCGGACGCCGTGGTGCCGATGCGCTTGCCGGCAAGGTCGTAGATCTCCAGGCCGCCCAGAGCGGCGGTGGCCACGATATGGTCGCGCCCGGGACGGGCCGCGTTGCGCACCAGGACCGCGGCATTGGCTTCGCCGCTCGCGGTCGGCTGGGTCTGCAGGCGGGCTGCCAGCAGCGGCGCTTCCTGGGCATGGGCGATGCCGCAGGACAGGGCAAGGCTTACGGACAGGGCCAGGGCGGACAGGCGTCCAGGTTTCATTTTCTTCTCCCTTTTATGAGTGCCGATGCGGTGCTTTGTCATCAGGCGTCAACTTGTGGCAGGCAAGATCACATAGCGGATACGTTTTTGCAAGATAAATTCCAAATGTGTTGCATTTTGGAATGTTTGTTCGTAATCTCCTGTCCAGCCCATGCGGTCCAGACCATTTCTGGACGCTGGCGGACGTCCTCGGGAGGGACTCGAACATGCGGAAATTCCACAGAAATGCGCTCACGGCGCTGATTTTGAGCAATCTCGCCATCATGCCGGGCTATGCCCTGGCCCAGGACGTCCCGCCGTCGCCTGCCGAACAGGCGCAGGCGCAGCAGCAGGGAGACGTCACCGACCTGCAATCGATCGTCGTGACCGGCGAGATCCAGTACCGCAACCGGACCGAGACCACCGCGCCGGAACTCGTCTACGGGCAGGAGTTCTTCGCCCAGTTCGAGCCGGTTTCGGTCGGCGACCAGCTGCGCCGGGTGCCGGGCGTGGCCTTCACCAGCGACATCGGCGAATCCGATTCCCCGCAATTGCGCGGCCTGGGCCAGGGTTACACCCAGGTGCTGGTCAACGGCCGGCCGATTCCGGGCGCGGGCAACGACCGCACCGTGTTCGTCGACCGGATTCCGGCCGAAATCATCGACCGCATCGAAATCGTGCGCTCGCCCAGCGCCGACATCGACAGCCAGGGCGTGGGCGGCACCATCAACATCATCCTCAAGGACGGCGCGAGCCTGCCGCCGGGCGTGATCGCGCGCGTCGGCGCCACCTACAACACCGATGCGGGCAATACCCGCGGCAATGGTTCGGTTTCGTGGTCCGGGCGCAACGAGGCCGAGACGGTCTTCTATTCGCTGACCCTGGATGCGCAGGAGCGCTACAACAACAAGGACGTGGTGCAGGAAGTGTTCGAAAGCGATTCGGTCGGTTTCGACGAGGAAGTGGCCAACCACGGTTCCGGCCGCAGCCTCGTCCGTTTCGACGATGCGGCCAATTCGTCGGCGATCGAACGCACCGAGGAGCAGGACAGCCGCGATTCGCGCGACCTGTCGTTCAACGGCGATCTGACCTGGAATGTGTCGGAAGATTCCAGCCTGCGGCTGGATGCGTTCTACCTGAGCACCGATCGCAAGGAACACCAGGACACTTGGAACTACGAAGGCGACGGCAGCGTCGGCGGCCTGGATCTGGAAAATCCGGAACTGGAGTTCGAGGACACCGACATCCAGCAGGACAGCTTCGGTTTCGGCGCCGAGTTCCAGAAGCAGCTGAGCGACGTGAGCAAGTTCAGCCTGCAGGCGGCCTACGCCAGCTTCACCGACGATAGCGTGGAGGACAAGTTCGAGGAGACCAACGACAACCTGATCAGCAAGGAAACCATCGACGCCGAGGACACCGAATGGTCCGGCAGCGCCTCGTACACGCGCGAGCTGAGCGACCGGGTGGAAATGAAACTCGGCGTGTCCGGCAAGATCAAGGACCGCGACTATCGCCTGACCGTCGACGACGACCTGGACGACGAAGAGGAATACACCCGCAACGACGGGCGCTTCCAGTACAAGGAAAAGCGCCTGGATGCCTACGCGCAGTTCAAGTGGAAGCTCAGCGAGGCGGTAACCCTGGAAACCGGCCTGCGCGCGGAAAGCACCAAGACCGAACAGAATTTCCAGAACGACCTGTCCGAAGGCGGGGTGCTGGATGAAACCATCGTCGGCGATGCCGACAGCAGCGAGTTCATGCTCAATCCGTCCGCGCACTTGCAGTGGAAGCTGACCGACAATGATCAGTTCCGGGTCAGCGTGGCGCGCACGGTGCGCCGTCCCAGCATCGACCAGGTCATTCCTTCGTACGCACTGGAATCCCCCGCGGACGAGGACGTGACCATCGGCAATCCCGATCTGTCCTTCGAATCCTCGTGGGGCCTGGACGTGGGCTACGAGCGCCGCTTCGGCGGCCGTGGCGTATTCGGCGTCAATGTGTTCACGCGACAGATCTCCGACCTGATAGGGCTGGTCAACACCGGTCTCGGCGTCGACCAGATCGGCCTGGACCCGGAGGATTTCCCGGGAAATGTTTATACCTACCAGAACATCGGCGATGCCAAGACCCATGGTATCGAGTTCGACCTGTCCACGCCGCTGGAATTCATGGGCCTGGAGGAAACCGGCGTGTTCGCCAACTACACGCGCATGTGGTCCGACCGCGACGATCCCGCCGGCGGCGGCAAGATCGCGATCGATTACCAGCCCAACTACGTCTACAACGTCGGCATCACCCAGAACCTTCCCAGCTGGGACGCGAGCTTCGGTTTCAGTTACCAGAAGCAGGGGGAATCGCGTTTCGTCACCTACGGCGAAATCGAGAGCCAGTTGTACGACGGCAACCTGGAGTTCTTCGTCGAGAGGCGCCTGGGCGATCGCTGGGTGCTGCGCCTGACCGGCAACAATCTGCTGGATTCGGAAAGCCTGCAGGCCGAAGCCGGATTCGATGGCGACAATGGCGCGGAGATCCTCGCCAACCAGGCCGCCTACGACGTGGATGCGTACGAGATCGAGCGCGAGAAATCCTCGCCGAAGTGGACGCTGACACTGCGGGCGGTGTTCTGATCGGGTCCTGATGGTTGCAACCAGAAGCGATGGCGTCCGCTGGATGCCATCGCTTCTGCACGAAGGCTGGCGTAGGAGCGATGTAGGAGCGACGTAAGTCGCGACCGAATCCACACCCGGCTCCGGCACAGTTCGGGGAAATCCAGAAGCAGGACCGCGCGACTTGGCGACGGTTCGGCGAATGCCTGATCAAGAGGAAGGGTTTCAGTCGCGACTTGCGTCGCTCCTACGTCAGCGCAAGCACACTCAAGGGATATCCGATCCTCCGGCATCGCTCTACGGATTTCTTGAGGAGCGTTTTTTCTTTTCGACCCAAGAGGAAAAGCAATGATTCCTGTCCTGCGTTCGCTCACGGTCGTCGTAATGCTGGCTACGTGGCTATTGCCCGGTTGTGCCGGGATGCCCGCGTCCTCGGTCTCTGCATCGACGGAGTCCGCACCGGCAGTCGACACGCTCAAGCTGCAGCGCGTGGTCATGCTGATGCGCCACGGCGTGCGTCCACCGACCAAGGCTCAGGTGGTGCCTGCGGGAATGAACGACAAGCCCTGGCCGAAATGGTCGGTGGACTACGGTCAACTCACGCCGCGCGGCTATGACGCGGTCAAGTTGCTGGGTCACTGGGATCGCAGTCACTGGGCGGCGCGGGGCCTGCTGCCCATGAACGGTTGCCCGCCGGCGGTCGACATTGAAATCGCGGCCAGTTCCAAACCGCGCACCCAGGACACCGCGCGCGCGCTGCTCGAAGGAATGGCGCCGGAATGCGGACTGGAGGTCGATTTCCCCGCAACGCCCGACGACGACGTGGAATTCCATCCGCTGGAGGCCGGCGCCATGCCGATCGATGCGGATGAAGCCTTGCGCGCGGTACAGGCGCTGTCGCCGCCGGGCGGTATGCAGGCCGAACGGGTTGCGCATGCCAGGGGGCTCGCGTTGCTGGACCAGGCATTGGGCTGCACCGGGACGCGTGCGCAATCGGGCTGCAGCCTCGCGGCGATGCCGGCGGCGATCGTGCGCAACGAAAACGACCGGCCCGACGTCGGCGATCCGTTCGGTATCGCCTCGACCGTCAGCCAGACCTTCCTGCTGGAATACCTGGAAGGCATGCCGATGTCCGACGTGGCCTGGGGCCGGCTGAGCCGGCAGCAGATCGAGGAGCTGCTGGAATTCCACTCGCTCAAGTTCTACTACGAAGGCCGCGCGCCGTACGTGGCCGCGCGCGCGGCGTCGCCGCTCGCCTCGCGCATGCTGGAAGCGATGCTGGACGGGCCGAAGCTGACGGTGCTGGCCGGGCACGACACCAACATCGCCGACCTGGGCGGATTCCTCGACCTGCACTGGAAAGTGCCCAGCTATCCGCGCGACGATCCGCCGCCCGGAGGCGCATTGGGTTTCGAGGTGTTGGCGGACGCGCAAGGAAACCGATTCGTGCGTGCGTTCTATCGTTCGCAGACCATGGACCAGGTGCGCGAGCTGCAGCCGCTTTCCGCGGCCAATGCCCCTGCCTACGAATACCTGCCGATTCCCGGTTGCGCTTCGCTGTGCCCGCTGTCCGAGTTCGAAGGCATGGTGCGCGCGAAGCTGGTCGAGCCAATGCGCCGCAAGCCTGGAGCGTGATGCATCCTGGCCGGCTTCCGACCCGAAGCGGTCATTCGATGGCTACAATTCCAGGAAGCCTGTAGAAGCCAGGCATTGAAGAGCGAGTAATTCCCGGTGTCCTGGGTGTCCTGTTTTTTGGCGATCGGCCCGAATTTCAATTTTGGCCCGATCATTCGTCTTCTCCAGGCATGACAAACCCGAAAGACAACCCGGAAGGCCTGTCCGTTAGCGGGGAGGCGCGCCAGGCGGAGAATCCTGTCTCCGCCGAAGAGCTGATGAAGGACTTCAACCAGGCGCTGGTCCGCATGTTGAAATTGCGACTGGGCTCCTACGAGGATGCGCGCGAGATCGCCCAGGAGGCCTATGCGAAGCTTCTGGTCGTGGGTAACGACAAAGTGGTCAGCTATCATCGCGCCTACCTGTTCCGGATCGCCCAGAACCTGGCCACCGACCTGCTCCGCAAGCGCGCCTACATGGAATTGCCGGAGCCGGACGATCTGGGTTTGTGGCGCGATCCTGCGGCGAACCCGGAGCGCTCGGCGCGCGTAGCGCAGATCGTCGACCGGCTTCCCGCCATCCTGGCCGAGCTTCCCTACAACTGCACCGAGGCGTTCCGTCTGGTGCGCATCAAACAACTCAGCTTCGCCGAAGCCGCTACGCGGATGGGCCTGACCGAACGCATGGTGAGGATCCATGTGGCCAGGGCCCTGGCTTACTGCCAGCAACACCTGGACGGCATCACGGACGATCTTGCGGGAGAGGGAAATGAATAAAGCGGACAACAACGGCCGGAAGATCGCACTGCAGGAAGCCAGCGAGTGGTTGCTCCGGCTGCAGGAGGACGATGTTCCGGATACGGAACTGGAGGCCTGGGGCAACTGGATGGCGCGCTCGCCCGCCAACGCCCGCGCGTTCGATGACGTCAGTGCGCTGTGGGAGGCCTCGGCCTCGGTGACTTCGGAATCCCTGGACGACGCCATCAGGAACAGATCGAACGCCAGCCGGCGGATTTCCCGGCATCCCCGTCGCCGGACAGGCTGGTGGGTCGCCGCCGCGATGGCGGCGGCCTGCGGCGTTATCGCGGTGGGACTGGTCAAGCTTCGTCCGGCCACGACCCCGCCGGTCCCGCAAGTGCTGGCGACCGAGAAGGGAGAGCGGCGCCATGTCGTGCTGGCCGATGGATCGGCGGTCGATCTGGATGCGGACAGCCGCCTGACCGTGGACCTGGCGGGAGCGGGGCGCGAACTGGTGCTCGAGCGCGGCCGCGCCCATTTCGCAGTGGCGCACGATCCCTCGCGGCCGTTCCGGGTCCAGGCCGGCGGCATCGTCGGCCTGGCGATCGGAACGAGATTCAGCGTGGGCTACCGGGGGGCGGACAGGATTGCCGTCGTGGTCGATGAAGGGCGTGTCCGCGTAAGCCAGCGACAAGGCCTGGATTCGACGCCGCCCGCGCCGCGCGAAGCGGGCAGGAACGAGCGCATCAGGTATAGCGCCGAGGGTGGACTCGAAGGTCCGCAGCCGGTCGACGCGGACCGGGCCATGTCCTGGCGGGAGGGAAGCGTGGTCTATCAGAGCGAAAGCCTTGCCAGCGTGATCGAAGACTTGAACCGCTACTCGCGGATTCCGCTGCGGCTGGAGGATGCCTCGATGGGCAAGTTGCTGGTGACCGGACGCTGGGACAGCGCCAGCATCGATAACTGGGTGGAAGGTCTGGCGCGCGCGCTGCACCTGCAAGTGGTCAGGCAGGGCGATCTGACCCTGCGGGCGGCGCGCCGCCGCCCCGCCGAGGGCGGATCGCCGCGACGGGAGTCGCCATCGGCCCCGGTGGAAACGCCATAGCATGGCCGATTGAAGGTGCAGCGGTCGTCGTCGCCCATGGCAATGGAGCCGGCGCTTCGATGGGGGCGATCGGCATGACCCGTCGATTGCGCGGCGCAACCGCCGCTCTTTTCCTGCTCGCTGCTTCGGTCCCGGCGATCGCGGCCGAACGCAGCGCCTCGCGCAGGGAATTCCATATACCTCCGCAGCCGCTCGACGAGGCGCTGCTCGCGTTCTCGCAGCAGGCCGGAGTGGAACTGGCGGCGGTGGGGGACTTCGGAAAAGCAGGACGCAGTGCGGCCGTGAGCGGGATCATGACGCCGGCGTCGGCGTTGAGGCGATTGCTGGGTGGCAGCCCTTTCGAGTTCGCGATCCAGCCCGATGGCATGGTCGTCGTGTCGCCGGCGGGGGCGCGGATCGAACCCGTCCCTCGCGCGCCGGTGCGGGTCGACGAGTCGCCAGCGGTCGCCACCACCAACCTCGCGACCCTGGTGGTGACCGCGCGCAAGCGCGACGAACGCCTGATCGATGTGCCGCTCGCGCTGTCTGCGGTCAGCGGCGAACGAATGGAAACGCTGGGGATGGAGAACGCCGCGGAAGTGGCCAGGCTCACCCCGGGCGTGGCCAGCGTGGATGCGGGCGGCGGCTTCACCCAGTTGCAGATCCGCGGCGTTTCCAGTTCCATTGGCGGCAACGACAACGGCTACTACCTGGACGATGTAGCGTTCACCGGCCTTACCGTGCCCTGGCATCCCGATACGCGCGCCTTCGACCTGGATCGCATCGAGATCCTCAAGGGTCCGCAAGGTACGCTGTTCGGCGAAGGTTCGCTGGGCGGCACGATCCGCATCCTCACCCATGCCCCCGAACTGGACCGCTTCGCCGCGAAGGCGGAATTGGGCTATGCGAGCACCCAGGGCGGCGAAGCGGGAAGCAGCAGCAAGGCGATGGCGAATGTACCGCTGGTCCGCGATCGCCTCGCCCTGCGCGTGGTGGCCACGCAGGAGACCTTGCCGGGCTGGATCGACGATCCAGCCAGCGGAAGACGCGATGTGAACCGCCAGGACGATGCCACCCGAAGGGCGCGCCTGCGCTGGTCGCCGGGCGATCACTGGCTGACCGACTTCAACCATGCTGGTTCGATCTCGGATGCGCCGGGCGGCGGCTATGCCGCCGCCGACGATGGCCAGGCGCCCGCCTTGCTGGGAACGCGCTCGCAATGGCGGAGCGACAGTTTCGTCTCCAGCTACCTGACTTCGACTTCCCGTTTCACCTATCTGTATTCCGACAGCAGCCTGGATTACACGCTGGATGGCAAGCTCACCCCCAGTGCGGACGGCAGCGGCTCGATCCGGGTGGATGTGAGTGCGCACGAGTTCCGCTGGAGCTATTCCATCGACGACCGTCTGGACTGGGTCGCCGGCTACTCGCACCGACGTGCGACGCGGGCCGATCGCCTGGTCGTCGCCGGATCGGCATCGGCGGCTGCCCAGTCCAATCGCGCCGACACGATCTATGGCGAAGGAACCGTGCGGACCCGCGATGGCGCGTGGTCGCTGACCGCCGGGTTGCGCTATTTCATCGACAACGTGAACGCTCTGGCAACTGAAGGCGTAAGAAATTCAGCCATCGATTCCACCTTCGAAAGCGTCAATCCCCGATTGGTGGTCGCGCGCCAACTGTCTTCGGACCATCTCTGGTATGCGACCGCTTCCAGCGGATTCCGTTCGGGCCAACTGCAGCCGGTTACCTCCCTGGTCGCCGCCCAGGCGGCCGGCATCGAGCTGCCGTTGTCCATCGCGCCGGACGAAATCCGGTCGTATGAAATCGGCTTCAAGCGATTGCTCGCGCACAAGCGCGTGCTGGTGCAGGGAGCGGTTTTCCAGAGCCGCTGGAAAGGACTCCCGGTACGTATCCCCATCGACGAATTGAACAACGGCATCGCCAATTCCAAGGGCGCGCTGATCCGGGGAGTGGAAGCGGGCATCCGTTACGCCGCACCTTCGAACCTGAGCCTGGAGCTGGGCGCAAGCGCGGTGGATGCCGCCTATGTCGCCGACGTGCCGGACACGCCGCTGGTGAAGGGATCGAAGGTCTACAACGTTCCGAAGTTCACCGCTTCCGCCTCGGCCAGCTATGCATGGCCGGTGTGCGGGGATCTGACCGCTGTCGCCTCGGCCTCTGGCCTCTACAACTCCAGACGATCCACTTCGCTCACCGTCGGCAGCAGCGGCGATCCGATCCTGTCGGCAAGTGCGCGCATAGGCATCGAATCGCCCCGGGGTTGGGCGTGGTACGCCTACGGCGACAACCTCGGCGGCGAAGATGGCGCCGTGGACGGCCGGACTTCCTTCGGCACCGCTACCCGGCTCAGGCCCAGGACCTTCGGAGTCGAATTCCGCTACTCGTACTGACGATGGCGACACTGGCGGCGGGCGGCAGGCCAGTCATTTCACTTTTGTGGCACAGCTTCGTCTGGGTCATGGGGACTGAATCAAAGGGCAAGGTCGGCGGTATCCGACTCCCCGGCAGTTCCCTTATCCCTCAGCCAACGGAGCCATGCGCATGTCCACCTGCAAGAACTTCACCTCCCATCGCCGCGCCGGTGTTCCTGCGCTTGGCCGACTGGCAACGGGCATTGTCGTCGCCCTGATGCTTGCGCCTGGCGCGCAGGCGCAGGAAGCGGCGACCGCTTCCGATGAAGCGCCGGCGACCGGACAGGCACGGGAAGCGGTCACCCTGGGCAATGTAGTCGTCACCGCCCGCAAGCGCGACGAGCGCCAGATCGACGTGCCGATCGCGATGAGCGCGGTCACCGGCGAACAGATCGATGCGATGGGGCTGCTGAACGTCACCGACGTCATCAACATCACCCCCGGCGCTTCGTCCATCGATACCGGCGGCGGCTTCACCCAGGTGCAGATCCGCGGCGTTTCCAGCTCGTTGGGTGGCAACGACAATGGCTATTACATCGACGAAACCCCGTTCACCGGCGTGACCGTGCCGTGGTATCCGGATGCGCGCTCGTTCGATATCGACCGGGTGGAAATCCTCAAGGGGCCGCAGGGCACGCTGTTCGGCGAAGGCTCGATGGGCGGCACGGTGCGCATCATCACCCGCAAGCCCGATTTCGATCGCTTCGCGGCCGGCGTGGAGCTGGATGCCTCGCGGGTCAGCGGCGGCAGCGATGGCCGGGGCGCCAAGGCCTACGCCAACGTGCCGCTGATCGACGACAAGCTGGCGCTGCGCGTGGCGGTCACCGATGAAACCACGCCGGGCTGGATCGACAACGCCGCGACCGGCGAGAAGAACGTCAACGACAACGACATCCGCACCCACCGCGCCAAGCTGCGCTTCGCGCCGACCGCCGACTGGAACATCGACCTGGCGTACTGGAAGTACAAGTCGGACAGCAAGGCCGCGTCCAATGCCGCCTACGACGACATGACCAACGATTCGTTCCTCTCCAACGAGAACGAATGGGATTCCACCAGCCTGACCAGCACCTACGATTTCGAGAATTCGCAACTGGTTTATGTGTTCTCCGATGGCGACCTGACCTTCGGTCAGTTCGGCGATCTGGCCCCCGGCCTTCCGTTGACGGCGGTCATCGACATCGGCGTGCGCACCCATGAGTTGCGCTGGGCTTCCACCGGCGAACGCAAGCTCGACTGGACGGCCGGTTACTACCTGCGCAAGGCCGTGCGTGAGGATGTGGTGGATATCCCCGGCATCCTCAGCAGTACCTCGAGCCAGGTGAACGACGCCTACGCGTTCTTCGGGGAAGCCACCTTGAACCTCAATACGCAATGGGCGCTTACCGGTGGGCTGCGCTACTTCAAGGACGAGGTGGATGGCGCCGACATCGCCAGCGACGGCAGCGTGTCCACGCTGGACGCCACTTTCGACAGCTGGAATCCACGCCTGAGCCTGTCCTACAAGCCGTCCGAGGACACCACCTTCTACGCCAGCGCGGCGAAGGGCTTCCGTTCGGGCCAGTTGCAGCCGATCAGCTCGATCCTGCTCGGGGAAATGTATGGCGTCGAATTGCCATCCACCATCGATCCGGACACGATCTGGACCTACGAACTGGGTGCCAAGTCGATCCTGGCCGAGGGCAAGGTCCTGCTCGAAGGCGCCATCTTCTACAGCGACTGGGAAGGGGTCGCGGTGCGCGTGCCGATCACGCCGCAGATCAACGGCCTGGCCAATTCGGACGGCACCAAGAACAAGGGCGTGGAGCTCAACGTCGTCTACACCCCGAACGGCAACCTGACCCTGCAGGCAGGCGGCAGCTACATCGACGCCACCTATTCGGCCGACGTGCCGGGAACACCGCTGTTCAAGGGCACTCCGGTCTACAACGTGCCCAGGACCACCTTCAATGCCTCGGCTTCGTATGGCTGGGATGTGGGCGAAAACCTGCGCGCCATCGCATCCGGCCTTGCCCAGTACGAGTCCGCGCGCGAAACCGCGCTGACGGCCGGCACGCCAGGCGATGCGCGCACCCGCCTCGGCGCACGCATCGGACTGGAGTCGCCAGCGGGCTGGGCCGTGTATCTGTATGGCGAAAACCTGACCGATGAAGATGGCGCCATCGATGCGCGCAGCGCCAGTCAGTTCGATCCGGACGGCAACCTGTTGCGCCTGGGCGCGGCCAATCGCTACCAGCCGCGCAGCTACGGCGTGCTGTTCCGTTACGACTACTGAGCCGCGGCCTTTCTCCAATCACAGGACACCTATAATGAAGATATCCATCGGTACTTCCGCCAGTCTGCTGGTCCTGGCGATGACCCTCGCCAATGGTCGGGCATTGGCCGGCGACGACCTGCAATGGCTCGAATCCCCGCACGACGCGAAAGCGTTGGCGTGGGCGCGCGAGGCCACGGAAAAGACCCGTCAGCGACTCGGTGCGTTGCCCTCGAAGGCAGCGATCTCCAGGGAGCTGGCCTCGGTGCTGGCGCAGGCGCCCGCCGAGCCCGACCAGTTCCTGCTGGGCGAGCGCAAGGTGCGCTTCTTCCGCGACGCCTCGCATCCCTATGGCCAGCTGCAGACCGCGCCGCGCGATGCCAAGGGCACGGCAACGGGCTGGAAGACGGTGCTGGACGTGGCCGGACTGCGCGAGCGCGAAGGCATTCCGTTCGAACTGCAGGTCTACACCTTCGGCAGCAGTTGCCTGGCGCCCGAATACGCCCGTTGCCTGCTGCGCCTGTCGCCGGGTGGCGGCGACGAAGTGGAGATCCGCGAGTTCGATATCGCCAAGGGCGAGTTCGTCGCCGGTGGCTTCAAGGTGGGCAAGTCGCGGGCCTTCGCCGAATGGATGGGGCCGGACAAGCTGCTGGTGGCGCACACCCTGGGCCAGGCGGCCAAGACCATCGCCGGATGGCCGGCGACGGTCGGCCTGTGGACGCGCGGGCAACCACTGGACGCCGTGAAGCCTGCCTACAGCGGCGAATCCAGCGACGCCATCCTGCAGGTCTCCACCGTCGGCACCGGCGCGGCCACGCAGGGCGTGGTCACCCGTGCCATCGATTACTCCACCTTCGAAGTCGCCTTGATCGATGCCGCCGGGAATGCGCGGCTGTTGCCATTTCCCCGCGCGCTGAAATCGTTCGGCGTGCAGGGCGCGTCTTCGCGGCACATCATCGTGCAACTGGCGCAGGATGCGGTGATCGAAGGCAAGGCCTACAAGGCCGAAACTGTCATGGCCTACGACACCGGCGCCGATGCGCAGGACGGCCAGCGCTTGTCGGCGGTGTATGCGCCCGCTGAAGGCGAATTCGTGGGTGCGGCGTTCGGTGGCTTTGCGGCGACGCGGGATGATGTGTTCATGCTGGTCGACCAGAACCTCAGGCAGCGGGTCGTTGCCGCCAGGTTCGCGGATGGGCAGTGGAAGCATCGCCAGGTGTTGCAGGCCGCGCCAGGCGAAACCATCACCTTGCGTGGCGATGAGCGCGATCACAACGAATTCGTAGCCTCGATCGCCGGCTTCGTCACGCCTCGCAGCCAGTACCTGGTCCGCGAAGACGGCGGCCGGTCGTTGCTGGCGCAGGATCCGGTGGTCATGGACGGTAGCGGCTTCGTCACCGAGATCGGTTCGGCCGTGTCCAAGGACGGCACTTCGATCGATTACTTCCTGCTCAAACCACGCAAGCCGGCGTCGGGTCCGCAACCCGTGCTGATGACGGGTTACGGAGCCTTCGGGCTCTCGTTCCGCCCTGGCTACTTCGATGCGGTCATGGGTGGACCGGCGCTCAAGCTGTGGCTGGAGCGTGGTGGTTCGGTCGCCATCCCGGCGATACGCGGCGGCGGCGAACGCGGTTCGGCCTGGCACATGGCCGCCATCCGCGAGAAGCGGCAGAACTCCTATGACGACTTCATCGCGGTCACCGAACATCTGGTCAGGACCGGCTTCACCTCGCCCGATCGGATCGGCATCTTCGGCATGTCCAATGGCGGACTGCTCACCGCCACCCTGGGCACGCAGCGTCCCGACCTGTTCGGCGCAGTGGTCAGCGACGTGCCGTTGACCGATCTGATCCGCATGCGCCACATGGGCATGGGCGCGGCGTGGATGGACGAGTACGGCAACCCGGACGATCCGGTCCAGGCGGCCGCGATGCTGGCGTATTCCCCGTACCAGAACGTGCGCAAGGGCACCAGGTACCCGCCGTTCCTGGTCACCATCTCCACTGAAGACAATCGGGTTGGTCCTGGCCATGCGCGCAAGTTGGCGTATCGATTGGAGCAAGCAGGTGCGCCGACCTACTTCTACGAAGACGAAGAGGGCGGTCACGGGGTTAGCGATGCGTTCCGCAATCCCGAACTGATGGCGTTGCGGATGAGTTTCCTCGTGACCAATTTGATGGCCAGGCCATGACCAACGGCGGGCGGCGAATCGGTTCGTCGCCCGCTTCCCGGCAACATGCCAGTCATTCCACCCTGGTCATCAAGGTCGAAACGAAACAGGCCATGGCATCCATAGGGAAGAACGGGCCAGGTTCACTCGATCATGCAATAGCACGGACACTTGCTGTCGCGGGCGATGCGCAGGAGAGAACGTAGCTGATGCTGCCCACCAGACACAGCTCCCGTGGGAGCGACGTCAGTCGCGGAATCGACAATGCCAGGATTTCATCGCGACTGGCGTCGCTCCTACGGCCCTTCCGTGGCGGCTGATGATCAAAACCGCACGGGCGCCCCGGTCCTGACCGATTCCGCCACCGCTTCCGCCAGCGCCAACGCGTTCACGCCATCGGCGTAACCGACCGAAGCGTCCACTATGCTTTCGAGGCTCGCGGAGCCGGTACGCCGCAATACCGTGCCCTGAAGGGCATGCCTATCAGGGCCCGCTTTCGATCCGGAACGGGTTCGCATACAGCAGGTCCGGAGCGGATCGCGCGGGCAGGTATCGGTCAGCGGGCGACGCCTGATATTCAGTCCGCGACGTAATCAGATCCGCATCGCACAACCGGCGCTGCATAGCGCGCCGACCGATCCGCGTATCCAGCGAGCTGGTTGCAACTGCCATGGATAGTCGAACCATGGCAAGACGGATGAAGAACGGATTTCCGCCATTGCCTCCAGCAATTGCCCTATTCACCATCGGTAGGCAGACAAGGAATGGCCTGGAGCCTTTACAAATCGAGCGGGTTGGCGTTGTATGCAGCTGGACGCCAGCCTCGCCCGCATCAATCGGCAATCGGCGCAGTTCCTCGAATCGAATCGCCGGGTCAATGCCATGTTGCGCGAGCACGACCGCCACGAATGGTTCCTCAATCAGGTATTTTGCCACCGGGCGATGCTGCAGCGTTACCTGCGGAAGTACCTGAATACGGAAGACGATATCGAGGACGTGATCCAGGACGCGTATCTGCGCATCTACGCCATCAAGGATTTCGCCTTGGTGGAATCTCCCAAGGCCATGCTCATTACCATCGCGCACAATCTGGCGATCGAGGTGGGACGCAGGCGTGCGGGCCGCGCCACCGATGCAGTGGCGGATTTCGATGCCTTGGGCGTCTCGTCCAATATGCCGTTGCTTGAAGAGCAACTGGATGCCCGGCGTAGATTCGAAGCATTCTGCGCCGCGGTGGACAGCTTGCCCCCTGTCTGTCGTCGCGTATTCGTGCTGAGGAAAGTCTACAAGCTGTCGCAGGCGGAAATCGCGACGGTGCTGGGTATCGCGCAGAGCACGATCGAGAAACACGTGGTGAAGGGATTGGTCAGGTGCCGCGATTACCTGCGTGAGCACGGCAAAGAAGGAGAAAGTGGAATAGACACAGTCGTCCAGGCCTCTTTCCGGCGGGATAAAAGGAGTGGCCCATGAGTGGGATCATCCAATTCAAATCGACGGCGGAAATCGACCAGGAGGCCGCGGCCTGGGTTTGGCGGCTTGACGACGGACAAGGATCTGAAGAACTGCGGCACTCGTTTGAAACATGGCTGCGCAAGGACGCGCGCCACCGCCGTGCTTTCGAAGAGATGAACGGGGTCTGGGAATCGCTCGACCACCTGGCCGAGGCCAGGAGGGACGAGAAAGTCGCCACATTCGTGGCGGAGCAGGAGCATCTGACCCGCCCGACGACGGGCAAGCCGCTGCATCGGCGAGGGGTCATGAACCGTTTCATCCCGCTGGCGGTGGCGGCCACGCTGATACTTGCCGTTGCGACGGTGTACTGGTTCCAGCGCGACAACGAGGCCCTGGTCGTGGCGACGGCCGTGGGGCAGCAGCGCAATGTGAAACTGGCCGACGGCTCAACGGTGGAGCTCAACACCAATACCATCATCGAAACCAACTTCGTGCGCGGACGTCGCGACGTCACCCTGCGCAAGGGCGAGGCTTTGTTCAAGGTCGCGCACGACGCGAAGCGGCCTTTTTACGTGCATGCCGGAAATACCGTGATTCGCGCGGTTGGCACGGAATTCAATGTGCGGATACGCGATCAGCACGATGTCGAAGTCATCGTTGCGGAAGGCCGGGTGGAAGTGGACTCAGCCGAGCCGCAGCCTGCGATTGCCGCAGGCACGAAGCCGACGCCACTGAAGCGCACGCTGGGAGTGGGCCAGAAGCTGGCCGCGACGGGAACGACCGCGCCGGTCGAAACAATCAGTTCAACGCGATTGTCGAATACCCTGGCCTGGCGCGAGGGCGCGGTGGTGTTCGAAGGAGAGACCCTGCCCATTGCCGTTGCGGAGCTGAACCGCTACACGGATACGCGGCTTATCATCGCCGACCCCAGCCTCAACAGCCTGCGGGTGGGTGGGCGGTTCACTGCGGGTGATGTCGAGGATTTCCTGCAAGCCTTGACCAAGGCGCTGCCGGTCAAGACGCGTCGTGCGTCGGATCGCGTGGTCTATATCGAGCCCCGCGCCTAGGTGAATCTCGCGCCCCGGTGTTCGATGGGCGGCTTCTTACCGAAGCGATCGCCGTGAAACCAGGCGCTTCGACTCTTCATTCGCATCGAATGAAGGGCGCAACCAGTAGAGGAAAATCTTTCCTGCCCCGTCTTTGGGAGGCGAGTCGTTTGAAATTGACCTCGCCATTTCAAGGAACCGGGGAAAGCAGGAACTATGGGCAAGCCCACGCAATTGCATCGGCTCATGCTGGCGAGCCTGCTGGCCATTGCGGCATTGCCTGCTGGTTGCAGCGAGCAGGCTACGCTGCGGCGCTTCGACGTTCCCCGCCAACCCGCTGCTGCGGGACTGAACGAATTCGCCCGTCAGGCGGATATCACGCTGGTTTTTTCCTACGACTTGGTGGCACACGCCGTCACCGGTGAACTGCGTGGTCGGTACTCCATCAACCAGGGCCTGGGATTGCTGTTGACCGGCACGGGCCTGGGCTATCAACAGGTTGGGCAAGGCGTTTTCACCGTCTGCGGTCACAGTTCCTGCAGCCCGGACCAAAGTGGCGCGGGCAACTTGCATAGGATCGAAAGCACTGGACAAGGTGCGGCGCCAGGCAAGCAAAAACAGAAAGAAGCGAAGCGATAGCGGAAACCGACGGCTATCCCGTCTTTGTTGGGAGAGCCGGATATTTCACAACTGGTAAAACACCCCGGGGGGGGATTGAAAATGCACGATCACGGTGTGTGTTTCCCTGTGCGCATGCGGGCCGCATTGCGGCACAACACATTGCGCAACGCGCTGGTCTGCGCATTGGCGATGAGCGTGGCGGTCAACGCCGCGGCATCGGAGACGAAGAAGGATTTCGATATCCCGGCACAGGCAGCAACGCTGGGGCTGAACGAACTGGCCAGGCAGGCCGACATCACCCTGGTGTTCTCCTCCGAACGTGTAGCGCAATTGCAGACGCCTCCGATAAGAGGCAATTACTCGGTGCCCGAAGCGCTCGGGTTGATGCTGACAGGCACTCCACTGGTCTTCCAGCAGGTGGGCGACAGCACCATCGCCATCCTCGATGGGGCGGCATCCACGCCTTCCACGGCCGCTGCTGTATCCGCACAGGAGGCAGGCGCGCAGGACACCGGACCGCAAGGCGAACCCGAAGCCGCGCGCGGCAGGGCGGCTGACGCGACTACATTCGACACCATCGTCGTAACCGCGCAGAAGAAGGTCGAGAACATCCAGAAGGTGCCGATCGCGATCAGCGCCTTCGGCGGGCAGGACCTCAACGACCGCAAGATCGAAAGCGGCGGCGACCTGGTCACTGCCGTACCCAATGTCAGTTTTTCCAAGACCAATTTCGCCAGCTACAACTTCCAGATCCGCGGCATCGGCACGCAGGCGTTGTCGGTGACCACCGACCCGGCCGTGGCGATCAGCTTCAACAGCGCGCCGATGATCCGCAACCGCCTGTTCGAACAGGAATACTTCGACGTCGAGCGCGTCGAGGTGCTGCGCGGCCCGCAGGGCACGCTGTACGGGCGCAATGCCACCGCCGGCGTGGTCAACATGATCCCCAACCTGGCCGACCCCGAGGCATTCGAGGCCAATGCCATGGGCGAGTTCGGCAACTACGACACCCGCCGCGTCAACGCCATGATCAACGTGCCGCTGAGCGACAGCTTCGCTTTTCGCCTGGCCACGCAGTACACCAAGCGTGACGGTTACGACTACAACACCGTCACCAAGGAAAACGTCAACGACCGCGACATCCTGGGAGTCCGTACGTCGCTGGCCTGGAAGCCGAGCGAGCGTTTCAACGCCAGCCTGGTCTGGGAGCACTTCCAGGAAGACGACAGCCGCGCGCGCAGCGGCAAGCAGCTGTGCCACACCGATCCGGGACCGGAAACCATAGGCGGCACCGCCGTCTCCGCACTGGACCGCAACTACATGAGCCAGGGCTGTGTGGATGGCTCGATGTACAACGATGCCGCTTATGGCACCCCCAACGGCGCTGGCCTGCCTTATGTGCTGGCGGCGGGTGGGCTGGCCGGTCTCACCGGCTACGCCACCGATGCCGACGGCAACTTCGTTGGCGCAGGGACGCTGATCCCCACGGGCGTGGATCCATATGCGGGCGTCATCCAATCGAGAAACCTGCGCGAGATCGCCACCACCTACGATCCCAGGTTCAAGGCCTCGAACGATATCGCCCAGTTCAACTTCGATGCGGCCATCGGCGATCACCTGCATTTCGTCTCGCAGACTCTGTACACGAAGGATCGCTACTGGTCCACCCAGGACTACGGGCGGTTCCAGTCCAACCCTGTGTTCAACAACACGTCATCGAACCTGGTCCAGTTCCTTCCGGACTTCACCCTGGGGCCGGCCTACGATCTGGCTCCCGGCGGCGTATTTTGCGACCCGCAGTTGGGGTGCTCGGACCGGATGCTGGCCAGCGACCTTGTCGACGCCAACAGCCGCCAGTGGTCGCAGGAGTTCCGCCTGCAGTCGGATTACGACGGCGCGTTCAACTTCAGCCTGGGCGCCAATTACCTGGAGTTCGATATCGACGAAAGCTATTACGTCTTCAACAACCTGTTCACCGCGATCGCCAGGAGTTATTACAGCCGCACCGGTTTCGCTGGCAGTCCTGTGGTGGAGAACTGCCAGCTCGGTGCGCCGGTGCGCGAGTTCGGGGATTTCTCCTGCATCTATGTGGATCCCAACCCGATCGGCGCGCTGGACGGGCAGGGGCACAACTATTTCCGCAGCCGCAACCTGGCCAGTACCCGCTCCAGCGCGATCTTCGGCGAGGGCTACTGGAAGCTCTCGGATACCCTGCGCCTGACCGCCGGCCTGCGCTGGACCCACGACGTCAAGACCACCACGCCAGTGCCCAGCCAGGCCCTGCTCACGCCGGGCTATCTCGGCGGCGGCTATGTCAACGGCGGCTATCCGGCGCAGCCGGACATCCGCCAGATCTGGAACGAGCCCACCGGGCGCCTGGTGCTGGACTGGTCGCCGGACCTGTCCTTCACCGACAGCACCCTGCTCTATGCCTCGGTCGCGCGCGGTTACAAGGCCGGCGGCACCAACTCGCCCGGCATCGACGCCAACCCGGACTACCTGAGCTTCACGCAGCGCGACCCGCGCTTCGACGCCGAGTACGTCAACGCCCTCGAACTGGGCATGAAGAACGTGATGGCCGATGGCCGGCTGATCCTCAATGGCACCCTGTTCTACAACGATTACAAGGGCTACCAGGTCTCGCAGATCGTCGACCGCGCCACCCTGAACGAAAACTTCGACGCCAGGACCTGGGGCGCGGAACTGGAAGCGGTGTGGCGGCCAACCGCCAACTTCCAGCTCAGCGGCAATGTGGGCCTGCTGCGCACCCGCATCGCCGATGGCGAGCGCTCCATCGACGTGCTCGACCGCACCGCCGGCAATCCGGACTGGGTGCTGATACGGCCCTGGATCCAGTTGGCGTCCAACTGCATCGCACCCAGGGAACTGGTGGAGACCGTGCTGCAATCGCATTACAGCGGGCAGCAGTTCACTCCCGACGCGACCAATGTCCTGCAGAGTTTCTGTACCGTCAATCTGCCAACGGCACCCGGCGGGTTCACGCCGGGAGGCCCTTGGGCAGAGCGTTACGGCTTCACCTACGACCCAACCGTGGACGCGCCCAATGGCGGTGCCGGCTTCACCAAGGACCTGGGCGGCAACGACCTGCCCAATGCGCCCAAGATCACCGTCAGCCTCAGCCCGCAGTACACCTTCGCCCTGGGCGACAGCGACCTGACCGTGCGCGCCGACCTGTACTACCAGGGCAAGAGCTGGGCACGCGTATATCAGGACCAGGTCGATCGCCTGGACAGCTGGCACAACGTCAACGTATCGCTCACCTGGTACAAGCCCGGCGCCGACCTGAGCGTGCAGTTGTACGCCAAGAACCTGCTGGACGACGACTCGATCACCGGCACTTTCCTCAACAGCGACGACAGCGGCCTGACCACCAACGTGTTCTTGCAGGATCCAAGAATTATCGGATTCAGTATTCGCAAGGGCTTCTTCTGACCGACTTGCTTGAACAAGCCGGGCAGGCCCACCGTTTTGGTTGAGTCGCAGATGCGGTTCAACCAGTGGCACCGCAGCACTTGACCTGCGGCAAAGGTCGGACGGGAAACCGCCTGAATATCGATAACCTGTAGATGGAGATTGAAGCCATGTCCACATTCAAACAAGTTCTTGTCGGTACCTTGGCCGTAGCGAGCATGCTTGCTGCCTCAACGTCTTTCGCTGCCAGCTATTCGCGGGTAGGAGGCGCAGGCAGCAGCAATTTTACCGGAAAGACCAACGCGACCGTCCTGGGCAATTCGCTCCCGTGCGACTCGGTCAAGTTGACGGTCAACGTCACCGCAAGCGGAACGGCAAGCGTCACCGCTGCCGATTTCGAAACCAGGGCGCCGGGCACCCTGGGCTACAGCGCTGCGTGCGACGCCATCACTTCGAATGGCTTGCCGTGGACCATTTCCCCACCGACCAGCGATGCGGGGCCCGGGAACGTCAAGGTCAACAGTGTCAGCGTGACGATCCCGGCGCTCGGCGCCACCTGCCCTGGCAATGTGACCGGCACCCTGAACAATAGCGGCGTGTTTTCCTTCAGCGGCGCGCTTGGGCTATGTACCGTCAACTCGGTTTCTCCGCACCTGAGTTCCAGCCCGGTCGTGGATGCCATTTTTCCGTGACCGCACGCTCGTCAATGAACGGGTTCCGTGATTAGGCAGAGAAGGGATGGTGGAAGGGGCGGCCAGCCTCTTCCGCCATCCGAGGTCGACGGGATTTTCATTAAATGTCGCGCCGGGGACGGCGCCCTGGTTCCAGGCCGGTGAGTGTCCATGCCCACAGCGCTTGCGGATTGACGCATTGAATTGGAGAGACATCATGCACAGACGTAATCTAACGCTTGCTTTGGCAGTGATGATGGGTGCCGCCTGGGCACCTGTCGCAATCGGAGCTACGCCAACGGGGGCGTACGCGCAGTTCAAGTACTGCCCCTATACAGATACCAACGTCGGAAGTTGCCTGTACAGCGTGACCGGTTCCGGATCTTTCAAGATCGGGAGCACGACCTTGCCGATCGATAAGCCGATCGTCCTGCAAGGCGGAGTAGAAAGCCTGGCGCAATCGCCCCTGTACGACGCAGTGGGCGCCCCGACGCTCGCGGCCCCTCCGGGCAAGGTGCCTGGTGGCTTGCTGGGGATCATGAATCCAAGGTCTGATTGGCCATACCCGTTGTGGCTTGCGTTCTGGAGCATCGTCGGTACGGCAAACGATGTCACGGCGACCATGGAACTGGTTCAACAGGGCCAGGCCACGCTCTCGAACGCCCTGTACCCGCCGAATGACGGCGTCAACGACAACACGGCATTGCGCTTGGCCGTTCGAGTGCGTTTGCAGAATCCTTTCCTCGGCAACAACTGTTATATCGGCACGCCGCAGAATCCGATCATCATCAACCTGCAGACGGGCACGACAAGTCCGCCGCTCCCGAATCAACCTATTTCCGGCGACCCGGGCACGACACAGATCGTGTGGACCGATGAGCCGAACTACATCGGCTACCTTCAGACCAGCGGAGCTACCTTCGTAGACAACTCGTTCTCTGTGCCGGCGGCAAGCGGATGCGGGAATATCGCATTGGGCTTGCCGATAGTCACGCAGGTGCTGGATGCTCTGGTTTCGGGCGCGGTGAACCTGAAAGTAGGCTTGCCATCGGCAGCCGGCAAGAACACCGCGATCATGAACAGCGAAGCCGCGATAGCGGCCGCACAATACGTGCTGGCTAGCGAGCAGTAGCTTTGCTGCTGCTTGCGGGAATATCGGGAAATTCACGGATGATTTCCATCGCAGGTCGGTTTTGTGCTGACCTGCGGTTTTCCGATAGCATCTCCCCATGCCCTTGAAACGTTTTCTAATTCCGGCCATTGGGGCTTTGGTGCTTGCCGCAGCCTATTTCGCATTCCGCGCGCATGGGCAATGGCCGGCACGAGGGGATCTTCCGACGCCGTCCATAGTGAACGCCGCCAAGCCACCGCCGATGGCCGGCAGACAACAGGCGGGCGCTTTCGCGTCGATGTTTTTGCCTGCACCTGGAACGCCGTTGCGGCTGTCCTTCCCTCAATTGCAGGCCCGGGCCGATGCTGGAGACCTTGCCGCTGCGACCCGGCTATACCGCGATCTCAGCATCTGCAACCGCCTCCGGGGGATCGATTGGGCCATATCAGGCCATGCCAAGGAAGTATTGGACGAACAGGTCGGTGGAATGAAGCCCGATCAACTGGAGGAGTATCGCGCCCAGCTCGACGCGGTCGAATCCAACAAGCGCAATATGCAGAGACTCCACAACCTGTGCGATGGGGCCAGCAATGCCATGCTCGAATCCCTGGTGCCCAATCTGCAGAGGGCGGCCAGGCTCGGCGAGGAGCATGCGCGCGCCTGCTATCTGTCGCGTGGGCCCAACTACGATGCAAGCGGCTTCGTGAACCATCCGGAATGGCTTGCGGCCTATCGTGGCAGCGTTTCGTCCATGATCGACTCAGGCATTGCTGCCGGCGACTGGAAAGTCGTGGACCTGCTTCGCAACGCCTACCAGCCAGACGCGCAGGGCCTGCTTTCTGGCGTATTGGGCGCCGATCCCTACCAGTATTACCGTTACCTCAAGCTCTATCGCCTTGGCGCGGAGCCGCACCTTGTTGAAAAGTTGAACAAGCAGGTGGTGGCCGCCGCGGCGCAACTGATCCCGGATCAGCTTGCCGAAGCCGACGCCTGGGCAGAGACGACTTTCCATACGAACTTCAATGCCGGCAACTCGACCGAATCGACGGTTGCAGGATGGGACCCGTGTGGATTCCCTTACGAGTGACATGGCACCGCATGCCGCTGCAGACGTATTCTTCCGTGCAGGTGGATCCGCATGAATAAAAGAACCCTGCTCATTCCCGGTGCATTCCTTGCAGCGATCATCGGTGCATATCTTCTCGGCCGCGCGGCGCCTGAAATGGAACCGGCCGATACCCCAGGCGTAGACGCTGCGGTTGTTGCGGCAGAACAGACTCCTGGGAAATTGCCGCCATCCACCACCAGGCCGACCTCCGTCGCCGTCGCTCTTGGCGGGCCGCTGCCGGCACCTGGCGTGCCGTTGAAAGCCACGTTCACGGACCTGCAGGCGCGTGCGAATGCGGGAGACGCAGTTGCGGCCACGCGCCTGTTCCGCGATCTCGACCGTTGCAACCGGCTACGCGGTTCGGAGTGGAGGAACAAGGGTGTGACGGGGGACCTGGCCAACAAGAAAACCGACGGCATGAGCCCGGAACAGCTTCGGACCTACCAGATCCTGTTCGATACGATGAAAGTGCGCCAGCAATCCGTGCATGAGAACCAGGCGCTATGCGCTGGCGTAAGCGATGAGATGCTCGATACCCTGGTTCCGAATCTCGCCCAGGCGGCGCGGCTCGGCGATGAGGACGCGCGCGCATGCTATCTCGGCCGTGGACCGCTCTATGACGCACGCAGCCTGCTCGCGCATCCGGAAACGCTGCAGGCTTATCGCAACAATACTTCGGCGATGATGGAGGCCGGCCTCGCCGCAGGCGACTGGCGAGTCGTCGATCTGCTGCAGCAAGCCTACGAGCCGGGCGCGCAGGGCCTGCTCGCCGGGTTGGTCGGTGCCGATCCGGTGCAGCACTATCGCTATCTCCGGCTCTATCGCCTTGGTGCGGAACAACACCGCGTTGCCAGGCTCGACCAGCAATTAGCGGCAGCGGCAGCGAACCTGACGCCGGCGCAGCTCGCCGATGCGGACCAATGGGCCCAGACCACCCTACGGGGAAATTTCAAAGGCGACTCGACCAGCGCGACTCCGCAGGGATGGGAAGCATGTGCTCTTTAGGGTGCTGCACGCTGGATGCGTGTAGAGGGCAGTGGGTCTCGATGTCATTGTTTCCAGTGGCGCAGCCCGGTCGATTCTTGCCGCGCGACTGCCGGGAACTTCAGATGCGAACGGGTGCCCCCGTCTTCACCGATTCCGCCGCCGCTTCCGCCAGCGCCAACGCATTCACGCCATCGGCGTAACCGACCGACGCATCGGCGCCGTCGAGCATGTCGGCGAAGTGGTCCATCTCGCGGCGATAGGCTTCGGCGTAACGGTCGAGGAAGAAGTTCTGGAAGCGATCGGCGGCGGCGCCGTTCTCGCTCCAGACCTGCACCGTGCTTTCGGTGACGTTGTCGGCGCGGACCATGCCGGCCGAGGCGTAGGCCTCGATGCGCTGGTCGTAGCCGAAGCCGGAGCGGCGGCTGTTGGAGATCACGCAGATCCGGCCCGAGGCGGTCTTGAGCACGGTGCGTGCGGTATCGACGTCGCCGAGCTTGCCGATTTCGGGATCCACCAGGCAGCTGCCCGCGGCATAGACTTCGACTGCCTCTTCGCCCAGCAGCCAGCGCGCCATGTCGAAGTCGTGGATGGCCATGTCCTTGAACAGGCCGCCGGACACGGCGACATAGGAGGGCGGGGGAGGGCTGGGATCGTTGGAGGTGATCTGCAGGGTTTCCAGGGTGCCGATGGCGCCGCTGTCCAGCCGCGCCTTCAAGGCCTGGAAGTTAGGATCGAAGCGACGGTTGAAGGCCAGCAGCAGTTTCGCCTTCGACAATACGTTCGCGGCGCTGCGCGCGCGTGCGAGATCCTGGTCGATGGGTTTTTCGCAGAAGATCGCCTTGCCCGTGGCCGCGGCGCGCACGCTGTAGTCCAGGTGGGTATCGGTGGAGCTGGCGATGATCACGCCAGCGACCGACGGATCGTCCATCGCCTGGTCCAGGCTCAGTACCGGGCAAGCGTATTCGGCGGCCAGCGATTGCGCGGACGCGTCGATGGCGTCGACCACGCCGGCCAGTTCGATGCGCGGGTTGAACGCGGCGTTCTTCGCATGGATGCGGCCGATGCGTCCGGCGCCGATGAGTACGACCTTGTGCATGTGGATTCCCCTCAGAGAGTGATGACGGTGCCGCTGCGCATCGACGCTTCGCAGGCTTCGGCCAGGACCAGCGCGGCCACGCCGTCGGCGTAGCCCACGAAGGGTTCGGCGCGGCCATGGACGACGTCGGCGAAATGATGGATCTGGTCGCGATAACCATCGCTGTAGCGCGAGGCGAAACCCGGATGGATCGGCGCGCCGGCGACCATGGCTTCGGTCAGCGTCTGCAGCGTGTCCCGCTGCACATTGCCCGCGTTGAGCATGCCCGAGGAACCGAAGGCCTCGATGCGCTGGTCGTAGCCATAACCGCTGCGGCGCGTGTTGGAGATCACGCAGAGTTTTCCCGACGCGGTCTTCAGCACCGTGCGCGCGGTATCGACATCGCCGAGGCGGCCGATTTCCGGATCGACCAGGCAACTGGCGGTGGCGTAGACCTGCACCGGCTCTTCGCCCAGCAGCCAGCGCGCCATGTCCAGGTCGTGGATGGTGAAATCCTTGAACAGGCCGCCGCTGGTGGGAATGAAACCAGGCGGCGGCGAGGCCGGATCGTGGTTGATCAGCTGCAGCGATTCCAGCTTGCCGACCGCGCCCGCATCGAGCTTCTGTTTCAAGGTCTTGAAGTGCGGATCGAAACGCCGGTTGAAGCCGAGCAGGAAGCACGCGCCTTCGAAACGCGGGCGCGCCTGCAGCACTTTCTGCAGGTCCAGGTCGATGGGCTTCTCGCAGAACACCGCTTTGCCGGCTTCGACCGCGGCCAGCGCGTTGGACAGGTGCTGGTCGGTGGAACTGCACACCAGCACGCCCTTGACCGAGGGGTCGGCCAGCGCCTGTTCCAGGCTCGCGGCCTGCGCGCCGAAGCGCTGGCACATCGCCTCGGCGGCTTCCGGCCTGGGGTCGACCACGTACTTCAACCGCAGGCCGGGATGCCGGGCCGCATTCGGTCCATGCACCTGGCCCATGCGCCCGGCGCCGATCAGCGCCACATCGATTCTTTCCACGAGTTGCTCCCGCGGCCGACCGGCCAATGAATGGAAGTTCTATTCTATTTCATATTGTAATAGAATTTCCAGAAAAATACTTTATATTCCAACTGCCGGCGGATGCCGGACCCACCTTACTGAGGAGCGGCTGCATGGCCGAGTCGAACAATCCGCCGGGCACCGCGGAGGAACTGCGTGCGGCGATCCTGGTCCGCTACGAATCCCTGAGCAAGCGCCTGCAGCAGATCGCGCGCTACGTGTTGGACGAGCCCAACGCGATCGCCCTGGAAACCCTGGCCGTGCTGTCCGAGCGTACCGGCGTGCAGCCTTCGGCCATCGTCCGTTTCGCCAAGTCGTTCGGCTTCGACGGGGCGACCCAGATGCAGCGCCTGTTCCGCGACGGCCTGCTTTCCGGCACCGCGCCGCTGGGCTACAGCGAACGGGTGCGCGAGTTCAACCAGAACGTGGAAGGCAAGACGGTCGGCGATCCCAGCCAGGTGCTGGGCGAGTTCGTGGAGGGCAACGTGCTGGCCTTGCAGAACCTGTCCAAGATCATCGCCCGCGATGATCTCGCAAGCGCGGTGAAGCTGATTTCCCAGGCCGAAACCGTGTATGTGGCCGGCTTCCGGCGTTCGTTCCCGGTCGCCGCCTACCTGGCCTATTCGTTGCTGCAGGTGGACAAGAAGACCGTGTTCATCGACAGCCTGGGCGGCATGTCGCTGCAGCAGGTGCACGGCATCACCGGGCGCGACCTGCTGATCGCGGTCAGTTACCACCCCTATGCCGGCGAGACCGTGCACGTGGTCGATGCGGCGGTGGAAAAGGGCTGCAAGGTGCTGTCGATCAGCGACAGCCTGGTCAGCCCGGTGGCCAAGCCGGCGTCGCTGGTGCTGCAGGTGCGCGAAGCCGAGATCCGCAAGTTCCGTTCGCTGTCGGCATCGATGTGCCTGGCCCAGGCGCTGGTGATTTCCTACGCATTCGCGGCCACGGGTGCCGGCCCGGGCAAGCCGGCGGCCAGCAAACGCGCGAAGAAATGAAACAAATGTTGCTTTCATTTCAATAATGGAATATATGTTACATCCATTGGGGGCGAACGTCGCCCGCAACCGGGTGAGGGACGGCCTGCATGGCTGGGAAGGAACAACAACACGACCCGATCAGGCATGACCTGATCACCATCGGCCGATCCAGCATCGACCTGTATGGCGAACAGGTGGGTGGCCGGCTGGAGGACATGGCCTCCTTCGCCAAGTACATCGGCGGCAGTCCCACCAACACCGCGGTCGGCGCCGCGCGCCTGGGCCTGCGCAGCGGCCTGCTGACCCGGGTCGGCGCCGACCACTTCGGCCGTTTCATCCGCGAACAGCTGCGGCGCGAAGGCGTCTCCACGCGCGGGGTGCTGGAAGACGCGCAACGCCTGACCGCGCTGGTGTTCCTGGGCATCCGCGATCCGGACACCTTCCCGCTGATCTTCTATCGCGAGAACTGCGCGGACATGGCCCTGGAAGCGGCCGACGTCGATCCCGCGTTCCTCGGCTCGGCCGGCGCGGTGCTGATCAACGGCACCCACCTGTCGCAACCCAATGTGTTCGATGCCAGCCTGCGCGCCTGCGAAATCGTGCGCGCCGCGGGCGGCAAGGTCGTGTTCGACATCGATTACCGCCCGGTGCTGTGGGGGCTGACCGGCAGGGATGCGGGCGAGAACCGCTTCGTCGCCCACGACGCGGTCACCGCGCGCCTGCAGGAAGTGCTGCCGCTGTGCGACCTGATCGTCGGCACGGAAGAGGAAGTGCACATCCTCGGCGGCAGCACCGACACGATCGCCGCCTTGCGCGTGATCCGCGAAAAAACCGATGCGCTGCTGGTGTGCAAGCGCGGCGCGCTGGGTTGTTCTGCGTTTCCAGGGGCCATTCCCGGCCACCTCGACGAGGGGGTGGTCGGGCGTGGATTCAAGGTCGAAGTCTTCAACGTGCTCGGCGCTGGCGATGCGTTCATGGCCGGCTTCCTGCGCGGCTGGTTGCGCGGCGAGTCGCTGGAGACTTCCTGCGGCTACGCCAACGCCTGCGGCGCCATTGTCGTCTCGCGCCACGGCTGCGCACCGGCGATGCCGACCTGGCAGGAACTGCAGCAGTTCCTGGGCAGCGGCGAAGAATATCCATTCCGCCTGCGCGACGACGCGGCGCTGGAGCAGACGCACTGGGCCGGCACGCGCGTCGGCCGCTGGGAAGAGCTCACCGTGCTGGCGATGGACCATCGCAGCCAGTTCGAGGCCATCTGCGAGAAAACCGGCGCGGATCCTTCGCGCATCGAACCGTTCAAGGCGCTGGCGTTGAAGGCGGTGGACCGGCTGGCCCAGGGCGACCCGCGTTTCGGCGTGCTGCTGGACGGACGCTTCGGCATGCGCGGACTGGAAGCCGCGGCCGATGCGCCTTACTGGATCGGGCGGCCGATCGAATTGCCGGGCTCGTGCCCCCTGGAATTCGAAAGTTCCGCCGACGTGGCCACCGAACTCGCCACCTGGCCGTCGAACCACGTGATCAAGTGCCTGGTCTTCTACCATCCCGACGATGCGCAGGACCTGCGCGAACGCCAGGAACGGCAGTTGCTGCGGCTGCAGGACGCCGCGCGCAAGACCCGCCACGAGCTGCTGGTGGAGATCATCGCCTCGCGCAACGGCGCGGTCGACGACACCACGGTATCGCGCGTCATCCAGCGGCTTTACGATCTGGGCATGAAACCGGACTGGTGGAAGCTGGAACCCAACGACAGCGCGGCGGCGTGGGCCAATATCGAGCGCGTCATCGGCGCCAACGACGCGCATTGTCGTGGGGTGGTGCTGCTGGGCCTGTCGGCGCCGGAAGCGGAACTGATCGCCTCGTTCAAGGCGGCGGCGTCGACGCCGATCGTCAAGGGCTTCGCCGTCGGCCGCACCATCTTCGCCGACGCCGCCGAGAAATGGCTGGCGGGCGGGATCGACGACGAGACCGCCATCGCCGACCTGTCGCGCCGTTTCGCCGTGCTGGTCGATGCCTGGCGCGCGGCCAAGGCCGGCGTCGTTCCGCAACAGGGAGCCGCCTGACATGTCGACGCTACGCCTGACCGCAGCGCAGGCCATGGTGCGATGGCTGTCCGCCCAGTACGTTGAAGTGGATGGCGGGGAAGTGCGGTATTTCGCCGGCGTGTGGGCGATCTTCGGCCACGGTAATGTCGCCGGCATGGGCGAAGCCCTGCACGCCGGGCGTGACGATCTTCCCACCTGGCGCGCGCACAACGAGCAGGGCATGGCCCATGCCGCCATCGCCTACGCCAAGCAGATGCGCCGCCAGCGCGCGATGGTCTGCACCACCTCCATCGGCCCGGGCGCGACCAACATGATCACTGCCGCCGCGCTGGCGCACGTCAATCGTTTGCCGGTGCTGCTGGTGCCGGGCGACGTCTACGCCAGCCGTCGTCCGGATCCGGTGCTGCAGCAGGTCGAGGATTTCGGCGACGCCACCGTGTCGGCCAACGATTGCTTCCGCCCGGTCTCGCGCTACTTCGACCGCATCACCCGGCCCGAACAGCTGATCGATTCGTTGCCGAAGGCGCTGGCGACCCTGCTCGATCCCGCCGGCTGCGGTCCGGCGACGCTCGCGTTCTGCCAGGACGTGCAGGCGGAAGCCTTCGATTATCCGCAGCACTTCTTCGCGCGTCGTGTGTGGCGGCAGCGACGCCAGGCCGCCGATGCACATGAGCTCGACGAACTGGTCGCCGCTATACGCACTTCGAAGCGCCCGCTGATCATCGCTGGTGGCGGTGTGCGTTACAGCCAGGCCGAAGCCGCGCTGGCTGCGCTGGCCGAAGCCACCGGCATGCCGGTGGCGGAAACGCAGGCGGGGAAGGGCGTGCTGTCGTGGCAGCATCCACGAGCATTGGGTTCGATAGGCGTCACCGGATCGGCTGCGGCCAACGCCGCGGCGCAGGAAGCCGACCTGATTATCGGCATCGGCACGCGCCTGCAGGATTTCACCACGGGTTCGCGCAGCCTGTTTCCTGACCGCCAACTTTTCCAGGTCAACGTGCAGGCCTTCGATGCGCACAAGCATAACGCTGCGTCGGTGGTTGGCGATGCGCGCACGGTGATCCAGGCGCTGGCCGAACGCCTGCGCGATTGGTGCGTGCCCGAGGACGTGGTGGTGCGCAACCGCAATGCCATCGTCGAGTGGAATGCGATGGTGGTCGCTGCGACGGCAGGCGAAGAAAGCCAGAGACTGCCCAGCGACGCGCAGGCGATCGGAACGGTGCAGCGGGCGGTCGCCGACAATGCGGTGGTGGTTTGCGCGGCCGGCGGATTGCCGGGCGAATTGCACAAGCTCTGGCGGACCTCGAAGCCGGGCGGCTACCACCTGGAATACGGCTATTCCTGCATGGGTTACGAGATCGCGGGCGGCCTCGGCGTGAAGATGGCCGAGCCCGATCGCGAAGTGGTGGTCATGGTCGGCGACGGCAGCTACCTGATGATGAACTCGGAACTGGCCACCTCGGTGATGCTGGGCCGCAAGCTGATCGTGGTGCTGCTGGACAACCGCGGCTACGGTTGCATCAACCGCCTGCAGCAGGCCACCGGCAGCCCGGGCTTCAACAACCTGCTCGCCGATTCGCGGCATGAAGTGCTGGCCGACATCGATTTCGCCGCGCACGCGCGCAGCCTGGGCGCGCTGTCGGAAAAAGTGGAGACGCTCGGCGAACTCGCCGCCGCATTGGGCCGCGCCCGCGCCGCCGACCGCAGTTACGTCGTCGTCATCGACACCGATCCATTGAAAACCACCGAAGCCGGCGGCTGGTGGTGGGACGTGGCCGTCCCCGAAGTTTCCGACCGCCCCGAAGTCAACGCCGCACGCCGTGCCTACGAAGACGGCGTGCGCATGAAGAGAGACCTGTCATGAGCGCAATGAAACCATGAGTATCCGATTCGGTGTCAGTCCCATCGCCTGGGCCAACGACGACATGCCCGAGCTGGGCGGCGACACGCCGCTGGAAAGCATCCTGAAGGACATCCAGGAGCTCGGCTTCGAGGGCGTCGAACTGGGCGGCAAGTTCCCGCGCGAGGCGGCCACGCTGAAGCCGCTGTTGGCAAATTACGGCATCGACCTGATCGGCGGCTGGTACAGCGGTTCGCTGCTGGCCCAGGATGCCGAAGCGGAGATCGCAGCGCTGCAGCCGCATCTTGCGTTGCTCAAGGCGCTGGACAGCAGCGTGTTCGTGTTCGCCGAAACCAGCAATGCCGTGCATGGCGACCGCAGCGTGCCGTTGTCCGGCACCCCGCGGCTCAGTGGCAATGATTGGGTGCTGTTCGGATCGCGGATGACCGCGGTCGCCGACTACATCCAGGCGCAAGGCCTGAAGTTCGCCTACCACCATCATCTCGGCACGGTGGTCGAGAACGCGGCCGACCTGCAGGCCTTCATCGACAACACCGGCCCGTCGGTCGGGCTGACCCTGGACACCGGACATGCCGCGCTCGGCGGCGTCGATTCGCTGGATGTGATCCGTAACCATCCGGCGCGCGTTGCCCATGTGCATTGCAAGGACGTGCGCTGGGAGACCTTCGCCAGGGCGAAGCAAGGCAAATCCAGTTTCCTCGACGGCGTGCTCTCGGGCATGTTCACCGTGCCCGGCGACGGCGGCCTGGACTACGCCGGGATCATGAGTGCGCTGAAGGCCATCGACTATTCCGGCTGGATCGTGATCGAAGCCGAACAGGATCCCAAGCTGGCCGATCCGCGTACCTATGCGGCGCTGGGCCTGAAGACATTGAAGGACGAAGCGGCGAAGGCGGGGCTGCACTGATGCCGCAGCTGCGCGTCCGCCCGCATGCGCCAGACGCCACCGGCACCGTGCTGGAGGTGACCCCGGCCAGCGCGGGCTGGGAACACGTCGGCTTCCGTGTCGTGCGCCTGCAGGCGGGCGGGCGCCACGCCGGACATTTCGCCGGTCGCGAAACCTGCCTGGTGCTGGTCGCGGGAACGGCGGATATCAAGGCTGGCGACGAAGCGTTCGAGGATCTGGGCGGTCGCGCCACGCCGTTCGAGGACAAGGCGCCGGGGGCGGTCTATGTTCCCGCCGGCGTCGCGTTCGAAGTCGTCGCTAAAACAGAAGTCGAACTCGCGGTATGCACCGCGCCGGGAACAGGCGCGGGACAGGTGCGCCTGATCGACCCGGCAAGCATGTCGCGCGAAGTGCGCGGCAGCGATACCAACACCCGCTACGTGCGCAACATCCTGCCCGAGACCGAAGCGGCCGAGGGCCTGCTGGTGGTGGAGGTGATCACCCCGGGCGGGCACTGGTCCAGCTATCCGCCGCACAAGCACGACACCGCCATGCCGGAACAGGAATCGGCGCTGGAGGAAACCTATTACCACCGCCTGCAGCCACCGCAGGGTTTCGCCTTCCAGCGGGTCTATACCGACGACCGCTCATTGGACGAGACCATCGCGGTGGAAGATGGCGACGTGGTGATGGTGCCGCGTGGCTACCATCCGGTCGGCGCGCCGCACGGCTACGACCTGTACTACCTCAACGTCATGGCCGGCCCCAGCCGCCATTGGGTCTTCCGCAACGACCCGGCGCACGACTGGATCGTGCGCAAGCGTTGATCCGCAACGCGAATACTTCAAGGAATACGAACATGCGCAATATCGAACATTTCATCGGCGGCCAGTCCGTCGCGGGCACCTCGGGCAAGCACGGCGAGGTCTTCGATCCCAATCGCGGGCAGGTGCAGGCGCGGGTGTCGCTGGCGTCCGCCACCGAACTCGATCGCGCCGTGACCGACGCCGCGGAGGCGCAGAGAGGCTGGGCCCAGGTCAATCCGCAGCGCCGCGCGCGGGTGATGTTCGAGTTCAAGCGCCTGCTCGAAGCGAACATGGACGAACTGGCGCACCTGCTGTCTTCCGAGCACGGCAAGGTGGTCTCCGATGCCAAAGGCGATCTGCAGCGCGGGCTGGAAGTCATCGAGTTCTCCTGTGGCATCCCGCACTTGCTCAAGGGCGAATACACGCAAGGCGCGGGCCCGGGTATCGACGTGTATTCGGTGCGCCAGCCGCTGGGCGTGGTCGCCGGCATCACTCCGTTCAATTTCCCGGCGATGATCCCGATGTGGATGTTCGGCCCGGCCATCGCCTGCGGCAACGCCTTCATCCTCAAGCCTTCGGAGCGCGATCCGTCGGTGCCGGTGCGGCTGGCGGAACTGATGATCGAAGCCGGCCTGCCGCCGGGCGTGCTCAACGTGGTCCATGGCGACAAGGACACGGTCGAGGCGATCCTCAGGCATCCGACGATCAAGGCGGTGAGTTTCGTCGGTTCCTCCGACATCGCCCAGTCGGTATATGCGCTCGGCGCGCAGCACGGCAAGCGCATGCAGGCGATGGGCGGGGCCAAGAACCACGGCATCGTGCTGCCGGATGCGGACCTGGACCAGACCGTGGCCGACCTGCTCGGCGCGGCCTACGGATCGGCGGGCGAGCGCTGCATGGCCTTGCCGGTGGTGGTGCCGGTGGGCAAGGCGACCGCCGAAGCGCTGCGCGAGAAACTGGTCGCGGCGGTGAAGGAGCTGCGCATCGGCGTTTCCACCGACGCGCAGGCGCATTACGGCCCGGTGATCAATGCCGCGCATCGGGCCAAGATCGAGTCCTACCTCCAGCTCGGCGTCGACGAGGGCGCCGAACTGGTGCTCGATGGCCGCGGTTTCTCGCTGCCGGGGCATGAAGACGGTTTCTTCCTCGGCCCGAGCCTGTTCGACCACGTGACTTCTGAAATGAAAACCTACCGCGAAGAGATCTTCGGGCCGGTGTTGCAGATCGTGCGTGCGGAAACCTTCGAGGAAGCGCTGGAACTGCCGTCGAAGCACCAGTACGGCAACGGCGTGAGCATCTTCACCCGCAACGGCGATGCGGCGCGCGAATTCGCCGATCGGGTGGAGGTGGGCATGGTCGGGATCAACGTGCCGATCCCGGTGCCGGTGGCCTACCACAGCTTCGGCGGCTGGAAGCGTTCGGGCTTCGGCGACCTCAACCAGTACGGCCAGGACGGGGTGCGCTTCTTCACCCGGACCAAGACCGTGACCCAGCGCTGGCCGAAAGGCGGCGCGGTGACCGACCAGAGCTTCGTCCTGCCGACGATGCGCTGAGCAACGCTCCGATACGAAAGAGTCCGACCATTCCTGGGAGGGAATCGTGGCTGGTGGAATCCTGAAGTTCTTCTCGACCGGCGCCGACCTGCCGGAGATGTCCGACCGCGCACAGGTCGACAGCCTGTACAAACGCCATCGTTTCCGGGTGATGCTGGCCATCACCCTGGGCTACGGATTGATCTATACCTGCCGGCTCGCGCTGGGCGTGGTGAAGAAGCCGCTGATCGATTCGGGCATCTATTCGCCCAGCGACCTCGGCATGATCGGTTCGGCGCTGTTCTACACCTATGCGATCGGCAAGCTGACCAACGGTTTCCTCGCCGACCACGCCAACATGAAGCGCTTCCTGGCGTTCGCGTTCCTCGCCACCGCGTTGTGCAACCTGGCGATGGGTTTCACCACCGCGCTGTGGGCGGCGGTGATGCTGTGGGGCCTGAACGGCTGGTTCCAGAGTTTCGGTGCGCCTGGCGGCGTGGTCGCGATGACCAGCTGGTTTTCGAACCGCGAGCGCGGACGCGCTTATGGCTTGTGGAGCACGGCGCACTCGATCGGCGAAGGGCTGACTTTCCTCGTGGTGGGCAGCACGGTCGCGGCGCTGGGATGGCGCTGGGGGTTCTGGGGGCCGGGACTGATCGGGGTGGCCACGGCGATCGGTTGCTTCGCGCTGATCCAGGACCGCCCGCGCACCATGGGTTTGCCGGCGGTCAACGACTGGAAGAACGACAACTACGGCGAAGCCGAAAAGCCCGCGGCGAAATCGGTCATCGGCCTGCAGCTTTCCATCCTCAGGATCCCGGCGATCTGGGTGTTGTGCCTGGCCAGCGCGCTGACCTACGTCACCCGCTATGCGATCAATTCCTGGGGCGTGCTGTACCTGCAGGAAGCGCGTGGTTTCTCGTTACCAGCGGCGGGCACCCTGTTGATGGTCAGCACGCTGGCCGGCATCGTCGGCGCCATCGCTTTCGGGTTGGTGTCGGACAAAGTGTTCAGTGGCCGGCGTCCGCCGGCCAATTTGCTGTTCGGCGCGCTGGAGCTGATCGGCCTGCTGCTGATCTTCTTCGGCCCGGCCAGCATGCCGGTGCTGGTGACGGGCATGCTGTTGTTCGGCATGGGCATGACCGGCATGGTCACTTCGCTGGGCGGACTGTTCGCGGTGGATATCGCGCCCAAGCGCGTCGCCGGTGCGGCGATGGGCGTGATCGGCATCTTCAGCTATATCGGCGCGGGCATCCAGGAACAGGTGTCGGGCCTGCTGATCGAAAAAGGCATGACCGTGATTGGTGATGTGCGCAGCTACGATTTCGGCCCGGTGATCTGGTTCTGGATCGGTTGTTCGGTACTGGCCACGCTGCTCGCCACCAGTCTGTGGCGCACCAAACTTAGAGACTGAGGAAGACGACGTGCTTGAACCTTCGCGGGACCTGTTGGCGATGATCGAGGCCGCGCAAGCGGCCGGCGCCGGATTGCTGAAACATTTCGGCCAGTTGTCCGAACTCGGCGTCCGCTCCAAGAGCGGCCCCGCCGACCTGGTCTCCATCGCCGACGAGGAAGCCGAGCGCACCACCCGCGGCATCCTCGCCAAGGCGCAGCCGGGTTATGGCTTCCTGGGCGAGGAGGGCGGCGCATTCGGCGGCAGCGACGCCGCCAACACCTGGATCGTCGATCCGCTGGACGGCACCACCAACTTCCTGTTCGGCACGCCGCTGTGGGGCGTCAACGTCGCCCTGGCGCGCGAAGGCGAAGTCGTCGCCGGCGTCACCTACCTGCCGGTGATCGAGGAAATGTACGTGGCCGAGCAGGGCAAGGGTTGCTGGCTCAACGGCCAGCGCATCCATGTTTCCACTCGCGCCACATTGATCGAATCGGTGCTGGCCTGCGGCATTCCCTTCGCCGGCAAACCCGACCATCCGGTGTTCGCGCGCGAGATGGCGCTGCTGAGCGCGGAAGTCGCCGGCATCCGCCGCACCGGCGCCTGCGCGGTGGACATGGCATGGGTCGCATCGGGTCGCTGGGACGCTTACTGGGAACGCGCGCTCAATGCCTGGGACATGGCGCCGGGCATCATCCTGGTGAAGGAAGCGGGCGGCGTTGCCACCTCGGTAACCGGCGGGCCGCTGGACCTGCATGGACAGAATGTCTGCGTTTCGAATGGCGCGGTGCAGGCCGCGCTGATCGAAAAGCTCAACGAAGCCCTGCGATAGGAGTCGAAGGATGAAACTGCGCCGCCGTACTTTCCTCAAGGGTTCCGGACTGGCCGCGCTGTTCTCGGCGATACCGCGCAGCTGGGCCGAAGCGCTGGGCTATCCGCGCGCGCTGCAAGGGCCGATGATCGGATCGCCCGGGCCGAACCACTTCACCGTATGGGTGCGCGCCAGCGGCGCGTTCGAAGTGAAGCTGGAGTACTCGACCGACCGCGACTTCAAAACCGTGCTGCAAGGCTCCAGCGCGATTGCGAATGCCGGGGACGATTGCTGCGTGACCCTGCGCGCGGAAGGACTGCAGCCCGATACGCCGTACTGGTACCGCCTCAAGTATGCGGGCGAGGGCGACCGCTACCAGTTCCTGCCGCACCGGACCAGGACCGCGCCCGCCGGCGCCGCCGATTTCCGCGTCGCCTTCGGCTCCTGCTGCCGCATCCAGTACGACCCGGACCAGCGCATCTGGAACGCGGTGCGCGCGCTGGAGCCGGACATGTTCCTGTGGCTCGGCGACAACGTCTATGCCGACAGCGACCAGCGCGCCGCGCTGGTCGATCTCTACGGCCGCGGCCGCGTGGTCGAACGCCTTGAACCGCTGTTGCGCTCCACGCCGCAGCTGGCCACCTGGGACGACCACGACTTCGGCTACAACAATTCCGATGGCCGCAGTCCGTTCAAGGACGAGTCGCTGCAGGTGTTCCGCAACTTCTGGGCGAACCCCGCGAGCGGCGAGGCCGACAACCCCGGCGTGTATTTCAAGCAGCATTACGGCGGCGTGGATTTCTTCGTCCTCGACGGCCGCTACCACCGCGACCCCATCGACAAGACCGACGATGCCGGCAAGACCATGCTCGGCGCGCGACAGAAGGCATGGCTGAAGCGCGAGCTCAAGGCCAGCCGCACGCCGTTCAAGGTGCTGGCCATCGGCGGCGGCTGGTCGTGCGCGGAGAACGAGAAGGGCGGCGATTCGTGGGGCGTGTACCTGAGCGAGCGCACCGAACTCTTCGACTTCGTCCGCGACAACGATATCGGCGGAGTGGTCTGCATCTCCGGCGATTCGCACATGGGCGAACTGAACTGCATCCCGCGCTCGGGCGAGGGCGGCTACGACATCTACGATTTCTGCTCCTCGCCATTGGCGCAGATGCCGGCGGCCAAGAACACCCGGCAGGCGCCGGAAGTGCGCGTGCGCGACACCTGGACGCGTTCGGTCAACGTGGGCCTGATGCGCTTCGACATGACCGGCGCGAAACCGACCCTGACCTACACCCTGCACGACGTGATGGGCGAGGCGGTGTGGGAGCCGCTGGTGCTGACCCCGGACGACCTGAAGAACGGGATCAGGACCTGGGACAGCAAGTCCGACCCGGATGAACTGGAACGGCTGCAACGCTTCAAGCGCGGCGGCGGCTACTACGGCCAGGATGTGCCGGACGGCTGGCCTAGTCGCCCATACTACGACGGAAAACCAGACTGAAATAACCCGGCGTGACCCGCTTGCGGCGTTCGATCTCCGCGATCGGGTAAGTCGAGCGCGGGCCGTCGTACTTGGCGCGCGACTCGGCGAAATCGCGACCGAACAGGTCTGTGGCTTCGGCGCGCACGCGCCAACGTTCGCCGATGCGACGCTCGACGAACAGGGTCCATCCCGCGTCCTCGGATTCGCGCGCCACTTCGTCGAAGCGGTACTTGGTCTCGCGCTCGGCGATGTGCTCGAATTCGATTCCCCAGTTCATGCGCAACGCCGGCAGGTCCTGGCCCAGTTCGATCGACGCTTCGACCGGATTCTCTTCCGAGATCGGGCGATTTTCGCCGGTGACCGGATCGGCGACCCGGCTCCGGCGCCACAACGCGGAAGAGCGCAGGTGGCCTCCAATGAAACCGAAGCGATCCAGTGGCGCGGACAGTTCCATCGCCAGCGTGTCCCTGCGGCCGCTGCCGATGTTGCCGGGCGCATCGAACACATCATCGGACGTGACCACCAGCACGCGGTCGACCACGTCGTCGATACGGTCGTGGGTCCAGCTCAGGGTCAACGTCGCGTCGGTCCACAGGCGACGCTCCCAGGCGGCGACCAGTCGCCAGGTCTTGTCCGGTTCCAGCTCGGCGTTGCCGGCGCTGACCATGCCGGTATCCAGCGAGGCGGAGGCGACGAAATCGGCGAAATCCAGTTGCCCGACCTCGCGCGACAGCGACAGGCGCAACTGGTTCTCTTCGTTCGCATCCCAGCGCAGCGCCAGCCGCGGCTTGGGGTAGGTGAAGCGACGCCGCAGCGGACTGTCGCCGGTCTGCGCGATCGACGATTGCTCGACCCGCATGCCCGCTTCCAGCACCCAGTCGTCGGCCGGTTTCCAGGTGGCGCCGAAAGCGGCCTCGATGCGCTTTTCCTCGATCCGCACGTCCGATCCCGGCAGCGCCACCGGTTCGCCCTCCTGGATCAGCTCGGCCTCGCTCTCGAGGAAGTTGTATGCGCCCTCCAGCGAGGTGGCGAAGGACAGGCGCGGCGAGCGCTCGTGGGTCAGGTCGATGCGGGCGATGCCTTCGCCGGTATCGGTGGATTCGTCGAAGGTTTCGTCCTCGCCGTCCTCGAGCGAGTGCTCCCGGTCCTTCAGCCATCCCAGCTGCTGGCTGATCATCGCTTCCAGGGTCGAATGCGCACCGACCTGGCGCACATAGCGCAGCCCGATTTCGGCCACGGTCGAATTCTCGTCTTCCGCGACCGTCCCGCTGTCCGCATCGGCGGTGAGCGCATCGATGCCGGTATCGGTATGCGCGCGTTCGCCACGCGCGGCAGCGGTCAGGGTCATGCGTCCGCCCGCAAGCGGCCGCCGCCAACCCACGCTGGCTTCGCCCTTGCGCTTGACCGTGCGGGTGTCGAGTCGGCTGCGTTCCAGCAGCGATCCATCGGGGGCGAACACGGAGATCGTGCCGCTGCCGCTATCGTCGTCCAGCTCCGGTTCCAGCTTCAACGCCAGGTCCAGGGCCTGCTCTTCCCAGCGCCTGCCGTATTCCCACTGGCCTTGCGCAGCCAGCCAGCCATCGGTGGAAGCGACCGCGCCGGCTTCGAGTGCGGACTCGGTGGTCGCGTCGCGGCGACGCACCACATTGGCCAGGACCGGGTAGCCGCCCAGGTCGACTCCCGCCGCGCCGCTGCGGATCAGTTCGATGCGCTCCACCGACGTCGCCCGGATCCGCTTGAGCAACTGTCCGATGTCCTCGCGCTTGCTCGAGGGTCGTGCGCCGTCGATCAGCACGTTGCCTTGCGCCGCCGCGTAGCCGCGCACGTCTTCGTCGGCTTCGACGATGCTGAAACCCGGCAGGCGCTCGATCATGTCGCGGGCGTTGGACGGGGCATTGCCGGCGAAATATTCGCGCGGGTATTCGGTCACGCCCGGGCGCGATGAAGTCTGCGCGATGGCGGGAACAGCCGTGCAACAGATTGCCCACAGTCCCAGCCAGGCGAGCGTCGGTCGTTTTCCGGTCGGCATCGTGGTCGGTTTCCCTGGAAGTGACCCGCAGGCTAGACTGGGCGTGCTGACAGCAAGGTCGCCGCAAATGTCAGACAAATGTCAGGAGCGTTGCCGCAAGCTCGGCCCATGAATAATTCCACGCGCCTTCGCCGTTTCGCCGCCCCGCTGGCCCTGATCGCAGCGGCCGCCCTGCTTCCCGCGACTGCGGTGATGGCGGGCAAGGACAAGCACAAGGACGACCATGTCGAAGCGCGCGAATTGCTGCGGCGTGGCGAGATCCTGCCGCTGGACCACATCCTGGATATCGCCCAGCGCCGCGTCGCCGGCGACGTCATCGAGGTCGAGCTGGAACGCGAGGACGAGGGCTGGGAATACGAGGTGAAGGTGCTGACGCCCACCGGACTGGTCCGCAAGATCACCTTGAACGCGCGCAACGGCGCGGTCGTGAAGATCAAGGACGACTGATCCATGCGTTGTCTCGTGGTCGAGGACGATCCGGACATCAGTGCCGACCTGCAGCGCGCGCTGGAAGCGGCGGGCTTCTCCGTCGACGTCGCCGCGGATGGCCAGGCCGCGTGGTACCAGGGCGACGTGGAGGACTACGACGCCGCTATCCTCGATCTCGGCTTGCCGCGCCTGGATGGTTTGTCGGTGCTGCGCCGCTGGCGCTCGGCGGGCCGCGGCTTTCCGGTGATCGTGCTGTCCGCGCGTGGCGACTGGACCGAGAAGGTGGAAGGCATCGAGGCCGGCGCCGACGATTATCTTTCCAAGCCTTTCCAGATGGGCGAACTGGTCGCGCGCCTGCGCGGCCTGGTCCGGCGCGGGGCGGGGCGTTTGTCCAGTGTCGTGGTGATCGGCGGACTGCGCCTGGATACCACGCGCATGAGCGCGGTGTTCGAGGGCGCGCCGGCGAAACTCTCGCCGCTGGAATTCCGCCTGCTCGATTTCCTCGCCCACCAGCCCGGCCGTGCGGTGTCGGCCGATGAACTGGCCGAGCACCTGTACGGCGCCACCGAGAGCGGCGATGCCAACGCGATCGAAGCCATCGTCGCGCGATTGCGGCGCAAGTTCGGCGCGGACGTCATCGTCACCCGCCGCGGTTTCGGCTACCTGCTGGAAACCGGCGCTTGATCGCGCGCTCGCTGCGCTGGCGTCTGCTGCTCGGCGCCACCGCCGCGATCCTGGTCGCGCTGGTCGTCGCCTGGTTGTTCATGACCCTGTTGTTCGAGCGTCACCTGGAACGGCGACTGCAGGACGAAATGACCCGCGATGCGCTGGGCCTGGTGGCCGATCTTTCGCTGGCCGCGGACGGACGGCCTTTGCTCGACGCCGAACCGCGCGATCCGCGTCTGCAGAAACCGGCCGGCGGCTACTATTGGCAGATCTCGACGCGCAACGGCGCGCTGCGCTCGCGTTCGTTGTGGGATGCAGCCTTGCCGGTGCCCACCGATGCGCCCGCCGGCGACTGGCGCGTGCGTCATCTGCAGGGTCCGTTCCGCCAGTCGGTGTCGGTGCTCGAGCGCAGCCTGGTGCCGGATTCGGGCAAACCGCCGGTCGTGGTGCAACTGGCCCAGGACACACGCCCACTGGCTTCTGCGCGTGCGGAATTCGGTCGCGAGCTGGGCATTTTCCTCGCGGTGTTGTGGCTGGTGCTTTCGGCGGCCGCCTGGCTGCAGGTCGCCCTGGGATTGCGACCGCTGGGCAAGGTGCGTGGCGAACTCGCGGCCTTGCGCGATAGCGCCAGCGCACGCCTGCCCGAATCCAGCCTGCGCGAAATCCAGCCATTGACCGATGCGATCAACTCGCTTGCGGATGCGCGCGAACACGATCTGGAGTTGGCCCGCCGCCGCGCCGCGGATCTTGCCCACGGGCTGAAGACGCCGCTCGCCGCCCTGGCCGCGCAAAGCCGTCGCGCCGGCGAGGCCGGAGCGACCGCGGCGGCGGAAGGAATGGATCGCGCCATCGCCGCGATCGGCGCCACCATCGATGCCGAACTGGCCCGTGCCCGTATCGCTACGGTCGCGCGCAAGACAGGCGCCCTCACTTCGTTGCATGCGGCGGTCGAGCGGGTGGTGACGGTGCTGGAACACACGGAAAAGGGCGGGCAGCTGGCCTTCTCGCTGGATGTTCCGGCCAGCCTGCAGCTGGCGATCAGGCCGGACGACCTTTCGGAAATCCTCGGCGCGGTGCTCGAGAACGCGGTGAAGTACGCGCGCCGCCAGGTACGCGTGGGCGGCGCCGCGGGACCGGAATGGACCAGCCTGGCGATCGAGGACGACGGGCCGGGCATCGCCCGGGACCGCGTCGATGATGCGCTGATGCGCGGAGGACGCCTGGACGAATCCGGCGGCGGCAGCGGGCTCGGCCTGGCCATCGCCCGCGAACTGGTGGAAGCGACGGGCGGCACGATGGAACTCGATCAGTCTTCATTGGGTGGCTTGCGGATCCGTTTCTTCTGGAGCGCCAGCCGAACTTCCACGAGCCTGCGTTGATGGCAGGCGTCGGCCGCAAGTCGTGAACGGATCGTGCGATGAATTGCAGTTGTAGTCGCCTTGTCCGCATAGGGGGTTTCCGTCGGTGCGCAGCATCTGTGTTCGTCATGCCTTCCGAGGAAGACATGGCCAGGTAACGCAGCGCCGCCCTTGCCTCCTTGCGTGCAGCGCAGGGGAGGGTCGAGGAGGGATGCCTTCGATCTCGATCCTGCTTCCGGTCTTCCCGGCTATCACGAGAAGCACAGCCTTGGCTTTGTTTCCCAAGACGACTTCCTCCAGAAGCGGATCCGGGCTTGCCCGGAGACTCTTCGTGGGACAGGAGGCGGGCCCTCTCCTCCCGTCTTCGTGGAGGCAGGCTCTGCTTCGCTGCCCGAAGCGGCCGCTCTCCCGCAAAGGGAGGGGGCGCAGGACCCGGCGTAGGTCCGAGCTTGCCTGGATGCTCCTTGCGCAGAATAAAAAGCATCCGGCCAAGCTCGGACTTGCGAAGCCGCGCAGCAATCAAGGCGACGACCGAACGCGGGCAGCTTCATCCCGGAAGCATGGCGAAAACCGGTTATCGCAGTCGCCATAACCGTATTCTTTGCCGGAGACACGGGGCAATACCGGGAATAAACCCGAATGGGTCCGCGTATAATCAGCGCCAGTCTGCCTGTTCCGCGAATCGATCCGGGACGGAGGTCTGACGAGGGCTCGGCATGCGGGTATTGGTATTGGGTAACGGGGTTATCGGCACATGCAGCGCGTGGTATCTGGCGCGTGCGGGTTTCGAGGTGACCGTCGTCGATCGGCAGCAGCAACCGGCGCAGGAAACCAGCTTCGCCAATGCGGGGCAGATTTCCCCTGGCTATGCTTCTCCGTGGGCCGCGCCGGGCGTGCCGCTTAAAGCGTTGAAGTGGCTGTTCATGCGGCACGCGCCGCTGGCGATCTATCCCGGCCTGGATCCCCATCAATACCTGTGGCTGGCGCAGTTGCTGCGCAATTGCACCGCCGCGCGCTATGCGGTGAACAAGGCGCGCATGGTGCGCCTGTCCGAATACAGCCGCGATTGCCTGGACGAACTGCGCGCCGAAACCGGCATCGCCTACGAAGGGCGCGAGCTCGGCACCACCCAGTTGTTCCGCACCCAGGCGCAGTTGGATGGCGCGGCCAAGGACATCGCGGTGCTGCAGGAATACGGCGTGCCCTACGAGTTGCTGGACCGCGCGGGCATCGCGAGGGTCGAACCGGCGCTGGCGGGCGTGTCCGGTCAGTTGACCGGCGCCCTGCGCCTGCCCAACGACCAGACCGGCGACTGCCATCTGTTCACCCAAAAGCTGGCGGCGATGGCGCAAGCGGCGGGGGTGGAGTTCCGTTTCGGACAGACGATAGAAACACTGGAGAATGCCGGAGACCGTATCACCGGAGTGCGCATCGACGGCAAGCTCGAAACCGCCGATCGTTACGTGCTGGCGCTGGGCAGTTATTCGCCCCGGCTGCTCGCGCCACTGGGCATCCGCGCACCGGTGTATCCATTGAAGGGTTACTCGTTGACCCTGCCGATCACCAACCCGGCGATGGCGCCGATGTCGACGATCCTCGACGAAACCTACAAGGTCGCCATCACCCGCTTCGACGATCGCATCCGCGTGGGCGGCATGGCCGAAGTCGCCGGCTACGACCTGTCGCTGTCGCCGCGCCGGCGCGCCACGCTGGAGAAGGTGGTCGGCGACCTGTATCCGCAAGGCGGCGACAAGGCGGGCGCCACGTTCTGGGCCGGCCTGCGTCCAGCCACGCCCGACGGTACGCCGATCGTGGGCGGCACCCGCTATTCCAATCTGTTCCTCAACACCGGCCACGGCACGCTGGGCTGGACCATGGCCTGCGGTTCCGGCCGCTACCTGGCCGACGTGATGGCCAACAAGGTGCCGCAGATCAGCAGCGAAGGGCTGGACATCTCCCGCTACGGCGGCCGTGTCGTGCGTGAATCCGGATCATGCGTCCAGCCCGCGCACTGATCGACCTGCAGGCGCTGCGCCACAACTATCGCCAGGCCCGCGCGCTGGGCGGCGGCAGGGCGCTGGCGGTGGTCAAGGCCGATGCCTATGGGCATGGCGCGATCCGTTGCGCGCAAGCGCTGCAGGACGAGGCCGACGGGTTCGCGGTGGCCTGCATCGAGGAAGCACTGGAACTGCGCGCGGCCGGCATCCGCGGGCCGATCCTGTTGCTGGAAGGTTTTTTCGAAGCCGGTGAACTGGCCCTGATCGAAGAGCACGGATTCTGGTGCGTGATCCACGCGCAGTGGCAGGTGGATGCGCTGGAGCGCAGCACGCGGTCGCGACCGCTGAAGGTTTGGCTGAAACTCGATTCGGGCATGCATCGGGTCGGCTTGTCGGCGCTGGAATGCGCAGCCGCCTGGCGACGCCTGCAGGCGATGCCGCAGGTGGAAGTGCAGGTGCTGATGTCGCATTTCGCCCGCGCCGACGAACTGGATCATCCGTATTCCGGCGAGCAGGCGGCGGTGTTCGCGGATTTGAATGCGCGCCTGCGGGTCGAAACCAGTTTGTCCAACTCGCCGGCGCTGCTCGGCTGGCCGCAGTTGCGCAGCGATTGGGCGCGTCCGGGACTGATGCTGTACGGCGCCAATCCTTTCGACCGCGCGCATCCGCTGGCCGATGCATTGCAGCCGGTGATGACCCTGGAATCGCGGATCATCAGCGTGCGCGAACTGCCGGCGGGCGAACCCATCGGCTACGGCGGGCGCTTCGTCACCGCGGGTCCGACCCGCGTCGGCGTGGTCGCGATGGGCTACGCCGACGGCTATCCGCAGAATGCGCCCAATGGAACGGAGGTGGCCATCGACGGCCGTACTGGCCGGCTGATCGGCCGGGTCTCGATGGACATGCTCACGGTGGATCTCACCGATCATCCAGCGGCCGGACTCGGCAGCCGCGTCGAGCTGTGGGGCCGGCAGGTGCGCATCGGCGGGTTGGCCGCGCAATGCGGTGGCAGTGCCTATCAGTTGCTCAGCGGCCTGAAGCGCACCCCGCGCGAATATTCCGATGCCTAGCCGGCGTGCTCGAGACGCGGCAGGCATTCCATCCACTGCATCGCGTCGGACCTGACCCAGGAACAACAAAGGCCGCGATTGCTCGCGGCCTCGGTACTTGCAATGCTTGGCGCCCGAAGTTGGACTCGAACCAACGACCCCCTGATTAACAGTCAAGTGCTCTAACCGGCTGAGCTATTCGGGCGGGCCGGCTATTGTAGGGGGGACGATTCGGTCAGGCAAGGCTGGTTTGCGTTCGTTGAAGCCCTTTTCCAGTACAGGGCTCCGCTATGCGTGTATTCCCTCCGACTTTGTTCAGCCACGGCAGGGCTTCGATCCGGATGCGTTTTCGCCGTGGATCCGACCGCTGTTGTTGACGATGACCCGGGCCAGCAACCTGTCTTCGCGGCACAGGCGCACGCTGATATTGCTGCCGGCGCTGCGGCCATCAGGCAGGTAACGCAGCTGCGCGCGGCCCGCCGAGGAAACGATGCGCAGAGACGGGTGGATGGGTGCGTTCTCATCGCGCAGGATGTCCTGGCGGGAGTCGGGCTGGCGGTTGCCGTCGGCATCGAAGAACATCAGCCAACCCTGGCTCCAGTCGCCGTCGCGGCGGCAACCACCGGCCCGGTCGGAGGGGCAGACCACCGTGGGGATGCGGTAGGTGATGGCGGTGATGCGGGCCGAAGCCATGTGCGCGGTCAGCAGGTGCATGGCGGAACTCACGCGCTGGCTTTCGACCAGACCCGCATAGGAAGGCACCCCGACCAGCAACAGGAGGGCGGTGATGGCCAGGATCGTGAGCGCCTCGACCAGGCTGAAGCCGGTCTCGATCCTGGCGGAGGTTCCGCAGGCGGGCAGTCGCTGGAGGCAATGTCGGTTCGGATGGAATTCGGTACGCGTCCTGCGCATGGTGATCTCCTGGTGGGCCCAGTCCGGGCTTGTCCAGATTCCTCCCATCGCCCGGCGCCTTGAATCGGCGGGCGACGTGCCGGTACGTAGGGATTTCCCTGACACGGCCGTAATCCCGGCCACCGCTATACTGGCCAGTCGCCACAGAATCCCCGCCATGACCGAACGTTTCGAACTCGTTTCCCCGTACTCGCCCGCAGGCGACCAGCCGCAGGCGATCGCCAGACTCATCGAGGGATTCGAGTCCGGCCTGGCCAAGCAGACACTGCTCGGCGTCACCGGCTCCGGCAAGACCTACACCATCGCCAACGTGGTCCAGGCGGTGCAGAAGCCGACCCTGGTGATGGCCCCGAACAAGACCCTGGCCGCGCAACTGTACGGCGAATTCAAGTCGTTCTTCCCGCACAACTCGGTCGAGTACTTCGTCAGCTACTACGACTACTACCAGCCCGAAGCCTATGTGCCGTCGTCGGACACCTTCATCGAGAAGGACAGCTCGATCAACGAGCACATCGAGCAGATGCGGCTGGCCGCGACCAAGGCGCTGCTTTCCCGTCGCGACACGATCGTGGTCGCCACGGTCTCTGCGATCTACGGCCTGGGCGCGCCCGAGGACTACCTGTCGCTGCGCCTGATCCTGTCGCGCGGCGAGCATATCGACCAGCGCGACCTGATCAAGCACCTGACCCAGTTGCAGTACACCCGCAACGAATACGAACTGCATCGCGGCACGTTCCGGGTCAAGGGCGAGGTCATCGACGTGTTCCCGGCCGAATCCGACATCGAGGCGCTGCGCATCGAGCTGTTCGACGGCGAGATCGAGAACCTGACCCTGTTCGATCCGCTGACCGGCGAGACCCTGCGCAGGTTGCCGCGCTTCACCATCTACCCCAAGACCCATTACGCCACCACCCGCGACCGCGTGCTGGCGGCCATCGAGACGATCAAGGTCGAATTGAAGGCGCGGCTCGAAGAGCTGTACGCACAGAACAAGCTGGTGGAGGCGCAGCGCCTGGCCCAGCGCACCCAGTTCGATCTGGAGATGATGGCCGAGGTCGGCTACTGCAACGGCATCGAAAACTATTCCCGCCACCTCACCGGCAAGCTGCCGGGCGAGCCGCCGCCGACCCTGTTCGACTACCTGCCGCCGGATGCGTTGCTGGTGTGCGACGAATCGCACGTGACCATTCCGCAGATCGGCGCCATGTACAAGGGCGACCGTTCGCGCAAGACGACGCTGGTGGACTTCGGTTTCCGCCTGCCTTCGGCGCTGGACAACCGGCCGCTGAAGTTCGAGGAATGGGAAATGCGCTCGCCGCGCAGCATCTATGTCTCGGCGACGCCCGGACCCTACGAATTGCGCGAGTCGGGCGGGGAAGTGGTGGAACTGGTGGTGCGTCCGACCGGGTTGATCGATCCGCCGGTGGAGATCCGCCCGGTCGCGTCCCAGGTCGACGACGTGCTGTCCGAGATCAACCTGCGCGTGGCCATGGGCGATCGCGTGCTGATCACCACCCTGACCAAGCGCATGGCCGAAAACCTGACCGAATACCTGGGCGAACACGGGGTCAGGGTGCGCTACCTGCATTCGGACGTGGACACGGTGGAGCGGGTCGAGATCATCCGCGACCTGCGCCTGGGCAAGTTCGACGTGTTGGTCGGCATCAACCTGCTGCGCGAGGGCCTGGACATGCCCGAGGTGTCGCTGGTGGCGATCCTGGACGCGGACAAGGAAGGCTTCCTGCGTTCGCGCGGTTCGCTGATCCAGACCATCGGCCGCGCCGCCCGCAACCTGCGCGGCAAGGCGATCCTGTACGCCGACAAGATCACCAACTCGATGCAGGCGGCGATCGACGAAACCAACCGTCGCCGCGAGAAGCAGGTGGAATACAACCTGGAGCACGGCATCACCCCGATTTCGGTGGCCAAGCCCATCGTCGATATCCTGGAAGGCGCGCGCAGCGAGGCGGCCAACGAGGGCGGCCAGAGCGGCAAGGGAGGGCGCGGCAAGGGCAGACGCGTGGCCGAGGAGGCGCCGGACTACGCTTCCTTCAGCCCGGCCCAGATCGCCGCCCGGCTCAAGCAGCTGGAGCAGCGGATGTACCAGCACGCGCGCGACCTGGAGTTCGAGGACGCGGCGCGCCTGCGCGACGAGATCCACAAGCTGAAAGACGCCAGCCTGGTGATCTGAAGGGCCGGCTTCTCTCTAGTTTTGGCGCCGTGCGTATCAGGGCGCGGTCTGTCCCCCAAGGGGACTTCCTTCGGGGCGTGGGAGGGACTTCAGTCCCGACGGGCTCTATCGATAAAGCATCGGGACTGAAGTCCCTCCCACAAAGGCCTGTCGCCTATGCGACAGGGCGACTTCTGAGGGAATCATCCGCAGCGAACGGGAACAGAGCCGTTCTTTATCCCGGCGTTTGGACTTTGAGGCCTGGATCCGGCCACGTCCGGCCAGCGGCCGCCCACAGTCCCGCGAGCGCCGGATGCCGATCCCGCAGCCGGAGCGTTGATGGATTCCGAACCACGCGCATGGATGCTATGATGCGCGCCCCTGAAAGCGTGCTTTCGGGGCATACCGGGCGGTTAGCTCAGCGGTAGAGCACTACCTTGACATGGTAGGGGTCACAGGTTCGAACCCTGTACCGCCCACCACGCTTGCAGGCGTGGTTCCGGCAATGGCGACAATCCAGAGGTGGCGGCGACGGGCCGTCTAGCGTGCGACATGAGCACTACCAACTTCCCCTGCTGATTTCCCTGCCGCCTCTTCCGTTGGTGTACAGAAGGCGCGCAGCGCCTTTTTCCGTTTCTGGAACCGAAGAATGATCACGATCACGCTCCCCGACGGCAGCCGCCGCGAATTCGAAAACCCCGTCAGCGTCATGGAAGTGGCCCAGTCCATCGGCGCCGGGCTGGCCAAGGCCACCGTGGCCGGCGCGGTGGACGGCAAGCTGGTGGATGCCAGCGACCGCATCGACCACGACGCTTCGCTGCGCATCATCACCCCCAGGGACGAGGAAGGGCTGGAGATCATCCGCCACTCCAGCGCGCACCTGGTCGGCCATGCGGTGAAGCAGCTGTTCCCCGCGGCCAAGATGGTGATCGGCCCGGTCATCGCCGAAGGCTTCTATTACGATATCTGGAACGAGCGCCCGTTCACCCCCGAGGACCTGGCCGCGATCGAGCAGCGCATGCGCGAACTGATCGAACAGGACTACGACGTGGTCAAGAAGGTCACCCCGCGCGCGGAAGTGATCGAGGTGTTCAAGTCGCGCGGCGAGGAATACAAGCTGCGCCTGATCGAGGACATGCCCGACGAGACCGCGATGGGCCTGTACTACCACCAGGAATACGTGGACATGTGCCGCGGCCCGCACGTGCCCAACACGCGCTTTTTGAAGTCGTTCAAGCTCACGCGCATTTCCGGCGCCTATTGGCGCGGCGATGCCAAGAACGAGCAGCTGCAGCGCATCTACGGCACCGCTTGGGCCGACAAGAAGCAGCTCGAGGCCTACATCACTCGCATCGAGGAAGCCGACAAGCGCGACCATCGCAAGATCGCCAAGCAGCAGGAGCTGTTCCACCTGCAGGAAGAGGCGCCGGGCCTGGTGTTCTGGCATCCCAGGGGATGGGCCGTCTGGCAGGTGGTCGAGCAGTACATGCGCAAGGTTTACCGCGATACCGGCTACGGCGAAGTGCGCTGCCCGCAGATCCTGGACGTGTCGCTGTGGCAGAAATCCGGCCACTGGGACAACTACCAGGACAACATGTTCTTCACCGAATCGGAGAAGCGCACTTATGCGCTGAAGCCGATGAACTGCCCGGGCCACGTGCAGGTGTTCAACCAGGGCCTGCACAGCTACCGCGACCTGCCGATCCGCTATGGCGAATTCGGCGCCTGCCACCGCAATGAACCGTCCGGCGCGCTGCACGGGATCCTGCGCGTGCGCGGCTTCACCCAGGACGATGGCCATATCTTCTGCACCGAAGAGCAGATCGAGTCCGAGGTCACCGACTTCCACCTGCAGGCAATGAAGGTCTACGCCGACTTCGGCTTCACCGAGGTGCAGGTCAAGCTGGCGCTGCGCCCGGAACCGCGCCTGGGCGACGACGCCACCTGGGACAAGGCCGAAGAATCGCTGCGCTCGGCCTTGCGTGCGGCCGGGGTGGAATGGGGAGAATTGCCGGGCGAGGGGGCGTTCTACGGCCCCAAGATCGAGTACCACCTCAAGGACGCCATCGGCCGGACCTGGCAACTGGGCACCATGCAGGTCGATTTCATGATGCCGGAACGCCTGGGGGCCGAGTACGTGGACGAGAATTCCGCGCGCCAGCACCCGGTGATGCTGCACCGGGCCATTGTCGGGTCGATGGAACGCTTCATCGGCATCCTGATCGAACACCATGCCGGGGCCTTCCCGTCGTGGCTGGCCCCACGCCAGGCAGTGGTGATGAACATCACCGACGCCCAGGCCGATTATGTGGCCGAAGTGCAAAAATCCCTTTCAAATCAAGGATTTCGTGTCATTTCCGATGTCCGTAACGAGAAGGTCGGCTACAAGATCCGCGAGCACACGCTGCAGCGGGTGCCTTATCTGCTGGTGGTCGGGGACCGCGAGAAGGAGAATGGCGCCATTGCGGTACGCACGCGCTCCGGGGAAGATTTAGGCACAATGAGCGTCGCCGCCTTCGCCGAACGCCTGCGTGCGGAGCAAGTCGCGTAAAGAAGTCGCGTAAAGAAATGTCCCGGCCCCTGTGGGGCCGGCATGAAATATCCCTTGGGAGATTGCACCAATCAGTACCCCCGATAACAAACAAAACCGCAAGAACGGCGAGATCCGCGTACCCAACGTGCGCGTGATCGGTGCCGATGGCGAGATGGTCGGCGTGTTGTCGCGCGACGCCGCGATCGCGCTGGCCGAGGAGTCCGGCATGGATCTGGTGGAAATCCAGCCCCAGGCCGATCCGCCGGTCTGCCGCATCATGGACTTCGGCAAGTTCAAGTTCGAAGCCCAGAAGAAGGCCAACGCCGCCAAGAAGAAGCAGAAGCAGGTCGAGATCAAGGAACTCAAGTTCCGGCCGGTCACCGATGAGGGCGACTACCAGATCAAGATGCGCAACATCCGCCGCTTCCTGGAAGAAGGCGACAAGGTCAAAATCAACATCCGCTTCCGTGGCCGTGAGATGAGCCACCAGGAACTGGGCCGCGAAATGGCCACGCGCATCGAGACCGAGCTCGGCGACGAGATCGTGATCGAATCGCGCCCGCGCCTGGAAGGCCGGCAGATGGTGATGATGATCGCGCCCAAAAAGAAATGAGGTCGGCGGCCAAAGGCCGCTGACGCCACCCGTTTCCCTCGCCCGCTTGCGGGAGAGGGCAAAGGGAGAGGGCCTTTTGATCTCCAGGCCCAGGCCAGCAGAGGCAAAACCCTGATTTGCAAGGAAAACCCGCCGCGGGCATAATACGCGGCCCGGTACATCGGGCCGGCTGCTCGCAGCCACAGGACCTGTCGTTTATTTCCTAAAAGATTCAACGACTTACAAGCCGACATTGGGCATGGATGGAAAGCGTGGCCGCTTCATGACGAAGCATCAAGGCTGCCGCCCGGGTCAGTTACAGAAACCAACAAGGACCACCGCAATGCCCAAGATCAAGACCCACCGGGCGGCGGCCAAGCGTTTCCGGAAGACCGCTTCCGGCAAATACAAGGCTGGCCACGCCAACAAGAGCCACATCCTCACCAAGAAGTCGACCAAGCGTAAGCGCGGCCTTCGTGCGACGAACATCATTCGCGCCGAAGACTCCAAGCGTCTGGATCGTATGCTTCCGTATCTCTGAGGACTGAACAATGGCACGAGTCAAACGTGGTGTAACGGCGCGCCGCCGTCACAAGAAAATCCTGAAGCTCGCCAAGGGCTACTACAACGCCCGCCGCAAGGTCTTCCGCGTCGCCAACCAGGCCGTCATCAAGGCCGGTCAGTACGCGTATATCGGCCGCAAGCAGAAGAAGCGCAATTTCCGTTCGCTGTGGATCACCCGCATCAATGCGGCTGCCCGCATCAACGGTTTGAGCTACAGCCGTTTCATGAACGGCATGCTCAAGGCCGGTATCACCCTGGACCGCAAGGTGCTGGCCGACATCGCCGTGCATGATCCAGTGGGTTTTGCGGCCCTGGCCGAAAAAGCCAAGGGCGCACTCGCGGCGTAAGCCTGCGATCTCCACCGTAAAGCAGTACTGGCGGTTCATCGCCGAACACGTGGGGAAGGGCGCAAGTCCTTCCCCATTGTTTTTTTGGCCTGGCCATTCTGCGTAGGAGCGACGTAAGTCGCGATTGGGTTCTATCGGTAACGCCATCGCGACTTACGTCGCTCCCACGGCAGGGTGTGCGAGCCGATGCCATATGAGGTCAGATCGTTCATGAGTGAAATCGAATCGCTGTCCACCCAGGCGTTGGCCGATATCGCCGCCGCGCAGACGCCCGATGCGCTGGAGTCCCTGCGCGTGGCGTTGCTGGGCAAGAGCGGCACCGTCACCGCGCAACTGAAGCAGCTGGGCACTTTGCCGGGCGACCAGCGCAAGGCCGCGGGCGAGGCGATCAATGTCGCGCGCGATGCCATTGCCACCGCGCTGTCAGCACGCAAGGCCCTGCTGGAGGATGCTGCACTCGATGCGCGTCTGTCCGGCGAAAACATCGACGTCACCCTGCCGGGGCGCGATCCAGGACGCGGTGGCCTGCACCCGATCAGCCGCACCCTGGAACGCATCGCCGACATCTTCGGCCGGCTCGGTTACGAACTGGCCGATGGCCCCGAGATCGAGGACGACTGGCACAACTTCGAAGCGCTGAATTTCCCGCCGCACCACCCGGCGCGCGCGATGCATGACACCTTCTATTTCGGCGATGGTCGCCTGCTGCGCACGCACACTTCGGGGGTACAGGTCCGCTACATGGGCGAGCACCAACCGCCGTTGCGCATGATCGCCGCCGGCAAGGTCTACCGCAGCGACAGCGACCAGACCCATTCGCCGATGTTCCACCAGGTCGAAGGCCTGCTGGTCGACGAGCATTCCACCTTCGCCGACCTCAAGGGCACGCTCACCGAATTCGTGCGCGCGTTCTTCGAGCGCGATTTCGAGATGCGCTTCCGCCCCAGCTATTTCCCCTTCGTCGAACCCGGCGCCGAGGTCGACATCGCCTGGCAGCAGCCGGACGGCAGCACCCGTTGGCTGGAAGTGCTGGGTTGCGGCATGGTCCATCCGAACGTGCTGAAGAGTTGCGGCATCGATCCCGAGCGCTACACCGGCTTCGCCTTCGGCCTGGGCGTGGAGCGCTTCGCGATGCTGCGCTACGGCGTCAACGATCTGCGCGCGTTCTTCGAGAACGATGTGCGGTTCCTGAAACAGTTCGCGTAGGGTGGGCCTTGGCCCACCGCTTCGTTCGGCATTCACGACATTTGATGCATGGAAATGGTGGGCCAGGGCCCACCCTATGGTGACGACACGATGAAATTTTCCGAAAACTGGTTACGCAGCCACGTTCCCACCGACGCCTCGCGCGACGAACTCGCCGCCACGCTGACCGCGATCGGCCTTGAGGTCGAGGAAGTCACCCCGCTCGGCGAATCGCTGGCCGGCGTGGTCGTGGCGCGCATCGTCGAATGCGCCAAGCATCCCGAAGCCGATCGCCTGCAGGTGTGCAAGGTCGATGCCGGGCAGGGCGAGTTGCTGCAGATCGTGTGCGGTGCGCCGAATGCGCGACCGGGCCTGGTCGCGCCCTTGGCCACGGTCGGTACCGTGGTCGGCGAAATCACCATCAAGGCGGCCAAGCTGCGCGGCGTGGATTCCAACGGCATGCTGTGCTCGGCGAAGGAACTGGGCATCGATGCCGATGCCTCCGGCCTGCTGGAATTGCCCGACGATGCGCCGATCGGTGCATCCATCGCCGATTACCTGTCGCTGCCCGACGCCAGCATCGAGATCAAGCTAACGCCCAATCGCGCCGACTGCTTCAGCGTGCGCGGCATCGCTTTCGACGTGGCCGCGGCCTGCGGCAGCGCGGTGGTCGCCTTCGACGCCACGCCGATGCCCGCACTGATCGACAGCGCGCTCGAGATCGAGCTGGACGCCGGCGCGAAAGTGCCGCGCTTCGTCGGCCGCGTGATCGAAGGCGTGGACGCTGCCATCGCCACGCCCGTATGGATGGCGGAACGCCTGCGTCGCAGCGGCGTGCGGCCGATCAGTTTCCTGGTCGACGTGACCCAGTACGTGATGCTGGAACTCGGGCAGCCGATGCACGCGTTCGATCGCGACACGCTGGCCGGCCCCATCGTGGTGCGCCATGCGCGGAGCGGGGAAGGGCGTGCTGGTGAAGAGCTGAAACTCCTCGATGGCCGCACGGTGTCGCTCGGCGAAGACTTCCTGGTGGTGTCGGATAGCCAGCAGGGTGGCGTCGGTTCGCGCGCAGTGGCGCTCGGCGGGATCATGGGCGGCCACGACACCCGGGTGACCGATGCGACGCGCAATGTTTTCCTGGAGGCGGCGCACTGGGTTCCCTCGGCGATCATCGGCCGTGGACGCAAGCTCGGGCTGCATACCGATGCGGGCCATCGTTTCGAACGTGGCGTGGACCCCGAACTGCCGCGCCAGGCCGTCGAAGTGGCGACCCGGCTCATCGTCGAACTGGCCGGCGGTTCGCCGGGGCCGGTGGTGGAGGCCATGTTGTCGGAGCACTTGCCCAGGCCGGCTCGCATCGCGTTGCGCCGTGCCCGCATCGCACGTGTCCTGGGAATCGAAATCGCGGACGCCGACGTGGAGCGCATCCTGCGCGCGCTCGGCATGCAGGTCGAAGCCAACGACGCCGGGTGGGAAATCGTTTCGCCCAGCAGGCGCTTCGATATCGCCATCGAGGAGGATCTGATCGAGGAACTGGCCCGTATCCACGGCTACGACCGCATCCCGACCACACTGCCCGGCGGCGCCACCCGTATCGCCGCGCCCACCGAAACCCGGGTGGAAGCCTCCAGCGTCCGCCGCCAGCTGGCCGCGCGCGATTATCTGGAAACGGTGAACTACGCCTTCGTCGATGCCGCGCTGCTCGCGCAGTGGAGCGCCAGCGAGAACGCCGTGCCCCTGGCCAATCCGCTCAGCGCGGAGTTGGGCGTGATGCGCACGCGACTGCTGCCCGGACTCGTTTCGGCGGTGCAGCGCAACGTCGCCCGGCAAGCCGGCCGGGTACGCCTGTTCGAATTGGGCAATGTATTCGCGAGCCGGAAGTCGGGTGAAGCTCCCCTCGAGACGCTGCGCATCGCCGCGGCGATCCATGGCGACGCGCGGTCCGAGCAATGGGGCGAAGCGGCGCGCAAGGCCGATTTCCACGACCTCAAGGGCGACCTGGACAGCCTGGCCGCAGCCTCCGGCGCGGTCCTCGAATACCGTCCCTCCGCGCATGCGTTCGGCCATCCCGGGCGCTCGGCCGACGTGTTCCGCGAGGGCGTGCGGATCGGCTGGATAGGCCAGTTGCATCCTCGCCTGCTGCGCGCGCTGGATCTGGACGATGAGGTGCTCGGGTTCGAACTGGATCTGGCGCCGCTGACCTCGCGCGCGTTGCCGAGGGCTTCCGAGCTTTCGCGCTTTCCGTCCGTCCGTCGCGATCTCGCGTTCGTCGTGGCCGACAGCGTGCCCTGGGCGGCTATTTCGACCACGGTCCGAGAGGTCGTGGGCCCATTGCTGCGGGATCTGCTGCTGTTCGATCGTTATGTCGGCGCAGGGGTCGAATCTGGTCAAAAGAGCTTGGCTATGGGCTTGATTTTGCAGGACAACTCACGCACTCTGACCGACCGCGATGTGGAAGGCGTAGTGACCGCGGTGGTGGCCGCGATCGAGCGCGACCACGGCGCCAGGATTCGTGGTTGAAGGCCGGCGGTTAAAGGATTGAGGGGAAGGAATACATGGCACTGACGAAAGCTGAAATGTCCGAGCGGTTGTTCGACGAGGTCGGGCTGAACAAGCGCGAGGCCAAGGAATTCGTGGACGCCTATTTCGACGTGCTGCGCGAAGCACTGGAGCAGGGCCGCCAGGTCAAGCTTTCGGGCTTCGGCAATTTCGACCTGCGCCGCAAGAACCAGCGCCCCGGCCGCAATCCCAAGACCGGCGAAGAGATTCCGATCTCGGCCCGCACCGTGGTCACCTTCCGCCCGGGACAGAAGCTCAAGGAGCGCGTGGAAGCCTACGCCGGAGCCGGACATGCTTGATCCGGGCAGCAACCGCGAGTTACCGCCGATCCCCGCCAAGCGCTATTTCACCATCGGTGAAGTCAGCGAGCTGTGCGACGTGAAGCCGCATGTGCTGCGCTACTGGGAAACCGAGTTCCCCAGCCTGGAGCCGGTCAAGCGCCGCGGCAACCGCCGCTATTACCAGCGCCACGACGTGCTGATGGTGCGCCAGATCCGCGGCCTGCTGTACGAGCAGGGCTATACCATCGGCGGTGCCCGGCTGCGCCTGGAAGGCGAGGGCGCCAGGCAGGAATCGGCACTGAGCAACCAGATCGTCAAGCAGGTGCGCATGGAGCTGGAAGAGATACTGCAGCTGCTGCGCCGTTAGCGTGCATTTCCCGCCAATGTCCGCAGGAGCGGGCCTCGCCCGCGATGCTTTTCGCGGGAGTTGGTGGAAAGGCATCGCGCCCAAGGGGCGCTCCTACGGAGGCGTGCCGCTTTCTTCTGAAAGACGGTAGGAAATACAGCTATAATTGCCGCCCCGTCGCCAAGGCGGGAATTCGCACAAGTTCGGGGCGTAGCGCAGCCTGGTAGCGCATCTGCCTGGGGGGCAGAGGGTCGTCGGTTCAAATCCGGCCGTCCCGACCAATCGCGAAAGCACTCACCAAAACCCGCATTGCAGAATGCGGGTTTTTATTGCGCCATGCTCACAGAAGCGTGTACACAGAAGCATGTTCATAAAAGCATGTACACCGAAGCTGGACCAGGATTGATCGATGCACCCGCGGGCCCTTGAACTGATAGACACACTGCAACTGGCGCCACATCCGGAAGGGGGCCATTACCGGCGGGTTTACGAATCCACCAAGCAGGTCGAGGCGAACGGCGTGCTGCGGCCTACGCTCACCTCGATCCAGTTCCTGCTTACCGAAGGCGCAGGCAGCCGCTGGCATCGCGTGGACGCGGCCGAAGTCTGGGACTGGCAGGAAGGAAGCTCGGTCGAGTTGCTGATGTACGACGCAGCCGCGCATGCGCTCAGCCGCGTGCAACTGGATACCTCCGCGCGCGGTGGGCAATTGCTGCAGGTGGTGCCTGCGGGCATCTGGCAAAGCGCGCGGACCCACGGCGAATATTCGCTGGTGAACTGTTCGGTGTCGCCGGGGTTCGTGTGGAGCGGACTGGAGATGCTGGACGAGCGGAGTCCCCTGGCAAGCGAGCTGCGCGCCGCGGGCGGACTGGCGCACTGACAGCAGGAATCATGCTGAACATCGGCATGCCGTTGCCGGTGCCGATCATTCAATGCGCCCGTGCTTGCGGCTAATCTGTCGCACACCTCCCTTCACGGCGACGCCCATGCGTTTCCTCTTCGCACTCATGGCCTGCTGGTGCCTGGCTTCGCCGGTCATGGCGCAATCATCGCCCGTCGAATCGACGCCTGCGCAACACATCGACAGCGAGGGCGTGCTGGAACTGGAAACGATGGTGGTGACCGGCGCGCAGCCTGGCCCGGGCATGTGGAAGGTATCGAAGGGCGACCATGGGCTTTGGGTGCTGGGAACCTTGTCGCCGCTGCCCAGCGGCATCAGCTGGAAATCGGACGAGGTCAGGTCGATTCTCGAACAGGCGGACCAGGTGCTTGGCATGCCTGGCCTGGTGCTGGATGCGGATATCGGCGTGTTCAAGGGCCTGATGCTGCTGCCCTCGGCGCTGAAAGCAGGCAAGAACCCGGAGGGCAAGACCCTGAGCGAGGTGTTGCCGGCAGACGTCTATGCGCGATGGGCCGCGCTGAAGCCCCGGTATTTCGGCAAGGACAAGGGCATCGAGAAGAAGCGGCCGATACTCGTGGCCAACGAACTCTATGCGAAGGCCAATCGCAAGGCGGGCCTCGGGCAGAAGCCGGTCATCACGCCGGTGATCGAGGCGGTGCTGAAACAGCGCAAGATGAAGATCACGCCGACCACGCTGAAGATAGTGATCGACGACCCGAAAGCGGCGATCAAGGATTTCACCCGGGAAGGCGTGAACGACCTCGAGTGCTTCCGCGCGTCCCTGGACCGGGTGGAGAAGGACATCCCGGAGATGGTCGATCGCGCCAACGCATGGTCCGTCGGCGACCTGGATGCACTGCGTGCCTTGCCATCGGAAAAGCAGGCGGGCGCCTGCCTCTCGGCGCTGACCAGCAGCGAGTTCGCCAGGAAGCGCGGGATGAGCGACGTCGAAGCCCGGGTCAGGGCGCAGTGGCTCAAAACGGCGGAAGAGGCGCTGCAGAAGAACCGGATTACTTTCGCGATCCTGCCCATCGCCGAACTGTTGAAGCCGGATGGCTACCTGTCCTACCTGCAGGTGAAGGGCTACCAGGTCGAAGCGCCGCTTTAACCGATAGCGCTAACTGGCGACGCTGCGGACTGCGTCCGTCGCCTGCAACGACGGCCAGCGCCGGAGTACGGCCGCACGGATGCCGACCGCATCGATGCCCGCCTCGGCCAGCAGTTGTTCGCGGCTGGCGTGATGCTGGAAATCGTCCGGCAGGCCCAGGTGCAGGATCGGCATCGGCAGCTCTTCCGAATTCAGCAATTCGGCCACGCCGGAACCCGCGCCGCCCATGACCACGTTGTCCTCGATGGTGACGAAGCCTTCGTGGGTCTTCGCCAGCTCCAGGATGAGGGTGCGATCCAGCGGCTTGACGAAGCGCATGTTGACCACGGTCAGTCCCAACTCCTTGCCGACCTGTTCCGCCGCCGGCACGGTCGCGCCGAATGCGAGCAGGGCGATGCGCGCGCCCTGCGCGCGGACCTCGGCCTTGCCGATCGGCAGGGTCGCCAGCGACGGATCGATGGCCACGCCGGGGCCGGTGCCGCGCGGATAGCGCACCGCGGCCGGGCCTTCGTGCCGGAAGCCGGTGCTGAGCATCTTGCGGCACTCGTCCTCGTCGGCCGGCGCCATCACCACCATGTGCGGCACGCAACGCAGGTAGCTCAAATCAAGGTTGCCGGCGTGGGTGGCGCCGTCCGGGCCGACCACGCCGCCGCGATCGATCGCGAACAGCACGTCGAGCTTCTGGATCGCCACGTCGTGCACCAACTGGTCGTAACCGCGCTGCAGGAAGGTGGAATAGATGGCGACCACCGGCTTGGCGCCTTCGCAGGCCATGCCCGCGGCCAGGGTGACGGCATGCTGCTCGGCGATGGCCACATCGAAATAGCGTTGCGGGTATTCCTTGCTGAAGCGCACCAGGCCCGAGCCTTCGCGCATCGCCGGGGTGATGCCCAGCAGTTTCGGATCGGCGGCGGCCATGTCGCAGATCCAGTCGCCGAACACGTCGGTATAGGTCGGCTTCTTCGCGCCGCCCTTGCTGATCAGTCCCTTTTCGGGATCGAACGGTCCCACCGCGTGATAGCCGATCTGGTCGTCTTCGGCCAGTTCGTAGCCCTTGCCCTTGGTGGTCATGACATGCAGCAGTTGCGGACCCTTGAGGGTCTTCAGCGTTTTCAGCGCGCCTACCAGCGCCGGCACGTCATGACCGTCGATCGGGCCGGTGTAGTGGAAGCCCATCTGTTCGAACAGGGTGGAGGGCACGAACATGCCCTTCCAGTGTTCTTCCCAGCGGCGCATGAAGCGCGCCGGTGGCTTGCGCTTGTCGCCGAGCAGCTTCTTGCCGCCTTCGCGCAGGGCATTGAGCGTGCGGCTGCTGCTGATCCGGCCGAGCATCTTGGTCAGGCCGCCGACGTTCTCGGAAATCGACATCTGGTTGTCGTTGAGGATCACCAGCAGGTTGGGTTCCGGGTCCTCCATGCCGCCTGCATGGTTGAGCGCCTCGAAGGCCATGCCCGCGGTCATCGCGCCATCGCCGATCACCGCCACGACCTTGCGCTCGTTGCCGGCCCGCGCATTGGCGATGGCCATGCCCAGCGCGGCCGAGATCGAGGTCGAGGAATGGCCGACGCCGAAGGTGTCGTATTCGCTTTCCTCGCGCTTGGGGAACGGGGCCACGCCATCGGCCTGCTTGACCGTGTGGATCCGGTCGCGGCGCCCGGTCAGGATCTTGTGCGGGTAGGTCTGGTGGCCGACATCCCAGACCAGGCGGTCGTCGGGAGTGTTGAACAGGTAGTGCAGGGCGACGGTCAGTTCGATCACCCCCAGGCCGGCGCCGAAATGACCACCGCTCTTGCCCACCGATTCGATCAGGTAGGCGCGCAACTCATCGGCGATCGCGGTCAGTTCGGATTCGTCGAACTGGCGCAGGTCGGCCGGGGTTTCGATGTGGGAAAGGCGGGGGTAGCGGCTGGGGTCGATCATTCGCGCCATTTTCCTCCCCATTGCAGGGACGGGCAAGCAAACCCCGTAGGAGCGCCCCTTGGGCGCGATGCTTTTATGCCGGCTACGACACGAAAGAGCATCGCGCCCAAGGGGCGCTCCTACGGGGTTGGTTCAGGCAGAGAGTTTGGAGCGCTTCGGCAGGTGCGCCTTCAGGAAGGCCATCTGGTCGGCCAGGATATTGCGGTTGGAGAGGATCAGGTGCTCGATCCAACTGGGCCGGTAAGGCACCGCCAGCAACGGCATGTTGGCTTGTTGCGGGGTGCGGTTGGCCTTGCGCGAGTTGCAGTGGAAACAGGCGGTGACCACGTTTTCCCAGATATCCCGCCCGCCCTTGGACAGCGGCAGCACGTGGTCGCGGGTCAGGCTGGGGCGCGAATATTCGCGCCCGCAGTACAGGCACAGCTGGGCGTCGCGGGCGAACAGCGCGGTGTTGCTCAGGGTCGGCGTCGGCGACAGCGCCTGCACCCGCGCATGGCCGCGCGAGGCGACGATGGGGTGCAGCTCGATGATGCTTTGTTCGCCGGTCGTGCGGCTGGTGCCGCCATGCACGCGCAGGCAGGGGTCGCCCAGGGTCCAGGCGACGGCATCGCGCGCGTACAGGCAGGTGGCGTCCTGCCAGTTGATCCAGTCCAGGACGCGGCCATGCGCATCCAGCGACAGCAGGCGCACGGTACTGGAACGGGTGGAGGGATGCGATGCGAACGAGACCGGGTCAGGAGTGCTGCCGGTGTCTATCAGGTGAAGCTGAGCTGCGTCTGCTTCCATCGGGGAAACAGGTTATACCTAAATGTTGATGATTTGTGTACAGGCGGTCGGTCGGTCGGTCGTAGGAGCGGGCCTTGCCTGCGATGCTTTTGCCGGTGAGTCAGAAGCATCGCGGGCAAGGCCCGCTCCTACAAGAGGGTCAGGGGCCGAAGCGTTCTGCGTCCATCGCCATGAGCGGCGCCGCACCGGATTCGATCGCCGCCGCATGGGCCAGCGTGCGCGGCAGGATGCGGGCGTAGTAGAAACGCGCGGTTTCCAGCTTGGACTGCTTGAACGATTGCGGATGCGCCGATGCATTGGCCGCGGCCACGCTGCGCGCCCACCAGTAGGCCAGGGCGACATAGCCCGAATAGAACAGGTAGTCGGTGCTGGCCGCGCCGATTTCCTCGGGATCGCCGGCCGCGCGCTGCAGGATGCCCTGGGTCAAGCTGGCCCACTCGGCGGCTTTCTGCCGCAATGGCGCGATGAATTCGGCCAGCGACGCATCGTCTTCGTGTTCCTTGGCGAAGGCCTCGATCTGGGCGAGGAACAACTTCAATCCCGCGGCCTTGGTCGAAGCCGTCTTGCGGCCCATCAGGTCGAGCGACTGGATGCCGGTGGTGCCTTCGTACAGTGTGGTGATGCGCGCATCGCGGGCCAGTTGCTCCATGCCGTGCTCGCGGATATAGCCGTGGCCGCCGAAGCATTGCAGCGCGTTGTAGGTGTTTTCGATGCCCCATTCGGTCTGGCAGGCCTTGGAGATCGGGGTCAGGAAACTGACCAGCACGTCGGCCTGTTCGCGTTCCGCCGCATCCTCGGCATGATGGGCGATGTCGATCAACGTACCGGCATGCAACGCCAGCAGACGACTGCCTTCGACCAGCGACTTCACCGTCAACAACATGCGCCGCACGTCGGGATGGACGACGATCGGATCGGCGGGTTTGTCGGGGAATTTGGGGCCGCTGAGCGAGCGGGTCTGCAAACGGTCAAGCGAATAGCGCAACGCATTCTGATAAGCGCGTTCGGACAGGCCGATGCCCTGCAGGCCGACGCCCAGGCGTGCGGTATTCATCATGGTGAACATCGCCAGCAGGCCTTTGTGCGGCTGTCCGACGAGGTAGCCTTCGGCGCCATCGAAGTTCATCACGCAGGTGACCGAACCCTTGATTCCCATCTTGTGCTCGATCGAGCCGCAACGCACCGCGTTGCGTTCGCCCACGCTGCCGTCGCGCGCGACCTTGAACTTGGGCACGACGAACAGCGAGATGCCCTTCGCGCCTGCAGGTGCGTCCGGCAGTTTCGCCAGCACCAGGTGGACGATGTTGTCGGTCAGGTCGTGCTCGCCGGCGGTGATGAAGATCTTGGTGCCGGTGACCGCATAGCTGCCGTCGGCATTGGTTTCGGCTCGGGTCTTGATCAGGCCCAGATCGGTGCCGCAATGCGGTTCGGTCAGGCACATGGTGCCGGTCCAGCGGCCTTCCACTATCGGCTTGAGGAACACCTCGCGCTGCCAGTCCTCGCCGTGTTGTTTCAGCGCCTCCACCGCGCCATGCGAAAGCAGCGGGAAATTGCCCCAGGCCAGGTTGGCGGCGTTGATCATCTCGTTCAACGGCACGCCCATGACGTGCGGCAGGCCCTGGCCGCCGGATTCCGGGGCGGCGGTCAGGCCGGTCCAGCCGCCTTCGATGAATTGCGTGTACGCCTCGCGGAAGCCCGGCGGCGTGGTGACGTCGCCGCTGGCCTTGTCGAAGCTGCAGCCGACCTCGTCGCCGACGCTGTTGAGCGGGGCCAGCACGGTTTCGGCGAAGCGTCCGGCTTCCTCCAGCACCGCGTCCAGCACGTCGCGAGTGGCATCGTCGTAGCCGAGTTTCGCGAACAGGGCTTCGGCGCCCAGCACATCGTAGAGGGCGAAGCGGATATCGGTCAGGGGAGCTTTGTAGGTGCTCATGCGTCAGTGGGTTCCATAAGGTGGTGTAGGAGCGGGCCTTGCCCGCGATGCTTTTCGCTACGACTGGAAGGAGCGTCGCGGGCAAGGCCCGCTCCTACGGGGGATTTTCAGCGCAGCACGCCATCCAGGCCGGGAACCGGGCTCAGGGTGTTCTTGGTATCGATATCGAAGGATTTCGATTTGCCTTCGTCCGGCACCGCTTCCAGCTTGCCCTTCAGCGTGTAGCCCAGTGAGCGCCGCCCGGCCAACGCGTCGGCGACGGCCATGCGTGCTTCGATGCCGGGCTTGAATGGCAGGGTGACCACGTCGGCGGACTCGGGGCCGATCGAAATCCGCGGCGCACCCTTGAGGCTGCCGGCGGTCTGATCGCCGACCGTGATCGCCAGATCGGCGCTGTCGAAACGCATCGGAATGCTGCTGTAGTTCTGCAGCCGCAGGTCCACCGACCAGCTACCGTCGGTGTTGACCGTCAGTTGCTGGATGCTGGCCGCGGGCGGGGATACGCGCCGCACCAGTCCTCCGCTGCAGGCCGCAAGGGCCAGGCAAAGAAGCGAAAACGAAATCCACTGCCAAGTACGCGTCATGTCCGTTCCCATCGATCAGGCGATGGACAAGGATACTACGGCGTATGGCAGCTAATCCCCTCGCAGCGGCGCAGTCACGACCAGGAGTCCCAGGTCGTAGCCCATGGCGATGGCCCGGGCCTTGATCTGCTCGAACAGGACGCGGTCCATGCTCGGTTCGCGCGACAGGATCCACAGGTACTCGCGGTCCGGTTCGCCGACCACGGCCCAGGTATAGCCGGGATCCAGGTCGATCACCCAGTAATCGGCCCATACGAACGGCACCCACGACAGCCAGTCGGGTACGAAACGCACTTCGAGGCGGCCGGGGTACCCTTCCACCGGGCGCGCCAGGCCTTCCGCGACCCGGATGCCGCCATCGGCGGTGCGGCAGGCGTTGCGCACGCCGATATGCGTATCCTCGCCCAAGGTGTAGGTGGCGGTTATGTCGCCGATGCACTTCGCCTGGAACGAAGTCGGCAAATGCGCGATCTCGTACCACTGGCCGGCGTAGCGCGAGATATCCAGCTGCGGCACCGAGACGACGGGATTGGCGGCGTGCGCATCAGGTACGAGACAGGCCAAGAGCAACAGCAGGGCGGGCAGGCTACGCATGCGACGGCTCCACAGTCGGAAGCGCAGCTTAGGTTGGCCGCCAGGGGGATGTGTAAAGCAATCGTTGGGGTATTTACCGGGCCTGGCCGGCAAGTTGTTGATTTTCGATGAGTCCCCGGCAGGGCCTGGACGGGCTCGCCACGAACGGGATCAATGATGCAGGGCTTCTCTAGCCATAGGTGCTTACCCGCTCGAGCGCGCGCCCATCGGACTCCACTTCGACGCCGGTGGGTTGCTGCGAATAAGCATGGCGCGCTTCGGCGATCATATTGGCGACTTCCAGCGCCGCGCTCTTTTCCGGAAACCAGAACACCGGCTTGCCGTTGTCCATCAATTTCCATCCCTCGTACGATGGGCGAAGCATCAGCAGGGAACGTTTCATGGCCAGGCACCTCGACTGCAGCGAGGCGTCGACGCTGCCCCACCGCCGATCCAAACCGGCACTCCATTCCCTGTGCATCAAAGGCGAATTCCATCGCAGGGACAGCATGCCCGGCGGGCGATGGCACGACAGTCGGCGGACGACCCGGCGTGGGGTAGGGAAAATCTGACACGGCACCGGCCAGACTCATCCCGGCCGGACAATTGCCGGACAATGAAACCGGACCCCGGAAACGAAAAAGGGCTTCCATCACTGGAAACCCTTGTCCTTCCTACGTTTCAGCGCCACCAGAATGGTGGCCGGGGAGGGAATCGAACCCCCGACACAGGGATTTTCAATCCCTTGCTCTACCGACTGAGCTACCCGGCCATGCACCTGCGGCCGAGCCGAAGTGAGGGGCGGCATGATACGGGCGCGGGGCCTTCGCGGCAAGCCGCACGTGGGCTGAACCGGGTGGGTGGCGGGGTGTCCATGGAGCGACGATGGCCGCATCCTCTGCGTATCACGGCTATTCCCCTCCGGAGAGCGTCATGAAGAAGTTGATATCGGGCCTGGCCTTGGCATTGGTGCTGGGCGCATGCAGCACCACCAGGTTGAGCGATGCCGAAACCCTGGCCCTGTACAAGACCCATGCCGGCGAACCGGTCAGGGATTTCCAGTATTTCGGCCAGATCAATGGCTGGACCCCGCTGGGCGACAGCGCCCTCGTGGTCTGGACCAAGCCCAGTCAGGCCTATCTGCTGGAGCTCTACGGACGATGCGCCGATCTGGATTACGCCCCGGCGATCAGCCTGAGCAACATGATGAGCCGGGTTTCGGCGCGTTTCGACAATGTCTACGTGCATGGCGGCGGCTCCAGCAGCATGCGCGTACCGTGCCGGATCGAGACCATCCGTCCGCTGGACGTGAAGGCGTTGAAGCAGGCGCAGAAGAACCTGCGCGAGGCGAAGCTGGTTGAGCGCGAGGCTGCGGCTGGTTGAGCCCGATGTCCAAATTGGGTCTACGTAGAGCCGAGCTTGCTCGGCTGCCTTTGATCCTGTGCGCAGAGCAGCCGAGCAAGCTCGGCTCTACAAGCCATGTGCGTCACTGTTCCGGGACGAAACCCGCGGGTTTTTCTGCACCACTGCCGAACAGGAATTTCTCCAGTTCCTCTTCCAGGAACTTGCGGTGCTTGGGATCGCGCGGCGACAGCCGGTTCTCGTTGATCAACATGGTCTGGTGCGCCAGCCATGCGGCCCAGGCCGGCTTGCCGATGTGCGCGTAGATGCGCTGGCCCAGCTCGCCGGGATAGGGGACGAAATCCAGGCCTTCGGCTTCGCCTTTTTCGTATTCGCAGAAGATGGTTCTTGGCATGGCGGTCCTTTCAGCGCGGCGCTTGTTCGCCGAGCAGCTTGCGGATGGGCGCGGGCAATCCGAGCGAGACCAGGTCCGCACGCGCCACCCAGCGCAGGTCGTCATTGTCGCGTACCACGTCGCGTGCGGCGAGGGCCTGCCAGCGTAGCGGATGCATGCGCAGGCGGTAGTGGGTGAATACATGCGGGATTTCCGCCAGGGCTTCGGCGTGGTCGTAGTCGCCGCGCAGGTGCACCGAAAACCACTCGCGGGCCTGCTCGTGGCTTTCCGCCTCGGGCAGCGACCAGAGCGAAGCCCAGATGCCGGTCGGTGGCCGTCGTTGCAGCAGCACTTCGCCGGCTGCGTTTTCCGCCAGCAGGACCAGCGCGCTGCGTTCGGGTAGCGGCTTGCCAGGACGCGAGGTGGGTAGTTCTTCCACGCGTCCGTCACGCAGGGCCGCGCAATCGTCCTGCAGCACGCACAACATGCAGGCGGGATTCTGTCGCGTGCACAAGGTCGCGCCGAAATCCATCTGCGCTTGGGTGTAGTCGGCCATGCGCGCATCGGGCAGGTGCGCCTGCGCCAATGCCCACAGTTCCTTCTCGACCGCGGGCGAATTCGGCCAGCCGCCGATGCCGTGGTAGCGGGTGAGTACGCGCTTGACGTTGCCGTCGAGGATCGCGGAGCGATCGCCCCAGGCCTGCGCCAGGATCGCGCCGGCGGTGCTGCGGCCGATGCCGGGCAGGGCGACCAGCGCATCGTGGTCGCGTGGCAGGTCGCCGCCATGCAGTTCCATGCACAAGCGCGCGGTGGCATGCAGGTTACGGGCGCGGGCGTAATAGCCAAGCCCCGACCATTGCGCCAGAACTTCGTCGAGCGACGCCCTGGCGAGATCGGCAAGCGTCGGGAATGCCGAGACGAAGCGATCGAAGTACGGCATCACCGTCTTCACCTGGGTCTGCTGCAGCATGATTTCCGCCAGCCACACCCGGTAGGGCGTGCGCGGATGCTGCCACGGCAGGTCGTGGCGGCCTGAATGATCGAACCAGTCCAGCAGGCGCGATGCGAAGGTGTCGGGCGGATTGTTCATTGGGCAGGTGCGGTCGTGGGCATCGACGGGTCTTCGAGTCGCACTTCCACGCCTTCCAGCGTCGCCCCGGAAATTTCCAGCTTCGGCGTCTTCAAGGTGCCTGCGATCGGAGGCAGGGGCGAGCCTTGTGTGGAAGCATCGATCCATTCCATCACCTCGAACAGATGGAAACGTACGTCGAACACGGTGTCGTCGCGTTGCAGCTTCAGGGCTGCGATACCGGACAGATCGCCGGGTCCGCCATAGGCCAGCACGAACGGCAGCGGCGAGGTCGAATGTCCCAGCGGTGCAGGCAATGCCGGCCATGCGGCGGGCCAGTCGGCGAGCGAACCGTCCAGGTCGATTCGCATGTCGTCGTACAACGAGAAGGCACCGCCGGCGTCCAGCGTGGGCATCGTTTCCTGGCCACGCAGCGCCAGACCTGCGGGCCGCAGGCTCAGTCCGCTGTCGCCGAACTGGAGCGGTCCCGCGATAGCCACGGCGAACGGCAGTGAAGTGTTGCCGGAAACATAACGCGACTTCGCCGCCAGCACCGCGCCCTGCAAGCCCAGGCCGCTCTCCATGTTCAGTTTTGCGGACAAGGTGATTCGCGAAGGCAATCGCCATTGCGCGCTTTCCAGTGCGATCTGTCCGGCAATACCAACGCCGGCACCGGATGCGGGTTTGGTCAGAGTCGCATGTACATCGATGGGTGCGGTCAGGCCATTGCCGTCGTAACGGCCACGCAAATGCGCTCTCAACGGTTTTGCGGGCGCCAGCGACTTCAGCTCCGCATCGAGATTGTCGATTTTCCAGCCTTCGCCGATCACCTGCCCGCGAACGATGCCGATGCCGCTGGCGAGTGTCGGGATGGGAGTCGTGCTTGGCGGTCGCTTGGATTGCCAGGCCTGGAAGGCGGCCATATCCAGCACCGGCGCATCCAGTTCCAAACGGTTGGCGATCAGGTCGCGGCCACGAGCGCGCAAGGTCGACCACGGCACCGAAATGAAGACGCGTTCGGCGGTCAACACGGCCGTCTTCGCCCCCGGTTCGCGCGCGATGACGTTGCGGGCGACCAGTTGCGGCGTTCCACGCAGCCGATATTCGCCGATGCCGCTGGCGGTGATTTCAAGACCCAGCGATTTTCCCGCCAGGTTGAGCGCAGTGGGCACCAGATAGCCGGGATCGAGCAGCCAACGCAACGCCACCACGCCGGCCAGTATCGCCGCCGCGATCACCAGCAGTGCGATCTTGCGGCGCCGGGTCATGTCAGCGCTGCCCGTGGTCGCTCACGCGCCCAGTGATTCCGGCAGCAGTGCATCGACGAAGGCTTCTGCATCGAATACCCGCAGGTCCTCGGAACGTTCGCCTATGCCCGCATAGCGGATCGGGATGCCGAACTCGCGCGCGAGGGCAAAGACCACGCCGCCCTTGGCGGTGCCGTCCAGCTTGGTCACCACCAGGCCGGTGACGCCGACCGCGGCATGGAACTGGCGCAATTGCGAAAGCGCGTTCTGCCCCGTGGTGCCGTCGATGACCATCAATACTTCGTGCGGCGCGGTGGGGTCGAGCTTGCCGAGTACACGGCGGATCTTGCCCAGTTCGGCCATCAATCCCTGTTGCGTGTGCAGGCGTCCGGCGGTGTCGGCGATCAGCACTTCGATGCCGCGCGCCTTGGCCGCCTGCAGCGCATCGAAGGCCACCGAGGCCGCATCCGCATCCTGGCCCTGGGCGATCACCGGCACGCCGTTGCGATCGCCCCAGGTCTGCAGTTGCGCGACCGCGGCGGCACGGAAAGTGTCGCCGGCGGCCAGCATCAGGCTGTGGCCCTGTTCCTTGAAACGGCGCGCGAGCTTGCCGATGGTGGTGGTCTTGCCCACGCCGTTGACACCGACCGTGAGCACGACGAAGGGCTTGGCGGAGGCGTCGATCCGCAGCGGCATTGCGACCGCGGCCAACATCGCGATCAATTCGGCGCGCAAGGCCTTGAGCAAGGCGTTGGCATCGGCGAATTCGCGCGCCTTCATGCGCTTGCGCAGGTCTTCGATCAATGCCGTGGTCGCGGGTACGCCGACATCGGCGGTCAGCAGGGCGGTCTCGATTTCGTCCAGCAGGTCGTCGTCGAGCTTGGGGTTGCGCGAAAACAACCCACCCAAGCCACGGGCGAAACCACTACCGCGCAGGCGTTCGCGCCAGCCGGGTTTGCCGGGAGTCGCAGGCGCTGGCGAGTTGTCGACGACTGCGGAGGCCGGAACGGGAATGACCGGGTCGGCGACCTGCACGGGTACCGAAGCTGCGGCCGCGTCGCTTTCCCCGGTCACGGGAGCGATTTGTCCTGAGTCGGGTTCCTCCTGCCGGGCTGGTTCGGGGAACGCAGCCGCCAGCTCCTCGACGCTGAAACGGCGTGTGGAGTCGGTATCGGGCGGGGTTCCAGGGCCGGTGGGAGGCTTCTTGCGGCGGAAAAAACTGACCATTGCTCGGGGATATCGGAGAATGCGCACATGCTAGCACCGGCACCCGGCAGGCCCCGATGAACATGCCCCGATGAAACCCGCCCCTATGAATCTCGCCGCCCGAACCGAGCACGGCAAGGTCCGCATCATCGGCGGCCGCTGGCGCGGTACGCGCCTGCCGGTGCCGGCCAGCCCCGGCTTGCGCCCCAGCGGCGATCGCGTACGCGAGACCCTGTTCAACTGGTTGATGCCGGTACTTGCGGGCGCGCGGGTGGTGGACGTATTCGCCGGCACCGGCGCCTTGGGCCTGGAGGCGGTATCCCGCGGCGCGGCGCATGCGGTGCTGGTGGAGCGCGACGCGGCGCTGGCCCGGTCCCTGAGTGAAACGGTTGCGCGATTATCGGCGCAGGAGTTGGTCGAAGTCGCGCACGGCGATGCGCTGGCCTGGCTGGGACGGCAGGCACCGGCCAGTTTCGATGTGGCATTCGTCGATCCGCCTTTCGATGCGGACCTGTGGCAGCCGACCCTGGCCGCGCTGCTGCCGAAGCTGGCGCAAAGCGCATGGCTGTACGTGGAGTCTCCGCCCGGACAGGCGCCCACGCTGCCGGTGGAGTGGGCCTTGCACCGCGAAGGACACACCCGCGAGGTGCGCTACGCCCTGTACCGCGCGCCCGGGCTGCGCAGCGCTGATACACTGAACGGCAACATTTCCGTGGTGGTCCCTGAATGAGTGTGGCGCGTACCCGTATCGCGGTTTATCCCGGCACGTTCGACCCCATCACCAATGGTCATATCGACCTGATAGACCGTGCCGCGCCGCTGTTCGAGCGGCTTATCATCGGCGTCGCCGAAAGCCCGGGCAAGGGTCCGGCGCTGCCGCTCGAATTGCGCGTGCGGCTGGCGCGCGAAGCCGTCGCCCATCATCCGCACATCGAAGTGCGCGGCTTCAATTCGCTGCTGGCGCATTTCGTCGGCGAAGTCGGCGGCGGCGTGCTGCTGCGCGGCCTGCGCGCGGTGTCCGATTTCGAATACGAGTTCCAGCTGGCCAGCATGAACCGCCACCTGATCCCGGAAGTGGAAACGCTGTTCCTGACCCCGGCCGAGCAGTACGGATTCATCTCATCGTCGCTGGTGCGCGAAATCTCGCGCCTTGGCGGCGATATTTCCGGTTTCGTGCCGCAGGCCGTGGCCGCCGCGCTGCAGGAACAATGGCGGTCCAAAACCGCGCCATGACCCACGCAACATCATTCATCGCAAGACTCAACGGAGGGGAAAACACCATGAAGATCGCTACCCGTTTACTGCTGGTCGCCTGCCTCGTACTGCCATTCGCAGCCTGCAAGAAGCAGGAAGCCGCCGCACCCGCGCAAGCCGCGGCGCTGAGCGCCCCGGCCACGGCCGATGACGCCGCATGGAAGGCCTACCTGCAGGATGTGGTCGGCCGCAACATGGGCGACATCACCAACAACCCGTTCGTCTATTACCTGACCGGGCAAGACAATCCCAAGTTCGAATCCGACTACAAAGGCCAACAGGATCAAGTCAGCAATGCACTGGCGCGCGGCATCGTCGGCGGCAACCTGATCGCATTCGGCTCGCCGGAGTCGGCCAAGATGGCCGACATCATCATCGCCGGTTTCAAGCCCGTACCGCCGGACACCATGAAGAAGGTCAAGATCCTCTTCATCGGCCAGGCAGCGGACAACGAGCGGGTCAAGGCCGCAGTGACTCCCTCGGGAGCAGACTACGTCTTCGTCGAAGCCAAGTGACGCTTCCGCGCGTGGCCGCAGCGCGGCCATGCCTTTGCGGAAGCGTCATCCCCGCGCAGGCGGGGATCCAGCGACTTTGCTGTTGGGCTTAGCGCGTGGCCGCAGCGCGGCCATGCCTTTGCGGAAGCGTCATCCCCGCGCAGGCGGGGATCCAGCGACTTTGCTGCTGGGCGTAGCGCGTGGCCGCAGCGCGGCCATGCCTTTGCGGAAGCGTCATCCCGCGCAGGCGGGGCTTTTGTGGGAGGGGCGTAAGCCCCGATAGCGACATGGCCGAGAGCATCGGGGCTTACGCCCCTCCCACATTGGCTCCATTGCTGCTTTCGCAGGCATTGAAATGTCGCTGAAGATCAACGAACTCTGCGTCAACTGCGACGTCTGCGAGCCGGCCTGCCCCAACCAGGCCATCACCATGGGCGAGACCATCTACGTCATCGATCCGGCGCGCTGCACCGAATGCGTCGGCCATTTCGACGAACCGCAATGCGTGGTCGTCTGCCCGGTGGAGTGCATCGACCCCGATCCGGCGTATCCTGAAAGCGAGGAGGACCTGCTGGCGAAGCTGCGGCGGCTCCAGCAAACCGCTTAGGACAGGAGTGAACGTGAGACTTCGCAGTATTTTCGCCATCGCATTGGCGTTGTGTTCCCTCTCCCCCGCATTCGCTGCGGATTCCACACAGGCCGGCAAGGCGACCCACCCGCCGGGCGCCGCCATCGCCAGCGGCCATGCCCTGGCCACCGATGCCGGTTTCGAGATCATCCGCGCCGGCGGCAATGCCTTCGATGCGGCGGTCGCGGTGTCGTCGACGCTGTCGGTGGTGGAGCCGATCAGCTCCGGACTGGGTGGCGGCGGTTTCTTCCTGCTGCATGACGCGAAGACCGGCAAGGATGTTTTCCTCGACGCGCGCGAATACGCGCCGGCTTCGGCCACGCCGGACCAATACCTGGACAAGGACGGCAAGCTCGATCCGGAGCGCTCGCAGAACGGCCCGTGGTCGGCGGGCATCCCCGGTCTGCCGGCGGCGCTGGTCGAACTGGCGCAGAAGCACGGTCGCCTGCCGTTGGCTGCATCGTTGGCGCCGGCGATCCGCATCGCCCATGAAGGCTTCCCGGTCTATGCGCGCATGGCCGGCGGCTACCAGCAACGCCGTGAGGTGATGCGCCGCTATCCCGGTACGCGCGAAGTCTACGAGCGTGGCGGGAAGCCGATCGCGGAAGGCGACACCTTCAGGCAGCCGGAGCTGGCGCATACGCTGGAGTTGCTGGCGGAGAAGGGTTTCGATGGCTTCTATCGCGGCGAGACGGCGAAGAAGCTGCTCGCCGGGGTCAGGCAGGCCGGCGGCCGCTGGACCGCCGACGAACTGTCCGCCTACCGGGTCAAGCAACGCACGCCGATCAGTTTCGACTTCCGCGGCTGGAAGGTCACCACCGCACCGCCGCCTTCGTCCGGCGGCATCGCCCTGGCCGAGATGCTGCAGATCCTCGAACCCTACGACCTGCAGAAACTCGATGAAGCGCATCGCGTGCACCTGGTCGTGGAGTCGATGCGCCGCGCCTATCGCGACCGCACCTTCTTCCTCGGCGACCCGGATTTCACCGACATCCCGCAGGACGTGTTGACCAATCGCGACTATGCGCAAGGCCTGCGCGCGACCATCCATCCGGACAGGGCCACGCCCAGCGCACTGCTTTCGGGCAAACCGACGCCACTGGAGGACGAGGAAACCACCCACTTTTCGATCATCGACGCCGAGGGCAACCGGGTCGGCGGCACCCAGACGGTCAACCTGCTGTATGGCTCGGGCCTGATCCCGAAGGGCACCGGCGTGCTGCTCAACGACGAGATGGACGATTTCGCGTTGAAGCCCGGCACTCCGAACGCCTTCGGCGTGATGGGCTATGAAGCCAACGCGCCGAAGCCGGGCAAGCGCATGCTCAGTTCGATGACGCCGACCTTCATGGAATCGGCCGACAAGGTCGCCGTGCTGGGTACGCCCGGTGGCAGTCGCATCATCACCATGGTCCTGCTGGGCATGCTTGGCTACGACGCCGGCCTGGGTGCGCAGGAGGTCGCGGCGCTGCCGCGCTACCACCATCAATGGCTACCGGACCTGATCCAGGCGGAAAGCGGCGCGTTCGCCCCGGGAACGACGCAGGCGCTGCGGGCGATGGGCCACGAATTGCAGGGCGGCGATGAAGCCGGGCTCGGTTCCAGCCACCGTTGGGGCAACCTGCAGACGGTGGAATGGGACAAGCGCACGGACACGCTGTCGACGGGCAGCGATCCGCGCAATCCGGTCGGCGCGGGCAAGGTGGAGCTGGCTCCGGTTCCCTGAGTACGTTCCCCGAGCGGCGATGCGTGCGCAGGAGTGCCCAGAAGGGCAGGGAACAGCGATAAAATCCATGCCTATCCACTCCTGCGACAGGATTCCCGCGTGGCGGACAACGAGAAAAAGCCGGTCATCAGCCATCTGCCCGCCATCCTTACCGGCAGCGCGGCCCTGCTTGCCGCGCTGACCACGGTTTACATCAACATCCGCAACGACCTGAAGGGCGATGTTCCGGTGCCGGCCGCGGTCGTCGCCGAAGCGAAGCCTGCCGAAGCGAAGCTCGAACAGCCCGCGCTGCCGCAACAACTCCGCCTGCAACTGCAGCGGGTCGCCGTGCAGCAGGATGGCGCGGTCGGCAATGCCGACTGGCGCTTCGCCATCGAGGCCGATGGGCAGCCGTTGTTCGCTTTCGAGCAGGAGTCGATGACTTCCGAGGGTGGACGCAACATCGTGGTGGTGGACGAAAACCGCGGCGCCCGCGCTACGCTCGAACTGATGCCGGGCAAGCGCATCCCGGTGACGATCAAGGGCTGGCGCAGTGGCTGGTTCAAGAAGTCCGATCCGGTGGTGCTGGGCGAGGGCGTCCTCGCGGGCCCGGGGCCCTTGGCGCCGATCGTGGTCAAGGCCGCCGATGAGGGCAAGGGCGCTTTCACCTTCTACTTCTCGGCGGCTCCCGAAGGCCGATGAAGCGCGTAGGAGCGACGTGAGTCGCGATGGCCTTGTTGTGGGGAATTCAGTCGCGACTCACGTCGCTCCTACGTACGCCAAGGGTACAATCGCGGCATGAAGCTCTGGTCCCTGCTCGGCAATTCGCAGAAACTCGATGGCGGCGCGATGTTCGGCAACGCGCCGCGCGCGATGTGGGAAAAGTGGTCGCCGCCGGATGATGAGAACCGCATCGCGCTGGCTTGCCGCGCGTTGCTGGCCAGTCCGCTCGGTGGCAAGACGGTGCTGTTCGAGACCGGTATCGGCGCGTTCTTCGAACCGAAACTGCGCGAACGCTATGGCGTGCAGGAAGCGCAGCATGTGCTGCTGGATTCGTTGCGCGCCGCCGGCTTCGAACACCAGGACATCGATGTAGTGGTCCTCAGCCACCTGCATTTCGACCATGCCGGCGGGTTGTTGGCGCCATGGGCGGAGGGCAGGGCGCCCGAACTGCTGTTCCCGAACGCCACTTATTTGGTCGGTGCGCAGCACTGGCAGCGCGCGATCAACCCGCATCCGCGCGACCGCGCCAGTTTCATCCCGGAACTGCCGGGGCTGCTGCAGGCCAGCGGCCGGCTGGAGATCGTCGAAGGCGAACATTCGCGGGTATTGGGCGAGACCGTGCGTTTCAGCTACAGCGATGGGCATACGCCCGGACTGATGCTGGCTGAAATCATCGGGCCCGAAAAAATTGATGGCGAACCGCACGGTGGCGTGGTGTTCTGCGCCGACCTGATCCCGGGGCGTTCCTGGGTGCATGTGCCGATCACCATGGGCTACGACCGGAACGCGGAGTTGCTGATCGACGAGAAGCGCGCGTTCCTGGAAGACAAGCTGGCGCGCAACGTGCATCTGTTCTTCACCCACGACACCGAATGCGCGCTGGCGCAGGTGACGCGCGACGAGAAGGGGAAGTTCGGCACCGCGCATGAAGTGGCGGAGTTGCTGGCGCGGCCGTTGGCGGCGTAATGCCCTCCTTGTCGTAGAGCGGAGCTCGCTCCGCTGCTCCGGACAGTACGCGTCGTAGAGCGGAGCTTGCTCCGCTGCTCCGGGTAGTGTGCAGCCGAGCAAGCTCGGCTCTACGGGGTGGTTTCCGACAGGCCCTGGTGGCAAATTCTGATTCCTGGGCAGGTAATGCATCGGTAAGATCCCGGTCATGTCCAGTCCACGTCTTCTCCATGGCCGCAACCCCGCAGCGGCGCATTCTACGTGGTCACCACGGTTGCGTTGAATCGGAAACCCCTGTTCGCAAAGCATATCTGCGCATGCGCCGTGGTCGATGAACTGATGCGGGCCGAGACAGAAGGATGGGTACGCAACCTGACGTGGGTGGTGATGCCTGACCACCTGCACTGGCTGTTCGAGTTGAGAAGGGACGATCTGAGTAGATGCGTGCAGGCGTTCAAGTCACGCTCGGCGCGCGCGATCAATTCTGCAGGCGGTACGTCCGGTCCGATCTGGCAGGCCGGGTTCCATGATCATTGCCTGCGCGGAGACAAGGATCTTGCCGGCCAGGCGCGCTATATCGCCACCAATCCGCTGCGCAGCCGCCTTGTCGAGGCCCTGGCGGATTATCCCTACTGGCACTGCCCGTGGATAAACACCGAAGCCGACCTGTAGAGCGGAGCTTGCTCCGCTGCTTCGGGTGGTGCGCAGCCGAGCAAGCTCGGCTCTACGCGTCAGCCGACCCGGGTGCCGAAGATCCTGTCCCCCGCATCGCCCAGCCCCGGCAGGATGTAGCCACGCTCGTTGAGGCGTTCGTCGATGGCGGCGGTGTAGACCTCGACATCCGGATGCACTGCTTCCAGCGCGGCGAGGCCTTCGGGTGCCGCGACCAGGAAGATGCCCTTGATGCGCTTGCAACCAGCGCGCTTGAGCATGTCGATGGTGGCGATCAAGGTGCCGCCGGTGGCCAGCATCGGATCGAGGATCAGCGCGTCGCGTTCGTCGAGCCGGCCGGTGAGCCGCTCGAAGTAGGGCACGGGCTGCAGGGTCTCCTCGTTGCGCTGCAAACCGACCACGCTGACGCGTGCGGTCGGGATCAGCGCCAGCACCCCCGGCAGCATGCCCAGGCCCGCGCGCAGGATCGGCACCAGCGTGATCTTGGCGCCGGCGATCTTTTGCACCTGCACGTCGCCGGCCCAGCCGGCCATGGTTTCGGGTTCGGTTTCCAGGTCCGCGGTGGCCTCGTAGCCCAGCAGGGTACCGAGCTCGGTCACTAGTTCGCGGAAATCCTTGGTATTGAGCTTCGCCTCGCGCAGCAGGCCGATCTTGTGCTGGACCAGCGGGTGGCGGACTTCGACGATCTTCATGGCGGCCTGCGGTGGAGTGGGGTGCCGGAAGTCTGCATCAAACCACGCCATGATTGTAGGAGCGGCTTCAGCCGCGACCGCCCTTCAATGGCGCTGCGCGGCCGGTTTCGCGGGCATGCTGGGGATCTGATCGCGGCTGAAGCCGCTCCTACAAAGAAGAAGCCGGCTTGCGCCGGCTTCTTCTTTGTAACGGGACGAATCGCGATCAGAACGCCCAGCGCATGACCAGCTGGTAGCTCGGGCCGGCTTCTTCGGATTCGAGTTCGTACTCGTCGTAATCGCGGGCGATCTGGTCGGCCTGGGTGTTGAACTTGTCGAAGAATTCGTCCTTCGAGGCATCCAGCAGGTTGTTCGCGCTCAGGCGCACCGAGAAGTTGTCGCCGAAGCGTTTTTCGACGAAGACGTCCAGTTCGTCGCCATAGCGGACGATGGCTTCCTCGCCCAGCAGGCGGGCATAGGCATCGCCCTGTTTGCGATAGGTCATGCCGAAGCTGGCGGCCAGCGATGGCAGGTCCTGGATGAAGCCGATGTTGAAGGTGCTCTTGGCCTGGTCGTTGAAACGACGTTCGCCCATGAAATCGTCGACCTTGGAATCGACCCACGAGTAGTTCAGGAATACGCCGGTGTTGTCCAGGCCGAACGCCGACAGCGGGGTCGACAAGTCGAACTCGAAACCGTAGGCCTTGCCGTCGCCGACGTTGGCCGAGGTGTACAGCCAGCTCTCCGCCGGTTCCTGCGCAATGGCATCGGCCAGGTCGACGGCGTCGCCGTCCTCGATCATTTCTTCCCAGGTGTCCTGCATCTCCTCGCTGGGCTCGCCGGTATTGACGATTTCGATCAGGTTCCTGATGTCGCGGTAGAAGAAGTTGAGGCCGACCACGCCCTTCTTGCCGAGGCGGTGTTCGAAGCCGATGTCGAGGCCGTTGGCGGTTTCCGGATCCAGTTCCGGGTTGCCGATGTAGTCGTTGTCGCCGAATTCGCCGTCCAGCAGTGCCGGGATCAGTTCGTTGAAGTTCGGGCGCTTGATGGTCTTGGCCAGCGACAGGTTGATGCGGTCGGCTTCGCTCACGTCCCAGCGCAGGTTCACCGATGGCAGCAGCTCGTTGTAGTCCTTGCTGACCCGACCTGCGCTTTCCTCGTCTTCCAGGTAGTCGATCTCGGACTTGGTGGTCTCATAGCGCAGGCCGGCTTCCCATGAGAACGACTCGCCCTTGCTGCTGAGCATGATGTACGGGTCCAGGCGCTTTTCCTCGATCACCGAGGCCACGCTGCCATCCAGCTCGTAATCCGCCAGGGAGTTCGGGGTTTCATCTTCCTCCTCGGCTTCCCACTCGTAGCGGATGAGCAGGCCTTCACGCTTCTTGGTGCGGTAGTCCACGCCGAATTCCAGTTCGGCGCTGCCAACCGGACGCGCGTGGGACAACCTGAAGCCGGTTTCGGAGTCCTTGGCGGAAACGGATTCGGCCTCGTAGGCGGTTTCGTCCCATTCCGCGTCGGCAGGGATGCTCCAGCTGTCGTCCCAGTTGCCTGCACCGCTTATGTAAACGTGTTCGCCCTCGGTGGTGGCCTGCGAGTTCTCGAAACGGGCGTGGTCCGCGCTCAGCGTGGTGGTGCCGCCGGCCATGTCGAACTTGTACTCGGCGCTGATGCCGTAGTTCTTCTGGTCGTACGGGTCCAGGCCCGGCACGCGCGCGTTGATCGTTTCGTCGTCGTCCAGTTCCTCTTCGAACGACACTTCGCTGACGTCGCGGTCGGTCTTGACGTAGAAGCCGTCGATGCTGAAGCGGCCGGTCTCGCCGACGTCGGCGGTGTAGCTGAGGTTGGCCGAATAGTCGCGGCCGTCCTTCACTTCGGTCTGGTCTTCCCAGCTGACCTTCTCTTCTAGCGTGTTGTCGGTGAAGCGGTCGGAACGCTTGAACTTGGCGCGGTAGCGATCCTGCACGTTGAAGCCGGCCAGCAGGCGGCCACCGAGCGCTTCGAACGAGGTCACCGCACCGAAGGTCGGGTTCACTTCGCCGTCGTCCCAGCGGTTCACGCCGACGCGGATGTAGCTGCCGGTGAATTCGTAGGCGTCGCGCAGCACGATGTCGATCGCACCGGCCATGGCGTCGCCGCTGCGGTTGGCGCTGGCGCTGCGCTTGATTTCGATATGGTCGACCATTTCCGCCGGGATGCGGTCGACGTAGAACGAGCGGTCGTCGCCGGCGCCTGGCACCTTCTTGCCGTTGATCAGCACCTGGGTGTAGCCACCGCCGAGGCCGCGCAGCTGCGCGCCGTCGTATTCCATGATGTCCGAACCGACGAAGCCCACGCCCGGCACGCGCTTGAGCATGTCGCCGACGGTGTTGGGTTCGAAGCGCTGGAAGTATTCCAGGTCGTAAACCAGCGTCGGCGCGATGTCGTCGGTGCGGTCGCGATAGGCGATCTCGCCCTGGACCACGATGGTGTCAAGCTGCCTGGCGTCGCCGGCGCCGCCGGGAGCCTGTACTTCGGCCTGGGCCATGGCCGGCAGTGATCCGAACACCAGGCAGGCCAATGCACGCGACATGCTGGTCGCCAGTATCTTCTTCTTCATCGCAACGTTTCCCCGTGGAATATCAATCCCCACGTTCTACGGGAGCGTTGTGGCGGAAATATGACGTCGGGCGCTATTGATGCAGAACAATTGCAGTTTGATTGCCGGTTCGCGCAATCGCGGAAGAACCGGCAACCAGCGGCAACGCGCCGATGGCCGCGTCACATGGATGACACATGGATTTCATGTCGCGGCCGTAGAAAGGCTTCGCGATCCTCTGCGATCGATCGCGCCTTGTCCCTGGAGAATCCATGAAACCTGCATCGCGTCGTCCAGCGGCGTTGTTCGCGCTGTCGCTGCTTCCGGCATTCGCATTCGCCTGGTCGGTGCATGGTGGCGAACGCATCCTCCATCCTTTCCTGGCTGCGCAACCGCAGAGCGCGCCACAGGAGACGGTGCTGGCGGTCGAGATACCCGCCGGCAGCTTCACCAAGTACGAGATCAACGAAGACGGCCTGGTCTTCGTCGACCGCTTCCAGTCGATGCCGGTGGCTTATCCGGCCAACTATGGCTCGATGCCGCGCACCCTGGCCGGCGACGGCGATCCGCTGGACGCGCTGGTGCTGACGCGCGAGCCATTGCATCCGGGCGTGCTGATCGGATTCCGCCCGATCGGCGTGCTGCGGATGACCGACGATGGGGAAGGCGACGAGAAGATCATCGGCGTGCCCACCGACAAGATCGATCCGACCTACGCCGGGATCCGCGACCTGGGCGATCTGCCGCTGATCGAGCGGCAACGCATCGAGGCGTTCTTCCGCGTCTACAAGGACCTGCCGGCGGGTCGCAATCCGGTGAAGCTGGATGGGTTCGGCGATGCGGCCGAGGCGCGTGCGCTGATCCGGCGGTCGCTGCAGCGATTCGAGCAGAAGCGCGCCTTGTAGGAGCGGGCCTTGCTCGCGATGCTTTGAGTTTGAATGTAGGAGCGCCCATGGGCGCGAGCCCTTGATCTTCCCGCGATCGGGACGAAGAGCTCGCGCCCATGGGCGCTCCTACAAGAGCAGGTCAGGCGGCGGCGGCTTGCTGCGCGCGCGGGCCTTCGCGCAGGGCCTTGCCGACCAGCGCCACCAGCAGGTCCAGTTCTTCCGAATCGATGGCGAAGTGCGGAGTGAAGCGCAGCGAGTTGGCGCCGCCGTGGATCACGTTGAGGCCGCGTTCGCGCAGCCATTCCTCGGTGGAACCGGCGCCGTAGCACTTGAACTGCGGGGCGAGTTCGCAAGAGAACAGCAGGCCGGTGCCCTGGACCTTGGTGATCAGGCCGCCGAGCTCGGACTTCAATTTCTCCAGCTTCTCCATCGCTTCCGCGCCGCGCTTGCGGATGTTCTCGCGCACCTGCGGGGTCAGCAGGTCGAGCACCGTGCAGGCCACGTCCAGGGCGCGCGGGTTGCTGGTCATGGTGTTGCCGTACACGCCCTTGCGGTACAGGCCGGCGGCGCGTTCGTTCACCGCCAGCACCGACAACGGATACTGCGCGGCGTTCAGGGCCTTGGAATAGGTTTCCATGTCCGGCGCGTCTAGGCCTTCGAAGCCCGGGTAATCGACGATCGACAGCACGCCATGGGCGCGCAGGCCGGCCTGGATCGAATCGACCAGCAGCAGGCTGCCGTGGCTGCGGGTGAGTTCGCGCGCGACCGCGTAGAACGCGGGCGGCAATGAGCGGCCCGGATCGCCTTCGCCCATCACCGGCTCCAGGAACACCGCCTCGACGAACCAGCCCTTGCTGTCGGCGTCGGCGAACACGCGCTTCAAGGCTTCGCCGTCGTAGGGATCGATGGCGATCACCGAATCCTCGTTGCGATAGCTGGCCAGGTACTGCTCATAGGCCTTGCGCGAGGAATCCGAATACAGCGCGGGGCGTTCGGTGCGGCCGTGGAAGCTGCCTTTCACCACCACACGCTTGATCGCGCGCCCGGCGTACTTGGCGCCCGGGTCGGTCTGCAGCTTGGTGTTGATGTCGGCGATGCGCGCGGCCAGGCCGACCGATTCGGAACCGGAATTCAGGCACAGGAACTTGGCGAACGGGCAACCGCCGCGGCTGTGGCCGATTTCCTTGCGCAGGGCCCGGTCCAGGCGCAGCTGCGACAGGCTCGGGGTCATGATGTTGGCCATGGCCTGCGGTTTGGACATCGCTTCCAGCACCGCCGCCGGGGTGTGGCCGAAGCCGATCATGCCGTAGCCGCCGGCGTCGTACAGCACCGCGCCGTTGATGGTCACCACCCACGGCCCGCGCGCGGTCAGGGCGACGTACGGGTTGACGGCATCTTCGGCGTAGAAATTGACGTAGCCGCCCTGCACGGCGCGCAGCTGCGCCTCTTCGTCCAGGTCGAACAAGTCGGCGAATTCATCGCGCAGGCTTTCGTGTTCCGCGGCGGCGGCGGCGATCGCTGCCTCCAGGTCCGGGTGCGACTTGGCCAGGCGCAGCAGCGTAGCGTCGTCCAGGCCGACGGTCATGCGCTTGCCGGTGTGGGCGCGCAGCGGCGCGAGTTTTTCGATCAGGTTCATGGGTTTCCTCCCGCAGACGAACGACAATCTTTCTATTATCTAGATTATTTCGTCGTTTAACAGTTGTGATTCGTGCGAATTTAGCCTAATTTTCGTCGTATCGACGAAAACTCCTGTGGAAAATGAAGCTCAACGCCTCCGACGAACTGCTTTTGTCCCTGCTCCGCGAAAACGCGCGGGCCTCCACCGCCCTGATCGCACGTCGCCTGGGCCTGTCGCGGACCACGGTGCAGAGCCGGATCGAGAAGCTGGAACGCGAAGGTGTGATCAGCGGCTATACGGTACGGATCGACGACGAATACGAGCGCGGCCAGATCCGCGCCCACATCATGATCACCGTGTATCCGAAGCAGGCCGTGTCCGTGGCCGCCGCCCTGCGTGCGATGCCGGAGCTGCGGGCCCTGCATTCGGTCAGCGGTTCCTACGACCTGATCGCGGTCGGCGCGGTGCCGACGGTCAATGACATGGACGTGCTGACCGACCGCATCGGCGCTATCGAGGGCGTCGAGCGGACCGCCAGCTCGATCATCCTTTCGACCAAGTTCGAGCGATAGCGTCACGTACAATGCGCGGCCTTTCCTGGTCCAGCCCGTGAAGAAATCCGACTTCAACTATGAGTTGCCCGAAGCGCTGATCGCGCAGGCGCCATTGCCCGAGCGCTCGGCGAGTCGCCTGTTGGTGGTGCCGCCGGGCGAGGCTGCTTTCGTGGACCGGCAAGTGCGCGACCTGCCGGAGTGGCTGGCGCCGGGCGACCTGCTGGTGTTCAACGACACCCGGGTCATTCCCGCGCGCGTGTTCGGCAACAAGGGCACTGGTGGCCGGGTCGAGGTCCTGATCGAACGCCTGCTGCCCGACAACGCCGCGCGCGTGCAGATCGGGGCCAGCAAGTCGCCGAAGCCGGGCAGCCGCATCGCCCTGGATGCGGGCGGCGAGGCCGAAGTGCTGGGCCGCGATGGCGAGTTCTACCTGCTGCGTTTCCATGTCGCCGGCGCGCTGGAAAGCTGGCTGCTGAAGGCGGGACGCCTGCCGTTGCCGCCCTATATCCATCGCGATCCCGGCGCCGACGACGACGAGCGCTACCAGACCGTGTTCGCGCGCGAGCTCGGTGCGGTGGCGGCGCCGACCGCGGGCCTGCATTTCGACGATGCGCTGTTGCAGGCGTTGCGCGAACGCGGCGTCGAGTTCGGCCACGTCACCTTGCATGTGGGCGCAGGCACCTTCCAGCCGGTGCGCGTGGACGATGTGCGCGAACATCGCATGCACAGCGAATGGTTGAATGTGGGCGCGGCGCTGGTGGAACAGGTCCGGGCGACGCGCGCGCGCGGTGGCCGGGTGGTCGCGGTCGGCACGACGGTGGTGCGGGCGCTGGAATCGGCCTCGCACGAAGGCGAATTGCGGCCTTTCGCGGGCGAAACGCAGATCTTCATCTTCCCCGGTTACCGCATCCGCAGCGTGGATGCGCTGCTGACCAATTTCCATCTGCCGGAAAGCACGCTGCTGATGCTGGTGTCGGCGTTTTCTGGAAAAGAGCGCGTGTTTGCCGCGTACGAGCACGCGGTGCGCGGGAAATACCGGTTCTTTTCCTATGGGGACGCGATGCTGTTGTTTCCGGAGGCTTCGAAGTGATCGACTCCCCTGGATATCTTCAGTCGTCATCCCAGCGAAAGCTGGGATCCATCTTCATTTTGAAGCTTTGCACCGGGAGCAAGATCAAAATGGATCCCAGCTTTCGCTGGGATGGCGTTAGCGGGTTTCATTGTCTTGAGATACTTTCCGCATGAGCAGGATGTCCTTCGAGTTGCTGAAAACCGACGGGGTCCCGCGACGCGGCCGCCTGACCTTCCCGCGTGGCACGGTGGAAACGCCGGCGTTCATGCCGGTGGGGACCTACGGATCGGTGAAGGGCATATTCCCGGAGCAGGTCAAGGAACTCGGCGCCGAGATCATCCTCGGCAACACCTTCCACCTGTACCTGCGCCCGCGCCTCGAAGTCATCGAAAAGCACGGCGGCCTGCATGGTTTCGCGCGCTGGGACAAACCCATCCTCACCGATTCGGGCGGATTCCAGGTGTTCTCGCTGGCCCACCAGCGCAAGATCACCGAGCAGGGCGTGACCTTCAACTCGCCGGTGGACGGCAGCAAGGTCTTCCTCGGTCCGGAGGAAAGCATGCGCATCCAGAAAGTGCTGGACTCGGACATCGTGATGATCTTCGACGAATGCCCGCCGGTGAACGTCGACGGAAAACCCGTGGACAAGCGCGTGGTCGATGCGTCGATGGAGCTGTCTCTGCGCTGGGCCGAACGCTCGAAGCGTGCGCATGAGGGAAACGACGCGGCGTTGTTCGGCATCGTCCAGGGCGGGGTGCACCAGGATCTGCGCACGCGTTCGGCGGACGGCCTCAAGACGATCGGCTTCGACGGCTATGCGATAGGCGGCCTGGCGGTGGGCGAGACCGAGGACGAGCGCAACGCGATGCTCGAGCACACCTGCCCGCAACTGCCGCAGGACCGTCCGCGCTACCTGATGGGCGTGGGCCGGCCGGAAGACCTGGTCGAGGCGGTGGCGCGCGGGGTCGACATGTTCGATTGCGTGATGCCCACCCGCAACGCGCGCAACGGCCATTACTTCACTTCCACCGGCACCGTGCGCATCCGCAACGCGAAATACGAACAGGACCTGGATCCGATCGAGCCGGGCTGCGGCTGCTATGCATGCCGCAATGGATTCTCGCGGTCCTACCTGCGCCACCTGGACAAGTGCGACGAGATGCTGGCGCCGATGCTGGGTACGCTGCACAACCTCTGGTACTACCAGAAGCTGATGGCGGACATGCGCGCGGCGATCGAGCAGGGCAGGTTCGCGGAATTCAGGACGGGGTTCCACGCGGCCAGGGGGTAGGGGCTTTTCCTTCTCCTGCCGGAAGAATTGCCAGGCTGTCGTGGGAGCGGCGTCCCCGCCGCGAGCTTTGATCCTGCTCGTTGGGTGCAATCAAGAACCAAAGATCAAGAGCTCGCGGCGGGGACGCCGCTCCACATTAGCTCCCCCCGGCTAACGCATTCGGGCAGACCCTTCTCAGCCCTGCACACCCCCGTATCAAGTACGGGGCGAGCTCTGCGGGCGCCGGGGGGGAAGAGGGGAAGCAGGAACCTTTCCCCGGTTCCCGCGGTCTTTCACTGGCATTCGGGGCATTTCCTGGCTGTTTCGGCTGATTTCCACGCTTGCGCGGACGGCTGGCTGCCCCCATGGCATAATTCCCGGCTGTTTCCGGCCCTAACGGACTATCTGATGAACCTGCTCGATTTCCTGATTCCCGCCGCCCACGCCCAAGCCGCGGGCGCGCCGCCTGCCGGTGGCCTTGGCGGCATGTCCCTGTTGTTCCCGATCGTGCTGATCGCGGTGATGTATTTCCTGATGATCCGTCCGCAGATGAAGCGCGCCAAGGAACACAAGGGCATGCTGGAGAAGTTGTCCAAGGGCGACGAAGTCATCACCTCCGGCGGCATCGCCGGCATCGTGACCGACATCGGCGACAACTTCATCACCGTCGAGGTGGCCGACAACGTGCGCGTGCGCGTGCAGAAGGCCGCCGTCGGCAACGTGCTGCCCAAGGGCACGCTGAAGTCCGCCTAAGACTAGCCGTAGTCGTAGCCCGGGTGGAGCCGAAGGCGATACCCGGGGCTCCTTCTCACCGGAACAAAAATCCCCCCGGGTAGACCAGCTTCGCTGTTGAAAGCCGCTACGCTCCACCCGGGCTACGCTTCTCTGGAAATCCCCAATGCTTGAATTCCCGCGCTGGAAATACATCACCATCCTGCTGGTCGTGGTGCTGAGCGTGCTGTACGCGCTGCCCAACCTGTATCCGTCGGATCCTTCGGTGCAGGTCACTCCCAACCGCGGCTTCGCGATCGACGCGGCGCTGAACCAGCGCATCGACGCCACGCTGAAGAAGGCGGGGGTCACGGCCAAGTCGCTGGACAAGGACAAGGACAGCCTGTTGGTGCGGATGCCCAGCTTCGAGGCGCAGACCAAGGCCAACGACGCGCTGCGCGAAGGTCTGGGCGAGGACTATACGATCGCCCTGAACCTGGCTTCCACGGTTCCGGACTGGATGGGCAAGGTCGGGGCCAAACCCATGGTCCAGGGCCTGGACCTGCAGGGCGGCGTGCATTTCGTGTTGCAGGTGGACCAGAAGGCGGCGCTGGACAAGCGCGTCGATGCCTATGCCGAAGACGCGCGGGTGACCATGCGCGACAAGCGGGTCAAGTACGAGTCGGTCGAGCGTCGCGCCAACAACAGCATCGTGGTCACGTTGCCGGCGGACCAGGACGTGGACAAGGCGCGCGTGGCGCTGTCGGGCGGCAATGCCGCCGCCGGCGTGGCCGCATCGGCACTGAGCTACCAGGTCGATGGCAACCGCATCATCATCACCTTGCCGCAGAGCGAGCTGTCCAAGATCTCCGGCGATGCGATCGAGCAGAACATCACCACCCTGCGCAACCGCGTCAACGAACTCGGCGTGGCCGAGCCCATCATCCAGCGCCAGGGCGATGACCGCGTCGTCGTGCAGCTGCCCGGCGTGCAGGACACCGCCGCGGCCAAGCGCCTGATCGGCGCCACCGCGACCCTCGAGTTCCGCTCGGTCGTGGACGGCAATGCGCAGGACGCGCTGGCCAGCGGCAACGTGCCGCCGGAAGCGCGCATCTACTACCTGCGTGAAAAAGGCCTGGACGGCAAGCCGGTTCCGGTACTGTTGAGCAAGCGCGTACTCGCTTCCGGCGACCAGATGGTCACCGCCAGCACCGGCACCGACCGCAATGGTTCGCCCGCGGTGGACATCACCCTCAACGCGGCCGCCGGCCAGCGCATGTTCGATTTCACCAGCGCCAACGTCGGCAAGCTGATGTCGGTGGTGTACATCGAGCGCATCCCGCAGGTCACCATGGTCGACGGCAAGGAGGTGCGTTCGACCAAGGTCAGCGAGGAAGCGCTGGCGCCGACCCGCATCGCCGGCGTGTTCGGCAAGAACTTCCAGACCACCGGCCTGGAGAAGACCGAAGCCGAGAACCTGGCCAAGCTGCTGCGCGCCGGCTCGCTGGCCGCGCCGATGGACTTCGTCGAGGAACGCGTGGTCGGCCCCAGCCTGGGCGCCGAGAACGTCGCCCGCGGCACCAAGGCGGTGATGTACTCGTTCCTGTTCGCGCTGGCGTTCTTCCTGGTGTACTACCGGATGTTCGGCCTGCTCACCTGCGTGGCCCTGCTGCTCAACCTGCTGATGGTGGTGGCGGTGATGTCGCTGTTCGGCGCGACCATGACCTTGCCCGGCTTCGCCGGCCTGGCCTTGTCGATCGGCATGTCGGTGGACGCCAACGTGCTGATCAACGAACGGATACGCGAGGAGCTGCGCGCCGGGATGCCGCCGCAGGCGGCGATCGCCACCGGCTACGACAAGGCTTCCGGCACCATCTTCGACTCCAACATGACCGCGCTGCTGGCCGGCGTCGCCCTGTTCGCGTTCGGTACCGGCCCGCTGAAGGGTTTCGCGATCACCATGATCGTCGGCATCCTGACCTCGGTGTTCACCGCGGTGACCGTGTCGCGCGGCATCGCCACCTTGATCTACGGCGGCCGCCGCAAGCTCAAGTCCCTGGCCATCTAACGGAAGCGCCCGAGAATGAAACTTTTCCCGCTGCACCTGGTGCCCAACGACACCAACATCAATTTCATGCGCCTGCGCTGGATCTCGCTGGGAGTGGCCGTGCTGCTGGCCGTGGGCGCGATCGCCGCGATGGCCGTCAACGGCTTCAACTACGCCCTCGACTTCACCGGCGGCACGGTGGTCGAGTTGCGCTTCCAGCAGCCCGCCGAGGTCGATGGCGTGCGCGATCGCCTGGCCGCGGCCGGCTACGAGAGCGCGCAGGTACAGACCTTCGGCAGCGGCAGCGACCTGTTGGTGCGCTTGCAGCCGCATGAAGGCAAGGTCGACACGGAAACCAACAACCGCACCGCGCAGGAAGTCCTGAATGCCGCGTCGCTACCCGACAACACGGCCAGGATCATGCGCAACGAGTTCGTCGGCCCGCAGGTCGGCAAGGAACTGGCGCTCAACGGGCTGTACGCGCTGATCTTCGTGGTGGTGGGCTTCCTGATCTACATCGGCTTCCGCTTCGAATGGAAGTTCGCGGTGGCGGCCATCTTCACCACCCTGCACGACGTGCTGATCGTGGCCGGCTTCTTCGCCCTGACCGGCAGGGAGTTCGACCTGACCGTGCTGGCCGGCCTGCTGTCGGTGATGGGCTTCTCGATCAACGACACCATCGTGGTCTTCGACCGGGTGCGCGAGAATTTCCGCAACCTGCGGGTGGAGCCGAACGAAATCCTCAATCGCTCGATCAACCAGACCCTGTCGCGCACCATCATCACTTCGTTCGTGGCCTTCCTGACCGTGCTGGCGCTGTACATCTACGGCGGCGGCTCGCTGGAAGGCATGGCCATCTCGCAGATGATGGGCATCGTGATCGGTACCATCTCCTCGATCTTCATCGCCTGCCCGCTGCTGACCATGGGCTTCCTGACGGTGACCAAGCAGGACCTGATGCCGAAGGCCAAGGAAGAAGCGGCGCTGGCCCGCCGCCCGTAATCTCCGGCTGCCATCGCAGAACGAAAAAGGCCGCGAAGTTCGCGGCCTTTTTCGTGCATCCAAATTTTGTAGGAGCGGGCCTTGCCCGCGATGCTCTTGCGATCACCCACGAAAGGCATCGCGGGCAAGGCCCGCTCCTACGGACGTGGGGTCAGTTGAAACTGGCGGCGTAGCCCGAGGTGACGATGGCCTTCTGCAGGGCTTCGCAGACCTTGATGTTGCCGGCGACGACCTGGTGGTCCTTGGCGCCCTGGAAATCCAGACGCGGGATGTTGGCGCCGCGGTAGTCGCAGACCTTGCCGCCGGCTTCGCGCACCAGCAGCACGCCGGCGGCGATGTCCCAGGCCTTCAGTCCGGCCTCGAAATAGGCGTCGCTGCGGCCACAAGCCACGTAGGCCAGGTCCAGCGCGGCCGAACCGGTGCGGCGCACGTCCTCGGCCTGGACCAGCAGTTCGCGCACGCATTCCAGTTGGGCGCCGGCGCGGGCGCGTTCGCGCGGGGCGAAGCCGGTGCCGATGGTGGTGCCGGCCAGGTCCTTGCGGTCGTGGACGCGGATGCGGCGTTCGTTGAGCTGGGCGCCGCTGCCGCGGCTGGCGGTGAACAGTTCGTTGCGCAGCGGGTCGAAGATCACCGCATCGGTGGGTTCGCCGTTGTCGACCAGGGCGATCGATACGCAGTAGTGCGGAAACCCGCGGAGGTAGTTGCTGGTGCCGTCCAGCGGATCGATCACCCAGGTGTAGCGGCCGTTCTTGCCGGCCTGGCCACCGCTTTCCTCGCCCAGCACCGAGTAGTCGGGGTAGGCGCGCTTGAGTTCCTTGATCACGGCCTTCTCGGCGTCGGCATCGACTTCGCTGGCGTAATCCAGGCGGTCCTTCTGCACCACGTTGAGGCTGTCGAGCTTGTTGATGTTGCGCAACAGCACGTTGCCCCCCTGGCGCGCGGCCTTGACCATGATGGTGACGACTGGATTCAACATGGGTGACGGACCTCGGGCGGACTGGCGGCGGGTGGAAGGAAACGAGTGGTAAAGAGCGGCACGGCGCGAAGACCGGCCCGCGCAGTTTAACATCTACACCCATGAACACCCCTGACGCCGCACTCGAAATCCCTCTGCAAGCCGCCGCCCGCATCCGCATCGTCCTGGTCGGCACCCAGCACCCGGGCAATATCGGCGCCGCCGCGCGCGCGCTGAAGACCATGGGCCTGTCGCGGCTGGTGCTGGTGGCGCCGGAACAATACCCGGCCGACGAGGCCTTCCGTCGGGCCGCCGGCGCCGACGACCTGCTGGCCGCGGCCGGCGTGGTCGCGACCCTGGCCGAGGCCGTGTCCGACTGCCGCCTGGTACTGGGTTGCACCGCGCGCAGCCGAAGGGTGGCGCTGGAGGAACTGGATCCGCGTGCCGCGGCGTCGCGGGTCGTCGATCTTGCCGGCGCGGACCAGGTCGCCCTGGTCTTCGGCCGCGAGCGCACCGGGTTGAGCAACGAGGAACTCCAGCTTTGCCATGCCTCGGTCCACATCCCGGCCAATCCGGAATACAGCTCGCTCAACCTCGCCGCCGCCGTGCAGGTACTGGCCTACGAATTGCGGGTGGCACTGCTGGCCGCGGGCGGGCAACCTTCGCCGGACAACGGAGTGCGGCAGGAAGCGGCGGCGTCGCATGCGCAGATGGAAGGCTTCTTCTCCCAACTCGGCGAGACCCTGGACGACATCGATTTCCACAAGGGCCGGGCACCGGATTCGGCGATGCGCAAATTGCGGCGTCTGTTCCTGCGCGCCGGCCTGAACGAGCAGGAAGTGCGGTTGATGCGCGGGATCCTGGCCGACGCCCAGCGCATGGCCCGGCTGGCGACCACGAAACCGGACTAATCACTACCCCCGGCCGGAGCTTTCGGCTAGTCTCAACTCTGCTGCTGATGCGAGCCCCAACGTTGCGCACCGTCTGGTTTGGTCTTGCCCTGTCATTGCTGGCCATGTCGCTGCCGGGCGCCGCAGCTGCGGCGCTATCTGCGCCCGTTGGCATCGATGAAAGCGTGCTGGTCCTCGGCCGCATCAGCGACGATCCCAAGGCCCACTACGAGCAACTCAAGCCATTGCTGGACTACGTGGTGCCGCGGATGCGCGATGTGGGCATCAAGGAAGGCCGCATCCTGATGGCGCGCGACGCGCAGCAGATGACCAGTTACCTGCGCCGCGGGCGCGTGGACTGGGTCACCGAAACCGCCGGCACCGGCATGCAGCTGCAGAAACGCGCGGGCGCCAGGCCGCTGTTGCTGACCGAACGCGGCGGGGTCAGCCGTTATCATTCGGTATTCTTCGTGCGCAAGGACAGCGGTATAGACAACTTGGCCGACCTGCAGGGCCACAGCATCGCCTTCCAGAGCACCGCCTCCACCAGCGCCTACATCGTGCCGGCGTCGGCGCTGCTGGACCAGGGATTGAACCTGGAAATACTGCTGTCGCCGATGGACCGGCCGACGCCCGACTCGGTGGGTTACGTGTTCGCGCGCTCCGAACTCAACATCGCCGCCTGGGTGCACAAGCGCCTGGTGGACGCCGGTGTGTTCAGCAGCCTGGACTGGGGAGATCCACGACGGATGCCGCCGGCTTTCCGCCAGGACATGAAGGCCATCTACCAGACCCCGGAATACCCGCGTGCATTGGAGATGGTGCGCAGCAACCTGGATCCGAAGGTCGAGGCGCGGCTGCGCGAGGTGCTGCTGCAGGCGGCCGATGATCCCGCCGCGCGCGAGGCGATGACCCTGTTCTTCCGCACCACGCGCTTCATGCCGGTGGACCCTGCTTCGCAGCAGGGCCTGGATCGGTTGCGCGATGGCATCGGGCGCGTGCGCGAGCAGGTCGAATGAGCCTGCGCTTCGGTCTGCAGGCCCGGTTCCTGCTGGCGATGGGCGTGGCCTTGCTGGTGGTGCTGGCGCTGCTGGCGTTGTTGCTGCAGCGGCAATCGACGATGCAGAGCGAAGTGGACGTGCTCGGCCGCGAAGCCATGCAGTCGATGGCCGCGGATGCGCTGGGCCGGCGTGGCGAGGCGACGGTGGAACAACTCGCCGATTCGCTGACCAACCCCCTGTACTACTCCGACCTGGACGCCATCGGCATCATCGTGCGCGCCGCCTCGCGCCAACCCGACGTCGCCTACGTGCTGGTCTACGGTGTGGATGGCAAGATCGTCCACGACGGTTCCTACGACATCGCCGCCTACGGCCAGGTCATGAACGATCCGCTGGCGCGCGCAGCGGTCGCGTCCGACCGCCTGCTGACCCAATGGTCGCCGCAGGTGATGGACGTATCCGAGGCGATCAGCATCGGCAACCAGCGCATCGGCGGGGTCCGCGTGGGCTTTTCCCTGGCCGAGATCCGCGCCAACGAGGAACGCGCCGCCGGCAATCTCAATAACCGCCTGCTGGAACTGGGCAGGCGGCACATGGGCTGGTTCGTGGCGTTGCTGGCGGCGCTGGTCGCGGTAAGTGTCGTTGTCGTCTGGTACGTGCAACGCACGCTGGTGAAACCGATCCGGCAACTGGCCGACGCGGCCAACGCGATCGGCACCGGCGACTACGATGCCAAGCACCTGGTCAGCGACCGCCAGGACGAGGTGGGCGATCTGGTCCGCGCTTTCAGCGACATGAACGACAGCATCGCCCGCCACGATCGCGACGTGCGGCGCATGGCCTATACCGATGCGCTGACCGGATTGACCAATCGTCTCGCGTTCCGCGAAAGCCTCGACCACCGTCTGATGATGCTGCGCGGCGCCGGTCGCCAGCTTGCGGTGCTGTTCGCCGACATCGACGACTTCAAGCGCGTCAACGACACCCTGGGCCACGAGGCGGGCGACGAGGTGCTGTTGCAGTTCGCCAACCGGATCCGCAGCGTGGTCGAGCGCATGGGCGGCGACGAGTCGTTGCTGGCGCGCTTCGGCGGCGACGAGTTCGTGATCCTGATCCAGGAGGGCGACGTGCGCGCCTCCGCCACCCGGCTGGCCGAGGCGCTGGTGAAGGAACTGGGGCAGCCGCTGGTGGTGGAAGGGCGCCAGGTGTTCCTGGGCACTTCGATCGGCATCACCCTGTTCCCGGAAGATGCGTCCGGCGCCACCGCGCTGATGAAGAACGGCGACATCGCCATGTACCAGGCCAAGGTCGCCGGCAAGAACTGCTACCGCTTCTACAGCCGCGCCATGGAGCAGGCGGTGGAGCGCCGCGTGCACATGGAACAGGAACTGCGCGGCGCCTGGGAGCGTGGCGAGCTGAGCCTGGTCTACCAGCCGATCTTCCGGGTGGCCGACAGCCGCATCGTCGGCGCCGAGGCGCTGTTGCGCTGGCAGCATCCGGAAATGGGCTCGATCGCGCCGTCGGTGTTCATCGACGTGGCCGAACAAAGCGGCCTGATCGAAAGTATCGGCCCGCGCGTGTTGCGCGCCGCATGCACCGCGGCGGCGCGCTGGCCCACCGGGAGCGGCATGGACGAAGCCCCGTTCGTGGCGGTCAACGTCTCTCCGCGGCAATTGCGCAGCGGCGACCTGCCCGAAGAAGTCGCTTCCTGCCTGCGCGATACAGGGCTGCCTGCGCAACGCCTGCACCTGGAATTGACAGAGACCGCGGTGATCAGCGACGAGGCGCACGCCAGCGCTCTGCTGGCGAAGCTGCACCGCACCGGGGTCAAGGTGTGGCTGGACGATTTCGGCACCGGCTTTTCCGGACTCAGCCATCTGCGCCGGGTGCCGGTGGACGGGGTCAAGATCGACCGCAGCTTCATCGCCGACATGCAGCGCGATCCGGACGACCTGGCCCTGACCACGGCGATCATCGCCATGGCCCATTCGCTGGGCATCACCGTGGTCGCCGAAGGCGTGGAGAAGGAAGCGCAGTTCGACATCCTGCGCGCGCGCGGCTGCGACCTGGCGCAAGGCTACTGGATGGGCTACCCGATGAGCGCGGCCGAGTTCGCGCTGCTGCTGGTCTGACATAGGGCGGGCCCCGGCCCGCCGAAGGTGCTGGGTAGCGCGCGTAGGAGCGACGTGAGTCGCGAATGGATCCCGCCGTTCTCTCGATCGCGACTCACGTCGCTCCTACGCGCGCCGAGGCGTAGCGAAATTCCGGAAAGCTGGATCAGAACCAGCCGTCCACCATGTGCACCAGCATCTGCACCAGGTTGCCGGAGACGAAGCCGAACACGACCACGGCGATCGCGCCGGCCAGCCAGGCGATCAGCATCAATGCGCCGTCGCGCTCCAGCAGGGCGAACACGAACAGCAGCAACAGCACGCCGAACAGGTAGTTGGTGAACGGAATCGGCAAGGCCAGCAGCAGGCCCAGCAGGACCAGCAGCAGGCCGGTGAACGCGCTGGCCAGCGGATGGTCCAGCACGCCTTCCATGCGTGGACGCACCAGTTTCTCCAGCCAGCCCAGCCAGCGCGCCATCATGTCGCGGAAGCGCGCCATCGACCGGCGATGCGGCCCGCGCCTGGCCAGGAAGCCCGGCAGCCAGGGCTTGCGCAGGCAGAGCAGCAACTGCGCGCCGATCAGCACGACCAGCGGGCCGCTGATCGCGCCGGCGAGGCCGGGGATGGGCAGGAAGGCGGGCAGCACGGCCACGAACAGCAGCATGCCGAAAGCGGTCTGGCGCAAGCCCGAAAGCAGGTCGCCCATGCGCAGATGGTCGTCGGGATCGCCGGCGGCGAAAGCATCCAGCACCGCGCGGGTGCTGACGTGCTCGCTGGCGCCCGGTTCCGGCGTGGTGCCGGAATCAGGCGCTGGTTTCGTCATCTTCGTCTTCCGGCAGTTTCTGCAGCAGCAACTTGTCGATGCGCGCACCGTCCAGGTCCACCACCTCGATGCGCCAGCCCGCCCAGTCCAGATGTTCGCCGACATGCGGGATGCGGCCGAAATGTTCGATCACCAGGCCGGCGATGGTGTTGTAGTCGGCTTCGTCGCCGTCGGGCAGGGCGACGCCACCCAGCAGTTCGCGCAGATCGTCGTTGGGCAACGAACCGTCGACCAGCAGCGAGCCGTCGTCGCGCACGACCACCAGCGCGTCCTCGTCGCTGTTCTCCGAGGCCTGCAGGCGGCCGACCACCGCGCCCATCAGGTCGCTGAGGGTCACCAGGCCCTGGATCTCGCCGTATTCGTCGACCACCAGTGCCAGCGACTGCTGCTCCTCGCGCAGGATCTCCAGCAGCTTCATCGCATGGGTTGACTCGGACACGAACAACGGTTCGCGCAGGCTGCGGAAGATCTCCGGCGAACGTTCGGCGAAACGGTCCAGCAGCGACTTCACTTCGAGCACGCCGACCACGTCCTGGTCGCCGCCGCGATATACCGGGAAGCGCGAGAACTGCGACTCGCGCATGGTCTCGATGTTTTCTTCGTAGCTCGCGGACTGGTCCAGCCACACGATCCTCTTGCGCGGGGTCATCAGGCTGTCGGCGGTGCGGTCGCCCAGGCGCAGCACCCGGTTGACCATGTTGCGCTCGTCGACGTCGATCACGCCCTGGGCGTGGCCTTCGCTGACCAGCATGCGGATTTCTTCCTCGCTGACCGCGTTGCGGTCGTCGTCGCGGATGCCGAGCAGGCGCAGGACCAGGCGATTGATCGCGCCCAGCACGAACACGATCGGACGGGCGATGCGCGACAGCCAGTCCAGCGGAATGGCGACCACGGCGGCTATGTTTTCCGCATTGGTCAGGGCCAGGCGCTTGGGAATGAGTTCGCCGAAAATGACCGAGCTGGCGGTGATCAGGGTGACCGCGGTGCCAATGCCGATGGCTGCCGAATACGAGGCGGCAGTCGGCCATATTCCGGTCAGCCAGTTGGCGATGATCGCGCCGATCGCATCGCCGCCGAACACGCCGGTCAGCACGCCGATGCCGGTGATGCCGACCTGGACCGTGGACAGCAGGTTGTCGGGATGCTCGGCCAGGGCCAACGCCACTCTGGCGCCCCGGCTTTCCTGCGCCATCTGCTTCAGGCGCAGTTTGCGCGAAGTCATCAATGCCATCTCCGATAGGGCGAAGAAGGCATTGAGGACGATCAGGGCGATGACGATCAGCAGCTCAAGCACGCGGACGATCCTCGCCGGGGCCGGCTTCTGCGGGGTCGCGCACGACCAGGTGCGGGCCGGCGCGAAGGGGGGAGGTAGGGTCGTCTTCCATAAGGTGCGCCTGGGCGCGGTGCGGAGTCTAGCAAACCGGCCCGGGACTTTGCCCGACGGGACCGGGGTCGGACGCATGCGCCCCGGTAATGCCGGGGCGGGTGCCACAGCCTGTCCCTAAACCGTCATAATTCCTTCCGGTTGCCGTCCCTCCCGTGACGGCGGGACACGCCCCATGTTTTCGCTGCAGACGATTTTCGGCTCCGGCCAGCAGTTCTACACCCTGCTCGACGAAGCCGCGCAAGCCGCCTACGACAGCACCAAGGCCCTGCACAGCATGATGAAGGCCACCGACCGGCAGCCGGCGCTGGACGCCTTCAAGCTGGCCCGCCAGCGCGAGCGCGCCGCCTCCGACAAGATCAGCCACGCCCTGGTCGACAGCTTCATCACCCCGCTCGAGCGCGAGGACATCGAGGCCCTGGGTTCGGCGCTGTACAAGATCCCCAAGCAGGTCGAGAAGTTCGCCGACCGCTATTCGCTGGCGGTCAAGCACCTGGAAGGCATCGATTTCGCGCCGCGCGCGGCGATGCTGGAGCAGGCCGCGGCGGTGGTGGTGGAGATGGTCCACGACCTGCAGAAAATGAACATCGATCGCATGACCGCGCTCAACGAGAAGCTGCGCGCGCTGGAGAACGAGGCCGACCGGTTGATGCTGGAGTTGTATCGCGACATCTATTCCGGGCGCCTGGACAACCTGCAGATGTTCCTGCTCAAGGAGTTCTTCGAGATCCTGGAGAAAGCCATCGACCGCTGCCGCGAGGCCGGCGTGGTGGCCTACCAGATCGTGCTGAAGAACAGCTGATGCTGGCTCTGGTCCTGATCGTGATCCTGGCCGCGCTCGTGTTCGAGTTCGTCAACGGTTTCCACGACACCGCCAATTCCATCGCCACCGTGGTCGCGACCAAGGTCCTGGCGCCGGGCTGGGCGGTGATCCTGGCGGCGGTGATGAACCTGATCGGCGCGCTCACCGGGACCGCGGTCGCGGCCACCATCGCCAGCGGCATCATCAATACCGGGGTGGTGGACGCCAGCTCGCAGGTGATCCTGTGCGCGTTGCTGGGCGGCATCATCTGGAACCTGATCACCTGGTGGAAAGGCCTGCCTTCCTCGTCCTCGCATGCGCTGATCGGCGGCTTGTGCGGCGCGGCACTGGCGGCGGCGCACAACAACTGGGCGGCGTTGATCTGGTCCGAGCAGGTCGGCAACTGGGCCAAGAACAAGGGCCTGTTGTGGAAGGTGTTCCTGCCGATGATCACCTCGCCGATCGCCGGTTTCCTGTTGGGCGTGCTGGTGATGCTGCTGCTGTGGGCGCTGATCGCGGCGATGGCCAAGGCCGGCGGACCGCTGGCGCGGCTGGCGCGGCCGCGCTGGGTCAATGCGTTCTTCGGCAAGGCGCAGATCCTGTCCGCGGCCTACATGGGCTACGCGCATGGGCACAACGATGCGCAGAAGACCATGGGCGTCATCGCCCTGACCCTGTTCGGCGCCGAAGCGACCGGCGCGCTGGACGACCTGCCGGCATGGTTGGCGTTCCTGCACCCGGGAAGCGGCGACGAGAAAGAGATCGCGCTGTGGATCGTGCTGACCTGCGCGGTGGTGATGGCCGCAGGCACCGCCTCGGGCGGCTGGAAAATCATCAAGACCCTGGGTCACAAGATGGTCAAGCTGCACCCGATCCACGGCTTCGCCGCGGAGACCAGTTCGGCCACCATCCTCACCGTGGCCGCGCACTTCGGCATGCCGGTGTCGACCACCCACAGCATTTCCACCGCGATCATGGGCGTGGGATTTGCGAAAAATCCCAAGGCGCTGAAGTTCAGCGTGATCGAACGCATCGTCTGGGCGTGGATCCTGACCATTCCCGCCGCCGGCGGTATCGCCTACGGACTGTGGCGGCTGATCGAGGCGCTGGGCTGGACGTAAGGCTCTTGTAGGAGCGGGCCTTGCCCGCGATGCCTTTCTCGGGTCAATGATCTAAGAGCATCGCGGGCAAGGCCCGCTCCTACAACAGATCGCCTTCTGCCGAAAGCGCGCGCTCCATGCTGTCGCCCAGGCCGCCGATTTCCAGGACCATGCGGTCCACTTCCGAGGGTGTCAGCCCTTCATACGGCCGGTTCTCGCACAGCTGGAGGTAGGGCACGCCGTCCAGGTCGCCGATGGCCAGGTAGCCGACGCTGCTCTGCCAGTTGAAGCCGAGCGCGCGGCGCGCGTCGATGCCGGTGATCGGCGCGATCACCGTGCTCACCCGCAGGTAGCCGCGTTCGTCGTCGTTGCCCAGTTCGGACAGGAAGATCGCCTGGTGGCGGTTGCCGCCGGCCAGCGACAACTCCACGCAAGCCACGTACGGCTCGTGCATGGTCACCTTGTAGCCGGCTTTGCTCAGGTGGCTGCGGATCTGCTCGAAATTCTGCATGTCGTGCTCCTTCGGATCGCCGCGGCTATGCTAATGCCTCATGGCCGACAAGTCTCCCGCCGAACGCATCCTCGCCGCCGTCCGCGCGATCCCGCGCGGACAGGTCGCCGGTTACGGCGAAGTGGCGCATCGCGCCGGACTGCCCGGACGCGCGCGCCTGGCGGCGAAGACCCTGAGCGAGAACACAGATCCGAAATTGCCCTGGCACAGGGTCCTGCGATCCGACGGACGCATCGCCCTGCCGGAAGGCTCCAAGGGTTACCGCGAACAATGCCAGCGCCTGCGTGCCGAGGGCGTGACCGTCGTGAATGGCCGGGTACGCGGGCTCAAGGCCGCGCGGACGGTGGATGAACAGGTGTGGGGTCCGCTGGACTAGCGGTCAGCGTGGGCGCCTGCGGAACCAGGCGGCGATGCTGGATCGCTCGCGCGTCGCCGGCAGCACTTCGTGCTCGATCTCGCTCGAGAAAACGATGCTGGTTCCCGCGTGCGGAAATACGTCGATCGATCCCTGCGGCAGGTGCAGGCGCAGGGCGCCGCCCTGGTCCTGCCGCCAGTCATGGTTGAGATAACTCACCAGCGACAGCACGCGTGCATCGCTGTCGTGGAACTGGTCGCGATGGCGGTGGTAGCGGGCACCGACCGGATAGCAGGCGAAGTGCGCTTCCTCTTCCTCCAGGCCCAGGAACAGATGCTGGTTCATCGCCACGCGCAGGGCCTGCAGACTCGAAAGGAAAGAGGCGGCAGCCAGACCTGAATCGCCATCCAGCCATTGGGTGTCGTCGCCACGGATGGCGATGCGCAGATGATGTTGTTTGCCATGGCCGACTTCGGCGGCCCGCAAGGTGCCGGCGACCTGGCGCTGCTTCAGGGCATCGTGCAATGCCCTGCCGACCCGGGGCGCGGGGAAATCCGACAACAGGCACGCGCCGTGTTCACTCAGGGCCCCGGCAAGCGTGGCTGGGTCATGCAGGACCGCCACGGGCAGGGAAGGCATGCCGGTATGATAAGGGCCAGGCACTCCGAGAACTATCGATGTTCCCCAGAATTCCCAAGATCACTCAGGCATTGATGATCGCCAACGTGGTGGTATTCCTGCTGCAGCAAGCGCTGGGCGACGAAGCGCTGGCTTCGATGATGTTGTGGCCTTTGGGGCCGAACGGCCTCGACCTGTTTTCCGCGGGCTACGAGTTCAAGCCCTGGCAGCTGCTGACCTATGGCTTCATGCACGGAAGCTTTCCGCACCTGGCGTTCAACATGCTGGCGCTGTTCATGTTCGGTGCGCCGCTGGAATACACCTGGGGCGATCGCCGTTTCCTCACCTACTTCCTGGTGTGCATCGTCGGCGCCGGCCTGTTGCAGGTGGTGGTCGGCTGGTGGACGGTTTCGCATGGCGGCGAACCCTATCCTACGGTCGGCGCGTCCGGCGGCGTGTTCGGCCTGCTGCTGGCTTACGGCATGCTGTTCCCCAACCAGCGGGTGATGTTGCTGTTCCCGCCGATCCCGATGAAGGCGCGCACCCTGGTGATCGTCTACGGCGCGGCCGAATTGATGCTGGGTTTCACCGGTTGGCAACCGGGCGTGGCCCATTTCGCCCATCTGGGCGGCATGCTGTTCGGATGGCTGTTGATCCGCTATTGGCGCGGGCAACCGCCGTTCAACAAGCGTCGTCCACCGGGGCCGCGGATCGTCCGCTGATGCGGGATGTGTGTGACTGCAGGTCTGAGGGTCTGTGGGAGCGGCGTAAGCCGCGATAGTGACCCCCGAAAGTATCTTGAGCAGAAAAGAAGCCATTGGAATTCATTGGCTTCAATCCGCCGGGGCCGAAAAGATATCTGGGTGTCATCGCGGCTTACGCCGCTCCCACAGGATCAAAAGATCCCACAGACAAAAAACGGCGCGAATTTGCGCGCCGTTTTATTTTGCAGTTGTTGCGTACGACTCAGCGCCAGATCCTGATCTGCTCCGCGTCGCTGCGGCGCATCGGCTGGCCGGCCTTGCAGGTGAAGGATTCGCCGAACGCGGGCTGGTTGGCCAGCGGGCCGTTGCTGCGCCACTGGCCGGGGGCGTGCACGTCGGTGGTGACGCGTTGCGCGGCCTCGGCCGGCGACACCTGCTGCGCCCACAGCTCCGACCAGGTGCGGAACAGGGTCTGCTTGGCGCCCAGGTTCGGCGCCAGCTGGGCGTTGGTGAAGGCGTCCCACGCCAGTTCCACGCCGGCCAGGTCGGCCATGTTCTCGTCCCGGGTCAGGTTGCCGTTGACCTTGGAACCAGTGACGCCGGGATAGTCGTAGCCGGCATATTGCGCGGCCACGCGCATGCCGATCGCCTCCCAGGCGGCCAGGTCGGCCGGGGTCCACCAGTCGCGGATCTCGCCGCTGGCGTCGACCATGCGACCGCGCTTGTCGAATCCGCGGCTCAATTCATGCCCGACCAGCGCGCCGTAGGAACCGTACAGCGCCGAGTCGCCGCGGCTGACGTCGAACACCGGCGCCTGCAGCACCGCCGCGGTCACGATCAGCCGGTTCTGGGCCAGGTCGTAGGCCAGCGCCGGCTGTTGCGGCAGCACGTCCCAGCGGCGGTCGGCATTGCCCTTGCCGATGCGCTTCATTTCCTCGCGGTGGCGCCAGGTGGAAGCGATCAGGATGTTGCTGCCGAAACTGCCGCGGCCCATCGGCTGCACGCTGTAGTCGAGATCGCGGCGCGGGGTGCCGATCTCGATCTTCAGCTTGTCGATCTTGGACTTGGCTTCGGCCTTGGCCGGGGCGCTCATCCAGCTGTTGCGTTCGATGCCGCGGACCAGGGCATCGCGCACGTCCTGGGCAACCGATTCGGCCTTGCTCTTGCTGGCCGAGGGCAGGTAGCGCGCCGCGTATTCGCGGCCCAGCATCGGGCCGGCGCCGGTATTGATCGCATCCAGCACCTGCTGCCAGCGCGGCGTGGGGGCGGCTTCGCCACGCAGCACGCGGCCACGGAATTCGAACGAGGCATCGCGATACGACTTGGCCAGGTAGGGGGCCATCGCGTCGCCGACCTGCCAGCGCAGATAGGTCTTCCACTGGTCGGGCTTGATGCTGGCGACCAGGGTGTTGAGCTGGGCGAACAACGCGGGGTTGGCCAGGGACACGATGTCGTCGTTGACGCCCTGGGCCTTGAGGAACGCATCCAGCTGCAGGTTCTTGTACGGCTTGGCCAGGTCCTTGGTGGCGACCGGGACGTAGTTCGCCAGCGGGTTGCCCAGATCCAGCAGCGGCCGCGAGGCCTGGGCGATGCGCGTCTCCAGGTCGATGACCTGGGCCGCTTCGGCATCGAGTTTCCCGGCCTTGGTGCCGGTGAGGGCGAGGATCTGCTTCACATAGGCGCGGTAGCGGCCCAGCAACTCCTGGGTCTCGGCATCGGTGCGCGTGTAGTAGGCCGGATCGGGCAGGCCCAGGCCGCCCTGCGAGAAATAACCGATATGGCGGTCCAGCGCTTTCAGGTCCACGTCCGGGCTGAAATTGAAGACCACCGGGATGCCGACCTGGTGCAGCGCGGCGATCGCGGCCGGCACGTCCTTGGCCCGTTTGATGCCGTTGATGCGGTCCAGCAACGGGGCGATCGGCTTGGCGCCATCGGCTTCCACCGCCGCTTCGTCCAGGCCGCTGGCCCAGAAATCGCCGAGCAGCTTCTGCACGTTGCCCTGCGGCGCCTGCATGGCGGCGTCGAGCAGGTCTTTCTGCTGTTGCTGGCTGCGTTCGCGCAGTTGGCCCAGGACGCTCAGCGAGCCTATATCGGACGGCAACGGGTTGGCCTTGAACCAGGCATCGTTGGCGCTGGTGTAGAAATCGCTGCATTCGGCGCTGACCGCCGGCGCTTTCGCCTTCTTTTTCTTCTTGGCGGCCTCGGCATCGGTGGCGCCGAAGGCGACCAGCAGGGCCAGGGCGAGCAGGGTGGGCTTGCTGAGGGCGAGACGCAAATGCGGCATCAGGGAATTCCGTGGCGGTGAAGTGCACGGATTCTAGCAAGGGCACGGCGTGCGGCCCTGAATGTGGTCCGCAAAAGCGAAGGCCCGGGCGATGCCGGGCCTTCGGGCTTTTTCAATCCGGCCAGGGACTTGCCGGATGAGGAGCGAGCAGGAACGAGGAACGAGGAGTGAGTGGAAGAACGGAGAACGGGAGAGCAGCTTTGGCTTTTCTCTCACTCCTCACTCCTCTCCCCTCGTTCCTCGCTCTTCCCGGCTTACCAGATCACGACCTTCGCATCCGCCCCGCGCACCATCGGGTCCCCGGCCTTGCACTGGAACGCGGCGGCGAAGGCGGGCATGTTCGAAGGCGCGCCGATCGCGCGGAACTTGGCCGGCGAGTGCGGATCGGCGTTGAGCAGCACCAGTTGCGCCTTGTCGCGGATGTTGCCGCGCCAGACCCGGGCCCAGCTCAGGAAGAAACGCTGGTCGCGGCTCAAGCCGTCGATCTTCGGATCGGGTTTGTCGCCATCGGCCGCCTGCAGCGCGTCGTAGGCGAAGTTGAGGCCGCCGAGGTCGCCGATGTTCTCGCCCATCGTCAGCTTGCCGTTGACGTGGTTGTCCGGATGGTCGGCCAGCGGCACGTAGGCATCGAACTGCGCGGCGAGCTTTGCGGTGCGCTGTTCGAAACGGTCGCGGTCCTGCTGCGTCCACCAGTTGACGTTGTTGCCGGCGCCATCGAACTGGCTGCCGCTGTCGTCGAAGCCGTGGCCGGCCTCGTGCCCGATCACCGCGCCGATGCCGCCGTAGTTGATCGCATCGTCGCCATCGGCGTAGAAGAACGGCGGTTGCAGGATCGCGGCCGGGAAGTTGATGGTGTTGGTGCCGGAGCTGTAGTACGCGTTGACCGTCTGCGGGGTCATGTTCCATTCGTAGCGATCGGTCGGCTTGCCGATCTTGTCGAGGTCGTAGCGGTTGTTGAAGTCGTTGGCCGCGCGCAGGTTGGCGAAATAACCGTCCGGCTTGACGGCGAGACCGTCCCAGCCGCGCCACTTGTCCGGGTAGCCGATCTTCGGCAGGAAGGTGCTCCACTTCTCCAGCGCCTTGGCCTTGGTCTCGTCGCTCATCCAGTCCAGGCCTTCGATGCGGGCCTTCAGCGCATTGCGCACGTTGTCGACCAGTTGCTGCGCACGCACCTTGGCTTCGGGCGGGAAGTAGTCCTTCACGTACAGTTGGCCGAGTGCTTCACCCATGCCGCCGTTGACCGCCTCGAGTACGCGCTTCCAGCGCACGCGCTGCTCCGGCTGGCCGTTGAGGGTCTGGCCGTAGAAGGCGAAATTCTCGTCCTGGAACGGCTTCGACAGGTAATTGGAGGCATCGTCGATGGCGTGGAAGGCGAGGTAGTCGCGCCATTGCGCAGTGGGCACGTCGGCGAGCATCGCGTCGAACTCGGCGAAGAACTTCGGCTGCGACAGCGAGAAGCCGTTGCCGGCCGGCACGTCGATGGCCTTGAAGAACGCGTTCCAGTCGAGGTGCGGCGTGACCTTGTTGGCTTCTTCGAAACTCATGAAGCGGTAGCGGTTCTTCGGGTCGCGCAGTTCGACCCGCGACAGCGAGGCCTTGGCCAGTCTGGTCTCGAATGCCAATACGGCATCGGCCTTCTGTTTCGCTTCGGCATCGGACACACCGGTCAGCGCGAACACCTTGGCGATGTGCGCGAGGTAGGCCGCGCGGAGGTCCTTGTGCTCGTCCTTGCTGTAGTAGTCGGGCGTCGGCAGGCCGAGTCCGCCCTGGTTGGCGAAGGCGATCTGGCGGGTCGCGTCCTGGTAATCGGTGCCGGAACCGAAACGGAAGCCCTGGCCTTCGCCCTTGGCGAAGGCATCGCCCAGCCAGGCGACGATGCCGGCGGTGTCGTTGATCCTGGCGATCGTCGCGAGGTCCGGCTTGATCGGATCGAAGCCGGCCTTGTCGATCGTGGCTTCGTCCATGCCGGAGCGGTACAGCCAGCCGATCTTCTGTTCGATCGAGCCGCTTGTGGCCTTGTCGGCATTCGCATTCGCGGCATCGACCAGCTTGTGCTGCGCATCGAGGCTTTGTTCGCGCAACTGGTCGAAGGCGCCCCAGCGGGTCTTGTCGGCGGGGATCGGATTGGCCGCGATCCATCTGCCGTTCGCGTAGCCGTTGAAATCCCGGCAGGCGGAGATGGCCGGATCCAGCTCATGCACGTCGTACACGGGCCTGGCCGCCTCGGCGGCGCTTGCCTGTGACTGCGCGAGAGCCAGCGCGAGCGCGATGGCGAGTGGTTTGAGGGTGCGGGTGGGCATGGAGGTCTCGTTGTTAGGAGTGAGGAGGAACGAGGAGTGAGGAACGAGGAACGAGGAACGAGGAACGAGGAGTGAGGGAAGAGGAGTGAGGGAAGAGGAGCTTTTACTTTTTCCTCGTTTCTCGTTTCTCGTTTCTTGCTTCTTGCTTCTTGCTTCCCGCCCCCTCCCCCTAGCTACCAGATCGCGACCTTCCCATCATCGGCACGCACCATCGAATCGCCGGCCTTGCATGCCGCCAACGTGGCGATGATCGCAAGGGACAGCGTCAGCAGTCGTGGATTGGTGGTGTTCATCGGTCGTGCTCCTCGGGTATTCGCGCGCCAGCCTTTGCCTGCATTGCTGGTTCGTAGTGTCCGGAAAAGCACAGGCCCGGACATGCCGGGCCTGTGCTCATTGCTTCATCGCGCCTGGCTTACCAGATCACGACTTTCTTGTCGTCGCCCCGCACCATCGGATCGCCGGCCTTGCACGAGAACGCGGCGGCGAACGCGGGCATGTTGGACGGAGTGCCGATGGCGCGGAAGTTGGCCGGCGCATGCGGGTCGGTCTTCAGGCGCACGGTCAGTTCTTCCGGGGTGAAGTTGCGGCGCCACACCGTGGCCCAGTTGAGGAAGAAGCGCTGGTCGCGGGTCAGGCCGTCGGTCTTCGGATCGGGCACGCCGTCGGTCGCCTTCTTCATCGCGTCGTAGGCGGTGTTGAGGCCGCCCAGGTCGGCGATGTTCTCGCCCAGGGTCAGCTTGCCGTTGACCTTGGTGCCGTTGGCGTCGTATTCGTTGAACTGCTGGATCAGCTTGTCGGTGAGGCCCGAGAAGCCCTTGGCGTCCGCCTCGCTCCACCAGTTCTCGAAGTTGCCGGTCGGCCCGAAGCGCGCGCCCTGGTCGTCGTAACCGTGGGTCATCTCGTGGCCGATCACCGCGCCGATGCCGCCGTAGTTCGCCTCATCCGGCGCGTTGGCGTCGAAGAACGGCGGTTGCAGGATCGCGGCTGGGAACACGATCTCGTTCTGCAGCGGGTTGTAGTAGGCGTTGACCGTCTGCGGGCTCATGCCCCATTCGGTCTTGTCGACCGGCTTGCCGACCTTGCCCAGGTTCCACTTGTAGTTGAACTCGGTGGCGGCGATGACGTTGCCGATGTAGCTGTCGCGGCTGGTGGCCAAGCCGTTCCATTCGCGCCACTTGTCCGGGTAGCCGATCTTCGGGGTGAAGGTTTCCCACTTGGCGATGGCCTTCTGCTTGGTCTCGGCGCTCATCCACGACAGGTTTTCGATGCGCGCCTTCAGGGCGGTGCGCAGGTTGCCGACCAGGGTTTCCATCTTGGCCTTGGACTCGGCGGGGAAGGCGACCTTCACGTACAACTGGCCCAGAGCTTCGCCGGCCTGGCCTTCGATCGTGCCCAGCACGCGCTTCCAGCGCGGCTTGATTTCCTTCTGCCCGCGCAGGGTCTTGTTGTAGAAGTCGAAGTTCTCGTTGGCGAAGGCGTCGCTCAGGTACGGCGCGGCGCTATCGACGGTGTGGAAGCGCAGGTAGCTGCGCCAGGCTGCCGGGTCGGTGTCGCCCAGCATCTTGCTGACTTCCTCATGGAAGGCGGGGATGGCCAGGGAGAACTTCTCCTGCGGGGCCACGCCTTGCGACTTGAAGAATTCGGTCCACGAGAAGTTAGGCGTCAGCTTGTCGGCATCGGCCAGGCTGACCGGGTTGTAGTACAGCGACACGTCGCGCGAGAGTTCCTCGCTGGACTTGGAAGCCTTGGCCAGGCGGGTCTCGAACGCGATCACGGCCTTGGCCTGTTCCGCGGCATCGGCGGCGGCCACGCCGGACAGCTCCAGCACCTTGGCGATATGCGCCTGGTAGGCGTCGAGCTTGGCCTTGTTCTCGGCCTTGATGTAGTACTCCTTGTCCGGCAGGCCGAGACCGCCCTGCGAGGCGTACGCCATATTCATGCTGGAATTCTTGAAGTCGGCCTCGGCGCCGAAGCCGAACAGGCCGTTCTGGCCCTTGGCCGCGCTGCTGCGCAGGTAGCCGACGATGGCGTCCTTGTCCTTCAGCGCATCGATGGCGGCCAGTTCGCCCTTGATCGGGTCGATGCCCTGGGCGTTGATCTTGGCCTCGTCCATGCCGGTGGACCACAGGTCACCGACGATCTTCTCCACGCCGGTGGCGTTCTTGTCGGCTGCGGCCTGTTCGGCCAGTTGGTGCTGCACGCCGGTGGAGCGCTCATCCAGCATCTCGAATGCGCCCCAGCTGGTGCGGTCGTTGGGGATCTTGTTGGCTTCAAGCCATTTGCCGTTGACGTAACCGCCGAAGTCCGTGCAGGCGTTCTTGCTGGTGTCCAGGTCGGTGACCAGGAAGCGGTTGACCGGCGGCAGCTTGGATTCGTCCAGGGTCAGCTTGGCCGGTTCCGTGGCCGCAGCGGTGGCGTCGGTCGCGGATGCGGCCGTCTCTTCCTTCTTGGAACAGCCAGCCAGCGCCGCGGTCACGGCAAGGGACAACAACAGGATCTGGGGTTTGCGGATCACTAGGAAACTCCGGCCCGACAGGGCATAGGACAAAGGAAGGCCCCGGACCGGGGCGTGCGCAGACTCTACGCCTGCGACCGCTGGCCTGAGGGTGTCGAAGGTAATGCCGGCTACGTCACCATTCCTTCACAAACCGGGTTAAGTCCTTGCTTGGCGGGGCTTTGGCGATAGGGCGAGGCGAGCGGGGAAGGTCTGGATATGCTGCATATCGCCATGAGCAGCCATTCGGTTGTTGAAGGCCCGCGAATGTTGGATTTTGCCGAAGTCCTTGCGAGTCCGGTAGTGGCACTTTAGTATCACTTCATGCGCACCGAACTCGTCACTACCCTCAAGCGTCAGGCTACTGAGCTGCTCTCGGATATCGAGCGGGATAAAGAGCCCATCCTCATTACCCAGCATGGTCTGCCCAGCGCGTACCTGGTGGATGTCGAGACCTACCAGCTCATGCAGCAACGCATGAGCGTCCTTGAGGGCATCGCTCGCGGGGAGCAGGCGATAGCCGAAGGTCGCGTAGCTACCCATGCCCAAGCCAAGACGCGCCTCGCGCGATGGCTGAAATAGTCTGGTCAGAGCCGGCGCTAAGCGACCTGGACGCTATCGCCGATTACATCGCGCTTGAGAATCCGGCCGCGGCCGCGGAGTTGGTCAAGCGCATCGTGGGGCACGTCGGGCAGTTGGCGGATCACCCCGAGAGCGGCAGCCGCCCGCAAGAGCTGAAGCGATCGCGCTACCGACAGATCATCGAGCCACCCTGCCGCGTCTTCTATCGTCATGACGGCTATCGTGTCTTCGTGTTGCATGTCATGCGTTCCGAGCGCGTGCTCCGCAAAGGGCGACTCACCACTCGCGCTACGCAGACAAAGGTCTGACAGTTCATTGAAGCTGAAGGTGCGTTGCGGCTTGGCCGGTCTAACGGGGACGGATAAGAACGGTGTCAGAGACACTTACCCCAGATCATGCCGAGGAAGTGACTCTGACGCCGTTTCCGACGGCAACCTACTTGCCCCAGCGCCAACGTGGCGGCTCACCTTTAATCCAACATATGACTACAAGGAGCAAGACTACGCTCCATGTGTAAATCTGGAAAACAACGGGACGAGTGATTGGCGGAAAAATAAAAACGCCGGCAATCAATAAGACAGCTGCAATGCCATAAACAAACCACCCTTGCCACACATAGGGCAGGCCCCAGCCCCACCCGTAGGTCTTGGCCGAAAACCAGTAATCCTTTTTGTCTGCCATGAAACCTTCCCGTGCCACCTGAGGCCTAATTAAGCCGATCCACGAAGCGGGTTCGGCTTGAATGAATTGTTAGCTTGCAACGACGGATCTGGCAAGATCGGCCAGTTTTTTTTGCGCGGATTGAACAAGATTAGTTAGCTCGGCTGAGGCAAGTGCTGCCGTCTCAGCCATCTTTGACCGCCACTCGTCCGTATGCTGCTTTTGCAGCATTGTTTCGCCAACTGCGCGACTGACGATTGCAAATTGGTCAGAAATAGCCTTTACGTCCGACGCGAGTGTCGGAGCGTAGAAATCGGTGAGCATGCGCAAGCGATCTAGCTGTATCTTTTCTTTTAGCAGGTCACCCTTGATTGGAGAATTGAACCCGACTGCACCAAGAACCCCAAGATTTAACGTAGATGCTTGACCAGCAATTGTCGTAAGAAGGTCATGGATGGATTCGTATGCGGCAATCAGGCGCCGCTCCTTCTCCGTGCGACGCTCATGAACATGCTGCTGGTTCGCGACCTTGTACGTGACAAGCCCGCCGATTGCGGTGCCTGCGAGTGCGCCTATAAGGCCTAGCCAAGCCTCCATGATCTCCCCTTGCAAGCTAACTAGTTGTTATAGATCCGCTTTCCGCAGCATGACTGAAGCTGCGATTGCGGCCATCCTGCTTGGCCTGGTAGAGCGCGTTGTCGGCGCGCTGGAAGATTTCTTCCACCGTCGTCTCCTCGCCGGCGCGGGCGGTATGGATGCCGATGCTGGCGGTGAAGGGCGGGGTCGATTCGGGGCAGGCCGGGCGCGTCGCCAGGTTGGCCAGGTCGACGTGGATAGTAGTGGCGATTGCGGCCGCCGATTGCGGCGTGGTTTCCGGCAACAGCACCGCGAACTGGTCGCTGCCCAACCGCGCCACCAAGTCTCGCGGCCGTCGCGCGCGGCCGCGCAGGATCGTGGACAGGATCCGCAACACTTCGTCGCCGGCTTGCTGGCCGAGGCTGTCGTTGAGCCGCCTGAAATGATCCACGTCCAGCAGCAGCAGCGACAGCGGCTGGCCGCTGCGTTGCGCCTGGCGCAACGCCTGCCCCAGTTCCTCGTCGAAGCGGAGGCGGTTGGGAAGCCCGGTCAGCGAATCGGACTGCGCCTGATGGCGCGTGCGCCGCAACAAGCGCACCAGCCATAGCAATGCACCGATCCCCAGCACCGCCAGCGCCGACATCGGCGGAAACCAGGCGTGGCCGAAGCGCAACAGCAGGAACGAAAGCAGGAGCGCCAGTGCGGCGGCGACCGCGAGCGGCTGCCAGATCCTGTGCGGGCCGCGCAAGCCGAACAACAGCAAGGGCGCGATGACCACTGCGATCGACAACAGCAATTGCGTGGGCAGGCCGAGCGGGACGATGGTATCGCCGCGCAGCAGCATGTTCAGCACATTGGCCTGGTAATACACCGCAGACAGGCGTGAATCCGCGGCGTGGCCGCCCGGCACGACCAGTTGCTCGCCGATCGCAGGGGCGGTGGCGCCCACCAGGATCCAGCGCCCGCGCAACTTCGACACTGCAACGCGGCCCTTCACTACATCGACATAGGAAACGCGCTGGTAGCCATCAGCGGGGTCGGCATAAGGCACCCGCACCTGGTAGTCGCGCACCCAGCTTTGCGGCGCTATCTGTTCCGGCTCGGGAATGCGCAGGCCGGGCAGGGGCGCGGTGATCGCGCCGGGTGCTCCCAACTGGCTCAATGCCAGCGCCAGCGAAGGCCAGTGCGCAGAACCCACGCCTGCGCGCAGGAATGCGGAGCGGGCCACACCGTCGGCATCAAGGCCTGCCTCCACGTGCCCGAGCGCGGCGGCGGAGGCGGCGAACTCGGGAATCGGCATCAATTCCACGGTGGGGCCGTGGCGGATCCCGGCTTCGGCATACACCGGCAACACCACCTTGCCGCTCCTGTTCAAGGCCCGCGCGAGCAAGGCATCGCCTTCGGGATCGTACAAGGCGGGGTCGGACAACAGGATGTCCAGGCCAATGCCACGCACGCCGGCGGTGGTCAGGCGATCGACCAACTCGGCATGCGTGCGCCGCGACCACGGCCAGCGCCCCAGTTCGGCCAGGCTTTTCTGGTCGATCGCCACCACCACGATGCGATCATCGGCGGGACGCGAAGTGGCATGGGCGACGGAATCGTAGAGCCAAGTGTCGGCACGCCAGCTCAGCCCGGACAGGATCAACAGGGTCACCAGCGATGCCGCCGCCAGCCCGGTCAGCAGACGGGACTTGAATCGCGCGATCCAGGGAAGCGGGATGTTCACGGGCTCAATCGAATCCACGACAAGGCAAGGAGTGCCTGAGGCGCGCGGAGCGATGCTTGCACAAGACACGCCTGCGGGAATGGCATGTCATGGCCCCCGGCATTGTCGACATCGGACCGCTCCCCATAACCATTGCGTTGCCTGGACCCCGTTCAGCCGATTATAGGAGCGCAGACGGGCCAAGTGGCCTCTTTGTAGGCGGGGCCGCGTTATGGTCGCCGTTTCGGGCGATGATTCGTCCACACCGGCGATTCCCGCCGGGGAGCAGCGGAATGACCAAGGCCTCGGACAAATGCGATGTGCTGCTGGTGGGCGGCGGCCACAACGGCCTGGTCTGTGCGACCTACCTCGCCAGGGCCGGCTTGAAGGTGACCGTGCTCGAGCGCAGGCACGTGGTCGGCGGCGCGGCGGTGACCGAGGAATTCCACCCGGGCTTCCGCAATTCGGTCGCCTCCTACACCGTGTCGCTGCTGCAGCCCAGGGTCATCGCCGACCTGGACCTGCATGCGCACGGATTACGCATCGTGCAACGCAAGCGCAGCAACTTCCTGCCGTTGCCCGACAACCGCTACCTGCTCACCGGCGGCGGCGAGACCGAACGGCAAGTGGCCAAGTTCTCGCGCCGCGATGCGGAACGCCTGCCCGAATACGAACGCCGCCTCGAAGCCATCGCCGATGTGCTGCGCGCGTTGGCCTTGCAGCCGCCACCCAACGTCACCGACAACGGCTGGTGGAAGGCCCTGCCGGAATTGATGCGCGCCGGCCGCCTCGGCAAGCGCCTGCACGCGCTGGATGAAACCCTGCGCCAGGAATTGCTGGACTTGTTCACCATCTCGGCCGGCGAATACCTGGATCGCTGGTTCGAGAGCACGCCGATCAAGGCGGTGCTGGGTTTCGACGGCATCGTCGGCAATTACGCCAGCCCGTACACGCCGGGTTCGGCCTATGTGCTGCTGCACCATGTGTTCGGCGAAGTGGACGGAGTGAAGGGGGCGTGGGGCCACGCCATCGGCGGCATGGGCGCGATCACCCAGGCCATGGCGAAAGCCGCCATCGCCGCCGGCGTCGAGATCCGCACCGATGCGGGCGTGCGCGAGGTCATCGTCGAGAAAGCCGATGGAAAGCCGGGGCGCGCCAGCGGCGTGGTCACCGAGTCCGGCGAAACCCTGCGCGCCCGTGCGGTGGTCGCCAACGTCAATCCGAAACTGCTGTACGAACGATTGATGTCGCCGAACGTGGTGCCCGCGCCGACCCGCGAACGCATGGCGAATTGGCGCTGCGGCTCCGGCACATTGCGCATGAACGTGGCGCTGTCGAAGTCGCCCGATTTCAGCGCCTTGCCGGGCGAGGGCGACCATCTCACCGCCGGCATCATCATGGCGCCGGACCTGGACTACATGGATCGCGCTTACCTGGATGCGCGCGAACACGGCTGGTCGCGCGAACCGATCGTGGAGATGCTGATTCCCTCCACCCTGGACGGCACGCTGGCGCCACCGGGCCAGCACGTCGCCAGCCTGTTCTGCCAGCAGGTGCAACCGGAACTGTCCGGTGGACGCGGCTGGGACGACCATCGCGACGAAGTCGCCGACGTGATGATCGCGACGGTGGAAAAGTACGCACCGGGCTTCAGCGCTTCGATCCTCGGCAGGCAGGTGTTGACGCCGCTGGACCTGGAACGCACCTTCGGTCTGATCGGCGGCGACATCTTCCATGGCGCGCTGTCGCTCAACCAGTTGTTCAGCGCACGCCCGATGATCGGGCAGGCGGATTATCGTGGCGCCGTGCCGGGGCTTTACCTTTGCGGCGCCGGCACCCATCCGGGCGGCGGCGTGACCGGTGCGCCGGGGCATAATGCGGCGAAGGTCATCATCTCCGATCTGTGTTGATGGAGCCTCCCTCATTGGAGCGCACGCTGATGCCCGAGCCGAACAACTGCATGGGGCCATCCCTATTGGGTCACCTACACGTATGCACTGGCGTACTGGACGATGGGTTCCAGAGAGCTTGCGCTGCGGTGGTTCGAGGCAACGGTGCGCGCCATTCCCGAGTGGGGAACGGATTCGGGATTCGAGCAGAAAACAAAATACTGGCGGCCGCGCCAGCAGGCGCAGATGCGCGCGCTGTTCGCGGAATGGAGGAGCCGGCATCCGATCGCGGCTGGCTGACGATGCAGCGTGCTGTAGGAGCGACGCAAGTCGCGAAGTCCGATAACTCGATTTTCCGGGCTTCGCGACTTGCGTCGCTCCTACAATGATCGGCAGGGCGGATACGAAGTACCCTCCCTGCGCTGATCAGCCTTTCCTGCTCGCGATCCAGCGGTCGATCTTGGCTTCCAGCACGTCCAGCGGCACCGAGCCGTCCTTCAGGACCTCGGCATGGAATCCGCGGATATCGAACTTGTCGCCCAGTTCCTTTTCGGCCTTGGCGCGGACCTGCTGGATCTTCAGTTCGCCGATCTTGTAGGCCAGCGCCTGCGCCGGCCAGGCGATGTAGCGCTCGGCTTCGGCGGTGGATTGTGTTTCGCTCTCGGCCGAATTATCGAGCATGTACTTGATCACCTGCTCGCGGGTCCAGCCCTTGCTGTGCAGGCCGGTGTCGGTGACCAGGCGGATCGCGCGCCACAGTTCGTTCTGCAGGTAGCCGAAGTAGTCGTAAGGCGTCTCGTACACTCCAAGCGACTTGCCCAGCGATTCCGAATACAGGCCCCAGCCCTCGATGAAGGCGGTCTCGCCACCGAAGCGGCGGAACGCCGGCACGTCGCCGAGTTCCTGCTGCAGGGCCAGCTGGAAGTGGTGACCCGGGATCGCCTCATGCAGGAACAGGTCTTCCGCGTCCCAGGTCTTGCGCGTCGGCAGGTCGTAGGTGTTGACGTAGAAAATGCCCGGACGGCTGCCATCTTCGCTGGGGCTCTGGTATTCGCCACCGGCGGCGGACTTGGCCCGGAACTCTTCCACCGGGCGGATCTCGAACGGCGCTTTGGGGATCAGCGAAAACTGTTCCGGAATACGCTTGTTGATGCGGGCTTCCAGGGCGCGGTAGTACGCAAGCAGTGCGGGCTCGTCCTTGAAACTGAAGCGCGGGTCGGTCTGCATGAACTTGAAGAAATCCTGCAGCGAACCCTTGAAACCGGTCTCGGCCATCAGCTTGCGGATCTCGCCATGGATGCGTGCGACTTCATCCAGGCCAATCTGGTGGATCGTCGCCGGGCTCATGTCGGTGGTGGTGGTGTTGCGGGCGTTGTACGCATACCAGGCCTGGCCGTCCGGCAGCTTGTCGATGCCCACGCTGTCGCGCGTCGCCGGCAGGTATTCGTCGTTGATGAAGGCGCGCAGCTCGCGATACGCGGGCAGCAGCTGGTCGGCGATCATCGTGCGGTACGCGACGGTGAGGCGTTGCTTGTCGCTATCGCTGAAATCCTTGGGCAGGTTGCTGATCGGACCCCAGAACAGGGTGTCCTCGGGTTTGTCCTTGATCAGCGCGTCCAGTTGCGGGATCACCTTGACCATCAGCGCGCGCGGCTGGACCACGCCGGCTTTCATGCCTTCGCGCATGTTGGCGATGTCGGTGTCGAACAACTGCGGCAGCTTGTTGCCGCGGGCCAGCCAGTTGTCGTAGTCCTTGACCGTCTTGAACGGTTGCGCGCTGGTGCCGCCGCCCAGCATCACCGCATAGCTGGCGATGCTGCCCATCTGGTTGACCGGCATCATCCAGTCGGGGAAGCGTTCGCCCTCGAGCGAATTCTTCGCGTCGCGGACGAAGATTTCGTAGCTCAACAGGTCCTGACCGGCCAAGCCGTCGCTGCCCACGCCTTCGATGGTCTTCAACCAGCGCACGCTGAATTCGTGCTGCTGTTTGCGGTACCCCGCCGATCCGAAATCGGGCAACTGGTCGTTGTAGCGGTTGTCGCCCTGGAAGGTGGCCTGGACCGGGTTGAGCTTCAGCACCTCTTCCCAGTATTCGGCATACAGCCTGGTCAGCCGGGCGCCCTTGTGCACGCCCTCGGACTTGGCGACCTGGGCGGTTCCGGCAGCATTCCTGCTTGCGGCCTCGACCTGTGGAACTGCGGTGAACAGAATGGTGGCAGTGGCAAGGGCGAGCAAGCTGGGCAGCAGACGGGTCATCGCGAGGCTCCGGAAGGCGGTAGCCAGCGAGAGTGCCGCATGCGTGCCCGCAAGGCCAGCGACAAAAGTCACGGAACTGCCGTTGTAGGAGCGGGCCTTGCCCGCGATGCTCTTGCGATTGCGTCACGAAAAGCATCGCGGGCAAGGCCCGCTCCTACGCCCCGGAGGAAGTCACTGTGGGGACGGGTCAATCGGAGGCGGCTTCCTCGCGCAGCTCTTTCTCGCGTGCATGGCCCAGATAGGCGCGGATGCCGTGCCGCATCAGGTACAGCAACGGCAACAGCGCGATGGCAGCGAGCATCTTGTAGGCGTAATTCACCGTGCTGACCGCCAGGAACAAGGATGTCGGCCATTTCTGTGGCCCCAGCACGAAGGCGATGTACAGGACCACGAAACTGTCGACCAGTTGCGACACCGCGGTGGAACCGGTCGCGCGCAGCCACACGTGCTTCTCGCCCGTTGCGTTGCGGATGCGGTGGAACACGGCGACGTCGATCAGCTGGCCGAGGAGGAAGGCGACGATGGAACCGGCGATCGTCCACATGCCCTGGCCGAAGATCGCGGCGAAGGCCTTCTGGTAGTCGGGCACGCCCTGCGACTGCGCGGCCGTCACCCACCAGTCGGCGGGCGCAAGCGCGATCGCGGCGAAGGCGAACAGGAAGCCGTACACGATCAGCGCGACCGCCACCCAGGAAATGAATTTCACCCCGCGTTTGCCGAAGAATTCGTTGATGGTGTCGGTGAGGATGAACACCACCGGCCACAGCAGGGTGCCGGCGGTGAAGCTCAGCGATCCTTTCTCGCCGAACAGGTTCCACTGCAAAGGCGCCATGCCCAGAGTGTCTTCCAGAGCGAAGATCTTGACCCCGATGAATTCGGCTAGCACCGCGTTGACGCAGAAGAACGCGGCCAGGGCGATGAACAGGCGGACTGCGCGATCGTCGAGGGTGCGGGTGGGGCTGCGTGGTGGCGCGGTATCGTTCATGGCGTGACCGGAAGAGCGATGGGTGGAGTGGGTGGCAGGCTGGGCCGGACGTAATAGACCACGCCGCGGCGGTCGTCGCTGAGCAGGAACGAGTCGTCGCCGAAAGCGAGGATGCCGCAGGGTCGGCCCAGCACCTTGCCGCCCTGCAGGAAGCCATCGATGAATGTACGGGTTTCGCTCCCATCCGCGGTTGTCTGCACTACGCGGTAGCCACGGCCGAGGCGCGCATTGGTCGAGCCATGCAGGGCAACGAGATGACTGCCGGCGAGACGCGGGTATGCCGGGCTATCGGCCGGGGAACTGGTATCGGTCGCGCTGAAGTACGCGAGTCCCAGCGCCGAGGAATGGGCGGGGAATGTCGCCAGTGCCTTGGGCACCGCATCGCAGCCAGCGCTGCGCGGGAATTTGGGATCGGCACGGACGCGGCCCTGCCACTGGTAGCAATGCGGCCAGCCGTAGTCGGCGCCATCTTCGAGCCGATACAGGGTTTCCTCCGGGCGGTCGCGGCCAAGGTGGTCGGCGCCCTGGTTGGTCGCGACCAGACCATGGTCGATGAACGCCAGTCCGACCGCATTGCGCAATCCGCGCGCGTACTCGCGCGATTCACTGCCATCCGGATTCATTTCCAGCACCGAGGCGCGGATCGGCTCCTTCTCGAGGCAGGCATTGCAGCTGCTGCCCACCGAGACATACAGCTTGCCGTTGTCGGCGAAGGCGATACTGCGGGTCAGGTGCCAGCCGCCGTACTTGTAGGACAGGCCGTAATCGGGAAACGTGGCCACGGTTTCGGCTTCGCCTGACGGCGCGTCGTCGCCATTCCGGTAGCGATAGCGCACCAGCTTGTCGGTCAGTGCCAGGTACAGCCATTGCCGTCCTTCGGTATCGACATGGAAGGCGATGCTGTTGGGGTTGCGCAGGCCGGTGAGATAGGGAATCGCACCACTGAAGCGGCCGCCCGCCGCATTCCATCCGTCGAGGATGTAGACCACGCCGCGCCGGTTGTCGCCGAGGTCGTGCATGTCGGTCGCGAACACTCGCCGGTCGGGGCTGAGAGCAAAGAAACGCACTCGCTTCAGGCCCTGGAGGGCGGGGCTGATTGTGTAACCGGCCGGCAGTTGCAGGTCGAACCGGCGGCCGCCGTCGAGTTCGATGCGGTGTGCGGTCAGCGACAGTGGCGCCGATCGGGCGGCGCTGGCATCGGTACCGGCCAGAACCACATCGGCGCAGAGCAAAGCGATGAGCGCGGCGGACAACCGCAACGCGCGATCGTTCCGCCACCGCGACTCCATGACCTAGCGATCACCTGCGCGGGTGAAGGGCACGCTCTCCGGCGAAACCGCGCCGCCGGAGATGATGAAGCTCATCGCCTGGTCCACGGTCCAGTCGGTCGGCGTCAGCAATTCGATCGGCACGATCTCCAGATAACCGGAAGTCGGGTTGGGCGTGGTCGGCACGTACACGGCGGCGAGCTCGCGTCCCGTGCCTTCTTCCTTGAGGATGCGCGTCACCAGGCCAACCGATTTCATTTCCTTGTGCGGGAAATCCACCAGCACCACGCGCTGGGTATTGCCTGGCTTGGTCTGCAGGATGTCCAGCAGCTGGCGCGCGCTGGTGTAGATGGTGCTGGCCAGCGGGATGCGCAGGATCAGCAACTCGAACCAGCCCAGCATGCGCTGCCCGATCACGCGCCGGGTCAGCACGCCGACCGCGAGGATCACGAACAGCGTGGCCACCAGGGCGATGCCGGCCTGCACCCACTGCGCGTTGAACCAGCCCATCGAATCGGGGAACGAGGCGGCGATCTGGTGCGACATCGGCTCCACCAGCGGCCGGCTGATATCCGACAGCAGCACGAACACGAACTTCACCACCACCCAGGTCAGCCAGATCGGCAACAGGGTCAGCAGGCCGGTCAGGAACAGTTTCTGCAGGGAAGGGCGTTGGGCGGTGGGCGGGGTAGTCATGCGGGCATTGTAACGGCGGGTGGGGCGGCAGAGGGCTGCAGAGCCCCTTCTCATCGTCATTCCCGCGCAGGCGGGAATCGCTCTTCGCTTTCCGCGCTTCATCGCCGAAGCAATCGAGAAAGCTCGACGCTACCAAGCAAGAGCAAGAGCAAGAGCAAGAGCAAGAGCAAGAGCAAGAGCAAGAGCAAGAGCGATTCCCGCCTGCGCGGGGTTTTCAACAGCCGAATGGCTGGTCATGACGAGTAAAAAACGCGTTCAGCGCTTGCGCTGCTTCAGCCGTACGTAGATCTGCTTGCGCACCCGCGCCACCACGTCGCCCTGTGCATCGACCACGTCCACCGGGAACCAGCGCAGGGTTTTCTCGCCGCTGGCGGTGACCGCGCGGATTTCATCCAGCGCGCTGTCTTCGACATTGAACTCGGCGTGCACGGTGCCCTTGCCGGGTTTGACGAACTCGATCTCGGCAGCCTTGTCCCAGACGATGTAGTCGTTCCCCAGGCATTCCTTGATCGGGATCATCCAGAACGGGTCGGTCATGGCGAACAGGTTGCCGCCGAAGTGGGTGCCGACGTAGTTGCGGTTCCAGGGGCGGGAACGCAGCTCGACCCGCACGTAGCGCCAGTCGGGGGCGATGCGGGTGACGTGGATGGCGCTGGCTAGGAAAGGAGGCCAGAGGTTGAAGATCAGGCGCAGCGTGGAGGCTTTCATGCGCTTGGAGAATCAGGAGGGGCGGTAATCCTACCATACGTATAAGTATGGTTAATTTCTCCACACTACCCCGGCAAGGCGCAATAGCGGTCGCGACCTTCGGTCTTGGCCTGGTACAGGGCCAGGTCGGCCTGGTCGAAGATTTCCCGCGGAGTGGTGATCTCGTCGGGCACCCGCGAATGCAGGCCGATGGTGACCGTTATGCCGGTCAGATCCGCGTGGTTGCCGGGCACGGGCAGCTTGCGCACCGCGGCCAGTAGCGACGAGGCCATGCGGATGCCTCCTTCGCGCGTGGTGTCCGGCAGGATCAGTGCGAATTCGTCTCCGCCGAAGCGCGTGGCCACGTCGCGAGGGCGCGCGTAGCCGCTGATCGCCGTTGCGACGCGCGTCAGCACCAGATCCCCGGCGTGGTGCCCCAACGTGTCGTTGAAGCGTTTGAAGTGATCGACATCGATCAGCAGCAGGGTCAGTGTCTTGCCGCTGCGTTGGGCGATCTTGATCTCCTGCCGCAAGGCCAGGTCGAAGCGGTGGCGGTTGCCCAGGCCGGTGAGCGAATCGCGCTGGGCCAGATTCTGCAGACGCAGGATGCGACTGCCGAACAGGAGCAGGGAGGCGAGCGCCAGGGTGACCAGGCTGCCGGTCGGTGGGAACCAGCGATTGAAGACATGCAACAGGCTGGCATTCACGCCGACGATCAGCGCCGCACCGGATACGACGATGAGCCAGGCAGGCAGGTAACGCCAGCGGCTGACCATGCCCAGACCGAGCACCAGCAGCAACAAGGCCGCCGCTGCAGCTTGCTGCCAACGGGGCATGGGCACGATGGCCTTGTCGCTGAGCAGCATCGAGGCGACGTTGGCCTGGTACTCGGTGCCGCTCATCCACACTTCACGCGAGGTCGGAGTCAGGAAGCGCGGCGCGACCCCGGTCGCGGTCAGGCCGACGATCACGCGGCGATCGTGCAGCGCCTCGGGCGGCACCCGGCCTTCCAGCACGTCGACATACGACACCTGCGGGAACGTGCCAGGCAGATCCGCGTAGCGGATGCCGACGTATCGATCGCGCGACCACAGATAAGGGGAGGATGTGCGCTGCGCGGGCGTGGCCGGCTGGCCCGGCAGTTCGATGACCGCTTCGGCGATCGCCGCGCCCAATGCGGGCCAGTGCGGTTCGCCCAGGCCGGCGCGCAGGTACAGCCCTCGCGCCACGCCATCCGCGTCCACTTCGATATCGCTGTGGGCCAGGCTGGCGGCTGCCGCCGTCAGTTCGGGCATGGGCAGCAGTTCCACTGGCGGTGAGCCGGCATCGGTCATGGTTGCGGTGACTGGAAGGATCACCTTCCCATTGCGGCGCATCGCTTCCGCAAGGCGCTGGTCGTTGCCTGCGCCGTTGCGGTCCGGCTCGCTGAAGAACATGTCGAGGGCGACGTTGCGCACGCCGGCTTCGGTAAGCCGGTCGAGCAGGCGTGCGTGTACTTCACGCGGCCATGGCCACTGGCCCAGGGCCTCGAGGCTGCGGTCGTCGATCGCGACCAGGACCACACTGGGCTGGGCCGGGTAATGCCAACGCCCGACCAGGAAATCGTAAAGCGCATCGTCCTGGCGCCAGAACACAGCGCTGAAAGTCAGCACCGCCGCCGCAGTCGCCACGGCTGTGGCGGCGAGCCACCGCAACGGCCACGACAGGTGCGCGCGCTGGGTCATAAGGCCAGCAGGAGCAACAAGGCGCCACCGCCGACATAGCACAGCCGGCAAGGCAGTTTGAATTCCTGCGGTGCCGAGAACGGCCCCGCATAGCCGTCATCTTCGATGCGCTGGAAGCGGATGTGCCAGGTGCCGGCCGATGGCCGGTCCAGGGCCACCTCGGGAGCTTCCACTTCGCGATCCAGCAACAACTTTGAAAAAGCCGGATCGCGGGATATCTGCACGCGGTAGCGCTGCGCCGATTCGCTTTGTTGCCAGCGGATCGTGAGCTGCCCCCTGCGCGCGACCGGAGGCTGCATTCCGGTGACCACCGGTTCGTCCGTGACCGTCATCGGCTGGGGCTGGCTGAAGGCGCTTTGCTGGCCCTGCATGCCGCGGGATGCGACACGCCAGAAATAGTCGCCGGGGGCCAGGGGCTGGTCCGGGCGCAGGCGTGTGCCGTTGGTGCTCTGCTCGGCCAGCAGGTCGCGGAAGGATGCGTCGCGGGCGATCTGCAGGATGGTGGCGGCGGCCTGGGGGTTGCGGGTCCATTCGAAGCGTGGTCGGGCGCTGGAAACCGTTTCGCCTTGCGCCGGGCGGATGGTCAAGGGAGGCGCCGGTGCATCGGCCACCGTCATGGGGGCTTGCGCGTCCTCGCCTTCCACGCCCTCGACGGTGACCGCACGTACCAGCAAGCGGTATTCGCCGGGCGGCAAGCTGTCGATCCCGGCTTCCAGGTGGCCGGTGTCGCGGGCGAAAACCAGAATCTCGGGAATCAGCGCGTCCACCACCTCGATGCGATAAGCCGCCGCGCCGGCGACAGGCTCCCATGAGACATGGATGGGAAGCGTGCCCAATGGTTGCTGCGAACCTTTCAGCACGGGTGCGGGCAGCAATGCGACGGTAGCGGGTCCTGCACCTTCGTGCTGCAGTGCCGCCTGCCCTGGCAGGAACAGGCCTTTACCCAGCGATGAGCTCACGAGGACCTTGCCCTCCAGCACTTCCGTCGCAGCATGCTTGCCTGCATCGCCGGCGCTCACGCGGAAGCGCGTGCCGCGCACGCTGCTGGTCGCCGCTGGCGACTGGATGATGTAGCGCGACGCCGGGCCCTTGGCCGGGGTGACCTGTTGTTGCGTACGTCCCTGTTGCAGGCGCACGCGCGTGTCGACCATGCCCGTATGCCCGTACTGGCTCAGTCTGTCCAGGCGGACCACGCTGTTCTCGCGCAATTGAAGCTTGGATCCGTCGGCGAACTCGAGCGTGGCGCTGGAGTCCGGCCCGGTAGCCAGTTCGTTGCCGATCCCGAGGACCTGGCCTTCCACCGCCTGATGTGACGCGGCGCCTTCGGCATCGCGCAAGGTGACCGTGCCACGACGGGCCAGGAGTCTGGCCGGGGCAGGTCGCAGCCGCAGCCATGCGATCGGGAAACGCAGCGTCTGCCCAGGCCGCAAGTGGTAAGGGTCGGCGATGTTGTTGTGTGCCTGCAGTTGTTGCCAAGGCCGGTCGGATCGCAAGTGCCGGGCGCCAAGGTCCCAGAGCGTATCGCCGGGGCGGACGCGGTAGGACCAGTCCTGGGCATTGGCCAGGGAACTGGATCCGAGCGCGAAGAACAAGATCAGCAAGAAACGAAGCGATGGGGGAAGATAGGGAAAACGTCGGATCACAGGCACGGCGGGCTCTTCATTCCGGGGACCTACCACTCCCGGATGGCCCGGACCGTGTTCCGCCCCCCAGGCGGCAAGGCTTCGACACTGCGTCAAAACCATTCCGGGTCGTCACCGGCCCGGATTCTGTGACGATTATCGCTTATTGGCCCTGCCGAGGCAGCGGGTTCAAAACAACAGCGAGGACATCTTCCGCCGGTACTGGCCTACCAGACTGTCGTCCTCGACCACGCGGAAGGCGTCGATCAGCACCTTCTTCGGCAGCCCATTCTCGTAGCCACGGTCGCGGCGCAGCATCTCCAGGAATTGCTCCAGCCCTGCTTCTGCCTTGCCGCCAACGAGCTGCTGCGCGCCCAGCAGATGACGTGCGCGCAGGTCGTCGGGGTTGGAGGCGATGGCCGCTTCCAGCACTTCCACGGGCGGTGCGTCCTTCGCCAGCAGGACGAAGCCCAGCCGCGAGCGTGCGCGGACGGCACGATCGTCGGTGGCCAGGTTGGCGGGCAGGGCATCGAGCAGGGTTTCGGCTTCGCCGGCGGCGCCGGTCCTGAGCAGGGCCAGGGCCAGGTCCAGCTTGAGCTCGGCTTTTTCCGGCTCGGTTTCGATGGCCTTGCGCAGGCTCATGACTTCCGCATGCGGATCAAGTGGCGCGATTTCCGCGGCCACCGGCTCGTCGTTGGCAGCCTGGCCGGGTTCGATGCCGTGTTTCTTCAGCAGCTCGCGCAACTGGCCTTCCGGCACCGCGCCGGGGAAGCCATCGACGATCTGCCCGCCCTTGACCAGGAACACGGTGGGTACCGAGCGGATCTGGAAGGCGGCGGCGATTTCCTGTTCCTTGTCCACATCGACCTTGGCCAGACGGAAGGCGCCGTTGTATTCGCCGGCCAGCTTTTCCAGGATCGGACCCAGGGCCTTGCACGGCCCGCACCAGGTGGCCCAGAAGTCGACCAGCACCGGGGTCTGCAGGGATTGCTGCAGGACTTCGGCCTCGAAGGTCTCGGTAGTGGCGTCGAAAACGTGGGCTTGGTCGGACATGGCGGGCTCGTTCGGAAATCTGGACAAGGAGATGGTGCCGGGTGGAAAGGATACAAGCTGATGTAAAGAGAACTTGACATTGGAAAAATCGTATGTAATGTTTTTATTACATTATGTATGCATGGAGTGACACCATGGTTCTGCCGCATCCTTTCAAGTCGTCGCATCCCCTCTGGCTCCTGCTGGGGCTTGCAGGCTTGGTTGCCGGCCTGTGGCTGGTGTTCTGGCCTCCTTCCGGGAGCACGACATGGCTCGGCATGGGCGGGCCGTTGCTGGGTTGCGGCAGCGCGTTGGCGGCCATCCAGCTTGCGTTGTGGCGCAAGACCGGATTCGAGCACGTGGCCGCGCCCGCGGAGATCAATGCCTGGGTCATGCTGTTGTTCCTCGGCGCGATCATCGCGGTGTCGCTGGGCAACGCCGACCTGTTGGCGACTGGTCTGTCCGCGCGCGGAGCCATGCACTTGGGTTCGAAACTGGCCGCACTGGTGCTGTTCTACCTGATCCTGGCCCACCTGCTGCGCGTTCGGCGCGGCGCGGCGATCCTGGAGGACGAGCGCGATCTGGAAATCAAGGCACGGGCGGCGGCCTGGGGCCGCGGGGCATTGGTGCTCTGCGTCGTCGGCCTGATGGTGATGCTGGGTTTGTCACCTGCCGAAAAGCTGCGCTGGGCGACACCACTGGTCATCGCCTCGCAACTCTGGTTCGCGCTGCTGTGGGGCTGGCTGGTGGAATACGCTGCAGTGGTGTTCCTCTACTGGCGCGATCGGAGCGGGCAATGACCGGCACGCCCATCGCCAACGAAATCCGCCGCTGGCGTTTCGAGCGCGGCGAGATGACCCAGGAAGCGCTGGCCCAGGCCTGCGGGGTGACCCGGCAGACCATCATCGCGCTGGAAGCAGGCAGATACGCGCCATCGCTGGAACTGGCGTTCCGCATCGCGCGCGCATTCGGCGTAGGCATCGACGAGGTCTTCAGATGGAAAACGGAATGAACCGGGCGACCCGTTACGCAGCTATCGCAGCCGCCGTTCTGTTCGCGGCGGCGGTCGCCGGATTCGGTGCGGCGCTGGAGGGCTACCTGCAATCGCAATATCCGGTCGCCTTGCTGGGTGCGAAGGGATTTCCGCATGCGCTGGCCTTCAATCTGATGGCATTCGTGTTGCCCGGGATGCTGGCCGGGGTCGTGGCAATGGATTTGCGCCGGCGCCTGCCGGGCGACGCCGGCTGGCCGTTGCGCATAGGCGCGCAGCTGGTGTTCCTGTCGGCGCTGGGATTCATCGCCATGGGCTTGTTGCCACTGGATCCGCGCGACCTGGAAAGCGATGCCAGTCGTTTCCACGGCACCGCGTGGATGCTGTGGTGCGTGGCTTTCGTCCCGGGTGCCTGCCTGCTGGCGGCAGGACTGCTGCGCCGGCCCGGATGGAGGCGGTTCGCGCGCTTGAGCCTGCTTGCCGCCCTGGTCGTGCTGGTCGCCGCATTCGTGCTGACCAGTGTGATCGCTGCCGGCATCGCCCAGCGCCTGGCATTCGGGGCGTGGTTAGGCTGGCTGATCCTGGCTGGCTTGCCGCAAGGCGCCGCAGGAGGCAAACCCTGATCCGTGCCGATGAGCGAGAGGCGTATGTCCACGCCCATGCCTGGTAGGGGGAATCCTGTTTTTGATCGTCATTCCCGCGAAAGCGGGAATCCAGTGACTTTAAAGGTCGTTGAAAGCAACGGTGCTGGGTTTCCCCTTTCGCGGGAATGACGATTTGTTTTGAGGTTTCTGGAGATTTCCTTGAGCCGAGGGTTCGCGGACGAGGTCGTTCCTGGCGGAACATGACTCGCCCGTACTGGCGTTTCCGCCGCAGATCGTCGATTTCCAGTGAATTCCCCCGCTGAAAGCGTGCAATGGCAGCCAATGCGATGGCAGTGTCTGGTGCACTGCGGTACGCTTCGCAGCTTGATTTCCGCGCCGAAGTCCGCCTTTCATGCCTGCCTCTACCGAACCCGTCGTCCACGATCCCAAATCCGTCGAAACCGCCGCCCAGTCCTTCTGGGACCGGAACAAGGCTTTCGAGGTCAACGAAACCTCCGACAAGCCCAAGTTCTACTGCCTGTCGATGCTGCCGTATCCGTCCGGCGCGCTGCACATGGGCCACGTGCGCAACTACACCATCGGCGACGTGATCAGCCGCTACCAGCGCATGACCGGCAAGAACGTGATGCAGCCCATGGGCTGGGATGCGTTCGGCCTGCCGGCGGAAAACGCCGCGATCAAGAACCATACCGCGCCGGCCAAGTGGACCTACGCCAACATCGAACACATGCGCAGCCAGCTGAAGTCGCTGGGTTACGCCATCGACTGGTCCCGCGAGTTCGCCACCTGTCGTCCCGATTACTACGTGCACGAGCAGCGCATGTTCGTGCGCCTGTTGCGCAAGGGGCTGGCCTACCGCAAGAATTCGGTGGTGAACTGGGATCCGGTGGACCAGACCGTGCTGGCCAACGAACAGGTGATCGACGGCCGCGGCTGGCGTTCCGGTGCGATAGTGGAGAAGCGCGAGATCCCGCAATGGTTCCTGCGCATCACCGATTACGCACAGGAGCTGCTGGACGGACTGGATGCATTGCCGGGCTGGCCGGATTCGGTCAAGACCATGCAGCGCAACTGGATCGGGCGCTCGGAAGGGCTTGAAATCAAGTTCGCGGTGGAAGGGAGCGATCCCCTGACGGTGTTCACCACGCGCCCGGATACGCTGATGGGCGTGACCTTCATTTCCATCGCCGGCGAACACGCGTTGGCCCTGAAAGCGGCAGCCGGCAATCCGGAGCTCGCCGCTTTCCTGGAAGAACTGAAACATGGCGGCGTGTCCGAAGCCGAACTGGAAACCCAGGAAAAGCGCGGCATGGACACCGGCCTGCGCGCGGTGCATCCGGTCACTGGCGACAGGGTGCCGGTATGGGTCGCCAACTTCGTGCTGATGGGCTATGGCACCGGCGCGGTGATGGCGGTGCCGGGGCACGACGAACGCGATTTCGAATTCGCGCACAAATACAAGCTGCCGATCCAGCAGGTGATCGCGCTGAAGGCGCCGAAGAACGAGATCGAGCGGACCTACGATGCCGATACCTGGCACGACTGGTACGGCGACAAGACCCGTGCCGACCTGGAGCTGGTGAATTCGGGCGAGTTCGATGGCCTCGGTTTCCGTGGCGCCTTCGAGGCGCTGGCCGAGCGCTTCGAACGCCAGGGCCGCGGCCAGCGGCGCATCAACTACCGCCTGCGCGACTGGGGCGTCTCGCGGCAGCGTTATTGGGGTTGCCCGATTCCCGTCATTTACTGCGCGACTTGCGGTGCGGTGCCGGTGCCGGAAGCGCAGTTGCCGGTGGTATTGCCGGAGAACGTCGTGCTCGACGGGGTGAAGTCGCCGATCAAGGCCGATCCGGAATGGCGCAAGACCACTTGTCCGGAATGCGGCGGCGCGGCCGAACGCGAAACCGACACCTTCGATACCTTCATGGAATCGAGCTGGTACTACGCGCGTTACACCTCGCCTGGGGCGAAGGACATGGTCGACAAGCGCGGCAACTACTGGCTGCCGGTGGACCAGTACATCGGCGGCATCGAACACGCGATCCTGCACCTGATGTATTTCCGTTTCTACCACAAGCTCCTGCGCGACGCGCGGCTGGTGGACAGCGACGAGCCCGCGACCAATCTGCTGTGCCAGGGCATGGTGATCGCCGATACCTACTACCGGGAATCGGCGACGGGCAACAAGGAATGGATCAATCCCGCCGACGTCGAAGTGCAGCGCGACGAGCGCGGCCGCGTGACCGGCGCCAAGCTCATCGCCGATGGCCGGCCGGTGTCGATCGGCGGCAGCGAGAAGATGTCCAAGTCCAAGAACAACGGCGTGGATCCGCAGGCGATGGTGGACAAGTACGGCGCCGACACGGTGCGCCTGTTCTCCATGTTCGCCGCGCCGCCGGAACAGTCGCTGGAATGGAACGAGGCCGGCGTGGAAGGCATGTCGCGGTTCCTGCGGCGGTTGTGGGCGCAGGCGCAGAAGCATGCGGCTTCGGGTACGCACGCCGGTCCGGTTCCCGACCCGTCTTCGCTGTCCGCGGAACAGAAGGCGTTGCGTCGCAAGACCCACCAGACGATCGACAAGGTCGCCGGCGACTATGGTCAACGCCACAGCTTCAACACCGCCATTGCGGCGGTGATGGAACTGTCGAACACGCTGGGCAAGTTCGACGATGCCAGCGACCAGGGTCGGGCCATCCGCCAGGAAGCGCTGGAAACGGCGGTGCTGCTGCTGAACCCGATCACCCCGCATACCAGCCACGCCCTGTGGCAGGTGCTGGGGCATGAGGAAACCCTGCTGGAAGACCTGCCGTTCCCGCAGGTCGACACTTCGGCGCTGGTACGCGATCAGGTGACCCTGGCGATTCAGGTCAACGGCAAGCTGCGCGGCACGATAATGGTGGCCGCCGACTTGCCGCGCGACCAGGTCGAGGCCCTGGCCAGGGCCGAACCCAATACCGCCAAGTTCATGCACGGCATGGAGGTCCGCAAGGTGATCATCGTGCCGGGCAAGATCGTCAACATCGTCGCCGCCTGAGTGTGGGCACGGCCTGTGGGAGCGGCGTAAGCCGCGAGCCTTTGGCTTTCCCTTGAAAAGCTCGCGGCTTACGCCGCTCCCGCAGATTGCTCCACGGACCGCTCCCGCAAGAGGATATTCACCTGCCATCCGGGTTCGCTATTGCCGCCCATGCCGGGCTCGTCCAGACTTCGCCCATGATCAAGAATCCCGCACTGCGCCTGACGGCGATTTTTTCCCTGGCCCTTGGCCTGTCGGCCTGCGGCTTCCACCTGCGCAGCAAGATCGCGCTGCCGGCGGACCTGGGCCCGGTGCGGGTCACTTCGACGACGCCTTACAGCCCGCTGGCCGACTCCCTGGCTACCGGACTCAAGCATGCAGGCGCGATCCCTGCCGCAGCGGATGCGAAGAACGTGGCGACCTTGCAGGTGCTTTCCGAGCGCTGGGGCGACCTGCCGATCAGCATCGATGCCTTCGGTCGTGCCCAGGAATTCAGCCTGCGCTATGCGGCGGTATTCGTATTCCGCCGGGCCGACGGCAGCATCCTCGTGCCACAGCAGGTGGTGGAACTGTCGCGCGACTACGTCTCGCCGCCGGTCAACGTCACGGGTACGACCACGGAAAGGGAAGTGCTGGCCACGGAACTCCGTCGCGAGATGGCCGCTTCGATCCTGCGCCGCGTGGATGGCGTGATCCAGGGCGGAGCGCTGGAACAGGGTCCTGCGCAGTAGTGGAAATGACCCCGGAGCGGATGGTCGCACTGCCCGATGACGGGACGCTGCATCCGGTCTATCTCATCGCCGGTCCAGAGATGCTGCGGGTGCTGGAAGCCGCGGACGCGGTCCGCCGCCGCGCCCGTGCGCAGGGCATAGGCGAACGCGCGGTGTTCGACGCCGACGGTCGGGATTTCGACTGGGGCACGCTCGAAGCCACATTCAACGCCCCCAGTCTGTTCAGCGCGCGGCGTCTGGTGGAAGTACGGCTGCCGACCGGCAAGCCGGGCAAGGACGGCATCGAAACCATTTCCTCGTTCTGCGCCAACCCGCCGCCGGACGTGGTCCTGCTGATCACCGCGGGCGAATGGAGCAAGGCGCACCACGGGAAATGGACCGAGGCGGTTTCGCGGATCGGGATGATTTCAATCGCCTGGGCGATCAAGCCGCACGAATTGGCAGGTTGGGTCGAAAGCCGGCTACGCATGAAAGGATTGAGTGCGGACCGCGATGCGGTGCAGATCCTGGTCGAACGCGTGGAAGGAAACCTGCTGGCCGCCGCGCAGGAAATCGACAAGCTCGTCCTGTTGGCGGGGGGCGGCACTCTGGATGCGGCGACCATGCAGTTGCTGGTCGCCGATGCGGCGCGCTACGACGTGTTTCGGCTGACAGATGCGGTGCTGGACGGCCAGGCGGCGCAGGTATCGCGCATGCTTGCCGGATTGCGCGCCGAGGGCGACGCGGTGGCTGGCCTGATGCCGATGGTGATCAGGGAGTTGCTGCGCACCGCTGCACTGGCACGGGCCCAGGCTCGCGGCGCCAACCTGGGCGCGGAGATGAAATCGCAGGGCATATGGGAAGCGCGGCAGGCGCCGTTCAAGCGCGCCTTGCAACGGCATCCCAATCCCGCACGCTGGGACCGCTTCGTCGCCGAGGCTTCGCGCATCGACCGCATCGCCAAGGGCCGCGCCGACGGCGACGCCTGGGTGGCGATGGAACGTTTGCTGCTGGCGATAGCGGAGGCGCGGGCGGTGCGTTTGCTGGTGGCTTGAAGCGAGGAACGAGGAGTGAGGAACGAGTAGTGAGTAGAGGGATATTGATTCCGACTTCATCCCGATCAAGAAGAAATCACAAGCCAGCAGCCATCAAACGAGTCACGCTCGTTCCTCGTTCCTCGTTCCTCACTCCTCACTCCTCACTCCTCACTCCTCACTCCTCACTCCGCCCCATGCTGAAACTCTTCTACGGCGGCACCTTCGACCCGGTCCACAACGGCCATCTCGCGATCGCGCGTGCGGCGCGCGACGAGTTGGGTTGCACGGTGCGCCTGATGCCTGCGGCCGACCCGCCGCATCGCGCGCCTCCCGGCGCCGATGCTGGCCAGCGGGCGCGGATGCTGGAGCTGGCGATCGCCGACGAACCCGGATTGGTCGTAGATCGCCGTGAACTGGACCGCGAGGGCCGTTCCTACAGCATCGAGACCTTGCGCGAGTTGCGGGCCGCATTGGGGCCCGACGCCCCCATCGCCCTGCTGATCGGCGCCGACAGCTTCATCGGCCTGCCGAGCTGGCGCGAATGGAGGGCGTTGTTCGATTTCACCCACTTCGTGGTGGCGCCGCGTTCCGGCAACCCGCTCGATGGCCCATTGCCGCGGGAGCTGGCGGCCATGGTCGAGGGGCGCTGGACCCGGTCGCCCGAAGTCCTCGAAAGCACGCCAGCCGGGTGGTTGTTCCTGCTCGATCAGCCGCTCCAGCCTGAATCGGCCAGCGAAGTGCGCCGCCGCATCGCCAACGGTCAGGCCTGGCTGGACCTGGTGCCGGCGGCCGTGGCCGGGTTCATCCTCGGCCAGGGGCTGTATCCGCGGCCGGCCAGCGGGTTCAGTCCGCTATAAACCAGTCCGCTATAATTCGCGGCATTCCCAGGAGCCTGCAAACCATTGTCCAGCCAAGCGCAAGTCATCAAGACCCGTCTGCCCACTCCGCCTCCGTCAGTGCCGGCCCTGCTCGCCAACGTGCATGACGCACTGGCCGAATTGAAGGCCAAGGATGTCGTCGAGATCGACGTGCGCGGCAAGTCCAGCGTCGCCGATTACATGGTGATCGCTTCCGGCACCTCGACACGCCACGTCAAATCCAGCGCCGATGAAGTGGTGCGGTTCGCCAAGAAGCTGGGCGTGATGCCGCTGGGCGTGGAAGGCGAGCGCGAGGCCGAATGGGTGCTGGTCGACCTGGGCGACGTGATCGTGCACGTGATGCTGCCGCGCGTGCGCGAGTTCTATGCGTTGGAACGCCTGTGGACGGTTGGCGACCAGCCGCCGGAAGAACCCGAAACACCGGATGAAGAGCGGCTCTGATTCGCGCATGTCCCCACGGACATGAAAGCCCGGCTCATCGCCACCGGTGAACGCGCGCCCGCCTGGGTCGCCCAGGGATTCGCCGAATACCAGAAGCGTCTGTCGCATTGGCTGCCGTTGGAACTGGTCGAGATCGAGCCCGGCCTGCGCGGCAAGGGGCGCGATGCGCAACGCGCGATCGAGGACGAGGGCAAGCGCGTGCTCTCGGCGTTGCCGAAGAACGCGCATGTCATCGCCCTGGAAGTCACCGGCAAGCCCTATTCGTCCGAGCAGCTCGCACAGCGCCTGGAACATTGGCGCGGACAGGGCCGCGATCTAGCGTTTCTCATAGGTGGACCGGAAGGACATGCGCCCGAGGTGCTGGCCGCTGCGGGTGAAACCTGGTCGCTGGGCCCGTTGACCCTGCCGCACATGCTGGCCCGCCTGTTGGTGGCCGAGCAGATCTACCGCGCCGCGGCGATGCTGGCCAACCACCCCTACCACCGCGCCTGATCGGCCGCCCTTCCCGAAGCAGGAAGGGCGGTCATGTCGTGCTCATTGCATGGTGAAGTCGATCGGCACCAGGCCGTAGGCCTGCACCGGATGTCCGTCGCGCATGGCAGGCTTGAAGACCCAGGTCTTCAAGACGTGGTCGCGCGCGGTCCGATCCAGCGAACGATTGCCGCTGCTCCTGTCGATGCTGACCTCCACCGGACGGCCATCGATCCCGACCAGGATCCTGAGCATGACCCGGCCCTGCACGCCGGCTCTTGCCTCATCGCGCGGATAACGTGGCGCCGTCGCCGTGATGGTTTCCAGTTGCGAGCCCATCTGCATCGGTGTCGTGTCGACCGGTCCGATGTTGCCAGTGGATTCGCTGGTGACCGCGGTATTCGAGGTGGCAGGCAAGGTTCCCTGGTCGACGACCGCTGGATTGCTGGTCTGCGGGTTGCGAGTGGCTGGATGCGGATCGGCAGGGGTAACGACGGGTTGCCGCGGCACCACGGGGGCGATCTCCGGCGGAGTCGGCGTCGTGGGTATTACAAGGGGAACCTTCCAGCGATCCGGTTTCGGCGCATCGATCTGCAGCGGGCTGTTGGCCAGCGGCACCAGCAATAACAGGAACGCCAGGACGTGCACCAGCATCACGGCCGCAATGGCCAGGATGCGCGACAGCTCGGGACGGGTTTCGGTATCCAGCGGCAAAGTACGAACCATGATCCACCTCCATATCGGGTATGCGAGAGGAACAACGCCTGGACGCGGCCCATGGGGTCAGGCGTCCTGCCTGGGACATTGCGCCTGGTTTTCCGAACATGCAAGTGGCTGCACGGCCCCGGAGCACGGGCCCGGGTAGAGGGAAAAAAATTGGCCCCGGCAATGGTTGCCGGGGCCGAAAGACGACACTTGGAGAGGGTGTTCTGCTGGAATCAGTTGAAAGTGTATTTCGCGCCGAGGGTGTAGTAACGGCCGATGGCGCCGCTGAAGTCCAGCGGGTTGTAGTTGATGGCGCCGTAGGTCAGAGGATCCAGAGGCGCAATCCGGTCGGTCACATTCGCGATCGAGCCGAATATTTCCCAGGAGTCGGTCGGCTTCCAGCGCCCGGACAGGTCGATGGTGTAGAAGGACTTCAATTCGCAACCGGTTGGCGCATCGGTTCCGTCCGCGAAATGGTTGGCACACTCGGTGTCGGCCTCTTCGGTGACGTTCTTGATGCTGTCGCGCCAGTTCACGACGCTGCTCAGGCTGAAAGCCCCGATGTCCCAGGTCGCGCCGAAATTGGCGCGGTTCTTGGGCGTTCCGATGCAATTGGTGACGTCGCAGTTACCATGGGTTCCGGCGAACTCGTGCTTGGTGCCATCCACATCCTCGCGCTCGAAGGAGCTGATGCGGGTCCATTGCATATCCAGCGAGAGTTTGCCGGCATTGCCCATGTCGAAGCGCTGGCGCAGATCGAAATCGAAGCCCTCCACAGTCGTGGAGCTGGCGTTCTCGTAGCCGACAAGCACCGCGAGGATCGATCCGCTGTTCGGCGTTCCCGGGATGTCGTTGCTGCCGCGAATGACGTTGGCGCCACCTGCTTCGATCGCTGCGTCCGAGCTGCCGCCGAAGATTTCATCGGTGCGCTTGATCCTGAATGCGTCGAGCGTGAGCGACGTGGTTGACGTGGGATCCAGCACCAGGCCGACGGTGTAGCTCTTGGATTTCTCCGGATCCAGATCGGGATTGGGCGAAGTGATGAGTGCGATGGGGCCGGCGTCGCAATCCTGGGGTTCGTGGCCCGGGGCGGCGCAACGGACAGGATCGACGGCGGTACTGAAAGCGGCCAGGCCACCGGTTCCCGATTCCGCCGGGTTGGGCGCGCGGAAGCCTTCCGCGTAGGTGCCGCGCAATGCGATCCAATCCGCCGGGCTCCATTTGACGCCGAACTTCGGCGTGGTCGAAGTCTCGCCATCCTTGTAGCTGTCGATGCGCACGGCAGCATTGAATTCCAGCGACTCCAGCACCGGCGCGACCAATTCCGCATAAGCGCTACCGACTTCCTCGGTACCTGCGTAGGAGGAATAACCGAGGCCGATGATGTCGCCGAAGTCCGTGAAGGTCTGCGGCGTCAGCGAAACCGATTGCTTGCGCCATTCGAGGCCGACCGCCAAACCCATCGAGCCGCCGGCCAGGTCCATCAGCGAACGCGAAGCTTTGGCGTCGAAGACATCAAGTTTGGTGTCGCCGTGGGCACTGATCGTCGGCGAAATGTAGTCGTACAGGGCCTGGGTATTCAGACCTGCATTCTCACCGATGCGCCAGTAACCCACCGGGCTGTTCGGATCGCTCAGCGCGGTCAGGACATGGCTGTATTGCAGGAAGCCTCTGCGATCATTGTTCAGGCTGGTCTGCGAATGCAGCAGGCCGACGTCGTAGTCCCAGGCGCCTGCGGTTCCCTTGACCCCGACCAGGAACCGCACGAGCTGGCTCTCGTTGTTGGTGACGCGCGGACCCACGTCGAAAGCGGTATAGCGCAGTCTGTTGGCGGTCCCTTGATACGGGTTGTCCGGATGGTCCGGCCCGAGCACGGCGGCGCCAGGACCAGGGTCACTCGCATTCACCGGTCCACCCGGATAACCCCATGCGCCGGAAACGCCCGATGGCGTGTTGTTGAATTCGGTTTTCTTCTTCGAGTAGCCGAACTCGGTGTACAACTCCGCGTTGTCGTTGAACGCGAAGGTGCCGCGAGAGAAGAAGTTGATGTATTCCTCCTTTGGCGACAGGTCGCGGAACTGCGCCACATCCCAGAGGCAGCCGCCCGCCGGGTCCTGCGGTGTCACGTCGGAGAGTGCTGCGCAACCGGGAAGCGATTCGAAAAGCCCGGTGTTCGGATTCTCGATGGCGCCGGTCGGGCCACCGCCTGCGCCGGTGCCGCCACCGGTGATCCTGCCCGGCAGGTTGGTGCCGATGGCGTATCCCCACGGACGGGTATCGCCGGTGCCGATCCACTTGCGGTTGCGGCGATCGTCGACCCCGATGGCATCGGTCTTGGAGCCTTCCAGGCTGAAGAAGAAGTTGAAACCGTCTTCGGCCAGGTCACCGAAGCCTGCGGTAATCGAGCCTTTGCGCTGGTTGCCGTCGCTGTCGCCGGAGGTTCCGTAGGATCCCTTCACGACTACGCCAGTGAAATCCTTGCGCAGGATGATGTTGATCACCCCGGCAATGGCGTCAGAACCATAAATGGCCGAGGCGCCGTCCTTGAGCACGTCAATACGCTCGACGGCTTCCAGTGGGATCGTGCTCAGATCGCTGAATACTTTCTGGCCATCGTCGGCCAGACCGAACGGAGCAAGGCGGCGACCATTCAACAATACCAGGGTGGAGCCAGCGCCGAGGCCGCGAAGCGAGACGCCCGCGCCACCGCCTGCGAAGCCATTGCCGAAGCTCTTGGGTATCGAGCCGGCGCCGTCGGAGGTCAGGGTTTGCAGGTATTCGGCGACCGTGGTCTTGCCGGTCCTGTCGATTTCCTGGCGGGAAATTACCTGTACCGGCGATGCGGTTTCGGTATCGGTACGGGGGATGTTAGAGCCCGTGACCACGATCTTGTCCAGGTTCGTCGTGTCTTCCGACGCGGCCGTTTCCTGGGCGTGCGCAGCCAATGGGATCATCGTCGGAAGAAGGATCAGTGATACGGCGACGCTCAGTCCGCGGCGGGGGAATATCTTTTTCCTGGTCATGTTCATGTTCTCTCTCTCTCAGTGAAGTGGGAACAAATGCAGCAAAAGAAAAAATGCATCAAAGGAACTAAGAAGCGGGCAGATTTAACTCATCTTCAAGGTGCAGAAAGCGTGAATTCATGATTCAGGTTGCTGAGCAGGCAGGGTTATTCCGTCCCATGCGGCCGATGAATCCATGATCTGGCGCACAAGAGCTTGCGCAAAAAAAAAGCGGAGCTTTCGCTCCGCTTTTTTTGCGCAATCCGGATTCGGGGAAGTTATTTCCCCAGTTCGAACACCACGTCCAGGTTGACCGACAGGGTGGTTTCGCCCGGCGACACCGAAGTGGACTCCGCGCGATCCATGGACTTGGCCATCGCCATCACCGGCATCGGCCGGAAACCGCCGCTGTTGCCTTCCGAGATGCTGACGATGCGGCGCACCCGCAGGCCCAGCGACTTGGCGTAGGTTTCGGCGCGGGCCCGGGCTTTCTTCAAGGCCGCAAGGCGGGCTTCGTCGTAGACCGGTTCGGGCTGGTCGATCTCGAAACTCGGGCCGTTGATCTGGTTGCTGCCTTGCGCGGCCAGCGCATCCAGCACCTCGCCCAGCTTGGCGATGTCGCGGACTTTCAGATTGACCGTGTTGCTGGCCTGGAAGCCGGTGATCTTCGGCGCCTCGTTCTCGACGTAGCGGTATTGCGGACTGAGGTTGATGCCACTGGTCTGGATGTCCTTCTCGGCGATCCCGGCGGCCTTGATGGCTTCCATTACCTTGGCCATCTGCTCGGCGTTCTGGCGCATGGCCGCATTGCCGTCCACCGCCTGGGTGACCACGCCAGCGGAGATCGTCGCCACGTCCGGGACCCGCGAGGATTCCGCATTGGCCGAAACCGAGAGCAGGGTGCCGTCGGTGGGGACCGCGTAGGCAGCGGCGTTCTGGGCGTGTGCGGTCATGGCGGTGGTTCCAAGGGCAAGGGACAGGGCAAGCATCAGCGGGCGGGATATACGGGACAGGCGGTTACGCATGGAGTTCTCCTTGAATGCGAAGGGCGTTGGTGGGACTTGGCCGCAAAAGCGCGGGTCAGGTTGTTGGGACTAGCATGAACGCGTTGTGAGCTGCATCGGGGTTCGGGATACCGGGCCGGGTCGAGCGGCCATTCAGTCAGCATGCGCAGGGTATCCTTCACGTGTGCTTTATCTCGCATCCAAATCGCCCCGTCGGGCAGAGCTGCTGGCCCGCCTGGGGGTGGATTTCGGTGTGCTCGACCTGGACATCCCCGAGCAGCGCCAGCCCGGCGAGCCGGCCGAGGAATACGTGCGCCGGGTGGCCCGGGAAAAGGCCGGCGCCGGGCTGTTGACGGTCATGGCCGTGCCTGGCGCCATCGTCCTCGGGGCCGATACCGAAGTCATCCTGGACGACGAGGTGTTCGGCAAACCGCGCGATGCCGCCGATGCCGCGGCCATGCTCAGGCGCCTGTCCGGGCGCACCCACCATGCGGTGACCGCGGTTTCGCTGGTCAGCGCGGGACGCGAGGCGCAGGCGGTCTCGGTCTCGGAAGTGACATTCGCGGAACTCGGTGAGGATGAGATCGCCGCCTACCTCGCCACCGGCCAGGCCGAGGGCAAGGCCGGGGCCTATGGCATCCAGGGTGCGGCGGAACGCTTCGTGCGCCACCTTTCCGGCAGTTATTCCGGGGTCATGGGCTTGCCCCTGCACGAGACATCGCAGCTGTTGAAAACGTTCGGGGTGCAGTGATGTCCGAGGAAATCCTGGTCAACGTCACCCCACGCGAGACCCGGGTGGCCGTGGTCGAAAACGGCATGTTGCAGGAACTGCACATCGAGCGCGGCTGGCGCCGGGGCGTGGTCGGCAACATCTACAAGGGCAAGGTGCAGCGGGTGATGCCGGGCATGCAGGCCGCCTTCGTCGACGTGGGCCTGGACCGCGCGGCCTTCCTGCATGCCAACGACGTGGTCCGCGCCGCGCCGGCGACCAATAGCGACGAGGTGGAAGTGCCGCTGCTGCCGACTTCCACGCCGATTGTGGAACTGCTGCGCGATGGCCAGGACATCGTGGTCCAGGTAGTCAAGGACCCGATCGGCAGCAAAGGCGCGCGCCTGACCACGCAGATCAGCATTCCCTCGCGCTACATGGTGCTGCTGCCGCAGTCGAAGGTGATCGGCGTATCCGCGCGGATCGAGGACGAAGCCGAGCGCCTGCGCCTGAAGACGCTGGTGGGCGAACTCGCCGCGACCCATGGCGGCCACGGCTACATCGTGCGCACCAATGCCGAAGGCCAGCCAGCCGAAGCGCTGGCCGAGGACATCGCCTACCTGGCGCGGGTGTGGGCACTGGTCGAGCAGCGCAGCCGCGAAGCCGCGCTGGGCGCCTGCATCTACGAAGACCTGACCTTGCCGCTGCGCGCGGTCCGCGACCTGATGCGCCGCGACGTGGAGAAGGTGAAGGTCGACTCGCGCGAGACCTGCGATCGCCTGCAGGCCTTCGCCGCGAAGTACATGCCGGTACTGGCCGAACGCATCGAACATTACGCGGGCGAGCGCCCGATCTTCGACCTGTATGGCGTGGAAGATGAAATCGGGCGCGCGCTGGAAAAGAACGTGCCGTTGAAATCCGGCGGCTACCTGGTCATCGACCAGACCGAGGCGATGACCACCATCGACGTCAACACCGGTTCTTTCCTCGGCCAGCGCAACCTGGAGGAAACCGTCTACCGCACCAACCTGGAAGCCGCGCAGTCGGTGGCGCGGCAGCTGCGCCTGCGCAACCTGGGCGGGATCATCATCATCGACTTCATCGACATGGACGATCCGGAACACCGCCGCCAGGTGCTGCGCACGCTGGAGAAGGCGTTGTCGCGGGACCATGCGAAGACCACGGTGTACGAATTCTCGCCGCTGGGTCTGGTCGAGATGACCCGCAAGCGCACGATCGAAAGCCTGGAACGCCAGCTTTCCGAACCCTGCCACGAATGCGGCGGGCGCGGCACGGTCAAGACCGCGGAAACGGTGACCTACGAGATCTTCCGCGAGATCACCCGCGCGGTGCGCCAGTTCGATGCCGCGCGCCTGCTGGTGATCGCTTCGCCCAAGGTCGTCGCGCGCATCACCGACGAGGAGTCGCCGGCGGTGGCCGAGCTGGAGGAATTCCTGGGCAAGTCGATCCGCTTCCAGGCCGACGGGCAATACCTGCAGGAGCAGTTCGATGTGGTGCTGCTCTGAACGCGATGCCGCATCGTTGCGGATGACCGTGCTGGTGGTGGTTTGCTGATGCCCACTCCGTTGCGCCGCCGTTTGCGTCTTGCGCGCCGTGGCGCGTGGTACGTCGTGGCTGGCGTGCTGGTGTGCATGGCGCTGGTGCTGGGCGTGGCCAGCCAGGTGCTGCCGTTGGCGGAGCGGCACCCCGAGAAAATCGCTACATGGCTGAGCGCGCGGGCGGGACGGCCGGTGGCTTTCGATCATGTCGAGACGCAATGGACACGGCGCGGCCCGTTGCTGCGGCTGGACGGTTTGCGCCTGGGCGAAGGCGCCGACGCGGTGCGCATCGGCGAAGCCGAAGTCCTGGTATCGATGTATGCCGGGTTGCTGCCCGGACGCTCGTTCACCGAACTGCGCTTGCGTGGCTTGTCGCTGACCCTGCGGCGCGCTGACGACGGCATGTGGTCGGTACTCGGCCTGCCGGGACAGGCGGGTGGCGGCGATCCGCTGAAGAATCTCGAAGGCCTCGGCGAGTTGCAGGTCATCGGCGGCAAGCTGTCGGTGCAGGCGCCTTCGCTAGGCTGGAACGTGAGCCTGCCCAGGATCGATTTGCGCCTGCGCGTCGATGGCGATCGGGTCCGTGCCGGCACGCGGGCCTGGGCGCGCGCGGATGGCATTCCAGTGCAGGCCGCTTTCGACTTCGACCGTGGCAGCGGCGATGGCCGTGCTTATATGGATACCCAGGTCGCGGATATCGCCGCATGGGCTCCGCTGCTGCGCTATGCCGGAGTGACGGCCGAATCGGGCAAGGGCCGGGTGCAGGGCTGGGCCGAGCTGCGCAAGCATCGGGTGGTGCTGGCGACGTCGGAATTGAAGCTGCAACAGGTGCAGCTTGGCGGCGTCCCGATGACCGATGGCGGCGCCATTCCGCGCGCGCGTTTCGAACGTGTCGAAGGTTTGGTGCGCTGGCGCCTGACCGGCAAGGGCTGGCGTTTCGATGCGCCGCGGCTGCTGGTGGGCGATCAGCAGTCGCCGCAAAAGCTGGATGGCCTGGTGCTGGCCGGTGGGCGTGAATATGCATTGCTGGCGGATCGGATAGATGCCGCACCGTTGCTGACCCTGCTCGGTCTCAGTGATCGGGTCGACCCGGGATTGCGCCAATGGTTGTCGCGGGCCAAACCCAATGCACGCCTGTCGAGGTTGTCGCTGGCCGGTGACGGCGCCGGTGGCATGCATGCCACCGGCAGGCTGGAGGGCATCAGTTTCCTGGCGATCGATCATTCGCCGGGGATCGACGGCCTGGCGGGCGAATTCACCGGCGATAGCGAAGGCCTGGCGTTGAAGCTGGATCCGGCCAGTAGGCTCCGCTTCGACTGGCCCAGCGGCTTCGGCGTGGCCCATGACGTGACCTTGGACGGTTCGCTGGCGGCGTGGCGCGAGGGCGCGGGCTGGCGCGTCGGGACTTCCGGAATACGCGTGCGCGGCAAGGATTTCGGTGCCGATGCGCGCGGGGGACTGTGGTTCCAGGGCGACGGCACCCGGCCATGGATCGATATCGCTGCCGACATCGCCGAAGCACCCGTGCCGGTGGCCAAGGGCTTCTGGATCCACGACAAGATGTCCAAGGCCACGGTGGACTGGTTGAACCGCGCACTGGTCGGAGGCAAGGTGCACGACGGCCACGCGCTCGTTTCCGGAGACCTGGACCACTGGCCCTTCGTCCACAACGACGGGCGCTTCGAGGCGACCGCGCGCATCGACGGCGGCCAGTTCAAGTTCCAGCCCGACTGGCCGGCGATGGACCACGTCGATGCGCAGATCGCCTTCATCGGCAACGGCTTCTCCATCGAAGGGCAGGGCGCGCTGGCGGGTGTCCGCGTGGAGGCCTTCAAGGCGGCCATCCCGGATTTCGGCAAGGCCGAACTCTCGGTCAGCGCGCGCGGCGAATCCGATGCCGCGCAGATGCTGGCGATGCTGCGGCAGTCGCCCTTGCAGAAAAAATACGGCGACACCCTGACCAACCTCACTGCCAGCGGCCCCGCACATGCCACCTACGACATGTTGCTGCCGTTGCATGCGCAGCATGCGGCTGCCCGGAAGACCAAAGGTACGGTAGAGCTGTCCGGCACCAAGCTGGCAGACAAGCGCTGGAACCTCGCTTTCGACGACGTGCGCGGCAAGGCGGATTTCGACGGCGATGGCTTCGCTGCGGAAAAACTCGCGGTCAGCCAGAAGGGCCAGCCGGGCGTGCTTTCGCTGCGCGCGGGCAGCGGCGTGCGCGACAAGCAAAAGGCCTTCGAAGCGGAGCTTGCGGCCAACCTGACCGCCACCGAATTGCTGGACCGTGCCCCCGAAATGGCCTGGCTCAAGCCTTATATCGAAGGGCGTTCGCAATGGACCGTGGGCGTGACCCTGCCCAAGGGTGGCGCCGCCGATGCGCCCAGCCAGTTGAAGCTGCATTCGGACCTGGTCGGAACCAGGCTCAGGTTGCCCGCACCGCTGGACAAGCCCACCTCCCAGCCATTGTCGACCACCGTGCAGACCGCGATGCCGATGGGCAGCGGGAACATCGACGTCGCCTTCGGCAAGCTGCTGGCCCTGCGCGCGCGCGGCGATGAGAAGCAGACCGGCGTGCGCGTGGTGCTGGGCAGCAACGTGGTGAATGAAGCGCCGCCCGCTTCCGGACTGGTCGCCACCGGGCATACTTCGAGCCTGGACGCGATCGAATGGATCGCCCTGGCCAAGAGCGGCAGCGGTGGTGGCGACAAGCTGCCGTTGCGGCGCATCGACGTCAACGCCGAGCGCCTACTGTTGCTGGGCTCGGCGTTCCCCGACACGCGCCTGCAGGTGGCGCCTGCGGGCAATGCGCTGGCGGTGAAGATGGAAGGCCAGGCGCTTTCCGGTGCGCTGCTGGTACCCGATGCGGGTGGCGCGGTGATCGCGGGCAGGCTCGCGCGGCTTTACTGGCGCGACGCATCCCCCGGTCCTGCAGGTGCGGCAGTAGCGAACGACGCTTCGACCGATGCCTTCAATCCCGCGGCCATACCGCCGTTGAAACTGGACATCGACGATCTTCGCTTCGGCGACGCCAGCCTGGGCAGCGCGCAATTGCGCACGCAGCAGGTGGCGGCGGGCATGCGCATACAGCAGCTGGCGCTGCGTTCGCCCGGGCAGAAGATCGATGTGCAAGGCGACTGGCTGGGGCGCGGCGCGGGCGCGCGTACGCAATTGAGCGCCGACATCGACAGCCAGGACCTGGGCAGCCTGATGGACAGCCTGGGTTTCAAGGGCAGGGTGGGCGGCGGCAAGGGCACGGTGAAGTTCAATGCCGGCTGGTCCGGCAGTCCCGCCGCCTTCGCGTTGTCGAGGATGGAAGGCAACCTGCATATCGCGGCGCGCGACGGACAATTGCTGGAGGTCGAACCCGGTGCGGGCCGCGTGCTCGGCCTGCTCAGCCTTACCCAGTTGCCGCGGCGGATGATGCTGGATTTCCGCGACTTCTTCTCCAAGGGTTTCGCCTTCAACCATATCGATGGCAACGTGCGTTTCGGCGCCGGCGTGGCCCGCAGCGAGGACATGGTGATCGACGGTCCCGCCGCGCAGATCAAGATCCGCGGCAACACCGACCTGCGCGCGCAGCGCTTCGACCAGACCATCGAAGTATTGCCCAAGTCCGGCAACGTGCTGGCCGTGGTCGGTGCGGTAACGGCAGGCCCGCTCGGTGCGGCGATCGGCGCAGCGGCCAATGCGGTGCTGAGGAAACCGCTGGGCGAACTCGGCTCCAAGACCTATCGGGTCACCGGTCCGTGGAAGGATCCGAAGGTGGAGGTCATCAGCCGTGAGCAGTCGCGGATCGAGGCCGCTGGCGTGGCAGGCCGTGCAGGCGGGCTTTGATGCTTTTCTCCTCTCCCCTTGTGGGAGAGGATGCCCGTAGGCAGGAGAGGGAGCGCGAGCGTAGCGAAGCGTGCGGTTGCTGCTGTCTTTATTCCTTCGTGAAAAGCCGACCCCTCTCCCGGTCCCCCGACTGAATCATTCGGGGGCAGGCTCTTCGGGCCACCCTCTCCCACAAGGGGAGAGGAGAAATGCGTACTTGCCTTTCCCTCTACTGGCCCCAAACTCAATACCCATGACGAATTCCTCCCTCGCCCTCGCCGAAACCCGCCTCCTCCTTCCCGCCGGGCTCGACCAGCAAGGCCTGCATCGCGCCTTCGGCACCCTGCTCGGGCCCGGCATCGATTTCGGCGATCTCTATTTCCAGCATTCGCGGCGCGAGAGCTGGACGGTGGAGGACGGCATCGTCAAGGACGGTGCGCACTCCATCGACCAGGGCGTGGGCGTGCGCGCGATCTCGGGCGAGAAGACCGGCTTCGCCTATTCCGACGACATCAACCCGCAGGCGCTGTTGAGCGCGGCCGGTTCCGCGCGTGCGATCGCACGCGACGGCAACTCGCACGCACCACAGGCGCTGGTGCGCGGCGGCGGCCGTGCGCTGTATTCCAGCGACGACCCGATCGATGCGCTGGACAACGACACCAAGGTCGAGTCGCTGCGCATCGTCGACAAGCTGCTGCGCGCGGCCGATCCGCGCGTGCAACAGGTGACGGTCAGCCTCTCCGGTGGCGTGGACACGGTGCTGGTCGCGCGCAGCGACGGCGTGCTGGCCGCCGACATACGGCCGCTCGTGCGCATGAACATCCAGGTGATCGTGGAACAGAACGGCCGTCGCGAATCGGGCTACACGGGATTCGGCGGACGCTATTCGTACGCGGAGCTTTTCGACGGCGGCAAGCCGGAACAATTCGCGCGCGAAGCGCTGCGCCAGGCGCTGGTCAACCTGGAGGCGGTCGATGCGCCTGCCGGGACGATGCCGGTGGTGCTGGGTTCCGGCTGGCCGGGCGTGCTGCTGCACGAGGCGGTGGGCCATGGCCTGGAGGGCGACTTCAACCGGAAGGGCACCTCCACGTATGCCGGACGCATGGGCCAGCGCGTGGCCGCGCCGGGCGTGACCATCGTCGACGATGGCACGCTGGAAGGCCGTCGCGGTTCGCTCAACATCGACGACGAAGGCACGCAGACCAATTGCACGACCCTGATCGAGGACGGCGTGCTGGTCGGCTACATGCAGGACACGCTCAATGCGCGGCTGATGGGCGTGGCGCCCACCGGCAACGGCCGCCGCGAATCCTTCGCCCACCTGCCGATGCCGCGCATGACCAACACCTACATGCTGGCCGGCCAGCACGACCCGCAGGAAATGATCCGTTCGGTGAAAAAAGGCCTGTACGCGGTCAACTTCGGCGGCGGCCAGGTCGACATCACCAGCGGCAAGTACGTGTTCTCGGCGACCGAGGCCTACCTGATCGAGGACGGCAGGATCACCGCGCCGGTCAAGGGCGCGACCCTGATCGGCAACGGTCCGGAAACCATGCAGAAGGTGAAGATGATCGGCCACGACCTGGCCCTGGATGCCGGCGTCGGCATCTGCGGCAAGGACGGGCAGAGCGTGCCGGTGGGCGTGGGCCAGCCGTCGTTGCTGATCGACGGGATCACCGTGGGTGGAACCAGGGCGTGATGCGTTACGGGTCGTCATCCCGGCGAACGCCGGGATCCATTTTGCTGTTGCTTTTGCTGGTACTGGGAAGAGCCAAATCAAGTTGGATCCCAGCGTTCGCTGGGACGACGATCTTCTTCCAGATGACGATCTCAGCCTTCGTCCTCTTCATCTTCCGGCTGCGCCAGCAGTTCGCGAAGTTCGCGGAACAGCTCGCGGAACGCATGCGGCGGCTTGTTCTTCCTGCGTTCTTCGCCCGCGTTACGGACCAGTTGGCGCAAGTGTTGGCGATCGGCCGACGGGAACCCGGACAGCAGGTCGGCAAGCGCCTCGTCGCCGTCTTCCAGCAGTCGCGTGCGCCAGGTTTCCACCTTGTGCAGGATCGCGGTCTCGCGGCGAGCGGCGTCGCCGCCCACTTCCATCGCGTCGCGGATCGCGTCCAGGGTCTCGTCGCTTTCCCGGCGCATCTGCTTGGCCAGGAACTGCAGCTGCCGCTTGTGCGCGATGTGCGAAGTAATCCGCTGGGTGTCGTAGATGTGTTCCAGCAGGTCCTCTGGAATAGGCAGCTTGGCCAGGTGCGCCGGCGCCAGCGCGACCAGCTTCTCGCCCAGGCTGCGGATGTCCAGCGCTTCGCGCCGCTGCTCGCTGCGGCTGGGGCCGAGGAATTCGCCGGTTTCCGGGTCGATGCCACGCATGTTCATTCTCCGAAACTTCGCTACAGGATAAGCCATTGAACGCGATCGCCGATTTTTCCACCGACGACAGCCTGCTCCGCCTGGAGGCGCTGGCCGACCTTTCCGGGCGATTGCTGGAGCGCGCCCGCGCGCTCGGCGCCGACCAGGCCGAGGTCAGCTGCAGCGAGGACCGCGGCCTCAATGTCAATGTGCGCATGGGCGCGGTGGAAACCGTGGAATCCACCCGCGACCGCGGCATCGGCGTCACCGTGTACTTCGGCCAGCGCAAGGGCAGCGCCAGCACCGCCGACCTGCGCGAGGAAAGCCTGCAGGCCACGGTGGAACAGGCGTGCGCGATCGCGCGTTACACCGAACACGATGAAGCCGCCGGCCTGGCCGATGCCGGGTTGATGGCGACCGATTTCCCCGATCTCGACGCCTGGCATCCGTGGGCGCTGGATGCGGATCATGCGGTCGACCTGGCCCTGGCCTGCGAAGCGGCGGGTCGCGAGTCCGATCCACGCATCGCCAACTCCGATGGCGCCTCGGTGGGCAGCGGCGAAAGCATTTCCGTGTACGCCAATTCGCATGGCTTCATCGGCCGCGACCGGAGCACCCAGCATTCGCTGGGTTGCGCGCTGATCGCCGGACAGGGCGAAGACATGCAGCGCGACGGCTGGTACAGCAGCGCGCTGGCCCGCGACGACCTGGAGGCGCCAGCGGCCATCGGCCGGCAGGCGGCGGAACGCACCCTGGCGCGGCTGGCGCCGCGTTCGCTGGCCACCGGCGAGTATCCGGTGCTGTTCGCGGCGGAAGTCGCGCGTTCGCTGGTCGGCCACCTGTTGGGCGCGGTTTCCGGGGGCGCGTTATACCGGCGCGCGAGTTTCCTGCTCGACCATGCGGGCAAGCGGATCTTTCCCGAATGGTTCTCGATCGAAGAGCATCCCTTGCTCCGCGGCGGCCTGCGCTCCGCGGCGTTCGATGCCGAAGGCGTGGCCACGCGCGAGGCGCCGCTGGTCAGCGATGGCGTGCTGCAGCGTTACGTACTCGGCAGTTATTCGGCGCGCAAGCTGGGTCTGCGGACCACGGCCAATGCCGGTGGCGTGCACAACCTCAAGGTCGCGGCCAATGCCGGCGGTTTCGACGAACTGGTGCGCGGCCTGCCGCGCGGCCTGTTGGTGACCGAACTGATGGGCCAGGGCGTGAACCCGGTGACCGGCGACTATTCGCGCGGCGCGGCAGGATTCTGGGTGGAGAACGGCGCAATCGCCTATCCCGTGGACGGCATCACCATCGCCGGCAACCTGAAGGACGTATTCTCCGGCATCGAGGCGGTCGGGACCGACGTGGACCGGCGTTCCCACATCGCCTGCGGGTCGATCCTGGTGGGGCGGATGACTGTCGCGGGCGGGGACTAAAACCCCGCGGTTCGCCACCCGGGCGCGTTGCGACGCGTTTGCCATGGTGGGTGCGTTGGGTGGTTCGCGGCGCGTGGGCAGGATGACCGTCGCAGGCGGGGACTGACGTTTTTCTGGACATCGGGCGGCGTACGGCGGTAGTGTCACCCCGGCCAGTCTGCCGATCGCCACCCACAAGCACACTTCAGCAAGGGGATAACGCAATGAGTGAGTTCGACAATGTGACCGCACCGCCGCCGCCGCCATCGGGCGACGCACCGCAGGAAGACCGGACCATCGCGCTGATCACGCACCTGTCCGGGATCGTCGCCGGTTTCGTCGTTCCGCTGATCATGTGGCTGATCAACAAGGACAAGCCGGAGAAGTCCTGGCTGACCGACCAATCGAAGGAATCCCTCAACTTCCAGATCACCATCGTGATCGCACTGGTCATCGCCATCATCCTGATGACGGTCACCCTCGGGCTGCTGTTCTTCCTGCCGGCGCTGGTCGGCATCACCAACATCGTGTTCTGCATCCTCGGTGGCGTGGCCTCCAACAAGGGCGAGTCGTACCGCTACCCGTTCGCGCTGCGCCTGATCAAGTAACCCGGTCCGGAATGTTGCACGTACGAAGGCCCGGCTTGCCCGGGCCTTCGTCGTTTGCGGTCCGTTGTCGTAGGAGCGCCCCTTGGGCGCGATGCTTTCCGCGATCAGGCCGGAAAGCATCGCGCCCAAGGGGCGCTCCTACGTTACGAGGTGCGGTGGATGGCCAGCTTGCCCAGCGCCCACAGCGCGGTCGCATGTTTGCGGAACGGCGCCAGTGCGTCGTGCATGACCAGGTCCAGTTCCTTGAGCTTGGCCTTGGCCCCGTCCATGCCCAGCAATGCGGGATAGGTGCACTTGGCCTGAGCGGCATCCTTGCCGGCGGTCTTGCCGAGCTGCTCCGAACTCGACTCCACATCCAGGATGTCGTCACGCACCTGGAAGGCCAGTCCCAGCGCATCGGCGAAGGTGTCCAACAGCCTGAGCGTGCCTTCATCGACACTGCCGCCCAGCGCGCCCATGCGCACCGAGGTGCGGATCAGGGCGCCGGTCTTCAGCCGGTGCATGCATTCCAGGTCGGCCAGGGTCTGCATCTGGCCGGTGGCTTCGACGTCCAGCGCCTGGCCGCCGCACATGCCCGCGGCGCCAGCCGCGGTGCTCAGGGCGCGCAGCCAGGCCACGCGCAGCTCGGAGGCGACCGGGGCTTCGGCGAGGATCTCGAAAGCCAGCGATTGCAAGGCGTCGCCAGCGAGGATCGCAGTGGCTTCGTCGAAGGCCACGTGCACGGTCGGGCGGCCGCGACGCATCGCGTCGTCGTCCATGGCCGGCAGGTCGTCATGCACCAGCGAATAGGCGTGGATCAGTTCGACCGCGGCGGCGGGTGCGTCCAGCCAGCGTTCCTCGGTGCCGAAGATGCTGCCAGTGGCGTACACCAGCAGCGGGCGGATGCGCTTGCCGCCGCCCAGTGCGGCATGGCGCATGGCGGCGTGCAGGCGTTGCGGGGACAGCGAGGCCGAAGGCAGGGCCTGGCCCAGGGCCGTTTCGACGCGTTGTGCCCAGCGTACGAAGGGCGCTTCAGTTTCCATCGGGCATCGGTGCGAAGGGTTCGGCGGTCCCGGGTTGTTCCGGATCGCTGAGCAGGCGCACGCGCAGTTCGGCCTGTTCCAGCGCGGCCTGGCAGCGGCGGTACAGGCCCACGCCGCGCTCGTAGGCGGCCAGCGATTCCTCAAGGCTCATCTCGCCGTGTTCCATCTTCTCGACCAGCGATTCCAGCTCGTCCAGCGATTGCTCGAAATGGGCGACGGGCGAGGCTTCGGCAGCAGTATCGGGAGCGGTTTTCTTGACCATGCGGGCAGTTTGCGGACGCCGGCAGGATTGGTCAACGTGCGCGGTTCAGGGGCTGCGCCGCCAACGCAGGCGCGCACCTTGTTCGCGCAGCCAGACGTCGAAATCGGCCGAATAGGCGAAGTCCGCGACCGCCACCAGCGTGCCGGCGCGGTCGTGGACCAGGGGCAGCGCTTCGCGCTCCCAGGGCGGCACGCCGAGCTCCTGCAGCACGTTCTTGAGCGCATGCGAATGCGTGCGGCCGGACAGGAGGATGCGTTCGCCACCGCGACGTGCGGAAACCCGGCAAGGAGAGGCAAACGCGCCCGCGCCTTCCAGTTCAAGGCTGTCTCCGCCCGGTAGCGACAGTGGTTCGCTTCCGTCCCACTCCGTGCTCCATCCTGGCGGCAGTGGTTCGCGCAGACGCTGCGCGTGGAGGAGATCGCGCCAGCGTTCGATCACCGCATCGCGCCACACGAACCGCGCACGCGCATCCGCGCGCGCCTGCAGCAGGTCCGATTCGATCTGCACGATGCCTGCGCCGGGCAGCGGCGGGAATCCAAGCGCTTCGATCCAGCGCCGCAGCACGCGTGCGCGGCGTGGCGCGGCGTGTTCCAGCAATGCGCTTGCCGACAGCGCCTGCGGATCGACGCTGCGCACCATCGCCAGGGCCAGCGCATCTTCCTGGTCCAGCAATTCGACCGCATCGGCATTCAGCACCGCGCTGCGGGCGAAGGCGGCATCGGCTTGCGGCCAGCGTTCGCGCAACAGCGGCAGGATGCGCTGGCGTAGGAAATTGCGGGCATGGCGGGTGTCTTCGTTGCTGGGGTCGTCCAGCCACGGCAGGTCGCGTTGTTGCGCATAGGCGAGCAGGTCATCGCGCGGAGTTTCCAGCAATGGACGCCAATGCCGGCCCGCGGCGAATTTCCGCCACGGTCGCATCGCCGCCAGGCCATCCGGCCCGGATCCACGCAACGCGCGCAGCAGGAAGGTTTCGGCCTGGTCGTCGCGGTGGTGGGCGGTGACCAGCACTTCGCTGGCGGCCAGCGCGGTTTCGAAGGCGCCGTAACGCGCCTTGCGCGCAGCCGCCTCCAGTCCGTCGCCGCTGTCGCGCGCCACGTTCACCCTGACGATGGATAACGGCACGCCGATCGATGCGCAGAATCGCGCGCAATGCGCCGCCCAATCGTCGGCAAGGGCCTGCAGGCCATGGTGAACATGCATCGCACGCAATCCGTGCATGCGGATCGCAGGATCCTGCGACAGCGCATGCAGCAGCACCGTGGAATCCAGCCCGCCGCTGAAGCCCACCAGCAGCGGTCCGGGCCCGGGTCGGGTGAATGCTTGCTCGAGCGCTGCGGTCGGATCGGTGGACGTCATGTGCGCATGCTAGCGGTTGCGCCCATGGCATGCAGCGGTCCATTCCTGGCCGCGACTGGCGATGCGCGCGCGGGTACATTGCATGCCCGTTCCCGAGGGTCTCATCCATGGCGTTGTTCGAATCGTTGCAACAGCGGTCCCTGAAGCTGCGCAACCGCATCGTGGTTTCGCCCATGTGCCAGTACTCGCTGCCCGATGGCGCGCCCGGCGACTGGCACCTGGCGCACCTCGGTAGCCGCGCGACAGGGGGAGCATCGGTGGTGATCACGGAAGCAGCGGCGGTTTCCGCGGAAGGCCGGATCTCGCCCGCGGATGCAGGCATATGGAACGACCAGCAAGCGCAGGCCTGGTCGCGGATAGCGGCGTTCGTGCGATCGCAAGGTTCGGTGCCCGGGATGCAACTTGCCCACGCCGGACGCAAGGCCAGCACGGCCGAGCCGTGGAAAGGCGGCAAGGCAGTGGTGCCCGCCGACGGGGGCTGGGAACCGGTTGCGCCATCGGCCCTGGCGTTCAGTGCGGACTATCCGTTCCCGCGGGCCTTGGACGAAGCCGGCATTGCCAAGGTGATCGCCGATTTCCGCGCCGCCGCAGTGCGCGCGCTTGACGCCGGCTTCGAATTGATCGAACTGCATGCGGCGCATGGCTACCTGCTGCACCAGTTCCTGTCGCCGTTGTCGAACCTGCGCGAGGACCGATGGGGCGGCGGTTTCGGGAATCGCATCCGCCTGGTGCGCGAAGTGCTGGTCGCGCTGCGCGAGGTCTGGCCGGAGCGGTATCCGCTATGGCTGCGCATCTCCGCCACCGACTGGGCCGAGGGTGGCTGGGATATCGAACGGAGCGTGGAGTTGTCGCACGGGCTGGCCGAACTGGGCGTCGATCTGGTCGATGTTTCCAGCGGAGGACTCGTGCCGGGCGCGAAGATCCCCGTTACGCCGGGTTACCAGGTGGATTTTGCGTCGCGGATCCGCAAGGAAGCGGGTATCGCCACCGGCGCGGTCGGCCTGATCACCGAACCGCAGCAGGCCGAAGACATCATCGCCAGCGGTCAGGCCGATGTGGTGCTGCTGGCCCGCGAGGAATTACGCGATCCGTATTTCCCGCGACGCGCGGCGAAGGTGCTGGGCGTGGAGATCGAGGCGCCGCTGCAATACGGGCGCGCGTGGTGATCGAAAAAAAACGTAGGAGCGACGTGAGTCGCGAAACCCGCCGGACCGAAGTGCCAAGGTTTCGCGACTCACGTCGCTCCTACGATGAGCCGCTCGTTTGCTACGCGGCTTCGTACGCGCCGTAGCCGCGCAAACGCTGGTAACGCTGCTTCAACAGCTGATCCATCGGCAGCTGTTCCAGCGCATCCAGTTCATTGAGCAGCACCGCCTTCAGGCGCGTGGCCATCTGCCGCGGGTTGCGGTGCGCGCCGCCGATGGGTTCGCGCACCACCTTGTCGACCAGGCCCAGCGAAAGCAGGCGCTTGGCGGTGATGCCGAGTTGTTCGGCGGCATCCTTGGCCTTGTCGGCGGACTTCCACAGGATCGAGGCGCAACCTTCCGGCGAGATCACCGAATAGGTGCCGTATTCCAGCATCAAGGTGCGGTCGCCGACGCCGATCGCCAGCGCGCCGCCGGAGCCGCCTTCGCCGATCACCGTGCAGATGATCGGCACCTTGAGTTCGGCCATTTCCAGCAGGTTGCGGGCGATGGCCTCGGACTGGCCGCGCTCCTCCGCGCCGACGCCGGGGTAGGCGCCGGGGGTGTCGATGAAGGTCAGCAGCGGTAGCTTGAAGCGCTCCGCCAGCTTCATCAGGCGCAGCGCCTTGCGGTAGCCCTCAGGGCGCGGCATGCCGAAATTGCGTGCGATCTTGCTCTTGGTGTCGCGGCCTTTCTGGTGACCGATGATGACCACGCTGCGGCCGTCGATGCGGCCCAGGCCGCCGACGATGGCGGCATCGTCGGCATAGGCGCGGTCGCCGGCCAGTTCCTGGAACTCGTCGCAGAACACGCGGATGTAATCCAGGGTGTAGGGACGGGCCGGATGCCGCGCCAGTTGCGATACCTGCCACGGCGTCAGGTCGCGGAAGATCTGCGCGGTGCGCACCCGCAGCTTGTCCTGCAACGCATGCACCTCGGCGTCTATGTTGACCGCCGGCCCGGTGCTGGCGCTGCGCAGATCCTGGATTCTGGCTTCCAGGTCGGCGATGGGTTGTTCGAAATCGAGGTAATTCGGGTTCATTTACGGGCCGCTGGCCGGAAAGGAGGGGAGTTTAGCCGAAGCGGGGTGGGGAGCCCGTACGGGTGGGTAGGGCTGTGGGGTTTCCTTCTCCCTCCGGGAGAAGGTGTCCGAAGAGCCTGCCCCCGAATGCTCTAGTCGGGGGGGGCGGATGAGGGAGGGGAATCAACCTGCGACGGACCATCCGTGAACCGGAACCCTCCTTCCCTCATCCGTCGCTACGCGCCACCTTCCCTGGTGGGGGAAGGAAAAGCTAATTCGCCCAGGGCCTCGAAATCGCCACCTTCACCGTCCTCACGCCGGGCTGCGCGCGCAACGCATCCAGCAGTTCGGTGTCCACCCGGACCGACTTGGGTCCGTTCAAGTCCAGCACCCCGGCTACGCCGCGGTCGCCGGATTTCAGCAGCAGGTCCAGGCGCAACGGCGTGCCCCCGGGGCGGTGCCTGGCCAGCAATGCGTCGATGCGGTCCCATAGGCCGGGCACGCGCAGGTCCAGGCGCAGGGAAAGGCGCTGGGCGTGGCTGCTGCAGAGTTGCGCGTAGTCCCAGCAATGGCGTACGCGCAGGCTGTAGCCACCGCTGAATTCGTCCTCGCGCAGTCCGCCCTGGACGATCAGGATGCGGTCGCGGGTCAGCAAGGGCGCCAGTTGCGTGTAGGCCTCGGAGAACACGCTGCATTCGATGCGCCCGCGCCCGTCCTCCAGTTGCACGAAGATCTGGCTGTCGCCTTTTTTCCGCAGCGCCACCACCTGGCCGGCGATCACCACGCTCACTTCCGGACGCCAGCCTTTCTTCTCCGCCTGCGGCGCCGAACTCCACAACTTGTCGAGTTCGCCCAGGTCGGTGCCGACCAGGCCGCGCAGGTCGTCGCGCCAGGGATCGAGCGGATGGCCGCTGAGATAGTGCCCGAGGGTTTCGCGTTCGCCCGCCAGCTTCTGCGACAGCGGCCATTCGTCCACTTCGCTCAGCACCACTTCCAGCGCGGGTGCGGCATCGCCACCGCCGAACAGGGAAACCTGGCCGGCCTCGCGCTCCTTGGTCAACTGGTCGGTGGCCTTGACCACTTCCGGCAGTTGCAGCATCAGCGAGGCGCGATTGCTGCCCAGCGCGTCCAGCGCGCCGGCGTTGACCAACGCTTCCAGCGCGCGGCGATTGAGCTTGGACGAATCCACGCGCCTGCAGAAATCCAGCAGGGTGCCGAACGGACCGCCCTGCGCGCGTTCGCTGGCGATCGCCTCGCAGGCGCCGCGGCCCACGCCCTTGATCGCACCCAGTCCGTAGCGCACGGTGCGCGCATCGGTGGCCACGAACATGTATTCCGACGCATTGACTTCCGGCGGCAATACTTCCAGCTTCAACGTGCGGCATTCATCGAGGAAGGCGACCACCTTGTCGGTCTTGTCCATGTCCGAGGACAGCGTGGCGGCCATGAATTCGGCCGGGTAGTGCTTCTTCAGCCATGCGGTCTGGTAGGCGACCAGCGAGTAGGCGGCGGCGTGCGACTTGTTGAAGCCGTAGCCGGCGAACTTCTCCATCAGGTCGAAGATCTCGTCGGCCTTGCGCTGGCCCACGCCATCCTTGCCGGCGCCCTCGCGGAAGATCTCGCGGTGCTTGGCCATTTCGGCCGGCACCTTCTTGCCCATCGCGCGGCGCAGCAGGTCGGCGCCGCCCAGCGAGTAGCCGCCGACGATCTGCGCCATCTGCATGACCTGCTCCTGGTAGACCATGATGCCGTAGGTCTCCTCGAGCATGACCCTGGTGCGCGGGTCGGGGTACTCGAATTCCTCGCGTCCGTGCTTGCGCTCGACGAACGAGGGAATCATGTCCATCGGGCCGGGGCGATAGAGCGCATTGAGGGCGATCAGGTCCTCGAACCGGTCGGGCTTGGCTTCCTTCAGGGCACGGCGCATGCCCGAGGATTCGAACTGGAACACCGAGCCGGTATTGCCGTTGGCGAAGATGTCGCGATAGACGCTGGCATCGTCCAGCGGGATCGCGGTGATGTCCACTGGCGGCAGTCCGGCGCGTGCGTGACGCTGGTTGATCGCCTTCACCGCCCAGTCGATGATGGTCAGCGTGCGCAGGCCGAGGAAGTCGAACTTCACCAGGCCGACGGCTTCCACGTCGTCCTTGTCGAACTGGGTCACCGGATTCCTGCCGCGGGCGCCTTCGTCGTGTTCGGCGAACAGCGGGCAGAAGTCCGACAGCGGCGTGGGTGCGATCACCACGCCGCCGGCGTGCTTGCCGGCGTTGCGGGTCAGGTCCTCGAGTTCGCGCGCCAGGTCGATCAGGTCGCGCACGTCGTCTTCGTCGCGATAGCGGTCGATCAGCTCCTGCGACACCATCTCGCTCTTGCCTTCGCCCATCGCGTCTTTCAGGGTCACGCCCAGGGTCAGCGGGATCAGCTTGGCCACGCCGTCCACCAGACCGTACGGAAAACCGAGCACGCGACCGGCATCGCGGACCACGGCCTTGGCCGCCATGGTGCCGTAGGTGATGATCTGGCTGACCCGGTCGCGGCCGTATTTTTGCGCGACGTAATCGATCACCTCGTCGCGGCGGTCCATGCAGAAGTCGATGTCGAAGTCGGGCATCGACACGCGTTCCGGGTTGAGGAATCGTTCGAACAGCAGGCCGTACGGCAGCGGGTCCAGGTCGGTGATCAGCAACGCCCACGCCACCAGCGAGCCGGCACCGGAGCCGCGGCCCGGGCCGATCGGGATGCCATGGTTCTTTCCCCACTGGATGAAGTCGGCCACGATCAGGAAGTAGCCGGGGAAACCCATCTTGCAGATGGTGTCCAGCTCGAAATCCAGTCGCGCTACGTAGTCCTCGCGGGTATGGCCGGGCGCCAGCGGATTCTTCTGCAGGCGCGCCTCCAGGCCGGCGTGCGACTGGCTGCGGATCCAGCTGTCCAGCGTCTCGTCGTCCGGTACCGGATAGGCGGGCAGGAAGTAGGTGCCCAGCCGCATCTCGATGTTGCAGCGCTGCGCCAGCGCCCAGGTGTTGTCGATCGCATCGGGCACGTCGGCGAACAACGCGGCCATTTCGTCCGGCGACTTCAGGTATTGATCGGCGCTGTATTCGCGCGGACGCTTGGGGTCGTCCAGCACGCGGCCGGTGGAAATGCACACGCGCGCTTCATGCGCGTCGTAGCCTTCGCGGTCGAGGAAGCGCACGTCGTTGCTGGCGATCACCGGCAACCCGCGCACCGCCGCCGCGTGCAGGGCGAAGGCGTTGAACGCTTCTTCGCCCTCGCGCTGGGTGCGGGTGATTTCCAGGTGCAGGTTTTCGCCGAAGCTGCGCTGCAGGTCGGCCAGGTAGAGTTCGGCCTGTTCATGCCGGCCGGCGGCGGCCAGCCGGCCTACCTGGCTGCCACGGCCGGCGATGGCGAACAGGCCTTCGCAATCCTCATGCAGCCATTCGGAACTGATCGCGACGCCGTCGTTGTGGTGGCCTTCCAGCCAGGCGCGTGTCAGCAGGCGCGACAGCGACAGGTAACCGGTGTGGTCGCGGCACAGCAGGGTCAGCTGGGAAGGCGTTTCCTTGCCATCGATGATGGCAAGGTCGGCGCCGGCGATCGGCTTGATCCCGACCGATTCCGCCGCCTTGTAGAACTTGACCAGGGCGAACAGGTTGTTGCGGTCGGTCACCGCCAGCGCCGGCAGCCGCATTTCCACCGCGCGGCTCAGCAGATTGGGCCGCTTGGCCTTGTCCGGGCGGGCTTCGTCCGGTTTCTCGGGCACGCGGATGGTCGAATCCGCCAGCGAGAATTCGGTATGCAGATGGAGGTGGATGAAGCGGGAGGTCATGCGAAGGTCAGGGTAGCCCGGGGGGTAGGGCCGGACAAGGCTTGACAGCCATTGTGGTTGTGGGAGGGGCGTAAGCCCCGATGATTTGCAATGTAAAGTCATCGGGGCTTACGCCCCTCCCACAGAACCAAAGAAAGGCCGCCCATCGGGCGGCCTGGAGGGGAAGTTCGCGGAAACGGGTCAATGCACGTGCAGGTACAGGTCCGGCTGTTCGGGCACGTAACTTTCCTCATGGACGTGACGCAGATGCGCGGCCAGGGCGGCTTCGGCTGCATGCGCCACTTCCCAGTCGTTGCGGTCGAAGTGGAAATCTGCATCGGGGCAGTGGTGCAGTTGCGCTTCCAGATGGCGCAGGCGGCGGAAGTCGAGGTAGCGTTCGATCTCGTTGGCCAGCAGCGTCCATTCGGTTTCGGCCGGATACACGGAATTGCCGCGGGTCGCCGGGATCACAGCCGGTGGCAGGCACTGCTGCAGGGCTTCGAGCCGCGTACGGGTGGGCGGATCGCATTTCCATTCATGGTCGGACAACAGCGACGCGAGTAATTGCCGGCGTTCGTCGCTGGCGGATGCCGCAGTCATGACGGAGGCAGTGGTGGACTGTTCGGGGGACGACGGGTCGGGGGAAAAACGGTACATGGGACACCTCACGGAATATCGGCAAGAAAACGTGATCCCTCACTAGGGGTGCGTTGCCATCGTGGGCCTGCACGATGGCAACGTGCATCTGCTGGGAGTCGTTGTGACCAATGGCCGACAGGGCAAGTTCTGCATGCCTGGAGGCTGCCTGGACAAAGCGATCCCGGCGGCTCAGCGGCCAGACAGCCGGGCGACGGCAAGTGTCGCTTTCCTGCCTTCGATGCGAACTGTCGCGACACCGGCCGCACAGGCGCGTGCGACCTCGGCATGGAGCGCCGTACGCCGGTCATAGGTCTGGCCGAAGTTGTCGGTGCCGAGCAGCCAGCCGGCCTGGCGCTGGCTGATGAAGCGCTTGTCGCAATCGAAAGTCGCGCTGCGCCGGGTTGCCGGGTCTCCGGCTTCGGCGGCGTGCAGGCGCGGTGAAGCGACAAGGGCGGCTGCAAGCATCACGGACAGCAACATCAGGGAGGGGAACGGAAGCGGGATCGGGATCGGGATCGGATTCAGGTTGTAGGCGGTACGGGTCATGAGTTTCTCCGGCATTGGTCATGCGTACGGGGATGGCGTCGGGTTCTATCGTGGGCGCGCCGGATCAGTGGATGCGGAACATCGCGCACGGAGCGGGCAGGTAGCTGGTTTCGCGCACGGCGCACCGATGAGCCTTCAAGGCGGCTTCGACCCGGCGCTGCTCCTGCCAGTCCTTGCGGTCGAAGCGGAAGTCGTTCTCCGCGCAACCGCGCAGGTCGGCTTCGATCCGGCGCAGGCGGCGGAAGTCGAGGTAGCCATCGACTTCGTCGGCCAGGCGCGGCCAGGCGGTTTCGACGACGATGGCGTCGTCCAGGCGACCGACCTGCGGCAACCAGTCGGGGATCAGGCTTTCCGGTTCCTGCAGGTATCCGGCCACCAGTCGGGCAGGTACGGCGGTGTTGCTGGCGCTGGCGGCCATCCAGGCCGCGTCGGCGACCATTTCGGCGACCGTTTCGGCGATCCGGACGCGTTGGACGATGCAGGGAGGTTCCGCCTGACGGTTGCCCTGGTTGAGCTCGCGGGCCGCGGTGACCACCTGGTCGGCGATCAGTGGGGCCAGCCTGCCCAGACGGCCCAGCAGGCGGTTGAAGCGGTCCAGGTCGAGGCTGTTGAGGCGGAACTGGCCGATGCTCTTGCGACGGCCGGGCACGCGGGAGGAAGGCGTCAGGTACAGGATTGAGGGCAAGGGATACTGGATGTTCTGCATCGCGTTCATGGTTCTGTCTCCACAGGGGTCAAGGGGTTTGCGCGGCAGTTGCGGCGCGGTCCCAGAGTCCACCGACCCGGTCGGATGAGTCATGAGGGGAGCGCGATCCTTCTGTCGGCTTTTGCCGAACTTGTGAGGCGATCGTGAGGAAGTGGCGATGAAACCAGGCGGGGCCGCCGGATCCACGTCCAGCGGGGGCGAGCACTACCGCTTCGACCGGATCGAGGTCGATGTGCCTGCGCACACCCTGAGCCGCGACGGGCAGGCGCAGGCGCTGGAGCCCAAGGCTTTCGCCGTGCTGATCGCGCTGCTGCGGCATCCGGGCGAGTTGCTGGGCCGCGACGAGCTGCTGGACGAGGTCTGGGGCCACCGCCACGTCACTCCGGGCGTGCTGACCCGGGCCATCGCGCAATTGCGCAGCGTGCTGGAAGACGACGTGCAGCAGCCGCGCTACATCCAGACCCAGCATGCGCTGGGGTACCGGTTCATCGGGGAGCTCGAACCGGAAGGGCCGGCGATCGTGAAGGCATCGATCGAGGCGACCGATGATGGCGGACCGATGCCGCCGGCCATCGCGGTCCCGGCCGACGCTAGGTCTGCGATTGCGCAGGCCACGGCACCGGCGACCGTTGCGCCGCTCGGCGAACACGACCATGCCGTCGCCGACCAGGAGCTGCATCGCGCGCATGAGCATGTGCATCGCTGGTGGGTACCCGCGGCGGTGCTGGTGTTGGTGATCGCGGTCGTTTCGTTATGGGACGGACGTTCTTCCCGTTCGAACCCGCGCGCCGATGCATCGATCGCGGTGATGCCGTTCGAGAACCTCGGCGGCAATCGCGACGACGATTACTTCGCCGAAGGCCTGGCGCTGGAAATGCACGATGCCCTCGCCGGTGTGCAAGGGCTCACCGTGGCCGCGGAAATGTCCCCGGCCGTAGCGGCCACCCGCGAGACCGATGTGAAGGCATTGGGCGAGCGCCTCGGCGTCGCCACGGTGCTCGATGCCAGCGTGCGTCGCGAAGGAACGAAGTTGAGGATCAATGCGCGGCTGTCCGACACCACCACCGGCTACACCCTCTGGAGCAAGACCTACGACCATGAAATATCCGGAGTGTTCGCGACCCAGACCGAGATCGCGGACGAGGTCGTCCGATCGTTGCTGGGGGCCATCCCGGGCCGGAAGGAAGCGTTGGCCAAGCGTCTGGCGCCGACCCGGAACGTCGCCGCTTTCGATGCCTATCTGATGGGCCTGCAACAGTTGCGGTTATCCGCGGTGGACGGGGATTTCGAACATGCCATCGGCTTGTTCAAGCAGGCGCTGGCCGCCGACAGTGGATTCGCCCTGGCCCAGGCCGGCATCTGCCGTTCCGAACTGTTCCGGTTCGAGTCCCTTCGCGACGCCAATGCTTATCAGCGTGCCCGCGATGCCTGCCTGCGGGCGGTGAAAATGGACCCGGGGTTGGGCGAAGTCGATCTCGCCCTGGGCGAGTTGCAGCAGGCGCGAGGGAAATTCGACCAGGCATTGGGGTATTACGCCAAGGCAGAAGCCGATCCCGCGTTGAAGCCGAGCGCGTACCTGGGCATGGCCAAGGCCTATGCGGGAAAGGGCCAACAGGACAATGCGCGGAAATATTTCGAACTTGCGCGCGAATTCCGGCCCGATGACGCTTCCGTCCTTTCCGCGATCGGCTATTGGCAGTACAGCAACAATCACCTTCCCGAAGCCATAGAGTCCTATCGCAAGGCAGTGGACCTGCGTCCCGGCGATGCGGAGTTGTGGAGCAGCCTGGGCGGGCTTTACGTCAATGCGGGCAACAACCCGGAAGCCACGAAGGCCTTCGAGCATTCCATCGGCATCAGGCCGACGGATGCGGTGCTGAGCAACTACGGCGCGCTCAAATACCAGGAAGGCGACTACGCGGCGGCGGCGACCCTGTTCCGTCGTGCGCTGGAGATCGACGCAGGCGATTTCCAGATATGGGGCTACCTGGCGGAAGCGCTGCTGGCGGATCCGGCCGATGCGGGCCGTTCGCGGGAACCTTTCCTGCGCGCCGCGAGCATGGCGGAGCAATATCTGAAGATAAAACCCGACGATGCGCGCGCGCTGGCTGCCTTGGGCTGGTACCGGGTCAATCTCGGCGACGCCGGAAAAGCCCGCGAACTGGTCGCCAGGTCCGAGGCGCTGGGAACCGAGCGCGGCGAAGTGGGTTGGTACAACGCACAGACCATGACCCTCATCGGCAGCAAGGAAGATGTGATGAAGCGCGAAGCATGGGCGCGCGAGGGGGGGATATCGGAAAGCATGATCAGGACCAATCCATTCCTGAAGCGTTTCCACGCACGGACGGGAGAGAAATCCGTGCGTTGAGCAAGCTGGACCCTCCGCTCCATGGATGGCGCACTAACCGGGAGTGCAACACATGGCGATCGATGATGGCAATGAGAGCAAGGCGGAAGTCGGGGGTGGCGCGGATGATCTGTCCGATGGCGTGCATCCGCCGCGTGCTTCCCTGATAAAGGTTTCCTACAAGGAGGATGGTTCGCCGCTGGTCGATGCGGCCATGGTGATCCTGTATGCGGGGGACCGGGTGGTCTGGCACACCGCGTCCAACGAACAGCGTGCGTTCAAGCTGGTCTTCCCCGAAGGCTTTCCGGTGGATCACGGATCGGGTCATACGGTTGCCGATGCGCCTTCGACCGAGAGCCCGACAAGGGCGGAATACGACGGCGATATCCGCGAACGTACTTTCTCGTCTTTGCCGCAACAGATAGCCGAGGCGACCATACGTCGCGACGCGACCCCGGGACTGTACGACTACGAGGTGCGCGTGGAAGGCGAAAAGGGCACGCCGGGGGTTGCATTCGCCGGTGGCGTGATCATCCGTCCGACGGGGCCGCGTCCTTTCGGCTAGCCAGTGGAGATGAGGGCTGGGGCGCGTTCGCGGGGGGGGTATCCGCGCGCGTTGCAGGCATGCAGCACTGGCGCGAAACTGCGCCGGTGCTGCGGGCAGGGGCCATGCGCCGAGAGCGCGGCGAGATGCGCCGCGCTGGGATAGCCCTTGTGCCGGTCGAAACCGTATTGCGGGTACTCGAGGTGCAGCGCGTGCATCGCGCGGTCGCGCGCGACCTTGGCCAGGATCGAGGCGGCCATGATCGCCGGTTCGAGCGCATCGCCGCCGATGATCGCTTGCGCCGGGCAGGGCAGGTCGCGCGGCAGGCGGTTGCCGTCGATGCGCGCGAGCTGCGCCGCGGGCGACAGCGCATGCAGTGCACGACGCATGCCGGTCAGTGTGGCCTGCAGGATGTTCAATGCATCGATTTCGGCGGCATCGACGAATTCGATACGCCAGGCCAGCGCGCGTTCGACGATCAGCGGATACAGCATCTCGCGCTTTTTTTCGCTGAGTTTCTTCGAGTCGTCCAGTCCGGCGATGGGCCGCGACGGATCCAGGATCACCGCCGCGACCGAAACCGGTCCGGCCAGCGGTCCGCGTCCGGCCTCATCGACCCCGGCCACCAGAAGAGGGGTGGCGACGTTCATCGCACCAGCCTGGCGATGGCGTCGGCCGCGCGTGCCGACGCATCCTGGCGCAGGGCTTCGTGCAGCTCACGATACTGCGGCTGCAGCGCGCCGACGATTTCCGGGTGCTGGAACAGGTTGGTCACCGCCGCCGACAGGTTCGATGGCGTGCATTCGTCCTGCATCAGTTCCGGCGCCAGGTCGGCGCCGGCCAGCACGTTGGGCAGGGCATAACGCTCCACCTTCAACATGCCGAAGGCCTTGACGATGCGATAGGTCCACGGCGCGACCTTGTAACCCACCACCATCGGCCGCTTGGCCAGCATCGCCTCCAGCGTAGCCGTGCCCGAGGCCAGCAGCACCACGTCCGCCGCGACCATGGCTTCGCGCGCCTGCCCGTCGATCAGTTTCGGCGGCGGCGACAGGTCGGAAAGTCGGGCGACCAGCGGTTCCAGCGCGCTGCGGCAATCCGCGTTCGCGGCGGGAACCACGATCTGCAGATAGGGGACGGTCGCGGCCACGCTGCGCGCGGCTTCCAGGAAAGTCTGCGCAAGGCGTTCGATCTCCCCCAGCCGGCTGCCTGGCAGTACCGCCAGCACCGGGGTGTAGGCGTGCAATCCCAATGCCTCCCGCGCCGCGGCCTGGTCGGGTTCCATCGGCATTTCATCCGCCATCGGGTGGCCGACGAAACGCGCATCGATGCCATGCCGCGCATAGATCGGCGGCTCCATCGGGAACAGGCACAGGACCATGTCGGCGCTGGCGCCGATCTTCTGCGCGCGCTTCTCGCGCCAGGCCCATACCGAAGGGCTGACGTAATGCACGGTGCGCACATCGCGCTGCTTCAACCAGCGCTCCACGCCCAGGTTGAAATCGGGCGCGTCGATGCCGATGAATACGTCCGGCTGCCACGCCAGGACGCGCTCGCGCAGTGCGCGGCGCAGTTTCAACAGGCGGGGAAGGTGACGCAGCACTTCCGACAAACCCATCACCGCAAGCTCACCGGAGTCGAACCAGGTATCGCAGCCCGCCAGCCGCATCGCATCGCCACCGATGCCCGCGAACCCGGCATCGGGAAACCGCTTGCGCAATTCGTTGACGAGGCCTGCGCCGAGCGCATCGCCCGAGGACTCGCCGGCGACCAGGGCGATCCGCCTCGGGCGCGTGGTTGCGGCACGCAAGGCTGCGGGAGAGGCGACCAGATCGGACAGGGTCGGGGACTGCGCGCCGTCCTGCTTCTCTCTGCTCATCGCGGCATGCTCATCGCAGCAGGGGCCGTTCGCCGCTTTCTATGAAATCGAGCAGGGCGCGCACGTCATCGCTTTCGCGGGCCTGCTCGGCCAATTGCTGCCGGGCCTCGGCCAGCGGCAATCCGGCGACGTACAGAGTGCGGTACGCGCGCTTGATCGCACTGATGCGTCCGGCATCGAAGCCGCGCCGCTTCAGGCCTTCGCTGTTGATGCCGCGTGGCCGGCCCTGGGACTCGGCGGCGACCATGGTGTAGGGCGGAACGTCGCCGCTGACCAGCACGCCCATGCCCAGGAAGGCATGCGCGCCGATGCGGCAGAACTGGTGCACGCCGGCGAAGCCGCTCATGATCACCCAGTCGCCGATTTCGACATGTCCGGCCAGTGTGGAATTGTTGGAGAACACGCAGTTGTCGCCGATCACGCAATCGTGCGCCACATGGGTGTAGGCCAGCAGCCAGTTGTCGTCGCCGATGCGGGTGAGGCCAGTGCCAGCGGCGGTGCCCCGGTTGAGGGTGACGAACTCGCGGATGATGTTGCGGTCGCCGATCACCAGTTCGGTGCGCTCGCCCTTGAATTTCTTGTCCTGCGGATCGCCGCCGATCGCGGCATGGCCGACGATGTGGTTGTCGCGACCGATCCGGGTCGGACCGGTGATGCTGCAGTGCGCGCCGATCACCGTGCCTTCGCCGATTTCCACGTCCGCACCGATGCTGGTGAACGGCCCGACCCGCACATTGGCGCCCAGCCGCGCGGCCGGATCTATCCAGGCGCTGGGGTGTATCCCGGGCGCTCCGCTCATGCGCTTATTCCTTCTCGGTTTCCGCGCAGAGCACGTCGGCGGAAGCGACGAGCTCGCCGGCGACACGGGCCACGCAGGTATAGAAGGTCATGGTGCGGATGATGCGCTTGATCTCCACGTGCAGTTCCAGCACGTCGCCCGGCACGACCATGCGCGAGAAGCGCGCGTTGTCGATCTTGACCAGATAGAACAGCTTGTTGTCGGCGACCGTGCCGCGCGACAGCTGGGTCAGTATGCCGCCAGCCTGGGCGAGAGCCTCGATCACCAGCACGCCCGGCATCACCGGGTGGCCGGGGAAATGGCCCTGGAAGCACGGCTCGTTGATGGTCACGTTCTTGTGCGCGACGATGCGCTTGTGCGCCTCGAATTCGACCACCCGGTCGACCAGCAGGAACGGATACCGGTGCGGCAGCACCTGCTGGATGCGGGTCACGTCGATGGGGAGTTGCACGGCCTCGTTCATTCTTCCTCCTTGCGCACGCCGGGCAGGCGCCGCGCCAATGAATCCAGTTGCTTGAACCTGGCGGCGTTCTTGCGCCAGGTGCGGTTGTCGGTCAGCGGCGTACCCGAGGAATACTCGCCGGGCTCGCGGATCGAATGGGTGACCAGCGACATCGCGGTGATCGTGACCTTGTCGCAGATCTCCAGGTGCCCGAGCACCCCGGCCGCGCCGCCTATCAGGCAATAACGCCCGATCTTCGCGCTGCCGGCCGCGGCGCTGCAGCCGGCCATCGCCGTGTGCGCGCCGATGTGCACGTTGTGGCCGATCTGGATCTGGTTGTCGAGGCGCACGTCCTCCTCCAGCACGGTGTCGCCAAGGGCGCCGCGGTCGATGGTGGTGTTGGCGCCGATCTCGCAATCGTCGCCGACCACCACGCCACCCAGTTGCGGCACCTTGATCCAGCGTCCTGCGTCCATGGCCAGGCCGAAGCCGTCCGCGCCGAGCACCGCGCCCGGGTGGATGCGCACGCGCTGTCCCAGGCGGACCCGGGTCACCAGGGTGACGCGCGCGCCGAGTTCGCTGCCCGCACCCACTTCGCAATCCTCGCCGATCACGCAGCCCGGGCCGATCACGCAGCCTTCGCCGATGCGGCTGTTGGCGCCGACCACCACGAAGGGACCGATGTGGGCGCTTGCCGCGATGTTGGCGCGCGGGTCGATCGCGGCGTTGGGGTGGATGCCCGCCTCGCGCGCAGGTTGCGATTCGAACAGCGCGGCTATCTTCGCGAACGTGGTGTAGGGATCGCGTGCGATCAATGCGGTATGCGGGGCGGCGGCGGCATCTTCCTCGCGCAGCACGACGATCGATGCCTGGCTGGCGGCCAACTGGCTGCGGTAGCGCGGGTTGGCGAGAAAGGCGAGCTGCCCATTCCCGGCATTGGCCAGCGTTGCCACGCCATGGACCTTCGCCGAACCGTCGCCGCGGACGGAAAGGGCGAAGCGCTGGGCGAGTTCGTCGGCAGTGGCCTGGAAGGCTTCCATAAGCTTGCAGTTTAACGTCGGGACCGGGTCGGGTGGAAAGCAAAGGCCCGGACGTGTCCGGGCCTTTGCGGGGAACCGCGCGTAGGCAGGCGCGTCAGAACGCGCCGCCGAAGGTGAACTGCAGGCGCTCGATCTCGTCGTCGTCTTCCTTGCGCAGCGGGAAAGCGTAGCTGATCGAGATCGGGCCCACCGGCGCGCGCCACAGCAGTGAAACGCCCGTGGAGGCCCTGAGCTCGGCAGCGTCGAAGTCGCTGGTGCCCGCGTACACGTTGCCGAAGTCGACGAAGGCCGAGATGCGCGCCGCCTTGGAGTCGAACAGCTTCGGGAAATACATTTCCAGCGAACCCGTGGTCTTCAGCGCGCCGCCCAGGGGCTGGCCCCTGTAGCCGCCGATCACCTCCGATCGCGGCCCCAGGGTGTTGTCGCGGAAGCCGCGCACCGAACGCACGCCGCCGGCGTAGAAGTTCTCGAAGAACGGCAGGCCGGTGGCGGTGACGACATTGGTTTCGACCGAGCCCGGCGCGCACGGTTCGGCGACGGCCTTGGTTTGCGGCTGGCTGGGCTGCACCGCGCAGAACCGGCGCGTGGTGTCGCTGCCGTAGCTGTCGCCATAGCCGAGTTCCGCACGCGTGTTCAGCACCAGCGACGGACTGAGCGGCCAGTACTTGGAGAACTCGTAGTTGAGCTTGTAATACTCGACCGTCGAGCCGGGCAGGGTGATTTCGGTCGAGATCCGCTGGTAGGTGCCGGCGGTGGGCATGAAGTAATCGTTGCGGGTGTCGCGCGCCCAGCCGAGCTCGGTACGCCAGGCGTGGAAGGTGCGATTTCCCACCGCATTGATGTAATCGATGATCGACGCGGGAGTAGAGCCGGCGAAGGTCAGGATCTCGTTGGTATCGACGCCGAACAGCAGCGAGACGGTGTCGTTCTCGGTGATCGGCAAGCCGAGCACGCCCTGGGCGGCGGCGCTGGTGGTGGAGTACTGGGCGGTGTTGAAGCTGGAGTAGTCGAACTCGCGCCACCACAGGTTGTAGCCCAGCGACAGGCCTTCGTCGGTGAAGAACGGGTTCACGTACGAGAATGAATAACGCTGCAGGTAGTCGCTGCGCTGCGCTTCCACCGAGACCCGGTTGCCGCTGCCGAGGAAGTTGTTCTGCGACAGCTGGATCGAGGTGGTGATGCCGGACAGCTGCGAATAACCCAGGCCGAAGACGAAGCTGCCCGAAGTGGTTTCCTTGACGTTGTAGACCACATCGACCTGGTCGTTGCTGCCGGGCACGGGGGGCGTCTCGACATCGACGGTCTCGAAGTAGCCCAGGCGTTGCAGGCGGATCTTGGAGCGGTCGATCGCGGCCTGCGAATACCAGCTGCCTTCGAACTGGCGCATCTCGCGGCGCAGGACCTCGTCGGCGGTGCGCGTATTGCCCTTGAACACGATGCGGCGGACGTTGACGCGCGGGCCCGGCACCACCTGCAGGTTGATGGCGACGGTGCGGTTCTCGCGATCGACGGTCGGGATCGGATTCACCTGGGAAAAGGCGTAGCCGATGTTGCCCAGGGTGGAGGTGATGGCATCGGAGGTGTATTCCAGCAGCGCGCGCGAGAACACCTGGTCCTTCCTGACCAGCACCCGCTTCTCGATTTCCTCGACCGGCAGGATGGTGTCGCCGGTGACCTTGACGTCGGAGACCTTGTACTGCTCGCCCTCGGTGACGCCGGCGCTGATGAACATGTCCTGCTTGTCGGGGCTGATCGCGACCTGGGTCGAATCCAGGCTGAAGTCGACGTAGCCGCGATCCAGGTAGTACGAATTCAACTTCTCGATGTCGCCGGACAGTTTTTCCTTGGAATACTGGTCGTCGCGGCGATACCACGACAGCCAGTTGCTTTCCTTCGATTCCCAGTTGTCCAGTATGTCCTCGTTCTCGAACTTCTCGGTGCCGACCAGGTTGACGTGGCGGATCTTGGCGGCCTTGCCTTCCTTGACGTTGATGGTCACATCGACGCGGTTGCGGTCCAGTTGCGAGACCACCGGGTTGATTTCGACGTTGTACTTGCCGCGGTTGTTGTACTGGCGGGTCAGCTCCTGGGTGACGCGGTCCAGGGCAAGGCGGTCGAAGGTCTCGCCCTCGGCCAGGCCGATGTCCTGCAGGCCCTTCATCAGGTCCTCGGTCTTGATGTCCTTGTTGCCGGACAGGGTGAGCTTGTTGATCGCGGGGCGTTCGGTGAGCGTGATGACCAGGATGCTGCCCTGGCGGTCGAGCCTGACGTCCTCGAAGAAGCCTGTCTTGTACAGCGCGCGGATGGCTTCGCCGGTCTTGCTTGAGTCGACCGTGTCGCCGCGTTCGATCGGCAGGTAGGTCAGGACCGTGCCGGCGGAGATGCGCTGCAGGCCGTCGATGCGGATATCGGTGGCGGTGAAGGCGTCCGTACTGGCGATGGCCGGCAGGCCGGATTCCGTCGTCTGCGCCCATGCCGGCAATGCGATGGCCGAAGCCAGGGCGAGGGCGAGCAGGCGGCGGGAGGGGAGTCGCGTCATCATCACATCCGATAAGGTAAGTGCGGGTGTTGCCTGCTCAGGTGCAGGGGAGTGCCGGAATACGGCCGGCGGGAGAACTTCGGAAAAGCGCGCCTGGGAAAAGCGGGCCGGGTCAAGGCAGGCCAGGGAAAACCGGGAAAGCAGGGCCATCAGGTCACCAGACGGAAAATGTCGTTGTAGAACGCCAGACCCATCAGGCTGGCCAGCATGGCCAGGCCCACGTATTGCCCGGTGGCCATGGCGCGTTCGCTCAACGGACTGCCCTTGACCAACTCTATAAGGTAATACAGCAGGTGCCCGCCGTCCAAGACCGGGATCGGCAGCAGGTTGATGATGGCCAGGCTCAACGAAAGCAGGGCCAGGAAGAACAGGAACCAGGCCACGCCCATTTTCGCGGTGTTGTTGGCCACCTGGGCGATGGTCAGCGGACCGGAGATGCCCTTTACCGAGGCATGTCCGGTGAACATGCGCCGGATCATGCCCAGCGAATCGGAGGTCATCTTGCCGGTTTCGCGGAAGGCGGCGGGGATCGCCGCCAGCGGACCCAGCCGCTGCATCGAGTCGTAGGCGGCCGGTTGCGAGGGAGGCGCGATCCCCAGCGACCAGTATTGTCGACCGGAAGCGGGGTCGCGGTACCGGGCGGGCGCGACTTCCAGCGTCAGCAGCTTGCCGTCGCGTTCGACCTGGAGCTTGCCGGCGCCGCCACGCTCGCCGATTTTCTGCACCAGGGGCGTGATATCCCCGAAGCCGCGCACCTGGGCGCCATCGATCGCGGCGATCCGGTCGCCCGGCAACAGCAGCCCGGATGCGGGCATCCCGGGAGCGGTGGCTTCCACCACCGCCGGCGCCAGTTGGTGCCGCCAGGCGAAGCCAGCGAGTCCGGACACGTTCTCCTGGTCGAAACCGCTGGCAAGCGTGGACAGTGGCAGGGTGCGCACGTGTTTCAGCCCGTGGCTGTCGACCACCGCCACCTGCAGGTCGCGGCCGTCCATCGCCGCCGTGGTCATGGCCTGGATGGCGTCGCCGAAAGTGCGCACCGGCTGGCCTTCGATCTCCTGGATCCTGTCGCCCGCCACGAAGCCGGCCTTGGCCGCGATGCCCTGGACCTGGCCGAGGGTCGCGGAATAGTCGGGTCGTCCGATCACGAACATGGCCCAGAGCAAGGCCACGCACAGCACCAGATTGGCGATCGGGCCCGCCGCCACTATCGCGATGCGCTGCAGCACCGGCTTGCGGTTGAACGCCTCTTTCAGCTGTGAGGCCGGCACGTCGCCTTCGGCCTCGTCCAGCATCTTCACGTAGCCGCCCAGCGGGATCGCGGCGATGGCGAACTCGGTGCCATGGCGATCGAAACGCGACCACAGGGGCTTGCCGAAGCCCACCGAGAAGCGCAGCACTTTCACCCCACAGCGCCGGGCCACCCAGTAGTGGCCGAATTCATGGAACGTCACCAGCACTCCGAGGGCGACGATCATCCACCAGATTGAGCCAACGATGTCACTCATGCGGGTGGGCGTGGCCTGTGACTGCGTGTTCGGTGAGCTTGCTTTCGGCGAAGCGGCGCGCCTGCGCATCCGCCGCCAGCAACGCTTCCAGCGATTCGGCCGGGGCGGCGGACAGCGCGGTGAGAGTGTCCTCGACCAGCGCGGGAATGGCTAGGAAACCTATCCGGCCCTGAAGAAAGGCTGAAACCGCGACTTCGTTCGCGGCATTCAACACGGCTGGTGCGGCGGCGCCGGCCTCGAGCGCCTGCCAGGCCAGTCGCAGGCAGGGGAAGGCGTCGCTATCGGGCGCTTCGAAATCGAGCCGGCCATGGGCCAGCAGGTCCAGTCCCGCGACTCCCGATTCGATCCGTTGCGGCCATCCCAGGCCGACCGCCAGGGAAGTGCGCATGTCCGGCAAACCGAGTTGGGCCAGGGTCGAGCCGTCGACGAATTCCACCAGCGAATGCACCAGGCTCTGCGGATGCACCAGCACGGCGAGCTTGTGCCCGGGAATGTCGAACAGGTGGTGGGCCTCGATCAGCTCCAGGCCCTTGTTCATCAGCGTGGCCGAGTCGACCGAGATCTTCGGCCCCATCGACCATTTTGGGTGGGCGATGGCTTGCTCCGGGGTGACCGGGGCAAGCGAATCGCGGCTCCTTCCACGGAATGGCCCGCCAGAAGCGGTAAGCACGATGCGCCGCACATCGCCCTGAGTGTCGCGTGAACGCAGGCACTGGAAGATGGCGTTGTGTTCGCTGTCGATCGGGATGATCTCGGCATTTGCGCCATTGGCCGCGGCCATCAGCAATTCGCCGGCCAGGACCAGCGACTCCTTGTTGGCCAGCAACAGGCGCTTGCCCGCGTGCGCCGCCGCCAGTGTGGAGCCCAGCCCCGCCGCTCCCACTATCGCCGCGATCACGGTGTCGCAGGCGTCCGACGCCGCCAGGGCATCGAGTGCGGCGCCTCCCGCGTGCGCCCGGGTGGAAAGGCCGGCATCACGCAGACCGTCGCGCAACGCGGCGTAACGCGATTCATCGGCGATCACCGCATGCGTCGGTCGGTGCGCCACGCACAGTGCGACCAGGGCATCGACCTGGCTGCCGGCAGCCAGCACGCTGGCGCGCAAGCGATCCGGGTGGCGCGCAATTACGTCCAGCGCCGAGGCGCCGATCGAACCGGTGGCTCCGAATATCGCGACGTTGCGTGCTTCGCCCATGTCAGAAACCGAACAGTTCCTTGCCCAGGGCGAAGACCGGCAACGCCGCCAGCACCCCGTCCAGGCGATCGAGGATGCCGCCGTGGCCCGGGATCATGTTGCCGGAGTCCTTGGCGCCGACATGGCGCTTGAGCAGGCTCTCGAACAGGTCGCCGACCACCGAAAACAACACGGTGGCCAAGGCCACGATGATGAAGGCAGGCACATGGACCAGGGTCAGGTCGGTGAACCAGGCGAACAGCAGTCCGACCGCGACGCCTGCCAGCAATCCACCCAGCAGGCCTTCGAGGGTCTTATTGGGACTGATGCGCGGCGCCAGCCTGCGGCTTCCGAACAGCCTGCCGCCGAAATGCCGCCCGGCGAAATACGCGCCGCTGTCGGCGGCCCAGACGATGGTGAGCGCGGTAAGCAGCCAGCGGTGGCCGTCCGGCTGGCCGGCATGGATCAGTCCCAGCGCGCACCAGGCCGGAATGATGGCCAGGGTGCCGGCCGCAAGCTTGAAGCCGCGCGCATAGGTTTCATGGTCGGAAGCGAAGTCGAAGAAGCGCAGCCACAGCAGCGCCAGCAGCCACCACACCACGCCCACCAGGGTCACGATCTGGAACAACACCAGCGAGCCGGCCGACGCCCATACCAGCAGCACCATCAACAGCAGGTTGGCGACCAGCAGGATGGTCCGCGACAGGGTGTCGTCGATCTCGACCAGCTTGAACCATTCCCACATCCCCATCAGGAACAGCAATGCCACCAGGGCGATCAGCCAGGGCGTGGGCAGCAGCAGGATCGCGGCAATGGCGATGGGCGCCATCGCCAGCGCGGCGATGATTCGGGTCCTGGTCATGCGTGGGTTTTCTCCGGGAGGGCGTCGGCCACTTGGGCGCTGGTCAGGCCGAAACGGCGTTCGCGCCCGGCGAAATCGTCCATCGCCTGCTGCAGCGTGGCGGCATCCAGTTCCGGCCATAGCAGTTCGGTGAACCACAATTCGGTATAGGCCAACTGCCACAGCAGGAAATTGCTGATGCGATGGTCGCCGCCGGTGCGGATGAAAAGATCGGGCGGCGGCAGGTCGGCCAGCGCCATGCGCGAAGCGACCGCGGCTTCGTCGATGTCCTCCGCGCGCAGCTTGCCGGCGGCGACATCGGCAGCCAGCGCGCGCGCGGCATCGGTGATGTCCTGGCGGCCGCCATAACTGGCCGCGATCACCAGGTCCAGGCGGGTATTGGCCAGGGTCTGGGTTTCGGCGGCGCGCATGCGTTCGCGGATGCCTGCGGAAAAGCGCTCGCGTTCGCCGATGAAGCGCACACGCACGCCGCGGCGGTCCAGTTCCTCGACTTCGCGGTCCAGCGCGTTGAGGAACAGCTTCATCAACGCGCCCACTTCCTCCTGCGGACGTCCCCAGTTCTCGCTGGAAAAGGCGAACAGGGTCAGCGCCCGGATACCGCGTTCGAGGCAGAAATCGATGCACACGTTGACCGCGCGCGCGCCGGCGCGGTGGCCGATGATGCGTGGCCGGCGGCGGCGTTCGGCCCAGCGTCCGTTGCCGTCCATGATCACGGCGAGATGGCGCGGGACAGCGGCTGGTGTGGGTGCAGTGGCAGTCATGGGGCTATGCGACTGCGTCAGACGGACATCAGTTCCTGTTCCTTGGCCTTGACCACGTCGTCGACATCCTTGATCGCCTTGTCGGTGAGCTTCTGGATCTCGTCCTGGGTCTGGCGTTCCTCGTCCTCGGTGATTTCCTTTTCCTTCAGCAGGTCCTTGACCTGCTGGTTGGCGTCGCGGCGGATGTTGCGCACCGCGATCTTGGCGTTCTCGCCTTCGCCATGGACGTGCTTGGACAGCTCGCGGCGGCGCTCTTCGGTCAGGGCGGGGATATTGATCCGGATCACGGTGCCGGCGGTGTTCGGGGTCAGGCCCAGGTCGGAGGCCAGGATCGCCTTTTCCACCGCCGAAACCATCTGTTTTTCCCACGGGCTGATGGTCAGCGAGCGCGCATCGGTCACGGTCACGCTGGCGACCTGGGTCAGGGGCATGTCCGAACCGTAGTAATTGACTTTCAGGTGGTCCACCAGCGCGGTGGTGGCGCGGCCGGTGCGCAGCTTGGTCAGGTCGTGGCGCAGCGCTTCTATGCTTTTGGCCATGCGCGCCTGCGCGTCTTTCTTGATTTCGTTGAGCATTGCGGTCTTCCGGAAGAATTCGGCCAGCCGCCGATTATACGGGAGGCCGGCAAGGTATCCCCGGAAAGGGGCTGTAGGAGCGGGCCTTGCCCGCGATGCCTTTAGACCGATGCGACAAGCTCAAGAGCTCGCGGCGGGACGCCGCTCCCGCAGGGGTCAATGCGAATGATGCGGCGCGGCATCGTGCAGGTCGTGCCCGCAGGCCATGCCGCGTTCGATCTGCAGGGTCGCGTGGTTGATGCCGAAACGATGGTCCAGTTCATGCGTGGTGGCATCGATGAAGGCGTCGTGGTCGTGGTCTTCCGGGCGCACCAGGTGCGCGGTCAGGGCGATCTCGTTGGCGCCCAGCGGCCAGATATGCAGGTGATGGATCGCCTTGACCCCGGGTTGCGCCGACAGGAAAGCCTTCACTTCGGCCTGGTCGATGTTGCCGGGCACCGCATCCATGGCCGCGTTGAAGCTGTCGCGCAGCAGGCCGAAAGTGCCGACCGCGATCACCACGCCGACCAGCAAGGCAATGGCCGGGTCCAGCCACTCCCAGCCGAACGCCAACATGCCGGCGCCCGCAAGCACCGCCGCCAGCGAGACCGCCGCATCGGCTATCAGATGCAGGAACGCGCCGCGCTTGTTCAGGTCGTGCCCATGTCCGTCGCGCAACAGCCACGCTGCGCCCAGGTTGACGAGGATGCCGATGCCCGCCACCACCATCACCGTCGCTGCCGGAATCGACGGCGGCGCGCTGAAGCGGCGGATCGCCTCCCAGCCCAGTGCGCCGGCGAACACCATCAGCAGGATCGAATTGGCCAGCGGCGACAGCAGCGTGGCGCGTCGCCAGCCATAGGTGTGGCTGTTCGTGGGTGGACGCTGCGCCAGTTTCGCGGCGCCCCATGCCAGGCCCAGGCCGAGCACGTCGCCCAGGTTGTGCAGCGCATCGGACAGCAAGGCCAGCGAGTTGGCGTGGAAACCGTAACCCGCTTCCAGCGCGGTGTAGGCAAGGTTGATGACGATGGCCCAGCCGAACGCGCGCGTGGCGGAGCCTTGGGGAAGGTCGGGGGCGTGGGAATGGGCCATGGGGATAGCGTGGCCAATGCGTCCGGGCGGACACAATTACATGAAGGCGGGGAAGTCGCTCGCTACGCTCGCTGGGAAGTCGGCGGCTTCGCCACCTGCCAATGGCCAAGTGGAGCGCTTGTTTCATTCGCAGGCCGCATAGCGGCCGACCTCACCCTTCACAGCGCCGCAGGCGCGAATTCACCCCTCAGCTACGCCCCTTCACCAGCGTGCCGATATTCTCGCCCTGCAGGATCCGCATCAGGTTGCCCGGCACCGACAGGTCGTAGATGCGCAGCGGCACGTCGCTGTCGCGGCACAGGGCGAAGGCGGCGGTGTCCATGACCTGCAGGTCGCGGTTGAGGACCTCGTCGTAGGTCAATTGCTCGAAGCGCTTGGCGTCCGGGAACTTGCCCGGATCGCGGTCGTAGACGCCATCGACCTTGGTCGCCTTCAGCAGCAGGTCGGCGCCGATCTCGATCGCGCGCAATGCGGCGCCCGAGTCGGTGGTGAAGAACGGATTGCCGGTGCCGGCCGCGAAGATCGCGATGCGGCCTTTCTCCAGGTGGCGCACGGCGCGCCGCCGGATGTAGTCCTCGCACACGTCGTTGATCTTCAGGGCGCTCATCACGCGGACCTTGGCGCCCAGTTTCTCCAGCGCGTCCTGCATGGCCAGCGCGTTGATCACCGTGGCCAGCATGCCCATCTGGTCGCCGGTGACCCGGTCCATGCCGCTGGCGGCCAGGCCGGCGCCGCGGAAGATGTTGCCGCCACCGATCACCAACCCTACTTCGGCACCTGCATCGCGCGCTTCGATGATCTCGCGGGCGATGCGCCCGATCACGATCGGGTCGATACCGTAGTCTTCGGCCCCCATCAGCGCCTCGCCGGACAGCTTGAGCAGGATGCGGCGATAGGCGAGGGGAGCGGTCATGGGCGTCTCTGGCGTGGGGGTAAACAGGCTCATTCTAGCCGAGCGTCGTGGTCGTCGTCAGGCGGGAGACTCGTAGACCGCATAGAGCTTGCGTGCGGGCTCCAGTACTTCCCATACGCCTTCGAAGCCGGCGGGTACGACGAAACTGTCCCCGGCCGCGAGTTCGGTTTCGCTACCGTCGTCGCCCCGCAGGCGCAGCCGGCCCGACAGCAGGTGGCAGAACTCGTGTTCGCCGCAGGACACGCGCCATGCGCCGACGCCGCCTTCCCAGACACCGCAATGGAACGCGTTGCCGGCATCGGAATAGGCATTGGCGACCGCCTGCATCGGCGTGCCTGAGACCAGGCGCTCGCTGGCCACTGCTTCGGGCGTGCTGCCTCCCATGTCGTGCGGAATGCGGACGATGCGCGGCATGCCGGTGCTCCGTGGCAGGGAAGCCTATTATGGCGACCGCGGCGATTCCGTCGCTTCCATTACCGACACCAAGGAGCGGACATGAGCGTGCGTACCCTGCAGGAATTCCTGGCCTCGTCCAGGGAAAAGGACGTAAGCGGCGATGCCTTCGAACTGGAAAGCCCGCACATGCTGGAAGTGCGCCTCAACGGCATGGTCTGGGCCAAGGCCGGGTCCATGGTCGCGCGCAAGGGCGGCGTCAAGTTCACCCGCCAGGGAATCATGGAACAGGGCCTGGGCAATCTGCTGAAGAAGATGGTCAGCGGCGAGGGCATGCAGCTGATGAAGGTGGAAGGCGAGGGCCGCGTGTACCTGGCGGACTCCGGCAAGAAGATCACCCTGCTGCGCCTGGCCGGCGAGGCGATCTTCGTCAACGGCAACGATGTGCTGGCAGTCGAATCGGGCATCGAGAGCAGGATCACGATGATGCGCAAGGTCGCCGGCATGCTTTCCGGCGGTCTGTTCAACGTGCGCCTGAGCGGTAGCGGCATCGTCGCCATCACCTCGCATTACGAACCTTTGACCTTGCCGGTCGATGCGCAGACCGGCCCGGTATTCACCGATCCGAATGCCACCGTGGCCTGGTCGGGCGGCCTGACGCCGGAAATCGTCACCGACATTTCCCTGGGCACGCTGCTGGGTAGAGGTTCGGGCGAAAGCATCCAGCTCAGGTTCGCGGGCGAAGGTTGGGTGGTGGTCCAGCCTTATGAGGAAGTGGTGTTCCAGGCCAGGGAATAGCCGTCATCGGCCACGCGATCGAATTGCGGCTGCCGCATTCAACCTTGAATTCCCAGCCTTCGAGAGCCTGACCGGGCCGGCGAAGTGAACTGCGCATTACGTTTCCGCTGGTCCACCAATGTCGGCATATATGAACGTAAAAGTCAGAAAAGTTCCCTGTTGAAATGTGATGAAAGTCACATAATTGCGTTCAAGTGACATAACCTAATTCCAACATTTGATTAACCTGCTATTAAGACGGGCGACCTGAGTCGTATGACTAAAGTCATGCTTTATGGAGGGCGGGCCGGTCCGGCCGCTCATGTGAGGTCAACCTACAGCGGGGAGTCACACAGTGTCCAAACGCACTTTCAATCGAGCGCTTCGGCGCAGCGCCCTTACCGTGGCGCTCGGGTTCTGCTTCAACTCATATGTCCACGCGCAGTCCAATACCTCCGGTGCGGTTTTCGGCCAGGCTTCCGCTGGCGAAACGGTGCTGGTCGAGAATCCCGCAACCGGCTTCAGCCGCACGATTTCGGTCGGTGCCGACGGCGCCTACCGCGTCTCGGCGCTTTCGCCGGGCACCTATCGCGTGACCCTCAAACGCACGGACGGAACCACGTCGGCACGCGAGGTCTCGGTCAATGTCGGTACCGGCACCTCGGTGAATTTCACCGCGGCCAGTAGCGGCGGCGATGGCGCCACCAACCTGGGTACGGTGACGGTGGTGGCTTCGACCCTGGTCAATCCCATCGACGTTTCCTCGGTCGAATCCACCACCATCCTGACTTCGGCCCAGTTGGCCAAGATCCCGGTGCCGCGCGACACGACTTCGGTGGCGCTGCTGGCGCCCGGCACCGTGCGCGGCGACAACGCCTTCGGCAATCTGGCTTCGTTCGGTGGTTCGTCCGTCGCCGAGAACCAGTACTACATCAATGGTTTCAACGTAACCAATTCGTTCCGCAGCCTCAATTTCTCCAAGGTTCCGTTCGAGGGCATCGCCGAACAGCAGATCAAGACCGGTGGTTATGGCGCGGAATTCGGTCGTTCGCTGGGCGGCGTGGTCAACCAGATCACCAAGCGCGGCACCAATGAGTTCAAGGCGGGCGCCAATGTGTTCTGGGCACCGAAAGCCCTGCGTTCAGATGTCGAGAACGTCAAGTATTCCAATCCCCTGGAGGCGAGCGATTTCGGCACGGTGGCAGAGGACAACAGCAAGGACACGCGAGACGAGCTGATCGGCAGCGTATGGGCCGGTGGCGCGCTGGTGCAGGATCGCCTGTTCGGCTACGCGCTGCTGTCGTATGGACAGACCGATACGGACACATGGGGTGACAGGAATGCCTTCACCAACCGCAGCGGTTCACTCAAGAATCCCACCTGGCTGACCAAATTCGACTGGAACATCAACGACAGCAACAAGCTTGAACTCACCGCCTTCTCGGACAAGCAGGAGACCGAGACCAAGGTGTACGCGAATACGCCGGGCGAGGTGGATCGGACGGCCTATGCCGGCACCCTGTTCGATACCCAGGGTGGCGACAATTACGTGCTCAAGTACACCGGCTACCTGACCGACACCTTCACCCTGACCGCGTTGTACGGCCATGGCGTATTCAAGCGTCAGCAGCACCTTGAGAACCCGGATGGTTCCAAGGTGAGCTACAACGGCGACATCACCACCGCGTTCACCACCGACATCAACGGCACCACCGCGTTGGGCGGTTGCCCGGTGATCCTGGACCTGCGTCCCGGCTATCGCCAGGACATCACCGGAACATACGGCAGCTACTGCAACCTGACCGATGGTGCCTTGCTGCAGGCAAGCAACAACGAGGACACCCGCGACCAGTACCGCATCGACGCCGAGTGGATCCTGGGACCGCACCAGCTGCGTTTCGGCGTGGACATCGATAACTACGAATCGGTGGCAGGCGAGGCCAACGCCGGTGGCTGGCTCTGGCGCTATTCCACCCAGAACGGTCCGGATGGAAAGCCGGATACTGGCGATGAGGTCGACGTGGTCCGTCGCCAGACGACAGCGCGTGGTACCACGCTCGAGGTCAAGCAACAGGCCTACTACATCGAGGACAGCTGGAGCATCACCGAGAATTTCCTGGCCTACCTCGGCGCACGCTGGGATACGTTCGAGAACCTGGACGCAACCGGCAAGGCCTTCGTCAAGATCTCAAATCAGTTCGGCCCGCGCCTGGGCTTTTCATGGGACGTCAACGGCGACTCCACGCTGAAGATCTACGGCAATGCAGGCCGCTACGCGTTGCCGCTGACTCCCAGCGTGGCCGTACGTGGTTCCAGCGCATCGATCTACCAGCGCAGCAATAACAATCATTTCTCCGGGGTTGATCCGGTCACCGGTGCGCCCATCTTGATCGGCCCGCTGAATCCGCTGAACCTGATCAACGGTGAGGATGGCAACGCACACGATCCGTTGACCATCGCCAGCAAGAACCTGGATCCAATGTACCAGGATGAGTTCATCCTGGGCTTCCAGAGTGCGTGGACCGACCACCTGAATTTTGGTGCGCGCGCCATCTACCGCAAGCTGAAGGCGGCCATCGACGACAACTGCGATTACACCGCCATCACCGACCTGGCCGATGCGGACGGGCTGGACTATACGGTACCGAATCCGGGCTTCCCCTATTGCCGTTTGTTCAACCCGGGCGAGGACGCGGTGATCGTCACCGACCTCAACGGCGATGGCATCTACACGACATACACCGTGGACGGCGATCGCCTGAGCCCGCAGGCCAAGCGCTCGTACAAGGCACTGGAACTGTTCCTCGATGGCAGCTGGGACAAGTTCTTCTTCCAGGCTTCGTACACGCTGGGTTACAACAAGGGCAATACCGAAGGCGGGGTGAAGTCGGATATCGGCCAGGGCGATACCAACACCACCCAGGACTTCGACTATCGCGAGCTTACGGTCGACACGGAAGGTTACCTGCCCAATGATCGTCGCCACGCATTGAAGGTGTTCGGTAACTACGATGTGAGCGAGGAATGGTCCGTGGGCGGTAATCTGCTCGTACAGACCGGCCGGCCGATCAATTGCCTGGGCGTACTGGACCAGAATCCACTTCTCCCCGAGCCGGCTGGAACGGATCCGGACGGTGACGGGGTCTTCGGTGAGAGCAACTATGCGCCGCACCCTTATGGTTCCGGCTTCATGCGTTGCAGCAACTCGCCCGATGGTGCCTCGAATGACACGACGGTATCGGCGGTACCCCGTGGTACCGCGGGTCGTCTGCCAACGACGACGACATTCGACTTGAATGTGGCTTACCGCCCTTCGTTCGCACCCGGCCTGCAGTTCAAGATGGATGTATTCAACGTCTTCAACTCGCAGAAGGTGATCGCCGTTAGCGATGTGGCCGAGGATTCGGCAACGGGCAACCCGTTGAACACCTACCTGTTGCCACGCGCCTACCAGGCGCCGCGCAGCTTCCGCTTCATGGTCCAGTACGACTTCTGACCGACGACCTGCATCAAGTCCATCGCTCTCTTGTCGGCCGCCTTCGGGCGGCCGTTTTTTTGATGCGCGCCTGTCGCCGGACGGCGGTCCAGCGGATATGCTTGCCTCACTGCCGCAGAAGAAATGCATGAAAGAAGAGCTGTCGATCCACTGGAACGCCGCGCGCCGCCACGAAGCGGCGGGCGACGTGCCGGCGGCCAAGGCCGAGTACGAGGCCATGCTCGCCATCGAGCCCATGCAGGTCACGCCGCAGCTCCGGCTTTCCCGCTTCGCGCAGATGTCGGACCGGTATGTCGCGTCGCGCACGCATGCGCTCGATGCCAGCCGGATCGCCACCACGGCAGGCCTCGGCCGCGATGCCGGTTTCATCAGTTTGCGGTTGCTGGCGTTTGCCGAGAATGCCGAGGTGGCGCGCCTGATCGGGGCGCTGGATACTTCGGATCCGGAAGTGCTGAAGCAGTCGGCCGTGTTCGCGCAGCATCTGTGGCTGGTAGGCGAGCATGAACACGCACTGGAATTCCTGGGTCGCGTGGGCGCGCGCGTACGCCCCAATCATCTGTTGAGCCATACCCGCGCCAATGTGCTGCGGTCGCTGGGAAGACTCGATGAGGCCACCGAGCACTACGAATACGCATTGCGCCTGTCGCCGCACTACGCCGATGCGCACTGGTCGCTGGCCTACCATCAGCCTTCCGCCACTCCGGGTGCGAGGATTCCACGCATCCGCGCGGCCGCAGACCAGTATCCGGTGGGCTCATCGGAACAGGCGCGCCTGTGTTTCGCCTTGTTCAAGGAGCTGGAAACGGCGGGCGACACGGAGGCGGCCTGGGATGCATTGATGCGGGGCGCCGGAATCATGCGCGGAAGGCTCGGGCATGACGTCGCCCACGAGGCGGGACAGCTTGCGCGACTGAAGGCATTCCACGGCGAATCGATCGATGCCGGCCGCGGCGAACCGGAGGGACAGCCCGTCCCGATCTTCATCGTGGGCATGCCGCGCACGGGCACGACGCTGCTGGACCGGATACTGGGCAACCATCCGCGGGTGATGTCGCTCGGCGAGCGCAATGATTTCGACGCGGCGATCAGCGAGGCCTCGGATCACTTCTTCCCCGGTTCCCTGGCGGAAACCAGCTGGGACAAGTTGCGCGCGATGGATCCGCGCAAGGCGGGGGCGCTGTACCTGCAGCGCGTATCGCCCTTCGCCTGCGGCGACGGGTTCTTCATCGACAAGAATCCGCAGAATTTCTTCAACATAGGATTGATCCTGCGCGCGCTGCCGCAGGCCAGGATCCTTTGCCTGCGCCGCGATCCCATGGACGCATGCTTTTCCAACCTGAAGGAAATGTTCGAGGGCGGCGCCTATCCCTACAGTTATGGGTTGGAAGAACTGGCTGCGCACCATGCGGCTTTCGAAGACCTGCTGGCTTATTGGCAACGCATCGCGCCGGAGTCGGTTCATGTCGTGCGCTATGAGGATATCGTCGTCGACGGCGAGGAAACCTTGCGCAAGGCGTTGGCGTTCTGCGGGCTGGAGGCAGCGCCCGGCATGCTGGACATCACCGCCAACCGGGCGCCCGTGTCCACGGCGAGCAGCTCGCAGGTCAGGCAGCCCATCCATGCGCGGGGAATCGGCGCATGGAAGCGCTATTCGCGGCAACTGGAACCTCTCAGGCGCTTGCTGGAGGGGGCGGCATGAGCGCATTCGCGGGCATGGGGCCGTGGGCATGAGGAGTCGGTGATGGGGCCGAAGACGGACCCGGCGCAGAAGCAGCGCCTCGCGCAGCTCATTGCAACCGCGGAAAAGCATGCGACCACCGGCGAATTCGCTCGGGCCATCGACTGTTATGGGGCCGCGCTGACGCTCGACCCGGACGATGCCAACCTGCTGTTGCAGTTGTCCTACATGCATTCGCTGTCGGGACATTACGTCGAGGCGCATGCATATGCCCTGCGTGCGCATGCGGCGGCTCCGAAGTCGGAACCGGTAATCAAGGAACTCATCGCGCGCCTGCGCACCTTCAACGAAATACCCGCGCTGCTGGAATGCATCGAGCGCATGCTGCCGTTGTCGCGCATTCCCGTACCCCTGTTGCTCGCATTCGCCGCGCAGCTGAGTTACGTCAACCTGCCGGGCAGGGCGATCGAATTCCTGGATGAGGCCAGGCGCGCTGACCCGGACTATCCGGCGACCCTGTTGTCGCGCGCGCAGGTGCTGATCTACCTGGGGCGCTTCGCCGAAGCGGAGCAGGACGCAGTGCATGCGCTGAAGCGCGCGCCCGAGCTGGCGCAGGGCTACTGGTTGCTGGCGCAGGTACGCAAGCAGACGCCCGGATCCAACCATGTGCAGCGCATCGTTTCGCGTTTGGAGGCTCCGATGCGCTCGGCGGAGGAGCCGGCATTGCTGGGCTTCGCGCTGCACAAGGAGCTGGACGATCTGGGGCAATACCCGGAAGCATGGCTCGCGTTGCGCAAGGGCTGCGCCAGCAAGCGCTCCACGCTTCGTTACGACACCGGCGCGACGTCGCGTTTGTTCGCCGCACTGCGCGACGGGGAGAGCGCTGCCGACAATGCGGCGCCGGTTGGCGGAACGAAAGAAACCGTGCCTGTGTTTATCGTCGGCATGCATCGCTCCGGCACCACCTTGCTGGAACAATTGCTCGACGGGCACCACGACGTGCATGGGCTCGGCGAACTTTACGACTTCACCAGCGCGATGCGCCATGCCACCGACCATCACTGCCCGGGCGTGATCGATCCTGTCATAGTCGAGCGCGCCACGCGAGCGGATTTTCCGGCGGTCGGGAAACGCTACCTCGATGGAATCGCCTGGCGCTTGGGCAGCGGGCGATTCTTCACCGACAAGCTGCCTTCCAATTTCCTCAACATCGGTTTCATCTGCCGGGCATTGCCGGGCGCGAAGATCCTGCACATGGTGCGGGACCCGATGGAGACCTGCTTCTCGAATTTGCGCGAATTGTTCTCGACCGCCAACCCCTACAGCTACGACCTGCAGGAACTCGCGGACTATTTCCTCGAATACCAGCGCCTGATGAAGCATTGGCATGCGCGATACCCGGGCCGGATACTCGATGTCGACTATGCGCAGCTGACCGCCGACCCCGAAACGCAGCTCAGGCGTGTGGCCGCATTCTGCGGATTCGATTTCGAACCCGCCATGCTCGACCTGCAATCCAGCCAGCGCGGCATCGTCACCGCCAGCGCGGTGCAGGTGCGGGGAGGGATACGCGTGGAAGGAACTCCCAAGTGGCGCGCCTATGCGCCGTATTTGAAGCCATTGATGGGTCGGTTGGGAGCATCCTGATCCAGCCTCACCCAGCGGTTGGACGAATCACCCGTAGGAGCGCCCATGGGCGCGGGCTCTTCGACCAGATCGCGGAAAACCTGGAAACCCGCGTCCCCCGGGCGTTCCTGCAAAAAGCCTTCCGCCACCGCCAGGCGATGACTGCTTCCTCCCCAGGATCGAGGTTGCCGTTCCCGGGAATCCGCGAAAAAAAAGCCCGCAATCGCTTGCGGGCTTTTTTGCTTGCCGATGTTGCGGCGGAATCAGGCCAGGCCGGCCTGCTTCATCACTTCGGCGGCGTAGTCTTCCACCACCTTCTCGATGCCTTCGCCCACGGCCAGGCGCTGGAAGCCGACCACTTCGGCGCCGGCGGCCTTCAGCACGGCTTCGACGTTCTGGTTGGTGTCCAGCACGTACGGCTGACCGTACAGGGTGACTTCGTTGACGATCTTGGCGATCTTGCCGCCGATGATCTTCTCCAGGATGTCGGCCGGCTTGGCCTTGTCCTTGTCGGTCATCTTGGCCAGCTCGATTTCCTTTTCCTTGGCCACGAACTCGGCCGGGACATCGGACGCCTTGACGTACGGCGGGTTCATCGCCGCCACGTGCATGGCCAGGCCGCGCGCCAGTTCGGCATCGCCGCCCTTGACCTCGATCAGCACGCCGATGCGGCCACCGTGGACGTAAGCGGCCACGTTGTTGGCGCTGTCGATGCTGGCCAGGCGGCGCACCTGCAGGTTCTCGCCGACCTTGGCGATCACGGCGGCGCGGGTTTCCTCGACGGTTTCGCCGGAAGCCAGCTTGGCGTTCTTCAGCGCTTCCGCATCGGCGGCGCCGGAAGCCAGCGCGGCCTGGGCGACGGATTCGGTGAAAGCGAGGAAGTTGTTGTCCTTGGCGACGAAGTCGGTCTCGGAGTTGATTTCGACCAGCACGGCCTTGTGCCCGGACTGGGCCATGGCGATGCGGCCTTCGGCGGCCACGCGGCCGGCCTTCTTGTCGGCCTTGGCCAGGCCCTGCTTGCGCAGCCACTCGGCGGAGACGTCGATGTCGCCGCTGTTTTCGGTGAGCGCCTTCTTGCACTCCATCATGCCGGCGCCGGTGCGCTCGCGCAGTTCCTTGACCAGGGAAGCGGTGATTTCCACGGAATTACCTCGATTCATTCGGTGTAGGGCGGGCCTTGGCCCACCATCGGGACGCGGCATGGCGAAAGACGCCATGCGGCTGTTTCTGGAAGCGGCCGCGCACTTTGGCGCGGCTGCTTTGCGCCGTGATTACTCGGCGGCTTTCTTTTCGACCGCTTCGTTCTCGGCCACTTCGGCTTCGGCGCGGGCCAGGCCTTCGCCGGCACCGTCAGCCTTGGCCGCCGGTTTGGCCGGGGCGGCCTTCTTGGCCGGAGCGCGACCACGCGGAGCCTTGCCGTCGCCCTCGACGAACTCTTCCTCACGCACGGCGGCGGAATTCGGAGCGGCGGCCTTGCCTTCCAGCACAGCGTCGGCGGCGGCGCGTGCGTACAGCTGCACGGCGCGGATGGCGTCGTCGTTGCCCGGGATCGGGTAGTCGACCAGGGCCGGGTCGTAGTTGCTGTCGACCACCGCGATCACCGGGATGCCGAGCTTCTTGGCTTCCTTGATGGCGATATCTTCATGGCCGATGTCGATGACGAACAGCGCGTCGGGCAGGCGATTCATGTCCTTGATGCCGCCCAGCGAAGCGAACAGCTTCTCGCGCTCGCGGCGCAGGCCCAGGACTTCGTGCTTGACCAGCTTGTCGAAGCTGCCGTCGGTTTCGCCGGCTTCCAGTTCCTTCAGGCGCGCCACCGACTTCTTCACCGTGGCGAAGTTGGTCAGGGTGCCGCCCAGCCAGCGCTGGGTCATGTACGGCTGGCCGCTGCGGATGGCTTCTTCCTTCATCGGCTCGCGCGCGCTGCGCTTGGTGCCGAGGAACAGGATGATGCCGCGCTTTTGGGCGATGCTCGAGATGAAGTTCATCGCGTCGGTGAACAACGGGACGGTCTTCTCGAGGTTGATGATGTGGATCTTGCCGCGGGCGCCGAAGATGTACGGCGCCATCTTGGGGTTCCAGTAGCGGGTCTGGTGGCCGAAATGGACGCCGGCTTCCAGCATCTGGCGCATGGTGACTTGGGGCATTGCGATGACTCCTGATGGGGAACCGGCCGCCAGCTTTTGGGTAAAGGCGGTTGCCCGGCTGCCATGGGCAGTCTGGGCGATGGTTCCGGGGTTGGGCCTCCCTGCTGCTTCCGTGACCGAACCCATTGATTCCATTGGAATTATCCAAAGCAATCGCAGGGCACCCCGGCACGGGTCGTGGCAGCAGGTGTGTATTCGCCGGTGTCGTCCGGCGTGGACGGCCTTGCAGGCTGGGCCCGACAAAGCCGCGGAATTATAGCGGCGGGGCGGTTCCGCCGCAAATCCTCATGTCCGCCAAACCGGGCAGGGGCGCTTGGCCGGGCTTTCGGTCGGCCTGGGAATGGTCTCGAGTGTGTGCGGAGGTTGTGGCCCCGGGTCCGTACTGTGCGCTGGAAGAGGAGCGAATGCCTGTGTCGAGCCGCTTTGCAGGTTCTGGAACAGGTGCAAATCGACGATAATCCCGCCATGGCCATCAATCTCAAGACCCCCGAAGAACTCCAGCAGATGCGCGTCGCCGGCCGCCTGGCCGCCGAGGTGCTGCAAGTCGTCGCTCCGCACGTGAAGCCGGGGGTGACCACGGCCGAGCTGGACCGGGTCTGCCACGACCACATCGTCAATGTGCAGCACGCCATTCCGGCCAATGTCGGCTATGGCGGCGGCCACGGTCGCATCCCGTTCCCGTTCACGGTCTGCACCTCGGTCAACAACGTCATCTGCCACGGCATACCCAGCGAGGGCAAGGTCCTGAAGGACGGCGACACGGTCAACATCGACGTCACCGTGATCAAGGACGGCTGGCACGGCGATACCAGCCGCATGTACTACGTGGGCACGCCCTCGGTCATGGCCAGGCGCCTGGTGGAAGCCACCCGCGAGGCCATGTTCCGCGGCATCCGCACGGTCAAGCCGGGCGCGACCCTGGGCGATGTCGGCCACGCGATCCAGGAATACGCCGAGTCGCAGCGCTTCAGCGTGGTCCGCGAGTACTGCGGGCACGGTATCGGCAAGATCTACCACGACGAGCCGCAGGTGCTGCATTACGGGCGCCCGGGCGATGGCGTGGTGCTGAAGCCGGGCATGACCTTCACCATCGAGCCGATGATCAACGAAGGCACCCGCTACACCCGCCTGCTGCCCGATGGCTGGACCGTGGTCACCAAGGACCGCAAGCTCTCCGCGCAGTGGGAACACACCGTGGCGGTGACCGACGATGGCGTGGAGATCCTGACCCGGGTGCCGGGCGACGACAACGACCTGTGAGCGCCACATTGTGAGCATCACGGCCGCTGCGGATGGGACAACGACGCAGTCGCCCGGGTGCGGGAGCGATGCCGTGTGGTCGGCCGAGGCGCGCGCGACGCTCAACGCAGCCGACGCAAAACTGGCGAAGCGTTTCGACCAGGGCGATGAAGTCGATCGTCTGGTCGCCCTGCGCGCGCGCGGGGCCGACCAGCTGTTGAAGGAAGCCTGGATCCACTGCGTTCCCGCCGATGCGCCGCTGGCGCTGTTCGCGATCGGAGGCTACGGGCGCGGCGAACTGTTCCCGCAATCGGACATCGACCTGCTGGTGCTGGCCGATGCCGACGCCCAGCAGGCGCAGCACCCGGCGCTGTCCCGGTTCTTCGCCATGGTCTGGGATGCCGGCCTGCCGGTCAGCCACGCGGTGCGCTCTGCCAGCCAGTGCACCGAAGCAGCCGCCGACCAGACCGTGCTTACCGCGCTGATCGAGTGGCGTCCGCTGTGCGCCGACGAGGCCGCGCAGGCAACCCTGGCCGCCGCGATTTCCCCGTCCCAGGTCTGGCCGCCACGCGATTTCTTCGTCGCCAAGCGCGAGGAGCTGCGCATGCGCCATGCGCGCTTCGGCGATACCTCGGAAAACCTGGAGCCGAACATCAAGGAGGGTCCCGGCGGCCTGCGCGACCTGCATACGCTGGGCTGGATGGCGTTGCGCACTTTCGGCGTGCGCGAGCTGGAGCCGCTGGTCGGCCTGGGCCATGTCGGTCCGGACGAAGCCGCCGCCCTGGCGCGCGAGCGCCGTTCGTTGGGGCGGCTGCGGTACGGCCTGCATCTGGTCGCGGGGCGTCCGGAAGAGCGCCTGCGCTTCGATCACCAGAAGACCCTGGCAGCGCGCCTGGGTTTCGCCGACGACGAGGAAACCCTCGGCGTCGAGAAGATGATGCAGGGCTTCTACCGCAGCGCCGCGATCGTGCGCCGGGTCAGCGATCGCCTGCTGCAGCGCTTCGAGGAACAGTTCGACGGCGAGGCCCTGCCCGAGCCGCTGGATGAGGCCTTCGCGTTGCGCCGCGGCTATCTGGCCGCGCGCGACCCGGCCTGGCCGCAGGCCGATGTCTCCGCGGTGTTCGCCTTGTTCGCGAGATGGGCGGAGCATCCGGAAGTGCGCGGCCTGCATTCGCGCACCGCGCGCGCGCTGGCCGAATCGCTGACCCGCCTGTCTTCGTTCGAAATCGCCACGCCGGCCCAGCGCGATGCCTTCATGGCGTTGCTGAAGATGCCTCGCGCGGTGGAAACACTGACCCGGATGGCCCGGCTCGGCGTGCTGGGGCAGTGGATCCCCGCGTTCGCGCGCGTGTCCGGGCGCATGCAGTTCGACCTGTTCCATGTCTACACCGTCGACCAGCACACGCTGATGGTGTTGCGCAACATCGCGGCGTTTTCCTCGGGTCGCGCCGATGAGCGTTTCTCCATCGCCCACGAAGTGTGGCCGCGCCTGCGCAAGCCGGAATTGTTGCTGCTCGCCGGCCTGTTCCACGATATCGCCAAGGGACGCGGTGGCGACCATTCCGAACTGGGCGCGGTCGACGCCCGCGAATTCTGCGCCGCGCACCGGCTCAGCGAAGGCGACACCGAACTGGTGGCCTGGCTGGTCGAGCAACACCTGCGCATGTCGGTGACCTCGCAGAAGCAGGATATTTCCGATGCGGAGGTCATCCACCGCTTCGCCACCCTGATCGGCGACCGCGAACGCCTGGATTACCTGTACCTGCTGACCTGCGCGGACATCGCCGGCACCAGTCCGAAACTGTGGAATGCGTGGAAGGACCGTCTGCTCGCCGACCTGTATTTCGCCACGCGCCGGGTCCTGCGCGAAGGCCTGGAGCAGCCGGTCGCGGCCGATGCGCGCATGCAGGAAGCGCGCGAGTCCGCGCGTGCGTTGATGGCGGTGCAGGGTTTCGACGCGGCCACCGCCGATGCGCTGTTCGCGATCATGCCCGAGGAAGGCTTCCTGCGTTTCCGCCCGGAGCAGATCGCCTGGCAGGCCAGCGCGTTGCGCAACGTGCGGCCCGGGGAAACCCGCGTCCGCGTGCGCCGCATCGCCGATGATGGGGACGCACTGGAAGTGTTCGTGCATTCGCCGGATCGCAGCGGCCTGTTCGCCGCGATCCTGGCCACCCTGGACCGCATGGGCTTCGGCATCCACCAGGCGCGCGTGCTGGATGGCCCCGGCGGCACCATCTTCGATACCTTCGAAGTGCTGCCTGCCGACAGCTACGCAAGTTCCGATCCGGTGGAAGTCGAAGCCGTGCTCGGCAACGCGCTGGATGGTCCCTTGGAGAATGTGCGCACGTCGCGCCGGGCCATGCCGCGGCAACTGAAGCATTTCCGCTTCGCGCCCCGGATCGAGTTCGGTGGCACGCCGGACGGGCGTCGCACCTTGCTGAGCCTGGTGGCGCCCGACCGTCCGGGCCTGTTGTCCGATGTCGCCCAGGTGCTGCGCGCACAGGGATTGAACGTGCACGATGCGCGCATCGCCACCTTCGGCGAGCGCGCCGAGGACCTTTTCCAGATCACCGATGCGGATGGCCAACCGCTCAGCGAACAGACCCAGCAGGCATTGCGCGAGGCACTGCGCGCCAGCTTCGAAAACACCCCTTGAATGGAAACGACAATTAGATGACCAGCCAGATCGCTGATACCGAAGCCCTCAAGATCCTGATCGAAAACGCATTCGAGCGTCGGGCCGATCTGGCCGCGGCCGAGATCGAGACCGCGGTGAAGCCCGCGGTGGAGCAGGCGATCAGCGGCCTGGAAGCCGGCGATTTCCGTGTCGCCGAGCCCTCCGGCGATGGCCGGTGGAAGGTCAACGAATGGCTGAAGAAGGCGGTATTGCTTTATTTCCGGGTCAACGACATGGCGCTGATCGGCGCCGATCCGGCCCCGTTCTGGGACAAGGTGGAGTCGCGTTTCGCCGGTTTCGACGAGGCGCGTTTCCGCGCCGCCGGCGTGCGCGTGGTTCCGGGCGCGGTCGCCCGGCGCGGCACCTATTTCGGCAAGGACGTAGTGCTGATGCCCAGTTTCGTCAACATCGGCGCGCACGTGGGCGAGGGCACCATGGTCGACACCTGGGCCACGGTCGGTTCCTGCGCGCAGATCGGCAGGCATTGCCATCTGTCCGGTGGCGTCGGCATCGGCGGGGTGCTGGAACCCCTGCAGGCCTCGCCGACCATCATCGAGGACCACTGCTTCGTCGGTGCGCGCTCGGAAGTGGTGGAAGGCGTGGTCGTCGGCCATCACAGCGTGATCGGCATGGGCGTGTTCCTGGGCCAGTCCACGCGCATCTACAACCGCGCGACGAAGGACGTCTCCTACGGCTACGTGCCGCCGGGCAGCGTGGTGGTGTCGGGTTCGCTGCCTGCGGAGGACGGATCGCATTCGCTGTACTGCGCGGTGATCGTCAAGCAGGTGGACGAGAAGACGCGGTCGAAGACTTCGATCAATGAGTTGCTGCGCGGCTTGGCGGATTGATTTTTATTCGTCGTCCCCGCGAAGGCGGGGACCCGGTGACTTCCGTCTTGTCTGTTGCAAGAGTGCAAAGCTAAAGTCGCTGGATGACCAGCCATTCGGCTGTTGAACAGCGCCTCCCGCCTTCGCGGGGACGACGATCCATTTTTCGCGGGGAACGCATGACCACCCTCTACGGCCTCAAGAACTGCGACACCTGCAAGAAAGCCAGCAAGTGGCTGGACCGCTTCGGCGTGGAGTATTCCTTCGTCGACTATCGCGACGAAAAGCGTTCGCCTGAAGCCCTGGTGGAATGGGCGAAGCAGGCCGGCGGCTGGGACACGTTGATCAACAAATCCTCCACCACCTGGCGGCAGTTGCCGGAGAACCGCAAGTCGCCGGGATCCGAAGCGGAGTGGAAGCTGCTGCTGAGGGAATATCCGCAATTGATCCGTCGTCCGGTCGTGGTGACGGATGATGGAGTCATGACCCAGGGCTTCAGCGACAACGGCTTCAAGGCGCGTTTCGGGATCGGGAAATGAGCGACGCCTTCATGAGCGATATCCTCGATCTGGCCAGCGAGTTGATCCGCCGCCGCTCGGTCACGCCGGACGACGCGGGTTGCCAGCCGCTGATCGCCGAACGACTGCAGCGCGCAGGCTTCGACTGCGAGCACCTGCGTTTCGGCGAAGTGGACAACCTGTGGGCCGTGCATGGGAGCGGCTCGCCGGTGCTGGTCCTGCTCGGCCACACCGACGTGGTGCCCTCCGGCCCGGCCGAGGCCTGGAACAGCGATCCCTTCGAGCCGACGGTCCGCGAGGGCGTCCTCTTCGGGCGCGGCGCGGCGGACATGAAAGGCAGTGTCGCGGCATTCGTGATCGCACTGGAGCAGTTCGTCGCCGCCCATCCGCAGCATCCCGGCACCGTGGCCCTGTTGCTCACTTCAGACGAGGAGGGCGATGCCATCGATGGCGTGCGCCGGGTCGCCGATACCTTCCGCGAGCGCGGCCAGGCCATCGACTGGTGCATCACTGGCGAACCCTCGTCCACGCACAAGCTCGGCGACCTGCTGCGCGTCGGCCGTCGCGGCACCTTGTCGGCGACCCTGACACTGAAAGGCGTGCAGGGGCATGTGGCCTATCCGGACAAGGCGCGCAATCCGATCCACCAGGCCTTGCCGGCGCTGGCCGAGCTGGTGGCGCGGCGCTGGGACGAAGGCTACGAAACCTTCCCGCCGACCAGCCTGCAGGTTTCCAACTTCAACGCCGGCACCGGTGCGAACAACGTGATTCCCGGTGAGGCGAAGGTGCTGTTCAACCTGCGCTACAACCCGCACTGGAATGCGGCGCAACTGGAGAACGAGATCGGCGCCGTGCTGGATCGGCACGGCCTGGAATACGATCTGCACTGGCATCGCGGCGGCGAACCGTTCTACACCCCCGAAGGCCGCCTGCGCGCCGTTGCGCGGGAAGTGCTGGGCGGATTCGCCGGCATGGCGCCCGAGGAAAGCACCGCGGGCGGCACTTCCGACGCGCGTTTCATCGCGCCGCTGGGCGCGCAATGCATCGAGGTGGGTCCGGTGAACGCGAGCATCCACAAGGTGGATGAAAACGTGTCCGTGGCCGACCTGGAGGCATTGCCAAGTCTGTATCGCAGGCTGCTGGAGCGTCTGCTGTCGTAGGAGCGGGCCTTGCCCGCGATGCCTTTGCCCGTGGTCCTGATGAAGAGCCTCGCGGGCAAGGCCCGCTCCTACGGGGCGAGGAGGGCTTGCCAGCCACCCCTCGAACCGGTTAGTTTCCCTCCCATGCCGTGCCAAGCCGCCCTCGCCAACGCCAATTCGAACCGCCGCAACAATGCGCGGACGAATAATCGTGCGCGACCGATGCGGGTCTGCGACTAGGCGAATCAGGACAAGCCGAATCACCAGAAAACCCGCATCGCGAGATGCGGGTTTTTTTGTTTCCTATTTTCGAACCTCACCCCTCAAACCTCGACCCACGGAGTTACCCATGTGTTCCATTTTCGGCATTTTCGGCCTGCAATCGGGCGACGACCTGCAGGGCCTGCGTCGCCAGGCGCTGGAGCTTTCGCAACGGCAGCGCCATCGCGGCCCCGACTGGAGCGGCGTGTACATCGATGAGGGCGCGATCCTCGTGCACGAACGCCTGGCCATCGTCGATCCGGCAGGCGGTTCGCAGCCGCTGCGTTCGGCCGATGGCGGGCTGGCGCTGGCCGTCAACGGCGAGATCTACAACCATCGCGAGCTGAAGAAGGAACTGGCCCAGCCGTACGAATTTCTGACCGGATCCGATTGCGAGGTGATCAACGCGCTGTACCGCGAGGACTCGCCGGCCTCGTTCCTCAACCGGCTCAACGGCATCTTCGCCTTCGCGCTGTGGGACAAGGCCGCGGGCCGTGCCTTGATCGCGCGCGACCCGATGGGTGTATGCCCGCTGTACTGGGGTCATGATCGCGAAGGCCGTCTATGCGTGGCTTCGGAAATGAAATCGCTGGTGGATACCTGTGCCGACGTCGCCCAGTTTCCGCCAGGACACTATTACGACAGCGCCAGTGGCGAACTGGTGAAGTATTACCAGCGGCCGTGGCGCGACTACGACGCGGTGGCGGGCGTGGAAGTCGATACGCAAGAGCTGCGCGAGGCGTTCGAGCGCGCGGTGCACAGGCAGTTGATGACCGATGTGCCCTACGGGGTGTTGCTGTCGGGAGGGCTGGATTCCTCGCTGGTGACGGCGGTGGCCGCGCGTTATGCCCGCCACCGCATTGAGGAGGACGACAAGGCCGAGGCCTGGTGGCCGCGCCTGCATTCCTTCGCCATCGGTTTGAAGGGCTCGCCCGACCTGGCCGCCGCCGAAATTGCGGCCGAGGCGTTGGGCACCGTGCACCATGGATTCGAATACACCTTCGAGGAAGGCCTGGACGCGTTGCCGGAAGTGATCCGCCACATCGAGACCTACGACGTCACCACCATCCGCGCGTCCACGCCGATGTACCTGCTGGCGCGCCGGATCAAGGCGATGGGAGTGAAGATGGTGCTGTCGGGCGAGGGCTCCGACGAGATCTTCGGCGGCTATCTCTACTTCCACAAGGCGCCGAACGCGCGCGAGTTCCACGAGGAGCTGGTGCGCAAGCTGGACGCGCTCTACAACTACGATTGCCTGCGCGCCAACAAGTCGATGATGGCCTGGGGCGTGGAGCCGCGGGTGCCGTTCCTGGATCGCGAGTTCATGGACGTGGCGATGAGGATGGATGCCAAGTACAAGATGATCGACAAGACCAGCAGCGGGCGGGCGCGGATGGAGAAGGGCGTCCTGCGAGCGGCATTCGAGGGTTACCTGCCCGAATCGATCCTGTGGCGGCAGAAGGAGCAGTTCAGCGATGGCGTCGGCTATGGCTGGATCGACGGACTCAAGGACCATGCCGAGTCCCGGGTCAGCGATCGCGAACTGGCCGCGGCGGACAAGCGCTTCCCGGTCAATCCGCCGCTGACCAAGGAGGCGTACTACTACCGCAGCCTGTTCGAGCAATTCTTTCCGACCCCGGCCGCGGCTGAGACCGTGCCCGGCGGAAAGTCCATCGCCTGTTCCTCGCCTGCCGCGATCGCATGGGATGCGAGCTTCGCCGGTGCAGCGGATCCGTCGGGCAGGGCGATTGCGGGAGTGCATAACGCGGCATTGTGAGGATCTCTTCCCTCTCCCATTTCGGGAGAGGGTGCGCCGCAGCCGCGGGAGAAGGTTCGGCTCTTGCTTCTCAGCGCCGGGTAATGGGCGCTACGTAGAAGCCGAACCCTCTCCCTGCACGCTTGCGCGTGCTGTCCCTCTCCCGGAATGGGAGAGGGTGGAGCGGTCAATGCGGCTTCAACGTCAGCTTGTACTCGGTCTTCCCAGGCAGAAACGGCGTCGGCCGTCCCCGCACCCAATCCTCATGGCCCGCTCCCCAGAACGGCGACAGCGGATTTCCGCTCTGTCCGCCGGGCATGTGGATGATGCCGTCGGCTTCGTGGCCGGGCGAAACCACCATGCGTTCGCTCGCGCCGAACGAAGGCGCCTGCACGCGCGGCATATCGCCACCCCCCGCCAGTGGGTCGGCCGGCATGCACAGGGAAGACTTGAGCATCGCGGGCAGGGCGCCGGCGAGCGGATGGCAGATTTTCGCCGTGTTGCGCTCGCCCCAGGTGCGTTGCTCCAACGGACCATGCCCGGAAAGATCGTCGCGGACCTGTGCGGCGGCGTCTTCCAGCAAGGCCTCCCAGCTGGCGAAGCGGCGCGGCAACAGGTTCGCGGGACGCTCGCCGAGCAGCGGCCAGACCACGCCTTCCAGTTGCGGCAGGTCGGGCATGACGAAGTCCTTGCCCAGTGCGGCCTGCGCCGGCGCGGTCAGGCCATCGGCGACGCGCATGTTCACCGCCAGGCGCCAGGCGCGGACGATGCGGTAGCTGACCGAATCTACGCTGGCGCGTCCTTCCCAGTGGCCGGCGGCCTTGGCCAGGGCGGCGAGCGCGGGCGTCTTGTCGTGCTTGCTTTCCGTCTGCAACAGCGCCCACCAGCGCTGCAGGAACACCGCGCGGTCGTCCAGCTGGATCGCCAGCAGTTCCTTCTCGGTGAAGCGATCCCTGGAGAAAAGATCGTCGCGGATCTGTCTTGCGCGCGCGCCCAGCGCGTAGCCGCCGTCCCCCGCCAGTTTCAGGTTTTCGCCATCCAGGGTGCGGTTGTTGGCGGTCCACAGGCGGTGCGAAGGTGGGTCCACCAGCCTCGGCGAAGCCGTCGCATCGGTCGTCCACGGCGGACACGCATCGGTTGCCGTGGGTTCGATGGAGTCGCAGCCCGGATCGCGCCGCGGGAAGCCGCCGATGATGCGCCAGGCGATCCTGCCCGACGAATCGGCGACCATGAAATTCTGTGCGGGGATGCCGGATTCGTCGGCGACGGCGAACGCGTCCGTGATGTCCCCGGCGATCGCAAGATCGGCGAAGGAGACGCGCAAGGATCCGGGCAGCTGCGGAGTCCAGCGCAAGGCGAGCGCCTGTCCTTTGATCTCATGCAGGACCGGTCCCCATGAAGTTTCACGGACGACCAGGTCGAACGGCTTGTCGCCGGCGACCTTGATGGGCTCATGGAATTCCTTCCATCCGATGCAACCAGCGATGGCGCCACGGCATGCGGGAGTTCCAGCCCAATCGGCCCAGTCGCCATAACTATTGGTGAACCCCCAGGCGATATGGCCATTGCTGCCGACGATCACCGCCGGCATGCCGGGCAGGGTGAACCCGGAAATATCCACCTTGCCGCCCGGCGCGCGCGCATCGGGATAGCGCAAGCGCGCGCGGAACCAGATGTTCGGCGCGCGCAGCCCCAGGTGCATGTCGTCGGCGACGATGGCGCGACCGTCCGCGGTCAATGCGCCGGAAACCGCCCAGTTGTTGCTGCCGGGAAAACCTTTCTCCGAGAGCGGGGCGAGATCCTGCTTCGCCGGCATAGGCAGCTTGGCCAGGTCGACTTCCTCCGCCCCGGGAAGCACCGCGTTGCCGCGCGCCTCGCCGAACAGCGGCGCATCCCACTCGGTGCCGTCGCGGGTCAGCAGCGCGAACAGGGCAGGCGGCACGTGCGGCTTGATCTTCCACAGCGCCAGCTCGCGCGTGTTCTGCGAATCCTGCAGGTCGAAGTACATCGCATAACCGGTCAATGCCGAATCCGCCAGTTCCCAGCGTCGCGGTTGCTGGCGCAGCAGCAGATACGGCCACGGCCGGACCTTGAGGTCATCCAGTCCCGCATTCACGCCGTCGGTGTAGGCCTGCAGTTGCGCGACTTTGTCGCCGGCGAAGGCATCCAGGTTGGCCATCACCCGCGCGCGCATGCGGTGCGCGCGGTGTTCCTTGTCCAGGTCCAGTGCGATCGGGCCGAACAATTCCGCCAGCTCCCCGGCCGAGCTGCGGCGCATCAGGTCCATCTCGAAATAGCGTTCCTGCGCGTGCACATAACCCAGCGCGCGGGCCATGTCGGTTTCGCTGGCCGCGTCGATGGTGACCACGCCGAGCGCATCGCGCTGGATCGTCACTGGAGCCGAGAGTCCGGCCAGCGCCAGTTCGCCATCGAGTGCCGGCAGGCTGCCGCGCATCAGCCACCAGCCGGTAGCCAATGCCGCGACGATCAGGACGAGCAACAGCAGCGCCAGGCGCTTGATCCACTTGAGCATGAGTGCCCCGTCCAGGCGAGAGTGTTGGGATGGTCGTGACTCGGATTATTCCACGGCGTCGCCGCCAATGCCGCCCAGGCGGGCCGGACCGCGGATGCGATTGATTCCGATTGAATCGCCCGCCGGCGGGATCCGGCAGACTGATCGCCGTCCCAAGCCGAGCGCCCGCTATGAAAGGCCATCCCGAAGTCGTCGACTACCTCAAGCAACTGCTGCGCGGCGAGCTTTCCGCGCGCGACCAGTATTTCATCCACTCGCGCCGCTACGAAGACCAGGGCCTGCACGTGCTCTACGAGCGCATCCACCACGAGATGCAGGAAGAAACCGACCACGCCGACGCGTTGCTGCGCCGCATCCTGTTCCTGGAAGGCGACCCGGACATGTCGCCGACGCCGTTCGTGCCCGGGGTGACCGTCGAGGAGATGCTGCGCAAGGATCTGGATCTTGAATACGAAGTGCGGGCCAGGCTGGCTGAGGGCATCGCCCTGTGCGAACAGCATGGCGATTTCGTCAGTCGGGCGATGCTGCTGGTCCAGCTCAAGGACACCGAGGAAGACCATGCGCACTGGCTGGAGCAGCAGCTCGGCCTGATCCAGCGCCTGGGCATCGAGAACTACCTGTTGACCAAGCTTGGCGAGGGCAAGCCCGCAAGTTGACGCCCGCAGCGCCTCCCGCGCTGGACTCTCACGAGTTCTGCAGTCGATACACCGCAGTGGCTAGGGCAGTCACGCCCTCGGCCTGGAAGCGCGGTTCCTGGCCGAGAATGTCGCGCTGTTCAAGCAAGGCCGCGTGCCAGGGCAGGTCGAAGAGGCGTGCGACTTCTTCCGCGTCCACGGAGAAGGGTGGCCCTGCCTTCTCCCGCTGCGGATATTCCAGCGTGATCAGCAAGCCTTCGCATCCGCCCGGCAACGCGGCATAGACCGTGTCCAGATAACGACGGCGTAACGCGGGCGGCAGGGCTATCAGCGCGGCGCGATCGTAGATGGCCGCGATGTCGCCCAGCAACTCCGCATCCAGGCCAAAAGCGTCGCCCAGGATCACCTCGACGGGGCCGGCGACGAAATGCTCGCCGTAGCGGCTGCGGTGCCGCACTGGCTGCAGGCCCGATTCGGCGAAGAACTGCTGCACCGCAAGCGGCGACAGTTCGACGCCGAGTACGCGATGTCCCCGCGCTGCCAGCCAGTGCATGTCCAGGCTCTTGCCGGCCAGCGGCACGAGCACGCGACTGCCTGGCGGCAGTTGCAATGCGGCCCAGTGGGTTTCCAGCAATGGCATGACCTCGGTGCGGTGGAAACCGATCTGCCCTTCCTGCCAGCGTTGCATCCAGAATTCTGCATCCATCATTCGATCCTCTGCGTTCGGGTGCCGGGAGCCAGGAATCGCTCTCCGGCTACCTGAGCCCGCCTACGGGGCTCATTCCACCGCCAGGCCGTCGACCTTCTGCCAACCCCGCGGCAACAATCCACCGCGCGAGGCGCGCGCGCCCACGTACTCGTCCAGGTCCTTGAACGACAGCGACATCGTCCGCTGCCCGCTCTTCACCAGCAGCGTGCTGCCGGGGGGCACGGCCGCAATCGCGACCACGCGTTCGGTGCCCAGCTTCGCCTTCGGGATCTCGATGATCTTGTTGCCCTTGCCCTTGTCGAGTTCCGGCAGGTCGGCCAGCGCGAACGCGAGCAGATGCCCGGCGCTGGTCACGGCGACGATGCGATCGGTCTGCGGGTTGGCGGTGAGCGCCGGTTGCAGCACCTTCGCGCCGGTGGACAGGTTCAACATCACCTTGCCGGCCTTCTGGCGCCCGGTCAGGTTCTCGAAGCGGGTGACGAAACCGTAACCGTGCGAGGAAGCCAGCACGAAGCGCGTGTCGTTGTCGCCGCTGGCCAGGGCCACGAACGACGCACCCGACGCGGGCGAGAAGCGGCCGGTCAGCGGCTCGCCGTTGCCGCGCGCCGAGGGCAGGGTGTGGGTCGCGGTGGAATAGCTGCGGCCTTCCGAATCCAGGAACGCCACCTGCTGCGTGCTGCGCCCGCGCACCGCCGCCAGCAGGCCGTCGCCGTCGCGGTACGACATCGACGCCGCATCGACGTCGTGGCCCTTGGCCGCGCGGATCCAGCCTTTCTCCGACAGCACCACGGTCATCGGCTCGCTGGCGACCAGTTCGGTCTCGTCCAGCGCCTGCGCCGCTTCGCGCGCGATCAGCGGCGAACGCCGCGCATCGCCGAATTTCTTCGCGTCGGCCAGCAATTCGTCCTTGATCAGCTTCTTCAGCTTGGCCTTCGAGGCCAGGGTGGACATCAGGCGGTCGCGCTCGGCATCAAGTTCGTCCTGCTCGCCGCGGATCTTCATTTCCTCCAGCCGCGCCAGCTGCTTCAGCTTGGTGTCGAGGATGTAATCCGCCTGGTCCTCGCTCAGCGCGAAACGGGCGATCAAGGCCGCGCGCGGTTCGTCCTCTGTGCGGATGATGTGGATCACTTCGTCCAGGTTGAGGAACGCGACCAGCAAGCCTTCCAGCAGGTGCAGGCGGCGTTCGACCTTCTCCAGGCGGTGGTTGAGGCGCTTGGTCACCGTCTCGGCGCGGAACGCCAGCCACTCGCCCAGGATCGTCTTCAGGTTCTTGACCTGCGGGCGTCCATCCAGGCCGATGATGTTGAGGTTGACCCGGTAACTCTTTTCCAGGTCGGTGGTGGCGAACAGGTGGCCCATCAACTGTTCGGCATCGACCCGGTTCGAGCGCGTGATCAGGACCACGCGGACCGGGTTGAGGTGGTCGGATTCGTCGCGGATGTCTTCCAGCCACGGCAGTTTCTTGGCCCGCATCTGCGCGGCGATCTGCTCGATCACCTTGGACGGCGACACCTGGTAGGGCAGCGCGTTGATGACGATGTTCTGGCCTTCCTTCAGGAAGGTGGCGCGGGCGCGCACGCTGCCGTGGCCGGTTTCGTACATGGCGCGCAGGTCGGCCAGCGGGGTGATGATTTCCGCGGTGGTCGGATAGTCGGGGCCGCGCACGTGCTCGCACAGGTCGGCAACCGTGGCTTCCGGATCGTCCAGCAGGCGCACGCAGGCGCTGACGATTTCGTTGAGGTTGTGCGGCGGCACATCGGTGGCCATGCCGACCGCGATCCCGGTTGTGCCGTTCAACAGCAGGTGCGGCAGCCGCGCCGGCATCCAGGTCGGTTCCTGCAGGGTGCCGTCGAAGTTCGGGGTCCAATCCACCGTGCCCTGGCCGAGTTCGCCGAGCAGCACTTCGGCGATGGGAGTGAGCTTGGATTCGGTGTAGCGCATCGCCGCGAACGACTTGGGATCGTCGGGCGAGCCGAAGTTGCCCTGGCCCTCGATCAGCGGGTAGCGGTACGAGAACGGCTGGGCCATCAGCACCAGCGCTTCGTAGCAGGCGCTGTCGCCGTGCGGGTGGTACTTGCCGATCACGTCGCCGACGGTGCGCGCGGATTTCTTCGGCTTGGCCCCGGCGTTGAGGCCGAGTTCGCTCATCGCGAAGATGATGCGGCGCTGCACCGGCTTCAGCCCGTCGCCGATGAAGGGCAGGGCGCGATCCAGGACCACGTACATGGAATAGTCCAGGTAGGCGCGTTCGGCGTACTCGCGCAGCGGGATCTGTTCGAAGCCGTGGAAGGTGGGGCGGATGGTTTCGGTCATTGCGGACTTCGGTTATGCGGTCTGGCGTCGATTTTAACCGCCGACCGTGGGTAGCAGGGGGCCGCCCAGCCACATCCATCGCGCCATCCACGCGCTGGCCAGGGCGATCAGTGCGGTCAAGGGCACGCCCACGCGCAGGAAATCGCCGAAGGTGTACTGGCCGGGATTGAGGATCAGCAGATTGCCGTGATGGCCGATGGGAGTCAGGAACGAGGCCACCGCCCCCATCGCGGTGCAGACCACGAACGGAACCGGGGGCAGGCCCAGTCCTTCCGCCAGCGCCAGCGCGATCGGGCAAAGCAGTACCGTGGTCGCCGCATCGGACAGGACCTGGGTCAATAGCGCGGCGGCGCCGAACATCACCAGCAGCAGGGTCAGCGGCGACCAGTGCGAGGTATGCGCGAGCAGGAAATCGGCGAACAGGGACGCGGTGCCGGTGCGTTCCATGGCGATGCCCAGCGGGATCACCCCGGCGATCATCACGAAGATGCGCACGTCGATCTCGCGGTAAGCCTGTTCCACGCCCACGCAACGGGTCAGGACCATGGCCACCGCGCCGCAGAGGAATGCGATCTGCGGGGACAGTATTTCCATTGCCGCGGCGGCGATCGATGCGGCCATGATCAGCAGCGCCAGCGGCGCGCGGCGGCGGACCTTGTTCTGCCCGGCGAAGGGCATCAGCAACAGGAAGCCGTGGTGGCTGACGAGCCGTTCGAAATTCTGTTCGCGGCCCCAGAGCACCAGCAGGTCGCCTTCCTGCAGCAGCATTTCCGACATCTCGCCGTGCAGCCAGCTTTCCTTGCGCCACAGGCCGACCACCGCGACCCCGAGATTGCCCGGGAAATCGATGTCGGCGACGCTGCGGCCGGCGAACTCGGAATGCGGCGCGACGACCGCCTGCACCAGTTGCTCCTCGCCAAGCAGTTCCACCGGGTGTTCCGCAACCGGCCGCTCGCCATACTTGGCGACGGCATGCAGGCCCAGTCCCGGCTCGTCCTTGATCGAAGCGATCTCGTCAGGCGAGGCCCGGACCAGCAGCACGTCCCCGGCCCGCAGCATGTTGGCGCTTTGCTGCTGCTGCCGGCGCACGCCGAGGCGCAGCCAGTCCACCACCTGCAGGCGCTTGTTGAATTTCTTTTCGAAATCGCCGCGGGTCCTGCCGATCCAGGACGATTCCTTCTCGATCACCAGTTCGGTGTAGTAGCTGTCCAGCCGGAGGTAGTCCGACTGCCTGGATTCGCCGCTGCGCTTGGGAACCAGCCACCGCCCCAGCAGCATGTAGACGGTGCCCAGCAGGACCAGGACCATGCCGATGGGGGTGATGGTGAAGATATCCAGGCCCGGTTGGCCGGAACGCTTCAGCAGGTCGTTGGCCAGCAGGAAAGCCGGCGCGCTGATCAGGGTCAGCGTGGTGCCCAGCGATGCCGCCAGCGACATCGGCATCAGCAGCCGCGAGGTCGCGAGCTTCTGCTCGCGGGCCAGGCGCACCAGGATCGGCAACATCATCGCCGTGACCATCAGATGATGCGAGAACGCGGCCAGCGCCGCGGTCGCCGGCATCACCACCGCGATCGTGCGCCACTCGCTGCCGCCGGCCGCGCGGGCGATGCCGGCGCCGATCCGGTCGGTGATGCCGGTGGCCGACAGGCCGGCCGACAGCACGAATACCGCGGCCACGATGATCGCCGGTTCGCTGGAGAAGCCGGACAACGCGTCCTTCGGGCCCAGGATGCCGGTCAGGGTCAGCGCCAGCAGCGCCAGCATGGCCACCACGTCGACGCGCAGCTTTTCGCTGATGAACAGCGCCAGGGTCGCGGCCAGGATGACCAGGAAGATGATCTGTTGCGGCTCCATCGGTGCCAGGGGTCTCCTTCGAAGGCATACAAGCTAGCGCACGCGGGCTGGCCGACGTGAATTCGCTAAGTCCCAAAAGCAAAAACCCCCGCTTGCGCGAGGGTTTTGCTTTTCAAGCTGGTGCCCAGAAGAGGACTCGAACCTCCACGAAGTTGCCCCCGCTAGCACCTGAAGCTAGTGCGTCTACCAATTCCGCCACCTGGGCAGGTGCAGGGCGCGCATTCTCCGGATTGCGCGGGAGGATGTCAACGCATCAGCGCAAGGTCAGGGCCGGGATTCAGCCGGGGTGTACCATGGCCGGATGACGAAGAAGCCAACGAAAGGCGGGTCGAAACCCGCATCCGGCAAGCCGGGCAAGCCTGCTGGCGGCGCGAAAAAAGCGGCCGGGACGAAGAAATCGAAGCTGCCGCCGTGGATGCCGGACCTGCCGGCGGGCAAGTCCCCCGCAGCGTACAAGGGGCCACGTGGCAACACCCGACCTCCGGTATCGCGCCAGCCGGCGCCGCCCCAGCGCGGCAATTTCCGTGATCCGCACGCCGCGCGCGAGGCCGAGCGCTATGCCGATCCCATCGCCAGCCGCGAAGCCATCCTGGGCGTGCTCAGCGCCGCCGATGGCCCGCAGACCGCCGAAGATCTGGCCGCCAGGCTCGAACTGACCGCGCCCGACCGTTTCGACGCCCTGGGCAAGCGCCTGGGCGCGATGGTCCGCGACGGCCAGTTGCTGCAGAACCGCCGCGGCGGTTTCGCCCCGGCCAAGCAGATGGACCTGATCCCCGGTGTGGTCATCGCCAACCCCAACGGATTCGGCTTCCTGCGCCCAGAAGACGGCAGCGGCGACGACCTGTTCCTGCCGCCCTACGAAATGCGCAAGGCCATGCACGGCGACCGGGTCATGGCCTGCGTCACCGGAGTGGATCGCAGCGGGCGCCGCGAAGGCAGCATCGTCGAGGTGCTGGAACGCCGGCTCAGCCGCCTGATCGGCCGATATACGCTGGAGGGCGGCATCAGCTATCTGGTGCCGGACGACAAGCGCGTGCAGCGCAACGTGCAGATCCCGCAGGAAGGCCGCGGCGAGGCGCGCGACGGGCAACTGGTGGTGGTCGAACTGACCCAGGCCCCGGATGCGCGACGTCCCCCTATCGGCAAGATCGTCGCGGTGCTGGGCGACAAGCTGACCCCGTCGCTGGTGGTGGAAGCGGCGATCCACGGCCACGAGATCCCGCACGAATTCCCGCAGGAAGTGCTGGACGAAGCCGCCGCGGTGCCGCTGGTGGTCGACGAGAAGATGATCGCCGGCCGCGTGGACCTGCGCGACCTGCCGCTGGTGACCATCGACGGCGCCGACGCCAAGGATTTCGACGACGCGGTGTACTGCGAAAGCAATCGCCAGGGCCTGCGCATGAAGAACCGCAGCGGCTATCGACTGGTGGTGGCCATCGCCGACGTGTCGCATTACGTGCGCCCGGGCACGCCGTTGGACGACGAGGCGCAGAAGCGCGCCACTTCGGTGTATTTCCCCGGCTTCGTGGTGCCGATGCTGCCGGAAACGCTGTCCAACGGCATCTGCTCGCTGAACCCGAAAGTGGACCGCATGTGCTTCGTCTGCGACATGCAGGTGAACAGCGAGGGCGAAGTCACCCAGTCGAAGTTCTACGAAGCGGTGATGCGCTCGCACGCGCGCCTGACCTACGACCAGGTGTGGAATGCAGTCGGCGAGAACGACGTCGACGCGCGCGCCGCGATCGGCGCGCAATTGCCGCAGGTCGAACGCCTGTACGAGTTGTACAAGCTGCTGGACAAGGCGCGCGAGAAGCGCGGCGCGATCGAGTTCGAGACCTCGGAAGTGCGTTTCGAACTGGACAACCGCGGCGAAGTCACCCAGGCCGGCATGCTGCAGCGTAACGACGCGCACAAGCTGATCGAGGAATGCATGATCGCGGCCAACGTGGAAGCGGCGAAGTACCTGCTGGCCGCGCACGTGCCCGCGCCGTACCGCGTGCACGACCGGCCGCCGGAATCCAAGTACGCGGACCTGCTGGAATTCCTCAAGGAGTTCAAGCTGTCGATGCCGCCGTGGAGCAAGGTCCAGCCGCGCGACTTCACCCAGTTGCTGCACAAGATCCGCGAGCGCCCCGACGTGGCCCTGCTGGAATCGGTGGTGCTGCGCAGCCAGAGCCTGGCGGTGTACACGCCGGACAACGCCGGCCACTTCGGCCTGGCGCTGGCCGCGTATGCGCATTTCACCTCGCCGATCCGGCGCTATCCCGACCTGCTGGTGCATCGCGCGATCAAGTACGCGTTGACCAAGGGCAAGCCGGAGAAATACCTGTACTCAGCCCATCAGATGGCGGCGCTCTCGCTGCAATGTTCCGAACGCGCGCGCCGCGCCGACGAGGCCGAGCGCGAAGTGGACGAGCGTTACCGCGCCGCGTGGATGGAGCAGCACGTGGGCGGCCAGTTCGACGGCGTGATCAGCGGGGTGACCAGCTTCGGCCTGTTCGTTGAATTGAACGACTCCAAGGTCAACGGTCTGATCCACGTGACCCAGCTGCCGCACGACTATTACCACTTCGACCCGATCCGCAAGACCCTGGCCGGCGAACGCCGCGGCATGAGCTTCCGGCTGGGCGACCCGGTACGCATCGTGGTGCTCAAGGCCAGCCTGGAAGAGCGCAAGATCGACTTCAAGCTGGCCGAGGAAAAGCAGGTGCAGGGATTGCCGCCGCGCGGGCAACCGGCCAAACGCAAGAAAGAAAAATATTGACCCCCGTAGGAGCGGGCCTTGCCCGCGATGCTCTTCCGCGATCTGGTCGAAGAGCATCGCGGGCAAGGCCCGCTCCTACGATTCCGCATCCCCTTTGTAGATTTCCCCATGAGCAAACAGAACCAATGGATCGCCGGCATCAACGCGGTGGCTTCGGCCATCGAGAACGATGCCGACAACGTGCGCGAAATCCTGCTGGAGGCCGGCAGCAAGAATGCGCGCATCACCGAGATCGAAGAGAACGCGCGGCGCAAGGGCATCGAGGTGCGCCGGGTCACCCAGCAGGCGCTGGATGGCGTTGGCGGATCGGTGCGCCACCAGGGCGCGGTCGCGCGCTACGCGGCGGCCAAGACCTGGGATGAGGGCGAGCTCGCCGGATTGATCGAAGCCGCCGAAGGCAAGGCGCTGGTGCTGGTCCTCGATGGCGTGCAGGACCCGCACAACCTCGGCGCCTGCCTGCGCAGCGCGGCCGCGGCCGGCGCGACCGCGGTGGTGATCCCGAAGGACAAGTCGGCGCCGGTCAATGCCACCGTGCGCAAGACCTCCGCCGGCGCGGCGGATCGGCTGCCGGTATTCCCGGTCACCAACCTGGCCCGCTGCCTGCGCGACCTGCAGCAACTCGGTGTCTGGATCTACGGCCTGGCCGGCGAAGCCGAGGCCTCGCTCTACGACATCGACCTGCGCGGCAACGTGGCCCTGGTCCTGGGCGGCGAGGGCGACGGCATGCGCCGGCTGACCCGCGAACATTGCGATGGATTGGTGAAGATCCCTATGCCGGGCGACATCGAAAGCCTCAACGTGTCGGTCGCTGCGGGCGTGACCCTGTTCGAGGCCGTGCGCCAGCGCAGATAGGAAGGCGAGGAGGATTGCTTCCTGTGGGAGGGACTTCAGTCCCGACTGCGAGGAGGCCGAGAAGCGTCGGGGCTGAAGCCCCTCCCACAATCCGGAAGGTCTCCGGGGAGATCACATGGTCAGTCCGTCAACGGTCTTGTTTCGTGGCATCGCGCTGGCTTGCATGGCGATCCTGCCGCTCGCGGCGCACGGGCAGGAACGCGTCCGCGCACGCGACCTGGGCGTCGCGCCCGGCATCTTCTCTCCCGGCAAATTCAACGCCATCACCGATGTCGCCGGCGTGCGTGTCGGCCAGGTCACCCTGCGCGAAGGCGACAAGGTGCGCACCGGGGTGACCGCGGTCCTGCCGCATGCCGGCAACGCCTATCGCTCACGGGTGCCGGCGGCGCTGCATGTCGGCAACGGCTACGGCAAGTTCGCCGGCGGCAGCCAGGTCGACGAGCTGGGCGAACTGGAAACCCCGATCCTGCTGACCTGCACACTGTGCGTGTGGAAGGCGGCCGATGCGATGGCCGCCTGGATGCTGGAACAGCCGGACATGCAAGAGGTGCGTTCGATCAACCCGGTCGTGGGCGAGACCAATGATGGCGACCTCAACGACATCCGCGCCCGACCCATCACCGCCGATGCGGTCCGGAAAGCGCTGGAAGGCGCGACCACCGGACCGGTCGAAGAGGGAAGCGTCGGCGCCGGCACCGGGACCATCGCATTCGGCTGGAAAGGCGGCATCGGCACCTCTTCGCGCGTGCTGCCGGCCTCGCTCGGCGGCTGGACCGTGGGCGTGCTGGTGCAGACCAATTTCGGCGGCGTGCTGCAGGTGATGGGCGCGCCGGTGGGTCGCGAACTCGGCCGCTATTCGTTCCAGAACGCAGTCGCCCAACACGATGCGAATACCAAAGGCATGGCCGACGACCGCGGCGACGGTTCGGTGATCATCGTCATCGCCACCGATGCGCCGCTCAGCGACCGCAATCTCAAGCGCGTGGCCTCGCGGGCGATGATGGGGTTGGGCCGCACCGGCAGCTCCGCATCGAATGGAAGCGGCGATTATGCGCTGGCGTTCTCTACCGCCGATTCGGTACGCCGCGCCTTCGACGCGCCGCGACTGACCACCACCGAACTGGCCAACGCGGAGATGAGCGCGGTGTTCCAGGCCAGTGTCGATGCAGTGGAGGAGGCGGTCTACAACTCGTTGTTCATGGCGACCACCGTCACCGGAAATGGAACGACTGCCGAGGCGATACCGCTGGATCGCGTGCGCAGGATCCTTGTCGAACACGGAATCCACTCGCCCTGAGCCCGGCCCGGCTCCCTGCCGTGAATCACCGCGCACTCTCCCGATCACCGAGCCAGGATCATGACCTTCCCACGTCCCGCCGCTTCGTTGCTGCTGCCGGTATCGTTGTTGCTCATCGCGATGTTCTCGATACAGCTCGGCGCCAGCCTGGCCAAGAGCCTGTTCCCGGCTGTCGGCGCGATGGGCGCGACTTCCCTGCGACTGGGTTTCGGAACGCTGTTGCTATGGCTGGTGCTGCGTCCGTGGCGGATGCCGTGGCGCACCTTGCCCTGGAAGATGCTGCTGGGCTACGGCGTCTCGCTGGGGGTGATGAATTCGCTGTTCTACCTCGCCTTGCAGACCGTGCCACTGGGCATCGCCATCGCCCTCGAATTCACCGGTCCGTTGGGACTCGCATTGCTCGCGTCGCGCCGTTTGCGCGATGTGGGTTGGGTGGTGCTGGCGGTAGGCGGATTGCTGCTGCTGGTGCCATGGTCGTCGCAGGAGACGTCGCTGGATCCACTGGGCGTGGCCTACGCGCTCGGCGCGGGGGTGTGCTGGGCGCTGTACATCGTGTTCGGACAAAAGGCCGGTGCCGACCATGGCGCGCAGGCGGTTGCGCTGGGCGCGGCGATCGCGGCGATAGTGGCGGTACCTTGGGGCGTCATCGCATCCGGCATGGCCCTGCTCGCACCGGCGCTGCTGCCGGTGGGTCTTGCGGTGGCGGTGCTGTCGATGGCGTTGCCGTACAGCCTGGAGATGTTTGCCTTGACCCGGCTGCCGGTGCGCAGCTTCGGCATGTTGATGAGCCTGGAGCCGGCCATCGGTGCGCTCTGCGGATTCGTCTTCCTGCACGAGCAACTGGGCGTGCTGCAATGGCTGGCGATCGCAGCGGTCGTGGTGGCTTCGGCCGGCGCCACCCTCGGCGCGCGGGCTCCGGGTCCGGTACCCCTGCCGGACTGATCGGTCGGCGTAGGCTCAGGCGGGCCTGGGCCAGGCGTTGGCGATCTTGCAGAACAGGCGCGCGGTCTGCTCGGTGTCGTAGACCGCCGAATGCGCGTCGTCGGCGTTCCATTCCATGCCCGCGGCCTGCACCGCGCGGGCGAGCACGGTCTGGCCGTAGGCCATGCCGGCCATGGTCACCGTGTCGAACACGCTGAAAGGGTGGAAGGGATTGCGCTTGTGCCCCGAACGCGCGACCGCGGCGTTGAGGAAGTTCAGGTCGAAGTGCGCGTTGTGGCCGACCAGGATCGCGCGCTGGCAGCCGTGCTTCTTCATCGCCGCGCGTACCGGCGCGAAGACATGCTCCAGCGCTTCCTTCTCCGGTTTGGCCAAGCGGAACGGGTGGTCGAGGACGATGCCGGTGATTTCCAGCGACTTCGGGTCGATGTCGGTGCCGGGCGCGGGGACCAGGTGCGCGCTGGCGGTTTCGCCCATGACGAAGGCGCCGTCCGCGTCGAGGTCGATCGGCACCACCGCGATTTCCAGCAGCGCATGCCGGTTCCAGTCGAAACCGCCGGTTTCCACATCCACGACCACGGGCAGGTAGCCGCGGAAGCGGCGGGCCATGGGGCTGGGCGGCAAGGGTTCGTCGGCGTTCGTCATCGCTCAAGCCTAGCAGAGCCCGCAACCCCGCCTGTAGGAGCGGGCCTTGCCCGCGATGCTTTCGCCCTTGTCTTGTAGATCCGAGCTTGCTCGGATGCTCTTGATCTTCGCGAAAAGCATCCGAGCAAGCTCGGATCTACGCACCAAAGGAAGTCCCCTTGGGGGACAAAGCCAAGAGCATCGCGGGCAAGGCCCGCTCCTACAAGGCGGTGCCCAGGATCGTGCCTTCCTCGTGCATGCGCTGGAGCATGGCTGCGCCTTGTTCGATGAAGGCGGGCAGAGCCTGCCCCGGACCCGACCCGGGGTCGGCGACGCCGGCTTCCCGCGCCAGTTGCTCCAGCGCCTGGCGTCCGCTCAATTCGCCGCCGCGCAGGATCTCGATCAACCGATACACCAGCGGCGAGATTTCGGCGAAACGGATTTCGTATTGCCGGTCGCGCCGCACCAGGACCAGGGTCGGCGCTTCAGGTGGAGTCGTGGGCTGGTAATCGGGACCGATATGCGGCACCGGCCAGGTGTAGGCCAGGGCCCAGGCGGTGGGCGAGAGCACTGGAATGCCGGCCAGCAGAACGCCATCAGCCTGATGCGCGGGGACTTCATCGTCGTTGATCTGCAGGCCCAGCTCGACCCATTCGTAATGCGCCATCTCCGCCAGCCAAGGGGGATCGTCGGTCCCGGCTTGCGCGCGCTCCTGCAGGAAGCGGATGAACTCGCGACCGATCTCGGCGAACAATGGGGTATGGCTGCGGTGATGCGCGTAGAACCCGCGCACCAGCTTGCGCCAGCACTGCTCGCCCAGGGTCTTGCGGATGACCGGGAAATTGCCGGCCAGCAGGCCCTCGATATTGTTGAAGAACAGTTCGCGATAGATCGCCAGGCGGCGATCCTCGATACCCGGTGGCGGCGGATTGACGCCGGGATCGCGCAAGTGCGCGGCCATCTGGAACTGCTGTTCGCGCAAGGTCTCAGGCATGGGCGGCGCGCTGTCCGGCAACGCCCGCGGCGCGCTGCAATACGCGGATGCGTTCCACTTCCGCCAGCAGCACCGGCATCGCCGGGAAATTGAAGTCGCGTTCCAGCAGCGTCGGATGCACGCCGTGCATGCGGTACGCGGCTTCCAGCAGCGACCAGACCTCTTCCTTGACCGCGGCGCCGTGGGTATCCACCTTCAGGTCGTCTGCTTCATCGTAGTGGCCGGCGATGTGGTACGAGGCGATGCGTGCCGTCGGCATGCGCGCGAGAAAATCGCCGGCGCCGTAACCATGGTTGATGGCGTTGACGTAGATGTTGTTGACGTCGAGCAGCAGGTCGCAGTCGGCTTCGGCCAGGACCGCGTTGACGAAATCCACTTCGTCCATCGCCTGGTAGGGGGCGGCGTAGTAGGACACGTTCTCCACCGCGATGCGGCGCCCGAGCAGATCCTGCACGCGGCGGATGCGCGCGGCGACGTGGCGCACGGCTTCCTCGGTGAAGGGGATCGGCATCAGGTCGTAGAGGTGGCCGTCGTCGGTGCAGTAGCTCAGGTGTTCGCTGTACAGGGCGACCTTGTGCCGATCGAGGAAGCGGCGCACGCGCACCAGGAAGGTCTCGTCCAGCGGCGCCACGCCACCCAGCGACAGCGACAGTCCGTGGCAAGTGATGGGATGGCGCGAAGCGAGTTCGGCCAGCGCCTCGCCGTATTTCCCGCCCACGCCGATCCAATTGTCCGGCGCGCATTCTAGGAAATCGAATGCGCCCTGGGGCGCGGACTGCGACGCGCCCAGCAGGGCGCGTCGCAGGCCTATTCCCGCACTGGCATCGGGCAGGGTGGAGCTCATGCGATCAGCAGGAACGGATCAGATGCTGCCGCCGCACTTGCCTTCACCGCACTTGCCTTCGGCATGTTCGGCCTTGGCGTCGGACTTCTTGTCGGCGCCGCAGCTGCCTTCGCCCTTGGCCTTGTCGGCACCGCACTTGCCTTCGCCGCATTTGCCTTCGTGTTGGGCCTTGGCCTCGGCCGCATCGATGAAGCCGTCCTTGTTGGTGTCGATGGTGTCGAACTTGGCGGGCTCGTCCGGATGGGCGGCATCGAACTCGGCGCGCGAGGCCTTGCCGTCCTTGTCGGTGTCGACCTTGTCCATGCCGCACTTGCCTTCTCCGCATTTTCCTTCCGCGGCCTTCTTGTCGGCGCCGCAGCTGCCTTCGGCCTTCTTGTCGGCATCGGTCGCGGCCTTCTCTTGGCCGGCGCCCGCGGTCGCGGACACCAGGTAACCCTGGGCCATCGGTTGCATGGCGAAGGCCGAGCCGGACAGGGCCAGGCCGCCGACCAGGGCGGTGCACAGGGCGAGTGAAACGGGTTTGTGGTTGGGCTTGCTCATGGTCGTGCTCCAGTGGTGGTGCGGACGGGGGTCCGCGGGTTGTGGTTCAAGTGTAACGGGGTCCGGGTAGAGGCTTGTGTGCACTGCGGCAGCGCAGTATTTGCCCTGGTTGGCCATGAATACGCAGGCAGCACGAAGCTGGATGCAGCGGTTTCAATCCGGTCGTTCCGGATCCAGGTATTCGCGGGCCAGCAGGCGTGCCCGGTGCAGGCGGGATTTGGCTGCTTCGCGGTTGAGGCCCAGCTGTTGCGCCAATTCCGCTATCGAGTAGCCCTCCATGTCCCGCAGGAGGATGATTTCGCGGTAGTGGGCAGGCAGGGAGACCAGGGCAGCAGCGACGTCATGGCGCAGTTCGACGGGTTCGAAACTGCAGATGGGCATGATGTCTTCGGTGACGGCATCGCCGGTCAGCATGCGTAACCCCCGTTTCAGACGGTTGCATTCGCGCTTGACGATGCGGAACAGCCAGGAGGTGTAGGCCTCCAGTACGCGCAGGTCGCGCAGGCGCCGCGAAACCAGGATAAGGCTCTCCTGCACGGCGTCTTCGGCATCGTTGATGTTGCAATGGTATTCGGCGTAGCGGCGCAGGTTCTGCCGCGACTGCGAGAGTACGCGTTGCAGCGCAGCAGCATCGCCGCCACGCGCGGCGATCAGGTCTTCGTTGCTGGCTGGCATTGCGCCCATCTGTTCTCCGGACTTCGAACATGCCGCCGTTGCGCCATGCGTGACAGTACCAAAGAGCCAGTGCCGGGGCGGATGGGTTCGCGCTCCCGGAAGCCGGTTACTTCCGATTCATCGGAAAGTAGGGGTCAGACCGCGCCAGCGGTATTGGTCCCGTCGCGCTTGTCGCGCGGCGGCAGCGGCTGGTCGCCATGGACCAGGAACCAGATGTTCTCGGCGATGTTCGTGGCGTGGTCGCCGATGCGTTCCAGGTTCTTGGCCATGAACAGCAGGTGCGTGCACGGGGTGATGCTGCGCGCGTCCTCCATCATGTAGGTCAGCAGTTCGCGGAACAATGCGGTGTATTGCGCGTCCAGTTCCGCATCGCGCGCGCGCACCCTCAGCGCACGGTCCGCGTCGCCGTCGCTGTAGGCCTGCAGCACGTCTTCGACCTGGCGCGCGGCCAGCTTGCCCAGGGCGCGCAGGCTGGCGGTGTGGGGCACCGGCGGGGAGACATTCAACGCGATCGAGCGCTTGGCCACGTTGGCGGCGTAGTCGCCGATGCGTTCGATGTCGGCGGGAATGCGCAGACCGGCGAGGATCTCGCGCAGGTCGCGGGCCATCGGTCCACGCAGGGCCAACTGCATCACGTCATGGCTGATGCTGGCCTCCAGTTTGTCGATCTCGACATCGTTGGCGATGATCCGCTGCGCGGCGCGGTCGTCGCGACGTTCGACCACGTCCAGCGCGGCCTCGAGCTGGGCGACCGCAATGCCGCCCATACGCATGATCTCTCCGACCAGGCGACGCTGTTCTTCGTCGTAGCTCTTGACGATGTGTTCGTGGGGTTGGTTGTTCATAGGGAGGCCGGGAGTGAGGGGTGAGGAGTGAGAGACGAGGAACGAGGAACGAGGAACGAGGAGTGAGGAACGAGGAGTGAGGAGTGAGGAGTGAGGAGTGAGGAGCGGGGAGCGGGGAGCGGGGAGTGCTTGGTTTGCAGATTCCCGACTCTCGTTCCTCGTTTCTCAACCCTCGTTCCTCGCTTCTTATCCAAACCGCCCAGTAATGTAATCCTCGGTCTGCTGCTTCTTCGGGCTGGAGAAGATGCTCGAGGTCAGGTCGTGTTCGATCAGGTCGCCCAGGTACATGAAGGCGGTGTAGTCGGAGACGCGCGCGGCCTGTTGCATGTTGTGGGTGACGATGGCGATGGTGTAGTCCTTCTTCAGCTCCTCGACCAGTTGTTCGATGCGGCTGGTGGAGATCGGATCCAGCGCCGAAGTCGGTTCGTCCAGCAGCAGCACGTCGGGCTTCAATGCCACCGCGCGGGCGATGCACAGGCGTTGCTGCTGGCCGCCGGACAGGCCCAGCGCGCTCTGGCCCAGCTTGTCCTTCACTTCGCCCCACAGCGCCGCCTGGTTCAGCGCCTGCTCGACGCGGTCGTTCATGTCGGCCTTGCTGATCTTCTCGTGGTGGCGGATCGCATAGGCGACGTTTTCGTAGATGGTCATCGGGAACGGCACCGGCTTCTGGAACACCATGCCGACCTTGCTGCGCAGCCGGTTCATCGGGTATTTCGGCGACAGGATGTTCTCGCCATCCAGGATCACCTCGCCCTTGGCCGTCATCTTCGGGTACAGCGCATAGATGCGGTTGAAGATGCGCAGCAGCGTCGACTTGCCGCAGCCCGATGGTCCGATCAGCGCGGTCACGCGCTTCTCGGGGATCTCCAGGTTGATGCCCTTCAGCGCATGGAATTTGTCGTAGTAGAAATCCAGTCCCTGCGCCTCCAGCTTGACCGGCGACGGCGGGATCGCGCCGCGCTCGGTGGTCACGGTCGTGATCCGCTGGGTGGAGTCGTTGCGTTGAACGTCGTTCATGGCCGGGTCCGAGGAAAGGTTAGTCATTGGAGATCTTGTTCCGCAGCAGCACGCCGCGCGCAGTCAGGCTGATGAGGAGCACGAACACGGTCAGGACCAGCGCACCGGCCCAGGCCAGGGTCTGCCAGGATTCGTAGGGACTGCCGGCGAACTGGTTCATCACCACCGGCACGCTGGCCATCGGCTGGGTGATATCGGCGTTCCAGTATTGGCTGCCGAAGGCGGTGAACAGCAGCGGCGCGGTCTCGCCGCTGATCCGGGCCAGCGCCAGCAGGATGCCGGTGACGATGCCGGCCGACGCGCTGCGGTACAGCACCTGCACGATCACCTTCCATTGCGGCACGCCCAGCGACAGGGCCGCCTCGCGCATCTGCGCCGGTACCAGGCGCAGCATTTCGTCGGTGGTGCGCACCACCACCGGCAGCACGATGAAAGCCAGCGCCAGCGCACCGGCCAGCGCGGAGAATCCGCCGCCGAACTGCATGATGAAGAGCGTGTACACGAACAGGCCCAGCACGATCGATGGCGCCGACAGCAGGATGTCGTTGACGAAGCGCACCACCGTGCCGGCCTTGCGCGCGTTGCCGTACTCGGCCAGCCAGGTGCCGGCCAGCACGCCCAGCGGCGTGCCGATGGCGATGGCCAGGCCGCACATGATCGCGCTGCCGAAGAAGGCATTGGCCAGGCCGCCTTCCTGCATCGGCGGCGGCGTCATGCGGGTGAACAGGTTGACGTCGATCCCGGCGATGCCCTTGGCGACCAGCGTCCAAAGGATCCAGGCGAGGAAGAACAGGCCGAACACCGCGGTGGCGCAGGAAAGCGCCAGAGCGACGACGTTGATGATGCCGCGGCGGCGATAGAGGCCGGTGGCTGCCGAGTGCGCGCTCATCAGTTGCCCTCCTTGCGCGAAAGCTGCATCAGCATGTAGCGGGCGATGGCCAGCACCACGAAAGTCACGATGAACAGTACGAAGCCCAGCAGCAGCAATGCGGAGCGATAGGTTTCCGTCGCTTCGCCGAAGTCGTTGGCGATCAGCGCGGCGATGGTGGTGCCGGGTTCCAGCAGCGAAGCCGACAGGCTGACCGTGTTGCCGATGACGAAGGCCACCGCCATGGTTTCACCGAGCGCGCGCCCCAGGCCCAGGAAGATGCCGCCGATCACCGCGCTGCGCGTGTAGGGCAGGACGATGTCCCAGCTGACTTCCCATTTGGTCGAGCCCAGCGCATAGGCCGATTCCTTCAGGCGTTGCGGCACGGTGAGGAAGACTTCGCGCATCACCGAGCTGATGAACGGTATGACCATGATCGCCAGCACGAAGCCGGCGGTCAGCATGCCGATGCCCAGCGGCGGGCCGCGGAAGAACACGCCGATGTAGGGAATCGTGCCGATATGGTCGTTGAGCCAGGGCGTGCCGTATTCGGTCATCACCGGCACCAGAACGAACAGGCCCCACATGCCGTAGATGATGGAGGGAATGCCCGCCAACAACTCGATCGCCGTGCCGACCGGCCCGCGCAACCAGCGCGGCGCCACCTCGGTCAGGAAGAAGGCGATGCCGAAGCTGACCGGTACCGCGATCAGCATCGCGATCACCGCGGTGACGATGGTGCCGTAGATCGGCGCGAGCGCGCCGTACTTGTTCTCGACCGGGTTCCATTCGCTGGAATAGAAGAAGCTCAATCCCTGCGCCTGCAGGACTTCGCGTCCGCCCCACAGCATGGACAGCGCGGCGGTGGCCAGCGCCACCAGCACGAAGGCCACGGTCGCGGTCAGCAGCCAGCGGAACAGGCGATCGTTGCGTGCGTCGCGCGAATCGCGTGTGGACGGAGCATTCAATGGGGCGGCAATGGCGTTCATGATGTCCTGAAGGTCGTCATTCGAGCGAACCGTGAATCGTCGTTCCCGCGTAGGCGGGAATCGCTCTTGCCGTTGATGTTGCGTGCGGCATCAACGTGAAGGGCAAGGTCAAGAGCGATCCCCGCCTGCGCGGGGATGACGGATTGGCAAGGCCGCGCTATGCGCGGGCCAATCCGTCACTTGAACTCGCTGCCCCAATACGCTTCGATCTGCGTCACCAGTTCCGGCGGAAGCGGCACGTAGTGCAGTTCGTTGGCCTGGGACTGGCCGTTCTCGAAGGCCCACTTGAAGAACGCCAGGGTCTCGGCGCTGCGCTTGGCGTCCTTCGGCTGCTTGTGCATCAGCATGAAGTTGGTGGCGGTGATCGGCCATGCGTTGGCGCCGGGCGCGTTGGTGATGACCAGGTTGAAGTCCTTGGCGTTGGCCCAGTCGGCGCTGGCCGCGGCGGCGGCGAAGCTTTCCGAATTCGGCTGCACGAAATTCCCGGCCGCGTTCTGCAGCGAAGCGTACGGCATCTGGTTCTGCAGCGCGTAGGCCAGTTCCACGTAGCCGATGCCGCCCTTGATCTGCTTCACGTACGAGGCCACGCCTTCGTTGCCCTTGCCGCCGACGCCGCCCGGCCATTGCACCGAGGTGCCTTCGCCGACCTTGCTCTTCCACTCCGGGCTGACCTTGGACAGGTAGTTGGAGAAGTTGAAGGTCGTGCCGGAACCATCCGAGCGATGCACCAGGCTGATCTTCACCGCGGGCAGGGCAACGCCCGGGTTCGCCGCAGCGATGGCCGCGTCGTTCCACATCGTGATCTTGCCCAGGAAGATGTCGGCCAGCAGCGCGCCGGTCAGTTTCAGCTGGCCCGGCTGCAGGCCTTCCACGTTGATCACCGGGACCACGCCGCCGATCGCCGACGGGAACTGGCCAAGACCGGCCTGGGCGAGTTCTTCCGTGGACAGCGGCTTGTCGGTGGAACCGAAGTCCACCGTGCCCGCCTTGATCTGGGCGATGCCGCCGCCGGAGCCGATCGACTGGTAGTTGACCTTGGCGCCGGTGGCGGCGTTGTAGTCGGCCGACCACTTGGACACCAGCGGATAGATGAAGGAAGCGCCGGCGCCGGAGATCTCGGCGGCGTTGGGGTTGGCTGCGGCCGGGGCGGTGGTCGCGGCCGGGTCGGGCGCACCGGTGGCCGGGGCCGGGTTGTCCGCGGGCTTGCAGGCGGCCAGGGCCACGGTGACGGACAGGGCGAGCAGGGCAAGGCGAGTCGGCTTCAGGTTCATCATGAAACTCCGTTGACGAAGGTGCCGGCTCAGCGCCAGCGGGTGACGCCATGAAATGATGTTTTTGTTACATGCGTATGACAGGGGGCGGGAAGCGAGGAGCGAGGAACGAGAAGTGAGGAACGAGGAGTGAGGAGTGAAGAGTGAGGAGTGAGGAGTGAGGAGTGAGGAGTGAGGAATGAGGAACGGCAAGGGGTCGGTGGCTCAGTGCCGAAGCACGGCAAGTTTTCATTCCGTTCTCTCTCGTTCCTCGTTCCTATGTTTCTCGTTCCTCGCTTCCCGCCCCAGCCTCCAAACAAAAAAGCGCGGACCTCGCGGTCCGCGCCCGTGAACGACCAGGGGGAGAGAGAGCCCGTCCGTTCAGTACGCCATGTTCTGCGACCAGTAGGTCTCGATCTGCTGGACCAGCGCGTCCGGCAGGGGCACGTAACCCAGCGCGGTGGCCTGGGCGTCGCCGTTGGCATAGACCCAGCGGAAGAATTCCTTGGCGCCCTTGGCTCCGGCGGCGTTCTTCGGCTGCTTGTACATCAGGATGAAGTTGGTGGCGATGATCGGCCAGGAATCGGCGCCCGGAGCATTGGTGTTGACCAGGTAGAAGTCCTTGGTCGCGCCCCAGTTGGCGCTGGCGGCGGCGGCCGCGAAGCTGTCGTCGCTGGGGACGATGAAGTTGCCGTCGGCGTTCTTCAGCCGCGAATAGGCCATCTTGTTCTGCAGCGCATAGGACAGTTCGACATAGCCGATGCCGCCCTTGATCTGCTTGACGTAGGCGGCCACGCCTTCGTTGCCCTTGCCGCCGATGCCCACCGGCCACTTGACCGTGGTGCCTTCGCCGACCTGGCTCTTCCAGTCGCCGCTGACCTTGGACAGGTAGTTGACGAAGTTGAAGGTGGTGCCGGAGCCATCCGAGCGGTGCACGATGGTGATCTTGGCGTCGGGCAACTTCAGGCCGCCGTTGAGGGCGACGATGGCCGGGTCGTTCCACTTCTTGACCTTGCCGAGGAAGATGTTGGCCAGGGTCTCGCCGTCCAGCTTCATCGCGCCGGCGGCGACGCCCGGCAGGTTGACCACGGGCACGATGCCGCCGATCACCGAGGGAAACTGGGCCAGGCCGGACTTGGCCAGTTCCTCGGGCTTCAACGGCGCGTCGGAGGAGCCGAAATCGACCGTGCCGGCCTTGATCTGGGCGATGCCGCCGCCGGAACCGATCGACTGGTAGTTGACCTGCTTGCTGTTGGCCTTGGCGTAATCGGCCGACCACTTGGACATGGCCGGGTACACGAACGAGGCGCCGGCGCCGGTGACGTCGGCGGCCATTGCATTGGCCGAGAATGCGGCCGCGATGGCCAGCACCGCGACGCGCGATTTGAGGGAGTTGAACACTGGGTGGGCTCCTGGGAAGTGGACGATGCGGGTCATCCCGCTCGCTGCTATTGCATAACCATTGCGTGACACCTCCGCGACGATCGGATGACAGGAAGATGACGCAAGCGGGGGGCGGGAGAACCATGTGGGAGCGGCGTGAGCCGCGAAAGCCTTTCGCGGCTCACGCCGCTTCCACAGTCCTGGATCAGGAAGCAAAAAAAAAGCGCGGCCGGAGCCGCGCTTGAAATGAAACAGAAGGAGGAGCAAGTTCCGCGGATTACCAGAAGAACTGCAGGCGCGCTTCCAGGATCGACGGATCGTCGCTGACATCGGCGCGGTCGCTGCTGACCTTGACGTAGTTCAGGGCCACCTTGTAGTTCGAGCGCCAGTAGTAGTTCACGCCGGCGGTGATGATGTCCATCTGCCCGCCCTGCACCGAACCGTCGTCCAGGTCCATGGTGTCGTAGCGCAGGCCCAGTTGCCACATGCCGGTGGCCGGTTCGTTCGGACCCGAAGTGCTGGGTGTGCCGCCCTTGTAGCCCCAGGTTTCGCCGGTCAGGTTCCACAGGCCGCTGAGGTAGGCGCCGGTGGAGGTGTAGTCGTCGGAACCGGCGCGGTAACGCTGCACGTCGCTGGTGTAGTACTCGCCCTGCAGCTTGAACGGGCCGTGGATCCACAGACCCTCCAGGCTGGTGGTGGCGACACGGTCGGCATCGGTCAGATTGCCGCTGTCCACCAGCCGCACCGTGGCCAGGTCGGCATTGGGGCGGGAGCGTACGCGGAAGGTGTCGTCCGGCGTGTCGTAGTCGACATAGGCCAGGCCGAAATGCAGCACGTTGCCCTTCTCGTTGATCGGCGCCCAGGTGCCGCGCAGGCCGAAGCCGGGGCCGTGGGCCAGGTTGCGGGTCAGTTCGCGGCCGAAGTAGCTGGCGGTCAGGCTCCAGTCGCTGGTGCCGTAGCTGTAGCCCACGCCCAGGCGGCGGGCGACGGCGTAGGTATTGGTGACCGCGGCCTTGGAGATGAAATCGTTGTTCTTGGTGCTGGACAGTTCTTCCAGGCTGTTGGGCTGCTTGAACTGGCCCAGCTGCAGGTAGTGGTTGCTGTCGCCGCCGATCTTGTACTTGAGGTTGGTGTCGAGGAACTTGTCGGCCTTGGCGTCGTAGCCCACGACCCATTCGACGTTGCCCGGGCCCTTGCCTTTCAGCACGAGTTCGGCGCGGCGCAGTTCGTATTCGCTGTCCTTGCCGTTGGCGCCGACGCCGTTGAGGTCGGCCAGGTCGTTGTCGAACCAGTTGCCATCGGCCTGGACCAGGCCTTCGAAGCTGATTTCCGAGCCGCCGATGACATCGATGGCGACTTCGGCATGGGCAGCCGGCGCGGCGATAGCCGCCAGCAAGGCGAGAGTGAGGGTGTGGCGTTGGATTTTCATGGATTGGCCATTGGGCGTGAGTGAGGTGACGCCGCGCAGGCTAGTGCGTGAACTTTGCGTTATTGTGACAAAGCTGTCTTATTTCGTCGCGATGACACTTTTTTGATCCGCCCACGGCCACGGTGTGTCGGTTTCGGCGCTTTCCGGCATCATGCCGGCCCCGCAACCTCCACTGGAGCAGCCATGGACAACCCCGCCCTCGATATCGTCGTCTACCACAACCCCGCGTGCGGCACTTCGCGCAACACGCTCGCGCTGATCCGCAACGCCGGTATCGAGCCGCACGTCGTCGAATACCTGAAGTCGCCGCCGAGTCGTGCGCAATTGCAGTCGTTGCTCGGACGCATGGGTATCGGAGCGCGCGAACTGCTGCGCGAGAAGGAGGCTTGCTATCGCGAACTTGGATTGGACGATCCGGCGCTGGACGAGGACGCATTGCTCGATGCGATGGTCTCGCATCCCTTGCTGATCAACCGGCCGATCGTGGTTTCGCCCCTGGGCGTGGCCCTGTGCCGTCCATCCGAGCGGGTGCTGGACCTGTTGCCGCTGCCGCAGCGCGGCGCCTTCGCCAAGGAAGACGGCGAACAGGTCGTGGACGCGGATGGCAACCGGTTGCTGCCATAAGGGATGAGTTGTAGGAGCGACGCAAGTCGCGAAGTCCGTAACCTCAAACCGTGAGGACTTCGCGACTTGCGTCGCTCCTACATCGCTCTGCATCCGTCAGTGATTGCCTGGCTCCGGCGTCTTGTCCCTGTATCGGCACAGGTCGCGGATCACGCAATGCGGACAGTCCGGCTTGCGCGCCTTGCACACATAGCGGCCGTGCAGGATCAGCCGGCCCGCGATAGCAGGCGGGCGCCGCGGTAACGAAGCCGCGCCGGCGGCGGAGGATCCCGCCGAGTCAGGCGACTGTCTTGTCCTTGTACCGGCACAGGTCGCGGATCACGCAATGCGGACAGTCCGGCTTGCGCGCCTTGCACACATAGCGGCCGTGCAGGATCAGCCAGTGATGCGCGTCCTGCTTGAACTCGTCCGGCACCACCTTCATCAGCTTGTCCTCCACCGCGCGTACGTCCTTGCCCGGCGCCAGCCCGGTGCGGTTGGCGACGCGGAAGATGTGCGTGTCGACGGCGATGGTCGGTTCGCCGAAGGCGGTGTTCATGACCACATTCGCGGTCTTGCGGCCGACCCCGGGCAGCGCTTCGAGCGCAGTGCGGTCGCGTGGGACTTCGCCGGCGTATTTTTCGACGAGGATGCGGCAGGTGGCGATCACGTTCTTCGCCTTGGCGTTGAACAGGCCGATGGTGGCGATGTAGGGCTTGAGGCCCTCTTCGCCCAGCGCGAGGATCGCGGCAGGGGTGTTGGCCACCGGATAAAGACGGCGCGTGGCCTTGTTGACGCCGACGTCGGTGGCCTGCGCCGACAGGATCACCGCCACCAGCAACTCGAACGGCGTGTTGTAGGCAAGCTCGGTGGTGGGCTTGGGATTGAGTTCCGCAAGCCGCGAGAACAGCTCGCGGATTTCGTCGGGTTTCAGCGTCTTGCTGCGTTTCGATGTTGCATTCATTGCCTGCCGCGCTCCGCGGCCCTGGCCTTGGCGCGGGCCAGGATCGCCGCTGCCGCAGGCGGCAATGGACTTTTCCTTTCCGCAACGACGGGCGCCCGCTTCGCCTCGCGCTCGGCGACGCGCCGGGCAAGGCGCGCATTGCGCGCCAGGTAGCGATCGCGTGCGGACCATGCCCTGGACAGGGTCTGCTGCGCATCGATCAATTTCGTGGCCACTTCGAGGCCGCAGGCGGTGCAGGGAACGTAGTGCATGAGGCCGGCCTCGATCGCGGCATCGACATCGTCGTTTTGCAGCAAACCCAGTAATCGGCTTCCGTGCCCGCAGTCATGCGCTCCGGCTTCCATGTCGCTCGCTTGCATGCCCACTCAACTTCCGTTGAACACGGGCTTGCGACGTTCCAGGAAGGCGCGCGTGCCTTCGCGCATGTCGTCGGTGGAGAACATCAGGCCGAATTGCGCGGTCTCGTACTGCAGGCCCTCGCCGATGGCGCATTCGCCGCCCACGTTGACCGCATCCAGGGTGCCGCGCAGGGCCAGCGGCGCGGCCTGGGCGAGTTGTTCGGCCACTTTCAGGGTCTCGGCTTCCAGTTCGGCGGCCGCGACCACGCGATTGACGATGCCCAGTTGCAGCGCGCGCGCGGCATCGATCGGTGCGCCCAGCAGGCACAGTTCCAGGGTCGCGGCGCGTCCGGCCAGGCGCAGCAGGCGCTGGGTGCCGCCGAAGCCGGGGATCAGGCCCAGATTGATTTCCGGCTGGCCCAGCCTGGCCGAGTCCGCGGCGATGCGCAGGTGGCAGGCCATGGCCAGTTCCAGGCCGCCGCCCAGTGCGAATCCGTTCACCATTGCGATGACCGGCTTGGGCATGGTTTCGATCCTGCGCATGAGGCGTTGCCCGCGCAGGGAAAAATCGCGGCCCTGGGTGGGGCGCAGGCCGGCCATCTCGGCGATGTCGGCCCCGGCTACGAAAGCCTTGGGACCGGCTCCGGTCAGTACCAGCACCCTTGCCGCGGGGTCTTCCGCCGCTGCTTCGAAGGCCACGAACAGCGCATCCAGGGTCGCAGCGTTCAGGGCGTTGAGTTTGTCGGGACGATTGACGGTGATGCGGCGGATGCCGGCGTGGTCGTGGAGAGTGATGGGCGAATCGGTCATGATCTGGCTGCGCTGGGAATGGGGCATGGGAGTGGGAACGGGGCGGAACTTAAGGCCCGCGGCCCGGTCAGAGCCCCGGTCGTCACTGGCGGTTAAGCCCCTCGGCGGCTATCCTAACGCGTACTGCTGGGGCGGTTCGACCGCCCCATTCCATTCCCGGAGATCGTAAATAATGAAGTTGCGTTTGCTCGCCGCCACCCTCGCGGCCATGACCCTGGTAGCCGGCTCCGCCTTCGCGCAAACCACGCCGGCGCCGAACAAGAACGATCTGAGCTACGCGCTCGGTTACGACCTCGGCCGCAACCTGGTCGATAGCGGCGAAGCGGTCGACATCAACACGGTGGTCAAGGCCGTGCAGGAAGGCTATGCGAAGAAGGAGCCGACCGTTCCGGTCGCCCAGCTGCGCACCGCCGTCGAAGCCATGCAGAAGCGGCAGATGGAAAAGGCCAAGGCCGAGTTCGAAAAGGCCTCGGCCGAGAACAAGACCAAGAGCGACGCATTCCTGGCCCAGAACAAGGGCAAGCCGGGCGTGAAGACCCTGCCGGGTGGCGTCCAGTACCGCGAGATCGAGGCGGGCAATGGCGCCAAGCCGAACCAGGCCAGCAACGTCACCCTGCAGTACAAGGGGGCGCTGACCGACGGCCGCACCTTCGTCGACACCTTCAGCCCGCAGCAGGGCCAGACCGCACCGCCGGCGCCCATGGAGATCAAGGTCAGCGAGATCCCGCTTGCCGGTCTGCGCGACGCACTGGTGGCGATGCCCGCCGGCGCACGCTGGGAAGTGGTGATACCGGCCGACAAGGCCTACGGCAATACCCCCAAGTCGCCGATCGGCCCGAACCAGGCCGTGGTCTTCGAAGTCAAGCTGGTCAGCGTCAAGTGACACAACGGCCCATGCGCGCAGCGCATGGCTTTGCCGTTGTGTCATCCCCGCGCAGGCGGGGATCCAGCGACTTCAGCTCTATCATTGCGTCATCCCCGCGCAGGCGGGGATCCAGTGCCTTTGCTGTTGCCTGATCCCGTGCCGCCATCCCGTCAGTGGCGCGTGAAATACGCAGCTGGTCATGAAGTTCGATTACGCCGGCTCCCAAGCCGGCGTAATTTTTTATTGCTTGTTCGTTCGATTGTTCCGGGTGACGGCGCCGTTGCGCGCCAGGCCCGATTGGTGTCTGATTGATGAATTCCGCTTACCGCGCCGTGCTCAGCCCGTGCATAGGTGTTTGTACCCTGGGTGACGACGGGCTCTGCGAAGGTTGTCTGCGGACGACCGCCGAGATTGCCCGCTGGCCGCAAATGAACGATGACGAACGCCTGCGCCTGATGGAGTCGACCCTGCCGGGTCGCGAACAGGCGCGTGCGGGTTTCGAACTGCTGCTGCCCGAGCGCCAGGCCTTGCGCCAGGTCCTGCATCCGCTGGCGAACCTGCCGACGCAGGCAGGCTGGAACCATGAGGAACTCGCCGATCTGCTGCCCCCCGGGCCGCCGGTCGAGTCGGCGGTGCTGGCCGGCCTGGTGCCGCGCAAGCAGGGCACGCAGGTCCTGCTGACCCGTCGCACCGACGGCCTGCGCCATCACGGCGGACAGGTCAGTTTTCCGGGCGGGCGCATCGAGCCCAGCGACATCAGTCCCGTTGCCGCGGCGATCCGCGAGAGCAACGAGGAAGTCGCCCTTGCCGCGTCGCAGATCTCGCCGTTGGGGTTCCTGGATCCCTTCACCACCATCAGCGGTTTCCGGGTCATGCCGGTGGTCGCGGTGATCGATCCGGATTACGTCGCCGTTGCGAATCCGGACGAGGTCGCCGATGTGTTCGAGGTGCCGCTCGACTTCCTGATGGCGCCCGGAAACCTGCGCCGGGTCGAAGTGGATTACCGTGGCCGCAGGCGCGCGGTACTGGAATACGACTGGCCCGGCCAGCGCATCTGGGGCGCGACCGCGGCGATCCTGTTCAACCTGCGCGAACGCTTGGCGGGAATTGCATGAAGGGGCTTGCATGAAATGGAACACGCTGGTCGGCGTTGACGAACTTGCCGGTGCGTTGGGCAGTGAGGAGTTGCGCATCGTCGACGCGCGCTTCGCGTTGATGGATCCACTGGCCGGCCGCGGCGGCTACGAGGAATCGCATCTTCCTGGCGCCGTCCACGCCGACCTCAATCGCGACCTGTCCGACCCGACCCGTGCCGGGGAAGGACGCCATCCCTTGCCGGAGGCCGCCGCGTTCGCCCGCAAGCTGGGAGAGTGGGGCATCGCGCCGCATCACCAGCTAGTCGTTTACGACGCGGGCGATGGCAGCATGGCGGCTGCACGCTTGTGGTGGATGCTGAAGTTGCTCGGCCACGATCGTGTGGCGGTGCTCGATGGCGGCCTGGCTGCATGGCGTGCGAAGGGGCTGCCGGAGACTGCATCGACAAGCTCGCCCGCCGCCGAGCCAGCCTATCCGGCGAACTTCGATGCTTCGCGCATCGTTACCGCCGACGAAGTGCAATCACGGCTGGGCGAAGCCACAGGCTGGCTGCTGGATGCGCGCGCCGGCGAACGTTTCCGTGGCGAAGCCGAGCCTATCGATCCGGTGGCCGGTCATGTGCCGGGCGCGGTCAATCGCCCGGTCGCCGACAACCTGGAGGCGGGCCGTTTCAAGCCGCCGCAGCAATTGCGTGCCGAAATCATGCCGCTGTTGTCGGGACGCGATCCCGGCGACGTCGTGGTGATGTGCGGCTCGGGCGTCACCGCCTGCCATTTGCTGCTGGCACTCGAACGCGCTGGCCTGCAGGGCGCCCGGGTGTATGCGGGCTCGTGGAGCGGATGGATCAGCGATCCGTCGCGACCCGTCGCCCGTTGACTTGTAGGTCCGAGCTTGCTCGGATGCTCTAGCTTCAATGTGAAAAGCATCCGAGCAAGCTCGGATCCACAAAACAAGGCAAGGCGGCCGAGAAAGGCGTTCGCTATTTCTTCAATCTCGCCACCAAGGCCTGCAGCGCGGCCTGCGTATCCGGCGAATACCAGCCCTCGATGAACCGATCCATGCGGATGTTGTCGGCATGCAGCGCTGCGACCAGGTCGGCGCGGGCGATGGCGCGGGTCTGCAGCATCGGATGGGAGGGCAGTTTCAGCAGTTGTTGCAACCAGCCGATGGCGCGCGGAACCACTTCTTGCGGCGCGACCAGTTCATCCACCAGGCCTATTTCCAGTGCGCGCTCCGCAGGAACCATTTCGCCCGCGACCAGCAGCCGCTCGGCGCGATAGATGCCGACCACCCGGCGCATCAACTGCTGGATGCCTTCCGGGGCCACCAGTCCCACCTGGGTTTCGTTGAGGCCGATGGCGAACGGACGCGCGGGATCCGGATTGCGGGCCATGATCCGGTAGTCGCAGCACAGCGCCAGCACGCAACCGCCGGCAGGCGAGTGGCCGGTCAGGGCGGCCACCACCGGCACGCGCAATTCCGCCAGGGTCCGGGTCGCTCCGAAGAAGGCGCCCCAGCTGTCCTGCAGGGCATCGCGGTTGTCGCCGTGCGACATCAGGTGCGGCACATCGAGGCCGGCCGAGAACACCTTGTCGTTGCCGGATAGGACCACGCCACGCGCGCCCTCGGCCACGGCCGCATCCAGCGCGGCGATCAACGCGCGACACAGGTCGGTGTCGAGGGCATTGACCGGCGGACGGGCCAGCCTGATCTCGCGGATCGGACCATGCTCGAGGATTTCGACGAGTGCGCTCATTCACTTTCTCCGATGGATACGCCGGATATCATATGCCCATGGGCAAACGACTGATTGCAGGATCAAGGCCGGCACGATCGAAACCGGCGAAGTGGACGCTGGCGTTGCTGTTCGCCGCGGCCGCATCGCAGGCAGGCGCCCGCGAATGCGCGCCCGCGATGAAGGACGGCTGGGTGCGCTTGCCGCCCGCGGCGATGCCGATGATGGCCGGTTTCGGGCGCATCGCCAATCCGTGTCCCGCACCGGTGGTGATCGTGTCGGCCAGCAGCCCGGCCTTCGGCGAGGTTTCCCTGCATGAAACCCGCATCGTCGATGGGGTCAACCGGATGCGCGGCATCGAGCAATTGCGGATCGTTCCCGACGGCGATGCGACCTTCAAGCCCGGCGGCATGCACCTGATGCTGATGCGACCGCACGCGCCGCTGAAGGAGGGCAGCAAGGTGGTGGTGATCTTCAAGCTGCAGGACGGACGCGAGATCCTTTCCGAGCTGGTGGTCAGGAAAGCTGCGCCCTGAGTCGCCTGGGAATCGCGGCGGTCAAATCGCGCAAGCAGCCCGCACGGCTTCGGGTAAAGCCACGCTCTTGCCCGTCTGCGTGTCTATCCAGACCATGACCACGCTGCCGTCGCTGTAGAGCACGGTCGAATCCCCGGATGCGAGCATGCGGTGTCCCATGGTAAGGCTGCTGTTGCCGAGCTTCTCGACGAACAGCTCCACGACGATCTCGCTGGGCCATTCGATCGGCTTGCGGTAGTTGACGTTGCTGGCGACAAGGACCGGCGCGATGCGATCGGTCAATGAAACGCCGGCGATGCCCGCGATCCATTGCACCCGGGCCTCTTCCAGGTACCTCAGGTACTCGGCGTTGTTCACATGGTTGAACGCATCCATGTCGCCCCAGCGCACGCCGAGGGTGACGCGCGCGATGAGCCGACGAGGATCCGGAGCCGCGCTCACTTGACCGCCTTTTTCTTTGCGCTGGTTTTCTTCGCCGCGGCCTTCGCATCCTTGGCTGCCTGCTTCAGCACCGATTTGCGTTCCGGCAGCACGGCAGGCTTTGCAACCGCCGCAGGTTTCTCCCCCTTGGCAGCCTTCGATTTCGGCAACAGTTTGGCCAGGAAGTGACCGGTGTACGAAGCGGGATCGGCCGCGATCTGTTCCGGCGTGCCGGTGGCCAGGACCTGGCCGCCGCGATGGCCGCCTTCCGGGCCCAGGTCCACCACCCAGTCGGCGGTCTTGATCACGTCCAGGTTGTGTTCGATCACCACGATGGTGTTGCCGTCGTCACGCAACTTGTGCAGCACCGCGAGCAGGTGCTCGATGTCGTGGAAGTGCAGGCCGGTGGTCGGCTCGTCGAGGATGTACAGCGTGCGCCCGGTATCGCGGCGCGAGAGTTCCTTGGACAACTTCACCCGTTGCGCCTCGCCGCCGGACAACGTGGTCGCGCTCTGGCCCAGCTTGATGTAGCTCAGGCCCACGTCGACCAGGGTTTCCAGTTTTCGCGCCAGCGCGGGGACCGGCTCGAACAGCTGCAGCGCGTCCTCGACGGTCATCTCCAGGATCTCGCTGATGTTGTAGCCCTTGTATCTGATTTCCAGGGTCTCGCGGTTGTAGCGCTTGCCGTGGCAGACATCGCAGGACACGTACACGTCGGGCAGGAAGTGCATTTCCACCTTGATCAGACCGTCGCCCTGGCAGGCCTCGCAACGACCGCCGCGCACATTGAAGCTGAAGCGCCCCGGCGAATAGCCGCGCGCGCGCGACTCGGGAATCTGCGCGAACAGTTCGCGCAGCGGCGTGAACAATCCGGTATAAGTCGCAGGATTGGAACGCGGCGTACGCCCGATCGGCGACTGGTCGATGTCCACGACCTTGTCGAACAGGTCCAGGCCTTCCACTTCGCGATACGGCGCCGGCTTGTGCGAGGCGCCGTTGATCTCGTTGGCAGCCAGTGCGTAAAGCGTGTCGTTGATCAGGGTCGACTTGCCGGAACCGGAGACGCCGGTGATGCAGGTGAACAGGCCGGATGCGATTTCGAGGTCGACGTCCTTCAGGTTGTTGCCGGTGGCGCCGTGCAGGCGCATCGTCATCTTCGGGTTGGGCTTGTGCCGCAGCGTCGGGATCTCGATGCGGCGCTTGCCGGACAGGAATTGCCCGGTCAGCGAACGCGGGGCCTTCAGGATGTCGGCGAGCTGGCCTTCGGCCACGATCTCGCCGCCATGTACGCCGGCATACGGCCCGATGTCGAGGATGTAATCGGCGGCGCGGATCGCGTCTTCGTCGTGTTCGACCACGATCACCGTGTTGCCCAGGTCGCGCAACCGGGTCAGCGTTCCGAGCAGGCGCTCGTTGTCGCGCTGGTGCAGGCCGATGCTGGGTTCGTCCAGCACGTACATCACCCCGACCAGGCCGGCGCCGATCTGCGAGGCCAGGCGGATGCGCTGCGCTTCGCCGCCGGACAGCGTGTCGGCCTTGCGCTCGAGGGTGAGGTAATCGAGTCCCACATCGACCAGGAAGCCGAGCCGCTCGCCGATTTCCTTGACGATCTTGGTCGCGATCTCGCCGCGCCAGCCCGGCAATGAGAGGCCGCGGAAGAAGGCGAGCGCTTCGTCGATCGGCAGCACCACCAGTTCCGGCAAGGGGCGGTCGGCGACGAAGACATTGCGCGCGGACCTGTTCAAGCGCGCACCGCCGCATTCGGGGCAGGGCTGTTCGCTGATGTACTTGGCCAGTTCCTCGCGCACCGCGGCCGATTCGGTTTCGCGGTAGCGGCGTTCCAGGTTCGGCACGATGCCTTCGAACTTGTGCTTGCGCTGGCTGCGCCCGCCCGAATCGGTGAGGTAGTTGAAAGTGATCAGTTCGCCGCCGCTGCCGTACAGCACGGCCTGGCGCACGTTTTCAGGCAACGACTGCCAGGGTGCGTCCACGTCGAACTTGTAATGCTTGGCCAGCGAGGCGATCAGCTGGAAGTAGTAGGCGTTGCGACGGTCCCAGCCGCGCACCGCGCCGGCCGAAAGCGACAGCTCGGGATGGACGACCACGCGCGCCGGATCGAAGAACTGGGCCACCCCCAGACCATCGCATTTCGGGCAGGCGCCGACCGGCGAGTTGAACGAGAACAGGCGCGGTTCCAGTTCCGGCAACGAGTAATCGCAGACCGGGCAGCTGTATTTGGACGAAAACAGCAATGGCGGGGTTTCGGCGTCGTCCAGCGATTGCACCGAAGCCATGCCGTCGCCCAGCTTCAGCGCGGTCTCGAAACTTTCCGCCAGGCGCTGCTTGATGTCTTCGCGCGGCTTAAAACGGTCGATCACCGCCTCGATGGTGTGCTTCTGGCGCAGGGCCAGGGCCGGCACCGCGTCGATTTCGTGCAGTTGGCCATCGACGCGCACGCGCACGTAACCCTGCGCGCGCAACTGGTCGAAGACCTGGGCGTGTTCGCCCTTGCGCTCGCGGATCACCGGCGCCAGCATCATGTAACGCTGTTCGCGGCTTTCATCGGAATTGCCCAGCGCCAGCACCTGGTCGACCATCTGGCTGATCGTCTGCGCCTCCAGCGGATAGCCATGGTCGGGGCAGCGCGGCAGGCCCACGCGGGCGTACAGCAGACGCAGGTAGTCGTAGATCTCGGTGATGGTGCCGACGGTGGAGCGGGGGTTGTGCGAGGTCGATTTCTGCTCGATCGAGATCGCCGGCGACAGGCCCTCGATATGGTCGACATCGGGCTTTTCCATCACGCTGAGGAACTGGCGCGCGTAGGCCGACAGCGATTCCACGTAGCGGCGCTGGCCTTCCGCATAGATGGTGTCGAAGGCCAGCGACGACTTGCCCGAGCCGGACAGGCCGGTGATCACGATCAGCTTGTCTCGCGGCAGGTCGAGATCGATATTCTTCAGGTTGTGCGTCCGCGCGCCGCGAATGCGGATGAAGTCCATGGCCATCGGTGGGGGGATCCGGGGAGCGAACAGGGAAGCGTAGCGATCCCATGATCTGGGGGCAATTGCCGGGATTGAAAGGAGCAGTCGGCGGGACCGGAGGGCGCCGGGGGCAGGTTTGCCCAGCCGGACAGGCGGTCGAGGGAGGGCCATGGGAGCGGCGTCCCCGCCGCGAGCTTGCGACTGTCGGGGTTCGGCCGGCCACCGTAGAGCTAGCGGCGGGACGCCGCTCCCACCCCAGCCAGGTCCGGGAGGTCCTGATGTTGACCCTAACCTGCTGAAAGGCTTACAATTCCGCTTCTGTCCGCCCTCGATGGCGGCAGGGTCAATAAAATAACTACAGAAGGAAACACCCATGTACGCAGTTCTAGTCACCGGCGGTAAGCAATACCGCGTGATGACGGGCGAGACGATCCGCGTCGAGAAGCTCGAAACCGAAGCCGGCCAGGAGATCAAGTTCGACCAGATCCTGTTGCTGGGCGACGGCGAGGGCGTCAAGCTCGGCGACGCGCTGAAAGGCGCCACCGTCACCGCCACCGTCAAGTCCCATGGTCGCGCCGACAAGGTGCGCATCATCAAGTTCCGCCGCCGCAAGCACCACAAGAAGCAGATGGGTCACCGGCAGCACTACACCGAAATCGAAATCACCGGCATCGCCGGTGGTGACAGCAAGTAAGGAGATAGGTCATGGCACATAAAAAGGGCGTAGGCTCCTCGCGCAACGGCCGCGACTCCAACCCGAAGATGCTCGGCGTCAAGATCTATGGCGGCCAGGCGATCGACGCGGGCAACATCATCGTCCGCCAGCGCGGCACCGAGTTCCATCCGGGCCCCGGCGTCGGCCTGGGTCGCGACCACACGCTGTTCGCGCTGGTCGACGGCAAGGTCGAGTTCTCGGTCAAGGGCGCCAAGAAGCGCCGTACCGTAAGCGTCGTCGCGGAAGCGTAAGCTGCCGCGATAGCGAGCGAATGGCCCCGCCGCGTGCGGGGCTTTTCGTTTCTTGCCTGGTAATCGCGAATAATCGAGCCCCTGCGTAAAAAAATAGATCGTCATCCCAGCGGAAGCTGGGATCCAGCTTGATCTTGATTTTGACCGTGTGTCCTGAAACCCAGTGCAAAGTCAAAATGGATGATCTGCTTCGCTGTCGAGAAGCACTTCCAGCTTTCGCTGGGATGACGATCTCCAAGATATCCAGCTGTTCCTAAATCCAACCTCTGAACCAATCCTTATGAAACTCGTAGACGAAGCAGAAATCGATGTCATAGCCGGCAATGGCGGTGACGGCTGCATAGGCTTCCGTCGCGAGAAGTTCATTCCGCTGGGCGGTCCCGATGGCGGCGACGGCGGCAATGGCGGCAGCGTCTGGATCCAGGCCGACGAGAACATCAGCACCCTGGTGGACTTCCGCCACCAGCGCATCTTCAAGGCCCAGCGCGGCGAGAACGGCATGGGCCAGCAGCGCTATGGCAAGGGCGGCGACGATCTGATCATCTCCGTACCGGTCGGCACCGCCATCGTCAACGTCGGCACCGACGAGGTGATCGGCGATCTCACCACGCACGGCGATCGCCTGCTGGTGGCCAAGGGCGGCAAGGGCGGCCTCGGCAACATGCATTTCAAGAGTTCGGTGACGCGCTCGCCGCGCCGGGCCACGCCGGGCGACGAGGGCGAGGCGCGCACCCTGAAGATGGAGTTGAAGCTGCTGGCCGACGTGGGCCTGCTGGGCTTCCCCAATGCCGGCAAGAGCACCTTCATCCGTGCGGTTTCGGCCGCGACCCCCAAGGTCGCCGATTACCCGTTCACCACACTGTACCCGAACCTGGGCGTGGTCAGCGTCGAGTCCCATCGCAGCTTCGTGATCGCCGACATCCCCGGCCTGATCCAGGGCGCGGCCGATGGTGCGGGCCTGGGCGCGATGTTCCTGCGCCACCTGCAGCGCACCCGCTTGCTGCTGCATCTGGTGGACATGGCGCCGATGGAGGGCGGGGTGGAGATCTCGCCGGCCGAACAGGTGCGGGCGATCGAACACGAGCTGGAGAAACACGATCCCGAGCTGCTACGGAAGCCGCGCTGGTTGGTGTTGAACAAGGCCGACCTGATGTTCGAGGACGAAGCCGCGACCCGTGCCGCGGAGGTGATCGCCGAGCTGGGCTGGACCCAGCCCTGGTACGTGACCTCGGCGGTATCGCGCGAAGGCACCTGGCCGATCATGAAGGACGTGATGGCGTTCTTCGACCGGCTCAAAGAGGACGAGCAGGAAGCGCGCAATGCCGGCTGAGGGCAGCGATGCCCCTGCTCCCGCCGTAGAGCCGAGCTTGCTCGGCTGCCCTTCGCGGCGGGCTGGAAAGCAGCCGAGCAAGCTCGGCTCTACAAGGGCAACAAAAAACCCGGCCGGAGCCGGGTTTTCTGGTATTCGCGGCACTTCGACCGGAAGCTGCGACGGATCAGGCGGCTTGCAGGGCCTTGATGCGGGCGGTCAGGCGGCTCTTGTGACGGGCGGCCTTGTTCTTGTGGATCAGGCCGCGCGAGCTGAAGCGGTCCAGGATCGGCTGGGCCACGGCGAAGGCAGCCTGGGCGCCTGCGGCATCGTTGGCGTCGAGCGCCTTGAGCACTTTCTTGACGGCGGTGCGCAGCATCGAACGCTGGCCGGTGTTGCGCATGTTGCGCACGACGGCCTGCTTGGCGCGCTTCTTGGCGGACTTGATATTTGCCACGGTGGGTATCCTAGGAAATCGTTGGGTGGAGCGGTAATGGACGGAGTGCGGGAAAACGAACGCGAAATTATGGGGGATTCAATGACTTGCGTCAACCCGCCGGGAGCCCGGTCATGAGCGGCAACCGGCTGCTGCGTTCCACCGCCGTTTTCAGCTCCATGACCTTCCTGTCCCGGGTCTTCGGCCTGGTCCGCGACCAGGTCTATGCGGCGGTATTCGGCGCCAGCCCGGCCATGGAAGCCTTCGTGGTGGCCTTCCGCATCCCCAATTTCATGCGCCGCCTGTCCGCGGAAGGCTCGTTTTCGATGGCCTTCGTCCCGGTACTGGCGGAGTACAAGGCCAATGGCGACCGTGCCGCGGTCAAGGACCTGATCGACCGGGTGACCGGCACGCTGACCGCGGCCCTGCTGGTCCTGACCGGGGTGGCCGTACTGGCGGCGCCGTGGGTGATGCGGGTGTTCGCGCCGGGTTTCGAACTGGGCAGCGAGCAGTCTCGGCTGGCCACGGAAATGCTGCGCATCACTTTCCCCTACGTGCTGTTCATTTCGCTGGCTTCGCTGGCCGGCGGAATCCTCAATACCTATGAGCGTTTCGCAATCCCCGCGTTGTCGCCGGTGTTGCTCAATGTGGCGATGATCGCCGCGGCCCTGGGCCTGGCCCCACAGATGCCGCGCTGGGGTTTCGAGCCGGTGGTGGCGCTGGCCTGGGGCGTGTTCGCGGCGGGGATCCTGCAGCTGGTGTTCCAACTTCCCACGCTGGCCCGCATGGGTTTGCTGCCACGGCCGCGCCTGCCGACAGGGCATCCGGGGGTGCGCAAGATCATGCGGCTGATGGTACCGACGCTGTTCGGTTCGTCGGTGGCGCAGTTCAACCTGCTGTTCAACACCATGGCGGCGTCGATGCTGTTCAGCGGCAGCGTGGCCTGGCTCTACTACAGCGACCGGCTGCTGGAATTCCCGCTGGGCATGTTCGGGGTGGCGATCGGTACGGTGATATTGCCGCACCTCTCCAGCCGCCACGCGGCCAGCGATCCGGACGGTTTCTCGAAAGGCCTCGACTGGGGTTTCCGTCTTTGCCTGCTGATCGGATTGCCTGCCTGCCTGGGACTGATCCTGTGCGCGGAACCCCTGATCGCGTCGCTGTTCGGTTACCGCAATTTTTCCGCATTCGACTCGCGCATGAGCGCCCTGAGCCTGATGGCGCAGTCGACGGCGGTGCCCGCGTTCCTGCTGGTCAAGGTACTGGCGCCGGCGTTCTATGCGCGCCAGGACACGCGCACGCCGGTCAAGGCGGCGGTGGTTTCGGTGCTGGCCAATGCGATTTTCACGGTGTTGCTGATCGCGGCAGTGCTCTGGTGCACGCAGGCCGGGCAAGCGGCTTTGGCGGCCAATGGCGGCGACGCCTGGACGGCCTTGAAGCAGCTTCCCGGGACCCATGCATTGCTGGCCCTGGCCATCGCCCTGGCCGGCTGGCTCAACGCGCTGCAACTGGGCTGGTACCTGCGCCGCGCAGGCGTGTTCAAACGCCAGCCAGGGTGGCGGCGTTTCCTGCGCCAGATCAGCGTGGCCAGCCTGGGAATGGTGCTGGTGGTGGGCGCACTGCTGTGGACATGGGACGGCTGGATGTCCTGGCCCTGGTGGGAGCGCGTATCGAAGTTGGCGGTCGTCGTCGCCGGCGGCGGCGCGGCCTATGCGGGCCTGCTGTGGCTGCAGGGCATCCGTCCCCGCGACCTGCGCGGACATTGAGTTGCGGCGGCCCGGCTATACTTCACGGTGATGAGCAGGCTGTTTCGTGACGTCGATGGCGGGGCGTTGTTCCCGCACGGTAGCGTGGTCTGCATCGGCGCCTTCGACGGTCTGCACCTGGGCCATCGGGCGCTGGTGCGCCATGCGGTCGCCCGTGCCCGCGATTTGTCGCTGCCGGCGGTGGCCCTGAGCTTCGAGCCGCTGCCGCGGGAATTCTTCTCCCGCGAGATGCCGCCGCCGCGCCTGACCCTGGCCCGCGGCAAATACCAGGGCCTGCGCGAACTGGGTGCCGATGGCATCGGCCTGCTGCGTTTCGATGCGCGCCTGGCGGCGATGAGCGCCGAGGATTTCGTGCACAGGATGCTGGTCGGGCGTCTGGGCTCGCGCGAAGTCTGGATCGGTCCCGATTTCCGCTTCGGCAACCGCCGTGGCGGCGACCTGCCGCTGCTGCAGCGGATGGGCGCGGAGCTGGGCTTTTCGGCGGGGGAGATAGAAGCGGTGCAACTGCAGGGCGAACGGGTTTCCAGCACCCGCATCCGCGAAGCATTGCGCGGTGGCGATTTCACCGATGCGGCGCACCTGCTTGGCCGCGCCTATGCGATCGGCGGCAGGGTGGTGCGCGGTAAGCAGCTCGGGCGCACGCTCGGCTTCCCCACCGCCAATCTGCGTTTCCCGAAGACCCCGGCGCTGTCCGGCATCTATGCGACCTGGGTGCATGGGGTGGGCGAACGTCCGCGTGCGTCGGTGTCCAGTTTCGGCACCCGGCCCACGGTCGATGGCGTGGAGCCCTTGCTGGAAGCGCATCTGTTCGATTTCGACGGCGACCTGTACGGGCGCCACGTCGAGGTCGAATTCGTCGCCAAGCTGCGCGATGAACTGAAATTCCCCGATCTGCCGTCACTGACCGAGCAGATGCAACGCGACGCCGAAACCGCGCGCCGCCTTCTTTCCGAACAACGACTGCGAGCCACCGCGTGACCCAGGATTACAAAGCCACCCTGCACCTGCCCGCCACGGAATTCCCGATGCGCGGCGACCTGCCCAAGCGCGAGCCGCAGACACTGGCGCGCTGGCAGGCCGACGACCTGTACGCGCAGCTGCGCGCCAACGCCATGGGCCGCCCCTCGTTCGTGCTGCACGACGGCCCGCCTTACGCCAACGGCGCGATCCACATCGGCCATGCGGTCAACAAGATCCTGAAGGACGTGATCGTCAAGTCGAAGTACCTGTCCGGTTTCGATTCGCCGTACGTGCCGGGTTGGGATTGCCACGGGCTGCCGATCGAGATCGCGGTGGAGAAGAAATTCGGCAAGGTCGGCGAGAAGCTCGACGCCGCCGCGTTCCGCGCCAAGTGCCGCGAATACGCGCTGGAACAGATCGACGTGCAACGCAGCGACTTCCAGCGCCTGGGCGTGATCGGCGACTGGAAGCAGCCGTACCGCACCCTCGATTTCAAGTACGAAGCCGACATGCTGCGCGCGCTGGCCAGGATCGTCGAACGCGGCCACCTGGCGCGCGGGGTCAAGCCGGTGTACTGGTGCTTCGATTGCGGTTCCGCGCTGGCCGAAGCGGAGATCGAGTACCAGGACAAGGTGTCGCCGGCGATCGACGTCGCCTACGCCGCGCGCGAGGCGAAGGCATTGGCCGCGGCGTTCGGCATCGCACCGCCGGAAAACGTCGAGCTCGCGCTGCCGATCTGGACCACCACGCCGTGGACGCTGCCGGCGTCGCTGGCGATCTCGCTGGGACCGGATCTGGACTACGTGCTGGTCGAAGGCCCGGATCGTCACGGCCAGCGGCGCTGGCTGATCCTGGCAGAAGCGCTCGCTGAAGCTGCTCTGCTGCGTTATGGCGTCGATACCTTGGTAGTGCATGCGCGCGCCAAGGGCAGCGCGCTGGAAGGTCTGTTGTTCGCGCATCCGTTCTACAGCGAACGCGACATCCCGGTGGTCCTGGGCGATCACGTGTCGTCCGAGGACGGCACCGGCGCCGTGCACACCGCGCCCGGCCACGGCCAGGAAGACTTCGCGGTGGGCCTGCAATACGGTTTGATCGATCGCTACACCGCCGCGCAGGTCAATCCGGTCGATGGCCGCGGCGTGTACCTGTCCAGCACACCGCCTGCGGGCGAGGTGGCGCTGGCCGGCCTGCACATCTGGAAAGCCAACGAAGCGCTGGTCGACGTGCTGCAGAAGAGCGGCGCGTTGCTCACCTACGCGAAATTCGAGCACAGCTATCCGCACTGCTGGCGGCACAAGACGCCGGTGGTGTTCCGCGCCACGCCGCAGTGGTTCATCTCGATGGACAAGGCCAACCTGCAGCGTGACGCCCTGCAGGCGATCAAGGGCGTGGCCTGGGTTCCCGACTGGGGCCAGGCGCGCATCGCCGGCATGGTCGAAGGACGGCCGGACTGGTGCATCAGCCGCCAGCGCACCTGGGGCGTACCGATCGCCTTGTTCACCGACATCGAAACCGGCGAACCGCACCCCGACACGCCGGCGCTGATGCGCAAGGCGGCCGAGCTGGTGGAACGCGACGGCGTGGATGCGTGGTTCGCCCTGGACAAGGCGGAACTGCTCGGCGCCGACGCTCCACGTTACGACAAGGTCACCGACATCCTCGACGTCTGGTTCGATTCCGGTGTCACCCACGAATGCGTGCTCGCACAGCGTAATGCGGAAGGCCTGCACAAGCCCGCGGACCTGTACTTGGAAGGTTCCGACCAGCATCGCGGCTGGTTCCAGAGTTCGCTGCTCACCGGCGTGGCGATGGATGGCGTGGCGCCGTACAAGCAGGTGCTGACCCATGGCTTCGCCGTGGACCAGAACGGCCGCAAGATGTCCAAGTCGCTGGGTAATGTGGTCGCCCCACAGAAAGTGATGGATGCGATGGGCGCCGACGTGCTGCGCCTGTGGGTGGCCTCGACCGACTATCGCAACGAGATGTCGGTCAGCGACGAGATCCTCAAGCGCAGCGGCGATGCCTACCGCCGCATCCGCAACACGGCGCGGTTCCTGCTCAGCAACCTGGACGGCTTCGAGCCCGCGCGCGACCTGCGTCCGCTCGACGACATGGTCGCGCTGGACCGTTGGATCGTGCACCGTGCCGACGCGCTGCAAACGCGGATCGTCGATGCCTACGCGCGCTACGACTTCGCCGACATCGTCCAGGCGCTGTCCAATTTCTGCAGCGTGGACCTGGGCTCGCTGTACCTGGACGTGACCAAGGACCGCCTGTACACGATGCAGGAGGATTCGCGTGGCAGGCGTTCCGCGCAGAGCGCGATGTTCCGCATCCTCGAAGCGTTCACCCGCTGGATCGCGCCCATCCTCAGCTTCACCGCCGACGAGATCTGGGGCTTCCTGCCGGGCCAGCGCGTGGACAACGTGCTGTTCGCCACCTGGTACGACGGCCTGGCCCCGCTGCCGGCCGACGCGCCGCTGTCCGCCGAGGATTTCGACAAACTGCTGGCGCTGCGCGAGCAGATGGCGAAAGTACTGGAGCCGATGCGAGCGAATGGCGTGATCGGCGCGGCGCTGGATGCGGAAGTCGCGGTATCGGCCAGTCCGGAACTGGTGTCGAAGTGGGAGCCGCTGGCCGAGGAATTGCGTTTCCTGTTCATCAGCGGCGACGTCAGCGTGACTCCGGTCAACGCGGACGAGGTATTCGTATTGGCGCAACCGACCGCCAAGCTCAAGTGCGTGCGTTGCTGGCATCACCGCGCGGATGTGGGGACCGACGCTGCGCACCCTGAATTGTGCGCGCGTTGCATCAGCAACATCGATGGTGCTGGCGAAGACAGGAAGTGGTTCTAGATTTTCCTTCTCCCACCGGGAGAAGGTGGCGCGCAGCGACGGATGAGGGAAGAAATCTTCAGTCGCACTGAACCCCGGTAGTTACGTCATTCTTCTTCCCTCATCCGCCCTTCGGGCACCTTCTCCCGATGGGAGAAGGAAACAATGCAAGGCTCCATATCAATGTCGAAATACCCTAAACCCAATGCCCTCATCTGGCTGGTCCTCTCGGTCATCGTCATCGCCCTCGACCAGTGGTCCAAGGCCTGGGTGCTGAGCGATTTGCCCGAATACACCGCGATCCCGGTGATCGACGGTTTCTGGAACTGGTTCCGCACCTACAACACCGGCGCGGCCTTCAGCTTCCTGAGCGACGCCGGCGGCTGGCAGATCTGGTTCTTCACGATCCTGGCGGTGGCGATCTGCGGCCTGCTCGGTTTCTGGCTGTCGCGCACGCCGCGCGGCGACTGGCGCCAGGCGGCGCCTTATGCGCTGGTGATCGGCGGCGCGCTGGGCAACGTGATCGACCGCCTGATCCACGGGCATGTCATCGATTTCATCCAGTGGCACTGGCGGGACCATTACTGGCCGTCGTTCAACCTGGCGGATTCGGCGATTGTCGCCGGCGCCATCGGCATCGCCCTGTTCGGCTTGATGAACAGGAACGAGGAGCGAGGAGCCAGGAACGAGAAGTGAGGAGTGAGAAACGAGTGAAAGCGCCCGCCGCTACTCGTTCCTCACTCCTCGTTCCTCTACACTAGCCCCATGGACGTATTGCTCGCCAATCCCCGCGGTTTCTGCGCCGGCGTCGACCGCGCCATCGAGATCGTCAAGCGCGCCATCGAGACCTTGGGCGCGCCGATCTACGTGCGTCATGAAGTCGTGCACAACCGTTTCGTGGTCGAGGACCTGCGCGCTCGCGGCGCGGTGTTCGTGGAAGAACTCGACGAGGTGCCCGACGACGCCACGGTGATCTTCAGCGCGCATGGCGTGTCGCAGGCGGTGCGCGCCGAAGCCACCGCGCGCGGGCTGAAGATCTTCGATGCCACCTGTCCGCTGGTGACCAAGGTGCACTTCGAGGTCGCGCGCCATTGCCGCGCCGGTCGCGACGTGGTCCTGATCGGCCATGCCGGACACCCGGAAGTGGAAGGCACCATGGGCCAGTGGAATGCCGAATGCGGGGCAGGGCGGATCTACCTGGTGGAAGACATCGAGGGCGTGGCCACGCTGCAGGTGTCGCAGCCCGAGAATCTGGCCTACACCACCCAGACCACGCTGTCGGTCGACGATACCCGCGGCATCATCGAGGCCTTGCAGGCGCGGTTCCCGTCGATGCAGGGTCCGCGCCACGACGACATCTGCTACGCCACCCAGAACCGCCAGGATGCGGTGCGCGAACTCGCCCAGCGCTGCGATCTGGTGCTGGTGGTGGGGTCGCCCAACAGCTCCAATTCCAACCGCCTGCGCGAGCTGGCCGAGCGCGACGGGGTCGAGGCCTACCTGATCGACGGCGCCGACGAGATCGATCCGTCATGGGTCGCCGGCAAGTCCCGTATCGGGGTGACCGCAGGCGCGTCCGCGCCCGACGTGCTGGTCCAGGGCGTGATCGCGCGCCTGGGCGAGCTGGGCGCGGCCGGCGTGACCGAGCTGGAAGGCGAGCCGGAAAGCATGGTTTTCGCCCTGCCCAAGGAACTGCGCTTGCAACTGGTCAATTGACCCCACTCCCGGCGACGCCTAGAATTCGCGTCCCATGCCGGAATAGCTCAGTTGGTAGAGCGCGTCATTCGTAATGATGAGGTCGTAGGTTCGATTCCTATTTCCGGCACCAGGTTGAAGCGGAAAAGCCGCCCTTTCGGGGCGGCTTTTTTGTTGGCGATGCCCGGGCAGAACACGGTGCGCTGAGAGCGGGAAGAATCGAGGCTGGCTTGGGCCAGGGCATAGGCCGGCCGCGCTTCCAGGCATCACGTCAGTGATCGGGTTCCATTCGCCGCAAGCGCTCGGCGAACGGAGTTTTCCGGCAGGCTCTTTCCATTCGCCACAGGGATGCCCATACATCCGCGCCGCCTTCGTCCATGAGGCGCTTCGAGGCTTGCTCCATCGCGAAGAGCGCCTTGCGCACTTTTTCGACTTCCTTTTTCCCCTTGGCGGTCAAACGGATCAAGGTCTTGCGCCCGTCGCCCGGGTGCGCCTTCGACGCAATGAAGGAGAGAGCGGTCAGTTCCTTGATCCACACGATCACGAGCGGGTGGGATTGCCTGAGCATCGTCGCGAGTTCGGTCACGCCCAGCGGTCCATGGTCCTGCAGGGCAAGCAGCGTGGAGATCGTCCTGGGTGGCGCCGTCACTCCGGCCGTTGGATACCAGTTTGCTGCACCGGCGATCAGTTCATCCGCCAATCTCCTCAGCAGGTGCGCCAGGAAGGCGGGGCCTTGTTGTTCGATGAAATCATTCATGCGGTGCGGTATCCGGGCGTGGACTCGATGCGCTACGGCTGATGCCGAATGGGGTGATTTGACTATGCATCGAATATACGTAAACATTTACATACTTTGCAATGCGGTAGAAAGATGATGAACTTCGGAACTACGAAGATGTGCGCGCTTGTCGTCCTGGCTGCGCTTGTCATTGCCGCTTCTTTCCCGCTGGGCGGGCGAGCGCAATCGCCGGCCGTCGAGGCCGTGGATCGATGCGTCGTCGGGACGTACCTGCTGGAGGATGGGACCGATATCGATATCGGTCCGGGTGAAGGCGAGAAGCTCCGCTGGAGGAGAAAGGACGGAACCACCGGCGAGCTTGCCAGGGACAAGCAGGGAGCCTGGGTCAGTTCGCTGGGCTGGACCGGTCGCCCCGATGGCATGCATGCCTCGTTCGCCGACTGCGCCGCTTCTCCGCATGCGATGACGTTCGATGGCGTCGTCGGCAGGAAGCTCGAACTGAAGCAAATCGATACGCGGTTCGCGGGTGCAGGCGTGACCCTCTCGGGCCGTCTGACCCTTCCTCCCGGTAGCGGGCGCATACCCCTCGTGGTCCTGATCCATGGGGCCGAGCACTCGTCGGCGCTCGAGTCCTATTCCCTGCAACGGCAATTCGCCAGCGAGGGAATCGGCGTGTTCGCTTACGACAAGCGGGGCACGGGTACTTCCGGAGGACGGTACACGCAGGATTACCTGTTGCTGGCCAATGATGCGATCGCGGCGATGCGCGAAGCCAAACGCCTGGCGGGCGCACAGACGGGCCGGGTGGGTTACCAGGCCGGCAGCCAGGGCGGCTGGGTCGCGCCACTGGCTGCGCGCATCGAACCGGTGGACTTCCTCGTCATCGGTTTCGGACTGGCGGTTTCCCCGCTGGATGAAGATCGCGAAGCCATTGCGTTCGACATGGAAAGGAATGGATTCGGCCCGGATGTAATGGCGAAAGCGATGCGGGTCGCCGACGCGAGCGCCGCCATCCTGCTCAGTAATTTCACGACCGGGTACGAAGAGCTGGAGCGTATCAAGCAGGAATATTCCGAAGAAGCATGGTTCAAGCATCTGCGTGGGAACGTCACGTGGTATCTGCTGGCGACGCCTGCCGAAGAAATCCGCCGGAAGGGGCCCGAGCTACTCGCCGGCGTGCCCATGCAATACGACCCGATGCCGGTATTGCAGAACCTGTCCGTTCCGCAACTCTGGATCCTCGGAGGGCAGGACCGGGATGCGCCTCCGGCTGAAACGCTGCGACGCCTGTCCCGATTGAAGTCCGCAGGCCGACCCATCGCCACCGCCGTCTACCCGCAGGCCGACCACGGGATCTATGAGTACGAAACGAAGCATGACGGGGAGCGCGTCTCGACCCGCAACCCGGATGGCTATTTCCGGATGATGCGGGATTACATCCTGCGCGGGAGCCTGGAAGGCAGTTATGGCGCGGCGCAGCTCTCCGATTGAATTGTTTCGACCCGAAAAAACAGAATCCGGGAAGTGGGGTTCGTCTTATATCTACCCGACCTGCATTTCTTCTGATTTCCCCTCTCCCCTTGTGGGAGAGGATGCCCGGAGGGCAGGAGAGGGGGTGTGAGCGAAGCGAGCGTGCTCTTGCCGTTGCGGTTGTTTCGCAGTTCCGTAGGGGGGCTCAAGCCCCCTGCGCTTCGTTCCGTAGCCGTCGCGATCTGGAAGACGGTGATGGTGGGCCAAGGCCCGCCCTACGTCAGATGCTGCGCAGGTTCACCCGCCTGGACAACGCTTCCGCGCTCTCCTTGCGTTCGCTGTAGCGATCCACCAGGTACGGTGAAACGTCGCGGGTCAACAGAGTGAACTTCATCAATTCCTCCATCACGTCCACGACGCGGTCGTAGTAGGCGGAGGGCTTCATGCGGCCGGCTTCGTCGAATTCGTTGAACGCCTTGGCCACCGACGACTGGTTCGGGATCGTGATCATGCGCATCCAGCGGCCGAGCACACGCAGTTGGTTGACCGCGTTGAACGATTGCGAACCGCCGCTGACCTGCATCACCGCCAGGGTCTTGCCCTGGGTCGGCCGCAGCGAGCCTTGCGCCAACGGAATCCAGTCGATCTGCGCCTTCATGATCCCGGACATAGCGCCGTGGCGTTCGGGCGAGCTCCAGACCATGCCTTCGGCCCACTGCGCGAGTTCGCGTAGTTCACGCACCTTCGGATGCGTATCCGGTTCGGCATCGGGCAGCGGCAATCCGGTCGGGTCGAACAACCGGGTTTCCGCACCCATCGCCTGCAGCAGGCGCGCGGCTTCCTGCGCCAACAGCTTGCTGTAGGAACGCTTGCGCAATGAGCCATACAGCAGCAGGAAACGCGGCGGATGGCTGGCACGATCTGTCGGTTCGAAGCGATCTGCGGACGGGATAGAGAACAGTTCGGCAACGATGTTGGGAAGCCGGTTGGAATCAGGAACGTTGGAATCAGCCACGGGAGGAAGGACTCAGGAGTTTATGGAGGCCGACGCCGAGCAGCGCGCCGATGCTTTCTGCGCCGATGAAACCAGGCACGTCGGCCGGCGCGATCCCGGCGAAGCTGTCGCTGAACATGCGTCCGAAGGCCGCGGCCGGATTGGCGAAGGAAGTGGAGGAAGTGAACCAGTACGCGGCGCCGATGTAGGCGGCGACCATCGCCGCGATCCGCGACGAGGGCGCGCGCAGGATCACCAGCAGCAGGCCCGCGGTGGCGACCACCTCGCCCAGCAGTTGGCCGAAGCCATGCCGTGGCTTGTCCGAGAGCTGCAGAACGGACAGGTCGAACATCGCATTCGCCAGCCAGGCTCCGCAGGCCGCGCCAGCCAGTTGCACGACGACGTAGCCCGGCAGCTGTCGCCACGGCAGTTCGCCGCGCGCGGCCATCACCGCACTGACCGCGGGATTCATGTGCGCGCCGCTGACCGGGCCGAATACTTCGATCAGGATGTAGAGCCCGCCGACGGTCGCCAGGGTGTTGGCGAGCAGGGTGAGGGCGTCGTTAGCACCGGCCAGGCGTTCGCCCATGATTCCCGAGCCGATGACGATGGCCAGCAGCAGGGCGGTGGCGACGAATTCGGACAGCAGTTGCCGCGCAGGCGTCACTCGGCGCCTACCTTGCCGATTTCGCGCAGCCTGCCCTGCGCGGCGAGGTGGTCGAGCTTGTCCAGCGGCAACGACAGCAACAATTCGATACGGCGCCTGAGCGTGGCGAAGGCGGCGGTGTAGGCGCGTCTTTTCGCATCCTCGTCGCCGATCGCCGAAACCGGATCGGCGACGCCCCAGTGGGCGAGGGCGGGATGGCCCAGCCACACCGGGCAGGATTCGCCGGCCGCGTTGTCGCAGACCGTGATCACCATGTCCATTTCCGGCGCGCCTTCCACGGAGAACTCGTCCCAATTCTTGCTGCGCACCTGGCTGGTGTCGTAGCCGATCGCTTCGGCGAGTTCCTTCGCCATCGGTTGCACCTGGCCGCTGGGGTGGCTGCCTGCGCTGTAGGCCCGGAATCGCCCCTGGCCGAGGACGTTGAGGATCGCCTCGGCCATGATGCTGCGGGCGGAATTGCCGGTGCACAGGAACAGTACGTTGTAAGTCTTGTCGGTCATCGCGGGCTCTCGAAATGGGTGGTCGGGTTCAACAGGGCGCCTTCGTCGCGGAAGGCGCGCACGCCTGACCGCCGCAGCAGTTCTCGGTCAGGAAGCCGATCAGCGCATTCATGCGCTCGTAGTCGGCACGCAGGCGGATCACCCGGCCTTCGCGCTGGTCGGTGACCAGCCCGGCTTGGCGCAACTGGTTGAGATGCGCGGTCAAGGTGGCGGCGGGCAGGCCGAGGAGGTCGCGCAAACTGCCGACGGGCATGCCCTCCGGCCCGGCCTGGATCAGGGCCCGATAGGCGGCGAGACGCACGTCATGGGAGAGGGCACGGAGTGCTTGTACGGTCTGGGTGGTGTCCATTATTCTATTATTCCAGAATAATCGAACTATAGGGATCGGAAATGACAATTCAATGTCAGTCGAGCACATGAAAAGGTTCGCGGACCTTTTCGATAGGAAAACTATGTAGGAGCGACGTCAGTCGCGAAGTCCGTATCCCAACATCGCGATGCACCTGGATTCCATGATTCGCCAAGAGGTTGTGGTGCCCGGCGAAGAAACAGGATCCCCGTCTTCCCGGGCATTGGCGATCGAAAAGCCGCTCCCACGAAGATTCCGGCTTGTCGGCAGGCAAATGTCATGGGCATACGCTAAGGTATGGAGTTCCGGACATTCGCTATCCTCATGCCCCCTCGCAATACCTTGTTGACCCGCCTGGTTGCCGTCAGCGCCGTCGGCGCCATCGCCAGCGCGCTGCTCGATGGGCAGTGGATCTGGCTGCACTACGTGTGCAAGCCCTTGGCCACCTTGCTGATCCTCGCTTTGGCGATGGGCGTGTCGAACCCGGTTTCGACGCGCTATCGCCTGCTGGTCTGCGTCGGCTTGCTGTTCTCGCTGGCCGGCGACGTATTCCTGATGCTGCCGGGGGATTGGTTCGTGTCCGGGCTGGCGTCGTTCCTGCTGGCGCATCTCTGCTATGTGGTCGCTTTCGCACCCGGATCGGGCACTCGCGAAAAACTCATCGCCTGCGTGGTCTATGCCGCGATCGCCGTCGCCAATCTTGTCGGGCTGCTGCCGCGGCTGCCCGCGGAACTGCACGCGCCGGTTCTGGCCTATGTCGCCGTGCTGATGCTGATGGGCGCGCTGGCCGCGGCGCGTGGCTGGTCGTTGCGTCGCGATCCGCGACTGGCGGATTCCGCGCGCCTGGCGGCGATCGGCGGGGGGCTGTTCGTGCTCAGCGATTCGCTATTGGCATGGAACCGCTTCGGCGGCGGCATTCCGCTGGCTTCGCTGTGGGTGCTGGCCACTTACTTCATCGCGCAGTGGCATATCGCGCGCTCCGTCGATCTGCAGGCAGGAGGAAACTGAGCATGGCCGACAGGATCATGCTGTTCGCCATCCCCGGGTTCTTCATTTTGATGGCGTTGGAACTGCTGGCGGCGTGGATCATGAAGCGCCGCGTGTACCGGCTCAACGACTCCATCAACAGCATCGGTCTGGGCGTGCTGTCGCAGATCGTGGGAGTTTTCGCCAAGGTGCTGACCATCGGCATCTACGCCTGGGTGGTGCAGCGCGTGGCGCTGTTCGAGCTGTCGATGGACAAGGCCTGGGTCTGGATCAGCGCGCTGGTGCTCTACGACTTCTGCTACTACTGGCTGCACCGCATGGGCCACGAAGTGAACGTGCTGTGGGCCGCGCACGTGGTCCACCATCAGAGCGAGCGCTACAACCTGAGCACCGCGTTGCGCCAGACCGGCAGCGGCGCGCTGCTGGGCTGGATCTTCTACCTGCCGATGGCGCTGCTGGGCTATCCGGTGGAAGTCTTCGCGGTGGTCGCGGTGATCGACCTGCTGTACCAGTACTGGATCCACACCGAGCTGGTCGGCAGGCTGGGCTGGTTCGACCGCGTGTTCGCCTCGCCGTCCAACCATCGCGCGCACCACGCGGTCAACGATCGTTACCTGGACCGCAACTACGGCGGCATCTTCATCCTCTGGGACCGGATGCTCGGCAGCTTCGTCGAGGAAGACGACAACGATCCGCCGGTCTACGGCACGCGCGCGCCGTTGCGCAGCTGGAATCCGTTGTGGGCCAACGCCGAGGTGTACTGGGCGGTGGCCAAGGATGCGTGGCATGCGCGGCGCTGGCGCGACAAGTTGCGGGTCTGGGTCGCAAGGCCGGGATGGCGGCCGGCGGACGTGGCCGAGCGATTCCCGAAGCCCGAATTCGACCAGCAGCGCGAGGAATACGATCCGCCGGTGTCGCGACCGATGGCTTGGTATTGCCTGGTGCAGTTCGCGTTGCTGCTCGGGCTGGGAGTGCAGTTCCTGCAAACGGCGATGCTGATGTCGCTGGCCGCGGTCATCGTGTACCTGGTCTTCCTGATCGGAAGTCTTGTCGTGCTCGGCGCATTGCTGGAAGGGCGGCGGCTTGCGCGCTGGTTCGAGGTGGCGAGGTTGGTGTTGTTCGGCGCGATCCCGGCAATCAGTGGCTTGTGGCTGGATGGGAGCGAATTGCCACTTGCGGCGCGATGGATTTGTGCGCTGGTCGCTGCGGTCAGCATGATGATGCTGTTATTGGCTTGGCGGAGTCAGCCAACGATACGGAAGGACGAAGCCGTGACGATCGCCGATGGTGTAGACCTTCGTTAGATAAAAAATCGCGCAGACGCCATAGGGTGGGCCCGGCCCGCCGCATGCGGCGTAGCGAGATTCCCGCAGGTGGGTCAAGACCCGCCCTGCGCTTGCTCCAGGCATCCGGATGCTTATGTAGGAGCGACGCCAGTCGCGAAGTCCACGAACCTTGCGTTTCCATATGTCACGTATTCCCTGATTACCGCAGCCTCATGGCGAAGCATGGGACGCGGATGTGCCGCGATGGTGAGGGATCATGGACTTCGCGACTGGCGTCGCTCCTACATTGGTCTCATCGGCGCTCCAATCGCGGGATTCCCGAAGGCTGCTGCGATTCCGTTCGGCGGGCCGGGGCCCGCCTTGTGCGATGACGGGCGGGGTCCCGCGGCTATGGGGTCGAATCTCGCCCCACGCGATCCCGGCCGTCTATCCTGTGCACTGATCCTGGTAACGAGAACGGCATGGCCAAGAGCAAGACCGCCTACGTCTGCAGCGAATGCGGTGCAGAACACAACAAGTGGCAGGGGCAGTGCGCCGAGTGCGGGGCCTGGAACACCTTGTCCGAGATCGTGCTCGAAACCGCCGCCGCTGCGCCTTCGGCCGCGCGTCGCGGCGGTTGGGCGGGGAAACTGGAAACCCCGAAGATCACCGCGTTGAAGGACGTGCGCAGCAGCGAGGAGGCACGCGTGTCCACCGGCATCGGCGAGTTCGACCGCGTGCTGGGTGGCGGCCTGGTCGAAGGGGCGGTGGTGCTGGTCGGTGGCGATCCCGGCATCGGCAAGTCGACGCTGCTGCTGCAGGCGATGGCGCAGATGTCGCAGACCCTGCCGTCGCTGTACGTGACCGGCGAGGAATCGCTGGCCCAGGTCGCAGGTCGCGCATTGCGACTGGGTTTGCCGATGGACGGGCTGCAGGCGCTCGCGGAAACCGGCATCGAGAAGATCCTCGACCACGCCGTCGCCGCGCAACCGAAGATCATCGTCGCCGACTCGGTGCAGACCCTGTGGACCGATTCATTGACCGCCGCGCCCGGTTCGGTCAGCCAGGTGCGCGAAAGCGCGGCGCGGCTGGTGCGCTATGCGAAGGAAACCGGCACCGCCGTATTCCTGATCGGCCACGTGACCAAGGACGGCGGCATCGCCGGCCCGCGCGTGCTGGAACACATGGTCGATGCGGTGCTGTATTTCGAAGGCGAGAGCGGCAGCCGTTTCCGCGTGCTGCGCGCGTTCAAGAACCGCTTCGGCGCGGTCAACGAGCTGGGCGTGTTCGCGATGGGCGAGAAGGGACTGAAGGAAGTGCCCAATCCCTCGGCGATCTTCCTCTCCGGCGGCAGCACCCAGCAGCCCGGCAGCTGCGTGATGGTGACCCGCGAAGGCACGCGTCCATTGCTGGTGGAAGTGCAGGCGCTGGTCGATTCGTCGCCGCTGTCCAACCCACGCCGCGTGGCCGTGGGCCTGGAACAGAACCGGCTGGCCATGCTGCTTGCAGTACTGCATCGCCACGGCGGCATCGTCACCAGCGACCAGGACGTGTTCGTGAATGTCGTAGGCGGCATACGCGTGCAGGAAACCGCGGCCGACCTGCCGGTATTGCTCGCGGTGCTGTCGTCGCTGCGCGACAAGCCGCTGGCGGAAAAGACCATTGCCTTCGGCGAAGTCGGTTTGTCCGGCGAGATCCGGCCGATCCCCAATGGCGAGGAGCGCTTGCGCGAGGCAGCCACGCATGGATTCAAGCGGGCGATCGTGGCCAAGGGCAATGCGCCGAAGTCGGGTGCGTTCAAGGCGATGGAGGTCATCGCCGTGGATCGATTGTCCGATGCGCTCGAAGCTGCGTCGGAATAAACCGGCAGCGTAGGAGCGCGTAGGAGCGACGTCCCCCAAGGGGACTTCCTTCTGGGCGTAAGTCGCGAATGAAATTTCCTGGAACCTTCATCGCGACTTGCGTCGCTCCTACGCACGCCGGGTAGTCAGTGGCCGCCCGCGGCCGCGCCGCCACCCATCTTCGCCGCGAACGGCGGCCTGGCGAACCACACGAACGCGATGACCACCAGGAACAGGATCCCGAGCAGGTGGAAGATCTCGTTGAAGCCGATCTGCACGGCCTGCTGCGAAATCATCTGGTTCAAGACCACCGCGCCACGCTGTACGTCTCCACGGCCCAGCGCTTGCACCGTCTGCAGGGTGGCCGGATCGTAGGCGGAGATATGTTCGGTGAGTTGCGCGTGATGCACGGTAGTGCGCTGGCTCCAGGCCCAGGTTGTCAGTGACGCCGCGAAGCTGCCACCGAGAGTTCGCACGAACGTGGCCAGGCCGGAGCCCGCCGCGATCTCGTGCGGCTCCAGGTCCGACAGCAGGATGGTCAGCACCGGCATGAAGAACAGGGCCACGCCCAGTCCCTGCACCAGCTGCACCATCGCCACGCGTTCGAAATCCACTTCCAGGTTGAAGCCCGACCTGAAGAAACTGGTCGCGGCCATGACGATGAAGGCGAACGTGGCCAGCCAGCGCAAATCCATCTTCGTTGCGTACTTGCCCACGAATGGGGTCAGCAGCACCGGCAGGATGCCGATCGGCGCGCTGGCGAAGCCCGCCCAGATCGCCGTATAGCCCAGGTTGCGCTGGAGCCACAGCGGCACCAACAGGCCGACCGCGAAGAACGCCGAGTAGGCCATCACCATGGCCACCGTGCCGGCCGCGAAGTTGCGATGCCGGAACAGGCGCAGGTTGACGATGGGGTCCTTGTCGGTGAGTTCCCAGATCACGAATACGGTCAACGCGACCGCCGCGATCAGCGCCAGGGCGACGATCTTGGTGGAGTTGAACCAGTCTTCGTCGTTGCCCAGGTCCAGCAGGATCTGCAGCGCGCCCACGCCCAGCACCAGCATCGACAAGCCCATGTAGTCCATCTTCGGCCGTTCGAGTTTCTCCGGGCGGCCCTTCAACTGCCGGCCGACCACGATGCTGGAGAAGATGCCGATGGGGATGTTGATGAAGAAGATCCATTCCCAGCTGTAGTTGTCGGTGATCCAGCCGCCGAGGATCGGGCCGGCGATCGGCGCGACCACGGTGACCATCGCCAGCAACGCGATCGCCTGCCCGCGTTTCTGCGGTGGATAGATGGAAATCAGCAAGGCCTGGGTAACCGGATACATCGGCCCGCAGACGAATCCCTGCAGTGCGCGCGCCGCGACCAGCAGGCCCATGCTGTTGGCCAGGCCGCACAACAGCGAAGCGATCACGAAGGCCAGGGTGGCCCACATGAAGACCTTGCGTTCGCCATATTTGCGAACCATGAAGCCGGTCAGCGGCAGGGCGATCGCATTGCTGACCGCGAACGAGGTGATGACCCAGGTCGCCTGGTTGGAACTGGCGCCGAGGTTGCCGGAGATGGTCGGCAACGAGACATTGGCGATGGTCGTGTCCAGCACCTGCATGAACGATGCGAGGGCCAGACCAATCGTGGCCAATGCCAGGTTGGGTGGCGCGAACGGCCTGGCTGCGGGCTCCGGCGTCACCGGCAGGCCGAAACGCTCTTCTTCTTCTGCGAGGGTGGCCATGGGGAGATCAGCGATTGGCCGCGCCGGGCAGGTTCTGTTCGATGATGCCGGTGATCAGCGCATCGGCATCGTCCAGCTGCTTCTTGTACGCGACAGTGGCGAGCACCGGCTTCACGTCCTTGCGCGCGGCCGCGAGCGAAGAGCCGCTCTGGTCGCGCACGGCGACGTCGACGCTCATGCTCAGGCCGAGGCGCAACGGATGCTCGACCAGCTGTTCCGGATCCAGCTCGATCCGCACCGGCACGCGCTGCACGATCTTGATCCAGTTGCCGCTGGCGTTCTGCGCCGGCAGCAGCGAGAACGCGCTGCCGGTACCGAGGCCGAGCGCGGCGACCTTGCCGTCGTATTCGACACCGCCGCCGTAAAGATCGGAATGCACTTCGACCGGTTGGCCGATGCGCATCTTGCCCAGTTGGGTTTCCTTGAAGTTGGCTTCCACCCACACCTGTTCCAGCGGCACGATGGTCATCAGGGTCGCGCCCGGCTGCACGCGCTGGCCCAGTTGCACCTGGCGCTTGGCGACGTAGCCGGAGACCGGCGCGACGATCGCCGAACGCTGCAGGTTCAGATAGGCCTGGCGAAACTGCGAAGCGGCGGACTGCACCTGCGGTTGCTTCGAAAGCGTGGTGGCGTCGACCAGCGCGCGGCTGCGCGACAGGTTGCCGCGCGAGCCGCTGAGCGCGGCTTCCGCGGCGGCCAGCATGTCGCGCGCATGCGCCAGTTCCTCGCTGGAAACCGCGCCGCTGGCGACCAGACCGCTGCGACGATTCACGTCGGCGCGGGCCTGCGAAACCGCGACTTCGCGCGCACGCAGGTCGGCTTGCCCGGCATCGACGCTGCTGTACAGGCCGCGCACCTGACGCACGGTGCCGGCCAGATTGGCGACGGACTGGTCGTAGGCGACCTGCGCGTCGTTGGCATCCAGATGCACCAGCGCCTGGCCGGCTTCCACCTTCATGCCGTCGTCGGCATCGATGCTGATCACCGTGCCGCTGGTCTGCGGCACGATACTGACCACGTTGCCCTGGACGTAGGCGTCGTCGGTGTCCTGGTGCCAGCGCGCATAGAGGAAGTAGTAGGCCAGCCAGGCGATCGCGCCGACGATCACGATGACCGCGACGATCAGCAGCGCACGCTTGCGCTTGCTGTTCTTCGGCGCGACGGGTTCGGCTGGGGGAGTGGAAGCTTCGGGATTGATCTTGGAAGTCATGGGGTGACCGCGGTATTGGCAATGGGGGTTGTGGGCTGTTCGAGGACCAGGCCGCCGCCGAGGGCGCGATCCAGGTCGATGGCGGCAGCCAGTCGCTGCGCCTGCAATGCGGCGATCTGCTGGTCGAGTTGCAGCAACGGGCGTTGCGCCGAAAGCACGTCGAGTTGCGTGCCCAGCCCGGCGCGATAACGCGCCTGGGCCAGGTCCCAGGCGGATTGCGCCGCGGCGCGCGCGCGCTTGCTGGAATCGATCTGCTGGTCCAGCGAACGCGCGGACTGCAGGGCGTCGGTGACTTCATGCAGTGCGCCGACCAGGCTCTGGTTGTAGCTGGCGACGGCCAGGTCGTAATCGGCGTCGCTGGCATCGAGCTGGCTGCGCAGGCGGCCGCCATCGAAGATCGGCAGGCTGATCGCGGGCCCACCGAGGCCGAGCAGGGCATCGCTGCTGAACAGGTCGGACAGGCCGGCCGAAGCCAGGCCCACGATCGCGCTCAGGTTGATGCTGGGCTTGAACGAGGCCTTGCTGGCGTCGATGCCGCGGCTGGCCGCTTCCACCCGCCAGCGCGCCGCGACCACATCGGGGCGGTGGCCGAGCAATTCGCTGGGCAGCACGCCGGGAATGCCCGGGGTGCCGGCCTGCAACACTTGCGGATGGGCGATATCCAGGCCGCGATCCGGTCCCTGGCCCATCAGCGCGGCGATGGCGGTATGCGCGGCGTCGATCTGCTGTTGCGCGGCCTGCGCCTGTTGTTCGGCGCTGGCGATGGTGCTTTCGGCCTGGCGTAGCTGCAACTGGTTGTCGAGGCCGGCTTTCACGCGCTGCTGGCCGAGGTCGCGCAGGTGGCTGGCGCGGTCGTGTTCGTGGTTGGCGACGTCCAGCGCGGCATGGGCCTGGGCGAGGCCGACGTAGGCGCGGGCGATATTCGAGGAAAGCGTCAGCCGCGCGGCTTGCGCATCGATTTCGGCGGCTTTCGCCTGGCCGACAGCCGCCTCCCATTGCGCACGCTTGCCGCCCCACAGGTCCAGTCCGTATTTGAAGTCCAGCATCAACACGGTGCTGCCCAGGTAGGAGCCGCCTTCCGGCGCCGGGATCAGCGTTTCCGGCAACTGCACGCCGGAATACTGGCCGCTGGCGCTCAGCGTGGGCTTGCGCGCCGCTTCGGCCAGCCCGGACTGGGCCTGTGCCTTGCGCAGGCGCGCATCGGCGGCGTCCAGCGAAGGGTTGCCTTGCAGGGCTTCATCGATGAGGGCGTCGAGTTGCGGATCGCCCAATGCCTTCCACCAGTCCTGGCGCGGGAAATCGGCAGTGCTCAGCTTGTGCGCGTCCAGGCTGCGGTTGGCGGACAGGTTGTCGCCGCTCAGCGCGCGCGCATGCGGCTCGAGGCTACCGGTGCTGGCGCAACCAGCCAGCAGCAGAACCATTGCAATGGAAATGGCGACAGGCCGGACGAGCCCGCTGCGGAAGAGGGAAATAGGCATGTCGATTCAGTCGTTGGGGTGGGGCGGAGTCAAGTTGCGGAGCACCTGGTTAAGCAGGCGGAACAACTGTTCGCGCTCGCTTGCATCCATGTCCTGCACGGCGCGATCACGCACGCGCTGGCCGCAATGGTTGATGTCGCGCCAGATCGCCAGGCCGGCTTCGGTCAGCACGATGTTCAGGGCACGACGGTCGCTGGGATCGGCCACGCGTTGCAGCACGCCGCGAGCTTCCAGTCGATCCAGCAGGCGTGTCATCGCGCCCGGGTTGAGCTGGGCATGGCGTGCGAGGTCGGTGACCCCGGCCGATCCATTGGCCAGTTGCTTGATGGTCATGAACTGGCTGTAGGTCAGGTCATGACCCGCCAAGGCCATTTCCCGGGCCACATCGGCCCACATCGCATCACGGACCTGCCGGAACAGCAGGCCCATGTTGGCTTCGGGATGGGTAGGTACTTCGGGCATGGCGGGGGAATATCCTCGCCTAGGCAATAGTTGTCAATGCAAATATTGTTCCAGCAATGAAATATTGCGTCGCAGCAGTGCGGTTTTCTTCACCAATCGATCAAGTGGTTCGTTCCAGCACCAGCTCCAGCACGAATTTGCTGCCGAAGAAGGCCAGCAGCAGCAGCGCCATCGCCACCAGCGTCCAGCGCACCGCCTTGCCGCCACGCCAGCCATAACGCCAGCGGCCCATCAGCAGCGCGCCGAAGGCCAGCCAGGACAGCACGCTGAGCACGGTCTTGTGGATCAGGTGCTGGGCAAACAGGTTCTCGACGAACAACATCCCGGTCAGCAACGTGGCCGTCAGCAGGATGAAACCCACTGTGATCGTGCGGAACAGCAGGTCTTCCAGCTCGGTCAGTGGCGGCAGGGCGCGCAGCCAGGCATGGAACTCGCGCCGACGCAGTGCGCGCTCCTGTGCCCACAGCATCACCGCCAGCAGCGCGGCGATCGCCAGCGTCGCGTAGGCCAGCAACGCCATCCAGGCATGCAGTTGCAGGCGCCAGTCCAGTCCGCGCGAGGGTTCGTGTCCGTAACAGTGATAGGCGAACAGCAGCAGAGCCGCGAGCGGGAAGGCGAGCACTCCCAACCCGCGCATGCGTCCTTGTGCGCCCACCACCGTGGTCATGGCCGCCATGCCCAGACCCACCAGCGACAGGGCCGCGAAGAAATGCATGTCGGGGCCGCCGGGAGTCCGCCATGCCACCAGCAGGTGATAGCTGCCGTGCAGCAGCACGCCGCCCAGCGCCGGCCAGAACCATCCGCGTCGGGAGCCGAGTTTGTCGCTGGCGACCGCGCCCACCAGCAGGCCGGCGGCGACCAGGTACAGCGCAATGGCGATGAGAACGATTGTCATCGGTTGAGTGTCGCATACAGGCCGCCGTTTGTAGGAGCGGGCCTTGCCCGCGATGCCCTTCTGGCAACACGCCAGGAGCATCTCGGGCAAGGCCCGCTCCTACGGCCGGGTGATCCCAAGAGCCAAGGCTATAATCCACGCCCGTTTTCCGCCTGCAGTCCTTGCCCATGTTCGAGTCCCTCACCCAGCGTCTTTCCGGCACCATCGAGCGCCTGCGCGGTCGTGGCCGCCTGAGCGAGGAGAACATCCGCGAGGCCACCCGCGAAGTGCGCATCGCCCTGCTCGAGGCCGACGTGGCCTTGCCGGTGGTGCAGGCGCTGATCGAACGCATCAAGGTGCGCGCGGTCGGCCAGGAAGTGCTGAAGAGCCTCACCCCCGGCCAGGCCCTGATCAAGATCGTGCGCGACGAGCTGACCGCGGTGATGGGTTCGGCCGCGACCGACCTCAACCTCAACGTGCCGGCGCCGGCGGTGATCCTGATGGCCGGCCTGCAGGGCGCGGGCAAGACCACCACCGTGGCCAAGCTGGCCAAGCACCTGAAGGAAAAGCGCAAGAAGAAGGTGATGGTGGTCAGCGCCGACGTCTACCGTCCGGCCGCGATCGAACAATTGAAGACCCTGGCCCAGCAGGTGGACGTGCTGTTCTTCGCGTCCGACGCCTCGCAGAAGCCGGTCGACATCGTCAATGCGGCGATCGCGGATGCGCGCAAGTCGTTCGCCGACGTGCTGATCGTCGATACCGCCGGCCGCCTCGCCATCGACGAAGCGATGATGGCCGAAATCAAGGCATTGCATGCCGCGGTGAAGCCGGTCGAAACCCTGTTCGTGGTCGACTCGATGACCGGCCAGGATGCGGCGACCACGGCCAAGGCCTTCTCCGAAGCGTTGCCGCTGACCGGCGTGGTCCTGACCAAGACCGATGGCGATGCGCGCGGTGGCGCGGCCCTGTCGGTGCGCTATGTCACCGGCAAGCCGATCAAGTTCATCGGTGTCGGCGAAAAACCCGACGGCCTGGATGTCTTCCATCCGGACCGGGTCGCCAGCCGCATCCTCGACATGGGCGACGTGCTGTCGCTGGTCGAGCAGGTGGAACAGAACGTCGATCAGGAAAAAGCGGCCAAGCTCGCGGCCAAGGTCGCCAAGGGCAAGAAGTTCGACCTCAACGACATGCGCGACCAGCTCGAGCAGATGCAGAACATGGGCGGCATCAGCGGCCTGATGGACAAGCTGCCCGGCATGGGCCAGGTGCCCGATAGCGTCAAACAGCAGGTTACCGGCAAGGAAGTGCCGCGCATGGTCGCGATCATCGGCTCGATGACCAAGAAAGAGCGGCGTAATCCGGCCTTGCTCAACGGCTCGCGCCGCGCGCGCATCGCCCGCGGTTCCGGCACCACCCCGGCCGATGTAAATCGCCTGCTCAAGCAGTACCAGCAGATGGAAAAGATGATGGGCAAGCTGGCCGGCGGCGGCATGAAGGGCCTGATGCGCGGCATGAAGGGCATGATGGGCGCGCGCGGCGGCGGCATGCCGTTCCGTTGAGCCATCGTGCCGGGATGGGTTGAAAGGTTGTAGCGTCCGCAAATAGTGAGTTCGTCATGACCAGCCATTCGGCTGTTGAAAGCCCCGCGAAGGCGGAAGTGCATTTCAACGGCGTAGCCGGTCAACCCAGTGCCTCTGTCTGTGCAAGCCGGAAGTCGCCGGGTCCCCGCCCCCGATTACAGCATTCGAGGGCAGGCTCTTCGCGGGGATGACGGCAGTTTTCCAAAGTCGCGATCATCACGGGATGGGCATGCACGCAGCTTTCCTGAACGGACAACCCGCAAGCGCGGAAGACCTGCGCACTCTCGCGCTGGTCAACTACGGCCACTACAGCTCCATGCAGGTGCGCAACGGTGCGGTGCAGGGGATCGAGTTGCATGAGCAGCGCCTGCAGGCGGGAACGCTCGAGTTGTTCGACTGCACCCTGGACTTCATGGCAGTGCGGGAACGGATGCGTGCCGCGGTCGCCGCCGCGCCGGACTGCACGTTGCGCGCCACGGTGTTCTCCCGGAGTTTCGACTTCCGAAATCCGGCGGGAAGCTTCGATCCCGAAGTCCTGATCTCGCTTTCGCCGCCCGCGCCGGCTTCCGCGCGGGCGCTGAAAGTCAAATCGTTCGCCTTCCAGCGTCCGTTGCCGCACATCAAGCATGTGGGCACCTTCCCCTTGTTCCACTATCGGCGACTGGCGCTGGGGCAGGGTTACGACGATGCCCTGTTCGTCGACAGCGAGGGCAAGGTCTCGGAAGGTTCGGTCTGGAATGTCGGATTCTGGGATGGGGGGCAGGTGGTCTGGCCCCAGGCCCCGGCGCTGCGTGGCACTTCCGAGCAACTGCTGCAGACAGGTTTGCGGGAGTCCGGCGCCAGGCAGGTCGTGCGTGAGGTCCGCTTGTCCGAACTGGGCGGTTTCAAGGCCGCATTCACCAGCAATGCCAGCGGGATCCAGCAGATCGCAGGCATTGATGAGACTGGATTCACGGCCGATCAGGAATTGGCTTCGATGCTGCAGGAAGCTTTGGAAAGCCGGCCCTGGCACCCCCTGTAGGAGCGGGCCTGGCCTGCGATCCTCTTCATTTCCGGTGAATCAAAAGCATCGCGGGCAAGGCCCGCTCCTACAGGGGGTGGGTTTCTTTCGGTCTTTCAATGGCTTACAATCCCCGGTTCACCGCGCCGCAATGGCGACTGGGCAACACAGGAAAGCAGCACAATGGTCAAGATTCGCCTTACCCGTGGCGGCGCCAAGAAGCGTCCGTTCTACCACATCATCGTCACCGACTCGCGCAGCGCGCGCGACGGCCGCAACATCGAACGACTGGGTTACTACAACCCCGTTGCCGCAGGCAACGAGAAGCGCATCGAGCTGGACACCGCACGCGTCGACCATTGGGTCGGCCAGGGCGCGCAGATGACCGACAAGGTCCGCAACCTGTACAAGGAAGCGGGCAAGGTCGTCGCGGCGCAGGCTTCGGCCTGATCCGGCAGGACGGCGCCTTGTGCGCCGTCCCTTCCTTATGAGCGATAACGAACGTCGGATCCTGCTGGGCAGGATAGTCGGCGCCTTCGGCATACGCGGGCAAATCAAGATCGAGTCCTGGACGGAGCCGCGCGACGCGATCTTCCGCTACCAGCCGTGGATCCTGGTCGATGCCGCGGGCAACGAGCGCGAGTTCAGCGGCGCGCGCGGCAAGGAATCAGGCAAGCACCTGGTCGCGAATTTTCCCGATATCGACGACCGCAACGTGGTCGAAGCCATGCGCGGTACCGACATCTACGTGCCGCGTTCCGCGCTGCCGCCGCCGAAAGCGGGCGAGTTCTACTGGGTGGACCTGGAAGGATTCCGCGTGGTCACCGTGGACGGCGTCGATTTCGGCACCGTCTCGCACCTGTTTTCCACCGGCTCCAACGATGTGCTGTCGATACGCGGCGATCGCGAGCGCATGGTGCCGTTCGTCGAACCGGATTTCGTCAAATCGGTGGATTTCGAGGCTGGTCTGATCACCGTGGATTGGGATCCGGATTTTTGAGATGAATAGCTGAAGGGCGAGTGGTGAGGAGTGAGAAGTGAGGAGTGAGTGAAGGCAAGAGCAATGCTTCTACTCCTTACTCCTTATTCTTCACTTCTCGTTCCTCGTTCCTCGTTCCTCGTTCCTCACTCCTCACTCCTCACTCCTCACTCCTCAAACATGCGCATCGACGTCATCAGCCTATTCCCCGAATTCATCGCGCAATGCGCGGGTTTCGGTGTGGTCGGGCGGGCGCAGGAGCGCGGATTGCTGTCGCTGCAGGGCTGGAATCCGCGAGACCACGCGCAGGGCGGCTATCGGCGCGTGGACGACCGCCCGTTCGGCGGCGGCCCGGGCATGGTGATGATGATCGAGCCCTTGCAGGCCTGCCTGGCGGCGGCACGCGCAGCCGATACGCAACCGGCTGCAGTCATCTACCTGACCCCGCAGGGCGCGCCGCTGACCCAGAAGAAAGTCCGCGAACTGGCCGCGCGACCGCGTCTGATCCTGTTGTGCGGACGCTACGAAGGCATCGACGAACGCCTGGTCGCGACTGAGGTGGACGAGGAGATCTCCATCGGCGACTACGTGCTGTCCGGCGGCGAGCTGGCGGCGGCCGTGGTGATCGATGCGGTCGCACGGTTGCAGGAAGGCGCCTTGAACGATGCCGAATCCGCCGCCCAGGACAGTTTCGAGGCCGATGGGCTGCTGGATTGCCCGCACTACACCCATCCTGCCAGTCACGTCCTGGGCGATGTGCCAGCGGTGCTGCGTTCGGGCGACCATGCCGCCATCGCCCGCTGGCGGCGCCAGCAGGCCCTGGGCCGCACCTGGCTGCGCCGCCCGGACCTGCTGAATGAGGAAGGGCTCTCCAAGGCCGACCGTGCCCTGTTGCAGGCCTTTCGCCATGAATGGGAAGCGGCCGGCCAAAAACAAGGCTAACCCCTCGCAACACAAGGGAAATTCCAGTATTATGCTCGGCTCGCGGCGGTCCAGTGCCGGGGAACCCACAATAATATCGTGCAGCACAATCCGGTGACTGCATCAGATTCCAGTTGTCGAACGACACGCCCACGACACTTCTACGGTGCCACCATGACCAAGCTCAACATGAACATCCTGGCTGAATTCGAAGCCGCCCAGATCAAGCGCGAACTGCCCGCCTTCGGCCCCGGTGACACCGTCGTCGTCAACGTGAAGGTGAAGGAAGGCAACCGCGAGCGCGTCCAGGCCTATGAAGGCGTGGTCATCGGCAAGAAGAACGCCGGCCTCAACTCCGCCTTCACCGTGCGCAAGATCTCGCACGGGTTCGGCGTCGAGCGCGTGTTCCAGACCCACAGCGCGATGATCGACTCGGTCGAAGTGAAGCGCCGCGGTAAGGTCCGCGCCGGCAAGCTGTACTACCTGCGCGACCTGGAAGGCAAGAAGGCGCGCATCAAGGAAGACCTGGCCGGCAACGCCCGCGCCAAGGCGGCCGCGACGGCTGCGGCCGCCGAGTAATTACGACGCTTCCATGTGTCGTCGCGACGGCCACCTTCGGGTGGCCGTTTGCTTTGGAGGATAATGGGCCGTTCCTCCCGACACCGCGATGCGATGACCGAATCGACAACCCTACGGCTCGACATCTGGCTCTGGGCCGCGCGTTTCTTCAAGACCCGCAGCCTGGCCAAACAGGCGGTGGAAACCGGAAAAGTGGAAGTGGCCGGCCAACGCGCGAAGCCTTCACGCACGGTGCGCCCCGGGGATTCGCTGAAGATCGCGCGTGGCGAGGAATACTTCGAAATTTCCGTATTGGCATTGAGCGAACAGCGTGGCCCGGCCAGCATCGCCCAGGGCCTGTATGCGGAAAGCGAGGAGTCGCGGACCAGACGCGAACAGCTGCGCGCGCAACGCGCGATGGAACGCAACGGCTATCGCGCGCCGGAGCACAAGCCCGACAAGCGTGCGCGCCGCCTGATCCAGGCATTGGGCGATATCGACGCGCTGTGAAGCGCATGCAAAAAGCCATCCTCGCGGATGGCTTTTTTGTGGCATTGCGCCGTAGGAGCGGGCCTTGCCCGCGATGCTCTTCGACCAGATCGCGGAAGAGCATCGCGGGCAAGGCCCGCTCCTACGGGGATGACGATCCTTATCGGTAATTCGTGAAAATTGTCTCGGGCGTGGAAATTGCGCGCGGCTCAGCGCTTGCCGCCCAGCAAACCGCCGCCGATCTTGAGGATGTCGCCGAGGCCCAACTGGCCGTCGCCGTCCTGGTCGAGCACGGCGCCCAACAGGCCGCCACCCAGGCCGCCTTGCTGCTGCACCGACTGGCGTTCCTGTCCCAGTACCTGGCTGAGACCCGACGGGCTGGCATTGCCCTGTCCCAGGAAGCGCTGGGCCAGGAACGAAAGCACGATCGGGGCCAGGATCTTCATCAGCATGCCGGCCTTGTCGCCGCCCAGGCCGGTGGCCTGGCCGAGGCTGGCTTCGGCGCGCGGCTGGCTGCCGCCGAAGATATGGCCCAGGATCGCGCCGCCATCGTTCCGGGTCGGCACGCTGCCGCCACTGCCCAGCACCGCGCCCAGCACGCTGCCCAGGTCCAGGCCGGCGTGGTCGCGCTGCAACGCGCCGAACAACGCTTCCGCGCCTTGCGGCTCGGCCGCGTTCTTGCCCAGTGCGCCCATCAGCAGGGGCAGGGCGGCGCTGATCGCACCCGCGGCCTGGGTCTGGCCGATGCCCAGTTGCTGCGACACCTGCTGCAGCGGAGCGCCTTGCAGTTGCGCGAAAAGTTCGTCGGTCAGCGATGGGTTGCTCATGGGCAGGCGTCCTCCAGGACGTTGGGGTAGGGCGGGAGAAACATCCTAGCGCCATTCAATGTGCAAACGACGTCCCGGGCCGCGATGTGCGCGGCGGTCCCGGGCCATCGATGCGCAACGTGAGTGGGCCGTGAAGAAAAAGGGCGGCCATTGGCCGCCCCGGAGGCATGGATCGCGATTTTCCCGGCTACAGGCCCAATGCCTTGGCCACCCCAGCGCCGTAGGCCGGGTCGGCCTTGCTGCAGTTGTCGACGTGGCGTTGCTTGATGAAGTCCGGCGCGTCGCCCATCGCACGGGCGGTGTTGTCGAACAGCACCTGTTGTTGCGCCGGCGTCATCAGCCGGAACAGATCGCCGGGCTGCTTGTAGTAGTTGGCGTCGTCGTCGCGATAGTTCCACCAGTCCGCGTCGCCATTGATCTTCAGCGGTGGCTCGCGGTACTGGGGCTGCTCCTGCCACTGGTTGAAGCTGTTGGGTTCGTAGTGCGGCAGGCCGCCGTAATTGCCGTCCATGCGGCCGGCGCCGTCGCGGTGGTTGCTGTGCACCGGGCAGCGCGCGGCGTTGACCGGGATCTGGTGGTAGTTCACGCCCAGGCGGTAGCGCTGCGCATCGGCGTAGTTGAACAGGCGCGCCTGCAGCATCTTGTCCGGCGACACGCTGATGCCCGGCACCAGGTTGCCCGGTGCGAACGCGCTCTGCTCGACGTCGGCGAAGAAATTTTCCGGGTTCTTGTTGAGTTCGAACTCGCCGACCTCGATCAGCGGGTAGTCGCCCTTCGGCCACACCTTGGTCAGGTCGAAGGGGTGGTAGGGCACCTTTTCCGCGTCGGTCTCGGGCATGACCTGGATGTACATCTTCCATTTCGGGAAGTCGCCGCGCTCGATCGCATCGAACAGGTCGCGCTGGTGGCTTTCGCGATCCTTGCCGACGATGTCGCCGGCTTCGGCGTCGGTCAGGTTCTTGATGCCCTGCTGGGTGCGGAAGTGGAACTTCACCCAGTAGCGTTCGCCCTTTCCGTTCCAGAAGCTGTAGGTGTGCGAGCCGAAGCCGTGCATGTGGCGGTAGCTGGCCGGAATGCCGCGGTCGCTCATGACGATGGTGACCTGGTGCAGGGCCTCGGGCAGCAGCGTCCACCAGTCCCAGTTGTTGGTGGCCGAACGCAGGTTGGTGCGCGGGTCGCGCTTGACCGCCTTGTTGAGGTCGGGGAACTTGCGCGGGTCGCGGATGAAGAACACCGGGGTGTTGTTGCCCACCATGTCCCAGTTGCCTTCCTCGGTGTAGAACTTCAGCGCGAAGCCGCGGATGTCGCGCTCGGCGTCGGCCGCGCCGCGCTCGCCGGCCACGGTGGTGAAGCGGGCGAACATCTCGGTCTTCTTGCCGACCGCGCTGAAGATCTTCGCGCGGGTGTATTGGGTGATGTCGTGGGTCACGGTGAAGGTGCCGAAGGCGCCGGAGCCCTTGGCGTGCATGCGCCGCTCCGGAATCACTTCGCGGACGAAGTTGGCGAGCTTTTCGTTGAGCCACACGTCCTGCGACAGCAGCGGACCGCGTGGGCCGGCGGTGAGGCTGTTCTGGTTGTCGGGCACCGGAGCGCCGAACTGCGTGGTGAGATGGGTGACCGGGCATTTCTTCTCGTTGTCTGACGGCTTGCTCATCGCGGGCTCCATGTGACGGCGGCTAGGCACGCCAACCTACGCCATTGGTCATGACAGTGGAAATCGAATGTACGGGAGAATTCGATAGCAGCCGGCTATGGTGGGCATCCGCTGCGATGTGGACTTGTGGGCTTTCCACCGCTGAAGCGGCCAGGCGAAAAATATTCCTGGCGGATTCCCCGAAAAGATCCTCACCGCCGTAGGAGCGCCCCTTGGGCGCGATGCTCTTTCGCTGTCTCGACATAAAGCATCGCGCCCAAGGGGCGCTCCTACGAGGGGAAGCCGTTGAACGCGGTTCAACCCAGCGACTTCAACCGGTACAAGGCTTCCAGCGCCTGCTTGGGAGTCAGTTCGTCGGGATCCAGCGCCGCCAGCGCTTCCTGCGCGGCGGAAGGCGCGGCGGCGAACAACCCGAACTGCTGCGGTGCGTCCAGTGCCTGCGGAGCCATCTGGAAGGCATGGCTTTCACCGCCGCGCTGTTCCAGTTCCGCCAGTCGACGCCGGGCCTGCTGCACGGTGGCCTTGGGCAGGCCGGCGAGGGCGGCGACCTGCAGGCCGAAACTGCGGTCGGCAGGGCCGTCCTTGACCGCGTGCATGAATACCAGGGTGTCGCCACGTTCCTTGTCGTGATGCTCCACCGCATCCAGGTGCACGTTGGCGATCCCGCTGCCCGGTTCGGCCAGCGCGGTAAGTTCGAAGTAATGGGTGGCGAACAGCGTGTAGCAGCGATTGGTCGCGGCCAGGTGCCGGGCCACGGCATCGGCCAGGGCCAGGCCGTCGTAGGTGGAGGTGCCGCGGCCGATCTCGTCCATCAGCACCAGCGATTGCGGGGTGGCGTGGTGGAGGATGTAGCTGGTTTCGCTCATTTCGACCATGAAGGTGGACTGGCCGCGGGCGAGGTCGTCGCCGGCGCCGATGCGGGTCAGGATGCGGTCGATCGGTCCGATCGCCGCGCGCGTTGCCGGCACGAAGCTGCCGATGTGCGCGAGCAGCACGATCAGCGCGTTCTGGCGCATGTAGGTGCTCTTGCCGCCCATGTTCGGGCCGGTGATGACCAGCATGCGGCGGTCTTCGCCGAACACCAGGTCGTTGGGCTCGAACGGTTCCTCGCGTACCGCTTCCACCACCGGGTGGCGGCCGCGTTCGATATGCAGGCCGGGCGCATCGCACAGTTCCGGTTGCGACCAGTCCAGTGCCTGCGCGCGTTCGGCGAAACCGGCCAGCACGTCGAGTTCGCTCAACGCCGCCGCGCAGCGCTTGAGCGGTTCCAGGTCCTGGTTGAGCGCGTCCAGCAAGCCTTCGTACAACAGTTTTTCGCGCGACAGCGAACGCTCGCGGGCGGAAAGCACCTTGTCCTCGAAGCTCTTCAGCTCCTCGGTGATGTAGCGCTCGGCGCCGGTCAGGGTCTGGCGGCGGGTGTAATGCACCGGCGCCTTGCCGGCCTGGCCCTTGCTGATCTCGATGTAATAGCCGTGCACGCGGTTGTAGCCGACCTTGAGCGTGGGAATGCCGCTGCTCTCGCGCTCGCGGATTTCCAGGTCGATCAGGAACTGGTCGGCGTGGGTGCTGAGCCGGCGCAGTTCGTCGAGTTCCCCGTCGTAGCCGGTAGCGATCACGCCGCCGTCGCTCAATTTCATGGGCGGCTGTTCGGCGACGGCATCGGCGAGCAGGGCGGCGGTCGCGGCGTGTTCGCCCAGTTCGGTGGCCAGGGCCTTCAAGCGCGGCGAATCCAGCGACGCGATCGCCTCGCGGATATCGGGCAGCAGGGCCAGGCCATCGCGCAGCGTGGACATATCGCGCGGGCGCGCCGAGCGCAGGGCCACGCGGGTGAGGATGCGTTCGACGTCGCCGAGCGCACGGAAGCGTTCGCGCAAGCTGTCATCGGCGCGGCTTTCGATCAGCGTCGCCACTGCCTGGTGGCGTTCGCCCAGCACCTGCCGGTTGCGCAGCGGGCGATGCAGCCAGCGCCGCAGCAGGCGTCCGCCCATCGGGCTGATGGTGGAGTCCAGCACGCCCAGCAGGGTGTTGCGGGTGTCGCCATCGACGCGCGTGTCCAGTTCCAGGTGGCGGCGGGTGGCCGCGTTCATGGCGATGGCCTCGCCCGAGGATTCCACCGCGATCGCGGTCAGGTGCGGCAGGCGCTGCTTCTGGGTTTCCTCGACATAGCCGAGCAGGGCGCCTGCCGCGGCAGTGGCCAACGGCCGGTCGTCGATGCCGAAGCCGGTCAGATCGTGCAGACCGAAGAATTTGAGCAGTTGGCGGCGGCCGCTGTCGGCATCGAACAACCAGGGCGCACGTCGGCGCATCCCGGTGCGGGTCTGCAGGAAAAGCGGCAGGCCTTCTTCATCGGGGATCAGCAGCTCGGCAGGCTCGAGACGCGAGAGCTCCGCTTCCAGCGCGTCCGCACTTTCCACCTCATTGACCAGAAAGCGTCCGCCGGCGAGGTCGGCCCAGGCCAGGCCGTACCCGGTCTTTCCGCGCGATACGGCCATGAGCAGGGTGTCGCGGCGCTCGTTCAACAGCGCCTCATCGGTGACCGTGCCCGGGGTGACGATGCGCACCACCTTGCGTTCGACCAGGCCCTTGGCCTGGGCCGGGTCGCCGATCTGCTCGCAGATGGCCACCGATTCGCCCAGCGCCACCAACCGCGCCAGGTAGCCCTCGTAGGCATGCACGGGCACGCCTGCCATCGGGATCGGCGCGCCGCCGGAGCTGCCGCGCTGGGTCAGGGTGATGTCCAGCAGCCGCGCTGCCTTGCGCGCGTCGTCGTAGAACAACTCGTAGAAGTCGCCCATGCGGAACAGCAGCAACAGGTCCGGGTACTCCGCCTTTGCGGCGAAGAATTGCTTCATGAGCGGGGTGTGGGAGGCTGCAGGGTCGCTCACGGCCAAAGGGTCGCAATCAAGGTCGAAGGGGCCGGGAATTGGGGGGACGGGAAGTCTAGCGGTCGGCGGGCGGGCCCGCGAACCGATCATGACATGATGCCATCCCGATCCACGAAACCCGGTATGGGTGCAGTGCAATATGCGATAGCGTACGGATGATGTTAAGTTCAGGTTACGGCGCGGGGAAAACGCCGGTCATTACAAGATGTTTGGGGACACAGAACACACGCACAGAAAATCCTTTCGCATTTGCGATTAGATGGCCCTGGGAGGGGACAACATGGTCGTTTCAAAACCGCAATACAAAGCGCTCACGCTCGCCGTATTCGCCGCGCTCTGCGTCATGCCGCAGGTACACGCACAGGAGGTTGCCGCAACTGGCGCCGACGAGGAGCCCACTACGCTCGCCACCATGACCGTGACCGCGCAGAAGCGCGAGGAGGCCCTGCAGGACGTGCCGATCACGATGACCGTGCTGTCGGAGCAACTGTTGCAGGACGCCGGCGTTTCCGACATCAAGGATGTGCAATTGCTGGTGCCCGGCCTGCACGTCAGTTCCACCACCAATGAATCGCAGACCACGGCCCGCATCCGCGGCGTCGGCACCAACGGCGACAACGCAGGTCTGGAATCGGCGGTGGGCGTGGTCATCGATGGCGTATACCGCCCGCGAACCGGTGTGGGCTTCGGCGACCTGGGCGAGATCGAACGCATCGAAGTACTGAAGGGGCCGCAGGGCACCGTGTTCGGCAAGAACACTTCGGCCGGCGTGATCAGCGTCATGACCCGGCGTCCCAGCTATTCGCAGAGCGCCGATGCCGAGATCACCGTGGGCAACTATGGCGAGATCGGCGTTTCCGGCGCCTACAACGACGCCCTGGGCGAAAATGCCGCGTTCCGCGTCTATGCCGCCAAGCGCACGCGCGATGGCATCACCGACGTGAACACGGGCAAGGGCCCACGCGTGGAAACCGAGGACGGCGACCGCAACTTCCAGACCCTGCGCGGCCAGTTGTTGCTGGAACCCAGCGATACCCTGGACATCAACTTCATCGCCGACTACACCAGCCGCGAGGAGCATTGCTGCGTCGGCGTGACCGATGAGCGCAGCGCGGCGGGGGCAGGCCCGGCCAGCATCATCAACGCGCTCGCCGGCGGCAACGGCGTGATTCCGGTCCCCGACATGGACCGCCGGCTCGCCTATGCGAACCGCAGCACCGAACAGGACGTGAAGGACAAGGGCGTTTCGGCGGAAGTGAACTGGCAAACCCCCTGGTTCAACGGCGCCACGCTGACCTCGATCAGCGCCTACCGCGACTGGAAGACGATCAACGGCATCGACCTGGATTTCTCGGGAGCGGATCTGCTCTGGCGTCGCGCCGATGATGGTTCGTCCACCGCCTTCAAGACCTTCAGCCAGGAATTCCGCCTGACCGGCTCCTCCGACCGCCTGGACTGGATGGTCGGCTTCTTCTATTCGGACGAAAAACTCAAGCGCAACGACCAGTACATGATCGGTGCGGACTACGAGCCCTACCTGTCCACGCTGGTCGGCTCGCAAGTGCTGGCCGGCCTGGCGGCGCAGCTGGCTCCGTTCGGGCTCACCGTCAACCAGGCCAACCCGGCAATCTTCCTCTCGCAGGTCAGCGGACGGCCCTTCGGCACCAATTTCGTCGGCCATGGTGCGCAGGACGCTTACGACCAGGATGCGAAGAGCATGGCGTTGTTCACCAACAACACCTTCCATGCAACCGACCAGCTCGACCTGACCCTGGGCCTGCGCTACACCCACGACAAGAAGGATCTGACGTCCCTCTACAGCAATCCCAACGGCGGCGCCGGTTGCGGCGCGACGCTTGCCAATCCGGGTGGACGCGTGGGTGCCGCCCTGGCGGCGCGCATCCCCAATTTCGGTGCGTTGCCGCCGGCCACGCAGGCGGCCCTGATTGGCGCGGTCGCCCCCAACATCGTGGGTTACATGTGCCTGCCGTGGGCCAACGCACTGCATAACGGCCGCGCCACCGACCAGAGCTCCACCGAGAAGGAATGGTCCGGCACGCTGAAGGCGGCCTACCGCTGGAACGACCGGATCATGACCTATGTATCCGGCGCCCGCGGCTACAAGGGCGGCGGCTTCAACCTGGATCGCGTGCAATCCAGCAATGGGCTCTCCAGCGGCACCGCGGGCATCGTGCCGGTCGACGACACTTCGTTCCCGGGCGAGTTCGTGGACAGCTACGAACTGGGCGCCAAGACCACCTGGAGGGATGGCAACCTGCTGTTGAACGGCACCTTGTTCTTCCAGGAATACACCGACTTCCAGCTCAACAGCTTCCTGGGCACCAGCTATGTGGTGCGTTCGATTCCCGAGGTCACTTCCAAGGGCGTCGAAGCCGACATCCTGTGGCAGACCGGCCTCAAGGGGTTGATGTTCCAGGGCGGCGTGACCTATGCGATCACCAAGTATGGCGACGACGTACTGCCGGACGCGGACCTGGCGCTGCTGCCTGGCAACTACATCAGTTTCGCGCCGAAGTGGTCGGCCTCCGCGTCGATGACCTACGAACGGGATATCGGCAGCAACCTGGTCGGCCGCTTCAACATCGCCGCCAAGTACCTGTCCGAGCACAACACGGGTTCGGACCTGGACATCCAGAAGATCCAGAGCGCCTATGCGCTGGTCAACGCCCGCATCGGCATCGGTTCGCAGAACAAGCGCTGGATGTTCGAGCTGTGGGGCGCGAACCTGACCGACGAGACCTACACGCAGGTCGGTTTCGATGCGCCGATCCAGCCGGGCAACTGGAACGCGTTCCTGGGCGCGCCGCGCACGTACGGGGTCACTTTCCGCGTCAGTTATTGACCCTCGCAACAGGAAGCCAACCGCAGCGGCCCGCCACGGAAGTGGCGGGCCGTTTTGTTTATGGCAAGCGGTGTGCGGCAGACAACGCCGTGCTTTTCGGATACAACGACAACGCCGCCTCTCCAGAAACCATTCCGATGTCCATTCCAGACGACAACGATCTGCGCGAACTCGCCGAAACCCTGGGCGCGCGCCTGCGCGATTCGCATCACCGCCTGGTCACCGCGGAAAGCTGCACCGGCGGCTGGATCGCCAAGGCCGTGACCGATATCGCCGGGTCGTCGGACTGGTTCGATTGCGGCATGGCCGCCTACAGCTACGAGGCCAAGCAGGCTTTGCTCGGGGTGCGCCCGGAAACCCTGGAGACCCATGGCGCGGTCAGCCGGGAAACGGTGATCGAAATGGTCTCCGGCGCGCTGGTCAATTCCGGCGCCAGCATCGCGGTGGCGGTGACCGGTATCGCCGGGCCCGGCGGCGGCAGCGAGGACAAGCCCGTTGGCACGGTGTGGATAGGCTGGAAGCGAAGAGGCGGCTATGCCCGGGCCGAAGTCTTCCATTTCGACGGCGATCGCGAGGCGGTGCGCCGGCAGACGGTGGCGGCGGCGCTACGTGGGTTGGATGCGGTGGCGGGCTAGGGTTAGGGCCGGTATTCCAGCAGGTCCGCCGGCTGGCATTCCAACACCCGGCAGATTGCTTCCAATGTGGCGAAGCGCACGCCTTTGACGTGGCCTTGCTTGAGTAGCGAAAGGTTGGTCTCGCTGATGCCGATGGCCTCGGCCAGGTCCTTGGACTTCATCTTCCGCCGCGCCAGTGCTATGTCGAGGTTGACCACGATAGGCATGTCAGACGAATTCCTGGGTTTCGGCTTTCAGGGCTACTGCCTGACTGACGATGCGGCGCACGATTGAAAGTCCCAGCAAGACTATCGCTCCCAGGTATAACGGAGTCATCGACACACCCCATTGGGTTGTGAAATTGACTGGTTGGATCATTGAATCTGGCTTGATTTCGATGCTGAAGCACATCATCGCTATCAGCAACGCAATGGCATAGCCCAACCATTTCAGATGCCTGAGCGTGTCGCTTGCCAATGGCTCATTACTGGATAGCGCGTCCCCAAGATGTTTGACGCGACCCAGCATTACCAGTATCACGCATGCCTTCATCAACGCGTAGCTGTTCACCATCGCGGTAGGATCTGTGATCAGTATTTTCCTGAGAAATGTCCAGAAACCCAGCGTGGGGGCAGCGGGAAGTTGTATGGCATACAAGATGAGCGGAATTCCCAGGATGCCGAGCACCGTGAAGATTTGGCCTATGGCAGCCAGATGCCGGAGTCTGACCCCGTCCTTCCGCAATTGTGCCTGGCTGATGGCATAGGGCGCGTCGCTCATGCTCGTCTCAATTTATTTATGTAATACGTAAATATAATATCTATTTAAGACAATAGAAACAGGATTCGATTGCAAATCTTGCTTAATCGCTTCGTTAGTAGTATTACTACTAACCATGAATCTGACCGACACCCAGCAAGCCATCCTCGCCATGATCGCCGAACGCATCGGCGCCGATGGCGTCCCGCCTTCCCAGGCCGAGATCGCCAGGGCCTTCGGCTTCAGCGGGGTCCGCGCGGCCCAGTACCATATCGAAGCCCTCGAGGCGGCCGGCGCGATCCGCCGGGTGCCGGGGCAGGCCCGTGGCATCCGCCTGGTCCATGACGACACCGACATTCCCGTGCCCGGGGCACTGCTGCCGGACAACGCGCTGCAGCTTCCGGTACTGGGCAGGGTGGCGGCCGGCCTGCCGATCGGCGCGGACATCCAGTCCGACGAGGTAGTGCTCCTGGATCGCACCTTCTTCGCCCCGGCGCCGGACTACCTGCTGAAAGTGCAGGGCGATTCGATGCGCGACGAAGGCATCTTCGATGGCGACCTGATCGGTGTGCATCGCACCCCCGACGCGCGTTCGGGACAGATCGTGGTGGCGCGCATCGACGACGAGATCACGGTCAAACTGCTGAAGATCGGCAAGGACCGCATCCGCCTGCTGCCGCGCAACCCCGATTACTCGCCGATCGAGGTCATGCCCGACCAGGACTTCGCCATCGAAGGCCTGTATTGCGGACTGGTGCGACCGAATCGCTGATGCCGTATCTGCTCAATCATCCACTTGCAAAGAAGGGTTCTTTTATCAAACAGGAAATTTCCGACACGTCATCGCGCCGTTGTCCGCTAGCCGCACCCCGTGTTGTAACGATAATTTCGATCACGGCCCACCGCGTCGCAACCTGTGCGACCCATGGCCGCTAAATTGCCCTCAACCCGACAAGCAACCAAGGACACCACGATGGACGAGAACAAGAAGCGCGCACTTTCCGCTGCCCTGACCCAGATCGAGCGCCAGTTCGGCAAGGGCTCGGTGATGCGCATGGGCGACCAGATCATCGAGGCCGTGGAGGCCATTCCCACCGGCTCGCTGATGCTCGACATCGCCCTGGGAATCGGCGGCCTGCCCAAGGGCCGCGTGGTGGAGATCTACGGCCCCGAATCCTCCGGCAAGACCACCCTGGCCCTGCAGACCATCGCCCAATGCCAGAAGCGTGGTGGCACTGCGGCCTTCATCGATGCCGAGCATGCGTTGGACCCGATCTATGCCGCCAAGCTGGGCGTCAATGTCGATGATCTGCTGCTCTCGCAACCCGATACCGGCGAGCAGGCACTGGAGATCTGCGACATGCTGGTCCGTTCCAACGCGGTGGACATGGTCGTCATCGACTCGGTGGCCGCATTGACGCCCAAGGCCGAAATCGAGGGCGAAATGGGCGACCAGCTGCCCGGCCTGCAGGCCCGCCTTATGAGCCAGGCGCTGCGCAAGCTGACCGGCAACATCAAACGTTCCAATTGCATGGTCTTGTTCATCAACCAGTTGCGGATGAAGATCGGAGCGATGATGCCCGGCCAGAGCCCGGAAGTGACCACGGGTGGCCATGCGCTGAAGTTCTACGCCTCCGTGCGCCTGGATATCCGCCGTATCGGTGCGATCAAGAAAGGCGACGAGATCATCGGCAACCAGACCAAGATCAAGGTCGTCAAGAACAAGCTGGCGCCGCCGTTCAAGCAGGTCATCACCGAGATCCTGTACGGCGAGGGCATCAGCCGCGAAGGCGAATTGATCGACATGGGTGTGGAAGCCAAGCTGGTGGACAAGGCCGGTGCCTGGTACAGCTACGGCGATGAGCGCATCGGCCAGGGCAAGGACAATTCGCGACAGTTCCTCAGGGACAACCCCGAGGTCGCGGCCCGCCTGGAAGGCGAGCTGCGCGATAAGTTCCAGCCGACCGAAGTAAAGCCGGATGAGGTCGACGAGGACGCAGAAGTTTGATCGGGATTGGCGCAAGGAAGCGCCGCTTTTGATCGAGCGAGAGTAGTGGATAGAGATGGCGGAAGATGTCGGTAGCGCTCCTGGTTCCCGCAAGCGCAAGCAGCGGGAATTGACGCCTCTCCAGCGCGCATTGGCGCTGCTGGTGCGGCGGGAGCATTCCCGCAAGGAGTTGGCCCGCAAGCTGGCCGAGCGCGGGATCGAAAGTGAAGCGGCGTCGGCGGCAATAGGCAGGCTGACGGGCGATGGCTGGCAAAGCGATGCCCGTTTTGCCGAGATGCTGGTGCGTACCCGGGTAGCCAATAACCAGGGGCCGGTCCGCATCCGCGCCGAGCTGGGTAGCCACGGCCTCGATCGCGATGCGATCGAGGCGGCCATGGCCGCCTTTGAAGGCGACTGGCGCCAGGTCGCGCAGGATCTGGCCTGCCGTCGGTTCGGCCCGGACTTTGTCACGGATCTGGTCCGCCGCCGGAAGGCGGCCGATTTCCTCTATCGGCGCGGTTTTGATGGCGAAACGGTCAGGTTCGTCCTGCATGGCGGCGGCCCGGAGGACTGATCCGGCGCGGCCTGCTAACCTTTGCGGATTGGGTTGTCTGCTCCAGCTCGCGTCCGCATCCTGACGGTATCGCGGCATGGCAGACGTGCCCGCCCGCCAACCGCCAGCCAGATGAACACCTCCAACAAGCTCAGCAGCAGCCAGATCCGCAGCGATTTCCTGGAATTCTTCCGTGGCAAGGGCCACACCATCGTCCCGTCCGCGCCGCTGGTGCCGGGCAACGATCCGACCCTGCTGTTCACCAACTCGGGCATGGTCCAGTTCAAGGACCTGTTCCTGGGCGCCGAGAAGCGCAGTTACGTGCGCGCGGCAGACGTCCAGCGTTGCCTGCGCGCCGGTGGCAAGCACAATGATCTGGACCAGGTCGGTTACACCGCACGCCACCACACGTTCTTCGAAATGCTGGGCAACTGGTCGTTCGGCGATTATTTCAAGAAGGACGCCATCGCCTGGGCATGGGAGCTGCTGACCGAGGTCTGGAAGCTGCCCAAGGAACGCCTGCTGGTCACGGTGTACCAGACGGATGACGAAGCCTACGAGCTGTGGAACAGGATGGTCGGCATTCCCGCCGAACGCATCGTCCGCATCGGCGACAACAAGGGTGCCCCCTACGCGTCGGATAATTTCTGGCAGATGGCCGATACCGGCCCCTGCGGCCCGTGCACCGAAATCTTCTACGACCACGGCGAGCACATCGCCGGCGGCCCGCCGGGTTCGCCGGACGAGGATGGCGATCGTTTCATCGAGATCTGGAACCTGGTGTTCATGCAGTTCGATCGCCAGCCCGACGGTACGCTGGTGCCGTTGCCGGCGCCGTGCGTTGACACCGGCATGGGCATGGAACGCCTTGCCGCGATCCTGCAGCACGTGCATACCAATTATGAAATCGATCTTTTCCAGTCGCTGATCGGCAAGGCCTCGGAACTGACCGGCACCGCCGACCTGGAGAACAAGTCGCTGCGCGTGATCGCCGACCATATCCGCGCCTGCTCGTTCCTGATCGTCGATGGCGTACTGCCTTCCAACGAAGGGCGCGGTTACGTGCTGCGCCGTATCATCCGCCGCGCATTGCGCCATGGCTGGATGCTGGGCGTGCGCCAGCCGTTCTTCCACAAGATGGTGCCGACGTTGGTCGCGTTGATGGGCGAGGCCTATCCCGAGTTGCCGGCGGCGCAAGAATTGGTCGGGAAGGCGCTGAAGGCCGAGGAAGAACGCTTCGCGGAAACCCTGGATTCCGGCATGCGCATCTTCGATGAACTGGCCGCGCGCGCGAATGGCGTCATCCCCGGCGCCGATGCCTTCCGCCTGTACGACACCTATGGCTTCCCGGTGGATTTGACCGCCGATATCGCGCGCGAGCGTGGGCTGTCGGTCGACATGCAGGGTTTCGAGGCAGCCATGGAGCAGCAGCGCGAAACAGCGCGTGCCGCGGGCAAGTTCTCGGCAGGCTCCGGGTTGCCTGCGGAACTGGTGGCGAAGTTGAAACCGACCGAATTCCTGGGCTACGACAGCCTGGACGTTGGCGGACTTGTGGTCGCGGCCTTGTTGAAGGAAGGACGGCCTGTCGATTCCGTAAGCGCGGGCGATGAGGCCGTGGTGATCCTGGACCGCACGCCTTTCTATGCGGAATCCGGTGGTCAGGTCGGCGATGTCGGCGTGCTTGCGGAGCAGGGCGTGAAGTTCGAGGTGAGCGACACGCTGAAATTCGCGGGTCAGTTCCACGGACATGTCGGCAAAGTGGCTGCAGGCAGCCTCAAGCTCGGCGACCATGTGCTTGCCTCGGTCGATGCGCCGCGCCGCGCCGCCACCATCCTCAATCATTCGGCCACGCATCTGTTGCATGCCGCGTTGCGCGAATTGCTGGGTACCCATGTGCAGCAGAAGGGCTCGCTGGTAGCGCCCGACAAACTGCGTTTCGACTTCTCGCACTTCCAGCCGATGACTGCGGTGGAACTGGCCGAAATCGAACGCCGGGTCAATGCCGAGATCCGTTCCAACCATGTGGCCGAAGTGCACAACATGGGCATGCAGGAAGCGCTGGATTTCGGTGCCATGGCCCTGTTCGGTGAAAAATATGGCGAAAACGTCCGCGTATTGAAGATGGGTGGCTATTCCACCGAGCTCTGCGGCGGCACGCATGTCGGCCGCACCGGCGATATCGGCCTGTTCAAGATCGTCAGCGAAGGCGGCGTGTCTTCTGGCGTGCGGCGCATCGAAGCGGTGACCGGGCAGGGCGCGCTCGACCTGGTTTCCAGCGAGGAACAGCGCCTGCATGAAGCCGCCGCACTACTGGGCGGCAATGTTGGCGAAGTGGTCGAGAAAGTCCGGCAACTGACCGAGCGCCAGAAGAAGCTGGAGCGCGAGTTGGAAAGCCTCAAGGCCAAGGCCGCGTCGGGCGCCACCGCCGACCTGGCTGGCTCGGCCGTCGAGATTGAAGGCGTACGCGTGCTGGCCGCGCGCCTGGAAGGATTCGACGCGAAAGCGCTGCGCGACGCAATGGACCGGCTGAAGCAGCAACTGGGCGATGCAGTCATCGTCCTGGCAGGTGCGGCCGGGGGCAAAGCCTCACTGGTGGCCGGCGTGAATGGCTCCGCAACGGGCAGAGTCAAAGCGGGGGAACTGCTTGCGCATATCGCCAGTCTCACCGGGGGCAAGGGCGGCGGCCGCCCGGATCTCGCCCAGGGTGGTGGCGAGGACGGGCCCGCCCTTGCCTCGGCGCTGCTTGGGGTGCCCGCGTGGGTTTCAGAACGTCTATTACATTCCCGCTGATCGGCGAATTCATGCTTGCGGGTCAATATGGCCGCCCGTTACCATGCTTCACGTTTATGAATGAATCTGGAAGCGTTTGCGTCTCCGTTAAGGCGTAAATGCTCCGCCGGCTCTACTCTTGCCGGATTATGGAGACAAAGTAATGTTGATTTTGACTCGCCGCGTCGGCGAAACCCTGATGATCGGCGACTCGGTCACTGTGACTGTGCTCGGCGTCAAAGGTAACCAGGTCCGCATCGGGATCACTGCGCCGAAGGATGTCGCCGTGCATCGCGAAGAGATCTACCAACGCATCCAGCGGGGCGAGGATGCCAACGCTCCCGCGCATCCCGCGGAAACGACTTCTTCCAGCTGACGATTTAGTTTGCCGCCGTGCCCGGCAGCCGGTATCCTAAATGGCTGTCGCGCTTGGATGCGGCTCGCTTGAAGTTACCCGGAGAGTTGCCCGAGCGGCTGAAGGGGCTCCCCTGCTAAGGGAGTATAGGGTCAAAAGCCTTATCGAGGGTTCGAATCCCTCACTCTCCGCCAATCGCTGAAATGCCTTGGTTTTCAGGGTTTTTTGGTGTTCTGGACAAGCGATCGCCTTCTGCAGGACAGACGAAAGGATTGACGGGCGTAAGCCGACTCAGGCAGAATTCCGTTTCTTATGCGCCCGTAGCTCAGTTGGATAGAGTACCTGGCTACGAACCAGGCGGTCGGGAGTTCGAATCTCTCCGGGCGCACCAACACACGATGCAAATGAAAGCCGGTGAGCTCACGCTCGCCGGCTTTTTCATTGGCGCGCGAAAAATGACCTGCCGAAGCAGGCAAGTCCGTTATGTTGAACAGTGGACGGCCGACACGACATCGAATGAACCTCACGGGCGACCACGATATCCACCGGGCTTTTGCCTGGGCGCTGCCGTCGCAAGAGTGGTGTTCGCAACCCCTGGTGGTCGCGTTGGCGGACGTGCGCGACTGGAAGTCGTACTTGCCCGACGCGTCGGCGCTTCTCGACGCGGCCGAGAGCCTGCGCATGCGGCGCAAGCGCAGGCAGGACGACCGTGAAGTCCTGACCGTGGCTTATGCGCTGCATCGCCTCCTGTTGGGGCGCATTCTCGGTATGGATCCGATGGCCGTGCCGCTGTGGCGCGATGCGGCCGGCTGCCCCAGGGTCGGCGACAACCTCGTACATACGAGCCTGAGCCATGCCGGCGACTGGATTGCGCTGGCAGTCAGCAGAACCGGCCCGGTGGGCGTCGATATCGAGCCACTCGTCCGCATGGACCTGCTCCCGGAAATGGCCGATGCCATCTGTACCCGCTCGGAGCATGCGGCAATAGAGGCTCTCGCCATCGATCGCCGCGGCAGGGCGCTGCTGGCCTTGTGGGTACGCAAGGAAGCGCTGTTGAAGGCCGCCGGCACAGGACTGTCGGTGGAAATGAGCAGTTTTTCCGCGCCTGAAGGCTCGGTTCGGGCAATGTCGGAGTTGGGGGGGTGCGCATGGCTGGAGATGCTTGAGACGGACTCCACCTGCCTCGCCGCGTTGGCCAGCCCGGCGGGCGCCACGGCCGCCGTTGCTCGGCTTTCCCCGGCCCCACGATAGCCGGCTGCGTGCGCCACCCGCGCGCGGGCCAGGAATGGCCGGATCGCGCACCGTGCTGCGTTGGATCAGTAAACCGGGATGTGCTTTGGCGCCATTGGCGCTGTGCAGGATGAAGCCTTCCGGATCGGTCCGTGGATCGGCGATGCGGGGTGCTGCATGCATTACAGGGGAAAGCGCAGATGGATGTGTTGAATGGGATGCCGCGGTTTGGCGATGCGGACCGAGCCTGCGTGGATTGCAACCGGCGATCGCGGTTCCGGAGCATCGAAACCATCAGGCTGGCGACGTAGGCAAGCGAAATGAAGAATCCATTGGCAAGTCGCAAGGATCGCGCAATCAGGGCTCTTTGGCTGTCCGAACTGGCATTGATCCTGCTCTCGGTCCTTGCCGCGGCCTGGATACGTTTCATCAACGATCCAGTGAACCATCAGGCCTTCGCCGAACATGCGTTTATCCGTGGCCTGATCGTCGCCGTGTTCATCACTGGGGCGATGGCCGCTTTCGGCCTTTACCAGGTGCATGTGCGGCATAACCGCATGGACTTCATCCTGCGATTGGCATTGTCGTTCGCCTTCGGCGGGATGGCGCTGCTGGTGCTGTATTACGCGTTGCCGCAGGCGTATATCGGTCGAGGCGTCATGGCGATGTCGCTGCTGATCGGCCTGGTTGGCGTGGTCGCCATCCGTCTGCTGGTCATGCATGTATTCAGTACCGACGTGCTCAGGCAGCGGGTACTGGTGCTGGGCGCGGGCAAGAATGCCGACCTCATCAACAGCCGCATGCGCCGGGATTCCGACCGCCGTTCGTTCGTGGTGGTGGGCTTCGTACCAGTGCCTGGCCAGCCCGCAGTGATCGACGAAAGCCTGTTGATCGACCCGGGACAGGGGTTGGTCGAGCTGGCCCAGCAGCTGCAGATCGATGAGATAGTGATAGCGCCGGACGAACGTCGTGGCGGCCTGCCGATGGAAGAGATGCTGACCTGCGTGCAACGCGGCATCTCGATCATCGACCTGTCGACGTTCTTCGAGCGCGAGGCGGGCATGGTCCAGCTCAATGTTCTGGATCCATCGTGGCTGATGTTCTCGGGCGGCTTCGACTATTCCACGCCGCGTCGGTTGAGCAAGCGTTTCTTCGACCTGGCCGCGGCCATTTCGCTGTTGCTGGTGGCCTGGCCTTTCATGCTGCTGGTGGCGCTGCTGGTCTGGCTGGAAGACGGATCGCCCATTCTCTACCGCCAGGTCAGGGTCGGCGAACGCGGGCAGCATTTCGAGCTGATCAAGTTCCGCAGCATGCGCGTGGATGCGGAAAAGGATGGCGTGGCACGCTGGGCGACCAAGGACGACGACCGCAGTACCCGGGTCGGGCGCTTCATCCGGCTTACCCGCCTGGACGAACTGCCGCAATTGTTCGCGGTCATCATGGGCAACATGAGTTTCGTCGGGCCGCGCCCGGAACGTCCGCACTTCGTCGAGTTGCTCAGCGAGGAGATCCGCTACTACGGCGTACGCCATTGCGTGAAGCCCGGGCTTACCGGCTGGGCGCAACTCCGCTACCCCTACGGGGCGTCGGTGCGGGATGCGGAAGAAAAACTCAAGTTCGACCTGTTCTACGTCAAGAACCACGGGCTGGTTTTCGATCTCATGATCATGTTGCAGACCGTGGAAGTGGTGCTGTTCGGTCGCGGCGCGCGCTGAGCGCACTGCTGGAAGTCGTTACCCGCGCGAAACCTGCATGCGAGGTCAGTGATCGCCGATGGCCGAGCTTTGCGGTCTGGTGCTGGAGGCGGCGGGATCCGAATCCAGGAATATGGCCAATGCCAACGCGGACAGCAGCAACAGGACTACCAGCTTCTGTCCGCGCTGGAGGTTCGGGCCGCTGTCGTCGCCTGGATCGACCGCGGGTGTTTTCGCATTGCCTGGGTCGGCGCCGCGCCCTGGCAGCGATGGTCCCAGCGTCCGTAATGCCTGGGAGCGACTACCGGGAAGGCGGCCGTGCTCCTTGTGGAAGCGGAGCGCGCTGGCGTAGATCGAATTCAAGTCCGACAACGGGATTTCCACGCCATCCGGAGAAGCCTGCGAGGGTTTCCGGTCCGGATGCAACTCCGCTATCCGCCGACGGTAAGCCTGCTTCAATTCCTCCAGACTGCAGCCCGGCTGCAGACCGAGCTGGGCATAGAGCTGCCCGAAATCCGGCGGTGTCATCGCTGTGTCCCCATGGTCTTATCCTAGCGCGTGTCATATCGGCTGCGCGAGCTGCACATGGTGGCCGCCCTGCGGCTTGAAGTGCGTTTGATAACGTGTGGACGACAGGGGATTGTAGATGCAAAGCACAGGCCCAAGTACCGGGGGCATGATGCAGGAGAACGCTCAAGACACGAGTGCGGCCGTTCCGTGCATGCCAACGCCAATTGAGATTCCGACCGATCGGCCGCGGATGCCTGGCCAGGCGCACGCCCCGGGTGTCATCGAAGCCACGCTCGAAGAACGCTTATGCCGGATTCTCGCGGCCACGGCCGCGAGCTATGGAGTCGATCGGTCCAGCGTATTGATGGCCGGATGGGCGGTGTTGGTCCAGCGCCTGTCCGGCCAGTCCGGGCTGGTTCTCGGGGTTGCGCCGAAGAGCGGACTGCACCTGCTTGCGATGCCGTTGGATCTTGCCGCGACTGCCACGACCGCGCAGTTCCTGGCGTACATCGGCCAATGGTTCCGGAGCGGACCCGACGGGGCATGCAAGTCGTGGCAGGTCTCGTTCGCGGTGGGCATGGATTCGAAGCATGCGATCGAGATCGCGGGTTCGGAACTGGCGATGCAGGTCATCGAATCCGGGGACGGAGTCCATGTCCGGCTTGGCTACTCGACGGCGTTGTTCGATTCCGCCACCGCGCATCGCTATCTCGGTTATTGGCAGGCCCTGCTCGAATCCATGGGCGCCGATGCCGAAACGGAAGTCGGCAAGCTCCCCATGATCGGCGCGGACGAGCGCAGGCATTTGCTGGAAACCTGGAACGATACGGTCGTCGGCTATCCGCAGGATCAATGCCTGCACACGCTGATCGAAGCGCAGGTCGCGCGCACACCGCAAGCGATTGCGGTCGTGAGCGAAGGCCTCGAGCTGGATTTCGCCGAACTCAACCGGCGCGCCAACCGGCTGGCGCACCATCTGCGCGCGCTGGGCGTGCGCCCGGACGACCGCGTCGGCATCTGCGTGGAGCGTGGCTGGCGGATGGTGGTCGGCCTGCTGGCCATCCTGAAGTCCGGCGGCGCCTACGTGCCGCTGGATCCCGCCTACCCGGTGGATCGCCTCGCGCACATGCTGAAGGACAGCGCGCCCAAGGTGCTGCTGGCCCAATCGAGCCTGGAGCCCCTGCTGCGCGGGCTCGAAGTCGCGTGTCCGTTGCTGGATCTTTCGGCCGAGGCCACGCCATGGGGCGAACTGCCGGCGACGGATATCCCGGTGGCGGAGATCGGCCTGGGTGCGCGCAACCTGGCCTACATGATCTACACCTCCGGTTCGACCGGTTTGCCGAAGGGGGCGATGAACGAACACCGCGGCATCGTCAACCGCCTGCTGTGGATGCAGGACGCCTACCGGCTCGCTTCGCGGGACACGGTGCTGCAGAAAACGCCCTTCAGCTTCGATGTTTCCGTGTGGGAATTCTTCTGGCCGTTGATGACCGGCGCGCGCCTGGTGATGGCGCGCCCGGAAGGGCACAAGGATCCCGCTTACCTGTCCGCGCTGATCCGCGCGCAACAGGTAACGACGATGCATTTCGTGCCGTCGATGCTGCACGCGTTCCTCGAAGACGACAGCGCTTCGTCGTGCGCCGGGGTGTTGAGGCAGGTGATGTGCAGTGGCGAGGCCTTGCCGGTATCGCTGGCGGAACGATTCCACGAACGCCTGCCCGGGGTTGAACTGCATAACCTCTACGGGCCCACCGAGGCCGCGGTCGACGTCACCGCCTGGACCTGTGTTCCCGGAGCCGAAGGCCTGAGTATTCCCATAGGCCGACCCATCGCCAATACGCGCATGTACGTGCTCGATGCCTATCTGGAGCCCGTGCCGCAAGGCGTCGCCGGCGAGCTCTACATCGGTGGCGTGCAGGTGGGGCGCGGCTATCTGAATCGCGACGAGCTGACAGCCGAACGCTTCGTCCCCGATCCTTTCCTTGGCGGCGATGCGCGCATGTACCGCACCGGCGACCTGGGCCGCTGGATGCCGGATGGCAACATCGAGTACCTGGGACGGAACGACTTCCAGGTCAAGATCCGCGGTTTCCGCATCGAGCTGGGCGAGATCGAAGCGCGCCTGATCGAACACCCGCAGGTCGGCGCGGGCGTGGTGCTGGCGCGGGACGACGGCGCGGGGGACCTGCGCCTGGTCGCCTATTACGTGCCACGCGAAGCCGGGACCGCGGTCGGCGTGGAAGATTTCCGCAACCACCTGGCCCGGCATCTTCCCGAGTACATGATTCCTGCGTTGTACGTGCGCCTGGACAGCCTGCCGGTAACCCCGAACGGAAAGCTGGATCGGCGCGCACTGCCGGAACCGGACACGGCCCGCCCGCACCTGGCCATCGCCTACGAACCACCAGCCAATGCCGAAGAAGCGGAAGCCTGCGCCGCATTCGCAGCGGTGCTGGGCCTGGACCAGGTCGGGCGCCACGACAATTTCTTCGACCTGGGCGGAAATTCGCTGCTCGCGATGCGCCTGCTGGAACGCGTGCGCAAGTCGCGTGCGCGGGACCGGTCGCCGGATGAGTCGCCCGGGCCGGTGTTGTCGGCCACGGTGTTCTTCCGCGTCCCCACGCCGGCCGCGCTGGTAGCCGCGCTTTCCGGACGCAGCGATGGTGCGCTCGAAACCGCGCGCATCAGCCGGACCCATGGCGACCGCCCGGCGTACAACGAGCCGATCGCGATCGTCGCCATGGCCGGCCGTTTCCCCGGCGCCGCCGATGTCGAATCGTTCTGGCGCAACCTGTGCGACGGCCGCGACACCATTTCGTTCTTCAAGCCCGACGAACTGGATCCCGCGGTAGGCGCCGCCGAGCGTGCCGATCCTTCCTATGTCGCCGCACGCGGCATCATCGAAGGGCTGGAGCAGTTCGACGCCGCGTTCTTCGGCATCAGTCCGCGCGAAGCGGAACTCATGGATCCTCAGCAGCGCATCTTCCTGGAGCTGTGCTGGGAATGCCTGGAACGCGGCGGCTATGCGCCCGATGCCACGCCGGGTCCGGTCGGCGTGTTCGCGGGCATGAACAACGCCACCTATTTCCAGCACCACGTGTCGTTGCGCCCGGACCTGATCGAGAAACTCGGCGCCTTCCAGGTGATGGTCAACAACGAGAAGGACTACATCGCCACGCGCGTGGCGCACAAGCTCAACCTCACCGGGCCGGCGGTAAGCACCCATACCGCCTGTTCAACCTCGCTGGTCGCGATCTGCCAGGCGGTGGACAGCCTGCGCGCCGGACAGTGCGACATGGCCCTGGCCGGCGCGGCTTCGGCGACCTGTCCGCCGCGCAGCGGCTATCGCTACCTCGAAGGTTCCATGCTGTCTCCCGATGGCCACACCCGCGCCTTCGACAAGGATGCGCGGGGAACGGTCTTCAGCGACGGCGCAGCGGTGCTGCTGCTCAAGCGCCTCGGCGACGCGCTGGCGGACGGCGACCAGGTCTTTGCCCTGATCAAGGGCACCGCCATCAACAACGACGGCGGCAACAAGGCCAGCTTCACCGCACCCAGCAGCGAGGGCCAGGCGGCAGTGATCGCCCTGGCCCATGCCAATGCAGGCGTCAGTCCGCGCAGCATCGGCTATGTCGAAGCGCACGGAACCGCCACGCCGTTGGGCGATCCGATCGAGATCGAAGGCCTGACCAAGGCCTTCCGCCTCGGCACCGGCGACAACGGCTTCTGCCATGTCGGTTCGGTCAAGAGCAACATCGGCCATGTGGTGATAGCGGCCGGGGCCGCGGGCGTGATCAAGACCGCTTATGCATTGAAAGAGGAACGGATCCCGGCGACCGCGCATTTCACCGCGCCCAACCCCGACATCGATTTCTCCAGCACGCCGTTCGTGGTCGCCGGCCACGGCATCGACTGGAAGCGGATGCAGGATGCGCCGCGCCGCGCGGGCGTCAGTTCCTTCGGCGTGGGCGGCACCAACGCGCACGTGGTGATGGAAGAGGCGCCGTTGCTGCCTGATTCGGAAACGGCGACCGGCCCGCAACTGTTGACGCTGTCCGCACGCACGCCCGCCGCTTTGGCCCGCATGGCGCTGCAACTGGCCGATCACCTGGAAGCGCACCCGCGGATCAACCTGGCCGATGTCGCCTGGACGCTCGATGTCGGCCGCAAGGCATTCGCCCATCGCGTGGCGGTGACGGCCAGCGACGTCGCGGCTGCCGTGGCGCAGCTGCGCAACCCCGATACCGCTGCGGCAATCGCCCGCAGCCGACCCGCGCATGCGGGCGAAGTGGCGTTCCTGTTCCCGGGCCAGGGCTCCCAGTACGCGGGCATGGGGCGCGAACTGTACGCAGCCGAGCCCCATTTCCGCGCGGCCTTCGATCAATGCGCCGAAGGCCTGCTCGCGGAACTGGGTTTCGACCTGCGCCAGGTCGTCTTCGGCGACGACGCGCAAGCGCTGCTTCCCACTTCGGTCATGCAGCCGGCGATTTTTTCCGTCGAATACTCTCTGGCGAGCCTGTGGATGAGTTGCGGAGTGGCGCCGGCCGCGATGCTCGGGCACAGCATCGGCGAATTCGTGGCGGCCACCCTGGCCGGCGTCTTCGAGCTGGCCGATGCCCTGAAGCTCGTCGCCCGGCGTGGGCGCTTGATGCAGGCGCAGCCGCCGGGAAGCATGCTGTCGGTGCGGATGCCATTGGCCGCATTGTCCACGCGCCTGCCCCCGGGCTTGTCGCTGGCTGCCGAGAATGCGCCCGGCGCCTGCGTCGTCTCCGGGCCGACCGACGCGGTATCGGCTTTCCATGCGCAACTGGAAGGCGAGGGCGTCGCCTGCCGCGCGCTGCATACTTCCCATGCCTTCCATTCGGAGATGATGGATTCGGTGGTGGCGCTGTTCCGTGCCGAAGTAGCGGCGGTCCCGCGTTCGGTTCCACAGATGCCGATCATCTCCACCGCCACCGGCGAGTGGCTGGATGCCGAAACCGCGGTCTCGCCCGATTACTGGGCGCGGCACCTGCGCGAGCCGGTGCGTTTTTCCGGGGCGTTGCTCAAGGCCCTTGATTCGCCCGCCCGCGTGCTGCTGGAAGTGGGCACGCGCGGCACCTTGAGCGCGCTGGCGCGGCAACATCCGCAGCTTTCGAAGGCGAACAAGGTGGCGGTGTCTTCGCTGGCCGATTCGCCGCAGTCGGAGCTGGCCGATTTCCGCCAGGCGGCCGGCAACCTCTGGGCCAACGGCGTGGCGTTGGACATCGCTGTTTTCGATACCCGCGAGTCGCGCCGGCGCGTCCTGTTGCCGACCTATGCATTCGAGCGCCAGCGTTACTGGATAGATGCGGTGCCGGCCGGATCGGCCACCGTGCTCACCCACCCGGCGCATGCCGCGGCGGCGGGAGAGCAGAGCCCCTTGCACCTGGTGGCCTCGACGCCATCGGTACAGGCCGCCGGGGGTCGCGGTTCCCCCCTGATCGCCCGCCTGCGCGGGATTTTCGAGGATGCCTCGGGGCTGGAGGTGGCGGATCCGGAAGCCAACTTCATCGAGGTCGGCCTGGACAGCCTGATGCTGACCCAGATCGCGCTGCAGCTGCAGAAGGCCTTCGCGGTGAAGGTCACTTTCCGTCAACTCATGAGCGATGCTTCCAGCCTGGGCCGGTTGGCGGCGCTACTCGAGCCGCATCTCCCGGCCGGAGCAGTCACGAATGCGCCGGTCGATGGGGTCCCGGCCGCAATGGCTGCACCAGTACCGGCATCGCAGCCGGAACCGACCGCACCAGCCACGCCGGCCGGATCCGAGGCGGAAGCGAAGTACCGGATGGTCCGCGAGCAGATGCAACTGATGTCGCAACAGCTGACCTTGCTTGCGCAACAGTCGTGGCAGGGCGGCGATACGACCTACCGGATCGTCCTGCAGCAGCAGGAATTGATGGCCCGGCAGCTCGCGTTGCTGTCCGGCAAGGACATGCCCGGTGCGCTTGCCCAGGAGGTTGCGGCCGCTGCAATGCCGGGGTCGACGGCGAAAGCAAGCGCGCCCGAAACCGGCGCCGGATCGCAAGTGGAAATGAAGATCATGGATGCAAGGAAACCGGTGCTGCCGGGCGCGAAGCTGGGACGTTCCCCCGAGGGCGATCCGGCCTGGTACCTCGCCCATCCCGACGAACCCGGAAAATTCCTCAAGGTGGCCAGATGAGCGGCGCGGTTCCGGTGTCCCACGATTTCATCTCCGTCGATTACAACCCTTTCGCCGGCGGCGAGTTGGCGCGCGTGGTTCCCACGACCGAATCGCAGCGCGAAATCTGGCTGGCCAACCAGTTGGGCACCGATGCATCGTTGGCGTTCAACCTTTCGGTATCGCTGCGCCTGCGCGGGATATTGGATGCGCGCGCGCTGCGATCGGCCTTGCAGGAACTGGTGGACAGGCACGATGCATTGCGCGCCAGTTTCGGCCCGGATGGCGAAACCCTGTGCATTCGCCAGCACGTCGCCTTCGAATTGCCGGTCATCGATCTTTCCACGCTGGCGGGCGATGCCGGGTTGCAGGCGCTCGAGGCGCGGCTCAGGAACTCGGTGGAAACCCCGTTCCGCATCGAATTCGATGCCCTGTTCCGTGCGGAGCTGCTGCAGTTGGGCCCACAGGAAAGCCTGCTGATCCTCAGTGCGCACCATATCGTCTGCGATGGCTGGTCCTGGTGGGTGATCGTGCGCGAGCTCGGCGCCCTGTATGCGCGGTACGCCGGGCTGGCCGATGCGTCGCTGCTCCAGGCCGAGGATTTCACCGATTACGCCATCGCCGAATTCGCCCATCCGCAGACCGCGCAGTACCGGTTGGACGAGGCCTTCTGGCTATCGCGCTTCGCCGATGAGATCCCGGTCCTGGATTTGCCCACCGACCGGGCGCGGCCGGCGCGCCGCAGCTTCGCGTCCGCACGCGTGGACCATGTCCTGGATGTGGAACTCGTCGCGGCGATCCGGCGCATGGGCGCGCGGCGCGGCGCGAGCCTGTTCGCGACCCTTTTGGCGGGATTCTCTGGATTGCTGTCGAGATTGAGCGGGCAGGGCACGATCGTGGTCGGCATTCCGGCCGCAGGTCAATCGTCGGCAGGCCAGACCGATCTGGTCGGCCATTGCGTCAATACCCTGCCGCTGCGCTTCGACCTGGATCCCGGGCAGTCTTTCGCCAAGTCGGTGGACGATGCGCAGGTCGTGCTGCTGGATGCGCTGGAGCACCAGCGTTACACCTTCGGCACGTTGCTGAAGAAGCTGCCGATCCAGCGCGATCCCAGCCGCATGCCGCTGGTCAGCGTGCTGTTCAACATCGACCAGGCGCTGGAAAGCGAAACCACCGCGTTTCCAGGACTGGAACTCGAGTTTTCCGACAATCCGCGCAGTTTCGATACCTTCGAACTGTTCGTGAATGCCGCCCAGGTCCACGGCACGCTGCGTCTGGAGTGCCAGTACAACCGCGATCTTTTCGATGACGCCACCGTGCGCCGCTGGCTTGGCGCCTACGAGTCGCTGCTGCGCGCCGCCACCCTGGGCATCGAAACCAGCGTCGCCAGCCTGCCGCTGGTGGATGCGGCCGCCCGTGGCGAACTTGCGGCGCTGCAGCCGGCGCCGGTGCCGTTCCCGCGCGAACGCCTCATGCATGAATACCTGGAGCTGCAATGCGATCGCGCCCCCGACCGCATCGCCCTGCGTTTCGGCCAGGAGGCGATGACCTATTCGCAACTGGAGTCGCGCGCCAACCGCATCGCCCACCTGCTGCGCGCCGCGGGCGCGCGGCGCGGCGCCCTGGTCGGCATCTCCATCGACCGCGGCATCGACATGCTGGCGTCCTTGCTGGGCATCCTCAAGACCGGGGCCGGCTACGTGCCGCTGGATCCGCAATTCCCCGCCGACCGCCTCGCCTACATGGCCGAGGACGCCGGGCTGGCGGCGCTGATCACCGAGCGCAAGTACGCGGCCCGTTTCGACCTGGATGGGCGGCCTGTGCTGGCCATCGACGAAATGGAGGCGCAGATCGCCAGCGCCCCGGACCTGCGCATCGGCCACGACCTGGATTGCGCGCTGCCGGAATCGGTGGCCTATGTCATCTACACTTCGGGCTCCACGGGCCGGCCGAAAGGCGTGCAGGTGCAGCATTCGGCGGTGTCCAATTTCCTGACCGGCATGCAGGCGCAACCGGGCCTCGGCGCCGACGACAGATTGCTGGCGGTCACCACGCTTTCGTTCGACATCGCCGTACTGGAGCTGATGCTGCCGCTCAGCGTGGGCGCACAGGTGGTCCTGGCCGATCGCGACACCGCCAGCGACGCGATCGCCCTGGCCCGACTGCTGGACGAAAGCGGCGCCACGGTCATGCAGGCCACGCCTTCCACCTGGCGATTGCTGCTGGAAACCGGCTGGTCGGGCGGCCCGGGTTTCAGTGCGCTTTGCGGCGGCGAAGCACTGGCGCCGGACCTGGCGGCAGCGTTGCTGCCCCGTTGCGGGGCTTTGTGGAACCTGTACGGGCCCACCGAAACCACCGTTTGGTCGACTGCCGCGAAGGTGCAGGCCGGTGCCGATGGCCGGGTTTCCGACATTCATATCGGCCGACCCATCGCCAATACCCGGATCTGGATACTCGATGCGCAGGGAGAACTCTGCCCACGTGGAGTGCCCGGCGAAATATGCATCGGTGGACAGGGGGTGACTCTTGGCTACCTGGCGCGCCCGGAACTCACCGCGGATCGTTTCATCGCCGATCGCCATTCGGATCCGGATGCGAACGTATCGGGAGAGCGACCCATGTTGTACCGCACTGGAGACCGTGGCCGATGGCGCGCGGACGGCAACATCGAGCACATGGGCCGGATGGATTTCCAGGTCAAGGTCCGCGGCTACCGGATCGAGCTGGAGGAGATCGACAACAACCTCGCCACCCATCCCTCCGTGGCGCGGGTGGTGACGGTCGCACGCGAACTGCGGCCCGGCGATGTCCGCCTGATCGCATACGTGGTGGCGCAGCCCGGAAGCGCCATCGTGGAAAGCGGGCTTGCCGCGCACCTGCGGGGCACGCTTCCCGAATACATGATTCCGCAACATATCGTCGTACTGGATGCAATCCCGCTGCTGCCCAATGGCAAGGTGGACCGGAAATCGCTGCCGGCGCCGCAGGAGCTCCAGTCGGCGCATGCCGCACGCCGCGAGCCGCGCAACGGCATCGAGGCGCGCATCGCGTCGATCATGGCGGACGTGCTCGGCGTGGCCAGCGTCGGCATGGATGAGGATTTCTTCGCCGTGGGCGGCCATTCACTGCTGGGCGCGCGCCTGACCACGCGCATCAGCAGGGAGCTCGGCGTGCAGCTGCCGCTACGCGCACTATTCGACGCGCCCACCGTGGGCCGTCTTGCCGATTTCATCGGGGACCAAGTCATTGCCACCACCACCGCCCACATGCCGCCGCCGGTCGTCCGCCAGGACAACCAGGAAACGGCGCCGCTTTCACTCATGCAGCAGCGACTGTGGGTGATCGAGCAGATGCAACCGGGCCAGGCCGCCTACAACATCCAGTCCGCGCACCGATTGCGCGGGCCGCTGGACCTGATCGCACTCGACGACGCATTCAAGAAAGTGGTCAAGCGCCAGGCCACCCTGCGCACGCAACTGGAACCGTATGGCGACGCTGCGATACAGCGCGTGCACGCCAAGATGGAAGCGTCGTTGCTGCCCGTCGAGGATCTGACCAGATTCGATGAGAAGGAGCGCGAGGCCGAAGTGATGCGGCGCATGGAGGCGCTCACGGCGGAGCCGATGCCGCTGGACCAGGCGCCGCTTTTCCGTGCGCGCCTGTTCAGGCTCTCCGCGGAAGACCACATGCTGTTCTTCATGGCCCACCATGCGATCTGGGACGGGGTCTCGCTCAACCTGTTCTGCGAAGAGATGGCAGAGTTGTATGCGACCTACAGCGAGGGCGGCTTGTCGACCATGCCCGAGTTGAAGCGCAGCTACTGCGATTTCACCGCCTGGCACCTGCAACAACTGGAAGAGGGTTCGTTGCGTCCGCAAATCGACCACTGGATGCGGCACCTTGCAGGCGAACTGGAGCCATTGCACTTGCCTGAGGATTTCCCGAGGCCGGCGCAGGCGACCGGGAAAGGCGGCGGAGAAATCATGCGCATCGATGCCGTGCTTGCATCGGCCTTGCGCCAGATCGGCGGTCGCGTCGATGCGACCCTGTTCATGACCCTGTTGGCCGCGTACTACGTGCTGCTGCATCGGCTGACCGGCCAGCGCGACATCATCGTCGGCCTGCCGGTGCGCAACCATGTCTCGGAGGACATGGACAAGGTGATGGGGTTCTTCGTCAACATCCTTCCGCTGCGCCTGCAGGTGGACCCCGAACTTTCGTTCGTGGAGACGGTCGCCCAGGTGCGCAAAGCCGTGCTCGACTGCTTCTCCAACCCGGATGTGCCGCTGGAATATCTTGCACGGGAACTCAACGTGCCGCGCGATCCCAGCCGCTCGCCGGTGTACCAGGCGTTGTTCTCTTACCAGGACATCGGCGAGCGCCGCACGCGCTGGGGCGACCTGCGCTACGAACACGTCATGCTGCCGCAAATCACCGCGACCAACGATCTGTCGATGTGGTGCTTCGGCGATGCCGATGGCGTGGTCGCGGACATGAACTACAACGCGGACATCCTGTCCGCCGAATCCGGCGCGGCCATCCACCGGCGTTTCATCGAACTGCTGGAAGGTTTCCGCCACGACCCCGAAGTGGCGATAGGCGACGCCAACGCATTGAGCGAAGAAGACCTCGATGCCCTGGCAAGGTGGAATTCCACCGCCTCCGAAATGCCCGCGCAGAAGACCGTGCACGCGATGCTGGCGGCGCAGGCCGAAGCCGCGCCGGAGCGCACGGCCATCCGTTTCAACGACGAGCGGGTCAGCTACGCGCAACTGGACGCACGCAGCACGCGCATCGCCGATGCGCTGGTCGCGCGCGGAGTGCGCGCGGGCGACCTGGTCGGCGTGTCGCTGGATCGCCACCCGGACCTGATCGCCAGCATGATCGCGGTACTGAAGACCGGTGCGGCCTATGTGCCGCTGGATCCGGCTTATCCCGGTGACCGGCTGCAGTTCATGGTCGAGGACGCGAGGCTCGCGATGGTGGTGGCGGAAGCGGACCTGGCGACGCCATTGGCCATGCCGCGCGAGCGGGTCCTGCTGCTGGATGCCGATGCCGCCGAGATCGATGCGGCGCCGGCGGTCGTCGCCGGGCAGCAGGTGGATCCGGCGGGCTACGACTCGGCGGCCTACGTGATCTACACCTCCGGCTCCACCGGCAAGCCCAAGGGCGTGCAGGTACCGCACGGGGCGGTGCTGAACTTCCTGCACAGCATGCGCAACGAGCCCGGGATGGATCGCGACGATCGCCTGCTTGCGGTCACCACGACTTCGTTCGACATCGCGGTATTGGAAATATTCCTGCCACTGAGCCTGGGTGCGGAAATCGTGCTGGCCACGCGCGACGTCGCCACCGACGGTTACGAGATCGCGGCGTTGCTGGAGCGCGAGAGCATCACCCTCATGCAGGCCACGCCCGCGACCTGGCGGATGCTGGTCGAGTCGGGATGGCAGGGAAGGGCGGGGTTCAAGGCGCTGTGCGGCGGCGAGCCGCTTCCCGCCGACCTGGCCGTGCAGCTGCTTTCCCGCTGCACGGAAGTGTGGAACATGTACGGCCCGACCGAAACCACGGTGTGGTCGACCTGCGCGCGCGTCGAAGCCGGTGCCGGAGGTCGCGCGCCCGATATCCACATCGGCAAGCCCATCGCCAACACCACGGTGTGGGTGCTGGATCCGCGCGGCCAAGTCTGTCCGATCGGGGTTTCGGGCGAAATATACATCGGTGGCGATGGCGTCACTTTGGGTTACCTCGACCGCCCCGAGCTGACGGCCGAGCGCTTCGTCGCCGACGACTTCGTGTCGCGCTCGGCTCCTTCGCCGAGTGCGTTGCCGGCACGGTTGTACAGGACCGGCGATCGTGGCCGCTGGCGCAGGGACGGGGTACTGGAACACCAGGGACGCCTCGATTTCCAGGTCAAGGTCCGGGGCCATCGCATCGAACTGGGCGAGATCGAGAACACCCTGATCGCACAGCCGGAGGTATCCCGGGCAGTGGTGATCGCACGCGAGGACCGGCCCGGCGATGTCCGCCTGGTCGCCTATGTCGTGGCCCAGGGCGACGCGTCCCTGGATGAGCATGCCCTGATCGCCGCATTGCGGGATGCGTTGCCGCACTACATGGTTCCGCAGCATGTAGTGATGCTGGAATCCATACCGCTCCTGCCCAATGGCAAGGTCGACAGGAAATCATTGCCTTCGCCCCAGCCATCGATCGCGGCGGCCATCCGGTCTTCCGGCGCAAACAGTGCGGAATCGGCCGCCAGCGGCTCCACTCTCCACGATCCGCGCGTGGACTACCTGATGACGGTGTGGAGCGAATTGCTGGGCAACCCGGCGGGACCGGACGACAATTTCTTCGATCTCGGCGGGCATTCCATGCTGGCGGTGCAGATGGCCAATCGGGTGATGCGCGACACCGGCGTCAGATTGCGCCTGCTTTCGCTGGCCACGCAGACATTGGCGCAAGCCGCTGCCCTGCTGCCCGAGCAATCCGGCAGTCAGTCCGTGGGCGAATCGACGGGCAATGGCCTGTCGCGATTCTTCGGGCGACTCTTCGGCGGCAAGAGGCGGCGCGCGTGAGGACGAAGTTCATCTGATGGAGCCAATCTTGCAACCTGTCTACTTCGGCCCACCCGCGCGCCGGCTGTTCGGCGTCCATCACGCTCCGGCGGAACCGCCGCGCGGGGCCGTGCTGATGTGTCCGCCCCTGTTGAACGAGCATTTCAGGAGCTATCGGTTCTTTTCCCAGATCGCCAGCCAACTGGCCGGCGCCGGTCTCGCCTGCCTCCGCTTCGATTACCTGGGTACCGGCGATTCGGACGGAGGGGACGATCAGTTCAACCCCGCCGACTGCGGCCTGGATATCGCCTTGGCGGCCGAGGAATTGCGCCGCCGCAGCGGCGGCGCCCCGCTGATACTCGTCGCCATTCGCGGTTCCGCGCTCTTCGCGCACCGGGAAGCGGAAAATCTGGGTGCGTCGGCTCTGTGGCTGTGGCAGCCGGTCCTGGATGGCGCCGGCTATGTCCAGAGTCTGGAAAAGCGCGACCGTTTCGAAAGGGGTTCGCGTTATCGTTATCCCTTGTTGCGTGGCATGGCCGCTGCCGGTCCGCAGGACTTGATGGGATTCGCCCTGTCCGAACGTTTTCGCAGCGAACTGGCCACGTACTCGATCGACCGGGAGGCATGCGGTGTTCCGATGGCGGTGCTCGCGCATCCGGACGATCCCGCGATGCAGCTCGCGGCCGATGCCAGGCTGGAGCTTCCCGCGTCGGTCACCGCCTGGTCCGACGAGCTCGACCTCACCAGCCTGATCCCGCTGCGCGATGCGCGCGATGCCCTGGAGGCGCTTGTGTCGGATATCCCGAGGTGGACTGCCCATGGATGAAGTGTTGTCGCTGGATGGGGGCCGGAGCTTCGGAATCCTGACCCGTGCCGCTGCCGATGCGCGCGGCAGGGCGGTGGTGCTGTTCAATGCCGGGTTGATACACCGCGTCGGTCCGTTCCGGTTGCACGTGCATCTCGCGCGCCGGCTTGCGGCGCAAGGATTCGACGTGTTCCGCTTCGACCTGCCGCGGATCGGCGATGCGCCGGCGGGCAGCCATGCCACGCAGGAATCGGCCGCCAGGGAGGCGCTGGACAGCGTCCAGGCAGCCACCGGCGCGACCTCGTTCATCGTCGGCGGACTTTGCAGTGCCGCGGACCTGAGCTGGAAAGTGGCGGTTGCCGAACCGCGGGTCGATGGCCTGCTGTTGATCGACAGCATGGCGGTACGCAGTCGCTGGTTCCGGGTCGGCCAGTTGCAACTGCTGCTCAGGCGTCCCATTTCCAGCTGGCCGCGCATGGCCTGGCGTTTCTTCAAGCCGGCGAAGCCTGTCGATGGCCCGGGGCTTGCCGATTTCCGCGACTGGCCGGATCACGCCATCTTCAAATCCGACCTGGAGAAAATGCTCGAACGCGGAGTGAAGGTGCTGGCGCTCTATACCGGGGGAGTCGCGCACTATCTGCTGCATCGTCGTCAACTCGACGCCACCTTCGGCGCTTCGCGGCGACATCCGGGCTTGCAGGTCCACTATTGGCCCGGCGTCGATCACCTGGTGTTCGTGCCGCCTGATCGCCAACGGATGGTGGAGCGGATAAGCGAGTGGTCCGCAGGCGGATAACGGATGCCCGTAGGCGCCGAATAAAAAAACAGCCGGCGGGGCCGGCTGTTTTTTCGAGGCGATCAATGACCGTCTTCAGCGGTCGTCCTCTTCCTCGAAGGCGCTGTGCCACCACGCTACGCTTGGTACCGCAAGCAGCGCGGCACGCAGCCTGCGGCTTGCGGCCAGCGAACGTGCAGTGCGGCGGGCCGCCGTCGCGGCACGGCGCAGCAACCGCTCGCCGGGCGAAACCCACATCGTGCTGCCGTCACCCCTGGCCGAGGTCGAGTTTCCGCTTGTCGAGGTATCGCCGCCGGTCACGCGGATGCCGGCGCCTTGCGAGGCTGCGGGCCGCGAGCCGCTCGGTGCCTGCATGGGCTGCGAGTTGCCGCCAGTCACGTGGCTGGGCTTGGTCGTCGTGGTGCCGCCAGGCAGCGCGCTCGACGGGATATGGATGATGTAATCGTCGATGTCGTCGCCAGCCGCGCCCCAGTTGCTGTTGAACGCGACACGGGTGAAGTCGCGGCTCACCGAGGCCTGCGGTTCGGACCAGTAGGTGCCGCCGCCAACACGGCGGGTGTAGGCCAGAGGGTAGACGCGCGGATTGGCTTTCAGTTCGAACGCGAAGACCTTGTTGCTGAACCAGGGATAGGTGCCGTCGCGCGAAGCCTTGGTGCCATACGTGCTGGCCACTGCCCAACCCGGCTTCTTCATGCCCTTGCCGGAAAAATGGAAGGAGGACGAGGAACCGTTGACGTAGGTCGGAAACAGCACCGTGCGCGGGCATTCGGTCGCGGTGGTGGCGGTTGGTGCGACGGACGGGCAGCTGTCGATGTTGATGAAGAAAACATCGCCGTTGCCGCTCTGGAAATCGATGGACAGGTAGTAGTCCTCGCCATTCGGCCCGAGCGCGAGATCCGAATGCTCGCTCTTGTGCAGCAGCAGCTTCTTCTTGCTGAAGTCGGGCGCCCAGGCCCAGGTACCGTTGCTGTCCGAGGAGGTCACGTACCAGCGGCCGGCGGCCGACATGCTGGAATGATCGGGGCGGCTGCTGTTCTGCACGCTGCCGACCAGCTTGTTGTTCTGCAGGTCCCAGACCATGTAGCCCAGCAGGCCGAAGTTGCTGTTCTCGACCTGGAAACCCCAGTAACGGCCGTCGGCGGAAGGCGAACCCTCCGATTTGGTCCAGATATGGCGCGCGGTGGACGCCCACGAAGGCAGCTTGCCGGCGAAGTCGGCCGCGATGGAATACGTATTCGTGCGCACGTCGAGCTTAAGCAGCTTGGTGCCGCCGTTGGTCGGCAGGTAATAGAGGATGTTCGGATCGGTGGGGTGCCACTGCGGCTCGGCATCGGCCGCCAGATGGAACTCGTTCGAAACATTGGAGTTCGCTACCTTGGGCGACAACTGGCGCAGGAACTTCATGGTGTTGGCGTCGTACAGATGCCACCAGCCGCCGCCCGTGTAGACGATGAAGTAGGTGTTGTCGGCATTGAAGGCCTGCCGCCGCGAGTAGTCGTTGCGCGCGAACTGGGTGCTCGGCGTACCCGCATGGTTGGTGCCGCGCACCAGGCAGGTATTGAAGTTGGGTTCCTTGACCGCCGCCCCCTGGGCGGGCTTGGCCAGGCTAGGCATGGCGGGATTCACCTTGCCTTCGGCTACGCTGAAACCGGTCGAATAGAATGAATTGCACTTGCCCAGGGACTGGGCGCCGGCATTGGCGCTGAAGAGGCCGAACAAGGCCGCAAAAACGCCCAGAAGGGCGCGAGAGGGGGGAAAGCCAAAAAAATAATGGGCAGTCATCTAGAACGGCTCCTGTCGGCCGCTGGCACTTTGATAGATGGATCACCCCTGTCCGCTTGCAAGTCTATAGAACGTTGTTACCCGTGCCGCTACCCAGTTCACGTATTCGCCAGAAATCCGGCTCGATATTTAGATTGAGTTCACAAAAAACCCCTTTTAAAACATGCCTTTAAGTCCGGTTGATAAATGTGAGCACATCATCACGCGACGCATTCCGTGTCCACCGGAGGCCTGCGCCAAGGGCGTCCCGGGGCTTTCGAAGGGCATTTCCACGATTCCCAATGAGCGATGAGCCTGTCGACATGCATACGGGCTTGAGCGCGCGCGATGGGTGCGCCATGCCCGGCGGACCGGTGCGCGCAATGGATTTCCTCCTATTGGACGCACGATGAGTATTCCCCCGGACGACTCCGCCGCGATACCCGCGCCGGAGCCGGCAGTGGTCACGCCAGGGAAGGTCGGCATCGGCACGCACTACCTGCGGTACTCGTCGGCCAGCGTGCTGGTGATGCTGGCGGGGCTGATCTCGTTCCCGCTGCTGACCCGCCTGCTCGACAACACCCAGTACGGCATCCTGGGCTATTACGAGACCTGGTTGATGATCGCCGTGGCGGTGGCCAAGCTGGGTGCCCAGCACGCGATCATCCGCTTTTATCCCTACGGCGGCGAAAGCGCGGGGCTCAAGCATTTCGCCACCAATTTCTTCCTGCTGCCCATGCTGGTGTCGGTGGCGCTGTGGGCGGTCGCGATCACGGTATTCCTGTGCATCGATTACTTCGGCGGCGCGGATTTCTCGGCGGTGCTGTGGTTGGCGGTGCTTTCCATTCCCCTGATGGTGTTCGTCAGCCTGGTGCAGATGCTGCTGCGCGCAGGCGAACATTCCGGCCTGCTGATGGTCACCCGGGTGTCGTGGCGCTGGATGGAACTGGTGATGATGCTTGGCGCGGTGCTGGCGCTGGAACGCACCGCGCTGGCCGCGTACGGCGGCAAGGTGCTGGCAGCGGTGGTGGTCGCGTTGTATTACGTGCACTGGGTGCGCAAGCACCTGCGGTTCTCGCGCGAACTGGTCGATTTCGGCCAGTTCCGCGCTTCGCTGGCCTATGGCATGCCGCTGGTGGTCAACGAGATCGCCACCGTGCTGCTGATCTCCATCGACAGGCTGATGCTGAAGGGGATGCTGGACGATTTCGCCGCAGTGGGCATCTACACCATCGGTTATTCGCTTGCCTTGCAGGTCAGCATGCTGATGAATTCCGCGCTTTCCGAATCGTTCATCCCGGTGGCCAACCGTACCTACGAAACCCAGGGATCCTCGGGCGTCCGCGAGCTCAAATCGAAAGTATTGTTCCCGATGACCTATGCGTCCATCGGCGTGGGCGTGGCGATCTGGTGCGTGGGCAGCGAAGCGGTGCAGGCCATCAGCGGCGCCGACAAGGCGGCTTCGGGGCCGGTGTTCGCATGGATCGGCATGATGTATGCGCTGTACCCGTTGCTCGACATCGGCGGCTATGGCCTGCTGCTGCACAAGCGCTCGATGACCTTGCTGGGACTGACGGTGTTCGTGGCGCTGCTGAACATCGGGCTCAATCTCTGGCTTATTCCGGTCTACGGCATCATGGGCTCGGTGTACGCGACAGTCGCGGCCTATGCCGTGCTCGGCCTGGCGATCACCGCCATGTGCCCGCGCGATCTGCGCCGGCTTCCGGACGCCAGAGCGATGGCGATCGCACTGGGTGGCGCGGCGATGTTCCTGGCAGCGGTCGGGTTCTCCGATCTGTTCGGGCTGGCATCGCCGTGGGCACGGTTGTTCGTGGCGGGTGGCTTCTGGCTGCTGTTGTACGTATTGCCCGCACTGGCGCTGGACGGGCGCCTTCGCGCCCTGTTGTTGCGTCGTGGCAGGACCGGTGCGACGCCTCCGGTGCAGGCGAAGAACGGCTGATGTACCTGTCGCCGCTGACCTGGTTGCTTCTCGCGTTGCTGGCACTGGTCGCCGGCCGTGCCGCCGGTTTGCGCGGACGCAAGTTCCTTTGGACCTGTGCAACGGCAGCGGCGTTGTCGGTTTTCGCAATGACGCCGCTGTTCGCCAACCTGCTGGTCGACTGGCTGGAGTACTACCAGCCGCGCCCGCAGTTCTGCAAAAGCGATCCGCCGAAGACCGCCGTGGTGTTGAGCGGTGGCCTGGACCGCTGGCCACGCAACGACAGGGATTTCGGCGCCATCAACATCGTCAGCCGTCGCCGCGCGGAAAAGGCCATCGACTGGTGGCGCGATCGACCAGGGCGCGAGCTGGTCTTCGCGGGCGGCACGATCAGACGCGGGCGCATTGCCGAAAGCCTGCTGATCGCCAATTACGCCACGCAACTGGGCGTCGATCCGTCTTCCGTCAGGGTGGAGTCGGGCTCGCGGAATACCTGGGAGAACGCCCACAACCTGCTGGCGATGCGTCCGCAGCTGCCGCGTCGGGTGGAACTGGTGACCTCGGCCATGCATATGCGCCGCGCGGTCTATTCGATGCACGAAGCGGGCTTCGAAACCTGCTCGCTGGGCGCCGACTGGCGGCATGTGCCGGCCGAGAATCTGCGCGCGCTCGTTCCCACCACCGATGCGGTATTGAAATCGGAAATGGCGCTCCACGAAATCGTAGGCCTGGTGTTCTACCGTTGGCACGCCTACCAGGAGCCCTCCGGCGCCAGCGATTGACGGCGCTATTCCTGGCCGGGATAGCGACCGGGCGCGATCCTGGCGGCCAGTGGGAAGCGTTCGCCTATCCGCGTCGAGGCGACCGCGGGAACGGAAAACGCTTCGGTCGTCGCGACTCCGCTGGCCGCCGCCGCGCCCCGCCGCTTGAGTGCGATGTAGTGCTCCATCAGTCCGCACAAGATCCACACGTTGGCCATCACCGCACCTTCGAAGAACGGACTGCCATACACATTGCCCATGGCGGCCGAGATCACCACGAGGATGAAACCCAGCGAAAGGGCCTTGGCTTCCGCGTCGGACCTTGGGACGGCACGGGTGAAACCCATGCCCATGCGCAGCATCCGCCACAACAGGTAGAGCAGGGCGCCGACGCCGAACAAGCCGCATTCCGCGAGCATCAGCACGTACATGTTGTGGGCGTCGTAACCCGCATAGCGCGGGACGTAGTCGCCGATCGATTCCTTGAAGCGGTTGAGGCCCACGCCCAGCGGGCGCTTGCTCCACATCTCGATGGCGCCATCCCATATCTCGAAGCGGCTGGCGGTGCTGACATCCAGTTTCTCGCTCCCCACCGCGTCCTTCTGTTCGGTCTCGGCCACGCGCTGGGTCACGCCTTCCGGCAGGAAGCTTATCGCCGGCAGCATCAGCACGCCGATCAACGCCGCAAGCACCACGTTGCGGCGCAGCAGCAGCAGGGCGATGCCGACCAGGGCGATCAGATAGGACTGGCGCGAGTAAGTGACCATGATGGCCACGATCAGGATCGTCGCTCCGCCGATCGCGGCCACCTGCCAGAATTTCTGTTTGCGGAAGAACAGGATCATGGCCACGAACATCGGCAGGAACATGGCGTAGAACACGCCGGCCCGGTTGGACGAGCCGTAATCTTCACCGAAGGGTCCGGCGGCGCGGTGCGTTTCCGAGTACGAACCGAAGCCGTAGTCGATACCCTCGCGAACGGCCTCCAGGCCGGCGATGGCCGCCACCGCCATCACCAGGATGATCAACTGGCGAGTGCCCTTCAGGCCCTGCCCGCAACGGCGATAGAGGAAATACAGCAACGGGTAGAAGACCAGGTTCTTCAGGTAGGTGATGTCCAGCATGACATCCCCGGGTGAAGTCGCCTGGGCCATCACGAAGCCGAAGGTCAGCGCGCCGAACAGAAGCAGCAACGGGGTCGTCAACTGGCCGCGTCCCTCCAGTGGCCGGTACTTGCGCCCGCCGACGATCAGCGCGCCGGCGACCAGGACGAACAGGATGTTGGCGATGTTCAAGCCGGGGATGCCGGTTTCGAACGGCACGTGCAGCATGTTCGTCATGAACAGGATCGGCACCGCCAGCAGCAGGCGCATCCACATCTCAGTGCTCCTGCGCCGTGGCCGGGTCGAGGAAGCGCTGCGCCCAGAGTTCCAGGCACAGGAGCTGCCACAACGCCTCGCTGCGGTCGATGTTGCGATGCAGGTGGTCCTCGAGCAAGGATTGCGCGGCTTGCGGCTGGACCAGCCCGCGTTCGCGGAAGGCGCGGCTGGAGAAAGTGTCCGCGGCCAGCGTGCTCAGCGGCCCGCGCAGCCATTCGGCCAGCGGGATGGCGAAACCCTGTTTCGGCTTGCTGATCGCGCGTGGCGGCAGCCATTTGCCCGCGACCTCGCGCAGCAGGTGTTTGCCGCGGTCGCCACGCACCCGGTAATGGTCGGGCAGGCTCAATGCGAACTCGACCAGGTCGGTCTGCAGGAACGGCGAGCGGCCTTCCAGCGAAGCGGCCATGGCCATGCGATCGAGTTTCACCAGGATGTCGTCGGGCAGGTAGCTCTGCAGATCGATGGCCACCGCGCGGTCCAGGGCGGAGTCGCCGGCGCCCAGGTCGCTGCCCGCTTCATGCAGCAGGGGCAGGTCGAAATGGTCGCTGCCACCGGCCTGTGGACGCAGGCTGCGCGCGGTATCGGCGCGCATCAGGGCCACGCCGCTCAGGTAGCGTTCCGATGGCGGCAGCCGCAGGCGCTCGCCGATGCGCTGGAAGCGGTCCCCGCGCGGATTCGGCAGCAATGCGCCGGCCAGGCCCATCGCCATCGCCGCGGGTCCGCGCAAGGCGCCCAGGCGTTCGAGTTTCATGAATTTCAGGTAGCGGTCGTAGCCGCCGAACATCTCGTCGCCGCCGTCGCCGGTCAGCACCATCTTCACGTGCTTGCTGGCGAGTTCGGAGACCAGAAAGGTCGGTACCGCCGAGGAGTCCGCGAACGGCTCGTCGAAATGCCAGACCAGCTTCTGCAGCAGCGACACCGCATCCGGTTCCACCACCAGTTCGTGATGCTCGGTGCCGAGGTGGCTGGCCACGCGGCGCGCATCGTCCAGCTCGCTGTAGGCGGCTTCCTTGAAACCGATGGTGAAGGTCTTGACCGGCTGCGACAGGTGCCGCGCCATCAACGCGACCACGGTGCTGGAATCCAGGCCGCCGCTGAGGAAGGCGCCGAACGGCACGTCCGACACCAGGCGGCTGGCCACCGCGCGATCCAGCAGTTCTTCCAGCTTTTCGCCGGCTTCCGCTTCACCCAGCGTGGTCTTGCTGGCGAGCGAAGGACGCCAGTAGCGATGCAGGCTGGTCTGCCCGTCGCGATAGCGCAGGTAATGCGCGGGCGGAAGCTTGCCGATGCCGTTGAAGATGGCATTGGGCGAAGGCACGTAACCGAAGGCCAGGTAGGCGCGCAACGCGTCGGAATCCACGTCGCGCGGGCAGTCCGGCGATTGCAGCAGCGATTTCAGCTCCGAGCCGAACAGCAGGCGCTGCGGGCTGTGGGCGTAGTACAGCGGTTTCTCGCCGAGGCGGTCGCGGGCCAGGATCAGTTCCTGGTTGCGCTTGTCCCACAGGGCGATGCCGAACATGCCGTCCAGTTGCGCGAACGCCGCCACTCCGTCGCGCAGGTAGAGCTGCAGGATCACCTCGCTGTCGCTGTGGGTAGCGAAAACGTGCCCGTCCTTCTCCAGGCCGGCGCGCAGTTCGCGGAAGTTGTAGATCTCGCCGTTGAACACGAGGCAGACGCGGCGCTCGGCGCCGTACAGGGGCTGGTGGCCGCCTTCCACGTCGATGATCGACAGCCGGCGCATGCCCAGCAGCGCGCGTTCGTCGTGGTGCAGGCCGTCGTCGTCCGGTCCGCGATGGCGTATGACCGCGGTCATGCGGCGTCCGAGTTCCGGCGAAGGCGGCGCCTGTCCCGGCGCCACCACCATGCCCGCTATTCCGCACATGGGTCAGGCGCTCCTTTCGGAGACTGCGGCGGTCGCGAGTTCATGCGCTTCGCCGCGATACAGATGCATGAGTTTGCCCAGGACCTGGTCCAGCCCGGATTGCCGGCGCACGGTTTCCAGCGCCGCCTCGCCCATGGCGATGCGTTGCTGCGGGGCCAGCGACGCGGCCGTGGCCAGGCATTGCGCCAGCTGCGCGCGGTCGCCGTAGTCGAACAGCCAGCCGTTCTCGCCGTGGCGCACGAAGTCTTCGTTGCCGCTGATGCGGCTGGCGACCATCGGCAGGCCAGAAGCCATGCATTCGAGCATGGCGTTGGACAGCCCCTCGATGCGCGAGCACAGCAAGCCGATGTTGGCTTCGGCCAGCAGGGTTTCGATATCGTCGCGGTGGCCTGCGAAGGTCACGTTCCGGGCCACGCCCAGTCGTTCGGCTTCGGCCTTGAGCTGGTCTTCCATGGAGCCGGTGCCGACCAGCAGCAGCGTCGCCAGCGGATGCGCCGCGTTGATGTCGGAGAAAGCGCCGAGCAAGGTGGAATGTCCTTTCTCCGCCTCCAGGCGGCCGATGAAGATGAATCTGGGCGGCGCATCAGGAACCCGGCGCATGCCGGCGAAACGTTCGGTATCCACCGCATTGGGCAGATAGGCGATCCGCGATTCGGGGATGCCGCGCGCCACCAGGGTGCTGCCGATGCGGCGGCTGATCGCCTGCCATTTCGCCGTTCGCCGCAACAGCAGTCCGGCGACGCGGTTGACCGGGCGGGCATCGGGCGCCAGCGTGCCTTTCTCCAGTTCCCACCAGCCCGACACCTTGGTCAGCACGCGTGCGCGCCACCAGGGCGCGACCAGCGCGCAGACCGCGGCCAGCCGGTGGGCGATGTGCACGTGCCACACGTCGTAGCGGCCACGGCGCGAATACAGGAAGAACAGCAGCGCCAGCCAGCAGAACGGCCCGGCCAGCAACGGAATGCGCGGATAGGCCAGGCGGCAGACCGGCACGCGGTCCACCGTGGAAACCCGTTCCTGCGGGCCCCATTCGCGCCGCATGCACAGCACGGTGACGCGTTGGCCGCGCGCGCGCAGCGCGCGCGACAGCGTGCGTACCTGGGCCTCGGCGCCGCCGCCCTGTTCGGCCGGGTATGCCGCTTCCAGAACCATCAATATGCGCAACGGTCGCTTCTCACTGGACATCCATGTACCTCCGCATCCACAACTCCAGTACCAGCAACTGCCAGATCGCGGCCGAGTGGTCCCAGCCGCCTGCCATGTGCAGTTCGACCAGGCGGGTGACGAATTCCGGATTGATCCAGCCGCGTTGGCGGGTGCGGTCGTCCAGCAACACATCGCGCACCCGCGCCTGCAGCGCGGGATCGGTCTTCATCCAGATCGCGATCGGCATGCCGAAGCCCTGCTTGCGCTTGCTCAGGATCGCTTCGGGAAGGATGCCGGCCATGGCCTGCTTGAACAGGTAGCGCTTCTTCAGGCCGCGTACCTTGTAGCGGGCGGGCAGGCGCCCGCAATGATCGACCAGCACCGGATCCAGGTAGGGGAAGCGCGCGGAGATGCCATGGTGCTTGCACGCGCGATGCACCTTGACCAGATCGTTCTGGGCGATGGCCATCATCAGGTCCAGGCGCATGATCCGGTGCAGCGGTTCGGCAGCGGTGCCCTTGGCGTACACGCCACGCATGAACTCCAGCGAGGCATCGCGATCGACATGCTTGCGCAGTTCCGGGGTCAGCAGTTCCTCGTAATAATCCGAAGCAAAGGAATCGTCGGTGTAGAACCGGTCCGGGTTGGGCAACGAAGCCCGCTTGGTGAAATTCTCGATGCGGTTGAGCAGGTTGTTGCTGCCGCCGCCGAGCGCCTTGCCCACGGCGCGCGCCGCCGCTTTCAACGGCGATGGCAGGCCGTAGAAGCTTTCCATCACCTTGTCCTTGGCGTAGCGCTGGTTGCCGCCGAAGATCTCGTCGCCGCCGTCGCCCCCCAGCATCTGCGAAAACCCCTGCGCCTTGCCGAGTTCGGCGCAGGCCAGGGTCGGTGCCGCGGACGCATTGCCGAACGGCTGGTCGTAGGCCTCGATCACCGAGTCGAGCAGGCCGAGCGCGCGTTGGTGGTCGACCTGGGCCAGGTGCGGTTTGGCGCCGCAGGCCTCGCTGGTGATGCGTGCGAAATCCAGCTCGTCGTAGCCGGCTTCGGGAAAGCCTATCGAACAGCTCTGCACCTGCGCGCCACCCTGTCGCGAGAGGATGCTGACGATGCTGCTGCTGTCGGTGCCGCCGCTGAGGAAGCAGCCCCAGCCGGTGTCTGCCTGTGGGCGGAAAGCATGCACGCTGGCGACCATGCGCTCGCGCAGGTCCGCCGCGAGCTTTTCGTCGCTGCCCTGCAGGTCGGCCGGATAGGCCGGCAGGTAATAGCGCGTGAGCCTGCTGCTATCCGGCCCCAGGTCCAGGCGCGTGCCGGGTTCGACCCGGCGGATATCGCGGCAGATGGTGGAGGGCGCCGGAATGCAGGCGAAGTTGAGGTAGTGATAGACCGCGGTCGGGTCGGCTTCCCGCCGCACGCCGGGCGCAGCCAGCAGCAGGCGCAGGTCCGAGGCCACGGCGTAATGCCCATCGCGCTGGTACCAGTACAACGGCAGCGAACCGAAATGGTCGGTGGACGCGTGCAGGACCGCATCGTCGTCGCGCCAGCCGGCGAAGGCGAAGCGGCCGCGCCAGTCCTTCTGTGGGAAGGCATCCACGTCGCCAGCGGCATCCTCCAGGCTTCCCTGGACCAGGTCGGCCAAAGCCAGCCAGCGCTCGCCCGAGGCGGAAGAACCGCGCTGGACGCAATCGCGCGTGGCCAGTGCGATCGGCGAACCGGCGGCATGCTCGACCTCGAAACCGGACAACTGCGCCAGCCATTGCGCTGCCCGCGGTCCGCCCGCGAGGATGAAATCGCCGCGGATGCTCGCTGCCAGGGTCATGGCTTGTCGCCGGAATGGGTGGAAACCAGCGTGGCTGCGCTGGTAAAGCGGGCCGCTGGCGCGGAAACGCAGCGCTGGTAGATGGCTTCGGTGGCGGCGACCAGGTTGCCGATGGAATACCGGCTGCGCACCCGCTCGAGCGCGCTGGCCGACAACCGTTCGCGCAATTCCGGTTCGCCGGACATGCGCCGCAAGTGCGAGGCGAGGGCGGCCGCATCGTCCGCGGGGAATATCAATCCGGTGATTCCGTCTTCCACCAGTTCGGGATTGCCGCCGACATCGGAAGCGATGATCGGGCAGCCCGCGGACATCGCTTCCATCAACACGTTGGACATGCCTTCGTAGGAGGAAGGCAGGACCAGGAAATCGGCGGCCTTCATCAACTCCACCGCATCGCTGCGCTCGCCAAGGAACCGCACATCGTCATCCAGGCCCGCGGCTTCGCGCATCGCATCGATCTCCTCGCGCAACGGACCGTTGCCGGCCAGCGCGATCCAGGGACGCTGCGCCGCCGGCAGGCTGGCCAGGGCGCGCATCAGGCAGCCCAGGTTCTTCTGCCTGACCAGCCGGCCGACGAACAGGCCGAAGGGGCGCCCCGACGGCGCGCCCAGCGCGCGCCGGAACTGTTCGCGCTGGCCGGGCGGCATCGGCTCGACGGGGCGGATGCCATTGGGGACGATGTCGAAATCCTGCAGGTGGGTGGCGGTGCGCGATGCGGTCTCGGCCGCGCCCGCGCGGGAGTTGGAGATGACCGCCGCGCTGCGGCCGAGAATGAAGCGCTTGATCCGCCAGAACCACGGCGGCTGGTTCGGGAACAGGTTGCGCACCGACGACACCAGCGGCGGCGCCTTGCGCACCAGCAGGCTGGCCACCGCGGTCCACAATTCGGCGGTCAGCGAAAACGCGTGCACCACGTCGTAGCGCTGGCGCCGCAACAAGGCGGCGTAGCGCAGGACGAAGCCGATATCGATGCGGCCGCGCTTGGGCAGATGGTGGACGACGATGCCCTGTTGGCGCAGTTCGTTGACCAGGAACGATTCGTTGCGGAAGAACACCAGTTCCGGCTGCCAGCGCGTACGGTCCAGGCCGCCGAGCAGGCGCGTGATCTGACGCTGGCTTCCGCCGATTTCCATTTCGTCGGTCGCCACCAGCAGTTTCCTAGCGCGCATCGCCGGCGGCCTCCGTCGAAACCGCGGCGCGGCGCGGGTGCTTGCCTGCACGCGTGGCCTCCAGCATGTGCCCGAACAGGCGTGCCGATTCCTTGCGCACGTCGAATTCGCGCTCGACCTTGCGCCGGCCCTCCACCGCGCAGGCGTCGCGCAACGCGGGATCGGCTAGCATCGCCACGATGGCATCGGCCAGGGCGATGGGGTCGCGCGGTTCGACCAGGCGTCCGCTGATGCCGTCGTCGATCAATTCGGGAATGCCGGAAACGCGCGTGCTGATCGCGGGCAGGCCCGAGGCCATCGCCTCGGTCAACACGTTCGGAATGCCGTCGGCATTGCCTTCCGGGGTGACCACGCAGGGCATGACCATCAAGGTCGCTTCGGCCATCGCCTGGCGCACCTGCGCACCCAGCTGCGCGCCGGCGAAGGCGACATCGTCGCGCAGGCCGAGCGCGTCGCGCTGCGCTTCCAGGGCGGCGCGCTCCGGTCCTTCGCCGATGACCACGCTCTCGAAAGCGACGCCACGCCGCTTCAACTCGGCAAGCGCCGGCAGCAGCACGTCGTAACCCTTGATCGGGTCCAGGCGTCCTACCGAGAGCAAACGGTGCGGCAGGCGGTTCTCTCGCGAATAGCGGATTTCCGGAAGGTCCAGCGCCGAATGGACCACCTGGATCGGCACCGCGCCCGGCGCACCCATCCACTGGGTCATGTGGCGCACGTTGTTGCGGGTGATCGTGACCGCCAGCGCAGTGCTCGCCAGTTTGGCCGGCATCATGTGGTTCTCGACGAAGATGTCGTGCGCGCGACTGGTGAACGAGTAGGGAATGCCGGTCAACCGCGACAGGAACCAGGCGACGGTGGCCGGGTAGGTCGCCCAGGGGGCATGGATGATCTGCGGCTGGAATCCGCGGATCCACTTCCACTGGCTGGCCGCGTTGCACAGCGCGGCCAGGCTCCTGAACAGGTTGCCGGGCTGGCGCCACATGCGCGCGCACAGCATGGCGACGAAGCCGCTCACCTTCAGCGGATGGCGCAGCCCCAGGGCCAGCATCGAAAGCAGCGCGCGCGCAGGCTTGGCCGGATGGCGCGTGCGCGGCAGCAGTTCCACCGCACGCTCCTGCACCAGCGCCTCGCTGTGCGGCTTGAGCGAAAGGATGCCGACCTCGGCGCCGTGGCCGATCATCGCGTGGATCTCGCGCAGGATGAAGGTCTCCGACCAGCACGGGAACAGCGATACCACGTAGAGCACGCGCAGGGGCGTGGGGGATTCGGTCGTCATGAGGCGGATACACCATCGGTGGTGGGACGCCACAAATGGGCGTTGGGATTGCGCAGATAGTCGAACAGGGCCATGGCGGCCGCGAAATTCAGGCTGAAGAACGCGGTGCAGATGCGCACGGGTAGCCAGCGGCTCGCCGTCGCCGGCCAGTAGCGGCCAAGCAGGGCGGCGCCATAGGCGGCGAGCTGCAGCAGCAACAACAGTTGGTAGAAGCGGCTGCCATCGATCGCCAGCGCCGCGCTGGACAGCAGCATCAGCAGCAGGCACCACGGCACCGCCAGGCGCAGCCACTTGTGGCCCCACAGGCGCAGCGCCAGCGGATGCGCGAATGGAATGGCCAACTGCGGCCAGCGATGCAGCAACTGGTAGTTGCCGGCCAGGGTACGGCGCTTGCGCCGTTCTTCGTCCACCGCGTCGGTCGCGGCCTGGTCGTAGGCCAGCGCATCGGGCGCGAATACCACCCGGTAACCGGCGGCGGCGACACCCAGCGGTATCCACATGTCGTCAAGGACCACGCCTTCGGGCACGGCGCCTATGGCGGCGCGACGGGCGGCATACAGGGCGCCGGTCGCGCCGATCAGCGAACCGCTGGCGCTCTCCATGCGCCGGATCAGTTTTTCGTAGCGCCAGTAGGCGTCGATGCCCTGGCCATAGCCGGTGCTGGTTTCCAGGACCAGTTCGCCGCTGGCGGCGCCGACCTGCGGGTCCGCCAGAGCCGCCACCAATGCCCTGGCGGCGCCGGCATCGATACGTTGGCGCACATCGTTGAACAGGATGATCTCCGCGTCCAGCAGCGGCAGCACGTTGCCGATGCAGGCGGATTTCCCGCGGCGTTCGGAGAAGGCGAACACGCGGATGCGGTCGGAGGGGAAGCCGCGGGCGATGCTTTCCGAAGCGTCGCTGCAGCCGTCGCAGACCACGTTGATGCGCAGGGCCTGCGGCGGATAATCCAGCGCCAGGAGATTGGATAGCTTGGCCGACAGTTGCCCGGCGCCGTTGTGCACGACCAGCAGCACGTCGATGCCGGGTGTGTAGTCGCGTGGTTGCGACCAGCGCGCGAACAACAGGGATTGCAGGACCATGCACAACGGATAGCCGACGTAGGCGAAAGCGGTGACCGCGGCGGCCAGCCAGAAGATCGTGTTCACGCCGGACCCCGCAGCAGCCCGAGCGCGCATGCCCGCGCGCGCTCGTAACGGCGGTCGCCCAGCAATCGCTTGGCCGTGGCCAGGCCGGCGTAGCGCATTTGTTCCCGGCCGATGGCGATCCGGTCGCGGTTGATCCAGCGCTCGAAAGCGATTGCGTCGACAGCCGCGGTCATCGCCATGCGCGGTAGCGGACGGACGCGCCGGGTGTCGGCTTCGATCAGGCCCGGGCGCGAAGACAATACCTGGGTATAGCCGCAATCCTTCGCCACCGCGGCCAGGCCGCGCGGCATGCGCCCGCCAGGCGGCGCCAGCAGCGTGGCCTGCCTGCCCACGCGCTCGGAAATTTCCTCGCGCGCCGCGCGCAGGGTTTCGCGCAGGCGCTGGTCCGACAGGCTGGTCAGGTAGACATGGTCGTAGCCGTGCGACTGGATCGACATGCCCGCATCCGACATTTCGCGCAATTCGCCCCAACTGGCGAATCCGGGCGTGCCGACCATGGCCGGGTTGACGAAGAAATCGGCGCTCATGCCCCGACGCGCCAATGCGGGCAAGGCGATGCGGTGGTTGCTGACGTGGCCGTCGTCGAACGTGAGCAGGATCGCCTGTCCCCGTTGTCCATCGAGCCATCCGCGTGCGCTGCCGCCGCCGCCCATCGCGGCGATGCGGTCGAGTTGCCGGTCGAACGCGCGCAAGGTCAGTGTGTAGTGCGGATCCTGGCCGGGAGGATGGGTCCCGTCCGTCAGCGCGTGGTACATCAGCGCGACGGCAGGGCCGGATCCTGGTCGGGGAGGGGAATCGGGATGCATTGCAGCGGACGGCGTCAACGGAAATAGGAGAACGAGACCTGCACCATGTTCTCGACATAGTCCTGGCCGGCGAGCGAGCTGTTGCGTTTGCGGTGCCGGTACTCGAGCGCGCCGCCCCAGTGGCGACTGAAGCGTTTGTCCAGTCCCACGCCCACGGTCGTGTCCCGGTCCTTGCGTGCCAGGTTGTCGAAGTCGCGCGCTTCGCGGGCGGCGACGAACGTGAGGAAGGTCTGTGGCCGCAACTCGTAGCTGCCGTTGAACCTGGCTCCGTAGCTGTCCGCATCGAAGGTGGGATCGCGCAGGTAGCGCAGTTGATGGTAGTAGGGGGCCAGTTCGGTACGCAGGCGCTGTCCGCTGTACTCGTAGGAAACGGACAGCTGCTTCTGCTTGTAGGTGTCGGGGATGACGATCAGGTTCGGATCGTCCGGGTTGCCGTTCGGCGGGCCGTCGGGGGTGCCCGGCGTTCCGGGCGTGCCGATGCGCACCACCAGGTCCTGGGTGGCGTCGGCGAATTCGTTGCGGAAGCTGGCGCTGAGCAGGCTGCTGGCGGTGACCTGCCAGTTCGCGCTGGCGCGCAGCAGCGAGCTGGATTCCGCCTTGCCGATATCCTGCGGCTTCAACCGCGTGTAACCGGCGTCCACGTTCAACTGCACCCGCGACAACTGGGTGCGGTAGGTCACGTAGGCGTCTTCGCGCCTGTAGTTGTACAACTCGCTGAGGGTGTCGAACTCGACCTTGGTGGTTTCCACGTTGAACAGCAGTTGGTCGGTTTCGTTGAGCTGGCGGCGCAGGCGCGCGGCCACGTTGTAGCGATCGTTGTTGAAGCCGGCGGTTTCCTCGGCGTAGCTGTTGGTGTAGCGCACGTCCAGCTGGCCGCGGGTGGTTTCGCCGAAGCGCGCATAGAAGCTCGGGCCGGCCACGAATACGTTGATCTGCTGCTGATTGCCCGGATTGAAGGCGGAGAGGGTGCTGACCGATTGCTGGCTGAGCGTGTCGGCGGCCATCAGGCTCAGGCGATCCGGGATCAGCATCCAGTCCAGTTGCCCGTCGAACTGGCCGCGGGTGTCGTCGTCGTAGGTATTGTCCAGGTAGCTGAGGTACTGGACATCGCCGCGGACGCTGGCCTGCAGTGAGGGCCCATCGTGCGCCAGCGTGAAACTGAGCTGCGGCGACAGGACCGTTTCGTCGACCTTGTCGTCCTCCACGAGGGAGATGTTGTCGCTATGCATGAGCCGCATGCCTATCTGGTAGTCCAGTTCCACGGCGTCGGCGGCCTGGGGCAACAAGGACAGCAGGGCGCAGAACAGGGTCGTGCGCGGAAGGTGCCTGGCGATGGTGCCGCGATTGTGCTTGCTCATGATGTTCCCCTCACACGCCTTCGTTGAATACGACGCCGGCGAATTTCTTCGGGTCGAAGTTCGCGGCAGCCTGGGCGATGGTCGCCGGGGTGTCGCGGCCATAGCCGGCTACCAGCACGATCACGTCGGCGAGATCGGCGAGGATGCGCGCATCCGGGGAGCCCAGCACGGGCGGGCTGTCCAGGAAGATCTGGGTGGAGGGCTGGGTGCGCAGGGTATCCAGCAGCAGGCGCATGCGGGCCGAGGAGAAGTATTCGGATCCGTTCTCGCGCGATTGCACCGACGGCACCAGGCGCAGCCGGGCCACGCCGGTGTCGTACAGCACGCTGGCCGCGTCGCCGTCGCCGTCCTCCAGGTAGTCGATCAGGCCGCCGGCGGACGCATTGATCCGCATGGTGGCGTGCTGCGAGGGGTGACGCAGGTCGCAATCGACCAGGATCGCGTTCTTGGATTCGTCGAAGGCCACCGCCACGGCGAGGTTGCGGGCGACGAAGCTGCCGCCGCTGCCGGCGCTGACCGGCGCGATCAGGGTGACCGCGTTGCCCCCGACCACGGCCAGCAGGCGCGTGCGCAGTTCGCGGAAGGCATCGACCTCGCGACGCGCGGATTCGCCGCGGTAGATGGTGGCCCGGTCCTCGAGCTGCAGCGGGGTGAGCGCGGTGGTGCTGGCGCGTGGAGCGATGGAGCGCCCGGCCACCGTGGTGTCTTCCTTGTGCAGGGGGGTGATCGGATTGCTCATAGCACTTCCATCAGCTTGAGGGTATAGGTCAGTCCGTAAACCAGTGGCACCGACAGGAACAGGATCGTGGCGAAGGCGTTGCGGCGCATCAGCTGGTGGCGCTTGCTGACGCTCATGTACATCGGCACCGAGCCCAATACCGGCAATCCGGCCTCGCGTTCGATCTGCAATGGCGAGCGCACCCGCGGGTCCAGCTTGACCAATGCGAACAGCAGCAGCAACGGGATGATCAGGGCCAGCACCAGGCCGGCGATGGCGACGTGCATCACCCGCAGGCCGCTGGGGCGCAGGGGCATGGCTGCCGGCTCCTGGATGCGGAAGCTCAAGCCGCGCTGCTCCGCGTCCAGGTTCATCGAGACCCGCGCGTTTTCGCGGCGCTTCAGCAGGTCCTGGTACAGGTCGCGGTTCACCTCGTAGTCGCGGGTCAGTTCGGCCAGTGCGCTTTCCGACGAGGCGATGCGGCCGCTGCGGCCGAGTTCTTCGGCGAGCATGCCTTCGGCGGTGGCGATGCGGGCGGCGGTCGAAGCGCTGCGGCGGCCGGCCTCGGCCTGCTTGCTGCGCAGTTCGGCATACAGGGGGTTGAAGGTGGACGGATTGTCCAGCGAGGTCGCGCCGGTGGCGCGGGCGAGCTGTTGCTGTGATTGTTCTCGGCGCAGGTCCTCTTCGAGGTCCCGCAACTGGTGCTGCACGCGGACTACGTCGGGATGCTGCTCGGTGTAGGTGAGCAGCAACTGGTCGCGCTGCGCCTGCAGTTCCCCCAGCCGCGCCCTGATCTGGCCGGCGCGGGTCTGGACCTGGGTGACTTCGCTCTCGCCCGACAGTTGCGATCTCAGGGCCGATTCCTGCGAGCGCAGGTCGATCAGCTCCATGCGCCCGGTCTCCACGATCCGGCGCAACTCGCCGATGCGCGCGTTGACGTCGGTATCCACGCCCGGACGCGCATCCGGGTTGCCGTTGCGGAACCGCTCCAGTTCGGACTCGGCGGTGGTCAGCTTGGTGTGGTACTGCTTGACCTGCGAATCGATGAAGGCATAGGCGTCGCTGCTCTCGCGTTCCTTGGTCGACAGGCTTTCCTGGATCATCAGCTCGGCGAAGCGCTTGGTCACGTGATAGGCGCGTTCGGCATCGGAGTCGCTGTAGGCGACCTGGATAAGGTTGGCGCTGGGATTGCTGACCTTGGTCCGGCCGATGATCTTCTCGATCAGCTTGTCTTTCTCGAGCGGCGAGGGATTGTCCTCCAGCCAGCCTCCGGTCTTCAGGATTTCCTCCATCACCTTCTGGCTGAAGGCCACTTCGCGCAGGATGCTGGCGCGGTCGACCACGTTGGTGGCCACGGCGCGTCCTTCCATGAGCGGCGCGATGATGTTCCGCTCCTCCACCAGGATGGTGGTCGTGGAGGTGTACTTCTTCGGCAGCAGCACGCCCAGCATCAGCGCGAGCGTGGCGATGGCGGCGAAGATGCCCAGCAGCAGGACCGAGCGGCGGCGGAATTCCTTGGCCAGTATCGGCAGCAGCAAGAGCGCCGACTGGCCTTCGTCGTTGTTGGTATTGCTCACAGGATGCGTTCCGGGATGGTGATCACGTCGCCTGGCGCCACGTCGAAGTTGGTGGAAAGGTCGCCGCGCTTGAGGATGCGGTCCAGTTCCACCGAATAGGTCCTGGTGCTGTCCGCGGTCTTGCGGTACAGGTTGGAGCGGTTGGGCGCGGCGAACTCGGTCACTCCGCCCGCCGCCAGCACCGCATCCAGCACGGTCATGCCGGGGCGATAGGGAATGGAAACCGGCTGGCGGACCGCGCCGGTGACGCGCACGCGCGACAGGTATTCGTGGCTGCGCAGTTCGGTCAGGATCACCGCGACCTGCGGATCGCGCACATAAGTGGCCAGCTTGTCCTGGATGGTCTGGGCTACTTCCGAAGGCGTGTGGCCGCCGGCCGGCACGTCGCCGATCAACGGCACGGAAATCATCCCGTCGGGGCGCACCGGCACGGTGATGCCCAGTTCGGGGTTGCGCCAGACCGAGACCTGGACGATGTCGTCCACGCCGATCTTGTAGGTGCTGGTCGAAATGGTGGCGGCAGGCGCCGGCACGGTTTCGGCAGCGTTGGCGCTTGCGGCCAGAAGCAGCGACAGGCTGAAGCCCGCGAGGGCGGTGAGGAGGCGTGTCATACGTTTTCCCCTGTATGGATATCCCATACAACGCGGGTTGCGCGCGGATCAGGCCACGGCCCCGCGGGAAAACGCTCAGACGGCGTAGAACTCCCGGTACCAGTCGACGAAGCGCTTGACTCCGCTTTCGATCGAGGTCGAAGGCGAATAGCCGGTGTCGCGCTGCAAGGCTTCGACATCGGCATAGGTGTCGGGCACGTCGCCGGGCTGCAGCGGCAGCAGGTTCCGTTCAGCTTTGCGGCCCAGGCAATCTTCCAGCACCTCGATGTAGCGCAGCAACTCGACCGGCTGGTGGTTGCCGATGTTGTAGACCCGGTAGGGAGCGCTGGAGGTGGCGGGCGTGGGCGCCATCGGGTCGTGATCCGGGTCCGGCCCGGGTACGCGATCCAGGGTGCGGATCACGCCTTCGACGATGTCGTCGATATAGGTGAAGTCGCGGGTGTGGCGGCCGTGGTTGAACACGTCGATGGCTTCGCCGGCCAGGATCTTGCGGGTGAACAGGAACAGGGCCATGTCCGGCCGGCCCCAGGGGCCGTACACGGTGAAGAAGCGCAGGCCGGTGGTCGGCAGGTTGAACAGGTGGCTGTAGGTGTGGGCCATCAGCTCGTTGGCCTTCTTGGTCGCCGCATACATGCTGACCGGGTGGTCGACGCTGTCCTCGACCGCGAATGGCAGCTTCTTGTTGGCGCCGTACACCGAGCTGGAAGAGGCGTACACCAGGTGCTCGATGCCGCGATGGCGGCAGGCCTCCAGGATGTTCATGAAACCGATGATGTTGCTGTCGATATAAGCCTGCGGATTCTCCAGCGAATAGCGCACGCCGGCCTGCGCGGCCAGGTTGACCACGCGCTGCGGCTTGAATTCGTCGAAGGCGGCTTCCAGCGCCGCGCGGTCCTCCAGCGAAGCGCGCACGAAACTGAAACCGGCCTGCGGCGTGAGCCTGGCCAGGCGCGCTTCCTTCAGGCGCGGATCGTAATAGGCGTTCATGTTGTCGTAGCCCAGCACTTCGTCGCCACGCGCGAGCAGGCGTTGGCTGAGGTGTGAGCCGATGAAGCCGGCGGCGCCGGTAACCAGAACGCGCATGTGGATCCTTGCTGGGTCGAAAATTCGGAAGGAGGAATTACAGGCAATCGTCCACGCTGGCGCGCGGCAGGGCCCGTTTGACGTCGAACAGCACCGCGTCCGGCTTGCCGAAGGCGCGGATGCCTTCCGCGCCCAGGGCGATGAACTCGTTGTGCGACACCGCCAGGATCACCGCGTCGTATTTCCCGGTTTCGGGTTGTGCGATCAGGTCCAGGCCGTATTCGTGGCGCGCCTCGTCGGCATTCACCCATGGGTCGTGGACGTGCACGTTGGCGTTGTAGCTGCGCAATTCGTTGGCGATGTCGACGACCTTGGTGTTGCGCAGGTCGGGGCAGTTTTCCTTGAACGCCAGACCCAGGATCAGGATATTGGACTGCGTGGTCTGCAGGTTGCGCTGGGCCATCAGCTTGGCCACGCGCAGTGCCACATGGCTGCCCATGCCGTCGTTGATCCGGCGTCCGGCCAGGATCACGTCCGGGTGGTAGCCGATCTGCTGGGCCTTGTGGGTCAGGTAGTAGGGATCCACGCCGATGCAGTGGCCGCCGACCAGGCCGGGGCGGAACGGCAGGAAGTTCCACTTGGTGCCCGCGGCTTCCAGCACTTCGTGGGTGTCGATGCCGAGGCGGTGGAAGATCAGCGCCAGTTCGTTGATCAGGGCGATGTTGACGTCGCGCTGGGTGTTCTCGATGACCTTGGCGGCTTCCGCCACGCGGATGCTGGAGGTCTTGTGGGTACCGGCGGTGATGATGCTGCGATAGAGGCCATCGACGAAATCCGCGGCTTCGGGCGTGGAGCCGGAAGTCACCTTCATGATGGTCTCCAGGCGATGCTGCTTGTCGCCGGGATTGATCCGCTCGGGGCTGTAGCCGGCGTAGAAGTCCTGGTTGAACTCCAGCCCCGATTCGCGCTCGATGATCGGCACGCACACTTCCTCGGTGGCGCCCGGGTACACGGTGGATTCGTAGATGGCCACGCTGCCCTTGCCGATCGCCCGGCCGACGGTGCGGCTGGCCGATTCCAGCGGGCGCAGGTCGGGGCGCTTGTACTCGTCGATCGGGGTGGGTACGGTGATAATGAAGACATTGCAGCCGGCCAGCGCGGCGGGATCGTCGGTGAATTCCAGGCGCTCTGCCGCACGCAGTTCTTCTTCGGAAGCTTCCAGCGTGTGGTCGTGGTGGCGCCGCAACTCGTCGATGCGCTTGCCATTGATGTCGAAGCCCAGGGTGGGGAAGCGGCGGCCGAAGGCGACTGCCAGTGGCAGGCCTACGTAACCCAGTCCGATGACGGCGATTCTTGTCTGGTCAGGCGAAGGCAATGGCGCATTCATCGATGATGGGTCTCGTCCATGGGGCGGGCAGTGGTTGAGTCTAGCGGATGCCGTTGGCGGCTTGTGCAGGCGTCGATGACGCATATCGTCGGCCTACAGGCCCGTGTAACGCGCAAATCGCAGGAAACAGGACAGCAACAGTCCTGCGCTTCCTTGCAGCCGCGCCATCGCATGGCCCGGTCGATCCTCATGGATAATGGCCTATCGAACAAGAGGAATACCGATGCGCATCCTGCTCTGCGGCGGCGCCGGCTACATCGGCGGCCATACCCATGTGGTACTCACCAGGCGCGGCCACGACGTGGTCATCGCCGACAATTTCAGCAACAGTTCGGCCCAGGTGCTGGAGCGGCTGCAGCGGTTGTCGGGCAAGCCGGTCGAATTCCACCACGTGGACATGCGCGACCGCGAGGCGATGGCCGCGCTGTTCGCCACGCGGCCTTTCGACGCGGTGGTCCACTTCGCCGCGCTGAAGGCCGTGGGCGAATCCTGCGAGCGTCCGCTGGACTACTTCGAAAACAACATCAGCGGCACGATCACATTGCTGCAGGCGATGAAGCAAGCGGGGGTGGGGCGTCTGGTGTTCAGTTCCTCGGCCACGGTCTATGGCGATCCGGAGAGCGTGCCGGTGCGCGAGGATGCGCGCCTGCAGGTGACCAATCCCTATGGCCGCACCAAGCTGGTGATGGAGCAGCTGATCGAAGACCTGTGCCGATCCGATGCAGGGTTCCGAGCCGCGAATCTGCGCTATTTCAATCCGGTCGGGGCCCACGAATCCGGGTTGATCGGCGAGGATCCGTCCGGCATTCCCAACAACCTGATGCCGTACATCTGCCAGGTGGCGGTGGGCAGGCGCGAGAAGCTGCAGGTATTCGGCGGCGATTATCCGACCGTCGACGGCACCGGCGTGCGCGACTACATCCATGTGATGGACCTGGCCCGCGCGCACGCCGATGCATTGGACTACCTGGTGCGCGAGGACCGCAGTCTGACCGTCAATCTGGGTACCGGCCGCGGCGTCAGCGTGCTGGAACTGCTGCGCAGCTTCGAGAAGGCTTCGGGTCGCGACATCCCCTACGAAATCGTAGCGCGGCGCCCGGGCGACGTGGCCGAGGTCTATGCGGATCCGTCGCTGGCCAACCGCCTGCTCGGCTGGCATGCGCAACTGGATGCCGATGCCATGTGTCGCGATGCCTGGCGCTGGCAGTCGATGAACCCGCAGGGTTACGCGACCTGACCAGCGAGGATCGTGGGAGGCGTCCCCGCCGCGAGCTCTTGCTCCGGCTGTTACTGGTGCATTCCCGCTTGCGTTCGTCGGGGCTGAAGCCCCTCCCACAAGTTATCCAGTCCTTTCCCGGGCCTTGCGATCCAGCAACGCATCCACCACGGCCTGCGGCTGCTTCATCCATGCGAAATGATCCGCGCGCGCGCCGAGGGCGGCGCTGTCCAGCGTGGTGACGGTCGAACGGGATCGCGGCATCTTGTCGAGCAAGGCCTGCATCGAACGGCGTGGCGCGAACCAGTCCCGCGCCAGTAGCACGCCATGCGTCTCCACCTCCACGCGTGAGAGGGCGGCTTCCAGATCGGTGTCCAATCCAGCGGCGGCATAGCGATTGCTCAGACCGACCTTCGCCCAGTCGCGGATCAGAGTGCGCGCTTCGTCGCCGGCGAATCCGTACCTGCGGCCATGCAAAAGGCCGCGACGGTCCGCCAGCCAGGGCACGAACTGGAAGGCCAGCGGAAAGAAGTAGCGCTTCGGTGCGGGAAACGTGCGCCAGTAGGGCGAACCGGTGGCGACCAGCCACAGTTCCTGGAAGGCGCCTGGGTGCAAGGCCAGGTAGCAGGCTGCGAATTGTCCACCGATGCTGTGTCCGCCGATGGCGCCGACAGGCGCATCGCAATGCCGTGCGATGGCGGCATGGCTGCATGGCAGGTCCAGGGTCAGGATCTCGCGATAACCCCAATCCACTTCGCGGCTGGCGCGCACGCTGCTGCTGCCGTTGCCGCGCCATTCGTGCAGGAAGACGGCAACGCCGCGCTCCGCCAGGGCCTCGGCAAGCGGCAGGTAGTGCTTCGCGGCGACGCCCAGCGCAGGCAGCCACAGCACGGAGCTGTGTGCTTGCGCAGGGAGGCGCGCGATCAGGTTGAATCGGTGGCCATCGTCCGCAACCAGCGGGATTTCGAGTTCCTGCACGCTCATGCCGAAGGCGCCGCCCCGAAATGGTCGAGCACGACGATATCGCTGCGGCCCGGGCGGTAACCCGTGCGCAGGGCGGCATGCACATAGTCCGATGCCGCCGCGCAGGCTGCGGCCAACGGCAGGCCGAGGCAGAGGTTCGCCGCGATCGCCGAGGCCAGCGTGCAGCCGGTGCCGTGCGCTTCCAGTCGCAATCGCGGATGGACGATTGCGCGGATGCCATCGGCATCGGCGAACAGGTCGACCACGTCGCCGTCGCCCTGCAGATGCCCGCCTTTCAACAACACCGCGCGCGCGCCGAGGACCAGCAACTCGTTCGCGGCCGCACGCATCGTGGCCAGGTCGGCGATGGCGTGGCCCAGCAGCAGTTCCGCTTCCGGCAGGTTGGGCGTGACCAGCGACGCCAGCGGCAGCAGCCGCGTGCGCAGCGCCAGCAGGGCGCCGTCTTCCAGCAGCTTCGCGCCACTGGTGGCGATCATCACCGGGTCGAGCACGATGAAAGGCGGATGCCGCGTCTGCAATACATCGGCGACCACACCGATCACTTCCGCATTGGCCAGCATGCCCAGCTTGACCGCACCGATGTCGAAATCGTCGAAGCAGGCATCGAGTTGCGCGCGCAGGAATTCCATCGGCGGCACGTTGACCGCAATGACGCCGCGAGTGTGTTGCGCGGTCAACGCGGCGATGGCCGACAACCCATGCACACGATGCGCGGCGAAGGTCTTCAGGTCGGCCTGGATGCCGGCGCCACCGCCGGAATCGGAGCCGGCGATGGTCAGGGCGGAACGTGCGCGCATCGGATTCAAGCCTCAGTTTTCCCGCGGCCGGGAGCGGCGGCGACCAGGGTTTCGGACAACTCCAGCGCCGATTCGAAATCGGCGACGAAATGCAGTTCGCCTTCCCGCGGATGGAGCTGCATCTTGCCGACCAGGCGTCGTGGTTGCTGTTGCAGCCCGGAAATCACCAGCACGATACCGCGGCGGCGGCAGCGGTCGAACAGCGTCTCCAGCGCGTGCATGCCGCTGGCGTCGATGAACGGCACCAGTCGCATGCGCAGGATGAAGACCTTGGGCGCGACCCGGAACTGGTCCAGCAGGTCGTCCAGGCGGCTGGCGACGCCGAAGAACAGCGGTCCGCTGATCTGGAACGCTTCCACGCCGGCCGGCAGGCGCGCGCGCTGGGTGGCATCTTCGTCGACCTGTCCGTCGCCGTTTCCCTCCAGCATTTTGATGCCCGAAGTGACCTCCACCGCGTCGGCCATGCGGAACATGAAGACGAAGGCCGCGACCACGATGCCGGCCTGGATGGCCACGGTCAGGTCGAAGAACACGGTCAGGAAGAAGGTCAGCAGCAATACCAGCCGGTCGCCCTTCGGCGCCGACATGGTGTGGCGGAAGTGCTGGTATTCGCTCATGTTCCAGGCCACCACCAGCAGCACCGCGGCCAGGGCCGCCAGCGGCACGTAACGCATCCACGGCGACAGCAGCAGCATGAACAGCAACAGGAATGCCGCGTGCAGCATGCCCGCGATCGGCGAACGCGCGCCGGCGCGCACGTTGGTCGCGGTGCGTGCGAGCGCGCCGGTGGCCGGCAGGCCGCCGAACAGGGCCGAACCGACGTTGGCCACGCCCTGCGCGACGAGCTCCGCGTTGGAGCGATGGCGGCCGCCGATCATGCCGTCGGCGACCACAGCCGAGAGCAGCGACTCGACCCCGGCCAGGAAGGCGATGGTGAAGGCGCTGGGCAGCAGTTCGAAGGTGCGTTCGAACGGGATATGCGGGAATTCGAAGCCGGGCAGGGTCGAGGGCAGGTTTCCGAAGCGGCTGCCGATGGTTTCGGCCGGCAGGGCGAAGGCCACGCACACGCCGGTGCAGACCAGCAGCGCGATCAGGAAGCCGGGCCAATTGGGCTTCCATCGACGCAAAGCCACGATCACCGCCAGGCCCAGCACCGCCATCACCACCGCCGCGGGTTGGGTGCTGGCGATGTGCTTGCCGTAGGCGACCCAGCGCGGCAGGAACTCGGCCGGCACCGCGCCCATTTTCAGGCCGAGCAGGTCCTTGACCTGGCTGGAGAAGATGCTGACCGCGATGCCGGCAGTGAAGCCGGTGATCACCGGTTGCGGCATGTACTTCATCAACGTGCCCAGGCGCAGCAATCCGGCGCCGATCAGCATCAACCCGGCCATCAGCGTGCACAGGATCATGCCGCCGTAGCCGAATTTCTGGATTACCACGAACACCACCGGGATGAAGGCCGCGGTCGGTCCGCCGATCTGCACCCGCGAGCCGCCGAAGGCCGAGATCAGGAAGCCGGCGATGATCGCGGTGTGCAGGCCCTTGTCCGGGGTGGTGCCGCTGGCGATGGCCAGGGCCATGGCCAGCGGCAGGGCGACGATGGCCACGGTCAGGCCGGCCACCGCGTCGGCGCGCAGGTCGCCCCAGCGATAGCCGCCACGCAGCACGGTATATAGTTTTGGCACGAACATGCGTGCGTAGCTGGAAGCCGCGCTCGAGGACATCACGAAGGCTCCTTCAGGCGCACGCCGCGGCCACGGCCCTGGCTGGGTTGTTCGTTGCCGATCAGTTCGATGCCGGCGGCATCCAGCGCCTCGACGATCTTGGTCAGGGTGTCGACCACGCCGCGGACATTGCCGGTGCTGGTTTCCATGCGCTGGATGGTGGGCAGGGATACGCCCGCCATCGCCGCCAGCGCACGCTGGTCGATGCCGAGCAGGGCGCGCGCAGCGCGCAGTTGGGTGGCGGTGATCATGGGGCTGCCGGTGAACAAGGCCGGAGCGCATTCCAGCACATGAACCCTGCCTAGGCAATCAACAGACATTCATTGTGATGTTTTAAACATCATAAGTCTGTCCGCTTGTAGGGGCGCCCCTTGGGCGCGATGCTCTTCGGTCAGATCGTGAAAGACCCAAGAGCATCGCGCCCAAGGGGCGCTCCTACGGGCATGGCTGCCCTACAGCACTTCCGACGCGTAATCCGCCAGTCGCGAACGCTCGCCGCGGCGCAGGGTGATGTGCGCGCTGTGCGCCCAGTTCTTGAAGCGATCGACGGCGTAGGTCAGGCCCGAAGTGGTCTCGGTCAGGTACGGCGTGTCGATCTGCTCCACGTTGCCCAGGCAGACGATCTTGGTGCCGGGACCGGCGCGGGTGATCAGGGTCTTCATCTGCTTCGGGGTGAGGTTCTGCGCCTCGTCCAGGATCAGGTAACGACTGAGGAAAGTGCGCCCGCGCATGAAGTTCATCGAACGGATCTTGATCCGCGAGGCGAGCAGGTCGTTGGTCGCCGCGCGGCCCCAGGCGCCGCCTTCCTGGTTGTGGGTCAGCACTTCCAGGTTGTCGGTCAGCGCGCCCATCCACGGAGTCATTTTTTCTTCCTCGGTGCCGGGCAGGAAACCGATGTCCTCGCCGACGCTGACCGTAGCCCGGGTCATGATGATTTCGCGGTAACGCTGCTGGTCCATGGTCTGCGCCAGTCCCGCGGCCAGGGCGAGCAGGGTCTTGCCGGTGCCGGCGGTGCCGAGCAGGCTGACGAAATCGATTTCCGGATCCATCAGCGCGTTCAACGCGAAATTCTGTTCGCGATTGCGGGCGATGATGCCCCAGACCGCATGCTGGCTGCTGCGGAAATCGTCGGCCAGGGCCAGCGTGGCTTTCTTGTCGGTACCGATCCTGGCGACACGGAATTCGACTTCATCCTCGCCCGGCAGGTACAGGAACTGGTTCGGATACCAGTCCTCGTCGTCGGTCATGCTGACTTCGTAACTGGTGCGGCCGCCCTTGTCGCTCCATGAGCGCAGATCCTTCTCGTGGCGGTCCCAGAAATCGGTCGAAAGCTCGGTCGCGCCAGTGAACAGCAGGCTGAAATCATCCAGCGCGCGGTCGTTCTCGTAATCCTCGGCCACCAGTCCGCTGATCGCGGCCTTGATCCGCAGGTTGATGTCCTTGGAGACCAGGATCACCGGCACCTCGGGATGCTGTTCGCGCAGCTCCAGCACCGAGGCGAGGATCTTGTTGTCCGGCGCCACCGTGCCGAAGGTGCGGCCCGGCGCCGCCGGTTTGGTCTGGAAATACAGCCTGCCGATCGCGCTCTGCGACTTCAGCTGCAGGCCCTGCGGGTGGCTGAGGATGATGCCGGCGTCGATCTGCTCGGCGCCGGCGCCTTCGATCAGTTCATTGAGGAAACGGCTGACCTGACGCGCGTTGCGGCTGACTTCGGTCATGCCCTTCTTGGCGTTGTCCAGTTCCTCGATGACCTGCATCGGCAGGAACACGTCGTGTTCCTCGAACTTGAACAGCGCGGTCGGGTCGTGCATCAGCACATTGGTGTCCAACACGTAGATGCGCTTGCTTCGGGTCATCTAGACAGCCTCATGGAGGGTGGGGTGTGGATGGGTGCGGTGTTGCGGGAGGCGGGCAACGAGCAACGAGTAACGAGGAGTGAGGAGTGAGGAGTGAGGAGTGAGGAGTGAGGAGTGAGGAGTGAGGCGTTGGGACGGCGGCCGACCACCGCGGCCCGCGGAGCGGGGCGATGGCGCACTGAGGGGTTGGGAGGTCACTGCTTGCTGGCGACCTTCAGGGCTTCAAGCACGGCTTCGGCATGGCCGGCGACCTTCACGCCGCGCCACTCCCGGGCGATGCGGCCGTCGGGCGAAATCAGGAAGGTGCTGCGGACCACGCCCAGCACCTTGCGGCCGTACATGTTCTTTTCGTGGATCACGTCGAAGGCCTTGCACAAGGCTTCGTCGCCATCGCTGACCAGCGGGAATTTGAAACCCTGCTTGGCGCAGAAGTTGTCGTGCGATTTCACCGAATCGCGGGAGACGCCCAGCACGCTGGCTCCCAGCTTCCTGAATTTCGGCAGCAGGGCATTGAAGCCGATGCCTTCGGTGGTGCAACCCGGGGTGCTGTCCTTGGGATAGAAATACAGCACCAGCCATTGGCCGGCATAGTCGGAGAGTTTCGCGGTTTCGCCGCCGGAAAGCGCCAGCGGAAGCTTCAGCGTGGTCTTGCTCAGGGCCGTGCCGGTTGCAGTCATATGCTCAGGATTTCAGGCTCAAAATTTCATCGGGTCCATGATCGCGTCCAGATTCAAGTGGTCGCAGAATTCGAGGAAGTCGTCGCGCAGCGCGGCGATGTGCATGTTGGCCGGCACGCCTATCGTCACCTGCGCCGAGAACATCTCCGCGCCGGTCTGCATCGCCCGGTAGCGGGTGCTCTGCAGGTTTTCGATGGTGATGCCCTGGCGGTCGAAGAAATCGGCCAGCTGGAACAGGATGCCGGGCTTGTCGGCCGCCACCACTTCCACGATGTACGGCAGCAGGTTGGACTGCACGACCTTGGCCCCGGTGCGGTACCAGACCAGCTTCATGCTTTCCTCGCGTTCCAGCCGGGTCAGCATGGCCTCGAGCTTGGCCACCGAATCCCATGAGCCGGTCGCCAGCGCGGTCACCGAGACATCGCGGCCCACGGTGGACAGGCGCGCATCGACCAGGTTGCAGCCGCTGTCGGCGATCCGGCGCGTCACCGACAGGAGCGGCGACTCCGGATGCGTCGTATAGGCGTTGATCAGGAGGTGGTTTTCGTTCGGCGAAGGCCGGGCGGTGGAATCGGTCGTGGGGGTTTCCAGCATCACTTCAAGTCTGAATGGCGACCGGGCAGGTGCCCGGTGCATGGCCCAGCATACTTGCCCGCGCTTTCAAGCCGCAAGTAACATCGCAGGGTGCGCGACGATCCGCGCGGTTCCCCTTGCGAAGGCAGAAGACTTGTCACTTTCCGGCAGTATCACCGCACTTGCGACCCCGTTCACGACCAATGGCGAGCTCGATCTCGATGCCTGGCGCCGGTTGCTCCGGCAGCAACTCGAGGGTGGCACCCAGGGAATCGTGGTTGCCGGTTCGACCGGCGAGGCCGCCGCGCTGGACGATGCCGAATACGACACCCTGATCGCAATCGCGGTGGAGACCGTGGCTGGCCGGATTCCGATCCTGGTCGGCACCGGACAGATGAACACCGCCAAGACCATCGCCCAGACCCGCCGCGCCGCCGCGGCGGGGGCCGGTTTCGCCCTGGTGGTCACCCCGGCGTACGTGCGCCCGACCCAGGCCGGGCTGATCGCCCACTTCCGCGCCGTGGCCGACCAGGGCGGCCTGCCGGTGGTGCTGTACAACGTGCCGGGCCGCACCGGTTGCGACCTGTTGCCGGAAACCGTGGCCGAACTGGTGTCGCACCCGCAGATCGTCGGCATCAAGGAAGCGCGCGCGGAACCCGAGCGCATGGCCGCCCTGCTGGCCTTGCGCCGCGACGACTTCGCGGTGCTCAGCGGCGATGATCCCACTGCCTGCCGGGCCATGCTGGCCGGCGCCGATGGCCTGATCTCGGTCGGTTCCAATGCGCTGCCGCGCGCCTTCCGCAAGCTTTGCGATCTGGCCCGTGATCACCAGCGCGCCGCCGCTGAAGCCCAGGACCTGGCGCTGCAGCCGTTCCATGCCTTCTTCGGCATCGAATCCAATCCCATCCCGGTGAAGGCGCTGCTGCAACGCATGGGTTACGGTGCCGGCCTGCGCCTGCCGTTGCTGCCGCTTTCCGCCGCCCATGCCGCCGAGGCGGATCGCCTGCATGCCGTCGCACTGGCGCTGGAAGAAAAATCCACCCGCGAAACCATCGCTGCCTGATTCCAGCCGGCCACGATCCAATCGTGGCTTAATTACAGTATTCCCCAGGAGATCACCCATGCGTTCCACATCCCCGTACCTGCGCCCGCTGGCTTTCGCCGCGTTGGCCATCGCCGTGCTTGGCGTCTCCGGCTGCAAATGGTTCAAGAAAGGCAATCCGGACTATGCGCTCAGCGCCGAAGCCAGGCCGCTGGAAGTGCCGCCGGACCTCAACCTGCCCAACACCGCTGGCGCGATGAAGCTGCCGCCGGCCGCCGGCCAGGTTTCCGCGCAGGCGGGCGCGGTGGCGTCGACGACCGGGTTCAACGTCGCCGGTCCGCGCGACGAGGTGTTCGTCAAGATCGGGGCCGCACTGGACGGGACCGACGGGGTCACTGTCGCCAATCGGTCGCAGTTGCTGGGCACCTACGATGTCACCTACGAGGGCAGCAACTTCCTGGTCCGCGCGGTCGCGGTGGAAGCCGGTACCTACGTTTCGGCGATCGATCCGCGTGGCCTCCCCGCCGCGGGCTCCGCACCGAAGCTGATCGCCGCGCTGAAGGCGAAGCTGGGCGGCTGAGCCGCAATCGCCACCCCCGAGTAGGAGCGCCCCTTGGGCGCGATGCTTCTTTCGATCCGTCGCGCGAGAGCATCGCGGGCAATGCCCGCTCCTGAAGGAATGAAGGCCCTGCTGCGCGGGCTTCGGGAAAAGCTCCGATGACGGATCACGCGCCAGACGTTAACCTTGTCTGAAAAATAGGGCTTCCCGCCATGATCCCAGTGATTCTTTCCGGCGGCTCGGGCACACGCCTGTGGCCGCTGTCGCGAGAGGCTTATCCCAAGCAGTTCCTGGTTCTGGCGGGCGACGACACCATGCTCCAGGCGACCTGGCTGCGGGCGCGGGCGCTGGCTTCGGCCGCGCCGTTGATCGTCGCCAACGAAGAACACCGCTTCATGGTCGCCGAGCAACTGCGCCAGGTGGATTGCAGCCCGGCCGCGATCCTGCTGGAACCGGTCGGCCGCAACACCGCCCCGGCCATCGCCGTGGCCGCGCTGCAGGCCGTCGCCGAGGGTGGCGATCCGCTGTTGCTGGTGCTGCCGTCCGATCACGTGATCAGCGACGTGGCCGCGTTCCAGGCGGCGGTGCGCACGGCCGAAGGCGCCGCGCGCGACGGGCGCCTGGTCACCTTCGGCATCGTCCCCACGGGTCCGGAAACCGGCTATGGCTACATCCGGGCCGAAGCGGGCGAGGGCGTGCGCGCGGTCGCCGAGTTCGTGGAGAAACCCGATGCGGAGACCGCCGGCCGCTACCTGGCCAGCGGCGGATACTTCTGGAACAGCGGCATGTTCCTGTTCAGCGCAGGCGCCTACCTGGCCGAGCTGGAACGCCAGCAACCGGCGATGCTGACCGCCTGCCGCGCGGCCCTGGCCGCGGCGCGCCGCGACCAGGACTTCGTGCGCCTGGACCAGGACGCCTTCGCCGCCTGTCCCGCCGACTCCATCGACTATGCGGTGATGGAAAAAACCGCGCAGGCCGCGGTGTTGCCGATCGCGGTCGGCTGGAACGATGTCGGCAGCTGGGCCGCGCTGTGGGACATCGCCGAGCAGGACGGCGACGGCAATGCCCATCATGGCGACGTGATCGCCGAGGACTGCCACAACACCCTGGCCTGGGGCGACGGCCGCCTGGTCGCGCTGCTGGGACTGCAGGACGTGGTGGTGGTGGACACCGCCGACGCGCTGCTGGTGGCGCACCGCGACCACGTGCAGGACGTGAAGGGCATAGTCACCCGGCTCAAGGCCGCCGGCCGGCCCGAGCCGACCTGGCACCGCAAGGTCTACCGGCCGTGGGGCAGCTACGATTCGATCGACCTGGGCGAACGCTTCCAGGTCAAGCGGATCACGGTCAAGCCGGGCGCGCAGCTGAGCCTGCAGATGCACCACCATCGCGCCGAACACTGGATCGTGGTCAGCGGCACCGGCCGCATCACCCGCGGCGAAGAGACCCTGATCCTGTCGGAAAACCAGAGCACCTACATCCCGCTGGGGGTCAAGCACCGCCTCGAAAACCCGGGAGTGGTGCCGCTGGAATTGATCGAAGTCCAGTCGGGCAGCTATCTGGGCGAAGACGACATCGTCCGTTTCGAAGACGTCTACGGCCGCGGTTGAGAAGCGGTTGTAGGAGCGCCCCTTGGGCGCGATGCCTTTCGATCAGATCGCGCAAGAGCATCGCGGGCAAGGCCCGCTCCTACGAAGCGATTGTAGGAGCGCCCCTTGGGCGCGATGCCTTTCGGCCAGGTCGCGCAAGAGCATCGCGGGCAAGGCCCGCTCCTACCGAAGCGGTTGTAGGAGCGCCCCTTGGGCGCGATGCCTTTCGATCAGGTCGCGCAAGAGCATCGCGGGCAAGGCCCGCTCCTACGGGTCGGGCCGGAGGCTCAGCGCTCCAGCAGCGGCAGCTTGTCCGGCTTGCCTTCCCAGTCCTTGGCGTCGGCGGGGGCATCCTTGCGCACGGTGATCACCGGCCAGACCTTGGACAACTCCGCGTTCAAGGCCAGGTAGCCTTCCTGGCCGGCGGGTACGTCGTCCTCGGGATAGATCGCGTTGATCGGGCATTCCGGCTCGCACAGGGTGCAGTCGATGCATTCGTCCGGGTCGATCACCAGGAAGTTGGGGCCTTCGTGGAAACAGTCCACCGGGCACACCTCGACGCAGTCGGTGTACTTGCACTTGATGCAGTTCTCGGTGACGACGAAGGGCATGGTCCGGTTCCGGGTGTGTAGGCGCCGATAGTTTAGATCACCGCGCACGATGCTGCCGTAGGAGCGGGCCTTGCCCGCGATGCTCTTGCGCGATCTGATCGAAAAGCATCGCGCCCAAGGGGCGCTCCTACGGGGGATTCGATCGACAGATACAACAAAGGCCCGGCTTTCGAGGGCCGGGCCTTGCTGGAAATCCTGGCGGCCACGGGGCCTGCGCAGGCGGGGTATGGTGCTCCCTAGGGAATTCGAATCCCTATTTTAGCCTTGAGAGGGCCACGTCCTAACCGTTAGACGAAGGGAGCTTTTGGTAAGCAGCGTCGTGACGGACTAGTATATTCGCCAGCCGGCACCTGCGGCAAATGCCGGCCAGGCGCGAATCGGGCCTGCAACCCTCCAGATCCCGTTCCTGTTTTCCTATCCCGATCTCCCTCTTCGACACGGACCGCCATCATTACGTCGCAAGCCACCACTCCCGCCGTCACCCTGCGCGTCATCCCGCGCGACCAGCACACCATCTCGCGCCGGGACATCAGTCCCAATGCCTTGCGCGTCCTGTACCGGTTGCGCGATGCCGGCTTCGCCGGCTATCTCGTCGGCGGCGCGGTGCGCGACCTGCTGGTCGGCGGCCATCCGAAGGATTTCGACGTGGCCACCGACGCCACCCCGGAGCAGGTCAAGGCGCTGTTCCGCAACAGCCGCCTGATCGGCCGGCGCTTCCGCCTGGCCCACGTGGTGTTCGGGCGCGAGATCATCGAGGTCGCCACTTTCCGCGCCAATGTCGACGATGGCAGTGGCGACCGCGAAACCCACGAAGGCGGGCGCCTGGTCCGCGACAACGTCTACGGCACCATCGAGGACGACGCGGTGCGCCGCGACTTCACCGCCAATGCGCTGTATTACGCGGTCGAGGATTTCTCGGTACGCGACTACGTCGGCGGTTTCGAGGACGTGCAGGCGCGCAAGATGAAGCTGATCGGCGACCCCGAGCAGCGCTATCGCGAGGATCCGGTGCGGATGCTGCGCGCGGTGCGGCTGGCCGGCAAGCTGGGTTTCGGGATCGATGCCGCTTCCGCCGAACCGATCCCGCGCCTGGCCCCGCTGTTGTCCGAAGCCGCCCCGGCGCGGTTGTTCGAGGAACTGCTGAAATTGTTCCTGTCCGGCAATGCGGTGGCCAGCTTCGAGGGCCTGGAACGTTACGGCCTGCTGCCGTCGATCCTGCCGGAGACGGCGGCCGCGCTCGCTTCCAACCGCAGCGGCGCGTTGCGCAACATGCTGCTGGAAGGCCTGCGCGGCACCGATGCGCGGGTCGCCAACGACGAACCGGTGTCGCCGGCGTTCCTGTTCGCGCTGCTGCTGTGGCCGGCGTATTGCCGCGCCCTGATCGGACTGCAGGCGCAGGGCGTCAATGCCGAGGAGGCGCAACGTCGCGCCGCCGACCGGGTGACCCTGCACCAGTTGGGCACGGTCGCGCTGCCGCGCCGCTTCTCGCTGCCGATGCAGGAAATCTGGCTGCTGCAGTCGCGTTTCGCCACGCGCCAGCGCAAGCGGGTGATGCGCCTGCTCGCGCATCCGCGGTTCCGCGCCGCCTACGATTTCCTGCTGCTGCGGCTCACCGCTTCCAGCGAGCACGCCGAGGATGTGGCGTTCTGGCGCGCGGCGCAGACGCAGTCCAGCGAAGAGCTGTCCGCGGCCCTTGGTGTCGCGCCTCCACGGGGCCTGGATACCGGTGAAGGAGATGCCGGTGATGGAGAGGTCGGCGAAGAGCAGCCCGGGGAAGATCCTGCGGCCGCGCCGAAACGCCGCCGTCGCCGGCGCCGCTCCGGCAGCGCCGCGCCCGCCGCGGAATGACTGTTCCCGTTGTCGCCTTCGTCGGCCTGGGTGGCAACCTGGGCGAGGTCGCCGCGACCTTGCGCACGGCGACGGACGCGTTGTCGCGCCTGCCCGGAACCCGCCTGCTGCGCGCCTCGGGCCTGTACCGGACCCCGGCCTGGGGGCTGGAGCAGCAACCCGACTTCATCAATGGCGTGGTTGCGCTGGAAACCCGCCTGGATCCGCGCGAATTGCTCGATGAGCTGCTGCGGATCGAACGCGAGTGCGGTCGCGAACGCACCGGCGGGCCGCGCTGGGGTCCGCGCACCCTGGACCTGGACCTGCTGCTGCATGGCGACGCCGTCGTCGACCAGCCTGGTCTGCGCTTGCCGCATCCGCACCTGCACGAGCGCGCCTTCGCCCTGGTGCCCTTGCTCGAGATCGCAGCGGATATCCTGATCCCCGGACAAGGTTCCGCGCGGGACGCGCTGTCCCGCCTGGAAACGTCGGCCATCGAAGCATTAGAGGGATAATCGATCCATGAGCACACACGCCGAAATCAGCAAATGGACCCTGCCGCAGCTGGCGCTGGCCAAGCGCGATGGCCGCAAGCTGGTGATGCTGACCGCCTACGACTACAGCTTCGCCCGGGTGGTCGACGACAATGGCGTGGACCTGGTCCTGATCGGCGATTCGCTGGGCATGGTGGTGCAGGGACGCGATTCGACCCTGCCGGTCACCATCGAGCACATCGCCTACCACACCACCGCGGTCGCCCGCGGACTGTCGCGGGCGATGCTGATCGCCGACCTGCCGTTCCAGTCCGACGCCACCCCGGAGCGCGCCCTGCAGGCGTCGATCGTCCTGCTCCAGGCCGGTGCGGAAATGGTCAAGCTGGAAGGCGCGGGCCACAAGCTGGAAGTGATCCGCTTCCTGGCCGAGCGCGACATTCCGGTCTGCGCGCACCTGGGCCTGACCCCGCAATCGGTGCTGAAGTTCGGCGGCTACAAGGTACAAGGACGCGATGAAGCCGCCGCTGCCAGGCTGCGCGCCGAGGCGCAGGCCGTCGCCGACGCCGGCGCCTCGATGCTGGTGCTGGAATGCGTGCCGTCGTCGCTGGCCGCCGCGATCACCGCGGCCATCGCCATTCCCACCATCGGCATCGGCGCCGGCCCGGACTGCGATGGCCAGGTGCTGGTATTGCACGACTTCCTCGGTATCGATACCGGCCACCGCAAGCCGAAGTTCGTCAAGGATTTCCTCGCCGATGGCGGCTCCATCGCCGGCGCGATTTCCGCCTACGCGGCGGCGGTGCGCGATGGCTCCTTCCCCGACGCCGAACACTCCTACTGACGCCACCGCTCCGCATAGGGACGCGCAATGATCGAAACCATCACCGAACTCGACGCGCTGCGCGCGCGGGTCAATGGCTGGAAGCGCGAAGGCCTGAGGGTCGGCTTCGTGCCGACCATGGGCAACCTGCACGCCGGCCATTACTCGCTGGTGATGCTGGCCCGGCAATACGCCGACCGGGTGGTCTCCAGCGTGTTCGTCAACCCGACCCAGTTCGGACCCAACGAGGACTTCACCCGCTATCCGCGCACGCCGGAAGCGGACACGACTGGTCTTGAAGGCGCCGGCTGCGATGCCCTGTGGCTGCCTACTGTGGAATCGATGTATCCGTTCGGCGTCGATCTGGCCGCCAGCATCAATGTGCCGGGCATCAGTGAAGTGCTCGAGGGCGCGCACCGTCCCGGCCATTTCGATGGCGTGTGCACGGTGGTCACGCGCCTGTTCAACCAGGTGCAGCCGGACGTGGCCGCATTCGGCAAAAAGGATTTCCAGCAACTGGCGGTGATCCGGCAGATGGTGACCGACCTGGCCTTTCCCATCGAGATCCTGGGCGGCGGCATCGTGCGCGAGAGCGACGGCCTGGCGATGAGTTCGCGCAACCAGTACCTGGGCGCCGACGAGCGTCCGGCGGCGGCGGAGATCCGGCGCACGCTGCTGGCGATGCGCGACGGCATCGTCGCCGGCCGGTCGCGCGGTACGGTCGAGGCCGAGGCCTCGCGGCGATTGACCGAAGCGGGTTTCGCGGTCGATTACGCTGTGGTCAGACGCCCCGATCTGGGGCAGCCGGACGAAGGCGAGGCAGGCGCGAAAGTCGCGCTGATCGCAGCCAAGCTGGGCAAGACCCGGTTGATCGACAACCTGGAGTGGTGACCCTGCTTTTGTCCCCCAAGGGGACTTCCTTCGGAGCGTAGGAGCGGGCCTTGCCCGCGATGCCCTTCGGCCAGAGCGCGCAAGAGCATCGCGGGCAAGGCCCGCTCCTACGAAAACCATGGGATTTGATCGGCTGTTAGACTTCGGGTCCCCACCCACGCCCGTCACCCGCCATGCAACTGAGCCTGCTGAAAACCAAGATCCATCGCGCCACCGTCACCCATTCCGAACTCAACTACGAAGGCTCCATCGCCATCGACGGCCTGCTGCTGGATACCAGCGGCATCCGCGAGTTCGAGCAGGTGCACGTCTGGGACGTCACCAACGGCAGCCGCTTCAGCACTTATGCGATCCGCGCGGACGAGGGCAGCGGCATCGTTTCCCTCAATGGCGGCGCCGCCCGCCATGTCCAGGTCGGCGACCTGGTGATCATCGCCGCCTTCGCCGGCATGAGCGAACAGGAAGCGGCCGCGTTCAAGCCAACTCTGGTCTACGTGGATCGCGACAACAAGCTGACCCACACCAACCATTCCATTCCCAAGCAGGCCGCATGAGCGCCGGGGCGGACTTCGCCGCGCTGCGCTCGCACGCCTCGCGGCTGCGCGGCATGAAGATCGCCGCATTGCTCGCCGGCGATCCGGCACGCGCCACCGATTTCGCCTTGCGCGAAGGGCCGCTGTATTTCAATTTCGCGCGCCAGTCCTACGATCGCGAGGCGCTGGACGCGTTGCTGGCGATGGCGCGTGCGCAGGCGATGCCGGAGGCATTCCGGCGCCTGTTCGACGGCGCGGAAGTCAACGTCACCGAAGGCCGCGCGGCACTGCACACCGCCTTGCGCGGCAATCATTCGGGCGCTGCGGCCGCGCGCGAAGCCTATGCGACCGCCAGTGCGGTGCGCGAGCGCATGGCGGCATTGATCGTGCAACTGCAAGCCAGCGACATCACCGATATCGTCAGCGTCGGCATCGGCGGCTCCGACCTGGGTCCGCGGCTGGTGGTCGATGCGCTGCGCGATCCTGCCTGGGGCCGCTTCCGCGTGCATTTCCTGTCCAATGTGGACGGTGCCGCCGCGCAGCGCACGCTGGCGTCGTTGAATCCGGCGCGCACCGCCGCGATCCTGATCTCGAAGACTTTCGGTACCCAGGAAACCCTGCTCAACGGCGGCATCCTCCGCGATTGGCTGGGCGGCAGCGGGCGCCTGTACGCGGTCAGCGCCAATCCGCAGCGCGCCGCCGCCGCCTTCGACATCGCATCCGAACGCGTGCTGCCGATGTGGGACTGGGTCGGCGGGCGTTATTCGCTGTGGTCGGCGGTGGGACTGCCGATCGCGCTGGCGATCGGTTTCGAGGGTTTCGAGGAACTGCTGGCCGGAGCGTCGGAATTCGATGCGCACGTATTGAATTCGTCTCTGGAAACGAACATCTCCGTCCGCCACGCGCTGACCGCGGTGTGGAACCGCAATGCGCTGGGCCATGCCGCGCACGGAGTGATGACCTACGACCAGCGCCTGGCCCTGTTGCCGGCCTACCTGCAGCAACTGGTGATGGAGAGCCTGGGCAAGTCGGTCAAACTGGACGGCAGCCCGGTCGACGGCGACACGGTGCCGGTGTGGTGGGGCGGCGCGGGCACCGACGTGCAGCACAGCTTCTTCCAGGCGCTGCACCAGGGCACCGGCATCGTGCCGCTGGACCTGGTCGGCACGATCCGCAACGACGATCCGTATGCGGAGAACCACCAGGCCCTGATGTCCAACCTGTTCGCCCAGGCCGAGGCGCTGGCCAATGGCCAATCCAATGACGATCCGCACCGCGCCTATGCGGGCGGGCGGCCGAGCACGCTGATCCTGCTGGATGCGTTGACCCCGCACTCGCTGGGCGGATTGATCGCCATGTACGAGCACAGCGTGTACGCGCAATCGGTGCTGTGGGGCATCAACGCCTTCGACCAGTTCGGCGTGGAGCTGGGCAAGCAGTTGGCGAACGGGTTGTTGCCGGCATTGCGTGGCGACGCGCAGGCCAGCGATCCGGTGACCCGGGTTTTGCTCGCGGAATTGAAGGCGCGCGATTGACCCGTAGGAGCGCCCCTTGGGCGCGAGCTCTTCGTCGGGATTTCGAAGACGTAACGAAGAGCTCGCGCCCAAGGGGCGCTCCTACGGTCATTTCTCGTGGCGCTGCAGCGCCCATGCCACATGCTCGCGCACGACATCCGATTCGTGCTCGCGCCGTAACGCCAGCGATGTAAGCACTTCCGGCGTGCCGGGCGCGTTGCCCAGCGCCACCGCGATATTCCGCAACCATCGCTCATGGCCGCTGCGGCGGATCGCCGAGCCTTCGCTGCGGCTGAGGAATTCGTCTTCCGTCCACGCGAACAATTGCGGCAGCGTGGCGACATCGAGACCGTTGCGGGCGCGGAAGTCGGGTTCGTCGGTGCGCTTGGCGAACTTGTTCCAGGGGCAGACCAGCTGGCAATCGTCGCAACCGAAGATGCGGTTGCCGATCGCCGGGCGAAGTTCCTCGGGGATCGAGCCTTCGTGTTCGATGGTCAGATAGGAAATACAGCGCCGCGCATCCAGCCGGTAAGGCGCGACGATGGCCTGGGTCGGGCAGATGTCGATGCACTTCATGCAGGTGCCGCAATGCGCGCTGGCTGGTGCGTCGATGGGCAGCGGCAGGTCGACGTAGATCTCGCCCAGGAAGAACCACGAGCCGCCATCCTTGTCGATCAGGCAGGTGTGCTTGCCGATCCATCCCAGTCCTGCGTTGCGCGCCAGGGCGCGTTCCAGCACCGGCGCCGAATCGACGAACACGCGATGGCCGAACGGCCCGATTTCCTGCTGGATGCGCTCGGCGAGTTTCTGCAGGCGTTGCCGCATCAGCTTGTGGTAGTCGCGCCCCAGCGCATAGCGGGCGACATAGGCGCGTTCGCCATCGGCCAGCGTGGCCCAGGCCTGCTCGCCGTCGTTGCGACCGTAATCCAGCCCGACCGAGATCACCCGCAAGGTCCCGGGAATCAGTTCCTGCGGGCGCGAGCGCTTGTCGCCGTGCCGTGCCATCCACCGCATCGAGCCATACAGGCCCTTGGCCAGCCAGTCGCGCAGGTGTCCTTCGTCCGCGCCCAGTTCGATCCCGCTGATGCCGCAGCGCTGGAAGCCCAGCTCGCGCGACAGCAGGCGCACCTTTCGCGCGAATGCGGCCGGGTCGGGCAGGGCGTCGGACATGGCTTGGGAGGGCGAGGACATGGGCGAAGTATAGAATCCATGCCATGTACGGTTTCCTGCCCCTGTTCGACCGCAGCGCCGCGCGCGCACTGGACCGGCGCGCCACCGCGCTGCTGGGCGGCGATGGTTACGTGCTGATGCAGCGGGCGGGGCAGGCCGCCTGGCAGCACCTGCTGCAGCACTGGCCCTCCGCCCAGCGCATCACCGTGGTCTGCGGTCCCGGCAACAACGGCGGCGACGGCTACGTGCTGGCGCGACTGGCGCATCGTTCCGGGCGCAAGGTCGGCGTACTGCATCTTGCCGAACACGTGCCGCGCACGCCGCTGGCCCAGCGCGCCTGCACCGAGTACGTATCTTCCGGCGGACGCATCGGACTCTTCCCCGAAGCATTGCCGCAAGGCGACGTGGTGGTGGACGCGCTGTTCGGCATCGGACTGTCGCGCGCCGTGGACGAATCAACGGCTGCGTTGATCGACGCGATCAACATGCAGGTTGCGCCGGTATTCTCGCTGGATGTCCCCAGCGGCCTGGATTCTGACCTGGGCTCGGCGCCGGGCAAGGTGGTGCGCGCGACTGCGACGCTGCAGTTCATCGCCCGGCACGCGGGCCTGTACAGCGGAGATGCGCTGGAGCACGTCGGCATGCTCGGGCTGGACGGACTCGACGTAGCGGAGGAAACCTTCGACTCGGCCATTCCCTGCGCAACGCTGTTGACCGGCGACGCGCTGTCGCGCTGGCTGCTGCCGCGACGGCGCAACACCCACAAGGGCGAATCAGGCCGCGCGCTGTGCATCGGCGGCGACCACGGCCATGGCGGCGCGATCGCGTTGTGCGCGGAAGCCGCCTTGCGCAGTGGCGCCGGATTGTTGAGCGTGGCCACGCGCGAAAGCCACGTGCCGATGATCCTCGCGCGGCGCCCGGAAGCGATGGCGCGCGCGGTCGAATCCGGCGAGGACCTGCAGCCGTTGCTGGCGCAGGCCGATGCGGTCGCGATCGGACCCGGCCTGGGGCAGGGCGAGTGGGCGCGAGCGATGTTGCGACTCGCGCTGGCGTCGGGCAAGCCGCTGGTAATCGATGCCGATGCGCTCAACCTGATCGCTGCACAACCGTGCACTCTCGCCGATGCGATCCTCACGCCGCATCCGGGCGAAGCCGCGCGCCTGCTCGGCATCGACAACGCCAGTGTGCAGCGCGATCGTTTCGCCGCCGCGCGTGAAATCGCGCAACGCTACGGCGCGGCGACGGTGTTGAAAGGCGCGGGCACGATCATCGCCGCACCGGGCGAAATTCCGCGGGTGATCGACGCCGGCAATCCCGGCATGGCCGTGGGCGGCATGGGCGACGTGCTTACCGGCGTGATCGTGGCACTGCGTGCGAGCGGCATGTCCGCGTTCGATGCGGCAAGCGCGGGCGCGCTGATGCATTCGCTGGCAGGCGATGCGGCGGCGGGCGCTGGCGAGCGTGGGCTGTTGCCGTCGGATCTGTTTCCGCATCTGCGCCGTTTCGCCAATCCGGAGGCGCTGGAGTGATGTTGCTGCAACTGGCCGATACCGGCATGACCGAAACCCTGGGACGCGCGCTTGCGGCGACGCGACCGCCGCAGGCGGTCGTGCATCTGCAAGGCGATCTTGGCGCAGGGAAATCCACGCTTGCACGCGCCCTGTTGCGTGCACTCGGAGTCGAGGGCGCCATCCGCAGCCCCACCTACACCCTGGTCGAGCGCTATCCGATTCCCGCGGGAGAGGCGTGGCATCTCGATCTTTACCGTATCGGCGATGCCGGGGAACTGGATTTCCTGGGGTTGGACGATGCGATCGCCACGCTGTGGCTGGTGGAATGGCCGGAGCGGGCGGGTTCCGCCTTGCCGGCAGCCGATTTGCGGGTGGAATTGGGGATGACGGGCAGCGGGCGCAGCGCCCGCCTGCAAGCCCGATCGGATATCGGCCGGCACTGGCTGGCCGAGCTGGGTGCGCGCAGCGACTTGGCGGACCTAGCTGTCCAACCTGTGTAGGAAGTTCCGGCAGGTCACGGATTATTAAGGAAAAAGTAGTTGCATTTATTGGTCGATGCTGCTTGAATCCGCCGCATGCATATGGGGATCGCCCGTTTCGGAAGCAGCATGGTGGGCCTCGCGCTCGCCCTGGCGGCCGCGTTTCCGGTTTCCGCTGGCGAAGTCCGCAGCGTCAGCGTCGATCTCGGCGCCACCGGCACCCGTGCCGAGATCCAGCTGGAAGGCAAGGGCGAGTACAAGACCATTTCCCTGGCCGGCCCGGATCGGCTGGTGGTAGACCTGCCTGCTTCCAGCGCCGTCCGCGGGCTGAAACTTCCCGCCGGCGCAGGCATCGTCAAATCGGTGCGCACCGGCCAGCCGACTCCGGACACGTTCCGCATCGTGTTCGACCTCGCTTCCCCGGTCGTAGTGTTGAAGCCGCGCATGGAACCCTTGGCCACCGGTTCGCGGCTGGTCCTGGAGTGGCCGGGCGACGGTCCGGCGAAGGCTGCGGAATCGCCTATCGTCGCTTCGCCGCCTGCTGACCCAGCGCCTACAACTTCAGCGCCGCCCGACACCGGGTCCGCCGCGCGTGCCACCGCCGCTCTGGCTTCGGCCGTGGTGCGGCAGGCTACGGCCAAACCGCCGGCGACCACTTCGCAACTTTCACCGCAGGCCATCCTCAATGGCCAGACCACCGGCATGCCGGTGGCTTCCGCAGCCGGTGCAGGCGCATCCACCGCAGGAGCGGCGCAGACCGGATCGAGTCCGCCGGCCCCGGCCCAGTACACCATCGCCACCGGCGTGCCGACGCCCGCCAGGCCGGCGACCACCGAGGTGGACGAAGCGGTTCCGGCCAGCGCGGCATCCGCGCCCGACAAGCCCGCACCCGACAGGCCCATGACGCAGCTGCCGATGCGCAGCGGCATGCGCCCGCTGGTCATCGCCATCGATGCCGGCCACGGCGGCCAGGATCCGGGCGCGCAGGGCCCGACCGGCAAGCGCGAGAAGGACGTGGTCCTCGCGGTCGCGCGCGAGCTGGCCCGCCAGGTCAACGCCACCCCGGGCATGAAGGCCTACCTGGTGCGCGACGGCGACTACTTCATTCCCTTGCCGCAGCGCGCGCGCAAGGCGCGGGCGAACAAGGCGGACATGTTCGTCTCCATCCACGCCGATGCGGCGGAAAACCGCAGCGCGCGCGGGTCCTCGGTCTACGTGCTGTCGCTGCGGGGCGCTTCCTCGCAGCGCGCGCGCTGGCTGGCGGACAAGGAAAACTCCTCCGACCTGGTCGGCGGCGTGCGCCTGCAGCAGGTCGACAACACCTTGTCGTCGGTGTTGCTGGACCTGGCCCAGAGCGGCCACATGAAGGCCTCCGAAGACGCCGCCAACCACGTGCTGGACGGCCTCAAGCGCGTCGGCAACAACCACAAGCCGAATATCGAGCGGGCCAATTTCGCCGTGCTGCGCACTTCGGACATGCCGGCGATGCTGGTGGAGACCGCCTTCATCTCCAATGCCGAAGAAGAGCGTCGCCTGATCGACCCGGCCTACCAGCGCAAGGTCGCCGGCGCGGTCCTGGATGGCGTGCAGACCTACTTCACCCGCCAGCCGCCGCCGGGCACGCTGTTCGCCGCGCGCGCGCGCGCCATCGAAGTGGCCGCCGTCGCCACCGGCAACGGCAACGGCGGCGCGCCGTAGGCGCCAGCCCTCGGCTATCATCACGGCTGGTTTCCCCCGACGGCGCACCGCGCCGTCAACAGACCCCAGTGCAGATCCGCCAACTCCCCGACACCCTCATCAACCAGATTGCCGCGGGCGAGGTCGTCGAACGTCCTGCATCCGTGGTCAAGGAACTGGTCGAGAACGCGCTGGACGCCGGCGCCCTGCGCATCGACATCGACCTGGAGGAAGGCGGCATCCGCCTGATCCGGATCCGCGACGATGGCGGCGGCATCGCCGCCGAACAGTTGCCGCTGGCCGTATCCCGCCACGCCACCAGCAAGATCGCTTCGCTGGACGACCTGGAATCGGTGGCCACGCTGGGCTTCCGTGGCGAGGCGCTGCCTTCGATCGCTTCGGTCAGCCGCTTCTCGCTGTCCTCGCGCCGCGCCGGTGATGCGCATGGCGCGGCCTTGCAGGTCGAAGGCGGCCGGCTCGGCGAAGTGACGCCCAAGTCGCAGCCGCCGGGAACCACAGTGGAAGTGCGCGAGCTGTTCTACAACGTGCCGGCGCGGCGCAAGTTCCTGCGCGCCGAACGCACCGAGCTCGGCCACATCGAGGAATGGCTGCGTTCGCTGGCGCTGGCGCGGCCGGATGTGGAGCTGCGGGTCAGCCACAACGGCCGTCCCTCGCGCCGCTACAAGCCCGACCTGCTGGACGCGTCGCTGCGCCTCAACGAAACCCTGGGCGAGGATTTCGCCCGCCAGGCGCTGCGCGTCGAGCACGGCGCGGCCGGCCTGCGCCTGCATGGCTGGATCGCCTTGCCGAGCTATTCGCGCGCCAGCGCCGACCAGCAATATCTGTACGTCAACGGCCGCGCGGTACGCGACCGCAACATCGCCCATGCGGTGAAGATGGCCTACCAGGACGTGCTCTTCCATGGACGCCAGCCGGCTTACGTGCTGTTCCTGGAAATCGATCCGCTGCGCGTCGATGTCAACGTGCATCCGGCCAAGCACGAGGTACGTTTCCGCGACACGCGGCTGGTCCACGATTTCGTCTATCGCACCCTGCAGGATGCGTTGGCGGAAACCCGTGCCGGTGCGATCGCGGCGGCGACCCAGGGCGCCGCGGACAACGCACGCTATCCGCAGGCCACTGCTTCGCCCGGTTCGCCGCAATCCTGGGCCTATGCGCGGCAGTCGCCGCAAGGCCTGGGCCTGGGCGAGGCTCCGGCTGCATATACAGCGCTCTATGCGCAGTCTGCCGGTTCCATGCAAGCAGGCTCCACGCAGGCCGGTTCCACACAAGGATTCTCCGCGCAGTCGCAGCAACAGCCGTTGCCGGCGAGCAGCGATGCCGCGATTCCGCCATTGGGCTATGCGGTCGCGCAACTGCATGGGATCTACATCCTGGCCGAGAACGCCGATGGCCTGATCGTGGTCGACATGCACGCAGCGCACGAACGCATCGGCTACGAGAAACTCAAGTCCGCGCATGACGGCATCGGCCTGCATTCGCAACCCTTGCTGGTGCCGCTGACCCTGGCGGTGGCCGAGCGCGAGGCGGAGGTCGCCGAACGCGAGGCCGAAACGCTCGCTTCGCTGGGCTTCGACGTGACCCGCAGCGGGCCGCAGTCGTTGAGCGTACGCAGCGTGCCGGCGTTGCTGGCGCAAGCCGAACCAGAAGGCCTGTTGCGCGACGTGCTGACCGACCTGCGCGAGCATGGCGAGACCTTGCGCGTCGCCGCCGCGCGCGACGAACTGCTTTCGACCATGGCCTGCCATGGCGCGGTGCGGGCCAACCGTCGCCTGACCCTTCCGGAAATGAATGCGCTGCTGCGCGAGATGGAAATCACCGAGCGCTCGGGCCAATGCAACCACGGGCGGCCGACCTGGGCGCGTTTTTCCCTGGCTGAAATCGATCGCTGGTTCATGAGGGGACGTTAGAAGATGGGGAAGTTCATCGGTGTTGCGCTGGCCGCGCTGTTGCTGTTGCCGCTGGCGGCCTGCGATCGCGATGGCGAGCAGGAGCAGGGCGCGAAAGCCGCGATCGATGTGAATTTCCTCGCCGAGGATGCGGCCTGGCGCGCGCAACGCAAGGAAGAATTGCTCGAGCCTGATGGCTGGACCAGCCTGGTCGGCCTGCACTGGCTGGAACTCAAGGCCCATTACCTCGGTAGTGGCGCCGACAGCGGCATCCGCCTGGCCGTGGGCCCGCCGAAGATGGGCCTGCTGGAACAGCGCGACGGACGCATCTTCTTCACCCCCGAACGCGGCGTCGCCCTGACCCTCGATGGCGAGCCGCTGAAGGGGCGGGTCGAGCTGAAGACCGACCGCGACGAAGCTCCCAGCCTGATCGGTTTCGATGAAGGCAAGGGCGTGCTCGGCGTGATCAAGCGTGGCGAGCGCTACGGTTTGCGGATCAAGCACGCGGACGCGTCGACCCGGTTGCGGTTCGCCGGCCTGGAGTACTGGCCCGCGGATCCCGGCTGGAAGATCGCGGGCAAGTTCGTGCCGCATCCGCCAGGCAAGACCATGCCCATCGTCGACATCATCGGCACCACCAGCGATGCGCCCAATCCCGGCGCGGTCGAGTTCGTGCGTGACGGCAAGACCTACCGCATCGAGGCCATGGGGGAGCCTGGCAGCGACGAACTGTTCCTGGTGTTCGCCGACCGCACCAGCGGTCACGGCAGTTATGCGGCCGGCCGTTTCATGGATACGCCGGGTCCGGATGCGCAGGGCAGGGTAGTGCTGGATTTCAATCGCGCCTACAACCCGCCGTGCGCGTTCACGCCATTCGCCACCTGTCCGCTGCCGCCACCCGAGAACCGGCTGGACCTGGCCATCGATGCCGGCGAAAAAGCCTACGCCCACACTGCCGCAGCCCCATGACAAGGATCACTATGCGTTCCCGCTCTTTCAAGCGTTCGTTCAAGCCGCTGCTGCTGTCCTTGCTGGCGATGTCCGCCTTCGCGGTCAATGCCGATTCGCCGAAGCCCGCGCTCTCGCAACCGCCGGTGCCGTTGTTGTGGAAGGTGTCCGATGCGGATAATTCGGTTTACCTGCTGGGCTCGTTCCACCTGCTGAAGCCGGCCGACTATCCATTGTCGAAGGACGTGGACGCGGCATTCGCGGATGCGGAATCGCTGGTCTTCGAAATGACCCCGGAAGAGATGGCGTCGCCCGCCCTGGGCATGCAGATGGGCCAGGCGGCGCTGCGCACCGACGGCAGCACGCTCGACAGCGAACTGCCGCCGGCGACGGCGGCGATGCTTGGAGAGTGGCTGGCCGGCAACGACGCCGAACTGCAGAAAACCGGAGTGACCGCGCAGGTCATGCAGAGGTTCGAGCCCTGGTTCGCGGGTTTGATGATCAGCATCGTGGAAATGACCAGGCAGGGCCTGGATCCCAAGCTGGGGCTGGATTCCCACTTCGCGGAGCGCGCCACGCAGGCGAAGAAGCCGACCGCAGGGCTGGAAACCGGCGCCGAACAGATCGCGTTCCTCGATGGCATGGGCAAGGAGGAGCAGGTCCAGTTCCTGACCGAAGCGCTGACCGAGGCCAAGGAAGGCAGCGCCGAAACCGCCAGGCTGCACAAGGCATGGCGCGCAGGCGATGCCCGGTTGCTGTGGGAGGACATGGGCGTGGAAATGAAGAAGGAATACCCGCGTCTGTACCAGCGGATCAACGTGGCCCGCAACGACGCATGGGTGCCGAAGATCGAACAACGCCTCACCCGGCCCGGCACCGACGACACCCTGGTGGTGGTGGGTGCGTTGCACCTGCTGGGTCCGGACGGCGTGGTCGAGAAGCTGCGCGCGAAAGGCTACAAGGTCGAGCGCATCTGCTCGGCATGCGCGGCTCCCTTGTAGGAGCGCCCATGGGCGCGAGCCCTTCGATCCGATCGCGGAAAGCCAAGAGCTCGCGCCCATGGGCGCTCCCACATGGGATGACGGTGCGGTAATCCGTTTCCGGTCGTCTGGTCACACCATCACGATGCAATCCACCGGGCAGGCCGGCAGGCACAGCTCGCAACCGGTGCACAGCGGCTCGATGACCACATGCATGTGCTTGGCGCCGCCGACGATGGCATCGACCGGGCAGGCCTGGATGCACTTGGTGCAGCCGATGCAGTCGGCTTCCACGATCAGCGCGATCTGCGCAGGTTTGTGCTGGCCGCGGTTGCGGTCGTAGGGCAGGGGCGCGACACCGAGGATCCGCGCCAGCGCGCGCGCGCCAGCGTCGCCACCAGGCGGGCAACGGTCCACTTGCGCTTGTCCGCTTGCCATCGCTTGGGCATACGGGCGGCAGCCTTCGAATCCGCACTGGCCGCACTGGGTCTGCGGCAGTACGCGATCCAGGCGTTCGGTCAGGTTGTCGGCGGGGTCTTGCATCGTTGGCATCGGGGCCGTGCATCGCGCCGTGGCGCGGGAGGTGGTGGTTTCAGGCGACCTGGCGACCGCGGTACCAGCGCTGCTGGGCCAGCGCCAGCATGTCCAGGTCCTCGCGGCTGTCGCCGTAGGCGTGGACTTGCGGATAGGCGCCGACATCGTAGCGTGCGCGGATCAGCCGCGCCTTGCGCGGGCCACAGTCGCCGTCGCGGTAGCGGCCGGTGAGCACACCGTTGCGCGCTTCCAGCCGGTTGCAGATCAGTTCCAGGCCATGGCGTTCGCACCACGGCTGCAGGTAGACATCGAGCGAAGCGGAAACCAGGACCACGGTATCGCCGCGCTCCCGGTGCCAGGCGATGCGTTGCATCATCTCCGGGCGCAGCAGGCCGGGCAGCACCTCCTGCGCGTGACGGGCGCCGTACTCGCGGATCTCCGCTTCGCCGCGGCCGCGGAAAGCGAGCTTCAGTACCCGTTCCCGCAGTCGCCGGGCCGACACCAGGCCCAACCGGTAGCCGGCCAGCCAGGGGCCGGCCGTCCACTTCGCCATAGCCAATTGTCGTGGCGTGGCGAGGTCGCGGATGAAGCGGCCGAAGCTGTCGGCGTCGGTGATGGTGTGGTCGAAATCGAACAACGCCAGGTCGGTGGCGTTCCGCGGTCCGGCAATCACCGGACCGGCATACCCGGTTCCGCCGCGCTGTCGGCGTCCAGCAGGGCCAGCGCGCCACCGTCGAAACCGGCGGACAGGATCATGCCTTCGCTGGTGCCGAAGCGCATCTTGCGCGGCGCCAGGTTGGCGATGAACACGACCGTGCGGCCGACCAGTTTCTCAGGCTCTCCGTAGCTGGCGCGAATGCCCGAGAAGATCTGCCGCTTGCCGAGATCGCCGGCATCCAGCTCGAAGCGCAGCAGCTTGTCGGAGCCTTCGACGAATTCGCAGGCCAGCACCTTGCCGATGCGCAGGTCCAGCTTGGAGAAGTCGTCGATGGAGATGGTCGAGCCCGCGACTGCAGGCGCAGGAGCGACGTGAGTCGCGACTGTTGCGCCTGCCGGTTTTGCATTCGCGACTGACGTCGCTCCTACGGCGGTGGCGGGCGCGGCGCCCATCGTGTCCTTCGAAGCTTCGGTCATGGCGTCTATCTTCTTCGGGTCGATGCGGGTGAACAGCGGCAGGTAGGGCTTGACCGTGTGCGCCAGCAACGGCGCGTCGAGGTCCTGCCATGCGTACACCGGGGCGGCGAGGAATGCTTCCGCCTGGACCGCGGTATCCGGCAGGATCGGCTTCAGCGCGGCGACCAGCACGCGGAACAGGTTCAGGCCCTGCGTGCACACGGCCTGCAGTTCGGCATCGGCGCCTTCCCGGCTGATATCAAGTTCCTTCGCGATGACCCAGGGCTTTTTGTCGTCGATGTAGCGGTTCGCTTCATCGGCCAGGGCCATGGCCTGGCGGATCGCGCCGGCCGGGTCGTTGCGCTCATAGGCTTCGCGGATCGGCGCCAGCGCGGCCACGAAGCGGTCGTACATCGCGGGTTCGGGTAATGCGGCAGCCAACCGTCCGTCGAAGCGTTTCTCGATGAAACCGGCGCAGCGGCTGGCCAGGTTGACGAACTTGCCGACCAGGTCGGCGTTGACCCGGGCGATGAAATCGCCGAGGTTGAGGTCCAGGTCGTCGACCCCGCCCGAGGACTTGGCCGCGTAGTAATAACGCAGCGCCTCCGGTTCCAGGCCCACGTCGAGGAAGGTGCGGGCCATGACGAAGGTGCCGCGCGATTTCGACATCTTGGCCCCGTCCACGGTCAGGTAGCCGTTGACGTGCAGGCGCGTCGGCGAGCGGAAACCGACGCCATGCAACACCGCCGGCCAGAACAGGCCGTGGAAATTGACGATGTCCTTGCCGATGAAATGGTGCAGCTCGGTCCGCGTGCCGGCGAGCAGGTGCGATTCGAAATCCAGGCCGTTGCGCGCGCACAGGTTCTTGAAGCTGCTCAGATAGCCGATCGGCGCGTCCAGCCAGACGTAGAAATACTTGCCGGGCGCGCCGGGGATCTCGAAACCGAAATACGGCGCATCGCGGGAGATGTCCCAGGCGCGCAAGCCGCCCTCGGCATCCAGCCATTCCATCAGCTTGGCCTTGACCCCGGGCAGGGCCACGTCGCCGGCCATCCACTCGCGCAGGAAGGATTCGAAGCGCCCGACCTCGAAGAAATGATGCTCCGAATCGCGCAGCTCGGGGGTGGCTCCGGAGAGCACCGACTTCGGTTCCTTCAGGTCGGTCGGCGCGTAGGTCGCGCCGCAGTTCTCGCAGTTGTCGCCGTACTGGTCGGGGGTGCCGCAGTTGGGGCAGATGCCCTTGATGTAGCGGTCCGGCAGGAACATGCCTTTTTCCGGATCGTAGAACTGGGCGACGCTGCGGCGGGCGATGTGGCCACCGGCTTCGAGCCGGGCGTAGAAGATTTCGGTCAGCTCGCGGTTGGCGGACGAATGGGTCGAGTCGTAATGGTCGAAGGCCACGCCGAAGGCGGCGAAATCGCGTTCGTGCGAGGCCTGGACGCTGGCGATGAAGGCTTCGGGCGTCACCCCGGCCTTTTCCGCCGCCAGCATGATCGGGGTGCCGTGGGTGTCGTCGGCGCACACGAACCAGGCCGTGTCGCCGCGCAGGCGGCGCGCGCGGACCCAGATGTCGGCCTGGATGTAGCCGACCAGGTGGCCCAGGTGCAGGGGGCCATTGGCATAGGGCAGGGCGGTGGTGACGAGCGCGGTGCGGGTCATGGGCTGCGGCGTGCGGAGGGGACGCGATTATCGCATGCGCGGCAAACCGGTCCGCCTGAAAAGGTTCGGCTCGGCAGGTGCCGGGCCGAACAGATCGCTTGCTTGCGGCAGTGATCGCTTATTCGCGGACCCAGGTCTGGGTGCGGCAGATGAAGGAGATGCAGCCGTCCATGTCCAGCTTGTTGCCGCCGGCCTGCAGCTCGATCTTGGATTTGTAGGTCTTGCCCTTGGCCGGATCCAGCACGGTGCCGCCGGTCCAATGGGTGGCGTCCTGTTCCTTGAGGTTCCAGAGGATGATCATGCCCTTGATCGGCTTGTTCTTGTTGCTGCCGGAGCATTTGTCGCAAAGCGGATTCGGGCCCTTGTCGGACTGCAGGATCTCGACCACCTTGCCGGCCAGGGTGCCGTTGGTGGTCTTGTAGATCTCGACGATGGACTTTGGTTTGCCGGTTTCATCGTCGATAGTTTTCCAGCGCCCGACCGGACTGTTCTGGGCGAAGCACGCAAAAGGCAGAACCAGCAGGAGCAGGGCGATGGACAGGCGTTGCAGGGACATGGCTGGTGATCCGTTCGAAGCGAAGGTGGGATGATGCGCAAAACGGCCCGGGATATCCGGGCCGTTGGTCTTTCAGCTCGGGTGGAGCCTCAGTGCTCGCGGGTCCATTCCTGATGCTTGCAGATGAAGCCGAGGCAGCCGGAGACCTGTAGCTTGTTCGGCGACAACAGCTCGGCCTTCGACTTGTAGGTCTTGCCGTTGGCGAGCTTGAGCACGGTCCCGCCACTGTACGCGGCGCCATCGGGCTTCAGGCCCCACACGATCACCATGTCCTTGATCGGCTTGTTCTTGGCTGCGCCGGTACAGGCAGTGCAGGTCGCATTGGGCGCGAACAGGGTGTCGACAACCTTGGCCGCGATGGTGCCGCCCTTTGCTTCGTACACGTCCACGATCAGGCGCGGCTTGCCGGTTTCCTCGTCGTAGGTCTTCCAGCGGCCGACCGCTGGATCGGCCGCCATGGCCGACATCGAAATGACCAGCAGGGGCAGTGCCACCAGGGTGGCGATCAGTTTGTTGCGCATATTCCCCTCCCAGGGACAGTGGATGGTTGGGTCCGGGTCGCCACGATGTACCGCGCCGGATGCAGCGGCCTTTATACCGCATCCGGAGGCGTATGGAGCCGGCTCCGGACACCCGTTCAGCAGGCGCCGCGGCAAGGGATAAAGGTAAAATGAAATCCTTCCGGAATTCCCAGGGGCTTCATTCATGAAGCAGCGAATCAGCGCGCACGCGGTACAGACAGGCCTGTCGCCATCGCCGCGCGTAAAGAACGTGATTGCGATCGGTTCAGGCAAAGGCGGAGTCGGTAAATCCACCACTGCGGTCAATCTGGCCCTGGCCCTGCATGCGGAAGGCGCCAAAGTCGGGATCCTCGATGCCGACGTCTACGGCCCCAGCATTCCCGCCATGCTCGGTCTGAGCGGCAAGCCCGAGAGCCCGGACAACAAGTCGATCGAGCCGATGCGCGCTTTCGGCGTGGAAGCCATGTCGATCGGATTCCTGGTCGATGCCGACACGCCGATGATCTGGCGCGGGCCGATGGCGACTTCGGCGCTGACCCAGCTGTTCAACGACACCCGCTGGGACGACCTGGACTACCTGTTGATCGACCTGCCGCCGGGCACCGGCGACATCCAGCTGACCCTGGCGCAGAAGATCCCGGTGGCCGGGGCGGTCATCGTCACCACGCCGCAGGACATCGCCACGCTGGATGCGAAGAAGGCGCTGGCGATGTTCCAGAAGGTCAATGTGCACGTGCTGGGCATCGTCGAGAACATGGCCGTGCATGTCTGCTCGAACTGCGGACACGAGGAGCACCTGTTCGGCGAAGGCGGCGGCGAGCGCATGGCCGCGCAATACGGCGTGCCGTTGCTGGGTTCGCTGCCGCTGGACATCGCCATCCGCGAGCAGGGCGACGCCGGCCAGCCGGTGATGGCCGCGGCGCCGGATTCGGCGGTGGCCCAGGCCTATCGCCAGGTCGCGCGGGCCATGGCCGCGGAACTGGCGAAGCGCCCGCGCGCCTCGATGCCGATCGCCTCGTCGCTGGTATAGGGCGGGCCCCGGCCCGCCATCGCCGATGGCGCGATGGCCGGATGGTGGGCCAGGGCCCACCTTATAATGATCGTGTCGATTTCCGGGAAACCATTGCATGAGCATCAAGAGCGACCGCTGGATCCGCCGCATGTCCGAGCAGCACGGCATGATCGAACCGTACGAAGCCGGGCAAGTGAAGCAGGTCAACGGCGAGCGCATCGTCAGCTACGGCACCTCCAGCTACGGCTACGACGTGCGCTGCTCGCGCGAATTCAAGATATTCACCAACATCAACTCGACGATCGTCGATCCGAAGCATTTCGACAGCGGCAGCTTCGTCGACGTCGAGGCCGACTCCTGCGTGATCCCGCCGAACAGCTTCGCCCTGGCGCGCACGGTGGAGTTCTTCCGCATCCCGCGCAGTACCCTGGTCGTGTGCCTGGGCAAGAGCACCTATGCGCGCTGCGGGATCATCGTCAACGTGACCCCGCTGGAGCCGGAGTGGGAAGGCCACGTGACCCTGGAATTCAGCAACACCACGCCGCTGCCCGCGCGCATCTACGCCAACGAAGGCGTGGCGCAGATGCTGTTCTTCGAATCCGACGAAGTCTGCGAGACCAGCTACAAGGACCGTGGCGGCAAGTACCAGGGCCAGACCGGCGTGACCCTGCCGCGCACCTGAGCCATCTGTAGGAGCGCCCATGGGCGCGAGCTCTTCGTAACGCCTCGAGGCTCCCGCCCAAGAGCTCGCGCCCATGGACGCTCCTACGGTCAGGCTCGAATTGCGTTCGGGTATCAGTCCTTCGCAGGCGCCTGCCACAGCTTCGCTTCCGCCTTGCCTCCCAGCATCTGCGCGCGCACCAGCGGGATCGGCGGGCCGCCGTAGCTCAGGAACTGGTCGTGGAAGGCTTTCCAGCCTTCGCGCCCGCCATGGTTCGCGGTCCAGTCCTGGCGCAGCTGCATGATCATCAGCTTGCCCATGGTGTAGTTGAGGTAGGCCGGATCGTAGGTGCCGCGCGCGGCCTGCTGGCGCGCGTTGCCCGGGTCCTGGTAGGCCTTGTCCTTGAACATCTGTTCCGACTGGGCCACGGTCATGCCGCCGGTATGCAGGCCGATCGCCGACAGATAACGCACGTCGCGCAGCAGCGCATTGGTCAGCTGGCCGATGTGCACTTCCGGGGTCGCGCCTTCCACGCCGGCGTCGAACATCATCTCCTCGGTGTAGTGCGCCCAGCCTTCGGCATAGGCGTAGCCGACGAACAACTGGCCGAACGACCACTTGGCGCGGTTGGCGTGCAGGAACTGCAGGAAGTGGCCCGGCCAGACTTCATGCGCCGAGGTGAACAGCAGGTCGGCCTGGCCCGGCACGTAGGCTTCCTGTTCGGCCTTGGGCCACTTCGGATCCGGCGGCGCGATGTAGTACACCGACGGCAGGTTCTTTTCGTAGGGGCCGGGGATCTCGATGTAGGCGAAGTTCCAGCGGTTGAACGGCGGCGCTTCGTCGACCTTGGCTTCCTCGGTGCCCGGGATCGTCACCAGGTCCTTGTCGAGGATGAACTGCCTCAACCCGACCAATTGCTTGCGCGCGCCTTCGACCGCGCCGCCTTCGGGCTTGTGGGCATCGACCCTGGCGATGCAGGCGTTGATGGTCTGGCCGGCGGCGAACTGGTCGCACGCCGCCTTCAAGGCATCGAGGTTGCGCTGCAGGTCGGCCTCGCCGATCGCCTTCAGCTGGTCCAGCGGCAGGTCCACGCGCTCGGTGGCGTAGAGCATCTTCGAGAACTTCTCCGCGCCCAGGGCGAAATCCTGGGTGGCCTTGGGTTTCTGCGCGGTGAACCAGTCGGCCATCTCCTGCGTGGCTTTCACCGCGGCGGCATTGGAGGCCTTGAAGCGCGCCTGCAAGGCCTCGTCCTTCACCTCGGCGAAGATGGCAGGCACCTGGTCCTTGAAGAAGCTGGCGTAGCCGCCAAAGCTGTTGGCACCGAGGTCGATATAGGTCGCGGGCAAGGGGCCCGTGAGGTTGCCGCGGATCTGTTCGATCGCCTTGGGCAGCGCTTCCTGGTAGGCGACGAACGCGGCCATGCGCTGCGGCAGCGGCGCGTATGGGCGGGTCAGGTACATGCTGGGCGACAGGTCGCCGGTGTAGAAGCCCGGATTGTTCCTGGCGAAACCGGAATCCTCCAGCCAGAACAACTGCGCATCGATCACCGCCAGCACGTAGTCGCGCTGGAAGCCCTGGGTCGCGTCCAGCTTGTCCTGGCCGAAAGCGGAGAGGCGGTCGCGTTGCGCATGCAGCCAGTCGATGTTCGCCTTCAACCCTTCCGGACTGAAGTCGGGCAGCTTGCCGTCGAATTCATGCTTGCCCGCATTGGCGCCCCAGGTGGGGAAATGCTGGAAGAAACCGGAGATGAAATCGTCCACGGCCGGTTGCCAGGTGGCGTCGCCGGCAGCGGGCGCGGCAGTTGCCGGAACGGCAGCGGTATCGGCGGCGGGAGCGGCGGGCTGCTTGCAACCCGTCAGCAACGCGACGAGGACGGAAGTTGCCAGGAACAGTCGGGAAGGTTTGTCCAGTGAGCGCATCGTATGGATCCAGGCCGGAAGGGGAGGGTTGTTCGAGGAGCGGTAACGCGATCGTGCGGCAATCCTAGTCGTTGTCGAATCCGTCCTGCGTGAATCACGCTCAAGGAATGGACTAGTGCTCGGTGCCCGCGCCTATGCGCTGGTCGATAGGAGTATCCATGGCAATGCGCAGCGCCAGCCGCAGCGCGTCGATGACGGTTTCCAGCGCAAGGCCCGGCGCACCGGCGATGGCGGCCGCCTGTTCCGGAGAATAAGGAACGTGGATGAATCCGGCGCGGACCTTGCGACGGCTGCGCAGGGCGTGCATCAGCCCGTAGAACACGTGGTTGCAGACGTAGGTGCCGGCGGTCTGGGAAACCTCGACCGGGAATCCGGCATCGCGCAATCCGGCCAGCATCGACTTGATCGGCAGGGTCGAGAAATACGCGGCGGGCCCGTCGACGACAATGGCTTCGTCTATCGGTTGGCGACCCTCGTTGTCGGCTATGCGCGCGTCATCGACATTGATCGCGATGCGCTCCAGCGAGATCCGTTCGCGCCCGCCGGCAAGGCCCACGCAGATCACCATCTCCGGCGATGTTTCGCGGAGGGCGGCGCGCAACTGTTTCAACGAAGCATCGAACGCGACCGGCAGGCAGCGCGCGACGATACGGTGGCCCGCGATGCGCTTGCCCTGCAGTGCGCGGACCGCTTCCCAGCTGGGATTGAGCGATTGGCCATCGAACGGCGCGAAACCGGTCAGCAGGATCGTGGGCAACTTCTTCATCGGAAACACAACACCAGCATCAAGGCGACATTGACCGCCATCAGTGCGAAAGCCGTCATCGCCTGCGAACGGATCACCGCATACGGGTCCTTCAACTCCAGCAGCACCGCCGGCACGATGTTGAAGTTGGCGGCCATCGGCGTGAGCAGGGTGCCGCAATAACCGGTGAGCATGCCGATGGCGCCGAGGCTGGCGGGATCGGCGCCATGCTTGCGGATCAGCAGCGGCAGGCCGATGCCGGCCATCATCACCGGGAACGCGGCGAAGGCGTTGCCCATGATCACGGTGAACAGGACCATGCCCAGCGCGAACGCCAGCAAGCAGGCGACGCGGTTTTCGATCGGGATCACCTGTCCCACCAGTGCCGCGATGACTTCGCCCACGCCGGTCGCGGCGAACACGCCGCCCAGTGTCGCCAGCACCATCGGCAGCAATACCGCCCAGCCCAGCGAATCCAGCAGGCGGCGTCCCTGCGCCAGCGGTTCGGTCGATCGGGCGCGTGTCACCCACAAGCCGGCGATCAAGGCGAGCAGGCTGGCGATGCCCAGCGAACTGAGGGTCAGGGCCTTGGGATCCATCAACCGGTCCATGCCCGGCAGCCACTTGCTGGCGACGAACAACACCAGGGTCAGCACGGGAATCAGCAGTGCCGGCAGGAACAGCCGGTTGCGCAGGGTCGCTGCCAGGGCCTGGCGTCGCGCCAGCGCCTCGGCGTTGTCGGGCGGCGTGCCCAGGCGGCTGAGCGCGGCCAGCGCGCCCAATGCGATCACGCCGGCGCCCATCGCCTGCGCCGGCCATTGCACGCCCGTCCTGGCCGCGGCGAGGATCTGCGCCCCGAATGCGAACGGACCGGTCAGGATCAGCCAGAACGCCGCCGTGGCGTAACGCCGTTCGCGCAGGTTGTAGCCCGCGGCGACCAGCAGGAAGGCCGCGACCAGCCAGTAGAAGTAATCAATCTTCAGCATCGGCCGTTCCGGTCGCCGCGGCGCGCGTGCGCTCGAGCCGGCGCTGCAGCAGCTTCAGGCGGATCGAATGGATGACGAAGGCGGCGATCGCGGTAGGCAGGGCCCAGATCGCGATGGTCAACGGCTCCAGTTCGATACCGTTGCGCGCATAAAAGCCCTGGATCAGCAGCACCGCGCCGATGGCGACGAAAACGTCCTCGCCGAAGAACAGGCCGATGTTGTCGGTCGCCGCGGCGCTGGCCCGCACCTGTTCGCGTTCGCTGTCGGTCAGTTCGCCCAGCGTGCGTTCGGCGGCGGCCTCGCTCATCGGCGCCACCAGCGGACGCACCGTCTGCGCGGGACCGGCGACATGGGTCAGGCCGGCCATGCTCGCGAGCTGGCGGATGGCCAGGTAGGCGATCTGGAAACGCGCCAGGGTCAGCCCGCGGAAGCTGGCGATCCATTCCTTGGCGCGTTCGCGCAGACCGTAGTGCTCGAGCAGTCCGATGACCGGCAGGGTCAGCAGGAACATCAGCAGCGCGCGGTTCTCGACGAAACTGGTGCCCAGCAACGCGAGCAGGTCGGGCAGGGCGATCCCGGCCAGCAGTCCGCTGGTCAATCCGGCGACCACCACCACCAGCACCGGATTGAAGCGCAGCACGAAGCCGGCCACCACCACCGCGATGCCTAGCAGCGGCCAGTAGTTCATGCGCGCCGCTCCGGTGCCGTGATCCGGAAGCCCGCAGCGCCGATGGCGGCGTGCAGCGCTTGCGCAAAGCCGGCCGCATCGGCGCGGTCGCCGTGCAGGCAGATGCTGTCCGCCTGCAGCGCAACGCGTTCGCCGGTGCGCGCGATCACCACGCCATCGCGCAGGATGCCCGTCACCTGGCTTGCGGCATCGGCGGGATCCCCGATGCCCGCATCGGCGTGGCTACGCGGAGTCAGCGTGGCATCGGCTTCGTAACGGCGTTCGGCGAAGGCTTCATGCGCCACCTGCAGTCCGAGCGCCGTGCCGGCCTCGGTCAGGGCGCTGCCGGCCAGACCGTACAGGATCAACCCGGGGTCGTGGTCGCGCACCGCGGTGGCGATGGCATCGGCCAACACGCGGTCGCGTGCGGCCTGGTTGTAAAGGGCGCCGTGCGGCTTGACGTGGTTCATGCGCAATCCCGCCGCGCGCACGAACGCATCCAGCGCGCCGACCTGGTACAGAGTCAGGGCATAGGCATCGGCGGGCGAAAGGGGAGATGCGATGCGTCCGAAGTTCTTGCGGTCGTCGTGCGAAGGATGCGCACCGATCGCCACCCCATGTTCGCCGCACAAGGCCACGCTGCGCTGCATCAGGGCCGGGCCACCGGCGTGGAAACCGCAGGCGATGCTGGCCGAACTGATGAAAGGCAGGATCGCCGCATCATCGCCGACGCCTTCGCCCAGGTCGCAGTTGAAATCTATGTGCGGTGCTGTCGCCATGCGCTTGCCGAGGGCACCTAGATCGCGAGATCACGCGTGCATGGCACGCCGGGCGCGGCCAAGGCCGGGGTCGGGGTCGGGGTCGGGAGAAGATCGGTGCTCATGGAAAGCTTCCTGCCCGCGAAAAAAGCAGCGGCGATTATGCAGCTTTTATCCGTTCATGAAGGCAGGTCACGAAGGCATGGCCAGGCGTTGCCGTATCGCGAGCGCGGTGCGGGCCTGTTGTTGCCGATGCCGCAGGCCGATCCTGCGTGCTTCGTCGATATCCACCGGCGCGAACGCCAGAGTGGCGCCGGGTCCCGCTTGCGCCAGTCGTGGCAGGTCGGCGGCGATCACGTGGCCGAGCAGGTCATAGCCGCCCATGGTCTGGGCGTCGGCCAGCAGGACGATGGGCTGGCCATCGGGCGGCAACTGGATGCTGCCGATGGCCACGGGTTCTGAAACACGGCCAGGCCCGGCGCCGGCCAATGCTTCGCCCTGCAACCGTATGCCCTGTCGATTGCTGTTCGGACTGACCTGCCAGGGTCGCTTGGCAAGCGCTTTCGCGTGCACGGATGCGCTGGCAACGAAGCGGATCGGACGGTGGTCGTCGAAAGCGGGATCGTCATTGCCGATCCACCAGGCGGCGATCCGCGGTGTCGCGATTTCCGCGATGGTCGAGGCGACTACCGGCAGTCGATCGCCGACACGTAGGGCGCGACCTTCCATGCCGCCGAAACCACCACGCAGATCGGTGCTGCGGCTGCCCATCAAGGACGGCGCATCGAAGCCGCCGGCCACCGCCAGCCAGGCACGGATGCCCGCACGGATCCCGGTCAGCTTCAGTTCTCCCGCCGGCACCGCGATAGGCCGATGACCGGGCAACGCAATGCCATTCGACGTAGCCACCACCATCGCTCCGGTGATGGCGATCATGGCAGCCTGTGGAAGCCGCAGCGTTGGCCCCTGCAGGCTCAGTGCCAGCACCGCCGCATCGGGACTGTTGCCGAGCAGTTCGTTCGCCAGCATCGCTGCGTCCAGGTCCAGCGCTCCTGCGCGCGCGACGCCGAGGTGCCGCCAGCCCTCGCGTCCTCGATCCTGGACCGTGGTCAGTGCGCCGGGGGCGATCACTTCCCAATGGGTAATCGAAACAGAAGTCATGACGATGCCATGCGTTCGAATGCTGCAAGGCCGATGCGCTGGAAACGCACGCGATCGCCGGGCGCGAGCAGCGAGGGCGCAGTGCGCGCGGGGTCGAACAACGCCAACGGCGTGCGTCCGAGCAAACGCCAGCCACCCGGGCTTTCGCGAGGATAGATGCCGGTCTGGTTGCCGCCGATGGCGACCGAACCAGCGGGCACGCGCGTGCGCGGCGTGGCCAGGCGCGGTAGCGTCAGCGATTCCGGCAGGCCGAGCAGATAGGGGAATCCCGGTGCGAAACCGATCATCGCTACGGTGTAATCCGCGGCGCAGTGACGATGGATCAGCTCCTCGATGCCGAGACCGAGTTCGTCGGCGGCTTCCGCCAGGTCGGGAGCCATGCTGTGGTCGTAGCAGACCGGTATGTCGACGGTGCGCGCATGGGCTTCGTCCGCTTCCGTGCCCGCATCCAGGCAGTTGCGCAAGACCGCAGCCACCAAGGCGTGCGGATCGGCGTCGTCGATGCTGTCGCAATCGAAGAACACCGCGAGGCTGGCGTAGGCCGGCACCACGTCGCGCAGCCACGGCGGTTGCCGTTCGCGCAGGCGCCGCGCAACGGCAAGGGCCCGGGTGTTGTGGATTTGCTCGATCGCGTTGCCGAAGCGCAGCAACAGCGCATCGTCGGCCAGCGCTTCGAATGCCGGGGTCATTGCAGCCGCGAGCGCCAGAATTCGACCTGCGTGGCCAGCGCCTCCGGTGCGTGCCGCTGCGCGGTGCCGCTACCCCATACCGGTCCCGGCCACGCGGCATCGCCGGCATGGCGGCCGACCAGGTGCACGTGCAACTGGCGCACGATGTTGCCGAGCGCGCCGATGTTGAGTTTTTCCACGCCGGGCAATGCGCGGACCAGGTTGCCGGCCCGGTTGACCTCGGCCAGCAACAGGCGTTGTTGCGCGCCGTCCAGTTCCAGCCATTCGGAGGCACCGGTCACGCGCGGCACCAGCAGCAGCCACGGGAAACGCGTGTCGTCCATCAGCCGCACCTGCGACAGCGGCCCGTCGGCGATGAACGCGCTGTCGGCGGCCAGGCGCGGGTCGAGGAGGAAATCGGTCACGGGTTGTGCCTCAAGCGAGATGGTCGGCGAAGAAAGCGAGGGTGCGCTGGCGGGCGAGTTTCGCGCTGGCTGGATCGTAACTGGCGCGTGCGTCGCAATTGAAACCATGATCGGCGGGGTAGGTGTACACCGGCATCTGCGGCAACGCATCGCGATGTTGCTGGACCATTTCCGGCGGGATCGACTTGTCGCGCTCGCCGAAGTGGAAGATGAGCGGAGCCTTCGGCGCTTCGCCCAGGAACGGCACGTCGCGCGAGCCGTAGTAGCTGACAGAGGGCAATCCCAGGCGCAGCGCGGCGAGCAGGGCGACGGTGCCGCCCCAGCAGTAGCCCACCGTGCCTATGGGGCCGATACCGGAAAGCGACCTGGCCGCGTCGTCCACGATGCCCACCGTTTTTTCCAGGCCAAGCCGGGTGATCAGGTCACGGCCCCTGGCAATGCCTTCATCGTCGTAGCCGAGTTCGACCCCGGGTTCCAGTACATCGAAGAACGCGGGCGCCAGGGCCACGTAGCCTTCGCTGGCGAAATCCCCGGCGACGCTGCGGATATGCGGGTTGACGCCGAAGATCTCCTGGATCACCACGATCGCGCCGCGCGGCTTGCCCGCCGGTTCGGCACGCCAGGCGGCGATGTCGCCGTGCGCGGTGTGCAGATCGATCCACTGGCCCATGTCCGGCTCCTCGACGAGAGGAGGCGAGTTTAATCCCTCGGGCGGGCTCCCTCGCACAGGCGATGCTTCCGGCCTTGCAGGAGCGGACCCAGCCCACGATGCTTCCGGCTTTGTAGGAGCAGGCCTTGCCCGCGATGCTTTCGCATTGAAGCCAGAGCTTTTCGTGAGGAGTGAGGAGGTTGGAAGCAGGATCAAGATCAAGATCAAGATCAAGATCAAGATCACAAGCACCCCTCCTCAATCCTCCCCTGCTACGCATGGGAGGAGGTCAACAGCTCGCGCTTCATGCTCCTTCCCTGCGCTGCGCGCAAGGGAGGAGGTAGGCGCGGCTCAGGACAGGTCGATGTAGTCCACGCCGATGACCGCGAACGACTGGATGCCGCCGGGCAGGCTGGCTTCCACTTCATCGTCGATGTGCTTCTTCAGCAAGGCCCGCGCCAGCGGCGAATCGATGCTGATGTAGCCGCGCGAGGCATCGGTTTCGTCGGGTCCGACGATGCGGTAACGCGACAGGGCGCCATTGGCGATGTTCTCGAGTTCGACCGTGGCGCCGAAGAACACCGCCTCCGGGTCGGCGGGTGGCGTATCGACCACGCGCAATACCTCCAGGCGCTTGGTCAGGTAGCGCACGCGGCGGTCGATCTCGCCCAGTTGCTTCTTGCGATAGTGGTACTCGGCGTTTTCCGAACGATCGCCTTCGGCGGCGGCTGCGGTGAGCGCGACGACCACTTCCGGACGCCGCACCCGCCACAGGTCGTCCAGTTCTGCCTTCAGGCGGTCATGGCCCTGGCGCGTGATCAGGGCGGTGCTTTTCTCCCCGGGCGGACGCCAACGGCTCACTTACTGGCCGGCGACGCGGCGGAAGGTGCGGGTGCCGTCGCCGCTGCGCAATTCGTCGTTGGAGACGACCTGGAAGCGGACGTCTTCGGCGGACTTGCTGTTGGGGTCCAGCAACAAGCCGCCGCCGTCCGCCGCGCTCCAGCTGCCATCGGTGGAAATCGGATTGCCGCCGGCCTGCAATGTCTGCACGTAGCTGCCGTCGGCGCGCAGTTCCAGCACCGATTCGCCGTCGTCGAACTTGCCGGCCAGCGCTTTGCTATCGAGCGTGGCGCTGCTCGCATCCGTTGCGGGCGTGTTCTCGACCGCGGCGCTGGCATCGACCGGATTGGCGGCATCCGCAGGCGTGGTGGCTGGGGTTGCGACGGGTTCAGCCGGTGCCGCAGGCTCTTCGGGTTTGCAGGCGGTCGCCGATGCGGCGACGAGCGCAAGCAGAAGTAGTGTTCGACGGGTCATTGATCTGGCTTCCTGTGAGTTTCTTCTGGAACATCTGGAGTGCAGCAAATGCGAATAGTAGAACCAAATCCTCCGGGCGGCCGTTCAGCGATGCAATCCGATGGCCATCGCCCGCTTCGCGTGCGCCTGGGCCGGTGAGGAGCATCGAGTCCATCGGCCGCGGTGCAGTCGCCTCCATCCAGCGACAGTTGGTTCGCGGCATCGCCGACGCGGAAGCCGAACATCTCCGGTCCACCATTTTCCTTGTCGAGAATCAGGCAGGCGCTCCTTGGACCGCGCGATCGGCCCATAACCGCCGTTCTCGGTCGCGCTCCGGGCGTAGGCGGATTGTGCTACGCCCAATAACGCCGTTGCCAGGAGCGGCATGCATGCTCTCATTGGTCGTCTCTCGCTTGCCGTCGAGAATGCACAGCGAGTGCCGTGGAGCGAGTAGAGCGCGGCTGACCGGAAGGGGTCGGATTGTTGCAGACGCTCCCTGAATCTCATTCTCCAGCCGATAAAACATAACTCTGCGCCCCTTCGGTTTTGGAAGACTCCGGTTTTGCCAGGATATCCAGGGGGCGGTATTGAATCGTGGAAAGAACCTGGGCCAACCTCGGATAGCCCCTGGCTGCAGGATTGTTTTTCCTGACCTCTTCGATGGAAGCCGGCATGCGGGTCAAGGCGTAATCGGTGATCTCGCAATCGACCTTGTTAGCGTCGATGCGCTGGCAGGAGCCATCGTCGAAATTCATCACGGGATACGCCGCGAACAACCCGTCCACCAATACGGCTTCCCCGGGACCGACAGTGAAGGAGGCGAAGTTCTTCGAAAGCCTTGCAGTGGCTGTCACTCCGTCGACCTTGTATTCCTCTATCGTTGGGTAATAACCCGCCGCGCGTGTCTGTCGTGGCACCTCGTCGGTCCTCGTCCCCCACGACACGCACTGGTCGGATCCGGCAATGACCAGGTTGCAATAACTGCTCTGGACGGTTTCGGTCGTGTACTGCTCGCCGCGCCATTCCTGGCCCCGTTCGTACTCGGAGTTTTTTGTTTCCAGGAAAGTCACTCGCCCCAGGCCCGGCCTCCCGGCTGGACTGCCGCCGCCGACGGGCGGCGCTTTCATGCGGCGTACTTCATAGCTGCTGCCGGAGAGCGAATAGACGCCAGGCTCCACGATATAGACCTGGTACAGCGTGCCGCCCGAGGCGAATCGGTAGAACGAGCCTTCCAACCCTATTTTCTCGGCCTGGGCCTCATTGCCGACCTTGAAGGTGGCTCCGGAAACCTGCGTGTTTTTCCATTCGCTTGTCGAGGTCAGGTCGGTTATGAATATGCCGGATTTGCTGGTCACATACATCGCGTTGTTTTCCGTCACCGCGTCTGGTCCGACATACTTGCTGTCCAGGTTGATCGTTGTGGTCACAACGATGGACTTCCCCGAAGAAAGCGCGCCCAGGAAAAGCATGTCGGTGGCATCAAGCAGCGCCTGCCTCGCCTGCTCTTGTTTTTCGGCGGCCTTTTCGGCTTTGCTCAGCCGCCATTTCCTGCGCTTCGGTACGGGATTGCCGTCCTGATTCCGCGGTTGCTCGATGCCCGCAACCTGGAGGACTCCGTCGGGGGTGTTCCGATCGTCGGCCGATGCGCCGTTGGTGGCGGGGTGCCCCTGCGCATTCGACGGGGAAATCGTGCAAGCGAGTAATCCGATAACCACTGCTTCAATTTTCATGAAACTACATCCTCCTTAATGTAATGGGTTCGAGCTGCCTGCTCGCCCTGCATACTAGCAGGGAGTCGACGGGTCCAAGAGTTGTGTGTGTTGTGGATTTCCGGCCAGAAGCGACTTGCCCGGGCGGTCACTTCTCGACGGATATTCCCTGGGTCATATCCAGCGTATATCAGCGCTTTCCGCCGAAGATGCCGCCAAGCAGGCCGCGCAATATCTGCCGGCCGACCTGGTTGCCGACCGTGCGCGCGGTCTGCTTGGCCATGGTCTCGACCATGCCCTGGCGGCGCTTGGTGCCGAACACCGCGTCCTTCACCGACTGGCCGAAGCCGCCTTCCTGGCTGTCGTCCTGCGCGCGGGTCTTGGCCGGCGGCGCTTCGGCTTTCTCCGCCGCGGTTTCGGCGCGTTTGGCCAGCATTTCCGAGGCCGATTCGCGGTCGATGGCGTTGTCGTATTTCGCGCCCACCGGGCTGCCGGCACGCACCTGGGCGCGTTCGGCATCGCTGATCGAGCCCATGCGGCAACGCGGCGGTGCGATCAGGGTCTGCTGCACCGGCATCGGCACGCCCTTGTCCTGCAGGGTGGAGACCAGCGCCTCGCCGGTGCCCAGCTTGGAGATGGCTTCGGCTACGTCGAGCTTGGGGTTGGGTACGAAGGTTTCAGCGGCGGTGCGCACCGCCTTCTGGTCGCGCGGGGTGAACGCGCGCAACGCGTGCTGCACGCGGTTGCCGAGCTGGCCGAGGATGTTGTCGGGCACGTCGTCGGGGAACTGCGAGCAGAAATACACGCCCACGCCCTTGGAACGGATCAGCCGCACCACCTGTTCCACGCGCTGTACCAGCGCCGGCGGGGAATCGTCGAACAGCAGGTGCGCTTCGTCGAACACGAACACCAGCTTGGGCTTGTCCAGGTCGCCGACTTCCGGCAACTGCTCGAACAGTTCCGAGAGCAGCCACAGCAGGAAGCTGGAATACAAGCGCGGATTGAGGACCAACTGGTCGGCGGCGAGGATGCCGATCACCCCGCGTCCATCGGTGGTGGTGCGCATCAGGTCGGCCAGTTCCAGCGCCGGTTCGCCGAAGAAGCCTTCGCCGCCGTTCTGGGCCAGGCGCAGCAGCGAGCGCTGGATCGCGCCGACCGAGGCGGTGCTGACCAGGCCGTATTCGGTGGCGATGTCCTTGCGTTCGTCGGCGACCAGGGCGAGCAGGGCGCGCAGGTCGTCCAGGTCCAGCAGCAGCAGGCCGCGGTCGTCGGCCAGCTTGAACACGATGTCGAGCACGCCGCTCTGGGTGTCGTTCAGTTCCAGGATGCGGGCCAGCAGCAGCGAGCCTATTTCGCTGACCGTGGTCCGCACGGGGTGGCCCTTCTTGCCGTACAGGTCCCAGAAGATCACCGGGCTGGCGCCGGGCGCGTAGTCGGCGACGCCGAGGTCCCTGGCACGCTGCAGGATCTTTTCATTGCCGTCGCCGGCCACGGCCAGGCCGGACACATCGCCCTTCACGTCGGCCATGAATACCGGCACGCCCAGCTTCGAGAAACCTTCGGCCAGGGTCATCAGGGTCACGGTCTTGCCGGTGCCGGTGGCGCCGGCGACCAGTCCATGGCGGTTGCCGAATTTGGGCAGAAGCGTGACCGCGACCTCGTCGGTGATGCCTTTGCCTAGCAGGATGGGATCCATGTCGTTCCTGATGATGAAGTGGAGCGGGGATTCTAGCGGTTGAACCTGTCGCTCAGGGCAATGGCGGCGCTTGTCAACCTTGCCCCATGCAGCGTCGCGAGGCTAACCTGCCTTTTTCCTGTAGTCGTATCCGCTGATGCCTTCCCGGATTTTCCTTTCCCGCGCCTGGCCGTTGCTGGCAGCGCTGCCGCTTCTGTTCATCACTCCTTCCGTCCTGGCCCAGCGCGTCTCCGCACGCGACCAGCAAGCCGCGGAAGCCCTCAACCAGCGCATGGAGGCGGCCGAGAAGCGCTACCGGGCCGCGCTGGTGCTGAGCGCCAACAGCGATCCCAAGGGCAGCACCGAAGGCGACGCGGCGCTGGAGGACATGGAAGACGTACTGGACGCCTGCACCAAACAGCGCGGTTGCCAGATGCATACCCTGCTGACCGCGTACAAGCGCCTGCTCAAGCAGAACGTCGATGCGGAATCCTCCGCTTCCGAGGAAGATGCCGAGGTCGACCTGCTCGACGACGGCACCGACCATGCCGTGGTGGTGGCGAACCTGCCGGAAGCCGAGCGCGCCGCCGCGCTGCTCAACGACCAGCGCCACGCCTTCGACCGGATGGTGGAATACAACCCGGCGGTGCAGGCCGGCATCCGCCGCTGGCTGACCGACATGCGCGTGTCGCTGATCACCAGTTACGAAAATTACCAGTACGTGCGTCCGTCGATGTGGCCGTCGTGGCAGCGGGATGGACTGCCCGAAGCGCTGCTGTTCGGGATCATGGCCAAGGAATCCAACGGCCGTGTCCACGCCAGCTCACGAGCCGGCGCCGCCGGCCTGATGCAGTTCATGCCGGCCACCGGCCGCCGCTTCGGCCTGGGTCCGGATGGCACCGGTTTCGATACCCGCTTCGATCCGCAGGCGGTGGGCATGGCCAGCGCCGACTACATCAACGAGCGCATGGGCGCGCTCAACAACAACATCGAACTGGCGCTGGCCGCCTACAACGGCGGCGAGGGCAGGGCCCAGCGCGTCTACAACCAGTTCGCCGGCCGCAGTTTCTGGGACGAGGTGGTCTACAACCAGTTCCCCGGCGAAACCAAGGACTACGTGCCGATGGTGATCGCGGCGGCGTGGCTGTTCCTGCATCCCAAGCAGTACGGGCTGACCTTTCCGAAAGTCGACGCGCAGCCGGCCTCGTTCAGGCTGGCCAGAGCCGCTTCCATCTATGAGCTGACCATCTGCCTGGGCAATGGCGGCACCCGCGACGGCTATATGCGCGCGCTGCGCAACCTCAATCCGCGTTACGAGGCCGATGGCTGGATTCCCGCCAACACCATGCTCAAGGGCACCACCAAGATCGCCAGCCTGTATGCGCGCAATTGCGTCAATGGCCCGCGCGCCGACCTGGCCCGGACCCTGATCGCGGCGAACGTGGAGTCTGCGATCACCCGTTCGCCCTTGGCCGGCAGCGTTGCGGTCGGCGACGTCACCCCCGTGCCCGGCGTGCCCACCACCGTGGCCACCGGCGAACCCAAGCCGGCCAAGCCCAAGGCCCAGCAGGTGCGCGATTACCGGGTGGCGCGCGGCGATAACCTGGGCAAGATTTCGCGGAAGTTCGATTGCGACATGAAGCAGCTGGCGAAGGCGAACGGATTGAAGGCGCCAGGCTATAGCGTGCGGCCTGGGCAGGAGATCAAGTTGCAGGGGTGCAAGAAGTAGCAGTAGCCACGAATGTGGGAGGGGCTTCAGCCCCGACTGCTTTGGTGATTAAAGCGTCGGGGCTGAAGCCCCTCCCACAGAAGCTGGAATCCGGGCCGCGCCGCGCGAAAACAGGGAACTGATGGCAATGAGCGCGTCGCAACGCGCCTGGGGCTTGCGGTCAGACAGTGCCTGGAATGCGCCGGGCCAAGGCTTGCCCGAGTCGTACCGGAGCTTCTGCAACCAACTCCAGTGAAAGCTCCGCCACCCCCGGCGGCAGCAGCACGATCACCGTCGAGCCGTAGTTGAAACGGGCCATCTCCGCGAAGCGTTCCAAAACGATTCCCTTCCCACGCCAGTCCTTGCGCGTGATCGCATCGCCGTAGCGCGGGATTTCCACGCCGCTCCACACCGTTTCCACGCCGGATACCAACAGCGCGCCGACCATCACCGAGGCCATCGGCCCGAAGCTGGTGTCGAAATGGCAGACCAGGCGTTCGTTGCGCGCGAACAGGCGCGGGACTGTCGCCACCGCGGCCGTGCCTACGCTGAAAAGCCGGCCTGGCACATGCACCGTTTCGCGCAGGGTGCCGGTCCACGGCATATGCACGCGGTGATAGTCCTTCGGCGACAGGTACACGGTGGCGAACAGGCCGTTCTCGAAAGGTTTGGCGGCTTCCGCATCGCCCAGCAGTTCGGCTGCGGTGAACGAACGGCCCTTGGCCTGGAAAATGCGTCCGGACCGGATCGGACCGCACTGGCTGATGCGGCCGTCGGCGGGCATCAGCAGGGTGCGCGGGTCCGGGTCGGCGAGGCGCGCGCCCGGTTTCAGCGCGCGGGTGAAGAAGGCATTGAAGGTCGGGTAGGCGGTCGGGTCCGGCTGCGCGGCTTCGCCCAGGTCGACGCCGAACTTGCGGGTCACCGTGTCGATCAGCCATTGCTTGGTCCGCGGCGAGGGCGAATACGCCAGTCGCCGTGCCAGCGAGGACGCCAGCCGATGCGGCAGCAGGTAAGTCAGGCGGGTGACCAGACTCATTGCATCGAGGCCCTGGTCAGGGCAGTCATGTCGTCGGCGATGGCCTTGGGCTGGAAGGGGGGCTTGATGAAGCCGACCATGCGTCCCTGCGGGTCGAGTACGGCGATATTCGCCGAATGATCCATCGTGTAGTCGTCGGGATTCTGGTCGAAATTCTTCCCCGGCATCTTCTGGAACACGAACATCATCGACCTGGCGAAATTCTCCAGGGTAGGCACGTCGGCGGTCGCCGCCAGCGTATCGGCATGGAAGGCGTGGGCGTATTCGCCGATCCGGGTGGGGGTGTCGCGCTCCGGGTCGACCGACACGAACAGCACGCGCGGGCGGGTGCTGTCGGGCAGCGACTTCCACTGGTTCTGGGCCTGGGCCAATTCGGCCAGGGTGGTCGGGCACACGTCCGGGCAGTAGGTGAAGCCCAGGAACACCAGGGTCCAGTGCCCGTTCAATTCGCCTGAGGCCAACTGCGTGCCATCGGACTGGCGCAGGGAGAAGGCGGGCAGGGCGCGCGCCTGCGGGAACATCGTGATGCTCTTCGTTTCCGGCCAGCGCGGGCTGCTGGCAGTGCTCCCGAAATACTTCTGGGCGGCGAGCAGGCCCAGGCCGGCGGCCAGGGCGATGACGAGGATGAAGCCGATTCTGCGGTTGAACATGGGGTGATCCGGGCAATCCGTCTTGGCAAGCGCCCATGATACCGGCGCATCCGCTTCACGCCCCCTATAATCCGGGGCCGACCCTGCGAAAGCCTTGCCATGACTGCCGACCCGGCCGCCGAACTGCATACGATCATCGACTTGATCCGCTACGGCGCCAGCCGTTTCAACGCCTCCGACCTGACCTTCGGGCACAGCTACGACAACGCGCTGGACGAAGCCACGCACCTGGTCCTGCACACCCTGCATCTGCCACCCGATCTGGGCCCGGCCTATGGCCAGGCGCGGGTGACCACGGCGGAGAAGGCCGAGATCCTGGCCTTGTTCGAGCGGCGCATCGAGGAGCGCGTGCCGGTCGCCTACCTGACCGGCGAAGCCTGGTTCGCGGGCCTCAACTTCAAGAGCGACACCCGCGCGCTGGTGCCGCGTTCGCCGATCGCCGAGTTGATCGAGAGCGGCTTCGAGCCGTGGCTGGGCGGCCGCGAGGTGCGCCGCGCGCTGGACCTGTGCACCGGTTCGGGCTGCATCGCCATCGCCATGGGCCACTACCACCCGGACTGGCACGTGGACGGCGTGGACCTCAGCGACGATGCGCTGGCCCTGGCGGCCGAAAACAAGGCGCGCCTGCACGCCGACAACGTGCGTTTCTTCAAGTCGGACCTGTTCGCCGGCCTCTCGGGCGAGCATTACCAGCTGATCGTCACCAATCCGCCGTACGTGACCGATGCGGAAACCGACGCGCTGCCGCAGGAATATTCCTACGAGCCGGAACTGGGCCTGCGCGCCGGCGACGATGGCCTGGACCTGGTGCTGAAGATCCTGCGCGACGCGCCGCTGCACCTGAGTCAGGACGGCCTGCTGATCTGCGAGGTCGGCGAATCCGAACACGCGCTGGTGAAGCTGCTGCCGGACGTCGAGTTCGCCTGGATCGAGTTCAAGGTCGGGCAGATGGGCATCTTCGCGGTCGAATGCGCGGAGCTGATCGTGCACCACCCGCGGATCCGCGAATTGGCGAATGCGCGAGGCTGAAAAAGTAAGTGCGCGGGCATGAAAGAGTAAGGTCGTCATTCCCGCGAAGGCGGGAATCGCTCCTGCTTTTGACTTTCGGGTGACCTGTGAGTTGCTCGTGAAACAGCCCGCCGTCTACATGCTTGCAACCGGGAAACGAGGGACGTTATACATCGGCGTCACCAGCGACCTGGTCGCCCGTACCTGGCAACACCGCGAGCATATCGTCGAAGGCTTCACCAGACGTTACAACGTGACGATGCTCGCCTGGTACGAGTTGCACGGCACGATGGAGTCGGCAATCCTTCGCGAGAAGCAGCTGAAAAAGTGGAACCGCGAATGGAAGTTGCGGCTGGTGCAGGAGTTCAATCCGGAGTGGCGGGATTTGTGGGATGACATTGTTGGGTAGGGTTCTGGTCTCAACGTAAAAAGCAGTAGAGCGAAGAGCGATTCCCGCCTTCGCGGGAATGACGAGCAAAAAAGGCAAGCAAGTGAATACCTTCGGCCATCTGTTCCGCGTCACCACCTTCGGCGAATCACACGGCCCCGCTATCGGCTGCGTGATCGATGGTTGCCCGCCTGGACTGGAGATCGCGGTGGAAGAATTCCGCCACGACCTGGATCGTCGCGCCACCGGCAAGTCGCGGCATACCTCGGCACGGCACGAAGCCGATGAAGTGGAAATCCTCAGCGGCGTGTACGAGGGCAGGACCACAGGCACGCCCATCGCCCTGCTGATCCGCAACACCGACGCGCGCAGCAAGGACTACGGCAGGATCGCCGACCAGTTCCGTCCCGGCCACGCCGACTACACCTACTGGCAGAAATACGGCATCCGCGACCCGCGTGGTGGCGGGCGCTCCTCGGCACGTGAGACCACCATGCGCGTGGCCGCGGCGGTGATCGCCAAGAAATGGCTGGCGCTGCATCACGGCGTGCACGTGCGCGGTTATCTGTCGCAGCTGGGCGAAATCACTCCGCAGGGCTTCGACTGGAACGCGGTCGAGGACAATCCGTTCTTCTGGCCCTCGGCCGAACAGGTGCCGGTGCTGGAAAGCTACATGGACGCGTTGCGCAAATCCGGCGATTCGGTCGGCGCGCGGGTCAACGTGGTCGCCGATGGCGTGCCGCCCGGCTGGGGCGAGCCGATCTACGGCAAGCTCGACGGCGAACTGGCGGCGGCGCTGATGAGCATCAACGCGGTCAAGGGCGTGGAGATCGGCGACGGTTTCGCCGCGGTGGCGCAGAAAGGCACCGGGCATCGTGACGAGATCTCCCCGGACGGTTTCCTCTCCAACCATGCCGGCGGCATCCTCGGCGGCATTTCCACCGGCCAGCAGGTCACCGCCTCGATCGTGTTGAAACCGACTTCCAGCCTGCGCCTGCCGGGCAATACGGTGGACATCGAAGGCAACGCGACCGAAGTGATCACCACCGGCCGCCACGATCCCTGCGTCGGCATCCGCGCCACCCCGATCGCCGAGGCGATGATGGCGCTGGTGCTGATCGACCAGGCCCTGCGCCACCGTGCCCAGTGCGGCGATGTCGGTCCGGTCGTTCCGTTGATTCCCGGCAACGCGCCCGCAGACAGCGGCCATGGCTGAATCGCGCCCGCGCGTCTGGGTGTCGCAACCCCTGTTCGATGACGTCATCGCCAGGCTGGGGGAATATTTCGAAGTCGTTTCGACGTCGCAAGTCTCCGAATACACCCCGCAACAGGTTTCAGCCGCGCTCGCCGAAGTCGATGGCGCGCTGATCACCCTCAACGAGCGCATCGGTAGCGAACAGATCGCAGGTGCGCAGCGGCTGCGGGCGATCGCCAATGTCGGCGTCGGCTACAACAACCTCGATGTCCCGGCACTGTCGGCGGCGGGGATCATCGCCACCAACACACCGGACGTGCTGACCGAGACCACCGCCGATTTCGGTTTCGCCCTGCTGATGGCCACCGCGCGCCGCATCACCGAGGCCGAGCGCTGGCTGCGCGAAGGGCACTGGCGGCAATGGTCGTTCCAGAACCTGCTCGGCGCAGACCTGCATGGCAGCACCCTGGGCATCCTGGGCATGGGCCGGATCGGGCAGGGCATCGCCCGGCGCGCGTCCGGGTTCGACATGAAGGTGCTGTACCACAACCGCAGCCGCCTGCCGGAAGCCGTCGAGCGCCAGACACGTGCCTCATACGTCGGTTTCGACGCGCTGCTTGCCCAGGCCGATCACCTGGTGCTGGTGCTGCCTTACTCGAAGGAAAACCACCATCTGATCGATGCACGCGCACTGTTGCAGATGAAACCTACCGCCACGCTGGTGAACATCGCCCGCGGCGGCATCGTCGATGAAGGCGCGTTGGCCGATGCGCTGGGCAATGGCAGGCTGGCGGCGGCGGGACTGGATGTATTCGAAGGCGAGCCCGCGGTGGATCCGCGGTTGCTGGCGCTGCGCAACGTGGTCCTGACCCCGCATATCGCCAGCGGCAGCCTGGCGACCCGACGGGCGATGGTGTCGCTGGCGGTGGATAATTTGATCGCGGCGATGGGCTTCGGACCGGATGCGGGTTCGCCGCCGAATCAGATCGGCGCGTAAGCGCCCGCGTTCCGTTATCCTTCAACGTCCACGTAGGAGCGCCCCTTGGGCGCGATGCCTTTCGGCCAGATCGCGTAAGAGCATCGCGGGCAAGGCCCGCTCCTACACGAAACCCCACCCCCACCTGTCGAAGAAGAAATGAGCAACCAGCCCCGAAGCTTCAAAGTCGCGGTCGTTGGCGCCACCGGCGCCGTCGGCGAAGTCATGCTGTCGATCCTGGCCGAGCGCAAATTCCCGATCAGCGAACTGGTCGCCCTGGCCAGCGCACGCTCGGCGGGCGCCGATGTCGATTTCGGCGGGCGCAAGGTCAACGTGCAGGACCTGGCCACCTTCGACCCGACCGGCGTCGATATCGCCCTGTTTTCCGCGGGCGGCGGCATCTCGAAAGAATACGCGCCGAAATTCGCCGCAGCCGGCGCGGTGGTGATCGACAACTCCTCGGCCTTCCGTTACGACGACGATGTGCCGCTGGTGGTTAGCGAAGTGAATCCGGAAGCGGCGAAGAACCGCCCGCGCGGGATCATCGCCAATCCCAATTGCTCGACCATGCAACTGCTGGTGGCGCTGGCGCCGATCCATCGCGCGGTCGGCATCGAGCGCATCAACGTGGCCACCTACCAGTCGGTGTCCGGCGGCGGCCGCTCGGCGCTGGAGGAACTGGGCAAGCAGACCGGCCAGTTGCTCAATTTCCAGGAGATCGATCCGCAGCGCTTCCCGGTGCAGATCGCCTTCAACCTGATCCCGCATATCGACGACTTCCAGGACAACGGCTACACCAAGGAAGAGATGAAGCTGGTCTGGGAGACCCGCAAGATCCTCGGCGACGACAGCATCCAGGTGAACCCGACCGCGGTGCGGGTACCGGTGTTCTACGGCCACTCCGAGGCGGTCAACGTGGAAACCAAGACCAAGATCAGCGCGGCCGACGTGCGCAGCCTGCTGGAGTCCGCGCCGGGCGTGGAAGTGGTGGACGAACGGGTCGCCGGCGGTTATCCGACCCCGGTCACCCATGCCTCCGGCACCGACCCGGTCTACGTGGGCCGGATCCGCGAGGATTTCTCGCATCCGCGCGCGGTCAACCTGTGGGTGGTCTCGGACAACATCCGCAAGGGCGCGGCCCTTAACGCGGTGCAGGTGGCCGAACTGGTCGCGGCGGAGTCGGCATAATCGGACCGCTAGGGCTATATTCGGCACCGCGAGGAAAGGGGAATGCCCATGACACAGGCTGCGACATGGTGATGAGGCAGGGCGGGATGAAATTCCGTTCATGGGGCCTGCGCGGGTTGGCCGGCGTGGCGCTGCTGCTGCTCAGTGGCGCGGCCATGGCCCTCGGCTTGGGCGAAATCCGGGTCAAATCGCAGCCCGGCCAGCCGCTGGTGGCGGAAATCCCGATCATCTCCAGCGAACCGGGCGAACTGGAACAGCTGCAGGTACGCCTGGCTTCGCCGGTCACCTTCGAACGCGTGGGCCTGGCGCGGCCGGAAGGCCTGATCAACAACCTCAGCTTCGCCGTGGGCCTGAGCGACGATGGCCGTGCGGTCGTGCGGGTCACCAGCCAGGAGCCGGTGCAGGTCGCGGCGCTCAATTTCCTGATCGAAGTGGATTGGGGCCAGGGCCGCCTGGTGCGCGAATATTCGGCGCTGGTGGATACGCCCGGTGCCTTGGCCGCGGCCAGCCAGCCGATCATCGAAGCGCCGTTGCCGCCGCCTTCCAACACCATCATTCGCGAACCGGAAGCCGCCATTGCGGGCGAGCCGGTTGCTCCTCCGGCTGAAATTCCCGCTCCCGCTCCCGCTGCCCCAGCGCCCGCTGCTGTCCCGGCCGCACCGGCCCCGACGCCCGTGGTCCCGGCTGCCATCAATGGCCGGATCGAAGTGCAACGCGGACAGACCCTGTCGCAGATCGCCCGCGACCTGGGCCAGGATTACAGCCTGGACCAGACCATGCTGGCGCTGCTGCGGGCCAATCCCGAGGCGTTCATCAACGGCAACATCAACCGCCTGAAGCAGGGTGCGGTGCTGCGCGTACCGCAGTCGGCGGAACAGGCGCAGCTTGGCAGGTCCGAAGCCGCCGCACTGGTCCGCGAGCAGATGGCCGAATGGCGCCAGGCGCGCAGGCCGATCCCGCAACCGGTCGAATCGATGGCCGCCCCGGCGCCCACGCGCGCGCCGGCCACGGCTTCGAAGGTCGCCGAGGCCAGGCTCGAGATCGCACCGCCCGCCGCCAGTGCGGCGACCCGGGCGGGAACACAATCCGGCATCGATGCCGAAGGCGAGGGTGACATGCTGGCGAACCAACAATTGACGCTGACCAAGGAAGAGCTGGCGGCGCGCGAATCGGAAGTGCAGGAACTGCGCGCCCAGGTCGCCGAACTGGAAAGCATCAAGCAGCAGCAGGGCAAGCTGATCGCGATGAAGGACAGCGAACTGGCCGCCGCGCAGCAGCGCCTGGCCAAGTCGCAGGGCGATGCTTCGCAGCCGTTGTGGATGTGGGCCGGGCTGGGCCTGCTGGTGGCCGGCCTGGTGGTGGGCTGGCTGATCAGCCGCCGCAAGCCGTCGGTGGCGGTCGCCCCCAAGCGTTCCGGCTACGACAGCGCGGCGTTGGCCGCGGCGATGCCGGCGGCCGGAAGCGCGCGCGAGGAAGCCGCCGCGACCGTGGATGCAACCCTCGAAGCCCAGGAAGAAGACGAAATTCCGGCGACGCTCGCCGAAGACGATGACCAGCCCGGATTCGCGGCAACTCCCACCCCGGCTCCGCAGGCCTGGACCACGGCCGCGATCAATCCCACCTGGCATACCGGCGATGGCGGCCTGAACGTGGCGCCATTGAACGCCGCGCCGGCGGGACGCGAGCGCCTGGAGCTGGCCATCGCCTACCTGGACCTGGGCGACCTGGAGACCGCGCGCGACCTGCTCAACGAAGTGGTCGCCGGCGGCGATGCCGTCGCGCGCAACGAAGCGACGCAGCTGCTGCGCGAGATCGGCTGACCTTAGCAATGAAACGCTGCTGATGCGGTACGCGTTGGGCGTCGAGTACGACGGTAGCGATTTCCGCGGCTGGCAACGGCTCAGTCCGCATGGGCAGCCCGGCGAACCGACCGTGCAGGCCACGCTGGAGGACGCCTTGTCTTCGGTCGCCGCGATGCCGGTCCAGGTCGTCTGCGCCGGCCGCACCGATGCCGGGGTGCATGCGCAATGCCAGGTGGTGCACTTCGACAGCGACGCACCGCGCACGCCGCGCAGTTGGAGCCTGGGCACGACCACGCGCCTGCCGCCTTCGGTGTGCGTGCGCTGGTGCTTGCCGGTGGCGGAAGACTTCAACGCGCGTTTTTCCGCACGTGCGCGGCGTTACCGCTATCGCATCCTCAACCGCGCGGTGCGCCCGGCCCTGGGCCGGGAGCAGCTAAGCTGGGAACGCCTGCCGCTGGACGCCGACGCCATGCATCGCGCGGCGCAGGCGCTGCTCGGCGAAAACGACTTCAACGCCTTCCGCACCGTGCATTGCCAGGCCCCGCACGCGGTGCGCGACCTGCAGGCGATTTCCATCGTGCGCGAAGGCGAACAGGTGATCGTCGAAGTGCAGGCCAACGCGTTCCTGCACCACATGGTCCGCAACATCGTCGGTTCACTGCTGATGGTGGGCCGGGGAGAGCGGCCGCAAGCCTGGATCGCAGAACTGCTCGCAGGTTGCGACCGCACGCTGGCGGGACCGACGGCGCCCGCGGATGGGCTGGTGTTCCTGGGGCCGCTGTATCCGGCGTTGTGGGGGCTGCCGGGGGAAGTGACGGAGGGGGCGAGAAACGAGTAGGGAGAAACGAGGAAAGAGTGTTCGTCATCCCGGCGAACGCCGAAAGCGCCTTATAACAGCGAAGGGGGGTCATCCATTTTGACTTTCCCTTTTCCCTGTTTGTCTATAGTGCGTAGAAATACAAAAGTAAAAATGAATTCCAATGCGCGCTGGAATGACAAATACTCGTTCCTCGTTTCTCTCCACTCGTTTCTCGCTCCTGCTCCTATGACCCATACCCGGATCAAATTCTGCGGCCTGACCCGCGCCGAAGACGTGCGCCTGGCAGTGGAGCTGGGCGTGGACTACGTCGGCCTGGTATTCGCGCCGCGGAGTCCGCGCAAGTTGCTGCTGGGGCAGGCGCGCATGCTGCGTGAACTGGTGCCGGAAGAAATAGCGGTCGTCGCTCTGGTGATGGACAACACGCTCGCAGAAATCGAAGCGCTGATCGAAAACGTGCGGCCGGATCTGCTGCAGTTCCATGGCGGCGAAACCGACGCCTATTGCGCCGGGTTCGGCCTGCCTTTCCTCAAAGCCATCGCCATGGCCAGCGAAGACGAAGACGCGTCTGTGCGGGCCGCTGAATTTCCTTCCGCTTACGGCTACTTGCTAGACGGCCACGCCAGGGGCGAGCAAGGAGGCAGTGGCCAGCGCTTCGACTGGAAACGCGTGCCGCAGCTCGAAAAACCGTTCTTTCTGGCGGGTGGCCTGAGCAGCGAAAACGTGGCGACTGCTATTCGCACGGCACGCCCCTGGGGCGTGGATGTATCCAGCGGCATCGAATCGGCGCCCGGAATAAAGAGCCCCGATCGCATGCGCCTGTTCCTGGACGAGACCCGGCGCGCCGACGCGCGGCCCGATTGAGCGTTTGCATCACGGCGCATCGCCGGTCAGTTCGCGCCGCAGCCATTCGGCCAGCTGGGTGGTGCGCGCATCGGCCTCGTTACGGCGGGCGCAGAGTACCCATCGCGCTGGCGCTTCCACGAAACCCCATGGCGCCGCCAGACGTCCTGACTCGATATCCTCGCTGACCAGTGGTTGCGGCGCGATCGCCACGCCCAGTCCGGCCACCGCCGCTTCCAGCAGGTAGTAAAGGTGTTCGAAACCCGTGCCGAAGCCCAGGCTGTCCGCTTGCAGGCCATTACTTGACGCCCACGCCGGCCACGCCTGCGGTCGCGAGCTGGTATGCAGCAATGCTTCGCCCAGCAATGCCGCAGGCGGCTGATCGCGCAGCGAGTCGAAGCCCGCATAGCGCGGACTCACCACCGGACCAATCCTTTCGGTGGCCAGTTCATGTACCTCCCATCCTTCGGCAAAGGGCGGCTCGGCAAGCAACAACGCAGCATCCAGGCCGCTCAGGCGCGTGTCGAATTCGCCTTCGTGGACGACCAGATGCAGGTTCAGTTCCGGCAGTTCCCGCCCCAGGCGTGGCAGGCGCGGAATAACCCAGCGGGCCAGCACGCTGCCCGGGCAACCCAACACCAGTGCCGAAGGCGCACTGTCGCGACGCAGATCCGACCAGGTTTCCTCCAGTTGCTGGAAGGCCTGGCCGGCCGCGTCGCGCAGGCGCAGGCCGGCAGGGGTCAGGGTCAGGCCGCGGCCCTGGCGCGCGAACAAGGCTTTGCCCAGCTCACCTTCCAGCGCCTTTATCTGACGACTCACCGCGCCATGGGTGACATGCAGCTCGCCCGCCGCGCGGGTCACGCTTTCAAGGCGGGCGGCGGCCTCGAAGGCGTGCAGGGCATTGAGCGAGGGCAGTATTCTGCTCATATAGGTGAGTTTTACTGACGTGTCATTGATATTTTATAGCTTTATGGCGGATTTTGTGTGCGTTAAAGTGCTGGCCCCGATGTGCTCCGTTGATCACGCCATGAACCAAGCCCGCATTTCCGACTACCACGCTTATCCGGACGCCAACGGCCACTTCGGGCGCTACGGCGGTCGATTCGTCGCCGAAACCCTGATCGGTCCGTTGCAGGAACTCGCGGCTGCCTACGACGCGGCGCGCGTGGACCCGGCCTTCATCGCCGAGTTCGAGAAAGACCTGAAGCACTACGTCGGCCGGCCCAGTCCGATCTACGAAGCGGAGCGTCTGTCGAAGGAAGTCGGCGGCGCCCGCATCCTGCTCAAGCGCGAGGACCTGAACCACACCGGCGCGCACAAGATCAACAACACCATCGGCCAGGCCCTGCTGGCCAGCCGCATGGGCAAGACCCGGATCATCGCCGAGACCGGTGCCGGCCAGCACGGCGTGGCCAGCGCCACCGTGGCCGCGCGCCTGGGCCTGGAATGCGTGGTCTATATGGGCGCCACCGATATCGAGCGGCAGAAGATCAACGTCTACCGGATGAAACTGCTGGGTGCGACCGTGGTGCCGGTGACCTCGGGTTCGCAGACCTTGAAGGATGCCTTGAACGAAGCCATGCGCGACTGGGTGACCAACGTGCGCGACACGTTCTACATCATCGGCACGGTCGCCGGCCCGGATCCGTATCCGCGCATGGTCCGCGATTTCAACGCCGTGGTCGGGCGCGAGGCGCGTGCGCAGATGCTGGCCGACTACGGCCGCCTGCCGGATGTCATCACCGCCTGCGTCGGTGGTGGCAGCAACGCCATCGGCTTGTTCCATGCTTTCCTCAATGATGCCGAGGTGAAGATCGTCGGTGCCGAAGCGGCGGGCGACGGCATCGACACCGGTCGCCATGCCGCGTCCATCGCCGCTGGCCGGCCGGGCGTGCTCCATGGCAACCGCACCTACGTGATCTGCGACGATGATGGCCAGATCATCGAGACCCATTCGGTTTCCGCCGGCCTGGATTACCCGGGCGTAGGACCGGAACATTCCTTCCTCAGCGATGCCGGGCGTGCGCAGTACGTCGGCGTCACCGACGACGAAGCGCTTGCGGCGTTCCACACGCTGGCGCGCACCGAAGGCATCCTGGCGGCGCTGGAATCCAGCCACGCCGTGGCCCAGGCGATCAAGCTCGCGCGCGATCTGCCGAAGGACGCACTGGTGCTGTGCAACCTGTCGGGACGTGGCGACAAGGACGTGCATACCATCGCCGCGCGCGAGGGCTTCGAGCTGTGAGCCGGATTGCCCAGCGTTTTTCCCAGCTTGAATCCACCCGCCGCAAGGCCCTGATCCCCTTCATCACTGCCGGCGATCCCTCGCTGGAAGCCACCGTACCGGTGATGCACGCACTGGTCGAAGCCGGCGCTGACGTGATCGAGCTCGGCGTTCCGTTCTCTGATCCCATGGCCGACGGCCCGGTCATCCAGCGCAGTTCCGAACAGGCGCTGCGGCGTGGTGCGGGCCTGCGCTATGTGCTGCAGGTGGTCAGTGAATTCCGCCAGCGCGATGCCGATACCCCGGTGGTGCTGATGGGCTATCTGAACCCGGTCGAGATCCATGGCAACCAGCGTTTTGCCGAGGAAGCCGTGCAGGCCGGCGTGGACGGCATCCTGCTGGTCGACCTGCCGCCCGAGGAAGCCGCGGAGACGCGCGAAACATTCACCCGCCAGGGCCTGGACCTGATCGCACTGGCATCGCCCACCACCACGCCCGAGCGCATGGCCATGCTTTGCGGCTCCGCGCAGGGGTACCTGTACTACGTGAGCTTTGCCGGGGTCACCGGTGCCGGTCATCTGGATACTCAGGCGGCGGGTCTGCGCCTGCACGACCTGCGCGCGCAGTCACGGGTGCCGGTGGTGGCCGGCTTCGGCATCAAGGACGCGGCCAGCGCCGCGGCCATGGCAGTCGAGGCCGATGGCGTGGTGGTCGGCAGTGCGCTGGTAGCTTGCCTGGCGGACGCCGCGACCCCGGAAGAGGCGGCGTCGCGGGCTGCGGCCTTCCTGGTGCCGTTGCGCCAGGCGCTGGATGCCTGAACCCAAAAACGGCGGCTGGGCTAAACTCTCAGGCTGATTCCAGCGCCGAAACTGAACGGGGCATCGCAAACACTATGGCAAACGCATGAGCTGGCTTAGCAAATTGATGCCGTCGGGCATCCGCACCCAGGCGGGGACCAACAAGAACAAGCGCAGCGTGCCGGAAGGCCTGTGGGAGAAATGCGAGCGCTGCGGCTCCGTTCTTTACCGTCCCGAACTGGAAGAGAACCTGGAGGTCTGCCCCAAGTGCAACTTCCACATGGCGATCCGCGCGCGGGCGCGACTGACCGCATTGTTCGATGCCGGCAACCTGCAGGAAGTCGGCGCCGCGCTGGGTCCGGTGGATGCCTTGAAGTTCAAGGACCAGAAGAAATACGCCGATCGGATCAAGGCTTCGCAGAAGTCGACCGGCGAGCGCGATGCCCTGGTCGTGTTGCAGGGGCAATTGAAGGAGCGCCCGCTGGTCGCCGCCGCGTTCGATTTCGCCTTCATGGGCGGGTCGATGGGCTCGGTCGTCGGCGAACGTTTCGCCCTGGGCGCGGAGCGCGCGCTCGAGATCGGCTCCCCGTTCGTATGCTTCTCCGCCAGTGGCGGCGCACGCATGCAGGAAGGCCTGTTCTCGTTGATGCAGATGGCCAAGACTTCGGCGGCGCTCGGCCGCCTGCGTGAAGCCGGCCTGCCTTACATTTCGGTCATGACCCATCCGACCACCGGTGGCGTCTCGGCCTCGTTCGCCATGCTCGGCGACATCAACCTGGCCGAGCCCGAGGCGTTGATCGGCTTCGCCGGCCCGCGCGTGATCGAGCAGACCGTGCGCGAAACCCTGCCGGAAGGCTTCCAGCGTTCCGAGTTCCTGGTCGAGCATGGCGCGATCGACCAGATCTGCGACCGCCGCGAGATGCGCGACCGGCTCGCCGACCTGCTGGCGCTGATGATGAGGCAATCCAAGCCGGGCGACAGCCCGCTGGTGGAGGCCGCATGAGCCGCAAGTATTTCGGCACCGATGGCATCCGCGGACGCGTGGGCGAAGGCCCGGTTTCGGCCGATTTCATGCTGCGCCTGGGCAACGCCTACGGCCACGCGCTGCGCGCTTCGGTGCGCAGTGCGGGCGACTGGCGCAAGCCGCGGGTGATCATCGGCAAGGACACGCGCATTTCCAACTACATGTTCGAGGCCGCACTGGAGGCCGGGCTGGTCGCGGCCGGTGTCGACGTGGAGCTGATGGGGCCGATGCCGACCCCGGCGGTGTCGCACATGACCCACTCGCTGCTTGCCGACGGCGGCATCGTGATCTCCGCTTCGCACAACCCGCACTACGACAACGGCATCAAGTTCTTCTCGGCGCAGGGCGAAAAGCTCGACGACGCCGCCGAGCTCGCCATCGAAGCGGCGCTGGAACAGCCCTTCAGTACCGTGCCTTCGGAACAACTGGGCAAGGCGGTACGCACCCGCGATGCGATCGGCCGCTATGTCGAGGCCTGCAAGAATTCGGTGCCGCGCCTGTTCGATCTTGGCGGCATGCGCATCGTGGTCGATTGCGCCAATGGCGCCACCTACCAGGTCGGCCCGATCGTGCTGCGCGAACTCGGCGCGCGCGTGGAAGCGATGGGCGCCGAACCCAATGGCGTGAACATCAACGATGGCGTCGGTTCCACCCATCCGGAAGCGCTGGCGGCGCGCGTGCGCGAATCGGGCGCGGCCCTCGGCATCGCCTTCGACGGCGATGGCGACCGGGTCCTGTTCGTGGATGGCGATGGCGGCATCGTCGATGGCGACGGCCTGATCTACGTGCTGGCCAACGACTGGAAGCAAAGCGGGCGCCTGCGCGGGCCCGTGGTCGGTACCCTGATGAGCAATTACGGCCTGGAACGCGCCTTCGCCGAGGCCGGCATCGCGTTCCAGCGGGCCAAGGTCGGCGACCGTTACGTCCACCAGGCCCTGGTCGAAGGGCAGGGCATCCTCGGCGGCGAAGCTTCGGGGCACCTGATGTGCCTGGACCGCACCAGCACCGGCGACGGCATCATCAGCGCGCTGCAGGTGCTGGAGGTGCTGAGCCGCACCGGCAGGTCGTTGCGCGAGGCGCTGGCCGGGCTGGTGATGGTGCCGCAGAAAACCATCAACGTGCGACTAGCCAACGGCGCCAAGCCTACCGAAGCCGAAAGCGTGAAAGCCGCACTGGCCGAAGCGCAGGCCGCGGTCGCCGGTCGTGGCCGCGCTTTCCTGCGACCTTCCGGTACCGAGCCGGTGGTGCGGGTTACCGTGGAAGCTGATGACGATGTCTTGATGCAGAACACGTTGGACAAGCTGGCCGATGCGGTGCGTGCGGTTGCATGAAGCTTTCCTTCTCCCGCCGGGAGAAGGTGGCGCGTAGCGCCGGATGAGGGAGGGAGTCATCCGTATCGGCATTGTTCGGCGATCTGAGAGCACATTCCCTCATCCGCCCGTTGGGCACCTTCTCCCGGTGGGAGAAGGGAACAAACAAACCAGAGCCTTCGCATGACAGCAAGAATCCCCACCCTCGACATCACCCGCTTCAGCAATCCGTCGGACAGCCGCGACCGCGAGGCCTTCGTGGCCGAACTCGGCGCCGCTTATCGCGAGTGGGGTTTCGCCGGCATCCGCAACCACGGCATCCCGCAACCGGCGATCGATGCCGCCTACGAGGTGTTCAGGAATTTCTTCGCCCTGCCTGATGAAACCAAGCTCAAGTACCACGTGCCCGGCAGCGGCGGCGCGCGCGGCTACACCCCGTTCGGGGTGGAAACGGCGAAGGATTCCAAGCACTTCGACCTGAAGGAGTTCTGGCATATCGGCCGCGAGATTCCGCGCGATTCGAAGTACGCCGGGGTGATGCCGCCCAACCTGTGGCCGGACGAGGTGCCGGGTTTCCGCGAGCATGGCTATGGCCTGTACGAAGCGCTCGACCAGCTCGGTTCGCGCGTGCTGTCGGCGCTGGCCCTCCATCTGCAATTGCCGGAGAACTATTTCGCCGACAAGACCGATTCCGGCAATTCCATCCTGCGCCCGATCCATTATCCGCCGATCACCGCCGACGATATCCCCAACGTGCGCGCCGGTGCGCACGAGGACATCAACCTGATCACCCTGCTGGTCGGCGCCAGCGCGGCGGGCCTGGAAGTGAAGTCCAAGCAGGGCGAGTGGGTGCCGTTCACTTCCGATGCCGACACCATCGTGGTCAACATCGGCGACATGCTGCAGCGCCTGACCAATCACGTGTATCCGTCCACCACCCATCGGGTCACCAACCCGCCGGGCGAACAGGCGCGCAAGCCGCGCTATTCGGTGCCGTTCTTCCTGCACCCGAACCCGGATTTCCTGATCGACGTGCTGCCTTCCACGATCAGCGCGGAAAACCCCAAGCGTTATCCCGAGCCGATCACCGCGCAGGGCTATCTGGAAGAACGCCTGCGCGAGATCAAGCTCAAGTAACCTCGTGGCCGGGCCCGTCCGGATTCGATCCGAAGAAAGTGGCCAACGGAGGCGCCGGAAACCAGGAAGCTATCTGTCGGCTGGGGTCGGGGAGGGGTATCGGCTATCCTTTGCGGCCTCCGAGGCAGGCCCGACAGGAAAAAAACGATGCGCCGCAAGATCGTAGCCGGAAACTGGAAGCTGCACGGCAGCCGCGATTTCGCCACCCGGCTGGTGGCGGAGCTGGTGGCCGGCCTACCCCTTGAAGGGGTCGAGATGGTCGTGTTGCCGCCGTTGCCCTACCTGGGCGACCTGATCGAGGACTTCGAGCGCCACGCTATCTCCTTCGGCGCGCAGGATGTCAGCAGCAACGAAAAGGGCGCCTACACCGGCGAGGTTTCCGCGGCCATGCTGGTGGACGTGGGTGCGCGCTATGGCCTGGTCGGCCATTCCGAACGCCGCCAGTACCATGCCGAAAGCAGCGAACTGGTGGCCGCGAAGTTCCGGGCGGCGAAGAATGCCGGGCTCGTTCCCATCCTTTGCGTTGGCGAAACCCTGGAGCAGCGCGAGGCCGGACAGACCGAGGCCGTGATCTCGGCCCAGCTGGAGCCGGTACTGGATCTGGTCGGGGTGGAGGCCTTCGCCGGGGCGGTGGTGGCCTATGAACCGGTCTGGGCCATCGGCACCGGCCGCACCGCCAGTCCGGAGCAGGCGCAGGCGGTGCATGCCTTCATCCGTGGCGTGGTCAAGGGCCGCGATGCTAGAATCGCCGACTCGCTGCCGCTGCTGTATGGCGGAAGCGTCAAGCCCGACAACGCCGCGGAACTGTTCGCGCAAGCCGATGTCGATGGTGGGCTGGTCGGCGGCGCCTCCCTGGTCGCTGGCGACTTCCTGGCCATCGCCCGGGCAGCGGCGGGCTGACCACGACACTGCTTGTCAGAGCGCCACTTGCAAGTCCGGTGCGGTTCGCCGGACTTCTCCAATTTCGATCGAGATCCATGAAATGTTGATGTTGACCTTGAATGTAATCTACGTGCTGATCGCCATCGCGATCATCGCCCTGGTGCTGATGCAGCGCGGTAGCGGCGCGGCCGCCGGCTCGGGCTTCGGCGCGGGCGCTTCGGGCACGGTATTCGGCGCGCGCGGCGCGTCCAACTTCCTGTCCAAGAGCACCAAGTGGCTGGCAATCACCTTCTTCGCCATCAGCTTGTTCATGGCCTGGAACGCAGCGCACAGGGCGCGTCCCGTGGTGGAGCAGAATCTCGGCGTGATGGCTGAACAACCCGTGCCTGCGGCGGCGGGCGAATTGCCCAAGCAAGCGCAGCCGTCCACGGTACCCAGCGCTCCGGCCGGCATTCCCTCCGCCAGCCCGACAGTGCCGACGGCGCCCGCCGCGACCACGCCCGCGCAAGCGACTCCGGCGGAAGTGGAAAATACCGAAGTGGAAAGCACGCCCGCCAAGCCCGCGCCGCAACCCGCCGCACCCGCGCAAGGCGGCTGAAGCCGGTTACAATAGTCAGCGCGTCGGGGCATGCCCCGACGCATATGTTTGCCCAGGTGGCGGAATTGGTAGACGCACTACCTTGAGGTGGTAGCGGCGAAAGTCGTAGGGGTTCGAGTCCCCTCTTGGGCACCAAGATGCGAATCCTTATGAAAGCCCGCGCTCGCAAGGCGCGGACTTTACAATTGGGAGACGCGAGAAGCCTGCGGAACACGCGCCTGACCGGCGCGTTTCCTGCGGGGAAACCAACCGAGGACCACGCGTGCTGGCCGAATACCTGCCGACCCTGTTATTCCTGATCGTCGCTACCGGCATCGGCATCTCGCTGATGGTGATAGGACGGTTGATCGGTCCCCGTCGTCCCGATGCGCAGAAGCTCTCGCCTTACGAGTGCGGTTTCGAGGCCTTCGAGGACGCGCGCATGAAGTTCGACGTGCGCTATTACCTGATCGCCATCCAGTTCATCGTCTTCGACCTGGAAATCATCTTCATCATGCCGTGGACCCTGGTGTTCCAGGAGCTGGGCGCGCGCGCGCTGGTCACCATGGGCCTGTTCGTGGGCATGCTGTTCCTCGGATTCATCTACGTCTGGAAGAAGGGAGCCCTGGAATGGGAGTGATCCTGTGAGTGTGATCGGGACCATCGATCGGCTGATGACCAGCCCGATCCCGCAAGGGCGGGTCGACGACATCCTGCGTCCGGACGGCGAGAATCCGCTGCTGGAAAAAGGCTACGTCACCACCAGCGTCGACGCGCTGATGAACTGGGCGCGGACCGGCTCGATGTGGCCGATGACCTTCGGCCTGGCCTGCTGCGCGGTCGAGATGATGCATGCGGGCGCCTCGCGCCTGGATCTGGACCGCTATGGCGTGGTGTTCCGCCCGTCGCCGCGCCAGTCCGACGTGATGATCGTGGCCGGCACCCTGGTCAACAAGATGGCCCCGGCGCTACGCAAGGTCTACGACCAGATGCCCGAGCCGAAGTGGGTCATCTCGATGGGCAGCTGCGCCAACGGCGGCGGTTACTACCATTACTCGTATTCGGTGGTGCGCGGCTGCGATCGCATCGTGCCGGTCGATGTCTACGTACCGGGCTGCCCGCCAACGGCCGAGGCGCTCGTCTACGGCATCCTGCAGTTGCAGAAGAAGATCTGGCGCACCCAGACCATCGCCCGCTGATCCGGCTTCGAGACAAGACAAGCTTCAAACGATCCAGTTTCAAGACGATTCCACCCACTTAACTACCGAGCACGCCACGCCCCCATGGCCGAGCAAGCTGCAACCTACATCGAACAACTGCAGGCGCGTTTTCCCGACGCGATCCTCGGCATCGCCGAAGCCCGTGGCGAAGTGACGCTGGAAGTGCCGTCCGCGACCTGGCATGCCGCCTGCCTTTCGCTGCGCGACGACTTCGGTTTCGAGCAACTGGTCGATCTGTGCGGCGTCGATTATCTCGGCCATGGCAGCGACGAGTGGGAAACGGCCAACGTTTCCTCCGAAGGTTTCAGCCGTGGCGTGGAACTGGGCTTCGGTCCGGGGCGCTTCACCTGGGAAAACCGCCCGCGCGGCGAAGGCCCGGTGCATCGTTTCGCCACCGTGGTCCACCTGCGTTCCTACCAGCACAACCGCCTGCTGCGCGTGCGCTGCTATGCGCCGAACGACGAATTGCCGATGATCGCTTCGGTCACCGGTATCTGGCCCGGCGCCAACTGGTTCGAACGCGAAGCTTTCGATCTGTTCGGCATCCTCTACGAAGGCCACCCGGACCTGCGCCGGATCCTCACCGACTACGGTTTCGTCGGCCATCCGTTCCGCAAGGATTTTCCGCTGATCGGCAACGTGGAAGTGCGCTACGACGAAGAGAAGAAGCGCGTGATCTACGAACCGGTGACCTCGGTCGAGCCCCGCGTCGGCGTGCCGCGCGTGATCCGCGACGATGCGCGTTATGCGACGGCGGCCGGCGAGGCCGCACAAAGGGAGCCCGCCAAGTGAGCGTCCAGCAATCCGGTGTCGCCTTCGCCAGCAATGCTGCCGAAAGCCGCCAGGAAATCCGCAACTACACCCTGAACTTCGGCCCGCAGCACCCGGCCGCGCACGGCGTGCTGCGCCTGATCCTGGAAATGGACGGCGAAACCGTGGTCCGCGCGGATCCGCACATCGGCCTGTTGCACCGTGGCACCGAAAAGCTGGCCGAGAGCAAGCCGTTCAACCAGTCGATCGGCTACATGGATCGCCTGGATTACGTGTCGATGATGTGCAACGAGCACGCCTACGTGCTTGCGATCGAGCGGCTGATGGGCATCCAGGCGCCGGAGCGCGCGCAGTACATCCGCACCATGTTCGACGAGATCACCCGCATCCTGAACCACTTGATGTGGATCGGCTCCAACGGCCTCGACCTGGGCGCGATGGCGGTGATGCTGTACGCCTTCCGCGAGCGCGAGGAATTGATGGACTGCTACGAGGCGGTCAGCGGCGCGCGCATGCACGCCACTTATTACCGTCCGGGCGGCGTCTATCGCGACCTGCCGGACCACATGCCCAAGTACAAGGAATCGCCCTGGCGCAAGGGCAAGGCGCTGAAGCGGTTCAATGCCGCGCGCGAAGGCTCGTTGCTGGATTTCCTCGAGGATTTCACCAACGAATTCCCCAAGCGCGTCGACGAGTACGAAACCCTGCTCACCGAAAACCGCATCTGGAAGCAACGCACCGTCGGCATCGGCGTGATCTCGCCGGAAGAGGCGCGCGCCTGGGGCATGACCGGCGCGATGCTGCGCGGTTCCGGCATCGCCTGGGACCTGCGCAAGAAGCAGCCCTATGCCAAATACGACACCGTCGATTTCGAGGTCCCGGTCGGCACCAATGGCGATTGCTACGACCGTTACCTGGTGCGAGTGGCGGAGATGCGCCAGTCCAACCTGATCATCAAGCAATGCGTGAAGTGGCTGAAAGCCAATCCGGGCCCGGTGATGGTGCAGAACTTCAAGGTCGCGCCGCCGTCCCGCGAGGAGATGAAGGACGACATGGAAGCGCTGATCCACCACTTCAAGCTGTTCAGCGAAGGCTATTGCGTGCCCGCCGGCGAAACCTACGCCGCGGTCGAGGCGCCCAAGGGCGAGTTCGGCTGCTACCTGGTTTCCGATGGCGCCAACAAGCCGTTCCGCGTGCACCTGCGCGCGCCCGGCTTCGCCCATCTTTCGTCGATGGACCACGTCGTCAGCGGGCACATGCTGCCGGACGTCGTGGCCATGATCGGCACCTACGATCTCGTTTTTGGTGAGGTGGACCGATGAGGGCCACGGGTAATTTCGAAGCGGCACGCAATGTCGATCCGCTGGTCGCGTTGAACGACAAGACGCGCGCGCATATCGACCATTGGCTGACCAAGTTCCCGCCGGACCGCAAGCGTTCGGCCGTATTGCAGGGCCTGCATGCGGCGCAGGAGCAGAACGATGGCTGGCTCAGCGACGAGCTGATCGCGGCGGTCGCCAAGTACCTCGATCTGCCGCCGGTATGGGCCTACGAGGTCGCCAGCTTCTATTCGATGTTCGAGACCAAGCAGGTCGGCCGCAACAACGTCGCCTTCTGCACCAACATCAGCTGCTGGCTCAACGGCGCCGAGGACCTGGTCGCGCATGCGGAGAAGAAGCTCGGCTGCAAGCTCGGCGAATCCACCGCCGACGGTCGCGTCTACCTGAAGCGCGAAGAAGAGTGCGTCGCCGCTTGCTGCGGCGCGCCGGTGGTCGTCATCAACGGCCATTACCACGAGAAGCTCACGCCCGCGAAGGTGGACGAACTGCTGGACGGGTTGGAATAAACGATGGCACACCACGAAACGATGGGCCCCGTGGGCCCGGCCCCGAAAGAGCACCAGGTGGTCTACACCACGCTGCACTTCGACAAGCCGTGGTCGTACGAAAACTACCTGAAGACCGGCGGTTACAGCGCGCTGCGCAAGATCATCGAAGAGAAGATCGCGCCGGCCGACGTGGTCGAGATGGTCAAGCAGTCCGGTTTGCGCGGCCGCGGCGGCGCAGGCTTCCCCACCGGCCTGAAGTGGAGCTTCATGCCCAAGGGCGACATGCAGAAGTACATCCTCTGCAACTCGGACGAATCCGAGCCCGGCACCGCCAAGGATCGCGACATCCTGCGCTACAACCCGCATTCGGTGATCGAGGGCATGGCCATCGCCTGCTATGCCACCGGTTCCAGCACCGCCTACAACTATCTGCGCGGCGAATTCCACCACGAGCCGTTCGAGCACCTGGAAGAAGCCACCGCCGAGGCCTACAAGCACGGCTGGCTGGGCAAGAACGTGCTTGGTTCGGGCATCGACATCGACATCTTCAACGCGCTCGGCGCAGGCGCCTACATCTGCGGCGAAGAGACCGCGTTGATGGAATCGCTGGAAGGCAAGAAGGGCCAGCCGCGGTTCAAGCCGCCGTTCCCGGCCAACTTCGGCCTGTACGGCAAGCCGACCACGATCAACAACACCGAGACCTATGCCTCGGTGCCGGCGATCATCCGCAATGGCGCCGAATGGTTCCTCAACCTCGGCAAGCCGAACAACGGCGGTCCGAAGATCTTCTCGGTGTCCGGCCATGTCGCGCGCCCGGGCAATTACGAAATCCGCCTCGGCACGCCTTTCTCCGAGCTCCTTGAAATGGCCGGCGGCATCCGCAACGGCCACAAGCTGAAGGCGGTGATCCCCGGTGGTTCCTCGATGCCGGTGTTGCCGGGCGAAACCATGATGGGCCTGACCATGGACTACGACAGCATCCAGAAGGCGGGCTCCGGCCTGGGTTCGGGCGCGGTCATCGTCATGGACGAAACCACCTGCATGGTCCGCGCCTGCCAGCGCATCGCGCGTTTCTATTACGCCGAATCCTGCGGCCAGTGCACGCCGTGCCGCGAAGGCACCGGTTGGATGTACCGCATGATCACCCGCGTGGTCGAAGGCAAGGCCACGCTGGAAGACCTCAATACGTTGAAGGCCTCCGCGGGCCAGATCGAAGGCCACACCATTTGCGCCTTCGGCGAAGCCGCGGCGTGGCCGGTGCAAGGCATGCTGCGCCACTACTGGAACGAATTCGAATACTTCATCCTCAACGGCCGTTCCATTGTCGATGCGAAGCTGGAGGTAGCGGCATGAATGCGGCCGTGAGAATCGAGAGAGGGTTTTTGGATTCTCTCCTCTCCCCTTGTGGGAGAGGATGCCCGCAGGGCAGGAGAGGGGGCGCGAGCGTAGCGAAGCGTGCTTTTGCTCTCGCCGCTATGATTGGACTTGCGCGAAAAGCCGAACCCTCTCCCGGCCTTCGGCCACCCTCTCCCACAAGGGGAGAGGGGAAAATCGTCGCATTGCTGGTTCCCATGGGAGCCAAAGCATGAGCGCGCAGCCCGTCAACCCGAACCTGGCGCCCGACCATGTCACCGTCTTCATCGACGGCGTGGAATTGGCCGCACCCAAGGGCTCGATGATCATCCAGGCCGCCGACAAGGCCGGCATCCCGATCCCGCGCTTCTGCTACCACGACAAGCTGGCCATCGCCGCCAACTGCCGCATGTGCCTGGTGGAAGTTGAGAAGATGCCCAAGCCCGCGCCGGCCTGCGCCACGCCGGTGATGGACGGCATGAAGATCGCCACACGCAGCGACAAGGCCTTGAAGTCGCAGCGCAACGTGATGGAGTTCCTGCTGATCAACCATCCGCTGGACTGCCCGATCTGCGACCAGGGCGGCGAATGCGAGCTGCAGGACCTGTCGCTGGGTTACGGCCGTTCGGTCAGCCGCTTCCAGGAACGCAAGCGCGTGGTCCCGGACGAGGACATCGGCCCGCTGGTCGCCACCGAGATGACCCGCTGCATCCAGTGCACGCGCTGCGTGCGCTTCACCGCGGACATCGCCGGTACCTACGAACTGGGCGGCATGTATCGCGGCGAGAACCTGCAGATCGGCACCTACGACGGCAAGCCGCTGACCACCGAACTGTCCGGCAACGTCGTCGACGTATGCCCGGTCGGCGCGCTGACCAACAAGGTGTTCCAGTTCCGCGCGCGTCCGTGGGAACTGGTCGCGCGCGAATCGATCGGCTATCACGATGCGATGGGTTCCAACCTGTTCACCCACGTGCGTCGTGGCGAGATCCTGCGCACGGTCCCGCGCGACAACGAAGCGGTCAACGAATGCTGGTTGTCGGATCGCGACCGCTATTCGCACCAGGGCCTGTACGCCGAGGACCGCGCGGTCAAGCCGCTGCTGAAAGTGGGCGACAGCGGTACCGATAACGACTGGAAGGAGGTGTCCTGGGCCGAAGGCCTGGCCGCCGCCGCGGAAATCCTGCGCGCCAACAAGGGCGACGATCTCGGCGTGCTCGCGCATCCGGCCACGCCCAACGACGAGGGCAGCCTGCTCGCGCGCCTGGCCGAGGGGCTGGGCAGCGGCAACCTGGACCACCGTATCTTCAATCGCGATTTTTCCGATGGCGCCGTGGCCGAGCCGTTCGCCATGCCGCTGGCCGAGATCGAACAGGCCGACGTCATCGTCCTGTTCGGCAGCAATATCCGCCATGAGCTGCCGTTGCTGCACCAGCGCATCCGCAAGGCCAATACGCAGCGCAATGCCAAGGTCTATGCGGTCAACCCCGTCGACTTCGATTTTGCGTTCTCGTTGGCCGGCAAGCAGATCGTCGCGCCGTCGCAATTGGCCAACGCCTTGAACGATGCCGCACTGATCGAAGCAGTGAAGGGCGCCAGCCGCCCCGTACTGATCGTCGGCGCGCTCGCCGAGAACCACCCGCAAGCCGCTTCCCTCCGCGCCGCCGCGAAAGCCTTCGCTGCCGCCACGGGTGCCGCGCTATGCCGCATCCCGCAGGGCGCCAATGCGCTCGGTCTTACGCGCAATGGCGTACTGCCAGCCAAGCGCGATGTCGCGGGCATGTTTGCGGAACCGCGTTCCGCCTACGTCATCTACGGCATCGAACCGGGCCTGGATTTCGCCGATGGCGCCGCCGCGCAGAAGGCATTGAAGGCCGCCAAGGTCGTAGCCTTCAGCCACTTCGCCTGCAAGTCCACGCGCAACGTGGCCGACGTGATCCTGCCGATCGGCGCGTTGCCGGAAATCGAGGCGACCCTGACCAACCTGGACGGCAGCGACCAGCGCACCCAGGCCGGCGGCAAGTTGCCGGGCGAGGCGCGAGAGGGCTGGACGGTACTGCGGGCGCTTGGCGGCGAGCTGCAATTGCCGGCTTTCGAATTCATCGACCTGGCCGGTGCCCGTGCCTCGGGTGCGGCGTTGCCGCCGTCTTCGATCGCGAAGTCGGCTGCGCCTGCGCCCGCCACGGGCGGGCTGGAACTCGCCGCGACCGCCGCGATCTATCGTACCGACGGCGTCGTCCGCCGTGCCCGGGCACTGCAGGAACATCCCCTCAACCTGTCGCCGCGCATCACCCTCAATCCGGTCGATGCCCAGGCGGCGGGCCTGGCCGAAGGCGCGGTCGCGAAAGTGGGCGCTCCCGACGGTACGGCCACCTTGCCGGTCTTCATCGATGCGCGCGTCGCGCGCGGTGCGGCCTGGATCGAAAGCGGCCATGGCGCCACCGCGCCGCTGGGCGCCGGCAACGTGACGGTGGTGGGCGCATGAACGAGCTGCTGTTGAACGCCATCGACCCGTTGCGCGAATGGTTCCTCGGGCTGGGCAATATCGGCGTGGTGTTGTGGATCGTGCTGAAGATCCTGGCCATCGCGGTGCCGGTGATCGTCGCCGTCGCCTTCTATGTGGTCTGGGAACGCAAGCTGATCGGCTGGATGCATGTCCGCCATGGGCCGATGTACGTGGGCATGGGCGTCTTCCAGGCCTTCGCCGACGTATTCAAACTGCTGTTCAAGGAAGTCCTGATGCCTGCCAAGGCACAGAAGACCATGTACCTCCTTGGACCGTTGATCGCGCTCGCGCCCGCATTCGCGGCGTGGGCGGTGGTGCCGTTCGATGCGAAGATCGTGTTGTCGAACGCCAATGCCGGCCTGCTGTACCTGCTGGCGATGACCTCGCTGGGCGTGTACGGCATCATCATCGCCGGCTGGGCGTCGAACTCGAAATACGCCTTCCTCGGCGCGATGCGCGCGGCCGCGCAGGTGGTCAGTTACGAGATCGCGATGGGTTTCGCCCTGGTCGGCGTGCTGATCGCCTCGGGTAGCCTCAACCTCACCGACATCGTCATGGCCCAGGCCGGCAACGCCGGGCCGTTCGAGTGGTTCTGGCTGCCGCTGTTCCCGTTGTTCATCGTGTACTGGGTGTCCGGCGTGGCCGAGACCAACCGCGCGCCGTTCGACGTGACCGAGGGCGAATCGGAAATCGTCGCCGGGCACATGGTGGAATATTCGGGCGCGGCTTTCTCGCTGTTCTTCCTGGCCGAATACGCCAACATGATCCTGGTCAGCTTCCTGGTGTCGCTGTTCTTCATGGGCGGCTGGCTCAGCCCGCTGCAGGGCTTGATCGTCGCCGACGTGTCGCCGTGGGTGGACTGGATCTGGCAGGGCGGCTGGCCGTGGTTGCTGTTGAAGGTGGGTTTCTTCGCCAGCGCCTTCATCTGGTTCCGCGCCACCTTCCCGCGCTACCGCTACGACCAGATCATGCGCCTGGGCTGGAAGGTATTCATCCCGCTGACCATCGCCTGGATCGCGGTCACCGCGTTGATGGTGTTCTTTGGCGTGTTCGAGAAGGGCGTCTGAGCGATGAACAAGGTTTTCCATTACTTCAAGAGCCTGCTGCTGGTCGAGCTGGTCCAGGGCATGTGGCTGACGCTCAAGTACGCGTTCAAGCCGAAGTACACGGTGATGTACCCGATGGAGAAGTTCCCGCAGTCGCCGCGTTTCCGCGGCCTGCACGCGCTGCGCCGCTACCCGAACGGCGAGGAACGCTGCATCGCCTGCAAGCTGTGCGAGGCGGTGTGCCCGGCGCTGGCGATCACCATCGATTCGGAGAAGCGCGAGGACGGCACCCGCCGCACCACGCGCTACGACATCGACCTGTTCAAGTGCATCTATTGCGGCTTCTGCGAGGAAAGCTGCCCGGTGGATTCCATCGTCGAGACCCACATCCTGGAATACCACTTCGAGAACCGTGGCGAGAACATCGTCACCAAGCCGCAGCTGCTGGCGATCGGGGACCGGCTGGAAGCCGAGATCGCCGAGCGCCGCGCTGCCGACGCCGCCTTCCGCTGAGGTCATGATGGATCTGCTGCTCCTCTCTTTCTACGCATTCGCCACCATCGCGGTCGTCGCCGCCGGCGGGGTGATCAGCGTGCGCAATCCGGTGCATGCGGTGCTGTGCCTGATCCTTACCTTCTTCTCCATCGCCTGCGTCTGGCTGCTGGTCGGCGCCGAATTCCTCGGCGTGGCCCTGATCCTGGTGTACGTGGGCGCGGTGATGGTGCTGTTCCTGTTCGTGGTGATGATGCTGGACATCGACATCGTCAAGATCCGCGAAGGCTGGGTCCGCTACCTGCCGGTCGGCCTGCTGGTGGCGGTGGTGATGCTGGTGGAAATCCTCGCCTTGATCGGCTTCAAGGCCAAGCTGGCCGCGCCGTATGCGGCCAATGCCGCGTCGGCGGCGGCCGATGTCTCCAACACCAGGTGGTTGGCGCACACGCTGTTCACCAAGTTCCTGCTGCCGTTCGAGTTCGCCGCGGTGATCCTGACCGTGGCGGTGATCGCCGCGGTCATGCTGACCCTGCGCAAGCGCCCGGGCACCAAGACCCAGAAGCCGGCCGAGCAGGCGCGGGTCAAGGCATCGGACCGCCTGCGCATGGTCGACGTGGCGGTTGAAAACCCGGTCCGCGAGACCCTGATCGTGCCGGCCGCGGCCGACCCGGAGGCCAAGCCATGATCGCCCTGGGCCACCTGCTCGCGCTGGGCGCGGCGCTGTTCTGCATCAGCGTCGCCGGCATCTTCCTCAACCGCAAGAACGTCATCGTGCTGCTGATGTCGATCGAGCTGATGCTGCTGGCGGTGAACGTCAACTTCGTCGCGTTCTCGCGCCAGTTCGGCGATCCGGACGGGCAGATCTTCGTGTTCTTCATCCTGACCGTGGCTGCCGCGGAAGCCGCCATCGGCCTGGCCATCCTGGTCGCCCTGTTCCGCGCCCGGCACACGATCAACGTGGCCGAAGTCGATAGTTTGAAAGGCTGATGCACCGATGACAGGTCTGGAAATTTCCAAGAATCTACTTCTGGCCGTGGTCCTGGCGCCATTGCTGGGCAGCATCGTGGCCGGGTTGTTCGGACGCCAGGTCGGCAGGGCCGGCGCGCACTGGGTCACCATCCTCGGCGTGGCGGCCAGCTGCGCGTTGTCGTGCTGGGTGCTGTACCAGCTGGTCGGGCAGGGCGCCTCGCCGTTCAACCAGAACCTGTACACGCTGTTCGAGGTCGGCAACATCCACGCCCATGTCGGCTTCATGATCGACAAGCTGACCGCGATGATGATGGTGGTGGTGACCCTGGTCTCGCTGCTGGTGCACATCTACACGATCGGCTACATGGCCGACGATCCGGGCTACCAGCGGTTCTTCAGCTACATTTCGCTGTTCACCTTCTCCATGCTGATGCTGGTGATGAGCAACAACTTCCTGCAGCTGTTCTTCGGCTGGGAAGCGGTCGGCCTGGTCTCGTACCTGCTGATCGGATTCTGGTTCAAGCGTCCCAGCGCGATCTTCGCCAACCTCAAGGCGTTCCTGGTCAACCGGGTCGGCGATTTCGGCTTCCTGCTCGGCATCGCCGCGGTGCTGAGCATGTTCGGCACGCTGGACTATGCCGAGGTGTTCGCCAACGCGCCGCTGCTCGCGGGCAAGATGGTGCAGGTGTGGACGGGCTCGATCGGAAGCTGGCAGGTGCTGGACCAGCCGGCGGTGTGGTCTATCGCCAGCATCATCTGCATCTGCCTGTTCATCGGCGCCATGGGCAAGTCGGCGCAGGTGCCGTTGCATGTGTGGCTGCCGGATTCGATGGAAGGCCCGACCCCGATCTCGGCGCTGATCCATGCCGCAACCATGGTCACCGCCGGCATCTTCATGGTGGCGCGCATGTCGCCGCTGTTCGAGATGTCGCAGACCGCGTTGGATTTCGTGCTGTTCATCGGCGCCACCACCGCGTTGTTCACCGGCCTTATCGGCATCGTGCAGAACGACATCAAGCGGGTGGTCGCGTACTCCACGCTGTCCCAGCTCGGCTACATGACCGTGGCCCTGGGCGTGTCGGCGTATTCGGCGGCGGTATTCCATCTGATGACCCACGCCTTCTTCAAGGCGCTGCTGTTCCTCGCCGCCGGCTCGGTGATCATCGGCATGCACCACGAGCAGGACATGCGCAAGATGGGCGGGCTGCGCAAGTACATGCCCATCACCTGGATCACCAGCCTGGTCGGCACGCTGGCGTTGGTCGGCACGCCGTTCTTCTCCGGCTTCTATTCGAAGGACACGATCATCGAGGCGGCAGCGCACCATCAGGAGCAGGCTGTCGAAACCGCGCACAAGCTCGCCGAAATGGGCGCGATGGCGCCGCAAGGCATCCATGGCGCCAGCAGCTGGATCGCGACCTATGGCTACTGGGCGGTGTTGCTGGGCGTGTTCGTCACCAGCTTCTACAGCTTCCGCCTGCTGTATCTGACCTTCCATGGCAAGGAGCGCTTCCGCGATGCGCAGGCCGACGATCATGGCCACGGCCATGACGAGCACGCGCATGACGACCATGGCCATCACGGCGTGCACGAGCCGCATGAATCGCCCTGGGTCGTGACCATACCGCTGATCCTGCTGGCCATCCCGTCGATCGGCATCGGTTTCCTGACCATCGGGCCGATGCTGTTCGGCACCGACTGGAGCGGCCACCACGAGCAATTGCCGTTCTTCCTCGGCGCGATCGACTTCATCAACCCGGGTCGCGATACGGTGATGGCGCTGAAGGAAGAGTTCCACGGCCCCGTTGCTTTCGCCCTGCATGGATTGAAGGCCTGGCCGTTCTGGCTGGCCTTCGCCGGCTTCGCCCTGGCCACGCTGCTGTACATCGTGCTGTCGCCGGAATGGCCGGCGCGCATGCGCAACAGCCGGGTCGGCGGGTTCCTGGCCAACATCCTCGACAAGAAGTACTGGATGGACACGATCTGGATCGGCGGCCTGGCCGGCGGCGGTCTGGCCCTGGGCGACCTGTCGCGGAAGATCGACAGCAACGTTATCGATGGCGTCGCGGTCAACGGCAGCGCCCGGCTGGTCGACCTGGCCGCCAACCTGCTGCGACGCACCCAATCGGGTTTCCTCTACCACTACGCCTTCGCGATGATCATCGGCCTGATTGCACTCCTGGCCGTGCTCATGCGTTTCTGGCAATGAACGCCGCGGCGTTGAACTGACGGACTAAGAACACGTGTCGAACTGGCCTTTATTGAGTGTATTGATCTGGCTGCCCATGCTGGGCGGCGCGCTGGTCCTCGCCCTGGGCAATGCCCGGCCGAGTGCCGCGCGCTGGACCGCGCTGGGCGTGGCGCTGCTGACCTTCGTCGCCAGCATCGGACTGCTGGCCGGCGTCGACCACGCCGACCCGAACATGCAGTTCGTCGAGACGCGCGCCTGGATCCCCGCCTACAAGATCGGCTACAACCTCGGCGCCGACGGCATTTCCATCGCCCTGATCGTGCTGACCTCGCTGACCACGGTGCTGGCCCTGATCGGCGCGTGGACGGTGATCGAGAAGCGCGTCAGCCAGTACGTGGCCGCGTTCCTGTTCCTGGAAGGGATGATGATCGGCGTGTTCTGCGCCACCGACGCGATGCTGTTCTACGTGTTCTTCGAGGCCATGCTGATCCCGATGTTCCTGATCATCGGCGTCTGGGGCGGGCCGCGCCGCATCTACGCCTCGGTCAAGTTCTTCCTGTACACCTTCCTCGGCTCGGTGCTGATGCTGGTCGGCCTGATCTATCTGTATCTGAAGGGCGGCAGCTTCCAGTTCGCCGACCTGTACCAGTTGCCGTTGAACGCGAAGGAACAGACCTGGCTGTTCTTCGCCTTCCTGATCGCGTTCGCGGTCAAGGTGCCGATGTTCCCGGTGCATACCTGGCTGCCGGACGCGCACGTCGAGGCGCCCACCGCCGGTTCGGTGATCCTGGCGGCGATCATGCTGAAGATCGGCGGCTACGGCTTCCTGCGCTTCACCCTGCCGATGCTGCCCGATGCGGGCCGCGAGTGGGCCCTGCTGGTGATCGTGCTGTCGCTGATCGGCGTGGTCTACGTGGCCCTGGTGGCGCTGGTCCAGGACGACATGAAGAAGCTGATCGCCTATTCGTCTGTCTCGCACATGGGCTTCGTGACCCTGGGCATCTTCATCTCGTTCGGGATGATGAGCGACGGCAACTTCGACGGCGCCCGCCTGGGCCTGCAGGGCGCGATGGTGCAGATGATTTCGCACGGACTGGTATCGGGCGCGATGTTCTCCTGCGTCGGCGTGCTCTACGACCGCATGCATACGCGCATGATCCGCGATTACGGCGGGGTGGCGAACGTGATGCCGTGGTTCGCGGTGCTGTTCGTGTTCTTCGCCATGGCCAACTCCGGCTTGCCCGGCACCAGCGGCTTCGTCGGCGAATTCATGGTGATAGTGGCCGCGTTCCAGCGCAACCCGTATATGGCCCTGGTCGCGGCGACCACCCTGATCACCGGCGCGGCCTATACGTTGTGGCTGACCAAGCGGGTGATGTACGGCGAAGTGGCGAACGCGCACGTCGCCGGAATGAAGGACCTGAACGGTCGCGAGATCCTGGTGCTGGGGGTGTTCGCGATCGGCGTGCTGGCGATCGGCCTCTGGCCGAAGCCGCTCACCGACCTGATGGAGCCCGCGATCGCGCAACTGGCGATGCAGCTCGCCAACAGCAAGCTGTAAGGAAGAATGATGACCACGCCGATGTTATCCACCACCGCCGACCTGATGCCGCTGCTGCCGGAACTGGTGCTGATCGGGGGTGCCTTCGCCCTGCTGATGCTCGACCTGTTCCTGGACGCGAATCGCCGCTACGTCACCCAGGCGCTCGGATTGGCCCTGCTGGCCGTGGTGATGGCCATGATCCTCTGTGGAACGGGCGGGCACGGCACGGTATTCCACGGCATGTTCGTGCGCGACGTGATGGCCGACGTCAGCAAGGTGGCGATCCTGCTGACCAGCGCGCTGTCGCTGCTCTACGCCTGGCCGTACCTGCGCGAACGCAATCTGTATCCGGGCGAAGTGCCGGTGTTGATCCTGTTCGCGACGGCGGGCATGATGATGCTGGTCTCGGCCGGCAACCTGGTCATGATCTACCTGGGCCTGGAATTGCTGGCGCTGTGTTCCTATGCGCTGGTCGCACTGAACCGCGACGACGGGCTTTCGACCGAAGCGGGCATGAAGTACATCGTGCTCGGTTCGCTGGCTTCGGGCTTGCTGCTGTACGGCATGTCGCTGGTCTATGGCGCCACCGGCACCCTGGACCTGGCCGGCATCCATGCCGCTTCGGGCAACGTCGCCGACAGGACCCTGCTGCTGACCGGCGTGGTGTTCCTGGTCGCGGGCATCGCCTTCAAGCTGGGCGCGGCGCCGTTCCACATGTGGCTGCCGGACGTCTACCAGGGCGCGCCGACGCCGATCACCCTGTTCATCAGCGCCGGCCCGAAACTCGCCGCATTCGGCATGGCCTACCGCCTGCTTGAAGCCGGGGTCGGCCCGATGTCGCAGCAATGGCAGTTGCTGCTGGGCGGGCTGGCGGCCGTGTCGCTGGTCATCGGCAACGTGATCGCCATCGCCCAGACCAACCTCAAGCGCATGCTGGCTTATTCCACGGTCTCGCACATCGGCTTCCTGCTGGTGGGCCTGGCCGGCGGCGATGAGCGCGGTTACGCCGCCGCGCTGTTTTACGCGATCACCTATGCGCTGATGTCCACCGCGGCCTTCGGCGCCATCGTGGTGCTGTCGCGGCAGGGTTTCGAGGCCGACAGGATCGACGACTTCAAGGGTCTCAACGCGCGCAATCCCTGGCAGGCGGGATTGGTGATGTGCGCGATGTTCTCGCTGGCCGGCGTGCCGCCGTTCCTGGGCTTCTGGGCCAAGCTGCTGGTGCTGGGCGCGGCGGTGGAGGCGGGGATGACCTGGCTGGCGGTCCTGGGCGTGGTCTGCGCGGTGATCGGCGCCTTCTACTACCTGCGCGTGATCAAGGTGATGTATTTCGATGAACCGGTCGGCGAACTGCCGCCGCCGCGCAAGGACCGTGTGGCCCCGGCGGTGTTGACCGTCAATGCGCTGGCCCTGCTGGCATTGGGCCTCGCATGGAATCCGCTCATGGCATGGTGCCAACAGGCCTTCGCCGGCTGAACCTGAAAACGATTCGGGCTTGCATTAAACGACCCGAGTCACCATAATTCCGCTTCTGATGCGGGGTGGAGCAGTCTGGCAGCTCGTCGGGCTCATAACCCGAAGGTCGCAGGTTCAAATCCTGCCCCCGCTACCAAGCTTTTCGGTTCGACTGGAAGGCCTCCCAAAGAGGCTTTTTTGCTGACCAAGGCCTGGGCTCGTGAAGGCGAATGTTCCCGCCTGCACACCGGAATCCAGCAGTATCGGACAAGGGGCCCATCGGGGCCCTTTGCTGTTTCCGGGCCATCGTTTTTCCACTCCAGCGGGCGGATCGTCACCACGTGAGCGACAAGGCAAAACAAATCGCTAACCTGCTGTCGCCAACGGTGCGGGCCCTGGGCCTGGAGCTGCTGGGCGCCGAATACCTGCCCGCGCCGGGCAGCGCCACGCTGCGCCTGTACATCGACGTGCCCGAGGCCGAACTGGCCACGCGCATGGTCAACATCGAGGATTGCGAAGCGGTCAGCCGCGAGGTTTCCGCGCAGCTCGACGTCGAGGATCCGATCACCGGCAACTACACCCTGGAAGTATCATCGCCCGGCATCGATCGCCCGCTGTTCACCCTGGCCCAGTTCGTGCGCCACCAGGGCGAATCGGCCAAGGTCGTGCTGAGGATTCCGCAGGAGGGTCGTCGCCGGCTGCAGGGGTCGATCGTCCGTATCGAAGGCAACGGCATCGTGTTCCTGGTCGACAACGCCGAAATGACGGTGGCGTTCGAGAACGTGGACAAGGCCAGGCTGATGCCCGACTGGGTGGCGCTGGGCCTGGCTCCGCAGCCGAAGAAGGGAGCGGCCGCCAAGGCGGCGCCGGCCAAGCCCGCCGCAAAGAAAACAGCGCCGGCGAAAAAGGCGGCGAAGAAGAAACCGGCCGGTAGAACGGCCACGAAGAAAGCGGGCCCGGGACAACCGGGTCGGGTAAAAACCAACCAACCGGCCGCCAAGCGGCCGCGCGCGGAGTGAAAGATGAGTAAGGAATTGTTGCTGGTAGTCGACGCGGTCGCCAACGAGAAAGGCGTGCCGCGCGAAGTCATCTTCGATGCGATCGAGGCCGCGCTGGCCTCGGCTGCGAAGAAGCGCTACCCCGAGCAGGAAGTGCTGACCCGGGTGACCATCGACCACAAGACCGGCGAGTACGAAACCTTCCGCCGCTGGGAAGTGGTGGCCGACGACGTGGTCATGGAGTCGCCCGACTTCCAGATCCGCCTGATGGACGCCCTGGACGAAAGCGATGGCGCCGAAGTGGGCGACTACGTCGAAGAACAGATCGAGAATCCCGACTTCGGCCGCATCGCCGCCCAGGCCGCCAAGCAGGTCATCGTCCAGCGCGTGCGCGAAGCCGAGCGCGCCCAGGTCGTGGACGCGTGGAAGGACCGCATCGGCGAGCTGGTCACCGGTATCGTCAAGCGCGCCGAACGCGGCAATATCTACGTGGACCTGGGCGGCAACGCCGAGGCCTTCATTCCCAAGGACAAGGGCATCCCGCGCGACACCCTGCGCGCCGGCGACCGCGTGCGCGGTTACCTGTTCGACGTGCGCACCGAGCCGCGCGGCCCGCAGCTGTTCATCAGCCGCGCCGCCCCGGAATTCATGATCGAGCTGTTCAAGCTGGAAGTGCCGGAAGTGGGCCAGGGCCTGGTCGAGATCAAGGCCTGCGCACGCGATCCGGGCGACCGCGCCAAGATCGCCGTGCTCGCCCACGACACCCGCACCGATCCGATCGGCGCCTGCATCGGCATGCGCGGTTCGCGCGTGCAGGCCGTGTCCAACGAGCTCAATGGCGAGCGCGTGGACATCGTGCTGTGGAACGACAGCGCCGCCAATTTCGTCATAAACGCGATGGCGCCGGCGGAAGTGCAGTCGATCATCGTCGACGAAGAGAAGCACTCCATGGACCTGGCCGTGGCCGAAGACCGCCTGGCCCAGGCGATCGGCAAGGGCGGCCAGAACGTGCGCCTGGCCAGCCGCCTGACCGGCTGGCAGCTCAACGTGATGACCCAGGACCAGGTCGCGGCCAAGTCCGAGGGCGAACAGGCCATCGCCCGCCAGTTGTTCGTCGACAAGCTGGAAGTGGACGAGGAAATCGCCGCGATCCTGGTCTCGGAAGGTTTCAATACGGTCGAGGAAATCGCCTATGTGCCGGTCGGCGAACTGCTGGCGGTCGAGGGCTTCGACGAGGACATCGTCGAGGAACTGCGCGCCCGCGCCCGCGACGCCCTGCTCAACGAGGCGCTGGCCGAGGAAGAGGAGGCCGACGAGAACCAGCCGGCCGCCGACCTGCTGGCGCTGGAGGGCATGGACGACGAAACCGCCTATGCGCTGGCTGCGCATGGCGTGCGCACCAGCGAGGATCTTTCCGACCTGGGCGCCGATGAAATCGTCGATTTCGGCATCGAAGGCATCGACGCCGATCGAGCCAAGGCGCTGATCCTGGCGGCCCGGGCCGAGGAGATCGCACGCCTGGAGCGTGGCGCATGAGCGCCACGCGGGCACGCCTGGAACGCGGCGAATGAGCCGGCAATGAACGCCGCCCTGCAGAATACAGGGCTAGAATCCGCGTTCCCTTCGCAATAGGCGGGGGACGCCTACGAAGGTCACGGGATCCGAATGACGCAGCAAACCACCATCCGCAAGCTTGCCGAACTGGTCAATACGCCGGTCGAGAAACTGCTGGAGCAACTGGCCGAGGCCGGCATGAGCTTCAGCGGCCCAGACCAGGCCGTGACCAGCACCGAGAAGATGAAACTGCTCGGTTTCCTGCGCCGCACCCATGGCAAGGCCGACCAGCCCGCCGATGACGCGGCCGCACCGAAGAAGATCACGCTCAACCGCCGCAAGGTGCAGGAAGTGACGGTCGCCGCGGGTCGCAGCAAGACCACGGTCAACGTCGAGGTCCGGCAGAAGCGCACCTACGTCAAGCCCGACGAAGTCGAAGCGCCGCCGAGCGACGAGCGCGCCGATGCGCTGCGCAAGCTGGAGGAATCCAGGCAGCGCAATCTCGAAGAACAGCAGCGCCTCGCCGAAACCGACAAGAAGCGTGCCGACGAACGCGAACGCGCGCGCCAGGCGGAAGAAGCCGTGCGCCTGCAGGCGGAAGCCGAGCGCATCCAGGCTGAGGCCGAGGCTGTCGCCGCCGCCACCGGCGCCGTGCCTGCCGATGGCGAAGAGACCGCGCGTCCGGCCAAGCCCAGCGGGCACCACGTTCCCAAGCCGCCGGTACGCAAGGACCCGCCGCGCGCGGACGACCGCAACGCCACCGCGGCCAAGCACAAGACCCGCGGTTCGCACGCGATGGTCGCCAGCGTGGAAGACGACGACAGCACCCAGCGTTTCGCCGGGCAGCTGCACCTTTCCGCCGCCGATCGCGCGCGCCGCACGACCACCCGCGGCAAGCCCAAGCCGCGCCGCCAGGAACAATCCCGTGGCGGCACCGGCACCCATGGCTTCGAGCGTCCCACCGCACCGGTCGTGCGCGACGTCGCCATCGGCGAAACCATCACCGTGGCCGACCTGGCGCAGAAACTCGCGCTGAAGGGCGGCGACGTGGTCAAGGCGCTGTTCAAGATGGGCGTGATGGCCACCATCACCCAGAGCATCGACCATGACACCGCCGCGCTGGTGACCGAGGAACTCGGCCACAACGTGGTGCGCGCCGACAGCGGCGACGTCGAGGACCACCTGATCGCGCACACCGAGACCGACCAGGGCGAACTGCGCCCGCGTCCGCCGGTGGTGACCATCATGGGCCACGTCGACCACGGCAAGACCTCGCTGCTGGACTACATCCGCCGGACCAAGGTCGCCACCGGCGAAGCCGGCGGTATCACCCAGCACATCGGTGCCTACCATGTGGAAACCGAGAAGGGCGTCATCAGCTTCCTGGATACGCCAGGCCATGCCGCCTTCAGCCAAATGCGCGCGCGCGGCGCCAAGCTCACCGATATCGTGGTGCTGGTGGTGGCCGCCGACGACGGGGTCATGCCGCAGACCATCGAAGCGGTGAAGCTGGCCAAGGCGGCCAACGTGCCGCTGATCGTGGCGGTGAACAAGATGGACAAGAGCGACGCCGACCCAGGCCGGGTCAAGAACGAGTTCCTGACCCATGACGTGGTCGCCGAAGAATTCGGCGGCGACACCCAGTTCGTCGAGCTCTCGGCCAAGACCGGCGCCGGCGTCGACAACCTGCTCGATTCGATCCTGCTGCAGGCCGAAGTGCTCGAACTCAAGGCCGCGGTCGAAGGCCGCGCCAGCGGCGTGGTCATCGAATCCTCGCTGGACAAGGGCCGTGGCCCGGTGGCCACGGTGCTGGTCCAGCAGGGCACGCTGCGCAAGGGCGATTACCTGGTCTGCGGAACCCAGTACGGCCGCGTGCGCGCGCTGTTCGACGAAACCGGCAGCCAGCCGGCCGAAGCCGGCCCGTCGATCCCGGTGCAGGTGCTCGGCCTGTCGGGCGTGCCGGACGCGGGCGACGATTTCGTCGTCGTCGCCGACGAACGCCTGGCCAAGGACGTGGCCCAGCAGCGCGACGCCAAGCGCCGCGAGTCGCGCCTGGTCCAGTCCGCCGGCAGCCGCATGGAAGACATCATGTCGCAGCTCGGCAAGGGCGATGGGCAACTGGTCCTGAACCTGGTGATCAAGGCCGACGTGCAGGGCTCGGTGGAAGCGCTGAAGCATGCGCTGGTCGCGCTGTCCAACGACATGATCCGGATCAACATCATCCATTCCGGCGTGGGCGGCATCACCGAGTCCGATGCGAATTCCGCATTGACCTCCAAGGCCACCATGATCGGCTTCAACGTGCGCGCCGATGCGGCCGCGCGCCGGATCGTCGAATCCAACGGTGTCGACCTGCGCTACTTCTCGATCATCTACGACGTGATCGACCAGGTGAAGCAGGTGGCTTCCGGCCTGCTGGGCGTGGAGATCCGCGAAGAGATCATCGGCATCGCCGAAGTGCGCGACGTGTTCCGCAGCTCCAAGTTCGGCGCGGTCGCCGGCTGCATGGTCGTGGAGGGCACGGTCAAGCGCAACAAGCCGATCCGCGTGCTGCGCGACAGCGTGGTCGTGTTCGAGGGCGAACTGGAATCGCTGCGCCGCTTCAAGGAAAACGTGGACGAAGTGCGCAACGGCACCGAGTGCGGCATCGGCGTGAAGGCCTACAACGACGTGCAGCCGGGCGACCAGATCGAGTGCTTCGAGCGCATCGAAGTGCAGCGCACGCTGTGATGAAGCGAGGAACGAGCGGAGAGGAACGAGGAACGAGTGGTTTTCACCGTTCCTCCCCGCTTTCACTCGTTCCTCGTTCCTCTCCGCTCGTTCCTGACTTATGAACAAGACTTTCCACCGCAGCGACCGCGTCTCCGCCCAGCTCCGCCGCGAGCTGGGCAAGCTGGTGCACGAGTTCGTGCGCGAGCACGGCTTGCCGTCGGTCAGCGTGTCCGACGTGGAAGTCACCCGCGACCTGGCCCACGCCAAGGTATTCGTCACTGCCTTGATGCAGGAGAAGTCCGCCGAAGCGGTGAAGGACCTGAAGGAGTTGTCTCCGCAGATCCGCTACCAGCTGGGCAAGGCGATGAAACTGCGTCACGTACCCGAACTGCATTTCCATTACGACGATTCGGTGGATCGCGGCGAGCGCATGGAGAACCTGCTGCGCGACCTGCCGCCGCCGCCGGTGGACGACGAAGGCGAAACCGAAGCGAAGTGACGGTGCGGGAATTGTAGGAGCGGGCCTTGCCCGCGATGCTTTTCCCCCGGGCAACCAAGAGCATCGCGGGCAAGGCCCGCTCCTACAAGGATCGCGTGCACCTCCGATGTCGCTGCCCAAGGTCAAATTCCGCCGCCTCGACGGCATCCTGTTGCTGGACAAGCCGCAGGGGCTGAGTTCCAACCAGGCCTTGCAGCGGGCGCGGTTCCTGTTCCGCGCGCAGAAGGGCGGGCATACCGGCAGCCTGGATCCGTTGGCCACCGGCCTGCTGCCGCTGTGCTTCGGCGAGGCCACCAAGATCGCCGGCAACCTGCTCGGCGCGCGCAAGGCCTACGACACGGTCGCGCGCCTGGGCGTCACCACCGATACCGACGACGCCGAAGGCCAGCCCTTGCGCGAGCGCCCGGTCGGCAAATACACCTTGCCGCAGATCGACGCCGCCTTGCGCGAACTGACCGGCCGCATCCAGCAACGCCCGCCCATCTATTCAGCGCTCAAACGCGGCGGCGAGCCGTTGTACGCCAAGGCCAGGCGCGGCGAGATCGTGGAAGTGGAACCCCGCGAGGTCGAAGTCCACCGCTTCGAACTGCAGTCCGCGGCCGACCTGCTCGACGGCGAGGTCCCGCTGCTGCGCCTGCAGGTGGAGTGCGGCTCCGGCACCTATGTGCGCAGCCTGGTCCGCGACCTGGGCGAGCTGCTCGGCTGCGGCGCGCACGTGGTGGAGTTGCGCCGCCTGTGGGTGGAGCCGTTCCGCGAGCCGCGAATGTGGACGCTGGAAGCCCTGCAGGCCCTGGCCCAGCGCGACGAGCGCAGCCTGGACGCCTGCCTGCTGCCGCTGGACGCGGGCCTGATCGGTTTCCGCCGCATCGACCTGACCGACGACGCGGCCCGCCGCTTCAGCCAGGGCCAGCGCCTGCCAGGCATCCCAGGCTCCGTGGGCCCGTGCGCGGTCTACGACACGGCCGGGCGGGTGCTGGGCCTGGCCCAATTGGACGAGGGCAGGGTGCTGGCGCCGCAGCGCCTGTTCAACTGGCAATAGCGAGGAGTGAGTGGGGAGGAGTGAGGAGTGAGGAGTGAGTGGGGGGCGGGATTCTTGCTTTTTTGAGCAAGAAAGGCGCCTTTGCAGGTGTTTTCAGTGGAAGTACGAACGTCCTGGCCCTTGTTTCCATTGATATTGCCCCCGTGCTCCGCCCGTCCTTACCTCACTTCTCACTCCTCCCCACTCACTCCTCGCCCAAGTAAGCCCTTGTTCCGCAAGGCCTCGGCGACTACAATGCCGCGGCCTTTTCGGCATCCTCGATCTTCACCGATCACCTTCGCAACATCCCATCGTAAACGGCGAGCCCGGCGGTGCGCACCGCATCCCTTCCCAGGGATCCAGCGCGTTCCTGCAGGCCACGCATCTCAAGAGAAAACAAAATGCCCATCGATACCCAGAAAGTCATTGAAGACAACAAGCGCGGTCCCGCCGATACCGGTTCGCCGGAAGTCCAGGTCGCCCTGATCACCGCCCGCATCGAACAGCTCAGCGGCCACTTCAAGACCCACAAGAAAGACCACCACAGCCGCCGTGGCCTGCTCCAGCTCGTGAACCGCCGCCGCAGCCTGCTCGACTACCTGAAGAAGAAGGACGGCGCGCGCTACAAGACCCTGATCGAGAAACTCGGCCTGCGTCGCTGAACCGAATACCGACCGCGGCGCAGCGATGCGCCGCGGTTTGCATTTCCGGGAAGTGAAAATGTCCCGGCGTTGAAGAGTTTCCACCAGTGCAACACCCGGCCGGACCAACCCGGCCATCCGCCTGCGGCAAGGGTCGCATCCGGTTCAACCGATAGCGCATCACCAAGGATCAGACAACGTGGCAAAAATCACCAAGACCTTCCAGTACGGCAAGCACCAGGTCACCCTGGAAACCGGCGAGATCGCCCGCCAGGCGGGCGGCGCCGTCATCGTCAAGTTCGACGATACCGTGCTGCTGGTTTCCGCAGTCGCCGCCCGCAAGGCGCGCGAAGGCCAGGACTTCTTCCCGCTGACCGTCGACTACCAGGAGCGTTTCTACGCCGGTGGCCGCATCCCGGGCGGTTTCTTCAAGCGCGAAGGCCGCGCCACGGAGAAGGAGACCCTGATCTCGCGCCTGATCGACCGTCCGCTGCGCCCGCTGTTCCCGGAAGAGTTCCGCAATGAAGTGCAGGTCATCGCCACGGTGATGTCGCTGAACCCGGAAATCGACGGCGACATCCCGGCCCTGATCGGCGCCTCCGCCGCCGTCGCCCTGACCGGCGCGCCGTTCAACGGCCCGATCGGCGCGGCCAAGGTCGGCTACATCAACGGCGAATACGTGTTGAACCCGACCGTCAGCGAGTTGAAGGATTCCAAGCTCGAGCTGGTCGTCGCCGGTACCTCCAACGCCGTGCTGATGGTCGAATCCGAAGCCGCCGAGCTGTCGGAAGACGTGATGCTGGGCGCGGTGATGTTCGGCCATCGCGAGATGCAGAAGGTCATCAACATCATCAACGAACTGGTCACCGAGGCCGGTACCAAGAACTGGGACTGGGCCGCACCGGCCAAGAACGACGCGCTGGTCTCCGCACTGAAGGAAGCCGTCGGCACCCAGCTGGATTCCGCCTTCCAGGTGCGCGACAAGCTGCAGCGCCGCGACGCCATCGCCGCGATCAAGAGCGACGTGCTGCAGGGCCTGGCCGGCCGCGCCGAAGCCGATGGCTGGAGCAATGGCGACCTGTCCAAGGAATTCGGCGAGCTGGAATACCAGACCATGCGCGGTTCGGTCCTGGCCACCAAGGTCCGCATCGACGGCCGTGCGCTCGACACCGTGCGTCCGATCAGCTCCAAGGTCAGCGTGCTGCCGCGCGTGCACGGCTCGGCGCTGTTCACCCGCGGTGAAACCCAGGCGATAGTGGCAGTCACCCTGGGCACCGCCCGCGATGGCCAGGTCATCGACGCGGTCTCCGGCGAGTACAAGGACCACTTCCTGTTCCACTACAACTTCCCCCCGTACTCGGTGGGCGAAGCCGGCCGCATGATGGGCCCGAAGCGTCGCGAAATCGGCCACGGCCGTCTCGCCAAGCGCGGCGTGCTCGCCGTCATGCCGACCATGGAAGCCTTCCCGTACACGATCCGCGTGGTCTCGGAAATCACCGAGTCCAATGGTTCCTCGTCGATGGCCTCGGTCTGCGGCAGCTCGCTGGCGCTGATGGATGCCGGCGTGCCGATCACCGCGCCCGTCGCCGGTATCGCCATGGGCCTGGTCAAGGAAGGCGAGAGCTTCGTCGTCCTGTCCGACATCCTGGGTGACGAAGACCACCTGGGCGACATGGACTTCAAGGTGGCCGGTACCCAGAACGGCGTGTCCGCGCTGCAGATGGACATCAAGATCGAAGGCATCACCGAAGAGATCATGAAGCAGGCGTTGTCGCAGGCCAAGGCCGGCCGCCTGCACATCCTCGGCGAGATGGCCAACGCGATGAACGCGCCGCGCCAGGAGCTGAGCGAGTTCGCGCCGCGCCTGATCACGATCAAGATCCACCCCGACAAGATCCGCGAAGTGATCGGCAAGGGCGGTTCGGTGATCCAGGCGATCACCAAGGAAACCGGCACCCAGATCGACATCCAGGACGACGGCACCATCACCATCGCCTCGGTCAACGGCGCCGCCGGCCAGGCCGCGAAGGCCCGCATCGAGCAGATCACCTCCGACGTGGAGCCGGGCCGCATCTACGAGGGCAAGGTCGCCAAGCTGATGGACTTCGGTGCGTTCGTCACCATCGCTCCGGGCAAGGACGGCCTGGTCCACGTGTCGCAGATCTCCAGCGACCGCGTCGAGAAGGTCAGCGACGTGTTGAAGGAAGGCGACATCGTCAAGGTCAAGGTGCTGGAAGTCGACAAGCAGGGCCGCATCCGCCTGTCGATGAAGGCCGTCGAAGAAGGCGAGGGCGTCGCGGCCGAGTAAGCCGTCGCGTCATCGCGGGAGTTGCGGAAAAGCGGGCTTCGGCCCGCTTTTTCTTTGCCCGCAGGTATGGCCCGATGCCCGTATCGATCATCGATGCGCATGCCGTACCGCTCCAAATACAACACGATGTTGTATATTTCCCGGCCGCACCGGGAGGAAGGAATGATCGGCAAGCAGCAATACCAGGCGCTTTCTGAGTTCCGCTTCCGGCTGGCCGAATTCCTGCATTTCAGCGAATCGGCGGCGCAGGCCGCGGGCATCACCCCGGCGCAATACCTGTTGCTGCTGCACCTGCGCGGGTTCCCCGGGCGCGAATGGGGCACGGTGGGCGAGTTGGCCGAGCGCCTGCAGGCCAGCCACCAGGGCACGGTCGCGCTGGTCCAGCGTTGCGAACGCAATGGGCTGGTCAGCAAGCGGCGCAGCCGCACCGATGCGCGATGCGTCGAGATCCGTCTGACACCGCGTGCGCGCGGGCTGGTGCAGCGGATCGCAAAGCGCCACGCGGAGGCACTGGCGCAGATGGACCTGGTTTTCAGCGCGGCCAGCGCCGCTGGCGCCAGGGTCGGACGCCGCACGCCACACCGCAAGGTCGACACGGCCGGACAGGGGTAGGCCATGCACAAGCGCGATTTTTCCGGCAGCAACCGCCTGCTGATGCTGTCCGCTTTCGCCGTGGCGATCGGCGGCCTGAGTACGCTCGGCGCGTGGTTGCTGCTGGCGATGATCCGCTTCTTCACCAATCTGTTCTTCTACCAGACGTTCTCCCTTGCGCAATCGACGCCGGCCGACAACCAGCTCGGCGCATGGGTGATCCTGGTGCCCGCACTCGGCGGCCTGGTCGTCGGCCTGATGGCGCGCTACGGCAGCGACAAGATCCGCGGCCACGGCATTCCCGAGGCGCTGGAAGCGATCCTGTTCGGCAAGAGCCAGATGTCGGCGAAGGTCGCGTTGCTCAAGCCATTGTCGTCGGGCGTGGTCATCGGCAGTGGCGGACCGTTCGGTGCGGAAGGTCCGGTGATCATGACCGGCGGCGCGGCGGCGTCGCTGCTGGCCCAGGCCTTCCACCTGACCTCGGCCGAACGCAAGGCCTTGCTCGTCGCCGGTGCCTGCGCCGGCATGACCGCGGTATTCGGCACGCCACTGGCGGCGATCCTGCTGGCGGTGGAACTGCTGCTGTTCGAATTGCGCCCGCGCAGTCTGTTGCCGGTAGCGCTGGCCTGCACCGTGGCCGGCTTCCTGCGGCCGTTATGGGCCGAGCCCGGCCCGCTGTTCGCGATGCAGACGCCGGCGCCGGACACGATCGCACTACTGTCGTGCGTCGTCGCCGGCCTTGCCGCAGGGATGCTGTGCACGCTGATGACCAGGGTGCTGTACACGGTCGAGGATGGCTTTGGCCGCCTGCCGCTGCACTGGATGTGGTGGCCGGCGCTGGGCGGGCTGGTGGTCGGCATCGGCGGCTGGTTCGAACCGCGCGCGCTGGGCGTCGGCTACGACGTGATCGGCGACCTGCTCGCCAATCATCTCGCTCTGTCGGTGGTGGTCGCGCTGGTGCTGGTGAAGGCGGTCATTTGGGCGGTGGCGTTGGGTTCCGGCACGTCGGGAGGCATCCTCGCGCCGCTGCTGATGATCGGTGCGGGACTCGGTTGCGTTATCGGCCCCTGGCTGCCGGGCGGCGACGTGCGCCTGTGGGCGCTGGTATGCATGGCGGCGACCCTCGGCGGCACCATGCGCGCGCCGTTGATGGCGGTAGTGTTCGCGTTCGAACTGACCTTCGACACCAATGCGCTGCTGCCGACGATCCTCGGCTGCGTGGTCGCCTATGGATTCTCGGTGGTGGCGATGCCGCGTTCGATCCTGACCGAGAAGATCGCCCGCCGCGGCCTGCATGTGTATCGCGAATACGGCGTCGACCCGCTGGAGCGGCATTTCGTCAACGAGGTGATGACCGGCGCGGTGATTTCGATTCCGGCCGCGATGCCGGTGCCGGAGGTACAGGCGCGCTACTTCGGCGCGACCCAGAAGCAGCGCGCGTATCCCGTGGTCGACGGCGATCGCCTGCTCGGCATGCTGGTCCGCGACGAATTGCCGCCGGAAGTGGCGCAGGATCCCGTACAGCCGGTAGCGGAATTGCTGCAGGGCATCGCGATCACTTATGCATTGGCGAATGAAACCTGCCGTGCGGTCGCTTCGCGGATGGCGGCGCTGGGGCTGGAACGGCTCGCGGTCGTCGAATCGGCCGAATCGCTGAAGCTGGTCGGCGTGGTCAGCCGCAGCGACCTGCTGAAGCCGGCCCGGCAATTGCACGAAGAGGAATCGCGGCGCGAGCGGTTCCTGCGCTGACCCTCGCAGAACTGGATTCCAGCCCGTCCTGCGGGCGTCTCCCGAAAGACGCAGGCGACCGGCGCATTCGGGGTAACCGATCCTGAATGCGTCCGGCGGCCTACGCGTATATCTCACCAGCGATTAACCGCGCCATGGCTATTTTTCCTCTCCCGTGCCGGAAAGGAGCGAACTCATGCGCAAACTCATTTTTGGACTGTGCCTGGGACTGATGGCCTCGGTCGCCAGCGCGGATGGCGTGCAGAACAAGTGGCGCCTGGAAGTCAGCGGCAACGCCGAGTCGGCGGGTCGCATAGTGTTGCAGCTGGCGCCGGCGGAGGGCTATCCGATCACAGCGACCGCCGCGATTCCAGAGGGACGCGGCGAGAACGACGTGGCCAGGGATGTCCGCACTGCACTGCAGGCGGCGGCGGGCAAGCGCTATGACGTCGAGATGGACGATGGCGAGGACGTGCTGGTCAAGAAGCACGAGGGCGAGCGCGATTTCGTCATCACCGTGGTCGAGAACAGCGTGCAGGGCGTGAAGATCGACGTTGGCGCCGAATGACGGTATCCGGCTGCGCGACCTCGCGAGGAAGGGCTGAAGCCGTGGGGCGAGCTTCGCCCACCATGCTTGCCGAAATCATCGCGGCCGCGTGGATCGGGGTGATGGGTCGGGTGGGCCAAGGCCCACCCGACGTAATCCTTGCTTGCAGCAAACAAGCCTTCCGGAAAGCAAAGCAATCGTTGAGAAGGCTTTTTTGGAAGCGACGTTAGTCGCGATGGAGGGTTGGGAGCAGTGGACTTGGCGGCATCGCGACTGACGTCGCTCCCACAATGCTCCAGCTCCCAGGCTACCCGGTCACCCTGACCTGTGGCGGCCGATGTGACCCGCGAATCTCTGCAGGAAATCCCCCAACTGCTTGCGCACCGCTTCGTCCACCAGCTCGCCTTGCTCGTCGAACACCTTGCCGGCGCGCGAGACCTGCAGGCGTCCGCCTGACCATTGCTGCGTGCCCAACGTCTTCAATACCGGCAGCCAGCCGTTCTGGGCGAGGATCGTGCCGAAGCCGCCGGGCGAGGCGCCGATCACCGCGAAGGGGCGGTCGCCGAACACGCGCGCGATGTCCGCGGCCGGGCGCGACAGCCAGTCGATCGCGTTCTTGAACACGCCGGGGATGCCGTTGTTGTATTCCGGCGTCACCAGCAGCACGCCATCGCTGGCGACGATGCGTTCCTTCAGCTCCACGACCGTCGCGGGCAGGCCGTCGCGTTGTTCCGCGTCGCCGTCGTACAGCGGGATGCCGTGGAGGGTGGCCGCGTCCAGGGTGAAGCCGTCGCCGGCCTGCGCCTGCGCGGCGCGCAGAAGCGCGGTGTTGTACGACTGCGCGCGCAGGCTGCCGGAGATGCCGAGGAGCTTGATCATGGCTGGTTTCCCGAGGGGGTGGCTGCATCATCCTCGAGTCGGGTGGCGATGCGCACCTCGCCGCTCAGGACCTTGTGGATCGGGCAGGCATTGGCGATCTGCAGCAGACGTTCGCGTTGTTCGCCGCTCAACGGCCCCTGCAAGGCGATCGCGCGGGTGATGTCGGTGCCGGCGGCGGGCTTGCCGTCCGGGTTGAACTGCAACTCGACCTGCACACCTTCCAGCGGCCATTGCTTGCGTGCCGCATACATCTCCAGGGTGATGGACGTGCACGCGCCCAGCGCCGACAGCAGCAGTTGCTCGGGTGTCGGGCCGGTATCGGCGCCGCCGGCATCGAGCGGCTCGTCGGCCAGCCAGGCGTGCCCGGCGTCATCGGCCAGCGTCACCGCATAGGGAGTGGTGCCCGTGATTGCGCGGACGGTGGGTGCGGTCATGTCGTCATCCTCTGGGTGAACTTCGACCCATCATCTCCCAATCCGCATGCCACGGGCCATGGAAGCAATGCGTGGATCGAGACGGGTGCGAGTCGATTCCCGGCCTACGCTGCGCGCAGCCAGCGTTCGATCCGCGCATATACCTCGTCGCTGCCCAGCATCTCCAGATGATTGATGCCATGTCCCACCCAGCGGCGCGACTTGGGGATGCGCAGGTCGAAGGCGGGATCGGCGTGTTCGCCCAGTGCGCTGGCGATCGGCACCAGTCCGTCGCCGCGTAGCTTGCTGTCGTCGCCGTCCTCGCGTGCGTCCTGCGTGGTCACGGCGATGGCGTAGGCCGCGATCCGCCTAGGCAAGGGCAGGGGAGTGCGGCCATCGGCGCGGCCGTCGCCGTCGCGGTCCTGCCAGTCGGAATCGCGGACATTGCCGTGGCGCAGGTCCTGGATGCCGGCGCTGCGGACCTTGCCCAGGCGTACCAAGGGCGCGCTGTAGGGGCTGATGCCGATCAGCAGATCGGCCCAGCTTCCGGCGCGCTCCAGCGGCGCGCCGTGATGCGGGGTGCCGAGGAAGACGATCCTGATCGGGAGTTCCGACCACGCCAGTTCGTTGCCGAAGGCGTCATCGAGCGCGCTGCGCGCCACCAGTCCGCCCATGCTGTGGCAGAGCAGGACGATTTCCTCCATCGGCACCGGCCACGCCTTGGCCAGCTTGTCCAGCAATCGCGAGAAATCGTGGCCGTTGGTCGAGATGTGCCGGCCGCTGTTGTAGTGCAGGTACACCGGTGTGTAACCGAGGTCTTGCGCCAGGGCTTCGCCATGATCGTGGCCGGCGTATTTCCACTGCAGGTCGTTCATGCACAGGCCGTGCACCAGCACCAGCAATTTGCCGCTGGCTTTCGGCAGGTGCGATGCCAGTTGCTTGCGTGTCACCGGCAGCGCCTGCCCGTCGCGGCGGAATTCCATGCGGAGCGCGAGCGGGTTGCCGGTGGCTTCCAGATGATCGCCGAGCACGCCATTCGCGGCGGCGAGTACCGCTTCGCGCTGCGGCGACAGCTTGCTGCCGCCCAGCATGGGCGCAACTTTCGACAGCGAAGCATCGACGCCGGAGCCGACGAGTTTGGTCACCCCGCGCACGCTGCGGTAGACGAATCCGGTGATGCCAGTGGTTGCCGTCGGAGCGGGTCGCCCTATTGCCGACGGCAGATGGGTGATCGCCGCGTGCATGGCCTCGATCAGGTCGGTGATGCCGGTAACGCTGTCGATCGCCAGGTGATTGAGGCCGCGCAGGTCGTCGGCGATGGGCGTTTCGGGTTTTCTGCTTTTACGCCGGGGCATGGATCGGCCGTCTGGTTGAAGTCGCTGGTGCGGGTGGAGAACCGGTTCGGCTCGAATGAATTGCTGGGCCCCATTCGGTGATCGAGCGATGCGTCGGAAGATAAAGATCGTCAAAGGACCTTGATTTTCTTTAGCCACCGGAGTGCATCAACAGTCCATCGATCAGTGTCTTTGCCCTGCTTCCTGACCCCAAAAGCATGCCCGCCGCTTTCATAGATGAAGAGTTCCACATTTACGCCAGCCTTCTTCAACTCTCTTTCATACACCTCTGAATAATAAACTGGATCGACCGGGTCATCTTTGGCGTGTATGAGAAGAGTTGGCGGCACTTCCTTTGAAATCGAAATATCGGTATTCAGTTCTTGCGCAGCGATTTCTTTTGGAGTCTTGTTCTTGTGCTCCATCGTCAGGTGCCCTGGATAAACGGGTATCGCAAAATCGGGACGATTGCTCACATGATCGATTTCATCGATCGGCTCATAAGATCGCTCTTTGAAAGCCGTTGACGAAAGGACCGCCAGGTTTCCTCCGGCTGAAAACCCCATGACGCCAATCTTATGCGGGTCTATGCCGTACTTGTTTGCGTTGTATCGAACGATGGAAATCGCCCTCTGCGCGTCTTGCAGAGCCATTGGAATCCCGGGCGTCTCGTGCCTCTTGGTTTTGTCGTTCCAATTGCATCCGGTATTGGGGACGCGATACTTCACGAGAATGCAGGTGATGCCCGAATCGGTCAACCACTTGCATACATCGGCTCCCCGAAGTCCGAGCGTGCTCTTCGGCCCGATTGCCAGAGCCTTGTATCCGCCTCCCGGGAAAACGAGGACAGCGGATCGTGCTGAATTCACTTGTGGCGGATAAAGTAGAAAGGACGGATGGGGTATAGACCATTTTTCGTGGGCTAGCGCCTTGATTCCGCTCTGAATGACCCGGGAATCTTCGGGCCATAACGGCACCTCTTGCGGATAGCCCGCCGTAGGCGAGGTGTCCGCGGAAGCGCCCGCTGGCTGCGATGCGCCGGCTGGGCTCTCTACCAAAGGCCGTTCGCTGCTTGAGGCAAGAACCGCAGAAGAAATGGACAACAGAAAGACGGCATTCAATATGGGAAGACGTAAGGGGTGCATTTGCGTCATTTCCTTTGGCGTGCGGAATATCGGAAGCTGATCAACAGGGCCTGACGCCTGAGTTAAGCCGGCCCGATGCGGGTTCGGCCCGAATGAATTGCCGGATCGCGCCAGTGCCACCTGGAGTCCCTACAGCGCTTGGGATATTCCGGATTTCATCGCCGCCGCTTGTGCCGTAGGGTTGGGCGTAGGTTCGCCGACCTTCCGCAGCGTGTTGCGGTCCGTGTGATGGAACGGTTCCGCCTGGCCCGGGATGATCAATACGGTTTCCTGCTCGTAGGACCAGCTTCCATCGGCATTGATCGAAATCGTGATGGTGTAGCTCTGCGTCCTGAACGCATACTCCAGGAACGGATTCGACACGATCCCATTGGTCTCGGATCCGCGGATTGCCTGCAGGCGAAACGATCTCGCGTCCGCCGCGGCATGGCCGACCGCCATCGCCGCTTGTCCGCGCGGTATCGAAAGCGTCTGGATCACGGTGCCGGTCGCCGGCTCCCATAGCCAATGGCCGACCTGGTCGTGGAACGTCTCGACTTCATCGGGCTTGACGATCCGCGTGTGGTAGCGCAATCCATAGAACAGTTGTGGCCCATTGGTCTGCGCATCGATGGGCTGCAACTCGATCCGTTCGAGATAGGACTGCCTTTCGGGGCCGTCGGGCTTCGGGTTGACGTCGAGGCCGCAGGTGCCGGTCCATATCCCCGCCATCCCGGCGAGCGGCCCCAGGTTGGCCAGCGTATTGCTGTCCGGTTGGGGTTCCGTGTAGATGTCTTTCGGAAAATCCGCCATTGTCGATCCGTAGGCCTGGCACGTGGAGGGTGCCGTGATCCTACGTGTCGGCGCGGCAACCCTCAACGCTCACGTCTGGTCATCATCCTGTCGCCACGCCCGCGCAGTTGCCATTCGGGCGCGACGGGCTGCGCCGATGGCCCGCTGTCCATGGCATTGCCCAACATGGCATGCCCTGCAGTGGCGACCGAAGACGAGGCCATCGCACTGGCGACCGCCCCCTGCACCGCGAGATCCGTGCCCTGCACGATGCCGAGCGGCGAGTAGCCGGTGTAACCGGGGAAGATCGTGCCGAGCTGCGGGTTGGCCATGCGCCGGACCATGATTTCGGAGAACACGCGGCGATAGTCCGTGGTCACCGGCACGTCGCCGAAGGTCGGCGAAAGGATGGTGGGATTCAGGCCCGGCCAGTTGCCGTAGAACTTGCGTCCGTTGACCGCGCCGCCCAGCACCAGCAGCGGGTTGCCGTAGCCATGGTCGGTGCCGCCGTTGGCGTTGGCGCGCACGCGGCGGCCGAACTCAGATTGCACGATCACCGTGACCCGCGACATCTGGCCGCTGGCGTTCAATTCGCTGAAGAACGCAGCCAGGCCGGCCGAGAGTTCGTTGATCTTGTTCTGGTAGTAGTGATAACCGTCACCAGCGGTGCCCTGGCCTTCGTGCGTGTCCCAGCCGCCCAGGTCCAGAGTGGCGAAGCGCAGGCCCAGGTTGAACTTGATCGACTGGGCGATCGTCCACAACTGGTCGGCGAAGCCGCCGGTGGGCCAGGCGGCGGGCAGCGCCGCATAACTTTGCTTGCCGATGGTCTTCAACGCCGCATCGGCGCGCTTGCCGTTGAGTTCGATGCCGGTGCTGCCCGACCACATCTCGGCCAGGGTTTCGTTGAGACCTTTGAAACCCGCGGGCGAATCCGCGCGCACCATCTGCCAGGCCCATGCCCCCGCATTGAGTTCGAAATCCTGCGGATTGCTCATGGTCAGCGCGTCGGTTGCGCCCATCAGGCCGATCGGCTGGGTGCCCGAGACTCCCAGTGCGGGTAGCACGGCCGTAGGCGTGGAAGCGGCGCGCGTCTGCCAGGCGCGGGTCATCCAGCCGGTGGGAGTGCCGAATTTCCCCGGCGTGCCCAGGTCGATGGACAGTTGCGAATCGAAATGGCTGCGGGTGCCGGTGGGCATGCCGCAGGCGTGGACGATGGCCAGCTTGCCGTCGTTCCACAGGTCGCGCAGGCCGGTGGCGGAAGGGTGCAATCCGAACCCGGTGGCCGCGCCCGTGCCCAGGGTCAGCGGCAATGCGCCGTAGGCGCCGCTGGCGGCGATGGCAAGATCGGGCCGGGCTTCCTCGTAGAAGGTGCGGTCGGCGCCGCTTACCGGCAGCACCAGGTTCAGCCCATCCATGCCGCCACGCAGGAACAGGTGCACGACCGTGTCGTAGCCGTTGGCGGCGGCGATGGCGTCGTCGGCGAACATCAGGCTGGTGCCGGCGCCGCCGACCAGCGCGGCGCTGCAGCAGCCCTTGACGAATTCGCGGCGCGTCAATGTGTAGTCGCTCATGTCGTCGGCCTCAGCGCGTCTGGAATTCGGGGGAAAGCAGGATCAGCGAGACCATGCTGCGCAGGCGTTGCTGGTTGTAATGCTTCTTCAGATCGTTCGCGGACCACTCGTCGGTGTCGGCGATGACGTCGGTGGCGGCATTGCCGTTCTGGGCCATGAACCTGGCCAGCACCGATTTGCGTGCGGCGGTCGGCTGGTATCCCAATACGCGCCGGCACCAGAAGGCCACCAGGTTGTCGGCCGTCCACGAGGCGACGCCCGCACGGGTGGCGTCCAGGATCGGGCTCATGGGAACCTCGGCATCCTTTGTTTCGGTCATCCAGTTGAGCAGCTTCCAGGTCATGGCGAAGGAGTTGGCGCCCGACCATGACACCGCGGTGTCCGGGTAACCATTCGGCGATGGCCAGTTGTAGGCGGTATGCCCGGTATAGCCGACACGCCACATGAACTCGTCGCTCTTGCCGTGGTCCAGGCGCAGGGTCCAGTCCTGGCCGAGCACGCGCATCGCCGCCACCGTGGCCTCGAACGGGCGCCGGATCTTCTGTCCCCAGCTGTTGTACAGGTCGTCGGAATTGAGGATGTGGCGCAGGGTGATCTCGATCTGCTGCGGGTGCTTCCAGTTGGCGCGGAAGATCGCCGCGGCGCTGTCGATCAACGCCTGTTTCGGGGTGTCGTTGATGAAGCGACGGATCAGTTTCTTGCAGATGAATTTCGCGACGCGCGGGTGGCTGGCCAGCCGGTCGAGCACGTCGCGGCCGTCCTTCAATGCCGGCTGTTCCGGGTAGACCATCATCCCGAGCAGGAACTTCGGGCCCGCGTCGTGCCAGGACTGGCGATAGACGAAGGTGCCGTCGTTCTCGGCCGGGAATTCCCAGTGGCCGTTCTTCGCCGACCAGCCGGTGAACGCGGCCGAGGTCTCGTAGACGTCGATGTCGGTGTAGCCGATCGGATAGGCGGGATCCTCCGGGCATTTCGGCACCAGGAACGGATCCATGAAGCCCAGGTAGTTGTCCACGCCCAGGGTGTGCAGTTCCAGCAGTTCGCGGGCGAAGTTCTCGTTCGGGCCGGCACGCGAGTTGTTGAGGTTATCCAGGTAGTACAGCATCGAAGTGCTGCTGGCCACGGCTTCGAGCATGGTTCGGAAGTTGCCGGTGGCATTGGCCCGGATCACGTCGCGGTCGTAATGCACGAACACCGGGCCCGCGCTGAAGTCGCTGCCCATCACGTTGAAGTGGGCGTGCCAGAAATTGGCGATCACTTCGCGCAGCTGGCGCCTGGAATGGGTGGCGCGCACATAGGCGGCGCGCTGCACTTCCCAGGCCGGGCGCATGCGCACGTCGTATTCGGGATCGGCCTTGATGTGGTCGGCCCACAGCTGGGTCAGGCTCTTGCCCAGTGTGGTGTAGCCGGCGCTGGCGAGGCGCGCGTCCAGCGCGCTGTCGTCGATGGAAGTCCAGTCGAGTTGCCAGTCGACCCAGTTGGCCAGGCGCTGGAAGTCGTTGCCGCCGAGGGCGTTGAACTCGGCGATGGAGGTCGGCGTGGCGCCATAGCTCAGATTGTTGAGCGCACGCACGGCGAAGCCGGGCTTGGCCAGTGTCCGCAGGCGTGGATTGGACATCGACGACCTGGAATGCGACGCCGACGATGCGCTGGTTTCCGCATCGGCTTGCACTGCTTCTTCCCTGGGTGGCGGCAACGTGGCCGATGCCCAGCGCGCGCCATACAAGCGCTGCTGCCGCGCCTTGACCTGGATCAGCAGGCGCTCGGACGATCGCAGCGTCCGCTGGCCTTGCGGAGCCGGGTCGGCTTCGCTGATCCGGAGGTCCGGACGAAGGCGGGCACGGGACCCCATCCGTGCGATGCGGAACATGCGTCGCGCCATGTGCGAACTCCAGGTAATCCCCAAGACCGCCCGAGTATAGGGAGTTTGCCTGACCGGTCTGCGACCTGGCGCACAGGCCCGTGCGCCTTGCTGCGTATGGGTTGGCGCAGGAATTACCCGGGGTCAGACCAGGCCGGTCGCGTAGTACAGGCCGATGATGAAGAACACCGCCAGGGTCTTGATCACGGTGATCGCGAACACGTCCTTGTACGACTGGCGATGGGTCAGGCCGGTGACCGCCAGCAGGGTGATCACCGCGCCGTTGTGGGGCAGGGTGTCCATGCCGCCGGAAGCCATGGCCGCGACCCGGTGCAGCACGTCCATGGGAATGCCGGCGGCATTGGCGTTGACGATGAAGCTGTCGGCCATCGCGGCCAGGGCGATGCTCATGCCGCCCGAAGCCGAGCCGGTGATGCCGGCCAGCGCGGTGACCGAAACCGCCTCGTTGACCAGCGGGTTCGGTATCGCCTGCAGCGCATTGGCCACCACCAGAAAACCGGGCAGGGCCGCGATCACCGCGCCGAAGCCATATTCCGAAGCGGTATTCATCGAGGCCAGCAGGGCGCCGCCGATGGCCGACCTGGTGCCTTCGGCGAAACTCGCCATGACCGGCCGCCAGGCGAACAGGATCACCGCGACTATTCCCACCAGCAGCGCGCCCTGGACCGCCCAGATCGCGGCCACCTTGGAGACTTCCTGGACCACCGGCGCGGGGTTGCCGATCACCGCGGGCACGAACGACTGGCTGTCCCCGTAGAAACCGGGAATGAGTTTGGTGAAGGCGAAGTTGGCCACGCCGACCAGCACCAGCGGCAGGATCGCGATCAGCGGATGGGCCAGCTTGTCGCCGCGGAAGGTTTCCGGCTCGTTGCGCAGGTCGCCGCCGTAGCCTTCGCCCGCGCGCATCGCCACGCGACGCCGCCATTCGAGGTAACTCATGCCGAGCAGCAGGATGAACACGCCGCCCAGCGTGCCCAGCACCGGCGCGGCCCAGCTGGTGGTGCCGAAGAACGAGGTGGGGATGATGTTCTGGATCTGCGGTGTACCCGGCAGCGCGTCCATGGTGAAGGTGAAGGCGCCGAGCGCGATGGTGCCGGGGATCAGGCGCTTGGGGATGTCGCTCTGGCGGAATAGCTCGGCCGCGAACGGATACACCGCGAACACCACCACGAACAGCGATACGCCGCCGTAGGTCAGCAGCGCGCAGACCAGCACGATGGACAGCATGGCGCGCTGCGCACCGACGACCTTGATGGTCGCGGCGACTATCGACTTGGAGAACCCGGAGATCTCGATCAGCTTGCCGAACACCGCGCCGAGCAGGAACACCGGGAAGTACAGCTTGAGGAAGCCGACCATCTTGTCCATGAACAGGCCGGTGAACATCGGCGCGACCAGCGCCGGGTCGGTCAGCAGCACCGCGCCCAATGCCGCGATCGGCGCGAACAGGATCACGCTGTAGCCGCGATAGGCCACGAACATCAGGAAACACAACGCGGCCAGCACGATCAGGAACGACATCGGGAAGCTCCGGTGAAGCGGTCAAGGGTGAAGTCGGCAACTGCGCTGCCGGTAAATGGCCAGAGCCAAAAGTGACGAGCTTTTCTTCACCCTTCGCTATTTACCCTTTACTTTCTGCACAGCGAGTATCCGCAGCGCGGTGCATCGTCCCCACTGTACGAAGGTACAGGTGCCTATCCGGGCCGCAATCACTAGCCTTGCCTGCGAATCGGCCGCATCGGCCCACTACGTCGTACCCGGGAGAGGGGAAACAAATGAAGCGTAAACATCTGAGTCTGGCCATTGCCTGCAGCCTGCTGGCACCGGCGGCATGGGCGCAGGACGTACCTGCCGCCACCGGGCAGGTCGCCAAGGATCCCACTACGCTGGATGCGATCACGGTAACCGCACGCAAGCGCGAGGAAACATTGCAGGAAGTGCCGGTCGCGGTCACCGCCTTCACTTCGGAAGCGTTGGACAAACTCAACATCAACGATATCGGCGATCTCGATGCGCAGGTGCCCAACCTGACCATCTATGCCGCGCGCGGCTCCAGCAGCACCGCCACCGCCTACATCCGCGGCATCGGCCAGGCCGATCCGCTGTGGGGCGTGGACCCGGGCGTCGGCATCTATCTGGACGACGTCTACATCGCGCGTCCGCAAGGCGCGCTGCTCGACGTGTTCGACGTCGGCCGCATCGAGGTGCTGCGCGGTCCGCAGGGCACGCTGTACGGCAAGAACACCATCGGCGGCGCGATCAAGTACATCTCGCGCGGACTGCCGACCGAAACCGAGGGCTTCGCCCAGATCAGCGTCGGCAACTACAACCAGCTCGATGCCAAGGCCGCGATTGGCGGTTCCATCGGCGGCGCCGATAGCGGCCTGCGTGGTCGTGTGGCGGTGGCCAGCATGAACCGCGATGGTTTCGGCACCAACACCGAGACCGGCCAGGAGGTCAGCGACAAGGAAATCAACGCGGCCCGCTTCCAGTTGGGCGCTTATGCCGGTGACGATTTCGATGTGCAGTTCGCCCTGGACTGGATGGACGACCAGTCCGGCATGCGCGGCGCGAAGATGCTGGCCCCGAATCCGCTGGCTCCGGCTTATCCGCCGACCGACGACCGCTACGACATCCGCAGCGGCATGAAGAACGTCAACGACACGGTGATGAAGGGCGCGTCGGCCACGGTCAACTGGCGTCCCAACGACGACTGGGCGTTCAAGTACGTGATCGCCAAGCGCGAATCCGATACCGAGACCAACATCGATTTCGACACCACGCCGCTGACCCTGGTCGACGTGCGCGCGTTCTACAGCGACAGCCAGGTCAGCCATGAGCTGCAGGCCAACTTCGACGGCGGTGGCCGTGCCCGCGGTGTGATGGGCATCTATGCCTTCGACGGCGATGCCGGCGGCCAGGTGCTCAACCACTTCTTCAACACGCTGCTCCCGGTCGGCCTGACCAATCCGCTGTTCGGCGACACCCAGGGCGTGGTCAACACCAAGAGCTTCGCGGTCTACGCCGACTGGACGTTCGACCTGACCGACCGGTTGAAGCTGGACGCGGGCCTGCGTTATACCGACGAAGACAAGCATGCCGTCGCCCTGAACCGTTTCTACACCGGCCTGGACTACAACACTTCCTGGGGCACGGCGGCCAACTTCGACAAGACCGTGAACTTCAAGAACGTGTCGCCGAAGATCTCGCTGGACTACCAGGTCACCCCCGACATCATGGTCTACGGCCTGGCCTCGCGCGGCTTCAAGTCCGGTGGCTTCAACATCCGCGCCAACACTACCGCGGTACCGCGTTCGGGCGAACCGTTCGACGACGAGAGCGTGGACAGCTTCGAGATCGGCAGCAAGATGGGCTTCTTCGACCAGAAGCTGTTCCTGAACCTGGCAGCGTTCCACAACGTCTACAAGGACATCCAGCTGTCGGTGTTCACTTCGTACACGCTGCCGGGCGGTGGCTCCAGCTTCTTCGGCGATTTCACCAATGCCGGCAAGGGCACGGTCAACGGCGTCGAGGTCGAATACCAGTGGCTGCCAACCCAGAACTGGCTGATCAGCGGGAACCTGGCCTGGCTGGATGCGAAGTACGACGAGTTCATCAGTGCGGGAGTGGACATCGCCGACACCCAGGAATTCACCAATGCGCCGGAATTCTCGGGCGCACTGAACGTCGAATACCGCACGCCATTGGCCAATGGCGGCAACTTGTCGGCGCGCGTGGGCTATACCTACCAGAGCGAGGTCTGGCCGACCACCGACCTGAGCCCGGCGATCAGGCAGGATGGTTACGGCCTGGTCGGTGCGGGCGTGATCTGGAAGGTCAATGATGCCTGGCAGTTCTCCCTGCAGGGCAGCAACCTGGCCGACAAGGAATATCGGACCACCGGTTACAACATCGCCGCGTACGGCGTGTTGACCGGCTTCTACGGCGCGCCGCGCCAGTACACCCTGAGTGCGCGCTACGATTTCTGATCGGGACGGGGCGGCAGGGTAGACCGACAGCGGCGGGCGAAAGCCCGCCGCTGCTGCGTTATGCTTCAAGGAGTCCGTAGAGCCGAGCTTGCTCGGCTGCTCCTGTCAATGGATCGAAAGCAGCCGAGCAAGCTCGGCTCTACGATGCGCTTCGCCAGAACGACCATGACCTTGCCCACTGATCGCGCCACCGCATGCTGAGCTTCTGGACCGTCGCCTTCGCCAGCGTGGTCTGGCTCGGACTGATGTTCGGCACGGCGCTGTACGGCGAACGCCATCCCACGATCTTCGCGCGGCACTGGCGGCATGTGTATTCGTTGTCGCTGGCGGTGCATTGCACTTCCTGGACCTTCTACGGCACCGTCACCCAGGCCGCGCGCTACGGCTGGCCGCTGCCGCCGACCTTCCTCGGCGCGATCCTGTTCTACGGATTGGCGGTGGCCTTCATGATCCGGCTGGTCAAGCTGGCGCGCGAGACCAACGCCACTTCTCTGGCCGACCTGATCGCCACGCGCCTGGGCAAGGACGCATGGCTGGCGGCGACGGTGACCCTGGTCGCCGTGCTCGGCCTGATTCCCTACATCGCTCTGCAGCTGAAGGCGATCGCGATGAGTTTCGCCACGTTGACGGTGGAGGCGGGCGATGCGGTGGAAGCGGTGCCCGCCTGGCGCGACAGCGCCTTGTACGTGGCCCTGGCCATGGCCCTGTTCGCGATGCTGTTCGGCACCCGCCGCGCCAACGCGGCCGAGCACAACCGCGGCCTGGTGCTGGCGATGGCGTTCGAGTCGCTGTTCAAGCTGGTGGCGATGCTGGCGCTGGGCGCGTTCGTCTGGTTCGGCTTGAAGTCCATGCCGGCGGCCGCCTTGCCGATCGCGTCCTCGACGCCGGTCGGCGGCTTCGCCCCGCTGGTGCTGCTGGGCGCGCTGGCGATGTTCATCCTGCCGCATCAGTTCCATGTCGGCGTGGTGGAATGCCGCGACGACCGCGACGTGCGTACCGCGCGCTGGCAGTTCCCGTTGTATCTGATGCTGATCGCCCTGCCGGCGTTGCCGTTGGCGCGTGCCGGCACCGCCTTGCTCGGCGACGGCGTGCCTTCGGACATGTACGCGCTGGCCTTGCCGTTTTCGCAGGGGCACGAAGGCGTGGCCCTGTTCGCGTTCCTCGGCGGGCTCAGCGCGGCCACCGGCATGGTCGTGGTCAGCACGCTGACCCTGAGCCTGATGATAGGCAACCACTGGTTCGCACCCGGCCTGTTGCGTGGGGCGTGGTCGCGCGACAAGGGCGGCGACCGTCGCGGCGACCTGCTGCTGCTGCGGCGCGGCGGCATCCTCGCGATCATGTTGCTGGCCTGGGCCTACAGCCGCCTGGACAGCGGCAACGATGCGCTGGCCGATATCGGCGCGGTTTCCTTTTCCGCCCTCGCCACGCTGGCGCCGGCGCTGGGCTTCGCGGTGTGGCGGCCGCAGACGCCGCCACGTGCGGCGATCGTCGGCGTGGTCGCTGCGTTCGTCGTCTGGGCCTGGGTGATGCTGATACCGATGGTCGCCGCGATCTCCGGCAGCGAGTCGACCTGGATGACCGCCGGCCCGTTCGGCCAGGCCTGGCTTTCGCCGCAAGGATTGTTCGGATTGACCGGCTGGAGTCCGCTGGGTCGCGCGGTCGGAGCCAGCCTGTTCACCGGCATCGTCGCGACTTTCATGGCCGCCGCCTGGCGTCGCGAAACCCCGCATCGCACCGGCCGCAACCTGGACCGGCAGGCGTTGAGCGATGCCGGCCTGCGTTTCCTCGCCCGCGAACGCGTCGAGCAGTTGCTGGCAGGCGCTCCGATACAGGGACCGGTTCCCGCATCGATCGAATCGGGGCTGGAACGCGAACTCTCCGCGGTGCTCGGGTCGGCTTCCGCGCGCCTGCTGCTGAACGCGGCGCGGCGCGAGGGCGGGGAACTGGATGCGGTCGCGGCGATCGTCGGCGAGGCCTCGCAGGACCTGCGCTTCAACCAGCAGGTGCTGGAAGCGGCGCTGCAGAACATGAGCCAGGGCATCAGCGTGGTCGATCGCGAGCAACGCCTGGTCGCGTGGAATCGCCGCTACGTGGAAATGTTCGGCTTCCCCGACGAATTGCTGCAGGTCGGCCGCTCGATCGCCGAACTCACTCGCTGGTCGCTGCAGCGCATGCCGCACCGCGGTTCGGACGAGGCCGCCCTGCAGCGGCGCCTGGCCTTCATGCGCGCCGGCACGCCGCACCTGACCGAGCGCGTGTTTCCCGATGGCAGCGTGGTGGAAATCCGCGGCAACCCGATGCCGGGTGGCGGCTTCGTCGCCACCTATACCGACATCACCGCCTCGCGGCTGGCGGAGCGCGAGCTGAAGCAGGTGAACGAGACGCTCGAACAACGCGTGGACGAGCGTACCGCCTTGCTGGAAACCGCCAAGCGCGAGGCCGAGCACGCCAACGACGCCAAGAGCCGCTTCCTCACCGCGATCGGCCACGACCTGCTGCAACCGCTGCACGCCGCACACCTGTTCACCGATGCGCTGTCGCAGCAACTGGCCGATGCGCGGCAGCGCGAATCGGTGCAGCAGATCCGCGGCGCGCTGGATTCGACCACCGATCTGTTGACCGGGCTGCTGGACATGTCGCGGCTGGAGGCGGGCGGACTGGTGCCGGAACCGCGCGATTTCCCGCTGGGCGAAGTGCTGGAGCCGCTGGCGTCGGAATTCCGCGCGCTGGCCGGCGAGCGTGGGCTGTCGTTCGCCTTCGTGGCCACCCGCGCCTGGGTGCATACCGACCCGCAATTGCTGCGACGGATCCTGCAGAACTTTCTGGCCAATGCGGTGCGCTATACGCCATCGGGCGGAATCGTTTTCGGCGTGCGTCGCACGGAGGGTGGCCTACGCGTCGAAGTGCATGACAGCGGGCCGGGCATCGCCCTGGCCGACCAGCAGGCGATCTTCGAGGAATTCCGCCGCGGCGAAGACGCCGGCGGGCAGGGACTCGGTCTTGGCCTGTCGATCGCGGATCGGATCGCACATCTGCTGCATGCGCCGTTGTCGGTGCGCAGCCGGCCCGGCAAGGGCGCGATGTTCGCGGTGGAATTGCCGAAGATGGAGCTGTCGATGACGGCGCTGCTGCGTTCCAGCGCGACGCCGACCCTGGACAAGACCGGTTTGTCGGGACGCCGCGTGCTCGCGCTGGACAACGATCCAGCGGCGCTGGATGCGTTGCGGCAGGTGCTGGCGGGTTGGGGCAGCACGGTATCGGTGGCGCGCGATGGCGCTGAGGCCATGGCCGCGCTGAAAAACGGCGAGACCGACCTGTGGCTGTTCGACTACCACCTGGACGACGGCGATACCGGCGTGCAGGTGGCGCAACGGCTGGCGCAGCGATTCGGCACCAGGCCGTGCCTGATCCTGAGCGCCGACCAGACCGAAGCGGTGCGCCACGCGGTGCAGGAAGCAGGCCTGCCGTTGCTGGCCAAGCCGGTGCGGCCGCTGGCGTTGAAATCGGTGCTGGACCGGTTGCTGGCCGCACGCGCGATGTAGAAGCGATGCGGGAGGGATGTTGTAGGAACGACGCAAGTCGCGAAATCCAGGAAACCCAACACCTTTGATATCCGTAACCCCGGAATCACGCGCGGATCGATGCATTCCGCACAGGATGACGCATCGCCTTCGCGACTTGCGTCGCTCCTACACGGGCATTGTCGGCGCACCCATTTAGAATGCGAGTCTGCTTTCCCGGAACTTCCTCATGCCTTACACCCCCATCGTCGCCACCCTCGGTTACGTGCTGTCGCCCGACCGCTTGCAGGTGCTGCTGATCCATCGCAACGCGCGGCCCGACGACCAGCACCTGGGCAAGTACAACGGACTGGGCGGCAAGATCGAACGCGACGAGGACGTGGTCGCGGGCATGCGCCGCGAGATCCATGAGGAGGCGGGCATCGAATGCGATGCGCTGTCGCTGCGCGGCACCATCAGCTGGCCCGGCTTCGGCAAGAATGGCGAGGACTGGCTGGGCTTCCTGTTCGTGATCACCGAGTATTCCGGCACGCCCCACGCCAGCAACCCGGAAGGCACGCTGGAATGGGTGCCGGTGGCGGACATCATGCAGTTGCCGTTATGGGATGGAGACCGGCATTTCCTGCCGCTGGTGTTCGACGACGATCAGCGCGCTTTCCACGGGGTGATGCCATACCGCGAGGGCAAGATGGTCTCGTGGAATTATTCGCGGGTGTAGGGCGGGGGCCGGCCCGCCTTCCGGAGTACTTGCGATAGCTTGTGGCTGCGGGCCAACCTCGTTTTACGGCATGTTCGCGATAACCTGGAGCGGCGGGCCAGGGCCCGCCCTATGCATACCGTGCGATCGCCGCTTCAGTCCAATGCCTTGAAGTAGACGTGCTGGCTTTTCCTGCGGACGAAACCAAGGCCTTGGTAGAACGGGTGCGATTCCACACGCGCTGTATTGGAGCGGACCATCAGCGTGTGCAACCCCTGTTCGCGGACCCAGGCTTCGGCCGCATCGACCAGCGCCCTGCCCACGCCCGAGCGTCGCGCCTCGTCATCGACCACCAGGCCGACGATTTCCGCCTTCAGGCCCGTCTCCAGTGTGGTGCGCAGTTCGATTCCGATCCAACCCCACAAGCGCTGGCCTCGCGCGGCGACGAAGACATGGCGATCGGCCGCGGACAAAACGGCATCGAGCCGCCCTGCCATTTCCCGTTCATTGGCGGGATAACCCAGCTGCGTGGACAGGCGCGCTACTTCGGCCGCGTCGGCGAGTCGCGCAGAGCGCAATTCGAATGCGTGGTTCGTTGGCATTTCATCCCTCCATCTGCCGCGCTGGATCGCTCAATTCCAGTTCCCGCAGCACAACGCCGGCCTGGGTGCGGTTGCGCACGCCCATGCGCTCGAAGATGGCGGTGAGGTGCGCCTTGACCGTGCGTTCCTGCACGTCCAGGCGGTCGGCGATCTGCTTGTTCAACAGGCCTTCGGCGACCAGGGTCAACACCCGGAACTGCTGCGGCGACAGGCTGGCCAGGCGCGCGGCGAGTTCGGCGTCGTGTCGCGAGGATTGCGCGCGCGCCACCGAGGCGCGCAGTGACGACGGCAACCATTGTTCGCAGGCCAGCACGCTGCGGATGGCGTCGCGCAGTTCGTCCAGGCCGGAGCTTTTGGGCAGGTAGCCGGCGGCGCCATGGTCCAGCGCGCGCCGCACCACGCGCGGGTCGTCGTTGGCGGAAACCACCACCACTGCGACTTCCGGATATTGCGCGCGGATCGCCGCGAGTCCCGCCAGTCCGTGGTTGCCGGGCATGTGCAGGTCCAGCAGCACCAGGTCGATATCCCGGTTCGCTTCCAGCGCGGCCAGCACGCCGTCCAGCGATTCGGCTTCCAGCACCGACAGTTCCGCCACGGCATCGATCGCGGCGCCGCGTAGCGCCGCACGGAACAGCGGGTGGTCGTCGGCGATCAGCAGCCTGGGCATGCGCGCGGTAGGTTCATCGAAGGCGTACGAGTCGGGTGGGGCACCGTACCAGCATAGTGGCTGGCGCAGCGTGGTACCAAAGTACGATGACGCGACCGGCGCGAGCGGTTAGTTTGTAGCCATGAACAATAATCCGTGCCTGCGCCTCGCCGCCATCCTCCTCGCCTGCCTCTCGGCGGCCGCCTGCAGCACCTCGCCCAGCCGGGCGCCTACGAAGGAAGCCGCGATGATCGAACCGCAGCGCGAAACCGAGCATCGCGGCAGCGACGACCTGTTGACCGCCGGCCTGGGACTTGCGGGCCTGCGCGGGATGACGCCGCCGGGTTTCGCCGATGCGGCCGCTCCCACTGCCGAAGAACTGCGGCGGCGGTCGATCTGGAACAACTGGCGCGGCATCGCCGATCTTTCCCTCACTGGCGGTTATGGCGAGGTCTACGGCAGCGTGGCCCACGTGCCGGGACGCGAATTCTCCGCCTTCGCCACCGTTCCGGGCGCGAAACAGCCGCATCGCGTGCTGCTGCAGGTACCCGACAGCTTCGATACCGGGAAACGTTGCGTGGTGGTGACGGCTTCCTCCGGTTCGCGCGGCATCTACGGCTCCATCGCCGTCGCCGGTGCCTGGGGACTGCCGAAGGGCTGCGCGGTCGCCTACACCGACAAGGGCGCGGGCACCGACTACTACGACATCGATACGCATACCGGAGTGAAGCTCGACGGCACCCGCGGTGAACTCGGCGAAACGCTGGCCTTCGTGCCGGAGGTGCCGGTGGGCATGTCCGGCGTGGCCTTCAAGCACGCGCTGTCCGGGGACAATCCGGAAGCCGACTGGGGCCGGCACGTGAAGCAGGCCGCCGAGTTCGCACTGTCGGCGCTGGATCGCGCTTTCCCGCAGGCCAAGCCGTTCACCTTCGAAAATACGCGAGTGATCGCTGTGGGTATTTCCAACGGTGGCGGCGCGGTGCTGCGCGCGGCGGAACTGGACGGCGACTGGCTGGATGCCGTGGTCGCCGGTGAACCCAATGTCTTCCTGCCGGCCCCAGGCAGCCGCACGCTCTACGACTACACCACCGAAGCGGCGCTGCTGATGCCCTGCGCCTTGCTCCATCTTCCCGTCGATTCGCTGCCGCAGCCGCCGTTGCGCGCCCAGGCCGAACCGCTGTGGACCACGCGCTGCAGTGCCTTGAAGAGCGCCGGTCTGGTCAGCGGCGATGATGCCGCCGCGCAGGTGAACTCCGCCTACGACCAGTTGCGCGCCAAGGGCTGGACCGACCGGTCGCTCATTGCCGGCGCTCTAAGCGTCGGCTTCGACCTGTGGCGCGCGGTGGCCGTGACCTATGCCTCCGCCTATGCGCGCGCCGGGATCGGCGAACATCCTTGCGGTTATTCGTTCGCCGCACAGAACCCGGATTTCTCGCCACGCGAGGCGACGGCGGCCGAACGCAGCGCCTGGTTCGCCGACGGCAGCGGCATTCCCCCCGGTGCGGGTGTGGGCATCATCGACACGCAGCTCGCGCCGCCGGATTTCACTCTGCCGGGGTTGCAATGCCTGCGCGGATTGCTGGATGCCGGCGGCACGACCGCCTTCGGCAAGGGACTGGCGGCAACCACCGCCGCATTGCCGCAGAAAGACCTGCCGATGGTGGTGATCCACGGCCTCGATGACGGCCTGGTGCCGCCTGCCTTCAGCAGCGCGCCTTATGTCGCTGCCTCCAAGGCCGCCGGGCGCGAGATCAGCTACTGGCAGGTGAAGCACGCACAGCACTTCGACGGTTTCCTGGCGTTGCCGGCCTATGGCGCGCGTTACGTGCCGCTACTGCCGTATGTGTATGCCGCGCTCGACCAGGTCTCCGCGCAGTTGGACGGCAAGGGCAAACTGCCGGCCGATGCGGTGATCGAATCCACGCCGCGCGGCGCCGGCGCGGTCGAAGCGGAGCAGTTCGCGATACCCGCGCAACCTTGAGTTTCCGCCAGACCCGATCCCCGTAGGAGCGCCCCTTGGGCGCGATGCTCTTCGGCCCGCCTCCACGATCCCGACGAAGAGCATCGCGCCCAAGGGGCGCTCCTACGGGTTGCGGGCTTCACCTGGGTTTTGGCAGTCTGTGTTCCCCGAACGACCATGGGAACGACATGCCACGCCACTTTTCGATGCTGCGCGAGTTCCAGTTGGCCGACTGGTTCACCCTGGGCAATGCCTTCTGCGGCACCGGCGCCGTGTTCGCGGCGATGCGCTATCTGCACGAGGGCGACGTACGCGATCTGATGGTCGGCATGGCGCTGATCCCGTTGGCTTTCATCTTCGATGCGCTGGACGGGCGCATCGCGCGCTGGCGCAAGTCGTCCTCGACCTTGGGGCGTGAACTGGATTCGCTGGCCGACGTGATTTCATTCGGCGTCGCCCCGGCGGCGCTGGCCTATGCCTGCGGACTGCGGGGCGGCTGGGACTGGGTGGTGCTCAGTTACTTCGTCTGCTGCGGCGTCAGTCGACTGGCCCGTTACAACGTCACCGCCGAACAACTGGCGGACGAAGACGACAAGGTGAAATATTTCGAAGGCACGCCCATTCCCACCAGCCTGGTACTGGTGATCCTGCTGGCCGTGGCCGCCGGTTCGGGCGCGATCGGCGAAGCGCTATGGTTCGGCGCGGTCCGGATCGGCCCATGGCTGCTGCATCCGCTGGTGCTGGTGTTCGCGTTGTCGGGCTCGTTGATGATCAGCAAGACCCTGCGCATTCCCAAGCCCTGACACCGGCGCGTGGCGACGCAGGTGCGGTGGTAACGCAGGCAAAACCGGCGATTGCTATGATCGGGGCCATGGCCTCGGAGGAGGGGTGATAGTGAAGTCGGGATTCGGCGATACAGGCGATTTCGAGGCGATGGCACGGCAGTACTGGAGCGCGTGGGGCGATGCGATGCGCCAGGGCGGCATGGGCGGCGCCGCAACTCCGCAGCCCGCACAGCAATGGCAGCAGGCGGTCGACTGGTGGTCGCAACTGTTGCCCGACGGCCGCAGCCAGGCCAACGATGCGGTAGGGCGCTTCAACCAGCAGGCCAGCCAGTGGTTCGGGCGGATGCAGCAGGTCGCCGCGCAATTCGCCGGCCAGGACAGCAGCGCCAGGGAAGTGAGCCAGGCCTGGCGCCAGGCGATGGGCGCCAATGGCGACGGCAATCCCTTTACCGACCTGTTCAAGGCGATGCGCGGGCAGGGTGCGCACGGGATGGACGAGTGGCTGGACCAGGTCAAGCCTTACCTGGAAGGATTCCAGCAGCAGAATCAGCGCTGGCAGCAACTGCCTGCCTTCGGTCAGTACCGCGAGCACCAGGAGCGCTGGCAGGCGCTGCAACTGGCGCAGCAGGAGTACCAGCAGCAGAGCGAGGCCTTCAATGCGCTGATGCTCAAGTGCGCACAGCGCGCTTTCGAGGTGTTCGAGGACAAGCTGATCGCGCACGAGGAGCCTGGCCGGCAGATCACCAGCGCACGCGCCTTGTTCGACCTGTGGATCGATTCCGCGGAACAGGCCTATGCGGTCATCGCCTTGTCGGCCGAATTCCGCAAGGTCCAGGGCGAGCTGACCAATGCGCAGATGCGCCTGCGCGCGGCGATCCAACTGGAAGTGGAGCACATGACCGGCTTGTTCGGCATGCCGACCCGGACCGAAATCGATTCGGCGCATCGCAAGGTCGCCGAACTCGAGCGTGCATTGCGTCGCGCAGCTGCTGCTGCGCGCCCGGTTGCCGAACCCAGGGCAACACGCGCACCCAGGCCGGCAGAGTCGACCGCATCTCCTGCGAAATCCCGATCCCGAAGCGCGACTTCCCCCCTTGCAGGAGCGGTGTTAGCCGGGAAACGGCGCACCCCGACGAAACCAAAATCGGCAATACGCAAGCCTGCATCAAAGCGTAGGACAGCCGCACGCAAACTGGCGGCCAAGCCCGCGGTCATGGAGCAGAAGGCGGCCGCAAAGCAGGTCGCCAAGACGGCATCGGGAAAATCCGTGGCCACGAAACCAGCTGCCGGGAAGAAATCCGCTCCTGTGGCGAAAACCGTCGCCAGGAAGCCAGTTGCAAAGAAGACGGCTCCCGCACGCGCGAACAGCGGGAGGGTGGTTTCGATGAAGGACTGGGTCGCCCGCTACGCGGCGTTGAATACCCCTGACGCCATCGGCAAGGGCAAGGCGCGCAAATGAACGGACCGTTGAACATCACCCCCGATGCCTTGGCCCAGGAAGCCATGATCCTGCAGCAGAAGCTGTCCGCAGGCTTGCGGACCCTACCGGAAGTGGAAGACGTGCAGTACGGCGCCACCGCCAGGCAGGAAGTCTGGCGCGACGGCAAGGTCGTGCTCTACCGCTTCGTCGGCGAGCAGACGCCGACCGCGAAAGTGCCGCTGCTGATCGCCTACGCGCTGGTCAACCGCCCCTACATGGTCGACCTGCAAGCGGATCGTTCCCTGGTCAAGGGGCTGCTGGCGCGCGGCGAGGACGTGTACATCATCGACTGGGGTTATCCGGATCGTTCCGATCGCTTCCTGATGCTGGACGATTACATCAACCGCTTCATCGACGGTGCGGTGGACCACTTGCGGCGCGGCTCCGGCGTGGACGCGGTCAACCTGCTCGGTATCTGCCAGGGCGGCGCGTTCTCGCTGTGTTATGCGTCGCTGCATCCGGAGAAGGTGAAGAACCTGATCACCATGGTCACGCCGGTGGATTTCCACACCCCGGACAACATGCTGTCCAACTGGACCCGGAACATCGACGTGGACCTGTTCGTAGACACGCTGGGCAACGTGCCGGCCGACCTGATGAATTCCAGTTACCTGATGCTCAAGCCGTTCCGCCTGCACCTGCAGAAATACGTGGGCCTGATCGACATCCTCGACGACAAGGCCGCGATCGAGGATTTCCTGCGCATGGAAAAGTGGATCTTCGATTCGCCCGACCTGGCCGGCGAAGCGTTCCGCCAGTTCATCAAGCAGTTCTACCAGGACAACGGCTTCGTCAACGGCGGCATCGAGATCGACGGCGAGGCGGTGGACCTGGGCAACGTGGACATGCCGATCCTCAACATCTTCGCCGAGCAGGACCACCTGGTGCCGCCGGATGCTTCGCGCGCGTTGCGAGGACTAGCCGGTACGCGCGACTACACCGAACTCAGTTTCAAGGGCGGCCATATCGGCATCTACGTTTCCAGCCGCGCCCAGCGCGAGGTGCCGACCGCGATCCACGAGTGGCTGGGCAAGCGCGCGCGTTGATGGGTCGATCCGCGATCATCGGGTTGCTGTTGCTGGGATTCCTGTTGCCGGCATCGGCGGTACCTTCGGCAAAAGCGAAAGCTGAAATCGCGCAGTTGATGGATGCGCTATCGGAATCGGGTTGCCGTTTCCAGCGCAACGGCAGTTGGCATGACGCGGCCGAGGCGCGCGCCCACCTGCAGCGCAAGTACGACTACCTGCTGAAGAAGGGCAAGGTCGACAGCGCAGAGCAGTTCATCGAGCGTGCCGCCAGCGTCAGCAGCATGAGCGGTCGGGCTTACCGGGTGCGATGCGATGGCAAGGAACAGGACGCCGCCGGCTGGTTCAATGGGCAATTGAAGCGTTTGCGGGGCGCAATGTAGGAGCGACGCGAGTCGCGAAATCGATATCAATGATGCTTCATCGCGACTCGCGTCGCTCCTACACGATTCTTGGTGGATGATTGGGGCGCGTGGGCGCGCTAGACTTCCGCCGAACCCGTTCAGGAGCCGCCATCGTGGACCAGGCAAAACCCTTCGCCCGCTCGCTCAACGACCGCATGCTCGCCGGGGTGATGGGCGGGATCGCGCATCGTTTCGGCTGGAATTCGACTTTGCTGCGGGCGGTGTTCGTGATCGTGTCGATCGCTTCCGCCGCATTCCCGGGCGTCCTGGTCTACCTGATCCTGTGGCTGCTGATGCCCAACGAGGCGGACTGAGCATCAAGATGCGGCTCACCTGGATCGGCGCTGCACGCTTGCTCGGCATCGTGTGGGCGCTGCCCAACACATTGATCGGATTGTTTGCCGGCGCGATCGGCATGCCGTTCGGCGCCAGGCCTGAATTCAGCCGCAGGGATTACGCGCTGGTGTTCCACCGCTGGCCGTGGGGCCCGGGCGGTGCGATCACCTTCGGCAACACGATCCTGCACACCGGCACGACCCTGGATTCGGAATGCGTGACCTACGAGCACCGCGCCGGCCGCTGCAGACACCCGCCGATCAAGCTCGGCGACCACGAGCGGGCCCACGTCTATCAGTACATGGTGCTGGGACCGTTGTTCCTGCCGGTGTACCTGGTTTGCGGCGGGGTGAGCGTGCGCAATCCTCTGGAGCGCGCGGCCGACCGTTATGCGATGACCGGGAAGGGCTGGTGGCCATGAAATCCGCCGACGAACGGCGTTTGTTTTTGACATCCAGGTAACAGCAGCTGCGCTATTTTCGACGTGTCGGAAGCAAGGCGGACGATGCAAATCGGAAGAACCGGTTTCCGACCTGAAGGCTCAGCCGATCCAGGGTAATACTTGGGGAGACTGGGCCTTCATCTGTTGTAAGCGCTGTCGTTTGCGTCGGTCGCTGCTATCCGTCAGCTGCCCCCCTTCTTCGCGGTCCTCGCACTGGTTTTCTTCGTTGACTTGCGGCCCGATCCGGACTTCTTGCCGCCGCCATCCTGTTTGTTCACCGTGGCCCAGGCGATGCGCTCGGCATCTTCCCGCGAGCGGCCCTGGTCGATCTCGCTTTCCTCGATGTGTTCCGCCTGGCGTTTCTGTTTGTCGGTATAGGCCGACTTCTCGCCGCGTGGCATGCCATTTCTCCTGACATTGGACGTGCCCAAGGCTAGGAGCAAGGACGTGTGGGCCCGGTGAAAAATATGGCAGGGCCATGTGAGATCGACACGGTTCCGACGTGGGCGTAGGAGCGACGTCAGTCGCGAATTCACATTGCATTCCCGATATTCGCGACTCGCGTCGCTCCTACGGAAGGCGTGCGACGGTGGATCGCGAGGGCCATGCGACAAGACCAATGATCAATGATCGTTGCTAACGATCCAGGCGCCTGAACGAAAACAACTCGGCCAGCGGGTGCTGGCGCTTCTCGATCAGGGCCCGCAACAGTCCTGCGCCGAGCATGCTGTAGGTGATGCCATTACCACCGTAAGCCATGGCGAAATGCACGCGCGACCCATGCTGGGCATGGGGGCCGAAGAAGGGCAGGCCGTCGTCGGTCTCCGCGAACGTGCCAGCCCAGGCGAACGCCGGTTCGAACGGCACGTCCGGAAATAGTCTGGCCACCTTTTTCGCCAGCTTGGCTGCCTTCGAATCCACGCGGGCATCGCGCCGCGCCGGCATGTCAACGCTGTCGTCCTCGCCGCCGACCAGCAGCCGCCCATCGCCGGTGCTACGCATGTAGAGATACGGACGTGCCGATTCCCACACCATTGTTCGCTTGAGCGGACCCAGCGCCGTGTCCTCGATGGGATCGGTGATGAATGCGTAGCTGCTGCGATTCTGCGCCACCTTCCGGCGTAGCCATTGCTGGCTGGCGTAGCCGGCTGCCAACACCAGGTGACTGGCGCGGATCACATGGCCCTCGCTGGTCTGCAAGGCCACGCTGCGCGACGTGGCCTGGATGCGTTCTATCTTCGTGCGGTCGAAGATATGGCTGCCACGCTTCTGCAAGCGCGCAAGCAGGCGGCAGGCCATGCGATAGGGATCGATACGCGCCGCCTGGCGGCTCAATAGGGCGACCGCCGCATCGATACCGTACCTCGCCTGCACCTCCTTATGCTCCAGCAGCTCGACCTGGAAACCATGGCGCAGGCGCAATTCGAATTCCTCGCGCAGCACGCCGGCGTGGCGGCGCCTGCTGGCGTAATACAGGCTGTCCATCCATGCGAAGTCGACGTCGCGGATATCGCGGGCCCTGTCCTGCAGCAGCTCGATGGCCTCGGCGCATTTGACGTAGGCAAGGGCGGCATCTTTCTCGCCATAGCGCTTGGCCAGATCGACCATGTGGGTGTCGATCTCGTACTGCAGCAATGCGGTGCTGGCGGAGGAGCTTCCCCAGCCGACGTCGCGTTGCTCGATCAGGGCGACGTCGTGTCCGTGTCGCGCCAGTTCATCGGCGATGAGCGCGCCGGTGATGCCGCCGCCGATGATGGCCACGTCGCAACGCAGATCCGCCTGCAGGGGCGGGAAGGCGTGCATGAGGCCATTCTTGACCGCCCAGTAGGGGTAACCGCTCTTGAGATCCATTTATTCCACGCCTGGGCAACGATGCGGCAAAGCATGCGTTGCGGGAGATTTGGGTGGCGTGAGGCTGGTGAGAATGGAACAGCGCGAATTTGACGCCGCCACTTGCCGTGGAAGGGGCTTGTTGTGGGAGGGGCTTCGGCCCCGACGAGTGCAGAGGAGAGCGTCGGGGCCGAAGCCCCCTCCCCGCAACAACAAGCCCGCACAACTTTCTCCCTAGCGGGGTAGCGTACCGTAGAGGAAGTTCTCCACCGCATCGCGCGCATAGGCACGCAGCTCGGTCGCATCGATCCGCTGCAGGTTGCCGCTGGAGATGCGGATCACCAGGTCGCCGAACAACATCATGAAGAACTGGCTGGAAGCCATGATCGGTGAAGCCATGCGCAGTCGTCCGGCGGCCACTTCCTGCTCGAAGTATTCGCAAAGGTGGGTGCGCAGCGCGCCCACGCCATGGTCGAAATACCAGTCGCGCAAGGCCGGGAAGGACTGGCCTTCGCCGATCACGATGCGGTGGATGACGTGGAATTGTTCGGAAGCGACGCTATCGGAGAATTGTTCGGCGGTCAGGTGCAGGGCCTGTTCCGGCGGCAGGCCCGACAGGTTGACCTGCAGGTGCGAGGACAGGTCGCGCAAGCCGCGCTGGATGATGGCATGGGCCAGACCTTCCTTGTCGCCGAACACCCGGTACAGGGTGGCCAGCGAACCGCCGGCACGGGCCACGATTTCGCTGAGGCGCGCATGCTGGTAGCCCTTTTCGGTGAATACCTCGGTGGCCGCGTCCAGGAATCGCTCCACCCGCATTTCGCCGCGTTTGCACAGGTCCACTGGCGTCCGTGGGCGTAGCGCGGCTATCGAGGCCGGGGATCGGGAGTTGTCGTGGTCGAGCGTGTCCGAAGGTGCGGTCATGGGACTGGAGCAGGTGTCGTGGCTGGTTGCCGCTGGCGCAATCTAGCAAAAAAGCGCATGAAGCCGGATTCATCGAGCCGGACAGGGCGCGAGGCGCAGGTGCCGGGAATGGAGGCATGGCCTTGTCCAGGCCGGAAATCGGAAACCTGCGGCTGAAAGCGGTTTCCCTGAAGCGGGGCGCGCCAGATGGTATATCTGGCGCCCTTCCATTCCCGGGGAAACCGACTTGGCCAACCGCATGCCCCTACCGGCGGCTTTCCGCCTGGCGAAGCTGTGGACACAGGCGCCGATACGCGGACCTGGCGTGCCGCATGGGCGGGGAGGTGCGCGATGATCCAGGTCGGCACCCTGGTCTCGATCCTCGATCTTGTCGGCACGTTCGTGTTCGCCATCAGCGGCGCGAGCGCGGCGGCCAGGCAGCGGCTCGATGTCTTCGGCGTGCTGGTGGTGGCGTTCGTGGCCGGCAATTTCGGCGGCATCACCCGCGACCTGCTCATCGGTGCGGTTCCGCCAGCCGCGCTGGAGGACGGGCGCTACCTCATCGTCTCGCTGTTGGCGGGGATGATCACGTTCCGCTGGCACGCCCTCGTCGAGAAGCTGCGCCACCCGGTACTGATCTTCGATGCGATGGGGCTTGCGCTGTTCGCCGTCGCCGGCACGCAGAAGGCATTGGCGTTCGGCCTGCATCCGGTCATGGCCGCCTTGCTCGGCATGCTCACCGGCGTCGGTGGCGGGGTGATGCGCGACGTGTTGTTGAACCGGGTTCCCGCGGTGCTCCGTGCCGACCTGTATGCGGTGGTGGCGCTGGCGGGGGCATCGGTGGTGGTGGTCGGCCATTGGCTGCATTGGCTGCCTACGGTGTCGGCGATCGGCGGCGCAGGCCTGTGCTTCCTGCTGCGGGGGCTGGCGCTGCGCTACGACTGGCACCTGCCGGTGGCTCCGGGCCTGGCGCCGGACGATGGCAAGGATCCGGACCAAAACCCCGGCTAGAGCCATTTGGCGCGATACGCATCGCTGCGATCGCAATGCGTCCCCGCATACGTATTCATGGATTCCGCGGTCTGCCGCCGTAATGCGTTCGCGGCGGGGAGGCGGCCGAAATGGAAAAAGCCCCGAAAACGGGGCTTTTTCTGGTGCCGAAGGTGGGACTCGAACCCACACGCTTTTAAGGGCGGCGGATTTTGAGTCCGCTGCGTCTACCATTCCGCCACTTCGGCGCGGGCGCGAAGTATAGCGGAGTGATCGGAAAACCCCAATTCCATGAGCGCGGCCGCTGGCGGCGGGCGCGGGCACTTCGCCCGGCGATGCTGCAGCGCGGGATGCATTCCAGAACGATTTGAGTATCTTGACAGCGCTGTCACCCAGTGAGCGTTGCTGCAATGGGTGACAGAATCGGTATCGCATGGTGACGGCATGCCGAGGCGGCGCTCTCGCTGCTGCCGCTTCACTTATCCAAAAACTCCGGGGAAGAACAACAACAGCCATGACGACACAACAGACCCGCTGGTCGCAGTTCGGCGTACTCATCACGGTATTTTTCTTCTGGGGGTTCGTGGCGGCGAGCAACGACATCCTGATCCCGGTGTTCAAGAGCGCGTTCGGCCTGACCCACGGCCAGAGCCAGCTGGTGTCGGTGGCGTTCTATGTGGCTTATACCGTCGGCTCGCTGATCTATTTCTTCGTCTCCAAGCTGATCGGCACCGATGTGCTCAATCGCATCGGCTACAAGAACGGGATCGCGCTGGGCCTGGTCATTTCCGCGATCGGCACGCTGCTGTTCTATCCGGCGGCGAACCTGGGCTCATTCAACCTGATGCTCTCGGGTCTGTTCATCGTCGGCCTGGGTTTCTCGTTGCAGCAGATCGCGGCCAACCCGCTGGCGATCGTGATGGGCGATCCACGGACCGGTTCGCAGCGGTTGACCATGGCTGGCGGCGTCAACAATTTCGGCACGACCATCGGGCCGTTGCTGGTCAGCGTGGCGATTTTCGGCAGCGTGGCGGCGGGCGGCACCGAAGCCAGCATCGAAAGCGTCAAGACGCCGTACCTGGTGCTGGGACTGGCCTTCATCCTGGTGGCCGTGTTCCTGAAATTCTCGTCGGTACCGGACCGCATCGACCTGGACCAGGTCACCGAATCCGAGGCCCGGGACAACTCCAGGCTGCTGCACAAGGCATCGGCCTTCGGCTACCCGCAACTGGTGCTGGGCATGCTGGCGATCTTCGTCTACGTAGGCGTGGAAGTCTCGACCGTCGCCAACCTTCCGGCGTTGTTGCAGGAAAGCATGGGCATTCCCACTTCTTCGGTCGCGCCCTACGTTTCGCTGTACTGGGCCAGCCTGATGATCGGCCGCTGGACCGGGGCGGCAGGCGCTTTCGATGTCGGTGCGGGCGCCAAGCGCCTGCTTACCCTGATCCTGCCGTTCCTGGCCTTCGGCGTGTTCCTGGCGGTCAATGCCATCGCACGGCACGAGGTGTCCCAGTTCCTTGGCTACGTCTTCGTCATTGCGCTGATGATCGTGGCCACCCTGGCCAGCCGCGGCAGCCCGGCGCGGATGCTGTTGTACTTCGCGGTCTGCGGCATCGTCGCCTTGCTGATCGGCATGTTCGCCAGCGGCAAGACCAGCGCGGTGGCGTTCATCAGCGTGGGCCTGTTCTGCAGCACCATGTGGCCTTGCATCTTCACCCTGTCGATCACCGGCCTGGGCAAGCACACCAACCAGGGCAGCAGCCTGCTGATCATGATGATCATGGGGGGCGGCATCGTCAGCTGGATCCAGGGCGTGGCGGCGGACAGCATCGGCATGCAGATGAGCTATATCGTGGGTGTGGCCTGCTTCGCCTACCTGGCGTTCTACGCGTTGAGCACGGTCGGCATCCTGAAGAAGCAGGGCATCGATCTGGACAGGATCAGCGCAGGCGGCTCGCACTGATACGTACAGGCTCGCCTCTGGCGAGCCTGTCGGGTCGGGAAGAGCAGGGAGGCGGGACGTACCTGCCCCGGGACAGTCAGTTGGGAACTACCTGGTCCGTTCCCAGCAAACGCTCGCCACGGCTCTGCCATTCCGCGTCGTCCCCGTCGGGCGAGAACACGCCGCAGCGGACCATGGTCCGCTGGTAGACGTGCAACGACACGGCGATCGCCTTGTCGCTGGGGTTGCGGATGGTGTGGTATTCGTGCGGCGGGATCAGGCTGCCGGCCGAGCCGGTGCCGGCCTCGATGGTGCCGACCGGGATGAAGCGATAGCGTTCGTCGTCGCGTTCGGCCAGTTCGTACTGGGTGATTTCCAGGCGGCCCTTCCACACGCCTTCCACGCACCACATTCCCGAGTGATCGTGGATCTTGGTGCCCTGGCCGGGACCCCAGGTCATCGCGACCACGCTGTAACCATGTTCGGGGCTGGTGTAGAGCTCGCGCCGTGCATAGTGGTCGGCGATGGGCTCCAGCACGCAGTCCGGCAGCGCGACTTCCTCATCGCAGATCATCTCGCACAGGGTCTTGCGCAATGCGTCGGTGATGGCGTGGTCGTCGCCCAATGCGACGGCGGCATCCAGCGAAGCGACCAGCTTGTCGTGGCCGTGGAAGTTGATGCTCATGGGGCATATCCCGTGGAATTTGCGGCCATTTTACCCCGCCCGTTGTAGGAGCGCCCCTTGGGCGCGATGCTCTCCAGCCCGGTCGCGGGAGAGCATCGCGGGCAAGGCCCGCTCCTACAAGGTCAAATCCCGGCTAGGAAGTCGGCTACCACAGGTCCGAAACGCTCGATATCCACCAGGAAGGCGTCGTGCCCCTGCGGCGATTCCAGCGGCAGGAACTCCGCCTCGGCCCCGCCCGCGCGCAGGCCGTCCGCGATCTGCTGCTGTTGCTGCAACGGGAACAGAATGTCGGTGCTGGCGCCGATGGCCAGGGCCTTGTCCACGCGGATCCGGGCCAGGCCCTGCAGCACATCGCCGTCAGCCTGTTTTCCATCCGCATGCTCGGCCAGGTCGAACCAGTCCATCGAGCGGCTGAGGTACAGATAGCAGTTCGGATCGAAACGGCGCACGAAGCGGCGCGCGTGGCCTTCGAGGTAGCTCTCGACCTGGAACTCGAGGCCGAACGGTTCCTCGTCCGGGCGGTCGGACTCCAGGCGCACGCGGCCGAAGCGGCCGTCCCACTCCAGCGCCGAGCGATAGGTGATCACGCCCAGCTTGCGCGCCATGCGCATCCCGGACTCGGGGTAGGTCGCCTCGTCGTAGTCGCCGTTATTCCAGTTGGGATCCAGGCGGATCGCCTCGCGCTGCAGCGAGCGGATGGCGATCGAGAACGGCAGGGCGTGGGCGCTGCCGGAAATATTGATGTGGGTGCGCGCGCTGCCGGGATGGCGCAGCAGGTAGGCCAGCGCGGTCATGCCGCCCATCGAGTTGCCGATCAGACAGGCCAGGCGTTCGATGCCCATGCCGCGCACGACTTCATGGGCCGCGTCGGCACCGTCCTCGATCGACAGTTCGGGGAAATCCAGGCGATAGGGTTTTCCAGTGGACGGATCGACCGAGGCTGGCCCGGTGGAACCCTTGCAACTGCCCAGCGAATTCACGCAGACCACGAACCAGCGGTCGGTGTCGATCGGCTTGCCCGGCCCCAGCATCGCTTCCCACCAGCCCGGTTCGGCATTGCCTGCATTGGCGGCCGCGTGCGCATCCGGCGACAGGCCGGTGACGATGAGCACGGCGTTGTCGCGCGCGCGATTCAGCTCGCCCCAGGTTTCATAGGCGATGCGTGCGTCGCGCAGTTCGCCGCCGCGCTTCATCGGGAAAGGCGAGGGCAAGGCGTGGAAGCGGGTGCCGGGCGGTATGAATTCGGTCATGGGGGGATTCTAGCCGGGGCATCAAGCCAAGGTGGAAGCGACTTCGTGGGAGCGGCGTCCCGCCGCGGGCTTTTCGCGCCAGCTCAATTCCTGGAAAGCAGAAGCAACAACAGGATCGAGAACCCGCGGCGGGACGCCGCTCCCACAGGATCCGCTCCGCTTATTTACTGGATGGGCCCAAGATCAGCTCGACGGGCGATGTGGCTGGCAAGGTGATACGCACCGGTTTCGATTCCATGTCGCCTTCCTGGCGCATTGGATCGCCGCTGGCCGACAGGCGCGCGAACACTTCCACTTCCTTCAACGCCGACAATTTCTGCGTGGGCATCGGGCTGTCGCCATCGTCCAGCGCCACTGTCAGCGGCAACTCGGACAGCGAATGCTTCTCCACCGCGACCGGCATCGGCGGACCGCCGGGCACGCGGGCGATCACGAAAACCGTGGCGTCGCCACGCAGGCGCGCGCGCGCGGCGAAATCGGGATCCAGCGCGACCTTCACGGTCAATGCATTGGCGCTGGTGGCCGGACTCGCGGACTCCGCCGGGGCAGGCAACGGCGGCAGGCCGGCATCGGCGCGGGCGGTATCGATCTGCTGGCGCAAGGTGGCGGCGGTGGCCGCATCGACCTGGGCAAGCAGGGGTTCCCAGGTCTTGGCCGCCTCGGCCGACTGGCCTTCCTGGCGCTGCGAAATCCCCAGCAACCAGGTCGCACGCTGGTGTCCGGGCTGCACCGACAAAGCGTGCCGCACCCAGGCAATGGCCTGCGCATCCAGCTTGCGTTCCGGCGAGGCATAAAGCCGCGATTGCGCCGCTTCGACCAACAGATCCGGATCATCCGGCAACAGTTTCACCGCCCGGGCGAAGGCATCGCTGGATTCGGCAAGCCTGCCTTCGGAGGCCAGCGATTTTCCCAGCAGCAGCCAGCCTTGTGGCTGGTTGGGATCGCGTTCGAGCGCAGCCTGCAACTGGAGGATGGCTTCGTCCAGGGTGGTGGGCATCGCGTTCGCCGCGACCTGGCCGGTAGCGGCAGGCGTGCCCATGAGCCGGTACAGGGCGAACGTCGCCAGGCCCAGGGCCACGAACCCGCCCAGCACCAGTCCGCGCGACTCGCGCCACAGCGGCCGCAACACCACGCCGAATACGGCCAGAGCCAGCACTACCGCAATCGCGAGGAACAGACCCATCACCACTCCTGGTTGTCGTCACTGACGACGGTGCCGCCGGCGCCACGCTTGCGCACGATCACGACGACGACGATCGCTCCCGCCAGCAGCAACAGCCCCGGACCGAACCACAGCAGCCATGTATCGCGCTGGATCTCGGGCTTGTACAGAACGAATTCGCCATAACGCTCCACCAGGAAGCGCTTGATCTCGGCGTCGGACTTGCCCTGGTTCATCAGGTCCAGCACTTCGCGGCGCAGGTCGTGGGCGATCTGCGCGTTGGAATCGGCCAGCGACTGGTTCTGGCACATCACGCAGCGCAGTTCGGAAGTCAGCTGGTGGAAGCGGGTTTCCTCGGCCGCGTCGCGGAACCGCAACGGGGTCGGGTCGCTGACCTGGGCGATGCAGAGGATGGGGGCCAGGAGCAGGGCCAGCAGGACGAGTACCCGCAAGAGGGAAATACACCTGTCGTCATTCCCGCGCAGGCGGGAATCGCTCCTGCTTTTACTTTTCCCCGGCACAAAAGCGAAGAGCGATGACCAGCCATGCGGCTGTTGAAAGCCCCGCCTGTGCGGGAATGACGAATTGAGGGAGGCCGCGAGATTTGCGCTCATCGTTCCGTCACTTTTCCGCATCCAGCTTGTCCAGCAGCGGCACCAGCTCGTCCTTGATGATCTGGTCGGTGACCGCGCCCACGTGTTTCCAGCGGACGATGCCCTTGGCGTCGACCAGGAAGGTCTCCGGCGCGCCATAGATGCCCCAGTCGATCGCGGTGCGGCCGCTTTCGTCGGCGACCACCATCAGGTACGGGTTGCCGAACTGTTCCAGCCAGGCCAGCGCGTCCTCGCGCGCGTCCTTCAGGTCGTAGCCGATGAAGCGCACGCGCTTGGTCATGGCGAACTTGCTGAGCACCGGATGCTCGACGCGGCATTCCGGGCACCAGCTACCCCACACGTTCATCACGAACGGCTGTCCTCGCAACTCGGCCAGGGTCAGGCGCTTGCCGGGTTCGTGCAGCAGCGGCAGGTCGAAGGCGGGTGCGGGCTTGCCGATCAGCGGCGAGGGCAGGGCGTCGCGGTTGGCCGTGTCCGATTTCTTCACTCCGTAATAGAGCAGGCCCATCAGGCCGATGAAGAACAGCGCGATGATCACCCCGGCGAAGACGAAGGCGCCGGTCGGCGGTTTCCCCGGTGCGGGTGCGGGCTGGTTCATCGCTTGTCCTCGGTTTTGCGGAAACGCCGGTCGGTGGCGGTGACGAATCCGCCCAGCGCCATCAGGCCGGCGCCGAGCCAGATCCAGCGCACGAACGGCTTGATGTGGATACGCACCGCGCGCGCCTCGCCCCCCAGCGCTTCGCCGATGGCGACATACACGTCGCCGAATAATCCGGGGTGGATGCCGGCTTCGGTCATCACCTGGCCGCCGCTGGCGTAGGCGCGTTTCTCGGGATGCAGAAGCACCAGTGGCCGCTCGTTGCGCAGGACCTGCACATGGCCGCGCGTGGACAGGTAATTGGGGCCGCGGATTTCATCCACACCCTGGTACTGGAACGCGTAGCGGCCGATCGCGACCGTTTGTCCCGGCGTCATGGCCAGCTCGCGCTGCACGTTCAAGCCTTCCACCAGCAGCGCACCCAGCAGGAACACGGCGATGCCGCCATGGGCCAGGGTCATGCCCAGCATTTCGGCGGTGAAGCGGCTGCCCCTGGACTGGAATCGCGTCCACAGGAAGCGCAGCGTGCCGAGGGCGATCCAGGCGGCGCCGGCGATGCCGGCGGCGGGTTTCCACGGACCCTGCGGAGCGGTGGAATAACCGATCGCACCCAGGACCAGCGCCAGCACCGCCCATGGCGCCAGCATGCGCAGCGGCCGCGAGGGCTCTTCGCGCTGCCAGCGGGTCAGCGGCCCGAACGGCAGCAGCAACACCAGCGGGGTCATCAGCAGCAGGAACAGCAGCCCGAAATAAGGCGGGCCGACCGAAATCTTGCCCAGTTCCAGCGCATCGGCCAGCAGCGGATACAAGGTGCCCAGCAGGACCATGCCGCAGGCCGAAGTCAGCAGCACGTTGTTGGCCAGCAGCAGGGTTTCGCGGGAACTGGCGGCGAATGGCGCGCCCTGTTCCAGTCGCGGCACGCGCAGCACGTACAGCAGCAGCGAGCCGCCGATGACCAGGCCCAGGAAAATCAGCACGAACAGGCCGCGGGTCGGGTCGGCGGCGAACGCGTGCACGCTGGTCAGCACGCCCGAGCGGACCAGGAACGTGCCCAGCAGCGACAGCGAGAAGGCGGCGATGGCCAGCAGCAGGGTCCAGCCGCGGAAGCTGCCGCGTTTCTCGGTGGCGGCCTGCGAATGCAACAGCGCGGCGCCCACCAGCCAGGGCATGAAGCTGGCGTTTTCCACCGGGTCCCAGAACCACCAGCCGCCCCAGCCCAGTTCGTAATACGCCCACCAGCTGCCCAGGGCGATGCCGATGGTCAGGAAACCCCAGGCGACGTTGGTCCACGGCCGGGTCCAGCGCAACCAGCGCGCATCGACCCTGCCGTCGAGCAGGGCGGCGATCGAGAACGCGAACGGCACCACGAAACCCACATAGCCGATGTACAGCATCGGCGGGTGGATGATCATGCCCACGTCCTGCAGCAGCGGATTGAGGTCGCGGCCTTCCGGCGGCATCGGCAACAGGCGGGCGAAGGGATTGGAGGTGAAGAACAGGAACGCCAGGAAGCCGATGCTGACGATGCCCATCACTCCGAGCACGCGGGCGATGACCTGCTCGGGCAAGGTCCGCGAGAACCAGGCCACGGTCGCGGTCCATACCGCCAGGACCAGCGCCCACAACAGCAGCGAGCCTTCGTGCGCGCCCCATACCGCGGTGTAGCGGTACATCAGCGGCAGCAGCGAATTGGAATTCTCGGCCACGTACTTGACCGAGAAATCCTGGGTGACGAAGGCGATGGTGAGGATCGCGAATGCGCCCAGCACCAGCACCAGTTGCGCATAGGCGGCGGGCCGGGCGACCGCCATCCAGGCCGGCTTGCCGCGCTGCGCGCCGGCCAGCGGCAACACGGCCTGCAGCACCGCGACCAGCAGCGCGAGGACCAGGGCGATCTGGCCGAGTTCAGGCAGCATGTCGGCTCAATGTTTTTTTGTTTTTCGTGGTGCGCTCGGCGCGACCGACGGAATCCACGTCTTTTGCGATCAAGGCGCTGGCTCCGCCGCAGTCTCCGGAACATCGTGCTTCTTGTGCGCGATGCCCATCTTGTCCGCGACTTCCTTCGGCATGTAGGTTTCGTCGTGTTTGGCCAGCACGTCCTCGGCCACGAACACGCCGTCCTGCATGGTGCCGGTGGCGACCACCGCCTGGCCCTCGCGGAACAGGTCCGGCAGGATCTTCGAATACACCACCGGCAACTGCGCGTCGCCGTCGGTGACCTTGAAATGTGTCTCGATCGAGCCCGGCGTGCGCTGGAACGAGCCTTTTTCGACCATGCCGCCCAGGCGGAAGCGCGCTCGCTCGCCGGTTTCGCCGCGCAGTACTTCCGCTGGCGTGTACAGGTAGGCGACGTTGCGTTGCAGGGCGAACACCACCAGGGTGGTGGCGATGGCGGCGGCGGCGGCCAGCAACAGGACCAGCAGCAGGCGGCGGTGGCGTACGGGATTCATCGCGTCAACTCGACGGGTGGGGAAGGTTTTTTCTCGCGCGTCTTGCGCAGGCGGGCGGCGCGCAGCTCGCGGCGGATCTGCAGGCGCGGGACCACGAAGTCCCACAGCATCACCACGGCGAACACCGCATAGGCGCCGATCACATAGTTCAGATAGGTCATGGCCGGGCCGCCATTTTCGCCACCCAGTCCTTGCCGGCCTCGCGGCGCAGGTTGTCGGCGCGCGCGCGCAACAGCAGCGAGCCGAAGAACCAGGCATGCACGCCCGCGAACACCAGCCAGAACGGCCACTCCATGCTGGAGTCCATCCCCGACTTGCCGAACAGGCTGATGGTCTGGCCCTGGTGCAGCGAATTCCACCACACCACCGAATACTTGATCACCGGCAACAACGCCACGCCGACGATGGCCAGCAGGCCGGCGGCGCGCGCGGCGGCGCGGCGGTCGTCGATGGCGTTGTACAGGCCCATCACCCCGAGATAGAGGAACAGCAGGATCAGTTCCGTGGTCAGGCGCGGGTCCCAGTCCCACCATGCGCCCCACATCGGCTTGCCCCAGATCGAACCGGTGGCCAGGGTGATGACGGTGAACGCGGCGCCGATCGGGGCGCAGGCCATGGCCAGGATCTCGCACAGCTTGATCCGCCAGATCAGGGCGATGGCCGCGTACGCGGCCATCAGCGCGAATACGAGCATGCTCATCATCGCGCTGGGCACGTGGATGTAGAAGATGCGGAAGCTGTCGCCCTGCTGGTAGTCGGCGGGCACCACGAACAACCCCTGCCACAAGCCGATGCCGATCAGGGGCAATGCGACCAGATAGCACCAGGGCGCCCAGCGCGCCGCGAAACGGTCGAAGACCGGCGGCGAACCGAGTTGGTGGAACCAGAGCAGAACGGGATTCATGGGCAGGGCGGATTTCAGTGCAAGGCGATGCGGATCGCGGCGGCGGCGGTCAGAGGGGCGAGTACCAGCGTCAGTACTAGTCCGGCGCCCAACAGAAGCAGGGCGCCACCCCCATCCAGGCCCTGTGCGGTCGCAGCGACGCTGCCTGCGCCGAACACCAGCACCGGCACGTACAGCGGCAACGCCAACAGGCCGACAAGGATACCAGAGCGCCTCATTCCGACCGTCAGCGCCGCCACCACCGCGCCCAGCAGGCTCAGCAGCGGAGTGCCCAATGCCAGCGAGCCCAGCAGTACCGGCAGTTGGCTGTGCGGGAGATGCAAAAGTTCCCCAAGCAGGGGCGTGGCCACGATCAGCGGCAATGCCGTCGTCAGCCAGTGGTTGAACACGCGTACCAGCACCAGCCAGGCCAGCGGCACCGGGGCCAGGATCCACTGTTCCAGCGAACCATCCTCCGCATCGCCGCGGAACAGCGTATCCAGCGACAACAGGCCGGCCAGCAATACCGCCACCCACAACACCGCCGGGGCGACTTTGCCGAGCGCCTGCGGCTCGCCGCCCAATGCCAGTGCGAACAGCACCACCACCAGCAGGGCGAACAACGCCGGCTGGAAAGCGTCGCCGCGACGGCGCCAGAGCAGACGCAGGTCGCGGACCAGCAGCGCCTTGCCGGCCTGGAACAAGGATGGCCCGTTCATGCGGCGCGCTCCAGCACCAGCATCCGTGTCTGCACCGGTGGTGCGGCATACGCGCCGTGGGTGGTCACCAGGGCGGCGCCACCGTCGCGCAAGTGCGCGGAAATCATCCGGTTGACCAGGTTGATCCCGTCCAGGTCTAGGTTGGCGTAGGGCTCGTCCAGCAGCCACAGCGGCGCAGGCGACAGCCACAGGCGGGCCAGCGAAAGCCGCTTCTTCTGCCCGGCTGAAAGCTGGCGCGCCAGGGTGGATTCATAACCGGCCAGTCCGACCATGGCCAGCGCGTTGCCCGGCAGCTGGCGCGCGCGGCGTCCGTGCAGGCCGCACAGGAAATCCAGGTTCTCCAGGGTGTCCAGATCGGCCTTCAACGCGGGCAGATGGCCCAGGTAGGCGATCGCATGCGCGCGGAGGTCGGCCCTGGCGGCACGGCCATCGATATGGATCTCGCCGGCGTCGGCGCGCAGCAGGCCGGCCAGCACGCGCAGCAGGGTGGTCTTGCCGGCGCCGTTGCCACCCTGGACCAGCAGGGCTTCGCCGGCGGCCACCACGAAATCGAGCGGGCCGAACACGGGTTCGTCGTTGCGGGTGAAGGCCAGGCCGTGCGCGGCCAGCAGCGGCGGGGCTGATTGGGTGGAAGGGTTCATCTGCGCCTATTGTAAAGGCGCATCCGCTTCATCCGGCCCAGTCTATGTGCGGCTGTTCGTCGGTACCGGCCGGCTGCGGCGACAACATGCGCAGGCGCACCGGTTCGCCGCGCTGCCAATACAGGGTGCCGGCCTGGCCGAATTCACGGGCCAACGCATCGCCGCTTTCCAGCGGCACGTCAAGCACTATCCAGCCGTATTCCACCGCGCCGCCCTGGGCATTGCAGCCCAGCGCGGAATGGTGGCTGAAACCAGCCTCCTTCAGCCGTGCCTGCAGGCGTTCGTCGGCCGCCAGGTTCTCGGCCGTGGTGGCTGGGCGGGAGGGTGGATTCCAGGCGGTGATGAACAGATATCGCCCGGCGCCGAGTTCGCGCTCGATGTCCACCGCAGGCTGGCCGACGCCGAACAGCCACTCGCGGTGGCCGATGGTCACGAAGTAGTGCGCCAACGCATACGCCGTGGCCAGTGCGGCCATCTGCGGCTCGCGATTTTCGCCCCCGTTCATGGGCACATCATCGCCGTTCTCCGGCATTGCGTACACTCCTGTTTCTTACAAATCGCCACTCACGACCTACCACCCACGATCCACGGAGCGTCCATGCCCCTCGCAACCAAACTGCCCAAGGTCGGCACCACCATCTTCACCGTGATGTCGCAACTGGCCGCCGAGCACGGAGCGGTCAACCTGGGTCAGGGCTTCCCCGATTTCGCCGTGCCGCAACGGCTGGTGGACGAGCTGGACGCGGCCATGCGCGCCGGGCACAACCAATATGCGCCGATGACCGGCGTGCCGGCGCTGCGCCAGGCCATCGCCGACAAGGCGCTGCGCTGCTACGGCGCCGCAGTCGATGCCGATACCGGGATCACCGTCACCAGCGGCGCCACCGAAGCCATCTTCAACGCCATCCACGCCGTGGTGCGTCCGGGCGAGGAGGTGGTCGTGCTGGACCCCGCCTACGACTGCTACGAACCGGCCATCGACCTGGCCGGGGCCCGGGCCGTGCATGTGGCGCTGGATCCGCGGACTTTCGCCGTGGACTGGCAGAAGGTCCGCGATGCGATCACTCCCCGCACCCGCATGCTGATGATCAACAGTCCGCACAATCCCTCCGGGGCCATGCTCGGCGAAGCCGACCTACGCACGCTGGCGGAAATCCTGCGCGGCACCGACATCTTCCTGGTCTCGGACGAAGTCTACGAACACATCGTCTTCGACGGTCGCCGGCACGAGTCCGTGCTGCGCCACCCGGAGCTGGCCGCGCGCGCCTTCGTCATCTCCAGCTTCGGCAAGACCTACCACTGCACCGGCTGGAAGATCGGCTACGCCATCGCTCCGCCGGCGCTGAGCGCGGAATTCCGCAAGGTCCATCAGTACAACACCTTCACCAGCTTCTCGCCCGCGCAATACGCCTTCGCGGCGATGATCCGCGACGAACCGGAGCATTACGAGCAGCTCGGCGCGTTCTACCAGGCCAAGCGCGACCGCTTCCACGGGCAATTGCTGGCGACGAAGCTGAAACCGCTGCCGGTGCCGGGCGGTTATTTCCAGTTGGTGGACTATTCGGCGGTCAGCGATCTTCCGGACCTGGAATTCGCGAAATGGCTGACGGTGGAGCATGGCGTCACCGCGATCCCGCTGTCGCCGTTCTACGAATCGCCGCCGCCGGACCAGCGCCTGGCGCGCCTGTGCTTCGCCAAGAACGATGCGACCATGGATGCGGCGGTCGAGCGATTGCTGAAACTATGAGAACAGCGCGTAGGAGCGACGTGAGTCGCGAATGAATATTCCAGAAGCAAGTATTCGCGACTCACGTCGCTCCTACGTTTCGTCATGCACTGCCGCGATGGGAATGACATGCAGGATTTGAGAATTTCACTGGTCCAGGGCGCCACCCGTTGGCACGACCCCGCAGGCAACCGCGAGTATTACGGCGAGCTGATCAAGCCGCTTGCCGGCAGTACCGACCTGGTGATCCTGCCCGAAACCTTCACCAGCGGCTTCAGCAACGATGCCATCGACAAGGCCGAAGGCATGGACGGCCCGACGGTCACGTGGATCCGCGAGCAAGCGGCCGCGCTGGGCGCCGCCATCACCGGCAGCGTGCAGTTGCGCACCGACGAAGGCGTGTTCAATCGCCTGCTCTGGGCCACGCCCGATGGCGGCCTGCAGTACTACGACAAGCGCCACCTGTTCCGCTATGCCGGCGAGCACAAGCGCTACGCCGCCGGCGATAAGCGGCTGACGGTGGAATGGAAGGGCTGGCGGGTCAATCCGCTGGTCTGCTACGACCTGCGCTTCCCGGTGTATTCGCGCAACCGCTACGACGTCGAGCGCGCAGGCCAGCTGGATTTCGACCTGCAGATCTTCGTCGCCAACTGGCCATCGGCGCGCGCCTACGCCTGGAAGACGCTGCTGCGCGCGCGCGCGATCGAGAATCTCTGTTATGTCGCTGCGGTCAATCGCGTGGGCGTGGACGGCAATGGGCTGGAGTATTCGGGCGACAGCGCATTGATCGATTTCCTCGGCCAGCCGCTGATCGAAACCACGGGCGAGGAAGGCGTGGTCAGCAGCGTGGCTTCGGCAGCCGAGCTCGCGGCCCACCGCGAGCGTTTCCCGGCGATGCTGGACGGAGACGCTTTCTCGCTGGACTAATGCAGGGGGCGATACGCTTCCGGCATGACAGGGAACAACACCGGCACGCTCTGGACCATCGGTCATTCGAGTCGCACATGGGACGAGTTCGTGGCAATGCTGCTTGCGGCCCGCATCGAAATCCTGGCCGACGTGCGCCGTTTCGCCGGTTCCCGCCGCAATCCGCAATTCAGCGGCCAGGTCATGGGCGCGGCCTTGGCGGGATCGGACATCGCCTATGTTCCAATGCCCGAGCTGGGCGGCCGCCGCCCGACTCGCGCCGATTCGCCCAATGTCGCCTGGCGCAACGCGAGCTTCCGTGGTTATGCCGACTACATGCAGACACCGGGCTATCGCGTGGCGCGTGAGCGGCTGGCGCAATTGGCACGGGAGAAGCGGGTGGCGGTGATGTGCGCCGAGGCGATGTGGTGGCAATGCCACCGCAGTCTGATCGCCGACGATTTCAAGGCCGCCGGCTGGGAAGTGATCCACCTGCTGTCGCCAGGGCGCGAGCAAGAGCATCCCTATACCTCGGCCGCACGCATCGTCGAGGGACGACTGGATTACACCGCCCAAGTCGAAGGCAGCCAGCAAGCGTCGTTGTTCCCGTAAGGTGGGCCTTGGCCCACCGCAAAGCCTTAGATAAAACTGGGCACGATCAAATCCGCTCTTGGGAAACTTGTTTCTGTGAAGTCCGCAGCTACTTCGAGAACGAGAGTTCCAGCGAGGAATAGAACGGCACCCGCTGCGGCACGACCAGCACCTTGCCGGCGACGTACTTGCGCAGGCAGATGCCGATCGGTGAGGAGCCCTGCAGCCAGGTGCGCACGACCTTGCCTTCGGCATCCAGTTCCATCACCACCACGAAGGGCGACAGGTCTGGCTTGGGCGTGGCGCAGGCCGCGGTGCCTGCACCCAGCAGTTCACCTTGGGCCCGGAGCAGGTTCGTCGTTTCGGCTTGCGTCAGCGATGCCTCGTCCTTGTCGGCCAGTGCTTTCGCTTCCACATACTCCAGCGCGGGTGCGGCCGACGACGCTCCGCTGAGCGCGGCCAATGCGATCAATGCGATGAGTTTCATGCGGTTCCTTTCAGTTCGTTCCATCAGCGGTAGCCGGCGGCCTGCAGTTCGAACAGTTCCGCATAGCGGCCCCCCTGGGCGAGCAATTGCTCATGGGTGCCGCTGGCTTCCAGCTGGCCTTCGTTCAGGACCAGGATGCGGTCTGCCATGCGCACGCTGGAGAAGCGATGCGAGATCAGCACGGCGGTACGGTCGTCGGACAGTTCCTTGAAGCGCTGGAACACCTCGAATTCGGAACGCGCGTCCAGCGCCGCGGTGGGCTCGTCGAGGATCATCACCTGCGCGTCGCGCATGTAGGCGCGGGCGATAGCGATCTTCTGCCACTGGCCGCCGGACAGGTCCACGCCGGTCTTGAAGCGCCGGCCGACCTGCTGGTCGTAGCCATTGGGCAGCGAGGCGATGACCTCATCGGCCATCGCCCGCCGCGCCGCTTCGCGGATGCGCGCGCCGTCTTCCATGGCGTCGATCTGGCCCACGCCGATGTTCTCGCCGGCGGTCAGGTTGTAGCGCACGAAGTCCTGGAAGATCACGCCGATGTTGGCGCGCAGTTCCTCGATGTCGTAGTCGCGCAGGTCGACGCCATCCAGCAGGATCCTGCCTTCGTCCGGGTCGTACAGCCGCGCCAGCAATTTCACCAGGGTGGTCTTGCCGGCGCCGTTCTCGCCGACCAGAGCGAGCACTTCGCCGGCATGCAGTTCGAAATCGAGGTGGCGCACGGCCCAGCGTTCGGCATCGGGATAGCGGAAGCCGACATTCTCGAACACGAAGCCGCGCACGATCGGTTTCGGCACCGGCACCGGATTCTCGGGGGATTTGATTTCCGGTTCGATCTCGAAGAAGGAGAACAGGTCGTCCAGGTACAACGCCTGGCTGGCGACCTGCGAGAAGCCGACCAGCAGGCCTTCCAGCAATTGCCGCAGGCGGCGGAAGCTGCCGGCCAGGAAGGTCAGGTCGCCGATGGTGAAATCGCCGCGCACCGTGCGCCAGGCGATGTAGGCGTAAGCGATGTAATAGCCCAGCGTGCCCAATGCGGCGAACAGCGCGCCCCAGATCGCGCGCTTTCTGGCCAGCGTGCGATTGGCCTGGTAGAACTTGTCGGCCAGGGTCCGGTAGCGCGCGATCAGGAAGTGGTGGAGGTTGAAGATCTTCACTTCCTTGGCGCTTTCCACGCTGGCGCCGGTCTGCTTCACGTATTCGAGCTGGCGGCGTTCCGGCGTCCAGGCGAAGTTGAGCGAATAGCCCATCGCGTTGAAATGCGCTTCGCCGATGAACGCCGGAACGAGCGCCACCGCCAGCAGCGCGATAAGCCAGGGCGCGTAGATCAGCAGGCCGGCGGCGAAGCTGATCACGGTGATCGCGTCCTGCACCTGGCCGAACAGCGTGCTCATCAGGTTCATGCGGCCCATGGTCTGGCGGCGGGCGCGGTCGAGCTTGTCCTGCAGGTCGGGGTCCTCGAAGTCCTCGAGGTCCAGGGTCGCCGCGTGTTCCATCAGGCGGATGCTGGTGGCGTTGGTGAACAGTTCGGACAACAGGGAATCGGCGTAGCTGACCATGCGCCCGAGCAGGTCGGAGAGGATGGCCAGGACGAATTCGAATGCCAGCAACCACAGCAAGTGGTCGAGCTGGCCACCGCGCAGTGCATCGCCGAGGTTGTCGAAACCAAGTCCGAGGGCGACCAGGCGCACGGCTTCGTCGATGATCAGCTTGCCGATGTACAGGGTGACGATCGGCAGCAGCGAACGCACCAGGCGCAGGCCCAGGCTGCTCAGCGTCAGCCAGGGGCTGGTGGCCCAGATCTGCTTGAGGAAGGGAGGCAGGTTGCGCATCGCGTTGAAGCGTTCGCGCAGGCTGGGCCCGGATTTGCCACCCCGCTTTGGCTTACTTGGGTCAGCGGCGGATGAGGCGGTTGTGGATTCGGCCATGTTCGTATTGTGCCGTGATCCTTTCCGCTCGGCGATGAAGACGTGTCGGAGTCAGCGGCGGGCACGTGTCTGGGCGATCCAGCCCTGGACGGGCATGGGCAGATGCAACCATCGCAGGTTATTAGGTGCTGTAGCAGGCAAGTGGATGCCGGTGGATCCATGGACCGAGCCAGCAGTGGCAGTATCCCGATGTATCCGCTCCGCTCTGCGGAGGTGGCCGCCGTTGGCGTGCTGGGCCACTGGTGGACGGGTAGTACGGCTTCGATTATTGTGCAGCCGGGTGGTGGAACTGCATCAATGGGGAGTTGGCAACCGCCCGTTCGTCTCTAACCGGACATCTTCGCAGGGGGGGATGCATGCGTTCGTACGCCATTTTTGCTTTGGATTGGTTGATCCGGAGCGGTCGATCCGTGTCCGGGGATCGTCGTGCGACCGGCGCTGTGCCGTGCGTGCTGGCACTGGCTTTGTTAATGCCTATGGCCTACGCACAGTCGACGACGATCATTACTTCGCTACCTTACGAGATCAGGACGCCAGGTACCTATGTGCTGGCGAACGACCTGGTGGCTGCGGTAAACACTGGTTCCAGCGCGATCTCGATTTATTCCAGCGACGTGACTCTCGATTGCCTTGGGCACTCCATTACCGACAGCGTCAGGGTCGCCGGCTCGCGCGGGGTAGTCGGCTACGCCGATCTGTCCGACGTCACCATCCAGAACTGCACGCTATCCAATTTCGATGGTGGCATCACGGTCGGCGAGCGCAATTACAGACCGCGGCTGATACGCAATCGGATTCTGGATGGCGGTGTGCGCGGCATCATGATCCGCGGCCATAATGCCTTCGTTTCGGAGAATCGGGTAATCGGTCTTCGTACCATCAGCGCCGGAACGAGCACAGGCATGGTATTGACGGCGTTTGACGGGAATGCGGACGTGCTTTCCGAGGATGCTGTGATTTCCCACAATGTGGTCGCCGATGTTCGTGGTGACTATCAATCGTTCGGCATCACAGTGACTCCCAGCATTCGGCCGGTCATAGCGGATAACTCTATTCTGGATATCCGGCCCAATACAGAAGCAATTGTCTATCTGTACTTTTATTACATTGAGCAAGACCACCCTGGTCCCACCGTGGGGGCTCTGATCAGGAACAACGTGATGATGTCATCCAGGCCAGGAGTGGATGGTTACGAGGACATCTACTTGTGGGATGCCGATCTGCGGGATGCCGAAAGCAGGTGTACTGATAATACCGCCATCGGATTCGCGCAGATCAGCTATTCCATCTGCAGCGAGCAAGATGGCAATGTGATCATGCAATGACCATGGCCGATATGCGGGGACAGGCGCGATATCCATTCACAAACGGGCGAGTGATGAAATCTTTTATCCAGGCATCGTTGCTGTTTTCAACCATATCGGGCGTCAATGCGTATGCGGCTGAAAGCGAATCGCGCATGCCCGCGGCGGCGATTCGCGAAACAAGGTTGGCCGAAAGCCCGAACAGGCCGGATAGGGAAGCATTCCGACGTCGTCCGGCGATGCAACGTAGTCGGCTGCCTGCGCGAGTCGCAGCTGCCATAGTGCCGAATCAGACGCTCACCATATCCAATCCAGGGACCTATGTGCTTGATCAGGACTTGGTCCTGGAGGGCCCGTACCACACGGCGGTCAGGATCCTGGCCAGTGATGTCACTATCGATTGCCAGGGGAAATCCCTGCGCCCCGCCTCCCGTGCGGAGGGCAACGAAGGCGTATTCATCCAGGCAGCCCTGACCGGAGTGATCGTCACAAACTGTGTGATCGAGGATTTCACATTCGGTATCCGGGGCGGGGTTGGCGGCACTGGCCTGCAAGCTTTGAACAACGATATCCGCAATACCGGCATAGGTATCCATCTGGCGGGGAACGGCACGCTGATCGCCGGAAATCGTATCGTGGCAATGGACTACTTTCTCGGCCCGCCCGACAGGGGCATCGGAATACTGCTCAGTTCGTTCGACGGAACGAGTGACCAGCCTTCCACTGGCGCCGTGATCCAGGACAACGTCATCGTCGGTATCGCAGGCAGCCAACAGGCAATTGGGATCGAGGTCGTCGGTAGCCAGGAGGCTAAACTCCTAGGCAACAAGATTCTAGACTTGCGCGTTACAGGACCGGATGCGATGGTCCACGGGATATCCTTGCGGGCCTTGTATCGCTGGCCCAAGCCGCCCGGTCAGGATGTGCTCACCACAGGTACGATCATCCAGGGCAATGAACTCATGATCCGGCAGCACCCTTTGAACACATTCGCCTATGCGACCGACGGGATTGCCCTGGAGGCAGCGGAATGCGTGGGTAACCTCAGTATCGGTTTTGCGACCCCGGCTTTCGCGGGTTGCCTTGTCGCTTCCGAGAACATTGAAGTGCGGACCCTCTTTCCCACGGCTGTCAACGGTTCCCAGCCCAAGGTGCCGTCGAAGCCTGGTGCTTTACCCAGCACTACGGCAACCTCCGCGTCCCAGCCTGCGGTGGAGCAAGCGGTGATCGGACCGGCCCCTCGGATCCGCCCACGCCCCATGGCCGAAGAGCGCAGAGCTACTCGAAACGCCGTTCAGTGAAGGATTTCGGGCAGCCGTTGAGTCGGTGTTCGTAACGGCTTCGCGAACAAACTGAGTTGATTGATGCCGACTGGGCAGAACAATCCTTACCAAAGTGGCAGCCAGCTCGGCTGCTACTTTGCATTAAAATCACCTGCCGGATCCCTCGCCAGCCCAGAGCAAGCCGTGACCATAGGTTCAACCGCAATCAAGCAGGAAGACTTCATCCAGAGCGTCGCCGACGCGCTGCAGTACATCAGCTATTACCACCCGGTCGACTACATCAGGAACCTGGCCGCCGCCTACGAGCGCGAGGAGTCCGAGGCGGCCAAGGACGCCATCGCCCAGATCCTGATCAATTCGCGCATGTGCGCCGAAGGCCGCCGGCCGATCTGCCAGGACACCGGCATCGTCACCGTGTTCCTGCGGATCGGCATGGACGTGCGCTGGGCCGACGCGACCATGGGCGTGGAGGACATGGCCAACGAAGGCGTGCGCCGCGCCTACAACCACCCGGACAACAAGCTGCGCGCCAGCGTGCTGGCCGATCCGGCCGGCAAGCGCACCAACACGAAAGACAACACCCCGGCCGTGGTCAACATGAAAGTGGTGCCGGGCAATACGGTCGACGTTATCGTCGCTGCGAAGGGTGGCGGCTCGGAGGCCAAATCCAAGTTCGCCATGCTCAATCCTTCCGATTCCATCGTCGACTGGGTGCTGAAGACCGTGCCGACCATGGGAGCGGGCTGGTGCCCGCCGGGCATGCTCGGCATCGGCATCGGCGGCACCGCCGAGAAGGCGATGCTGCTGGCCAAGGAAGCCTTGATGGAACCCATCGACATCGCCGACCTGCAGGCGCGCGGCGCGTCGAATCGCGCCGAGGAACTGCGCCTGGAGTTGTACGAAAAGGTCAACGCGCTGGGCATCGGCGCGCAGGGCCTGGGCGGCCTGACCACGGTGCTGGACATCAAGGTCAAGGATTTCCCGACCCATGCCGCCAACCTGCCGGTGGCGCTGATTCCCAACTGTGCCGCCACCCGTCACGCGCATTTCGTGCTCGACGGCAGCGGGCCGGTGATGCTGGATCCGCCGTCGCTGGAAGACTGGCCCAAGCTGACCTACGACACCTCCAGGGGCCGGCGTGTGGACCTGGACGCGATTACCGCCGAGGACGTGGCCAGCTTCAAGCCCGGCGAAGTGCTGCTGCTCAACGGCAAGCTGCTGACCGGCCGCGACGCCGCGCACAAGCGCATGGTGGAAATGCTCGACCGTGGCGAAGAATTGCCGGTCGATTTCAAGGGGCGCTTCATTTACTACGTCGGCCCGGTCGATCCGGTGCGCGACGAAGTGGTCGGTCCCGCTGGCCCGACTACCGCCACGCGCATGGACAAGTTCACCGAGCAGGTGCTCAGCGAAACCGGTTTGATGGGCATGGTCGGCAAGGCCGAACGCGGCCCGGTCGCGATCGAGGCGATCCGCAAGCACAAGTCGGTCTACCTGATGGCGGTCGGCGGCGCGGCGTACCTCGTCTCCAAGGCGATCAAGGCTTCGCGTGTGGTCGGCTTCGCCGACCTGGGCATGGAGGCGATCTACGAATTCGAGGTCAAGGACATGCCGGTGACGGTCGCGGTCGATTCGACCGGCGAATCCGTGCACCAGACCGGCCCGAAGGAGTGGCAGGCCCGGATCGGCAAGATTCCGGTGGTTGTCGCGTAAAGTTCAGCTCGCCAACCAGGCGACTTTTTCAGCAGTCGCGTAGCCGGTCAAGCCTGGAGCTCGTCATTCCCGCGAAGGCGGGAATCGCTCTTCGGCAAAGTGGTTGTGATCCAACGGCAGAGCGATGACCAGCCATCCGGCTGTTGAAATCCCCGCCTTCGCGGGAATGACGAATCCAAATACCCGGAGAACCGAATGTCCATCATCCTCTACGGCTCCCAAAGCACCGCCTCCCTGGTCGTCCACTGGCTGCTGATCGAACTCGGCATCGAGCACGAACTGAAGATGCTCGACTTCGACAAGCATGAGCAGAAGTCGCCGGAATACCTGGCCATCAACCCGCAGGGCAGGGTGCCGGCGCTGCTGGTCGACGGGCAGGTGCTGACCGAATCCGCCGCCATTGCGATGCATCTGGCCGACCTGTACCCGCAGGCGGCGCTCGCGCCGGCCATCGGCTCGCCGGAGCGCGCCGCTTACTACCGCTGGATGTTCTTCTGCGCCTACACGCTGATGCCTGCTTACCGTGGCTGGTTCTATCCGGACGAGCCGGCGGGCGGGGAAAACATCGACAAGGTCAAGGCATCCTCGCGTGCCGCGATCGAATACGCCTGGCAGCAGGTCAATGATCATCTCGAAATCAATGGCCCGTTCCTGCTCGGTGAACGCAAGTCCGCCGCCGATTTCGTGCTGACCATGCTGATGCGCTGGTCGCGCAACATGCCCAGGCCGACCGACAGCTGGCCGGCACTGCTCGCGCATGCCTCGCGGATGAAGGCGCTGCCGTCGTTCCGCGAGGTCTGCGCGCGCGAAGGACTGACCGACTGGACCTGACGCTTCTTCCGTAGGAGCGCCCCTTGGGCGCGATGCCTCTAGGCCGGATCGCGCAAGAGCATCGCGGGCAAGGCCCGCTCCTGCATATGGAAGCTCAAGCCACGTGATCGTCGAACTTCTTCCCGCCCTGGAACGGCATCAGATGCTGGCGCAGGATGCCGCGCGGCACGGTCTCCAGTTTCATCACCCCGTATTCCCCGGGCCACTCCGACTGGTCGCGCGGCAGCTTGAAGGTGCCCATCAGCATGTCCACCAGCGGCAGGTGGATGGCGTAGTTGACGTCGATGAATTCCTTTTGCCGCGCATGGTGCCAGTGGTGGTAGCGCGGCAGCACCAGCAGGTATTCCAGCGGTCCGAAACGGATGCCCAGGTTGGCGTGGGCAAGCACCGCCTGCAGGCCGACCAGCACCACGTAGGCATTCACCGCCGAGTTCGAGAAACCCAGGATCAGCAACGGAAGCAGCACCGCGCTGCGGGTCAGCACGATCTCGACGAAGTGGATGCGCGAGCCCGCCAGCCAGTCCATCTCGCGGCTCGAGTGGTGCACGGCATGGAAACGCCAGAGCCACGGGATGTTGTGGTACGCGCGATGCAGCAGAGCCTGGGCCAGGTCGGCCACGAAGACCGCGATCAGGAATTGCGCCCACACCGGCAGCGACTGGATCGCATCCTTCAGCGCGGGGAACGCGGCAAGCCCGGCGATGGTCGAGGTCGACGCGGTGACCAGGATCAGGATGAACTGCACCAGCATGTGACTCATGAAGAAATAGACCAGGTCGGTGCGCCAGCCCGGGCGCAATGGAGATATCGCGCGCTTGCCCAGGAACCGCTCGATGGGAACGAACACCAGCGCGGAGAAGAACAGCGAGATCACGAACCAGTCCAGTCCGAGCGAGTACGGCGTCTTTCCGATCGAGTCGAACTGCACGTTGGTGCCGCCCAGCAGGACCGCCAGGGTCGCGCCGCCCACGCCGATCAATGCGATCCGTTTGTTGCGATCGCGCAGGATGGCCAGCGTCCCCAGCAGGAAAGCGGCCACCAACCCCACCAGCAGCAGGTGCCGGGCGAAGGTCTCGCTGTAGACCGCGCGGAATTCCCGACTGGTCAGCAGGTCCGGAAAATGGAAACACAGCACGCCGAACAGGCTGAGCAGCCCCAGCAGGGCGGAGGAGTAGGCGGCGTAAGAACGCTTGGGTCGCGGCTGGTCGGGCATGGCGTAGGGCCGGTTCAGGTGGGCGAATAGTCGCCTGCCAAACGCGGAAAAACAAACGACCGCAGAATCGCCCGACCTATGCGATGGCTATGGCTTCCCCTCGAGGCAGCGCCACTCTCGGCGTGGCATCGAAGGGCCGAGCTCAGGATCGCCATGCGATGGGCTGCGGTCAGAACCACTCCAGCAACGAGATGCCCAGGCCGACATAGGTAGCCTTGTGGTTGTAGTCGATCAGGCTTTCGCCGTAGCCATGGAAGACCTGCAGGTGCCCGCGCAGGGTGCGGTCGATGGGGAATCCCCAGTCCATCTGCAACGATCCATGGGAGTCGTCGCCGCCGCGCAACGAATGCCGGCCCAACAGCGAGAATTCGTGTCCGCCCTTGCTGTACACCAGCATCGCATCGCCGCGGCCGAAGTAGTTCTCGATATCCGGATTGTCGTCATCGTGGCCTTCGGGGATGCGCCACCATGGCCGCACCACGAACGCCCAGTTCTCGCGATCCAGGCCGATGTTGAGGATCACCCGGTTCCAGCTGCGCGACAACGGGTCGCCCCGGCCGTTGGACTGGTGGTTGATGCCGATCCCGGTCATGCGGCCTTTCCAGTCGCCCAGGCTGTAGTTGTTGCGGAACACCAGCATCGCTTCCGGTTCGTAATTCGTCTCGCGGAACGGACGCGATTGCTCGCCGTTGTAGACCTGCCAGCGCGAGCTCTGGGTGAAAGAGGTCCACAGGTCGCCGTTGTCGCCGAACAGGTTCTCCGCGATCTTGGTCTTGAAGCTGATCTGGAACTTGGTTTCCACGCTGGTCAGGTCCTGCGGCGCGGTCACGGTGTTGTCCGGATTGGGCGAGTAAGGCGCCTCATTGATGTTGCTGGTCCAGAACGCGGGCAAAAGATAGACCGGCTTGTAGGCGCGCATCTGGAACACGCCCAGTTTCGAGTCCTTGGCCAGTTCCCAGCGGCTGTCGAGCAGGGAACCCTTGCCGGCATTGGCGCGCGCCGCGGCATAGGCATCGTCATTGCCGAATACCGCGCCAAGGCGATGCCGAGCGCGTTCGCCCAAGGTGTCGTCTTTTTCATCCGTCGCTCCGGTCCTGCGCTGTTGCCTGGCCAGATCGATCGCCTGTCTGGCGGCGGCATCGGCAGCGCGGGTGTCCCTGCTGCCATGCTTGAATGCGGCGTCGTAGCAGGCCAGGCGCGTGGCATCGACTTCGATCGCCACGCAAGCTTCCGGTGTCGCTGGTGCGGGTGCCTGTTGCGCCATTGCGTTGGACGCGGCGGCAATCGCAGAAACCAGGAGGGTATGGCGTACACGGGTACGAATCATGGGGGAGCTCATGGTTGCGAAGGGCGGGTGCGAAATCCCGGCCAGTTTAACCACGGCTTGCGTCGCATCGCGCTCACACGAACCAGGCGAACGCGAACAAGCCCAGCATAGCGAACGCAAGCCCGAGCTTCAGTACCGTGCCCAGCAGGATGCCCAGCCAGGTGCCCAGGCCGACCTTGGCGGCTTTGCCCAATTCGCGGCCGTGCCAGAGCTCGCCCAGCAGCGCGCCGATGAAGGGTCCAGCGAACAAGCCGATCGGACCTCCCAGGAACAGCCCGGCGAACGTGCCGACCACGGCGCCCAGCAATGCCTTCGGGCTGGCGCCCACGCGCTTGGCCCCCATCATGGTCGCGAAGAAATCCACCGCCAGCGACAGCAAGGTGAGCAGGCCCAGCACCACCAGGGCGATCCAGCTGATCTTCTGGAAATCGCCGGCCCAGGCCGCCAGCAGCATGCCTGCGAAGACCAGGGGAAGGCCGGGCAGGGCCGGCAAAATCACCCCTGCAATGCCGACCAGGACCAGGACGACTGCGAGGGCGTAGTAAAGCGACTGGATTTCCAAGAATTTCCCCTAGTTAAATCAATGACTTACGAAGACCGTGACGGCCGGCGAAATTATTGCATTTTCAGAAATGGCGAGTTACTGTTCGGGCGCTGCGCTTGCCAAGGCCGCCGTGAATTGTGGCCTGATGCGGTCGAACCATGTTCCGCTAGATCGTTACACGCTTCCTCCTTGCAACCAGCCGCCGCGCTAACGGCGTATCCACCACCCGTTCCAAGGAGTTAGTACAAATGGCAGATCGCGAAAACGGTACCGTCAAGTGGTTCAACGATGCCAAGGGCTTCGGCTTCATCAGCCGCGAAAATGGCGAGGATGTGTTCGTGCACTTCCGCGCCATCCAGAGTCAGGGTTTCAAGAGCCTGAAGGAAGGCCAGAAGGTCAGCTTCACCGTGGTCCAGGGCCAGAAGGGCCTGCAGGCCGACGCGGTGGAAGCACTCTGACCGGCTGTTGATCAAGCGCCGGCCCCGGGCCGGTTCGTGGAAAAAGAAAAACCCGGCCTAGGCCGGGTTTTTCTTTGGACTCGCATCGCGGGTGCGATGGTTCAGCGCAAGACGACCTTGCCGTTGACCACGCGCACATAGGTATTTTCGCGGATGCCATCGATGTTGCGCTGATTGATTACAACGGTGCGGCCATCGTCCATGCGCACGCGCACGTCATAACTGTCGCCGGTCGCCCGGTTCTGGATCGCGTTGCCGGCGACCGCGCCGCCGACCGCACCTGCGACGGTGGCGATGTTCTGGTTGCCCTTGCTGCCGCCGGTCTTGTCGGAAATTTCATGCCCGGCGATGGCGCCCACGATACCGCCCAATACTGCGCCTGTCTTGGAGGGAGCGGTACGGCCCGAGCCGACCGCATCGATACCGACAACGATGCCGCAGTCATAGCAGCGGGACGACGCGCTCGATGACGGATAGTTCGATGACGGATAGGACGACGAACTGCCGTAACCGGGGGAAGTGGTGGCGCAACCGGCCAACGCGGCGGCGGCTACGGCGCTGAGGGCAAGCAAGCGGATCTTCATGCGGTTCTCCTTGAGCCCTTTGCGGGCATTGGCGGTTGGAAGTCGAAGGAAGCACAGCCCCGTGCTTCGTGGACGCCATCCTGTTCGCTATTGGATGAACCGCGCGTCAACCGGAACCCGGCGTCGGGCGATCAGCCAGCGAAGCGCCAGCAGCGATTCAGCCACGGAAATCCTGGTGGCAGGCTTTGCAGGCCACGCCGATCTGCTTGCTGGCGGCCTCGACACCGGGGCAACCCAGAGGAGGCGTTGCCAGCAGGCCGTCCAATGTCGCCCGCAGCTCGCCAGCGTGCTTGGTGAAGCGTGCATCGTCCCTGAGTTCAGGGAAGGCGAGTTCGGGATCGTTGGCCAGGTAACGCAGCGTCTGCAGGTGCGGCAGCACGTCGGTTGCGTTGCAGCGATTGGCTGCGGCGGTCACGCGCAGTTCTTGCACGTGGGCCTCCATCACGTGCATGGCGGCTTCGGGGAAGCGGTCCTGCCAGGTCTTGCGGCCTTCGACGGCGCGCAGCACCATCACCAGGCCGATGACCCCGATGACCAGACCAAGCAGGAACAGGAAAAGATAACGGGGAGCATTGGACGGGCTCGTGGGTTGGCTGGACATGCACTGGCTTCCCTTGGTTGTGTTGCAGGGATAGTACGACGCACGTCGCCGGTTCCGCCACGTTTACAATGGCTGGATGAAGAAGGAACTGCGCGAACGCTTCGCCGGCATCGATCGTCTGTATGGGAGCGGCGCGGTGGAAAGGCATGCCGGCAGCCGCGTGGCCGTGGTCGGCATGGGCGGTGTCGGTTCCTGGGTGGTGGAGGCATTGGCGCGTTCGGGCGTGGGCCACCTGACCCTGATCGACGCGGACGATATCTGCGTTTCCAACACCAACCGCCAGTTGCCCGCGTTGGAAGGCCAGTACGGTCGCAACAAGTCGGAAGCCATGGCCGATCGCTGCCGCGCGATCAATCCGCTGATCGAAGTGGATGCGGTGCCTATGTTCCTGACCGCCGCCAATCTGGAATCGCTGCTGGATCGAAGGTTCGACCTGGTCCTGGATGCCTGCGACAGTTTCCGCACCAAGGTGGAGATGATCGCCTGGTGCCGCCGCCGCAAGCTGCCGATCGTCGTGTCCGGCTCGGCGGGCGGGCGTACCGATCCCACCCAGATCCGCTTGCGCGACCTGTCGCGCACCGAGCACGACGCGCTGCTGGCGCTGGTCCGCAAGAAGTTGCGCAGCGAGTTCAATTTCCCGAAGAACCCGGATCGCTATTTCGGCGTGCAGGCGGTGTATTCGCTGGAAAACGTCAAGTATCCGCAAGCCGACGGCAGCGTCTGCGGCTTGCGCCCGCAGTTGGGCGCCGATGCGGCGCTGAAGCTGGATTGCGGCGCGGGACTGGGCGCGGCCACGCACATCACCGGCGCCTTTGCATTTGCCATGGTCGCCAAGGCGTTGGAGTTGCTGCTTAAAAAGCCGCAATCGTAGGGACTACGTAGGAGCGACGTAAGTCGCGAAACCACGCAACGTGTCTTCAGGTTTCGCGACTTACGTCGCTCCTACGTCGCCCGATGCCGCAACCGGCAACTTGAAAAGCCGTTGCGCGTTGGCCGAGGTCGCCGCGGCTATGACTTCGGCATCCACGCCGCGGAGTTCGGCGATGGTCTGGCAAATGAAGGGAAGCCTGGCCGGTTCGTTGCGTTGTCCGCGGATGCCCGCATCGGGCTGGTCCGGGGCATCGGTTTCCAGCAGCAGGTGTTCCAACGGCATTTCCGCGACCAGCCCACGCAGGCGGTTGGCGCGAGAATAAGTGGCCGGGCCGCCGATGCCGACCAGGAAACCCAATCGCCAGAGTTGTCGGGCTTGCTCGGGGCTGCCGGAAAAACTGTGGACCACGCCGCGCAGCCCGCCTATGCGCTTGAAGGAAGCGATCACCGCATCGACTGCGCGTCGGGCATGCACGATCACCGGCAAGTCGAAATCGCGTGCCAGGGCCAGTTGTCCGTCGAAATAGAGTCGCTGGGCATTCTGGTCCAGCCCATCGACGAAGAAATCCAGGCCGCATTCGCCTACCGCCACGGGGCGCTCGCGGGCGATCCATTCGCCAAGTTCCCGCAAGTGCGCCGGATGATGCGATGACAGGTACATGGGATGCAGGCCGTAGGCAGGGAACAGGCCTGCTCCGGCTCTGCAGAGGTTCCGCAAGCGCGGCCACCCTTTTGCCTCGACCGCCGGTATCACCTGACGCATGACTCCTGCAGCATGGGCGCGTCGGATTACCGCATCAAGATCGTGGTCGAATTCAGGCGCATCGAGATGGCAATGGCTGTCGGTCAGCACGGGGATCTAGGACTGCGATCGGTCGGAAGAGTCGATTACTGCCGGACCCTTGCGATTCTTCCAGTTGGCCAGCAACAAAGTGCCCAATCCAAGCAGGATCTCGTCAACGAACGGTATCGGGTCGGGAATCACCAGGGTAACGAGGAAAAGCGCTGCGGTGATCTTGAAGAGGGCCGGGTAACGCAATTTCCTTGCCCAGTTCATCAGTGGCAACAATAGGGGGCTAGCCATTGGGAGACTCGTTCGAGGTGTGACGGCAGACACGCTAGCACGCCTGAAGGACAGGGCGCAGCGGTTCACGTTGTGGGTGGTTTCGGGCAGGGGCAACCGGTTCTTGTTCAGCTATGTCGTGCTGCAATTGACTCAACCATAACGCGGGAGCCGCCCGCCCGGAGGTCGACATGAAAAGCAACACCACCACGATCCTGATTGCCACTGGCGCACTGCTGTTCGGCGGCATAGCGACGGCCGCCTACATGAATAATCGCGAGAAGCCCGCGGAATTCGTCAACGCCACCACCGGCGAACCTATCGATGCCGCCAGCACCGCGCTGGACGATGCGCCGGCGGTCGACGGCCAGATCGAACCGAATGCTCTGCAATATGCGGAAGTGGTCAAGGTCGACCCCATCACCAACAAGAACAAGGTGTACGCCACCGTGATCGGCACCGAGCCGGTGCGCGAGACCACCACTACCAACACCCCGCACGAAGTCTGCAACGACGTGGTCGTGCAGGAACGCCTGCCCGAGCGCGATGGCAATGTCGGCGGTACCGTGGCCGGTGCGGTCATCGGCGGCTTGCTGGGTAACCAGGTGGGCGGTGGCAACGGCAAGAAGGCAGCTACTGCCGCAGGTGCCGTGGCCGGCGGCCTGATCGGCAACAAGGTCGACAAGAACCATGTCGGCGGCAAGGTTGTCAGTCGGACCGAGCGCCAGTGCCACACCGAGAACACCAGCTCCGAGTCCTCGCGCGTCACCGGGTACAACGTGACCTACCGCAACGCCGATGGCACCACCGGCACCATGCGCATGGGCAGCAAGCCCGGTACCCGCATCGCCATGGGCGACACCGACAAGGTGGTGGGCTACAACGTGACCTACCGCTTCGACGGTGAGGAAAAGACCGTGCGCATGGATGAAAAGCCGGCCGACCGCCTGCCGGTCATCGACGGCAAGGTGGTGACCCAGACCGCTTCGGTGGATGGCAATCCGCAGGGCTGAGCCGCTTCGGCATATCTACCAGGAAAGCCGGCGATTTCGCCGGCTTTTCCGTTTCCTGTCGGCGGAACAGGGGGTTACGGTGCTCTATAGGTGCCGAATACAATGGCGGATTGTCCGAACCGGTTTCCGCGCATGGCCCTGCACCCCTACGACCTGTTTGATATCCGTTCCCTGCTCAGCGAAGAAGAACGTGCGGTGCAGGACACCGTGGCCCGCTTCACCGACGAGCGCGTGCGCCCGATCATCGGCGACGCCTTCGCCGAAGGCCGTTTTCCCCAGGAACTGGTCCCGGAAATCGCCGATCTCGGCTTGTTGGGCTCCTCGTTGCCGGAACAATACGGTGGCGGCGGCCTCAATGGCGTCAGTTATGGCCTGATCTGCCAGGAACTGGAGCGTGGCGATTCCGGCATCCGCAGCTTCGTCAGCGTGCAGTCCTCGTTGTGCATGTATCCCATCTACGCCTACGGCAGCGAAGAACAGCGCATGCGCTGGCTGCCGGACATGGCCGCTGGTAAGGTCATCGGCTGCTTTGGCCTGACCGAGCCGCAGGGCGGTTCCGACCCGGCCAGCATGAAGACGAATGCAAAGCGCGATGGTGGCGACTGGATCCTCAACGGCTCCAAGATGTGGATCACCAACGGCAACCTGGCCGATATCGCCATCGTCTGGGCGCAGACCGAGGACGGCATCCAGGGCTTCGTGGTGGAGAAGGATTTCGCCGGCTTCAAGGCGCAAGAGATCCATAAAAAGATGAGCCTGCGCGCCTCGGTGACCAGCGCGCTGTTCTTCGACAACGTGCGCGTGCCCGAAGCCAATCGCCTGCCCAACGTGAAGGGCCTGAAAGGCCCGCTGGGCTGCCTGACCCAGGCCCGTTACGGCATCACCTGGGGCCCGATCGGCGCGGCCATCGCCTGCCTGGACGAAGTTCTGAACTACACCAAGGAACGCATCCTGTTCGAGCGTCCGGTGGCCGCGACCCAGAGCGCGCAGATCAAGATGGCCGAGATGGCCCGCCGCATCACCTTGGCGCAGCTGCTGTCGCTGCAACTCGGTCGCCTGAAGGATGCGGGCACCATGCAGCCGGCGCAGGTCTCGCTTGCCAAGTGGAACAACTGCCGCATGGCCATCGACATCGCCCGCGAATGCCGCGATCTGCTCGGCGGAGCCGGTATCACCACCGAACACGCTGCGATCCGCCATGCGCTGAACCTGGAATCGGTCATCACCTATGAAGGCACTGAGACCGTGCATCAGTTGGTGATCGGGCGGGAGCTTACCGGGATCAATGCGTTCTGATTCCCCTTCTCCCACCGGGAGAAGGGGGCGCGTAGCGGCGGAGGAGGGAAGGAGCCTCCCGCATCCGTTTTTCGATGCAAGCGGAAAGGGCATTCCCTCATCCGCACTTCGGGCACCTTCTTCCGGTGGGAGAAGGACAAAGCGAGAGTCCATGAGCATCTTCGACCTGCAACTCGAAACCGAACGCCTGATCCTGCGCCCGCCGCAGGCCCAGGATTTCGAGGCGTGGGCGGCTTTCATCGCCGACGAGGAAGCAGCACGGCATATCGGCGGGACGCAATCGCGTCCGGTGGCCTGGCGCAGCTTCGCCGCCATGATCGGGATCTGGCACCTCAAGGGTTTCGCCATGTTCTCGGTGATCGAGAAAGCGACCGGCCAATGGGTCGGACGTCTCGGCCCATGGCAACCGGAAGGCTGGCCGGGAACCGAAGTCGGCTGGAGCATCGCCCGTGAGCATTGGGGCAAGGGTTTCGCGCCAGAGGGCGCGGCCGCGGCCACCGACTGGGCCTTCGACCGCCTGGACTGGAGCGAAATGATCCACACCATCGCCGAGGACAACCGGAACTCGAAAACCGTCGCCGCGAAGCTCGGCTCGCGCTTCCTGCGCATGGGCTGGCTGCCGGCGCCGCACGATGCCAAGCCGGTCGAAATCTGGGGGCAGTCGCGGGAAGAGTGGATGGCGCGCCGCAAGGCGGAGGACAGGACATGATCGCCGTGTATGGCATGTCCACTTCCGGCAATTGCCACAAGGTACGCTTGCTGCTTGAGCAACTCGGCCGCGAATACCGCTGGATCGAAGTCGACAGCGCGAATGGTGCGACCCGCACGCCCGAATACCTGGCCCGGAACCCCAACGGCAAGGTGCCGATGCTGGAACTGGAAGACGGCCGTGTCCTGGTCGAATCGGATGCCATTCTCTGTTACCTGGCCGAGGGTACGGACTATCTGCCAACCGAGGCATGGCAACGCGCGCAGGCATTGAGCTGGATGTTCTTCGAGCAATACAGCCATGAACCTTATGTCGCGGTCGCGCGTTTCATTCGTGGCTGGACGCCGCTGGATTCCCCGCGTCGCGCCGACCTCCCGCGATTGATCGAGCGGGGCGAACAGGCGTTGGCGGTGATGGAAAAGCACTTGGCATCGGCGCAGTGGTTCACTGGCGCCGGTTACGGCGTCGCCGACATCGCCTTGTTCGCCTACACCGACCGTGCCGAAGACGGCGGTTTCGATCTCGGCAAATTCCCCCTGGTTTCCGCCTGGCTCGCGCGGGTGCGCGCGATGCCGGGTTTCACTCCCATGCCCGCGGTCAGCGATGAAGTCGCCGCCCGCCTGGCTTCTTCCTGAAGACGAACGACATGACCGCAAAACCCATTCCCGCCCGCATGAAGGGCCTCAATCGCGCCGAGATCTGCGACCAGAACTTCATCGAGTTCGTGCAGGAATGGGACGGAGCGGTCGATGCCAGGCCAGCGCCGGGCGAGGCGGTGCTGGAAGGAAGCGCGCTGGATGCGGCGTCGTTCGTCGAACTGCTGGAATCGCAACTGGTTTCGCGTCACCTCGACCTGATGGCGCGCGTGCTGCGCGTGCAGAACAAGGTCTTCTACACCATCGGCAGCTCCGGGCATGAAGGCAACGCGATGGTCGCGCGCCTGACCCGGCACACCGACCCGGCGTTCCTGCACTATCGCAGCGGCGCGTTCATGGCCGAGCGCTTCCGCAAGCTGCCGGGAATGGATCCGATCATGGATTCGGCCTTGTCGTTCGCGGCCAGTTCGGAAGACCCGGCATCCGGTGGGCGCCACAAGGTCTGGGGTTCCAAGCCGTTGTGGGTCCTGCCGCAGACCTCGACCATCGCCTCGCACCTGCCCAAGGCGCTCGGCACCGCGGTAGCGATCGAGCAGGCGAAGCGCATCGGCCATGCCTCGCCGATTCCCGGCGACAGCATCGCCATCTGTTCGTTCGGCGATGCCTCCAGCAACCATGCGACCGCGCAGACCGCGTTCAACGCCGCGGCATGGACGTCGTACCAGAAACTGCCGGCGCCGGTGCTGTTCGTATGCGAGGACAACGGCATCGGCATCTCGGTGAAAACGCCCGGCGGCTGGATCGAGCGCAATTTCTCCAGGCGCGACGACCTTGACTATTTCTACGCCGATGGCCTCGATCTGGCCGAAGGCTACGGACAGGTGCAGGCCGCGGTGGAGCATTGCCGTCGTACCCGTCGCCCGACTTTCCTGCACCTGCGCACCACGCGGATCATGGGCCACGCAGGGACCGACTTCGAGATCGAATGGCGGCCCATCGAGGAACTGGTCGCGGTGGAGGCGGGCGATCCATTGCTGCGTTCGGCGAGCATCGCGCTGCAGTCGGGCCTCTACACGAAGCAGGATTTGCTCGCCCTGTACGAGGAAATCCGCGGCAAGTGCTTCGCCGCGGCCGAAGCGGCCGACAAGACGCCGAAGCTGACCCGTCTGGAAGATGTGGTCGCGCCGCTGGCGCCGTACACGCCTGATGCGGTATCCACCGAAGCCAGCCGCGTCGGCGACGCGGAGAAACGTATCGCGGTCTTCGGCAGCGAGGAAAAGCTGCCCGAGAAACTGCCCCCGCGACACCTCGCCATCCAGATCAACAACGCGCTGCACGACCTGTTCTGCAAATATCCGGAAGCGCTGCTGTTCGGCGAGGACGTGGCCCAGAAGGGCGGCGTGTACACGGTCACCAAGGGCCTGCACAAAGCGTTCAAGAACAGCCGCGTGTTCAACACCTTGCTGGACGAAACCATGATCCTCGGCCTGGCCCAGGGTTACGCCAACCTCGGCATGTTGCCGGTGCCGGAAATCCAGTACCTGGCCTATTTCCACAACGCCTGCGACCAGATCCGCGGTGAGGCCGCTTCGCTGCAGTTCTTCTCCAACAACCAGTACCGCAACCCGATGGTGGTGCGCATGGCCGGACTGGGCTACCAGCGTGGCTTCGGCGGCCATTTCCACAACGACAACTCGATCACCGCGCTGCGCGACATTCCCGGCCTGGTGGTCGGATGTCCTTCGCGCGGCGACGATGCCGCGACAATGCTGCGCACGCTGGCCGCGCTGGCCAAGGTGGACGGGCGCGTGAGCATCTTCCTGGAGCCGATCGCGCTGTACATGACCAAGGATCTGTACGAGGCGGGCGACGGCGCGTGGCTCACCACCTATCCGGCGCCGGACCAGGCGATGACCCTGGGCGAAGGCCGCATCTACGAAGAAGCCGCCAACGACCTGGTGATCTTCACTTATGGCAACGGGGTGCCGATGAGCCTGCGTGCTGCGCGCACGATCGAGAAGAAGCGTGGATGGAAAGTGCGCGTGGTCGACCTGCGCTGGCTGGTGCCGCTCAACGAGGCTTTCATCGCCGAACAGGCGAAGTCGGCCGAACGCATCCTGATCGTCGACGAAGGCCGCCATTCGGCCGGCGTGGGCGAGGGCATCATCACCGCGATCGCGGAAGCCGGTTTCGCCGGCCGGCCGTTCCAGCGGGTGGTGGGCGTGGATACCTACACGCCATTGGCCGGCGCCGCGTTGCTGGTGTTGCCGGGCGATGACGACATCGTCGCCGCGGCCGACAAACTGGCCTGAAGCAATGCGCCGGGCGGCACACGCCGCCCTGTATACGCCTTGCTTACATCGGGTGGCGGATAGTCGTTGCTTCTTCCAGGGAGCATCGCCATGGACAAGATCAAGGTTGCAGTCTTTGTCGGCAGTTTGCGCAAGGATTCGTTCAACAAGAGGTTGGCCAAGGCTGTCGAGAAGCTCGCGCCGGACGGGTTCGAGTTCCAGCACATCCGCCTCGACAACCTGCCGCTGTACAACCAGGATTTCGACGGCGATTACCCCGTCGAATGCAAGCGCCTTAAGCAGGAAGTGGAAGCGGCCGATGCGCTGCTGTTCGTTACCCCGGAATACAACCGCTCGATGCCCGGCGTGCTCAAGAATGCGCTGGATATCGGCTCGCGGCCGTGGGGCAGCAATTCGTTCGCGGGCAAGCCGGGCGCGGCGATCGGCATTTCGATCGGGGCCACCGGCGCTTCGATGGCGCAACAGCACCTGCGCAACGTGCTCCTGTACCTGGATGTCACGCTGCTGGGCCAGCCGGAAGTGTATGTCCAGTTCAAGGATGGGCTGATGGATGACGAGGGCAGGATCGGCAACCCGGAAACGCAGAAGTTCCTGCAGGGATTCGTGGATCGCTACGTCGCCTGGGTGGCCAAGGCGCTGGCGAAATAGAAGCACGCGCGATGCGGCGTAGGAGCGACGTAAGTCGCGAAAGGGCTTCGCACGCATTCCAGTCGCGACTTACGTCGCTCCTACGCCCTGTCCACGGGCGAGGGTTAGCGCTGGAGACCGCCGATGAGCGGAAGTTCGCGTAACCCGATGCCGCCCGCGTTCAGCGCGCCGGCTTCGCGTTCCAGCGGCAGGACCGCCAATGCCAGGGGACATCCGCTTCCGCCGGCACTCACCACGCTGCCGACGACACGGACCGCATCGCTGACCTCCGTGCCGGGTGCGACCGGGGATTCGGCTTCGAACAACACCAGCCCACGCTTGGCCTTGCCCAGGAAATGGGTGCGGGCGACGATTTCCTGGCCCGGATAGCAGCCCTTCTTGACGCTGAAAGCCTGCAGTCGTTCCAGTGAAAGTTGCTGTGGAGTCCATTGCTCGCGCTGTTGGGCGGGCAGGCGCGGCAGGCCGTGGAGCAGGTCGAAGGCTTTCCAGCGTGCGCACGAATCGGCGTGTTCCAGAGGTTCCCCGGCAGGCGCAATGCGCAGGGCGCGGCCTTTGTCGCCATCGCCGCAATCGATCTCGATCGAGTCGCCATCGATGCCGATCCGCGCATTCCGCGCCGAATCCGGCTCACGGAAGGCGCCGCTGGCCTGCAGGTCGTTCTTTGTCTCTATCTTCAACTTTCGCCGGAACACGAAACGCCGCAACTGCGATGCGAGCTCGTCGCCATCGGCGTCGGGCAACAGCAGCAGGATCCGGTCCTGTTCCAGTTTCAGCAGCGCAAACAGCGCAATGACGCGGCCTTTCGGGGTCAACCACGCATTCCATTGCCAATATCCCGGCGCCAGGGCGGCCACGTCGTTGGCGAACTGGGCCTGCGCAAACGCAGTCGCATCCGGCCCCTCCAGCGCGATCACGGCGTGGTCGGGCAGGGCAAACCAGGGTGCTGCGGAGGTGGGCAGGTTGTCAGACAAGGAGGGGAGGACTAAAATTCAGCGGGTTGCGAGACCCATCATGATAGGCGAAACAACTTCCATACCCGCTCCGGTCGACGCGTCCGTCCCTGAAACACAGCAACCCGCCAGGGTGCCTGTGCCGAAGGAAGCGGCGAAGGAAATCGGCGGTCGCGACGGTCCGGAACCGACGCGTTACGGGGATTGGGAAAAAAACGGACGCTGCATCGATTTCTGATCAGCATTGAGCCAACGCGGTCAGCACGATCGCCCAGCCGAGAGACGAGCCCAGCGAATGGCGACCCGACCACGTCCGCTTTCACCACACCTGCAGGTGTACCGCTGGCAGATCCAGATGATGACTTCCATCATCCATCGGGCCACCGGAATCATCCTCGCCTTCGGCGCGCTGCTGATCGCGGCGGCATTGCTGGCCCTGGCCACCGGCTCCGAAGCCTGGGATTGCGTGCGCGACCTGGCCGGTTCCTGGTTCGGCCTGGCGGTGTTGTTCGGCTGGACCTGGGCCTTCGCCTACCACCTGCTCAACGGCATCCGCCACCTGGTGCAGGACGCGGGTTTCGGCTTCAGCATCCCGGCCTTCGTTCGCAATGGCTGGTTGTCGGTGTTCGGCAGCCTGTTGCTGACCGGGGCGATATGGGGCGCGGTCGCAGCCAAGGGAGGCTGGCTATGAGCCTTCGTTACCGGACCCCGTTGAAGGTCGCCAAAGGCCTGGGCTCGGCGAAGGAGGGCACTGGCCACTTCCTCGTCCAGCGCCTGACCGCGATCGCCCTGGTATTCCTGGCCTGCTGGTTCGTGTACTTCGTCGTCGGCCTGATGCACGCCGATTACCTGACCGCCACCGACGCGGTCGCCAGGCCGTGGAACGCGATGCTGCTGATCGCCTTCCTGGTGGCGATGTTCTGGCATGCGCAACTAGGCGTGCAGGTGGTCATCGAGGATTACGTGCACAGCCATGGCCTGGCACTGACCGCGCAGATCGCGGTGCGTTTCGTCTGCATCCTTGGCGCGCTGGCCAGCGTTTTCGCCGTGGTCCGCATTGCGTTGGGGAACTGATTGATGTCCGCTTACAAGATCACCGAACACAAGTACGACATGGTCGTGGTCGGCGCCGGCGGCGCCGGGCTGCGCGCCACTTTCGGCCTGGCCGCCAAGGGCCTGCAGACGGTGTGTCTGACCAAGGTGTTCCCGACCCGTTCGCATACGGTCGCCGCGCAAGGCGGTATTTCCGCCGCGCTGGGCAACATGGGCGAGGACGACTGGCGCTACCACTTCTACGACACCATCAAGGGCTCGGACTGGCTGGGCGACCAGGATGCGATCGAGTACATGTGCCGCGAGGCCATCCCCGCGATCATCGAACTGGAGCACTACGGCGTGCCGTTCAGCCGTACCGAAGAGGGCAAGATCTACCAGCGTCCGTTCGGCGGCATGACCACCAAGTACGGCGAAGGCCCGTCCGCGCAGCGCACCTGCGCCGCCGCCGACCGTACCGGCCACGCCATGCTGCACACGCTGTACCAGCAGTCGTTGAAGCACGATGCGCGCTTCATGATCGAATACTTCGCCCTGGACCTGATCTTCGACGAGGAAGGCGCCTGCAAGGGCGTGCTGGCCCTGGACATGGCCGAAGGCACGCTGCACCTGTTCCGCGCCCAGGGCGTGGTCCTGGCCACTGGCGGTTACGGCCGCGCGTATTTCAGCGCCACTTCGGCGCATACCTGCACCGGCGATGGCGGCGGGCTCGCACTGCGCGCCGGCCTGCCGATGCAGGACATGGAGTTCGTGCAGTTCCATCCCACCGGCATCTACGGCGCCGGCTGCCTGATCACCGAAGGCGTGCGCGGCGAAGGCGGGATCCTGCGCAACAGCAGCGGCGAGCGCTTCATGGAGCGCTACGCCCCGCACTACAAGGACCTGGCCTCGCGCGACGTGGTCTCGCGCTCGATGACGATCGAGATCCGCGAGGGCCGCGGCGTCGGCGAGCACAAGGACCACATCCTGCTCGACCTGACCCACCTGGGGCCGGAAGTGATCAACGAGAAACTCCCGGGCATCGCCGAAAGCGCGCGCATCTTCGCCAACGTCGATGTGGCCAAGCAGCCGATCCCGGTGATCCCGACCGTGCACTACAACATGGGCGGCATCCCGACCAACTACCACGGCGAGGTGGTGCGCAAGGTCGGCGACGATCCCGATGCCGTGGTCCCGGGCCTGTATGCGATCGGCGAAGCGGCCTGCGTGTCCGTGCATGGCGCCAACCGCCTCGGTTCGAACTCGCTGCTCGACCTGGTGGTGTTCGGGCGCGCGGTGGCCAACCGTTGCGCCGAAACCATCAAGACCGGCGCGTCGCACAAGGACCTGCCGGCCGATGCCTGCGACAAGGCGCTGTCGCACCTGGACAAGCTGCGCAACGCCAACGGTGGCACGCCGACGGCGGTGATCCGCGACAAGATGCAGCGCACGATGCAGGCCGATGCCGCGGTCTTCCGCACCAGCAAGACGCTGAAGGAAGGCTGCGACAAGATGGCCGACATCTACGCCTCGTTCGAGGACGTCAAGGTCTCCGACCGTTCGCTGGTCTGGAATTCCGATCTGATCGAGACCTACGAGCTGCACAACCTGCTGCTGAACGCGGTGGCCACGATCAATTCGGCCGAACAGCGCCACGAGAGCCGCGGCGCGCACGCGCACGAGGACTTCCCGGATCGCGACGACGCCAACTGGATGAAGCACACCCTGGTCAACGTCGACGAGAAGGGCCAGTGCAGTTTCGATTTCCGCCCGGTGCACATGTACACGTTGAGCAAGGACGTGGACGTGGTGCCGCCGAAGCCGCGCGTTTACTGAACCCGGGACAGAAGACAGACATGGCAGAATTTTCGCTCCCGAAGAACTCGAAGGTCCAGAAGGGCAGGCATTTCCCGGCCAAGGGCGCCAAGAATCCGCGCACCTTCAAGGTGTATCGCTGGAGCCCGGACGACGACCAGAACCCGCGCACCGACACCTACGAGGTCGACCTGGCCGCGTGCGGACCGATGGTCCTGGACGCGCTGATCAAGATCAAGAACGAGATCGATCCCACGCTGACCTTCCGCCGTTCCTGCCGCGAGGGCATCTGCGGCTCGTGCGCGATGAACATCGATGGCACCAACACCCTGGCCTGCACCCGCGCGATCAGCGACTGCAAGAAGACCGAGGTGCCGATCTACCCGCTGCCGCACATGGACGTGGTCAAGGACCTGGTCCCGGACCTGACCCATTTCTACGCCCAGTACGCCTCGATCAAGCCGTGGATCCGCACCCAGACCGCGGCGCCGGATCGCGAGCGCCTGCAGTCGCCGGAAGACCGCAAGCAGCTCGACGGACTGTACGAATGCATCCTCTGCGCATGCTGCTCCACGTCCTGCCCCAGCTACTGGTGGAACGGCGAGCGTTACCTGGGTCCGGCGATCCTGCTGCAGGCCTACCGGTGGATCGTAGATTCGCGCGACGAGGACACCGGCGCGCGCCTGGACGATCTGGAAGATCCGTTCAAGCTGTATCGCTGCCACACCATCATGAACTGCGCGCGGACCTGCCCGAAGGGCCTGAACCCGGCGCTGGCCATCGCCGAGATCAAGAAGCTGATGCTGGCGCGCCGGGCATAATATTTTTGCTCGTCGTTCCCGCGTAGGCGGGAACCCGGCGACTTGCGCCCTTGCCGTCATCCCGGTTGTTTTCAACAGCCGTATGGCTGGTCAAGCTGGGATATTTTTGATCTTGCAGCAAGGCGTCGGAGTCGAAAATAACTGGATTCCCGCCTTCGCGGGAACGACGATTCCAGGGGGTCGCGAATGAGCGGAAAAGAAATCTTCTACCCCATGCTCGCCATGGTCGTCCTGACCCTGGTCGTCTGGCTGCGTCTCTATGCGGTGCGCATCCCCGAGATGCGGCGCCTGCGGATCCATCCCCAGTCCGTGGCCACGTCCGCGCAGAAATCCGCACGCCTGGTCGATACCCGCGCCGCCGACAATTTCAGCAACCTGTTCGAAGTGCCGGTGCTGTTCTATCTGGCGCTGATCGTGGCCTGCCTGACCCGGCAGGTGACGCCGCTGGTGCTCGGGCTGGCCTGGGCCTTCGTCGCCGGTCGCGTGCTGCACAGCCTGATCCAGTGCAGCTACAACAAGGTCATGCATCGCTTCACCGTGTACTTCGTTTCGACCGGCCTGGTATGGATATTGTGGGCGGTGCTTGCGGCGGGCCTGGTGCGCGCATGAGCGACGTGCAAACCGCGCACGAAGCGGAAGAGATCGAGTTCCGGCGCCTGCGCTGGCGTTGCCGGCGCGGCATGCGCGAACTCGACCAACTGTTAGGCCGTTATCTCGATCGCCAATGGAAGCAGGCTTCCGGCGAAGATCGCGGGGTTTTCCTACAGCTTCTGGAATCCGAGGACGATAAGCTCTGGCGCTGGTTCATGGGCTACGAACAATGTCCCGATGACGCACTCGCATCACTCGTCCAGCGGATCCGTCAGCTGCCGGCTTGAATGGCGTCCTTCGCGCTGGGTGACCGGCGTGCTGTCGCTGCTGGGAATCCTGGCTGCCTTCTCGATGCTGGTCTCGGAGATGCCGCGGCTGGCGGCCTGGCCGCTGGCCCTGTCGGCCCTGGCTTACGGCCTGTGGCGGGCATGGCGGGAATCCAGATCGCCAGTCCACGAACTCTTTTTCCCCGGCAACGACGACCTGCCGGTCATGCTCGATGGGGCGCCGATCGACTCGGTCGAGGTGCAGTGGCGCGGCTCCCTGGCGTTCGTCCGCTGGCAAGGGCGAGACGGGCAGAGCAGGCACCTGTCCTGGTGGCCGGACACGCTGCCCGCCGCCCGGCGACGTGAACTGCGTCTGGCCGCTGGAAGCCTGGAGGCTGCGCGGAACAGGCCGGCGATGGCACCATAGCGGCCTATGTTCAAACCCATCCCTGTCGCCATCGGCCTGCGCTACCTGCGCGCCAAACGCCGCAATGGCTTTATTTCCTTCATCTCGCTGGCCTCGATCCTCGGTATCGCCCTGGGCGTGACCGTGCTGATCACCACGCTGTCGGTGATGAGCGGCTTCCAGCGCGAGATCCGCGACCGCATGCTGCAGATGACCGCGCATGCCACGGTCAGCGCCGCGGGCGAGTCGATGCAGGACTGGCCGCATGCGGTGAAGGTGGCGATGCAGGATCCTCGGGTGGAGGGTGCGGCACCGTACGTGGATATCCAGGCCCTGATCGAAGGGGTGCGCAACCAGCCCGCGATGGTGCGTGGGATCCTCCCGGCGGAAGAGAAGAAGGTCTCGATGCTGGCCGAGAAGATGAAGCGCGGCAGCCTGGATTCGCTGGAGCCAGGCTCGTTCAACATCGTGCTGGGCCAGGAGCTGGCGTTGTGGCTTGGGGTCAGCACCGGCGATAGCGTGCTGGTGATGCTGGCCGATGCGCAGTCGACACCGATGGGAGCAGTGGCCAAGATGAAGCGCTTCAAGGTCAGCGGAATCTTCGAGGCCGGCTACAACGAGATCGACAAGGGCCTGGCCGTGGTCAACATGTCCGACCTGCAGCGCGTGCTGAAGATGGGCGAGGGCGTCACCGGCGTGCGCCTGAAGCTGCACGACATGGATCAGTCCTGGGAAGTGGCCCGCGACCTGGCCGAGCATCTGCAGGGCCCGTACCGGATCAGCGACTGGACCAGCGAGAACGCCAATCTCTACAGTTCGCTGAAGATGGAAAAGACGGTGATGGGCATCCTGCTGTCGTTGATCATCGCCATGGGCGCATTCAATCTCGTTTCCTCGCAGGTGATGCTGGTCACCGACAAGCAGGCCGACATCGCCATCCTGCGTACTCTGGGCCTGACCCCGCGCGGGGTCATGCAAGTGTTCATGGTCCAGGGTTCGCTGATCGGCATCATCGGCACGGTGCTGGGCGTGGTCGGGGGAATCCTGTTGACCATCAACCTGGAGCGGATACTGGGATTGATCGAATCCACCTTCAACGTCACCTTGTTGCCTGCCGATGTGTACTACATCACCGGCCTGCCGTATGACCTGCAGTCCAGCGACGTGACGATCATCGCCCTCATCGCGCTGGCCATGAGTTTCCTGGCCACGCTGTACCCGGCATGGCGCGCGGCGCGCACCGATCCGGCGGAGGCGCTGCGTTATGAGTGATCGGTCGATGAGTGATCAATCGAGTCCGGGCGCCGTCATCCAGTGCGAGAAGCTGGCCAAGACCTATGCCGAAGGCAAGATGAGGACTCCGGTTTTCGATGGTCTGGACTTGAGGGTCGAAGCGGGCGAAACGGTGGCCATCGTCGGCGCCTCAGGCGCCGGCAAGAGCACGCTGTTGCACCTGCTCGGCGGCCTGGATACGCCGACCGCGGGCGAGGTCTACGTGGCAGGGAAGAAGATGTCCTCGCTGTCGAATTCGGCGCGCGGGCAATTGCGTAACCAGGCGCTCGGCTTCGTTTACCAGTTCCATCACCTGTTGCCGGAATTCACCGCACTCGAGAACGTGATGATGCCGGTGATGCTGGGTGGCGTCGACGTGAGGGCGGCCGCGCAACGCGCCAAGGCGTTGCTGGAGAAGGTGGGTTTGGGCCATCGCATCGAGCATAAGCCCGGCGAACTTTCCGGTGGCGAACGCCAGCGTGCCGCGGTCGCGCGCGCGCTGGTCAACCAGCCCGCCTGCGTGCTCGGCGACGAGCCCACCGGCAACCTGGACGAGAAGACCGCGGCGACCGTGTTCGAACTGATGCTGGAGCTCAACCGCGAACAGAAGACCAGCCTGGTGCTGGTGACCCACGACCGGCGCCTGGCCCGCAAGCTGGACCGCGTGCTGGAGCTGCATGAGGGCAAGTTGCGCGGCCTTGCGCTGCAGGATGTCTGAGGCGCAGGGCTTCCCGTCGCAAGACCGACCGGTCGGTGCCTGGATCAGGCGTTGACGGCTTCCGCGGGTGCGTTCTGGAAGTTGCGGTAAGGCTTGGTCAATCCGCTCGTCGGCTTGCCCTCGAAATCCAGCCAATGGTTGCGTTCGAAGTCGTACAGCTTGCAGCGGCGCATGGTGTCGAAAAAGTAGCCGATGCTGGCCTTGGCCACCACCGCGCGTTCGCCCATCAACTCGTTGTACCTGATCTGTGCCTTGTGCAGGCGGTAGCACGGCATGGCCGGATACAGGTGGTGCACCGGATGGTTGTTGACGTCGTGCACCATCCAGCCCAGCCAGCGCGGCAGGTCCACGTGCACGGAAACCAGCTCGCCTGCGCGCTCCAGTTCCGCATTCGGGGCATCGCCGCGATACCAGGCCAGATCCGGGCAGGTGTGCATGGACCACAGCACCAGGCAGGCGGCGAACATGAAGGTGAAGAACGGCAGCAGCAGGCCCAGGAACAGGCCCATCAACGGGCTGTTGTGCGAGTACAACGGCGCCGCCAGCAGGAACGCCGCATAGATGAGGTTGACGATCACCACGAAGGCGCAATGCTTCCAGGCCGAGGCGCGCATCGACGCCGGCAGCCCGGCGTGCGGGAACAGTTTGGCCTGGCTCCAGCGCTCGACGATGTAATAAGTAGCGAAGGAAACCGGGTTGGCCTGCCGGTAGAAACGCTCGCGCCACTGTTTCCATCGCGGCAGGGCATCGAACTCGGCCTTGGTCAGCGGCGTGTAGGTGTCCTTGTGGTCCTTGTTGGTATGCGCGTGGTGCAGGATGTGGTGGTCGTACACCCACATCCGGTAACTGTAGAGGCAGGGCAGGAAACACATCACGCCCAGGAACCAGTTCAGGCGCTTGCCTTTCACCAGGCTGCCGTGCGCGGCGTCGTGGCCGACCGTCAGCAGCGTCCCGATCTTGAACCCGGCGATCATGCTGCACAGCAATTGCATCCATAGCGAAGGCAACAACAGGGCTCCGGCGATCGCGGCGATATAGACGATGTAATCGAACAGGAACAATGCCAGTCCATGGGCGGTGGATACCTTGGAGAAGGGCGAGATCTCACGTATCAGCTCCCTGCGGGTAATCGTCGTGCCTTGCATAATGCGTATCCCCCTGAAGAGTCGGCGGCAGTGCCCCGACGATGCGATTTCCTGAAGGCTGTCATTCACGACCTGCGGTCGCGAAGCCGGTTTCCCCCCGGCTTCAAAAGCTGTAGTTCCCCTTACGCTTCGTAGTCTAGCAACAGAGGTCCGGCGTGCAATGTGCGCCGCGGCACAGGCGCGGACGGGTGGCGACAGCGCTCGGGCGGGACGGGCGGAAAATCAGGAAACCCCTACCGCATCGCGGCTTTCCCGCCGATGGCGGCAGCGTGCCGGACCTCGGCATAGTGGCCCGAACGCAAGCCGGTAGCCGCGAATGCCTGCAGGAAACGGATCTTCCCCGACGCCCTTCAGCGTCGCCAACGCGCTGGCCTTGCTGGCGGGAATGGGCGCATGCCTGGGTCTTCCCGGATTGCCGCCATGGCCGCTGCTCGGCATCGCGGTGGCCGCTGGCCTCGCATGGTGGTGGAGGGGACGACGATTACGGGCGCTGGGCCTGTTGCTGGTCGGTTTCGGTTGGGCGGGTTTGCAGGCAACGACGGTGCTGTCTTCGCAGCTGCCACCATCGTGGGAAAAGCGCGACCTGGCCATCGAAGGCCGCATCGACAACCTGCCGGAATTCCAGCAGCGGCGCACGCGCTTCCGGTTCCGTGTCGATGACGATGCCGCACAACCGCAACCCCTGCGCGGCAAGCTGCTGCAACTTTCCTGGTACGACGATTTCGATGCGAAGGAACCCGGGCCGCGCAGGCAACTGCGGGCCGGCGCACGCTGGAAATTGCACGTGCAGGTGCGTGCGCCACGCGGATTGAGCAACCCAGGCGGGTTCGACAGCGAGCGCCATGCGCTGGCGCAGCGGATCGCCGCGACCGGCTACATACGCGCGCCCGGACTCGCACGGCAGCTTGCGCCCGGACAGGGCGTCGATGGCTGGCGCGAGCGCATGTCCGCGCGCATCGATGCCGCGGTCGCCTCGACTTCGTCGCGCTACGTGCGCGCGCTTGCGCTGGGCGACACGCGTGGCCTGGACGATGCCGACTGGGAAGTCCTGCGCGCCACCGGCGTCACCCACCTGATCGCGATTTCCGGGTTCCACGTGGGCCTGGTCGCGGGCTTCTTCGCGTTGTGCGTCGGCGGGTTGTGGAAATGGTTTCCGTCGTGGGCGCGACGCATGCCGCGGCCTCAAGCAGCGGGTCTTGCCGCCTTGGCCGGTGCTTTCGGCTACGCGGTACTGGCGGGTTTCGCACTGCCGACCACGCGCACGGTGCTGATGATCGCCGTGGTGGTGCTGGCCCGGCTCTGGCGGCGACCGGTACGGATCGCCGATTCGCTGGCCCTGGCGGCGATCGCGGTGTTGCTGTTCGATCCCCTTTCGCTGCTGGCGGCCGGCTTCTGGCTCAGTTTCGCCGGCGTGGCCTGGCTGGCATGGTGCCTGCCGCAATCCCGGCACTGGGCGAAAGGATTCCTGTCCGCGCAGGGTGTCGCCACCCTGGGGCTGTTGCCGCTGACCGTGTTGCTGTTCGGCCAGGCCTCGGCGGTAGGGCCGCTGGTCAACCTGGTCGCGATCCCGTGGTGGAGCCTGGTGGTGGTGCCGTTGGCCCTGATCGGTACCGCACTCGAAGCATTGCATGCCGGGTTTGGCGGCTGGGCGTGGCGTGCCGCGGCCTGGTGTTTCGACCTGACCTGGCCGTGGTTCTGCAGGCTGGCCGAAAGCCGCTTCGCCTTGTGGTGGCTGCCCGAGGCGCATCGGGTTGCGTTGCCGCTCGCGCTGTTCGGCGCGTTCTGGCTGCTGCTGCCGCGTGGCGTGCCGGGCAAGGCGCTCGCGGCCTTGCTGTGGCTGCCGTTGCTGTGGCCGGATCGCGGCTTGCCGCAACAGGGCGAAGCGCAGTTGCAGGTGATCGATGTGGGCCAGGGGCTTTCGGTGCTGGTCCGCACCCGGGATCACGCCCTGCTGTACGACGCCGGCCCCGCGGTCCGCGACGGCTTCGATGCGGGCGAGTGGGCGGTGGTCCCGACCCTGCGCGCACTGGGCGTGCCGCGACTGGACCGCGTGGTCATCAGCCATGGCGACAACGACCATGCCGGCGGTTTCGAATCGGTCGGTGCAGAGGTGCCTGTGGCGCTATCGATGACGCCTGCAGGCTCGCCGGTCGCAACCACGGACCGCTGCGTGGCCGGCCAGGCCTGGCAATGGGACGGCGTGCGCTTCCGCTTCCTGCATCCGACCGCGCATTTCCCCTATCTCGACAACGAATCGAGCTGCGTGCTGCGGGTGGAGAGCAGGCATGGAGCGGTGTTGCTGACCGGCGATGTGGGCGAAGTGATCGAGCGTGAGCTATTGCGCCGCGATGCCGCCAGCCTCCGCGCCGACGTGGTGCTGGCCGCGCACCATGGCAGCGCGGGGTCCTCCGATCCGGATTTCGTCGCCGCGACCGGTGCGCGGCTGGCCCTGGTGTCGGCGGGTTTCGGCAATCGCTTCGGCCACCCCAAGCCGCAGGTCGTGCGTCGCTGGCAGGACCGGGGCGCCGAAGTGCTGAACACGGCGGACAGCGGCGCCATCAGCGTCTGGCTGGGCGATGGCGGCCTCGAGCTGCGTGAACACCGCCGCGCCCGGGCGCGTTTATGGGACGCCGTGCGGCTGCGCCATGCGGCTACGCTATCCTATCGATCCGCGAACGAACGGCCACAGGTGCCGGAGGACTGAAAGTGCTGGAATTGGTCAAGGCCGGCGGCTGGCCCATGATTCCCCTGTTGTTGCTGGCCGTGGTGGCCCTGGCCATCGTGGTCGAGCGGTTCTGGACCCTGCGGCGCAAGGAAGTCCTGCCACCAAACCTGGGCGAAGAAGTGCGCAACTGGGCCGCGCGTGGGCAACTGGACCCGGCGCATATCGAATCGTTGCGTCGCAATTCGCCCCTGGGCGCGCTGCTGGCCGCCGCGCTGGACATGCGCAACCGTCCCCGCGAGCAGATCCGCGAACGGATCGAGGATACCGGCCGCCACCTGGTCCACCGGATGGAGAAATTCCTCAACGCCCTGGGCACTATCGCCGCCGCCGGCCCCTTGCTCGGCCTGTTCGGGACGGTGGTGGGCATGATCCAGATGTTCCTGGGCATCCTCGACCACGGCGTCGGCGACGTGAACCAGTTGGCCGGCGGTATCGGCAAGGCGCTGGTCTGCACCGCGACCGGCATGATCGTGGCGATCCCGGCGCTGATGTTCCATCGCCATTTCCGCAGCCGCGTCGCCGGCTACGTGATCGACATGGAACAGCAGGCCAGCGCGCTGCTCGATGCGCTGGACGCCAAGTCCGTGGCCGTGGTCCGCGCGCGCGTCGGGCAGGGCCAGAACGCCGCGCCGAACCAGGCCTGACCCCGCATGCGCATCCGCGACGACCGTGCCCACGACGAACCGGAGATCAACCTGATCCCGTTGATCGACGTGATCCTGGTGCTGATCATCTTCTTCGTCATCACCACCACCTTCGATGCGCGTTCGACCCTGCAACTGCAGTTGCCCAGCGCCACCGGCGAGCCGGCCAGCGACCAGACCCGGTCGCTGAGCGTGCTGATCAATGCTGAGGGCCGCTATTTCGTCGGCGACCAGGAAGTGCTGCGCACCGATATCGACTCGCTGAAGCAGACCATCGCCCAGGTCGGTGGCGATGATCACGGTCGCGCGGTGCTGCTGCGCGCCGATGCGCGTACCCCGCACCAGGCGGTGGTCACCGCGCTCGATGCGCTGGGGCAACTGGGGTTCCGCAGGATCTCCATCGCCACGGCGCCCGAGCAGCGCAAATGAGCAAGTCGCGCACGCCGGTCTGGCCGATCTACAGGCGCCTGCTCGGTTATACCGCCCGTTACCGCTGGTTCCTGGGCGCAGCCCTGGTCGGGATGATCATCGAGGCCACGGCCGGCTATAAGTTCGTGCGCCTGATGGAGCCGCTGACCAACCAGGGATTCGTGCATCCGGATCCGAAGATGGCGGTGATCCTGCCGCTGACCATCGTCGTGATTTTCGTGATGCGCAGTTTCGCCACCTTCGTTTCCGATTACGGGATGGCGCGCACCGGGCGCAGCGTGGTCAGGGACCTGCGCGAAGAAGTGCTGGCGAAATACCTGCGCCTGCCTTCGTCGCATTTCGATGGCGAAGCCACGCCGGTGATGGTCAGCAGGCTCAACTACGACACCGAACAGGTGACGCAGGCCAGCGCCGATGCGCTGAAGACCGTGGTGACCGATACGCTGACCATCGTCTACATGGTGGTTTCGATGCTCCAGTCCAGCGTGCGCGTGACCCTGGCGCTGCTGGTGATCGCACCGCTGATCGGCATCATCGTGTCGTACGTGGGCAAGCGTTACCGCAAGATCAGCGGCGGCATCCAGGATGGCATGGGGCGCATGGCCCAGGCAGCGGAGCAGTCGCTGGCCGCGCAGCAGGACGTCAAGGTGCACGGCGCGCAGCGCCTGGAGATCTCGCGCTACGCGAAGCTGGCCAACCGCATCCTCGGCCTGAACATGAAGGTGGAGACCACGCGCGCGCTGGCCTCGAGCACGGTGCAGTTCCTGGCGGCGTTCGCGCTGGCCGCGATCGTCTGGGTGGCGACCCGCGAAGCGCTGGTGGGACGCCTGAATGCCGGCCAGTTCATCGTGCTGATGACCTCGATGATGGCGATCATCCCTTCGTTGAGGCGCATCACCAGCATCCAGACCCAGATTTCGCGCGGCGTGGCCGCGGCAGAACGCCTGTTCGGCGTGCTGGACGCGACCGAGGAACAGGACCGCGGCCAGGTTTCGGTAGCGCGCGCGCGCGGCGAGTTGATGTTCTCCCACGTGGACCTGCGCTACCCGGGCCACGAGCGCACCGTGTTGAGCGACATCAGCTTCACCGCGCGGCCGGGCACGGTCACTGCCATCGTCGGGCGCTCCGGCAGCGGCAAGACCAGCCTGGTGCGGCTGGTGCCGCGGTTCTATGAACCGACCGCCGGCCTGATTACCCTGGATGGCATACCGCTGGAGGACTATCGGCTCACCGAATTGCGTCGGCAGATCGCGCTGGTCGGGCAGAAAGTGATGTTGTTCGACGACAGCGTGGGCATCAACATCGCCTATGGCGCGGAAGCGGATCCGGTGAAGCTCCGTGCCGCCGCCGAAGCCGCCAACGCCTGGGAATTCATCGAGCGGTTCCCGCAGCAGATGGAGACCCCGATCGGCGAAAACGGAGCGCTGCTTTCCGGTGGCCAGCGCCAGCGCCTGGCCATTGCCCGCGCGATCCTGCGCGACGCGCCGATCCTGATCCTCGACGAAGCCACCGCCGCGCTGGACAACGAATCCGAGCGCCTGGTGCAGAACGCCTTGCAGAAGCTGATGCCCGACCGCACCACGCTGGTCATCGCCCACCGCCTGTCCACCATCGAGCATGCCGACCAGGTGCTGGTGCTGGATCAAGGCAAGCTGGTGGAGCAGGGTACGCATGCCGAACTGTTGGCCAAGGGCGGACTCTATTCCCACTTGCACGGCATGCAGTTCCGGGAAACCGAGTGAGCAAGCTGCAGGACAAGACTCCCGCGTATTGGTATGGCGATGCGGCAGTGCCCTGGCATGCCCGTTTGCTGGCCGGGCTGTACGCGTCGGTCGTTTCCCTGCGCCGCAAGCTGTTCCGGAAAGGAATATTGCGCAGCCACAAGCTGCCGGTGCCGGTGATCGTGATCGGCAACGTTTCCGTGGGCGGCACCGGCAAGACGCCGCTGACCATCGCAGTGGTGCAGCGGCTGCGGGACGCGGGATGGAAACCGGGCGTCGCCAGCCGCGGTTACGGGCGCAGCGATGAAAGCAGCGCCGCCTGGGTGGAGGCCGATACGCCGCCCGCGCTGGGCGGCGACGAGCCGATACTGATCGCGCGCCGGGCCGGCGTGCCGGTGCGGGTGGACCGGTCCCGGTCCGCGGCCGCACGCGAGCTGATCGCGGCCGGTTGCGACGTGGTCGTCTGCGACGACGGCCTGCAGCACTACCGCCTGCGCCGCGACGTGGAAATCGAAGTCATCGATGGCCGCCGCCGCTACGGCAATGGCCGGCTGTTGCCTGCCGGTCCGCTGCGCGAGCCGCCGGAACGCGGCGCGGAATGCGATTTCCGCGTGGTCAACGGCGGCGACGCCAGCTTCGGCGAATGGTCCATGCAATTGCACGCCGATCGCGCGGTGCCGATGCGTGGTGGGCGCAGCCGCCCGCTGGCTTCCTTCGGCGGGCACCGCGTGCATGCGGTTGCCGGCATCGGCAACCCGCAACGGTTCTTCGAAATGCTGCGCAGCCTGGCGATCGGCGTGGTCCCGCATGCCTTCGCCGACCACCATCGCTACGTGGCCGCGGATTTCGAGTTCGGCAGCGAACTGCCGGTGCTGATGACCGAGAAGGACGCGGTCAAATGCGCGGCGTTCGCCAACGAGTGGCATTACAGCGTGCCGGTGACCGCGGAACTGCCGGAGGCGTTCTGGGTCGCGCTGCTGGAAAAGCTGGGCAAGAGATAAGAAACAGTAAGTGATGTGCGCTGGCAGTTGGCGGACATCAATTGAATGCAAGTACACCGCCCGACATGGATGTCCTGTTCTTCCCTGTCATCCTGGCGAAAACCACGATGACGAACAAAAAAGTCACGCCGTTCCTCGTTCCTCGTTCCTCGTTTCTCGTTCCTCGTTTCTCGTTTCTCGTTCCTCGTTCCTCACTCCTCACTCCTCACTCCTCACTCCCCACCATGCCTCCCGATTTCATAGTCGCCATTCCCACCCGCTATGCCGCCACGCGCTTGCCGGGCAAGCCGTTGCGCGCGCTCGGCGGCGAACCACTGGTGGTGCACGTCGCCCGCCGTGCGCTGGCCGCAGGCGCGCGCGAAGTCTGGGTCGCGGCCGACGACCCGCGCATCGTCGAGGCCCTGGGTGAAACCGGGGTGCGCGTGGCCATGACCTCCGCCGCGCATGCTTCGGGCAGCGATCGCCTGGCCGAATGCGCGGATATCGCCGGCTGGCCCGACGACACCCTGGTGGTGAACCTGCAGGGCGACGAACCATTCGCACCGGCGTCGGGCATCCGCGCCGTCGCCGAGGCTTTGGCTGCCAGCGGCGCGGAAATGGCCACCCTGGCCGCCGCCATCGACGATCCGGAAATCCTGTTCGACCCCAACGCGGTCAAGCTGGTCCGCAACCAGCGCGGCGATGCGCTGTATTTCAGCCGCGCGCCGATTCCCTGGCATCGCGATGCCTTCGCCGATGATCGCAGCGCGCTGGTTCCCGGCGAATGCCTGCGCCATATCGGCATCTACGCCTATCGCGTCGGGTTCCTGCGCCGGTTCGCGAAGATGCCGCCAGGAAGACTGGAAGGGATCGAATCGCTGGAACAGCTGCGCGCGCTGGAAGCGGGTTTCCGCATCGCCGTCGCGCTCACCCCGGAACCGTTCCCGCCAGGCGTGGATACGCCGGAGGACCTGGCCCGCGCCGAGGCCCATCTGGCCGCGGGTGCCGTTTGAAACTGCTGGTGGTCTGCCTGGGCAACATCTGCCGCTCGCCCATGGCCGAAGGCGCCTTGCGTGCGCGCATCGCCGCTTCGCCACTGGCCGCGAAGGTGACGGTCGATTCGGCGGGAACGGCGGGCTGGCATGCCGGCAAGCTACCGGATCCGCGCAGCATCGCCTGCGCACGCGGGCATGGCGTGGATATTTCCATGTTGCGCGCGCGCCAGCTGCGCAAGCAGGACTACGCGGAATTCGACTGGCTGTTGTGCGCCGACCGCGAGAACCTGCGCGGTGTCATCGCCCAGGCACCGGCAAACGCGCGCGACAGGGCCGCCTTGCTGATGGAATGGGCCGGTATCGACGGCGATGGCGTCATTCCCGATCCCTACACCGGCGGCCCCGCGGAGTTCGAGCATGCATGGCGACTGGTCGATTCGGCGGCACAGGCGGTTGTGGCCCGACTGTGCGCGCAGTGAGACTCCGGCATAATCGGGATACCGATGAGTACTTATCCCGCACCTGAACTCCCAGGCAACCTGCAATGGCTCAATGCCCCTGCGAGCTCGCTGCATGAGCAGCGCGGGCGGGTGGTGGCGCTGGTCTTCGTCAATGGCGCATCGGCCTGGTCATGGCAGCGCCTGCGCGACGTGGCCCAGCTGCACACCCGTTATCCGGGGCGCCTGCAGCCGCTGGCCGTGTGCGCGCCGCGCTTCGATTGCGAGCGCGATCCGCAGTACGTGCTGAAACAGTTGCGCCGCCAGGGCGTGAACTTTCCCATCCTGCACGACCTCGACTGGCAGGCCTGGCAACGCTTCGGCATCGAGGCCTGGCCGACGGTGCTGCTGATCGACGCCAATGGCCAGGTTCGCGAACGCGTGACCGGCCTGGATTCGATGGCCGAACTGGAGCGGCCGCTGGCGGCGTTGTGCGACGCGCTGCCGATGCCGAACGACGACGATTTGCGTGCGTTCGTGGAAGCCAGCGCCGAGCCGCGCCTGCCGCTGCGCTTCCCGGGCGGCATCGCAGCGACCGAGGATCGCGTGTACGTGGCCGACAGCGGCCATCACCGGATCCTCGAATGCAACCATGCCGGGCGCGTGCTGCGCCAGTTCGGCATGGGCACCGCCGATTTCATCGATGGCGATCTGGAGCAAGCCGCATTCCGGCGCCCGCACGGGCTGGCCCTGGTCCGCGACGTGCTGTACGTGGCCGATACCGGCAACCATGCCTTGCGCCGGATCATGCTGCGCAGCGGCCGCGTGGACACCATCTGCGGCAACGGCCGTGCCGGGGAACCGGTCGAAGGCATCGTGTCCTCGGCGCGCGATATCGCCCTGAACCAGCCGCAAGCGGTGTTCGCGACCGACAGCGAAGTGCACCTGGCCCTGGCCGGCGACAACCGCATCTGGAGCTATGGCCTGGGTCGCGGCGAGCTGACCTGTCGCGCCGGCTCCGGCCAGCTCGAGGTGCGCGACGGCAGCGGCTCCATGGCCGCCTTCGCCCAGCCGACGGCGCTGGCCGGCGTGCAACAGGTGTTGTACGTCTGCGATGCGCTGGGCTCGGCGGTGCGTTCGCTGCAGTTGCGCAACAACACGGTGCAGACATTGCTGGGGCAGGGCGCCTGGGAATTCGGCGATGCCGATGGCCCACGCGAGCGCGCGCGCCTGCAGAATCCACGGGCGATCGCGCTCAGCCCCGATGCGCCGTTGCTGTGGATCGCCGACAGCGGCAACGGCAAGCTGCGCACGCTGCGTCTGGGCGGGGGCGAAGTCTCCGCGGTGCCGTTGCCGCGGCGCCTGCATGGCGTGGCCGGGCTTTCGGTCGCGGCCGGCGCGGTGTGGATCGCCGAGACCGACGCGCACGCGGTGCTGCGCTTCGACCCCGCCACCGGTGAGCTGGGCCGGGTCGCGATCGACGAGTGACGGGCGCGGGCGTGGCAGGCAGGTTCGACGGCAAGGAATACGCGGCGGGGCTGAGCACCGCGCCGGGCGTCTATCGCATGTATGCCGCCGACGACAGCCTGCTGTACGTGGGCAAGGCCGGCGCCTTGCGCAAGCGCGTGTCCAGTTATTTCAGCAACAGTCCCAAGACCCCGCGCATCCACGCCATGCTGGCCCAGGTCGCGCGCATGGACGTCACCGTCACCCGTACCGAGGGCGAGGCGCTGCTGCTGGAAAACCAGCTGATCAAGTCGCTGGCCCCGCGCTACAACGTCTCCCTGCGCGACGACAAGAGCTATCCCTACGTGATGCTGACCACCGAGCAGTGGCCGCGCATCGCCATGCATCGCGGGCCGCGTGCGGTGGCGGCGCGCTATTTCGGCCCATACCCCGGCGTGGGCGCGGTGCGCGACACGCTCAACCTGATGCAGAAGCTGTTCAAGATCCGCAATTGCGAGGACAGCGTGTTCCGCAACCGCACCCGGCCATGCCTGCAGCACCAGATCGGACGCTGCAGCGCACCCTGCGTGGGCCTGGTGCCGGTGCCGGACTACGCCGATTCGGTGCGCCGCGCCGCGTTGTTCCTGGATGGTCGCAGCGACGAACTGACCAGCGAACTCGGCGCGTCGATGGAAGCGGCCAGCGCACGCCTGGATTTCGAACAGGCCGCGCGCCTGCGCGACCTGATCGGTTCGCTGCGCAGCATGCAATCCCGCCAGTACGTGGACGGGCGCGCCGCCGACCTGGACGTGCTGGCCTGCGCCATGCAGGGCACCGGTGCCTGCGTCCTGTTGCTCGCGTTCCGGGACGGCCGCAACCTGGGCACGCGCGCCTTCTTCCCCAGGACCAATGGCGAGGACAGCGCCGCCGAAGTGCTGGCCGCCTTCGTTTCCCAGTACTACGCGGAACAGATCCCGCCGCAGGAAATCGTGCTGGATCGCGAGATCCCCGACGCTGCGCTGATCGAGACGGCGTTGTCCGCCGCCGCCGAACGCAGGGTGCAGTTGAAGTGGAGCGTGCGCGGCGAACGTGCCGGCTACCTGCAGCTGGCCACGCGCAACGCCGAGATCACCCTGGCCAGCGAATTGTCCAGCCGCAACGCGCAGCAGGTGCGCGGCGAGGCCCTGCGCGACCTGCTGGGTCTTTCCGAACCCGCCAAGCGCATAGAGTGCTTCGATATCAGCCACACCATGGGCGAGGCCACCGTCGCGTCCTGCGTGGTCTTCGACGGCAACGGACCGGTGCGTTCCCAGTACCGCCGCTACAACATCACCGGGATCGAGCCGGGCGACGACTACGCGGCGATGCGCCAGGCGATCGAGCGGCGTTTCCGGCGGGGGATGGAAGAGGGCGGGATATTGCCCGAGGTCCTGCTGATCGATGGCGGCGCAGGACAGCTGACCCAGGCCCGCGCCGCGCTGGCCGAACTGGGCGTGGACGGCGTAACCCTGGTCGGCGTGGCCAAGGGCGTGGAGCGCCGCGCCGGCCACGAGACCCTGATCCTGGCCGACGGCCGCGAAGTGAACCCCGGCGCCGCCTCGCCCGCGCTGCAACTGGTCCAGCAGGTGCGCGACGAGGCCCATCGTTTCGCCATCACCGGCCATCGCGGCAAACGCCAGAAGGCGCGCATGACCAGCAGGCTGGAAGACATCGCCGGCATCGGGCCGCGCCGCCGCGCCAGCCTGCTCAAGCATTTCGGTGGATTGGCGGGATTGAAAGCGGCGGGAATCGACGAAATCGCGCGGGTGGAAGGGATCAACGCCGCGCTGGCCGAGCGAATCTACGCTAACCTGCATGGGTTGGCGCCGCCAGTGGCGCCTCCCGTTGCAGGAAGCGAGCAAGCCAAGCAATGAAGTTGACCATCCCCACCTGGTTGACCCTGCTGCGGATCTTCATGATCCCGGTACTGGTCGTGGTGTTCTATCTGCCCTATGCCTGGGCCAATTTCGCGGCCGTGTTCGTGTTCGTGCTGGCGGCGCTGACCGACTGGCTGGATGGCTGGATCGCGCGCCGCTACAACCAGTTTTCCGCTTTCGGCGCGTTCCTCGATCCCGTCGCCGACAAGTTGATGGTGGCAGTGGCGCTGTTCCTGATCGTGCAGGGCCATCCGACTCCGTGGATGGCGTTCTGGGCGGCGGTCATCGTCGGCCGCGAGATCGCGGTTTCGGCGCTGCGCGAATGGATGGCCGAACTGGGCCAGCGCGCGAAAGTGAAGGTCGCGGCCCTGGGCAAGTTCAAGACCATCGTGCAGATGGTCGCGCTGGGTTGCCTGCTTTATTCGGTCACCCCGGCCAGTGCGCCGCAGACCAATATCTGGATGGGCAGCCTGGTTTTCCATATCGGCGACTGGTTGCTGGCGATCGCGGCCATCCTCACCTTGTGGTCCGGAGCGCTGTATTTGCGCGCCGCGTGGCCAACCTTGCGCGAGGATGAACGGGCAGCTGTTGACAGTTCGCGTAAGGACGGTAAAATTCCGCCCCTCACTACGCGGGAATAGCTCAGTTGGTAGAGCACGACCTTGCCAAGGTCGGGGTCGAGGGTTCGAGTCCCTTTTCCCGCTCCAGTTTCACGACGAAACCCCGTTCGCGGGGTTTTGTTTTGTGGGGCGCTACAATCAGCGCCTCAGCGCCCAAATCGGCGCGAGTCACCGGCCTGGTGGCAGAGTGGTTATGCAGCGGCCTGCAAAGCCGCGTACGCCGGTTCAATTCCGACCCAGGCCTCCATCATCGGCGACAGCCGGTGGGTTCGCTGAAAACGCCCGCCATCGCGGGCGTTTTTTGTTGGGGAGTGTCCTTTCCTTCTCCCGCGAGCGGGAGAAGGTGGCCGACAGGCCGGATGAGGGAGGGGTGCGATAAACCGACGCTACGTTCCCGTTCTCAGCATCCTCCCCGTATCATGATCCACGCCCGCAACCGGGCCAGCTATCCGCATGCCCGGGTGGCGAAATTGGTAGACGCATCAGACTTAAAATCTGCCGGGGGCAACCCCATGCCGGTTCGATTCCGGCTCCGGGCACCATCGCCGACCTTCGGGGCGGTCCGCAACACGCCGCGAGGAACACGATGACCCGTTACCTGGCCTATGCGCTCAGCATCGCCCTTGCACTGCTGTCGTTGCTGCTGACGCTGCATTCGCCTGCATGGTGGTGGGGCGTCGTCGGTTTCGGCACGCTGGCGTTGCTGGGCACCTGGGACATCGTGCAGAAGCGCAGCACCCTGCGCCGCAACTATCCGCTCCTCGCCCACTTCCGTTACGGGCTGGAATCGGTCGGCCCGGAAATGCGCCAGTACTTCATCGAAGGCGACACCGCCGAAGTCCCGTTCTCGCGCCAGCAGCGCGCCCTGGTCTACCAGCGCGCCAAGGGCGTCAACGACGTGGTCCCGTTCGGCAGCCAGCAGGGCGTGTACAGCGTCGATTACGAATGGCTGAACCATTCGCTGGCGCCGATCGAGATCGAATCGCACGATTTCCGCATCGTCATCGGCAGCGAATCCGCGCAGCCGTATACGGCCAGCGTGTTCAACATTTCGGCGATGAGCTTCGGTTCGCTGTCGGCCAATGCCATCCGTGCGCTCAACGCGGGCGCCAGGCGCGGGAATTTCTACCACGACACCGGCGAGGGTTCGATTTCGCCCTATCACCGCGAACCCGGCGGCGACCTGGTCTGGGAAATCGGTTCCGGCTATTTCGGTTGCCGCAACGACGACGGCACTTTCAGCGGGGAGCGCTTCGTCGAGAACGCGCGCGCGCCGCAGGTGAAGATGGTCGAGGTCAAGCTGTCGCAGGGGGCCAAGCCCGGCCATGGCGGGGTGTTGCCGGCGGCCAAGGTCAGCCACGAGATCTCGATCACCCGCGGCGTGCCGATGGGCGTGGACTGCGTGTCGCCGGCCCGGCATTCGGCGTTCTCCACGCCCAAGGGCCTGCTGGAATTCGTGGCCCGGCTGCGCGAGCTGTCCGGCGGCAAGCCGACCGGGTTCAAGCTGGCCATCGGCCATCCGTGGGAATGGTTCGGCATCGCCAAGGCCATGCAGGAAACCGGAATCCTGCCGGACTTCATCGTGGTCGACGGGGCCGAGGGCGGCACCGGCGCGGCGCCGGCGGAATTCATCGACCATGTCGGCGTGCCCATGCACGAGGCGCTGATGCTGGTCCACAACACCCTGGTCGGCCTGGGCCTGCGCGACCGCATACGCATCGGCGCGGCCGGGCGCATCACCAGCGCGTTCGACATCGCCCGGACCCTGGCCATGGGCGCGGACTGGTGCAACGCGGCCCGCGGCTTCATGTTCGCGCTGGGCTGCATCCAGTCGCAGAGCTGCCACAACGACAAATGCCCGACCGGGGTGGCCACGCAGAATCCCAACCGCTGGCAGCACCTGGACGTGGCCGACAAGGCGATCCGGGTGCAGCAGTACCACGACAACACGCTGAAGGCGCTGCGCGACCTGCTGGGCGCGTCGGGGCTGTCGCATCCGGAGCAGCTGGGGCCGGAACACATCCTGCGGCGCATTTCGCCGGTGGAGATCCGTTCGCTGGCGGCACTGTTCCGGTTCCTGGAGCCGGGGGAACTGCTGAACCGGATCCCGGAACACGCGGTTTTCCACAATTTCTGGGCCGACGCCCGCAGCGATTCGTTCGCGCCCCCGGCGCGGGTCAGCTCCCTGCGCGAGTCCAAGTCCCGTTAGGCGGGCGGGCTGCTTGTGGGAGGGGCGTAAGCCCCGATGCCTTTCCACCCACATCCCTCGGGGCTGACGCCCCTCCCACAACAGCAAGCTGGCACCAGCCCGGGTCTTTTCGCAGCCAGCGAGGTCAAGCGCTGATTGACCAGAACCGCCCCGACCTTTAACATCTGCGGCCCGATTCGCACCCATTCGGGCGGTTAGCTCAGCGGTAGAGCATTGCCTTCACACCTGTAAGTCAGCGGTGACTGCCACAGCTCAAAACCCTTACGCTGTATAGCTTTTGACTTCAGTGCTTGCTGAGTCCCTACGCTGTGGGGTATGCATGGGGTATCAAGTAAGTCAGTCCATAGTGACTTTTCGCGCTTACTGGTCGGGATTTTCCGTCCACCAATTCATCAGCTCGCTCCGCAGGTATCGAACAGCTCGGCCTTTTCTCAGGAATGGTGGCCCGCGTTTTTGCCACCTCGCTTTCTCATACCAGGCTGCGCTCATCTTGGTTAAGGCGGCCGCTTCTCTTGTCGTTAGAAACTCGTCCTGCATAGGCGGTTTCAGTTCCCTCGTTTGCCTGCGCATTCTCGCCATCCTCCTGCTTTCACATGGCACCGCGCCATGCCTGACTAATATAATAGTCCAAAATGGGTTATTCCATTTTGGGCTATAGCCTCGCTGAATGACGCGGGTGCTAAATAGCCATGAGTACGTCTTGCTGCGGCGAGAGCTGATAGCAGCACGCGAGGCAGCTGGCCTTACCCAGGTCGAACTAGCTGCCAAGCTGGCTCGAACTCAGTCTTTCGTTTCGAAGTATGAAAAGGGTGAGCGGCGGTTGGACGTGATTGATTTTTTGATGGTGTGTCGAGGCCTTGATGTAGAGCCATCTGAATTGATCCGACTTGTGGACCATAAAAAAGGCTGACGCCTATTTGCAGGGCAGGGCTTCGCGGCCATGCGTTCATCGTCTTACTGGAGATCGTGATGAAGCTCGACGAAAGCAAATTGTCCATTGCGAACCTGCGCGACATGTTGGTCCGAGGCGACCTTGTTGCCAATCGAGATTACCAGCGATCGCCAGGGCTATGGCCGAATGCGTCGAGAAGCTATTTCATAGACACGATTCTCGAAGGCTATGCATTCCCCAAAATATATCTCCATGAGTTCCTGGATCGAAAGTCTAAGAAGGTCAAGACCGAGATCGTTGACGGTCAGCAACGCATCACCACCATCCAGGATTTTCTGGGAGACAAGTTCGCGCTAGGTAAGAACTCGGCGAAGTATCATGGCCTGAAATTCTCTGATCTGGACGATGACACGCAGGACGCTTTCCTGTTCTATGTCGTATCAAGCGACGTAATACGGGATGCAGGCAGAACTGAGATCCTTCAGATGTTCCGCCGCATGAATGCATACACCTTGCCATTAAACGCTGCAGAGAAGAGGCACTCTGAGTTCTTTGGTGAGTTCAAGGACATGGTCAATCGTGTGCTTGATCGAGCAGGATTGTTGGCCGAGTGGGATGTTTTTACTACACGACAGATTGTAAGAATGGCAGATGCGGCGTTTGTCGCAGACGTTGTGTTGGCCATCGAAGAGGGTGTCGTTAGTACCAGTGATGCAAAACTACACGTTCTCTATAAGCGCTACGACAGTGCCTATCCGCAGGCGGAGAACGTTGAGAAGATAATCTTGCAGATGTTCGACGTTATCGCACGCGACCTGTCGCCCATACGGGGGTCGTATATGACGAAGCCGTTCGCTCTGCATGCGCTGTTTTGCGCTCTTTACCATAACGCCTACGGCTTGAAGAACTTTCTTGAAGAAACAGGGATTGCACCAATAGGTCAGCCGTTTGGCTGCCCCCCTGAGCGTGCTGTAGCCAACCTTCTAGAATTGGCCGCCGCTCACGAGAGCAAGGACATGTCCCGTTATCCAGAGTATGTCGAAGCGATGAGTGCAGGTTCGAACCGGGCGGCGCAAAGAACTGAGCGCATTTCCATAATCTGCGCTGCACTGAGAGACCAGCTGTAGGCGAGGGGCTTCGGTGGAACTGTTCCCGCTGCGATTCGCGCTGGAGCTCAAGCTCGCCAGATGCGAGCAGGCGTTTAAGGATGCGCTGCTTCTGGTTGCTCAGTCGGACCGGCTGAAACGGAGACACCGACTCGAAGGTGCGTTATCGGATGCCTGGCAGGCGTATTGCGGATTCGTTCGATTGGTCGTTATGAGATCTAGCACGGGCTGCACAACAGCAAGCGGGGTCGTTCATGCCGCCTCCATTGCACCAGCCACTTGGCAGCGGGCTTCCTATATTGCAACCCAGGTGAAGCAACGCCGCCCCATCGACGCTGGTTCAGAGAATAGCGTGATGCGGTTCGAACCAACTTGGGGTGACCCCCTGGTTATCACTAGGGTTGTTACTCAGTTGAATCCCGGCAATGCAGCAACCCTCGTCCGAAACCTAGGCGGCGGCTTACATGGTCCAAAACACTGTCAGCTAGTCCGCAACGCATGCGCCCATCTCAACCATCAGAATAAGGCTGATGTGGAAGCTCTCTCACCCTTTTACACCGCATCACGCATAAGGCATCCAGTGGAAGCAACTGCTTGGCGTGACCCTGTAACCTCCCAACATGCGTTCGTGTCCTGGCTTGACGACATGAGAGTGATTGCCGAGGGATGCGTAGGCTAGTGGCTCAGTCGGGTGACCACGAACGTTGCTGTCCTACGGCAATGCTCTATTAATTTTGTGCCAAATAAATTTTTTGTTATGCTATGCAGCTAGCGAGGTGAATCCGATACCCCATGGGGTATCAACCAGCGAAAACTGGGCGTCTCTATCGCTTGTAAGTTATTGATTTCAGGGCGGTTAGCTCAGCGGTAGAGCATTGCCTTCACACGGCAAGGGTCGCAGGTTCGAACCCTGCACCGCCCACCAATGTCTCAACGAAAAAGGCCGCCCTAGCGCGTGGCCTTTTTCGTTGCGCGTAGCAAACGGTAGCCCGGGTAGAGCGCAGCGAAGCCCGGTGCTCTTCAATTGATCCGCCAAGGGCCCCGGGTTTCGCTGCGCTCTACCCGGGCTGCGCTACTGCTGCGAGACCATCGGTTGGTGGTAACCCGTCAGATCATGAGGCCCTAAAGCCAATCCATTGTCGGCCATCGCTGACAATTCCTACTGGCGCGCCCAGCATCGCTGCATAGCGAATGGCTTGATCGATTCCGGCTTGCGCCCCCACTAATGAGGTGCTGCATGCGACAACATGTTCGTGTAATCCGTCCTCTTTAGTAGTAGGCGGTGATAAGACGTCCATAGCAGTATCCAGAGGAGATGCTGAGTCTTTATCACCTTTGCTGGTTCATGCATATGTCCGCTTCGGGTCGCAACGCAACGGTTTCAGTGACGTGGGGTGAACTTGCGAATTCCAACATGCACTTTGGACTGGCCTCATAGTTTCCTCTGCCAATACGCCAGTGAAAGCAACACCCGTTGATTGGGGGGCGCCGTCGGAGTCGGAGCCTGTGCGCAGACTGAAAGTCGAGGGCTGTTGGAGTTCACTTCGTTCACCCCGAACTATGCGAGCCATGCGAGCTCTCCATGATTCCTGGATGCCGCTTGGGCCTGCTGTGAGCTAGGATGCTGCAACAGCCAGCGAAGAAGGGCGGGGAGCCACGGATACATGGGCAAGGTAAAGCAGCTTTTCCAGATCATCAGCTATCTGCAGTATCCGCTGCTGCTGATTGCGCTTGGTTACATGGTCTATCCGTACTTCATCGGTTTCGACACGTTCTGGCCGTCGCTCAACAATGCGTTGATCTTCAGCGGGCTGGGCGTCGGTTTCTCGACGCTGCAGGACACGACGAAAACGCAGAACGAATTTTCGAAGAAGGTCTGGCAGAGCCCGCGGAAGGGAATGATCGCGCTGGTCGCGATCTCGGCCACGACGCTGATCTTCCTGTTGCTCGGAATATACGGCCTGTATGTCGCCAAGGGCGGCATCCTCAAGGAAGTGAGCTTCGGTGTCCTGACCCTGGGGCTCGGCTATGTCGGTCTATTGAAGGCAGCCATCGAGATGCATGAGCACCACCGGATAGCGCCCGAGATCCTGGACTGACTGATTCCCGACAAGGCCCCTGCAGACCGGAACCCGCAGGCGGATTGCCAGCTCGGTTGTCCGTGAAACCCGCCGGTTCGACTCCCGGAACCCTCCGGTTCGGTTCCCAGGACCCTCCAGTTCGACTCCTGGAGCTCTCCGATTCGATACCTGGAACCCACCGGTTCGACTCCCAGGCCAGCGACGTAGTGGTCGCCGGCGGCTTTCCGTCATCTGCTCACGGCCTAGTGGATCGCTGGCCCGCCAACGCGCGCCAGCTTGTCCGGGTTGCGCATGATGAAGACGTCCTGCAGCTGGCCGGCGTCGTTCCAGGCGAATGAGACCGTCGCGACGATGCCATCGCCATCGCGCACGACGAAGCCAGGCTCGCCGTTGAGCGGGACTTCCACCAGCGCTTCTGGCGGCCACCAGATGTGCAGACCGGCCTCGATGAAGCGCAGCACCTCGCCCGGCCCACGCATCACGCGTCGGGCCGCGGTGACCTTGCCGCCGCCATCGGACGACAGGCGCACGTCGTCGGACAGCAGCGTCGCCAGCACGGCGGTCGAGCCTGTGCTGATCGCCTCGCGGAAAGCATCCAGCAGGCGCCGCTGCCGGGCCGGCGGCGTATCGTGGCGCACGCGCTCATGCCCGATGTGCTGGCGTGCGCGGGTCACCAGCTGGCGGCACGCAGGTTCCTGCAGTTCCAGGGTCGCGGCCACTTCCGGATAAGGGCGATCGAAAATCTCGTGGAGCAGATAGGCCGCGCGCTCCTTGGGCGTCAGCCGTTGCAGCGCCAGCAGGAAAGCGGTCGTCAACGAGGAAGCCAGCGTCGCCGCCCGGGACGGATCATCGTCGCCTGTGGCATCGCCTGCGGTCTGCACGGGCTCGGGCAACCACGTGCCGACGTAATCGACGCGTGCGCGATCCGCCGCCTTGAGCAGGTCCAGGCAATGGCGCGTACAGGCCGTGGTCAGCCAGGCCTCGGCGTTGACGATGTCGCCGCGTTCATTAGCCTGCCATTTCAGGAAGGTGTCCTGCACCGCATCCTCGGCGTCGGCGCGCGAACCGAGGATGCGGTAGGCCAGCCCGAGCAGCATCGGCCGGGCGGCCTGGAAACGCAGCGCGGGATCCGCCTCGCTCATGTCAATGATCAGAAACCTGGATGCGATTCCATACATTGATCATTGCGATAGTGGCGGTCAAGGCGGCGATTTCCGCATCGCTGAAATGCGCACGCAGCTCGGCGCGCAACGGGCCGTAATCGGCGCGCGGATCGAGCTGGGTCAGGGCCTCGGTCCATGCGAGCGCGGCACGTTCACGGGGACTGTAGTCGCCAACATGGCGCCAGACGACCAGCCGATCCAGACGTTCGTTGGTTTCACCATCGGCGCGCGCCTCGCGCGTATGCATTTTCACGCAGTAGCCGCACTGGTTGATCTGCGACGCGCGCAGTACGACGAGATGCTGCAGGCCCGGCTCGGGCGCCGCTGCTTTGTTGATCGGCGTATACACGGCAAGCAGGGCCTGCACGACGTCGGGAAGTTGTTTCTGGAGCAGGATGGGTGCGTCGGGACGGGACATGGGGTGCCTCCTGGGCGTTGGATTCGCAGGTTCGACGATCCACGGCAGGCGGCTGTGACATCCCTGGGTCAAATATTCTTTGCCGGCATGCGCAGGGCGGAAGCGCGTGATATAGGTCGGGGTGAGCTTGCGAACCCAAATGTGCATGGCGAAGAGGGAGCAATGAGGCATCGACGCAAAAAATAATTGCCAATGGATTGGAATGCGCCGAGAGAATTGGGGATCACGCAGTGTGAAAGGGGCAATTGGGATTCACTTCGTTAACCCAAACCTATGCGGGCTCCAAAGCGGAATTCGTCAATTGTGCATAAGCATATTGCGATTCGTGATGCGGCAAGTTGCGTCAGGCAAGGCAGCTCAACGTTTCCGGTAGTGGTCGGCTGTCGGCAAGCGCGACGGCTCTGGGGTTGATGATCGGCGATAACCGTTTCATTACATTCACCGCAGAGCCTGCTGCTAAAAAGCATGCCATTCATTACCGAGGGGCATGCCATGCGTATCACCATCATCGGTGCCGGTTTCAGCGGCAACACCTTGGCCACGTTGCTCGCTTCCGAGAGTGAAACCGCGACCGAAGTCTGCCTGGTCGGAGTGGACGAAACTTTCGGACGTGGCGTGGCTTATGGGGAAACAAGACCCGAGCACCTGTTGAACGTGCGCGCTGGACACCTTGGCGCGGACCCGGACAACGCCGGGGAATTCGCGGACTGGCTGCATCTCGGACCGCAGGGACGCAATGGATTCCTGCCGCGCCTTGCCTATGGCGAATACCTGACCGACCGCCTGCACAAGGCGAAGGCGCACGCGACCAACCTGACCCTGCTGCGCCAGGAAGCGATCGCGGTTGATCGCATCGGCGACGGTTTTCGGGTGCACCTGGACGATGGAAGCTACTTCGCCAGCGACCGCGTCGTGCTGGCGCTGGGCGCGCTCGCTCCACAGCGTTTGGCAGGCGTCGGGCCGCGGCTCGCGCAGAGCCAGCGATACGTCGCATGGCCGTGGCAGGACAACGCACTGGACAAGATCCAGCCGGACGCACGCGTGCTGATCGTGGGCACCGGGCTGACCATGGCCGACGTGGTCATGAGCCTGTCGAAGCGCGGACACACTGGCGGGATCGTGGCGATCTCGCGCCATGGCCTGGTCCCCCAGTCCCACCAGCCGGAACCGGGGCCTGCCATCGAGTTGCCACCCAGCCTCCAGCAGGCGCTGCGCACCTACAGCATCCGCCAGCTGGTCGCCGCGATCCGACCGTTGGCGCGCGTCATACCCGACTGGCGCAGCGCGATCGACGCATTGCGCCCGCACCTGCAGGACTTCTGGCGTGGGTTGCCGGCGCGCGATCGCGCGCGGTTCCTGCGCCATGTCCGTTCGTACTGGGAAGTGGTCCGGCATCGTGTCGCCCCGGAAGTCGGCGCGGTGCTGGACGATCTGCGGGCCTCCGGCCAGCTCGACATGCGTGCGGGTCGCCTGGTCCGGGCCGGACTGCGGACGGACGGTGCGCATGTGCTGATCCGCGAGCGTGGCAGCGAACAGATCGGAGTGGAGCGGTTCGACTACGTGATCCGGGCGACCGGGCTGGATACGGACATCGCGCAGACCACGCATCCGCTTGCATCGCATCTGCACGAGGCGGGACTCATCAGCGCGGATGCACACGGATTGGGCGTGAACGTGAGTGACTCGCTCGAAGTCCTCGACAGCCGCGGCGCCCCCATCGCCGGTCTTTACTGCCTGGGTCCCTTGCTGCGTGGCCATCTGTGGGAGATCACCGCGGTTCCCGAGCTGCGGACGGCGGCGAAGAAGCTTTCGCAACAACTGGGCTTGGCCGGATCGAATGCAACGGCGCAAGGTCGGCGCCGCAACCTGGAACGGGAGCTCGCCCTGTCGCAGAGTTTCTGATCGCCTCGCCAAGGTCGGATAAGGGCGTCGCTCCTACATCGGTCCGTGCGCGGTCCGTGCGCCGGGAATCTTGGCGCGCTATTGGAAGTGGTATCCAATGCCCCCATTATCCCGACAACCCGATGAGGAGGCCGACATGAGCGAGCACGACAGCATCACCAGCACGTCCGGTACCGGCGCGCAGCGTACGGAAATCGCCACGCTTGCCGGCGGCTGCTTCTGGGGCGTGGAGGAAATCCTGCGGGCGGTGCCCGGGGTGATCGATACCGATGTGGGCTACACCGGCGGCTGGCTGGAGAATCCGACCTACGACGACACCCACGACAGCAAGTCCGGCCATGCCGAGGCGATCCGGATCACCTTCGATCCATCCGTGCTCAGCTACGAAGACCTGCTGGAAAAGTGGTTCTTCAAACTGCACGACCCGACCACGCTCAACCGCCAGGGCAACGACATCGGCACCCAGTACCGCTCGGCGTTGTTCCCGCACACGCCGGAGCAGAAGGCGACGGCCGAAGCGGTGATCGCGCGGGTCAACGCATCGGGCAAATGGAAGCAGCCGGTCACCACCTCCATCGAGCCCGAAGCGACCTGGTACAGCGCCGAAACCTATCACCAGGATTATCTGCGCAAGCACCCGGGTGGCTACAGCTGTCACTTCATGCGGGAGTAGGTGGGCCTTGGCCCACCACCCGTTGCATCGGGCGCAATGACTCCGGAGGAAGTAGCGGGCCAAGGCCCACCCTGCGCGAGAAAGCTATCCTGGCCTGTGCGAACGGAATCGCATTGGCGGCTCAAACAACCAGCAGGCTGGACAGGGCCGAGCCGATACCCAGGCCCAGGGTGAGGAAGAGCAAAGCGGAGCGGATCTTCATGACGGCGATCTCCTGGACACAGAGCATCGGCCCTGTCGCGTGAGGGGACCGTCATGACCGGATCTGGCAGCGAGATCGGGCAGCGTCTGCCCCACACTGGTCAATCGATGCGGTAAACCCGCGCCTTGGGCAGGTCTTCGTCGACCTGCAGGAACCAGCGGCCGGCGATGCCGGGGATGACCATGATCTCCGGCGACTCGAACGGCTTGCGCAGTTTCATGCTGCCCTTGAGCACCTTCCAGGTCTGGCCGTTCTCCAGCATGAACTCGGTACCCGGTTCCCAGCCATTGACCGGACCGTTCAAGCGACTGCGGATCGGTTCGTCGTTGAAACCGATCAGCGAGGCAGCGCCGCGCCCGGGTCCATTGTTTTCGCGTGTCTCCGCCTTGCCTGCTTCCACCGCCCTGGCCACGTCGTCGCGCAGCAGGCTGTTCAACAGCTTGAGCTGTTCGGCGGAAAGGCTATCCAGGCCGGTCGCGTGCAATTGCTCCGCGCTCAGGCGCTGTTCGAGATCGACATAGGGTTGTTCCGCCAGAACCGCGAGCGAAGCCACAGAAAGCGTCAATGCGAGTACATACCTTGCGAACATGCGGGTCACTCCGGCGACAGGTGCGTGGCGCGTATTACGGCCACGCAACAAGTTTGCGACGGTTGTGTTGCAGGTTCGTGACTGACAGGAATGTAATGTGGGAGCGGCGTGAGCCGCGATGCTTTGTCGATAAGGCATCGCGACTTACGTCGCTCCCACATTCGTTGTTCTTTACTCGCCGGTGTCAGGGAATCGCCGCTTCCAGGATCCGCAGGCCGACCGCGGCCGTGTCTTCGGCTTCAGTCGCTTCGGCCGCCGCGGCGGCTTCCTTGGCCAGCATCAGCGGGCAGTGCGCGCTCATGTAGTCGATGTCCAGGTTCAGGCGTTCGAGCAGGAAGTCGACGAATGCGCGCACCTTGGGCGACTGTACGTGGCCGCGCGGGAACACCGCGTTGAACTCGTACTCGCCGCCGGTCCAGCCGGCCAGCACGCGTTGCACCTTGCCCATCTCCACGAACGGCCTGACCATCACGTCGGCCGCGATCATCACGCCTTCGCCGCAGAGCAGGGCGCCCTTGAGCGCGGCCGGGTCGTTGGCGACCAGGATCGGGTTGACGTTGAAGTCGCGGTCGCTGGTGCCATCGTTCAAGGACCACTGGTAGCTGTTGCCGTGACGGTGCTTGAGCATCGCCAAGGTGCGGTGATGCTGCAGGTCGTCCGGATGCAGCGGCTCGCCATGCTTGGCCAGATAGCTGGTCGCGGCATAGACCTGGGTGCGCAGGCTGCCCAGGCGGCGCGCGATGAGGTTGGAGTCGGGCAGGCTGCCGAGGCGCAGGGCGACATCGATCTCGCCGCCGATCAGGTCCATCGGTTCGTTGCTGAGGATCATCTCCACCCGCACTTCCGGGTGGCGTGCGTGGAATTCTCCGAGCAGCGGCGCGATCTTGTCGATACCGATCGAATACGGCGCGGTGAACTTCAACCAGCCGCGCGGGCCGGCATGCAACTGGCTGACCGCGCTCTCGGCCTCGCTCAGTTCGCGGGCGATGCGCTGGCAGTGTTCGTAATAGATGTTGCCGGCTTCGGTCAGGCCCAGCTTGCGCGTGGTCCGGTGCAGCAGTTGCGCGCCCAGGCGCGTTTCCAGTTCCTGCACCTTGCGGCTGACCGTGGTCTTGGGCAGGCGCAGGGAATTGGCCGCGGCAATGAAGCTGCCGTGCTCGACCACTTTGACGAAGATCAGGGTGTCGTTGAGATCATGGCTCATCGTGGACTCCGGGTGGTTGTTCGGGTCGGGGAGGGGATTGACCCGTTGGCGGGATTATTATTCCCCTAAATCCGGACTAATCAAGTCCTGATTGCAGGTCTATCTTGTCGGCTCACTCCAGCCAGCCGTCCTGATGCCATGTTGTTTTCCCGGTTCTTCCAGCCCAAGCCCATTCGCGAGATCACAGAGGAGGCAACGCTTTCCGAGATGAAGGCGCTGACCAGTCGCCTGTCTGGCAAGGCTTTCCGGGAATTCACCTCGCCCCATCGCAACCAGGCTGGGGGCGGCATCCAACTGGGCCCCAAGGGCCGCGGGACTATCGCCACTATCGGGATTATCCCGTCGACGGGAGTAAAAGTCCCATGAGTGGGATATTGAATCCGGAGGTCCTGGTCCTCGGCGCGGGCGGCACGGTCGGCTTCGGCGTGGTCGGCGCCTTGCTCGAAGCCGGCAGCCCGGTGCTGGCGGTGGGCCGCGACGGTCCGCGCATGCAGGCGCTGGCCGAATACTTCGCCGACGAGCCCGCGCTGGAACTGATGACCTCCGGTTGCGTCGTCAACGACGCCGATGCCGCCGAACTGGTGCTGCGCCTGCGCAAGCGCAAGCGTCCGTTGCGCGCGGTGTTCGCCAGCCTGGCCACTCCGCTCGAAGGCGGCCGCCTGCTCGACAAGCCCACCGATTTCCTGCGCCAGAAACTCGAATACGACCTGCTCCCGCACCTCGCCGCCGCGCGTCACCTGATTCCCTTCCTGGGCGAACAGGAAGGCACTTCGCACTACATCCTGCTCGGCGGCCCGCATGCCGAATGCGGCTGGGCCGGTTATGGCCACGCCTCGATCACTTCGGCTGCGCTGCGCATGCTGACCAATGTGTTGCACCAGGAAGCCAACGGCCTGGGCGTGCGCGTGCAGATGCTCGCCGTCGACAAGCCGGTCAGCACCCCGGCCAACGTACGCAATGCCTGCGCCGAATGGCCCAGCGCGATGGCGGTCGGCCGCCATGCGGTGTCGCTGCTGACCCGCGACGAACGCCAGCGCGCCGTGGTGCCTTTCGATGCCGGTCGTGCGCTGACGCCGCCGCGCGCGCTGTTCTCCGAATTTTCCCTCCCCTTGTCCACCCACGAGACCAATCCATGAACCTCAACTCCATCATCGAAAGCCGCGCCCTGCGCACCACTTCGTTCGGCGTGCTGCTGGCGCTGTCCGTCGCCGTCATCGCCGGTTGCAGCGGCCAGGCCGCGGAAAACGGCATGCCGCCACCGCCCGCAGTCAGCGTGGCCCCGGTCCTGGTCAAGCAGATCAGCCAATGGGACGACTTCAGCGGGCGAGTGGAGGCGGTCGAAAGCGTCGACCTGCGTCCGCGCGTGTCCGGCTACATCGATCGCGTGAACTATGAAGAAGGCCAGGAAGTCCGCAAGGGCGACGTGCTGTTCACCATCGACTCGCGCAGCTACCGCGCCGAACTGGCACGGGCGCAAGCCGACCTGGCCCGCGCCCGCAGCCAGGCCGAATTGGGCCGCAGCGAAGCGGCGCGCGCGAAGAAGCTTTCGGAACTGCAGGCCATTTCCACCGAGACCTACGAACAGCGCCGCTCCGCCGCAGCCGAAGCGCAGGCCAATGTCGCCGCCGCGCAAGCGGCAGTGGATGCGGCGCGCCTGAACCTGGAATTCACCCAGGTGCGCGCGCCGATCAGCGGCCGCGCCGGCCGTGCGCTGGTCACCGCCGGCAACCTGGTCAGCGCCGGCGATGCCGCCAGCGTGCTGACCACGCTGGTGTCGCTGGACAAGATGCACGTGCATTTCGATACCGACGAACGCACCTTCCTCCACTACGCCGAACTGGCGCGCAAGGGCGAACGTCCCAGCGAGAACGGCGCCGGCGTACCCGTGCAGGTCGGCCTGGTCGGTGAAGAGGGCTTCCCGCACACTGGCGTGGTCGATTTCCTCGACAACCAGGTCGACCCGGCCACCGGCACCATCCGCGCGCGCGCCTTGCTGGACAACGCCGACCGTGCCTTCACCCCCGGCCTGTTCGCACGGGTCCGGGTGCTGGGTAGTGGCGAGTTCAAGGCGATGCTGGTCGACGACAAGGCGGTGTTGACCGATCAGGACCGCAAGTACGTGTACGTGGTCGACGCCAAGCACCAGGCCCAGCGCCGCGACGTCACCCTGGGCCGCACCGCGGACGGATTGCGCATCGTCGAAACCGGGCTGAAGCCCGGCGACAAGGTGATCGTCAGCGGCGTGCAGAAAGTGTTCTTCCCCGGCATGCCGGTGGAGGACAAGACAGTGGTGATGGGTGCGCCGGAAGCGGCACCCGCGATAGCAATGAAGTAGCGGCGATCCGCCCCCTCCCTTGCGCAGCAGGGGAGGGGTGGGGAGGGGTTGCTCTTTGCATTTGCCCTCCGCGTCGAAAGCTCCCTCATCCGCCCTTCGGGCACCTTCTCCCGCGTGGCGGGAGAAGGGTTCGGCTTCCTGTCGTACAGGGAGACGGGTTCTTTTTTCTTCAGTTACAGGAAATCCACCCATGGACTTCTCAAGATTCTTCATCGACCGGCCGATCTTCGCCGCGGTGCTGTCGATCGTGATCTTCGCCGCCGGCCTGATCGCGATCCCGATGCTGCCGATCGGCGAATACCCCGAAGTGGTGCCGCCATCAGTGGTGGTGCGCACCGTCTATCCCGGCGCCAACCCCAAGGTGATCGCCGAAACCGTGGCCACGCCGCTGGAAGAGGCCATCAACGGCGTCGAGGACATGATGTACGTCAAGTCCGTCGCCGGTTCCGACGGCGTGTTGCAGATGACCGTGACCTTCAAGCCGGGCGTCGATGCCGACGATGCGGCGGTGCGCGTGCAGAACCGGGTCAGCCAGGCGCTGGCGCGCCTGCCCGAGGACGTGCGCCGGCAGGGCGTGACCACGCAGAAGCAATCGCCGGTGTTCCTGATGGTGGTGCACCTGGTGTCCACCGACGGCAAGTACGACTCGCTGTACCTGCGCAATTACGCGCGGCTGCACGTGAAGGACGAAATGGCCAAGATCCCGGGAGTCGGCGAGGCGCAAGCCTTCGGCGGCGGCGACTACGCCATGCGTCTGTGGCTGGATCCGGACAAGGTCGCTTCGCGTGGCCTGACCGCCAGCGACGTATTGCGTGCGGTGCGTGAGCAGAACGTGCAGGTGTCCGCCGGCCAGCTCGGCGCCGAACCAATGCCCAACGGCAGCGACTTCCTATTGCCGATCAACGCCAAGGGCCGCCTCAGCAGCACCGAGGAGTTCGGCAACATCGTGCTCAAGGCCGGCGCCGATGGCGAGATCGTGCGTCTCTCCGATGTCGCCCGGATCGAACTGGCCGCCGGCGACTACACGCTGCGCGCGCGGCTGGATGGCATGAATGCCTCGGCCATCGGCATCTTCCAGGCCCCCGGCGCCAATGCGCTGGAGATCCGCGACGCGGTCGTGGCCAAGATGGATCAAATCTCCAAGACCCTGCCGCCGGGCGTGGAAATAAAGTCGGTCTACGACACCACCATATTCGTCCGCGATTCGATCAAGGCCGTGATCACCACGCTGCTCGAAGCCACGCTGCTGGTGGTGCTGGTGGTGATCCTGTTCCTGCAGACCTGGCGCGCCTCGATCATTCCGCTGATCGCGGTGCCGGTGTCGATCGTGGGCACCTTCGGCGTGCTCTATCTGCTGGGCTTCTCGATCAACACGCTGACCCTGTTCGGGCTGGTGCTGGCGATCGGCATCGTGGTCGACGACGCCATCGTCGTGGTCGAGAACGTGGAGCGCAACATCGAGGAAGGCCTGACTCCGCTGGCCGCGGCGCACCAGGCGATGCGGGAAGTCTCCGGCCCGATCATCGCGATCGCGCTGGTGTTGTGCGCGGTGTTCGTGCCGATGGCGTTCCTGTCCGGGGTGACCGGCCAGTTCTACAAGCAGTTCGCAGTCACCATCGCCATTTCCACGGTGATCTCGGCGATCAACTCGCTGACCCTGTCGCCGGCCCTGGCCGCCAAGCTGCTGAAGCCGCACGATGCGGCCAAGGACGCGCCGTCGCGCCTGATCGAACGCCTGTTCGGATGGGTGTTCCGTCCGTTCAACCGCTTCTTCAAGCGCGGTTCCGAACGTTACGAGGGCGCGGTATCGCGTGCGCTCGGCAAGCGTGGCGCGGTGTTCGCCGTCTACGTGGTGCTGCTGGTCGGTGCGGGCGTGATGTTCAAGGCCGTGCCCACGGGCTTCATTCCCTTGCAGGACAAGCTCTACCTCATTGCAGGCGTGAAGATGCCGGAAGGCGCCTCCATCGAACGCACCGACGCGGCCTTGAAGAAAGTGGCGGCGATCGCCAAGGGCATCGAAGGCGTGGAAAGCGAGATCGCCTTCCCGGGCCTTAACCCGCTGCAGTTCACCAATACCCCGAACAGCGGCGTGGCGTTCTTCACCCTGAAGCCGTTCAACCAGCGCAAGAACAGCGCCAAGGAAATCAGCGATGAACTGAACGCGAAGATCTCGGGCATCCAGGAAGGTTTCGCCTTCGCGCTGATGCCGCCGCCGATCCAGGGACTGGGCAACGGTTCGGGCTATTCGCTGTTCATCGAGGATCGCACCAACCAGGGATACGGCGCGTTGCAAAACGCAGTGAATGCGTTCCAGGGCGCGGCGTCGCAGACGCCGGGCATGGGCTTCCCGATCAGCAGCTACCAGGCCAACGTGCCGCAGCTGGACGCGGACGTGGACCGGGTCAAGGCCAAGGCGCAGGGCGTGCCGTTGACGGAGTTGTTCGACACGCTGCAGACCTACCTGGGTTCGGCCTACGTCAACGACTTCAACATGTTCGGCCGTACCTGGCAGGTGATCGCCCAGGCCGATGGTTCGTTCCGTGACGACGTCGAGGACATCGGCAACCTGCGCACCCGCAACGTCAATGGCGAGATGGTGCCGATCGGCAGCATGGTGAAGATCACCAAGACCTACGGCCCGGATCCGGTGATCCGCTTCAACGGCTATCCGGCCGCCGACATCCTCGGCGAAGCGGACCCGCGCATGCTGTCTTCGGCCGAGGCCATGACCAAGGTGAAGGAGATTGCGGCGACCGCGTTGCCGGCCGGCATGGGCATCGACTGGAGCGACCTGAGCTACCAGGAAGCGACCCAGGGCAAGGCGGCGCTGGTGGTGTTCCCGCTGGCGGTGTTGCTGGCCTTCCTGGTGCTCGCCGCGCTGTACGAAAGCTGGACGTTGCCGCTGGCGGTGATCCTGATCGTGCCGATGACGCTGCTGTCCGCGTTGCTGGGCGTGTGGTTGACCGGTGGCGACAACAACGTGTTCGTGCAGGTCGGCCTGGTGGTGCTGATGGGCCTGGCGTGCAAGAACGCGATCCTGATCGTCGAGTTCGCCCGCGAACTGGAAATGCAGGGCAAGGGCATCGTCGAATCCGCGCTGGAAGCCTGCCGCCTGCGCCTGCGTCCCATCGTCATGACTTCGGTGGCGTTCATCGCCGGCACCGTGCCGCTGGTGCTGTCGCATGGCGCCGGTGCGGAAGTCCGCTCGGTCACCGGCATCACCGTGTTCGCCGGCATGCTGGGCGTGACCCTGTTCGGCCTGTTCCTGACTCCGGTGTTCTACGTGGCGCTGCGCAAGCTGGCGGGGCGGCCATTGGTCCAGCACGGCGAGTCCTCACTCCCGCCATCGCACGCGGTGCAGGCTTGAGGCGAACGCAGGAATCGGATAGCGCCACTCGGCGGCACGACGGAATATATCGATTGCACGGGCGGCGCCAACCCGTCGCCCCAGTATTAATAACTACTCATCCAGAATTGGAGAATCCCATGAGCAACACATCCAAGACCGCACTCGTCACCGGCGCCACCCGCGGCATCGGTTTCGAAACCGTTCGCCAGCTGGCCCAGGCCGGCGTCCACACCCTGCTGGCCGGACGCGATCGCGCCAAGGCCGTCGAAGCGGCGCTGAAACTGCAGGCCGAAGGCCTGCCGGTGGAAGCTATCGTCCTCGACGTCACCGATGCCGCCAGCATCGTCGCGGCCGCCGACGAAGTAGCGAAGAAATTCGGTCGTCTCGATATCCTGGTCAACAACGCCGGCATCATGCGCGATGAGATGGGCAAGAAGGTTTCCGAGCAGACCCAGCAGGCCTGGCGCGACACTTTCGACACCAATGTCTTCGGCCTGATCGAAACCACGCAGGCGTTCCTGCCGCTGCTGCACAAATCGCCGTCGGCCCGCATCGTCAACGTCTCCAGCCTGCTGGGTTCGCTGGCGCAGCACAGCGACCCGTCTTCGCCCATCTACGATTTCAAGGTGCCCGCCTACAACGTCTCCAAGAGTGCGGTGAACGCGTGGACCGTGCAGCTGGCTTACGAGCTGAAGGACAGCAAGATCAAGGTCAACACCATCCATCCGGGCTACGTGAAGACGGACATGAACGCTGGCGGGGGTGAGATCGATGTTCCGGATGGCGCCAGGACCAGCGTCGCCATGGCGCTGATCGACGATGCCGGTCCGAATGGTTCGTATCGCTACCTCGACAACGTAATTCCCTGGTGAAGAACCGCGTACCGCGAAAAAACGAACACGAAACATCCCGCGCGCCACGCGCGCGTCAACGGAGCAGATCATGAGCAACAATCAGAAAGTCGCGCTGGTCACCGGCGCAACCCGCGGCATCGGCCTGGAAACCGTGCGCCAACTCGCCACTGCCGGCGTGCATACGCTGCTGGCCGGGCGCGACCTAGCCAAGGCCCGCGAGGCCGCCCAGGCGCTGAAATCCGAGGGGTTGCCGGTGGAAGCCATCGCGCTGGATGTCGGCGACGCCGCCAGCATCGCGGCAGCCGCCAAACAGGTCGAAGCCAGCCACGGCCGGCTGGATATCCTGGTCAACAACGCCGGCATCTTCAAGGACGACTTCGCCAGGTCGCCTTCCGAACAGAGCCTGGAAGTATGGCGCGAGACCTTCGACACCAATCTGTTCGGCATGGTCGCCGTCACCCAGGCCCTGCTGCCGCTGTTGCGGCGTGCGCCGACCGCGCGCATCGTCAATCTTTCCAGCAGCCTCGCTTCGCTGGCGTTGCATAGCGACCCGGGTTCCGAGTTCTACGAATTCAAGGTCCCGGCCTACAACGTATCCAAGACCGCCGTGAATGCATGGACCGTGCAGCTGGCTTACGAGTTGCGCGATACCGCGATCAAGGTCAACGCCGCCGATCCCGGTTCGGTGAAGACCGACATGAACAGCAACGGGCAACTCGAACTGGCCGATGGCGCCAGTACCAGCGTGGGCCTGGCGCTGCTCGACGCCGCCGGCCCGACCGGGTCGTTCCAGCATCGCGGCGAGGTGCTGCCATGGTGATCCGTATCCTCACTGTTGCGGTCGCCAGCGTGTTGCTGGCGGCCTGTACGGTCGGTCCCGACTATGTACGGCCGACGCTGCCGGCGGTCGACCAGTTCTCCAACAGCGCCTCGCCGCAGGTCGCACGGGAAGCCGCGCCGGCGGTGGACCTGGAGTTCTGGCGCAGCTTCGGCGATCCGGTATTGGAACAACTGGTCGACGAGGCGCTGCTTTCCAACCATGACCTGCGCATCGCCCTGGCGCATTACGAACAGGCCAATGCGCTGCTGCGTAATTCGAAGTTCGACCGCCTGCCCACGCTCAACGCCAATGCGGAAGCCAGCAGCACCCGCAGCAGCTCGGATCAGCTGCCCGGCATCGATCGGGCCGGGCGCGACGTGGACCACCAGTACAGCGCAGGCATCGGTGCGTTGTGGGAACTGGATTTCTTCGGTCGCATCCGCCGTGGCGTGGAAGCCCAGCGCGCCGAGACCGAGGCCAGCGCAGCCGACCTGGCTGCCGTACAGGTGGTGCTGGTCGGCGATGTGGCGGAAACCTATTTCCGCCTGCGTGGCCTGCAGGAACAATTGCGCATCGCGCAACGCAACGCCGACAACCAGGCGCAGACCTTGCGCCTGATCGACCTGCGCAGTTCGGCGGGGCTGAGCAGTTCCTTCGAAGTGGATCGCGCCAGCACGCAGCTGGAGACCACCCGTTCGCGGGTTCCAGCGCTGCAATCGGCGATTTCAGTCGCCACCCATCGCATCGCGGTGCTGGTCGGACAGACCCCGGAAACAGTGCTGGCCGGCCTGGACACGGCGAGACCTCTGCCGTCCCTGCCGGAAACCATGGCGGTCGGCACACCGGCGGAACTGTTGCGTCGTCGTCCCGACGTGACCGCTGCCGAACGCAGGCTGGGTGCGGCCACCGCACGCATCGGCGTAGCCACCGCCGACCTGTTCCCGCGCTTCACCCTGGGCGGGTTGATCGGCACGCAGGCGCTGGATGCCGGCGCGCTGTTCGAACGCGACAGCGAAACCCGGCTGATCGCCTTCGGCATCGATGGTTCGTTCCTCAACGTCGGCCGGGTGCGTGCGCGCATCGCCGCCGCCAATGCGGCGACCGCCGCCGACCTGGCTGCTTACGAGAAAACCGTGCTGCTGGCATTGGAGGAAACCGAGAACGCGTTGGTCCGCGTTGCGCGCAGCGCGGAAGAGAACACCCATCTGGAACGTGCCGCGGCTGCGGGTGCGCGGGCGACATCGATCGCCCGGGTGCGCTACGACAATGGCGCCATCGACGTGCTCGACGTGCTCGAGGCCGAACGCGCCAGCCTGCAGGCCGAGGACGAGTTCGCCCAGGGCAGGGTGCGCAACACGGTGGCGGTGGTGTCGCTGTACAAGGCCATGGCCGGTGGCTGGCCGCAATATGTGCCGAAGGAAAGCACGGCCAAGTTGCCTTGATCTTTCCCTGACCCGTAGGAGCGCCCCTTGGGCGCGATGCTTTCGCCGGGTCACGGCCCGGTATGCGGACATGGATGCGCGGATATCGGTGCAAGCGCATCTGCCGGTAGCGGCAGGGCGGCGGCGCGATGCTGCGCCGCCGCCGTCCGCAGCGGTTCCTGCCAGCTTGTCCTACCAGCTGAAGCCTGCACCCGCACTCAGGGTGCTCTCGCTCCCGGAGAACGCCGCGCCGATGGAAATACTGGCGGCCTCGCCGAGCGCGCGCTGGTAACCGACCGCAAAAGCCTGGCTGCCACCCTGCGCGCCGACGCCGACCGCCATCCGGTTCTGCCCACGCAGGTTGGCGCTGTTCATCGCCATGCCGGTCAACGCGCCGCTCATCGCGCCGAGCTTGTCGATGCGGCGGTCCTGTTCGCTGAAACGCTGCTCGAAGCGATCGTTGAGCAGCGTGACCTGCTGGTCGGTGTAGGTGTTGGCCTGGGTGAGCGTCCGGGTGGCGACGGTATCGGTGTAGGTGTGGGCCGATGCCAGCGTCGCCGTATCGCCTGCATCCATCTGGCCCTTGTTCACCGCGTCCGTGGCGTCCACTCCGTCGGCGACGTTGGCGACCCGGGTTCCGCTCTCGCCCTTCAGTGTGAGCGTGGAACCGGCCTCGTCGTCGTAGGCGACGGCGTTCGGATCCCCGCCACCGGGGCCTGCAGGCCCCTGCGGACCCTCGGGGCCTTGCGGACCAGCCGGGCCTTCGGGGCCTGCCGGTCCCTGCGGGCCGGCCGGACCTTCAGGACCTTGCGGGCCCGGCGTGGTCTGGATGTCGGCAATGCTGTCGTAGAGATTGGTGATCTGTCCGTTGACCGCGTCGAAGGCGCCCGCGACCGTGCTGTACGAGTCGCCCTGGATCACGAACGTCGGCGGCACGAAGCTGCCTCCCATATAGCTGGCGCCACCACCGAAACCCGTGGCCACCCGGTCGCCGAGGGCGAACAGCTGCGCGCCATTCACCGCCTGCATGCTGGCTGGATCGATCTGGCCGGCCGCGACGTTGTCGATCGAGGTGCCGTCCACCCCGCCCAGGGTGATGCTGGCGGTATCCGGGTTGCCGCTGCCGTCGTCGTCGTAGCGCACGGCAAAGGCATCGAGTTCGCCGACGCTTCCACCGACGCTTGCCAGAGCCGTATCGACGGCGTCGAAGGCATCGCCGACGTTGCCGTAAGTGCCGCCATCGATGCTGTAGGCCGGTGCGCTGATGCTGCCATCCGGGTTGACCACTACGCCGCCGCCCAACGCCGTGGCGACTGACGTGGCAGTGCCGTGGAGCTGGGCGCCATTGATCGCCTCGGTACTGGTGGCGCTGACCTCTCCGGCCGCAAGGTTGCCGAGGGTGGTGCCGCCCGCACCCGCCAGCGTGATGCGGCTGGTGTCGGGATTGCCGGTGCCGTCGTCGTCGTATTTGACGGCGAACGCGTCCAGCGCGGTCACATCGTCCGATACGGCGTCAAGCTGGCTGACGTTCACCGCATCCGTGGCCGCGGTGCCGGCCGCGACGTTGGTGATCTGGCGTTCCGCCCCGGCCGCGCCCATCGATACGGTGCCGACACGGTCGGCGATCGAGCCGACGCCGATGGCGACGCTGTTCGTCGCCGTGGCCTGCGCGAACTGGCCGATAGCGGTTGCGTCGGTGAAGTTGGCCTGCGCGCCCTGTCCCAGCGCCGTCGCGCGCGTGCCGGCCGCCTGCGCCGTTGCGCCCAGGGCCGTGCCCGAGTTGCCGGCGCGGGTGTTGCGGCCGACCGCCACGCTGTTGGACCCGGTGGCCTGCGCCGCCGATCCCAGCGCCGTCGCCTGCGGGCCGCCGGCGATCGCGGCGTCGCCCAGAGCGGTGCTGTTCTGCGCCGTCGCCCGCGAGTTGTTGCCGATCGCGACCGTGTTGACCCGTGTCGGATCGAGCGCATCGCCGGATTGCGCGCCACGGCCGATCGCGATGCCGCCCTCGTTGAAGTTGCGACTGCCCAGGCCCATCGCGATGCCGGCCGTCGCGCTGGCGATCGCATCCGGGCCGACCGCGATGCTGTCCGTGCCCAGCGCCTGCGCCAGGGGGCCGGTGGAATTGGCCGTGAAGTAGTCGCTTGCCGCGTCGATGCCGGCGAGCGCTCCCTGCAGTTGCGCCACGTTGACCGCGTCGGTGCCCGCGCTGCCGGCGGCGACGTTGCTGAGCGTGCGCGCAGCGCCCGCCGAGCCGATCGAGACTTCGCCGGCCGAGGTCTGTGGCGCGACCAGGCCGAATGCGGTGTAGTTGGCCTGCGCACCGACCGCGGTGGATGATCCGGCCCCGAGCGCCACGCTGTTGGCGTGGGTCGAGACCGCGCCGAAGCCGACGATGGTCTGGCGGTTGGCGTTGCCGAAGCTGTTGTCGCCGATCACCACCGAGTTGCCCAGGCGCGCAGCGTAGTCGGTGTCCGGACCGCCGATGAAGCCGGCGCTCGCGGCCGTGACCGTGGGCAGCTGATGGCGCGCATTGGTGCCCATGACCACGGTGTTGGAGCCGTTGGCGTAGCTGCCGTCGCCGATGATGACCTGGTTGTTCTGCGCCGCGTTGGTTCTCCAGGTGCAGGCCAGGCCGATGATCACGCAGCTCGCGCTGTTGTTGTTGCCGACGTAGTTGCTGTCCTGGAACTGGATGTAGCTGTCCGACTGCACGCTGCCGATCAGGGTCAGATGGTTGGCCGGCTGGTTGCCGTCCATGTCGAGGCTGTTCGGCGACTGCACCAGGTTGAGGATCAGCGACAGGTAGGAATAGTTGAAGTTGGCGCGATCGATCGTCAGGCAGCCTGTGCCCAAGGTTCCGCAGGCCTGGTAGTCGTTGCCGAGCAGCCAGTTGTTGAGGTACTGGGTGTGGCCGGGCAAGGTGTCGTTGGTCGCCGGCGGCGGCTCGATGACGGAGTTCGGCATCATCATGCCGCCCGATGCCGTCGACATCGACATCGTCGGGAGCAGCGTCGTCGGCGACCAGCCGGTGTCTTCGGCGAACTCGAGGTCCAGATCGTCCTCATCCCGTAGATCCTCGGTCGTGGCCAGCGTTTCCGTGGACGCGGACGTCGTGGCTTTACCCGGCTTTGCAATGGCGCCGGAATCCGTTGCCCCGATCGCGCTATCCGTGCCTGTCGCCTCGATCGCGAATGAAGGCATCGCGACAGCCAGCAGGGACAGCATCGCCAACGCTGCCGCGGGTCGCCGCCCCAGGCCACGCCCAGCCGGCTTCGATCCCCGCCCGTTCGCGAATTCGGAAGCGACGACCACGCAGCCAAGTACCCGGCTCCAGACTTTCCTGTAGACCTTGTTCATTCCCTTTCTCCCTTCAGTGATGGCAGCGCACGCCGCCAAGGCTTGCCCGCGTCCCCCAGCGCAAGGATCGCGGACCGATGAGTCGACAACCGACCGGCGATGTGCGCCGGGCGGCAATATGTTTTCTTCTTTTCCCGTTCCAGGGAAACCACGTGGTAAGAGCAGCGATGCGGCCAATGCGAGGCCTCGAACACGGCGCGTTGACAGATTTTCCCCGGCGCACTCGCAGGTCATTGGACCGCAATACCGATACGTGATCTGCGAAGCCAATCAGGATTCGTGAACCCATCCGACCGTCCTTGCCATCCGGCTGCGGTGGTACCCAGGCACAGGCCGCAATACGTGCCCTTTACCCCGTAGGAGCGCCCCTTGGGCGCGATGCTTTCACGGTAATTCCCAGAAGAGCATCGCGCCCAAGGGGCGCTCCTACAGAAGCCGCATGAAACGATGCGTTGGGGAAACGGCACTTACCCTGCGCCTGATCAACCCCCATCCTGAGGACTTCCGACACTGCTGGAGCGCCCGATGATCACCCTCAGACCCGCTGCCGAGCGCGGCCATGCCGACCATGGCTGGCTGGATTCCTGGCACAGCTTTTCCTTCGCTGGCTACCGCGACGACAATCACGTCCACTGGGGCCCGCTGCGGGTGATCAACGAGGACCGCGTCGCCGCCGGTCGCGGTTTTGGCGAGCACGGCCACCGCGACATGGAAATCATCAGTTACGTGCTGGAGGGCGCGCTGGGGCACAAGGATTCCATGGGCACCAGTTCCAGCATCGTCCCCGGCGACGTGCAGCGCATGAGCGCCGGCACCGGCGTACAGCATTCGGAATTCAACCACAGCGAGTCCGGGGCCACGCATTTCCTGCAGATCTGGATCATTCCTTCACGGGAAGACGTGGCGCCGTCCTACGAGCAGAAGAATTTCCCGGCGGAGGAAAAGCGTGGCAGGTTGCGGCTGGTCGTCAGTCCGGATGGCGCGGATGGATCCGTGAGCATCCACCAGGATGCGCGGATGTATGCGGGATTGTTCGATGGCGCGGAAGAATCCGAATTGACCATCGCGCCGGGCCGCCTGGCCTATGTGCATGTCGCACGCGGCGAAGTGGTGGTCAATGGGCGGAAGCTGGCGGCAGGCGATGCGCTGCTTTACGAGGATGAGGCGTCGGTCGGCATCGGCGAAGGGCAGGGCGCGGAAGTACTGGTGTTCGACCTGCCGCGGATGTGATGTGGCGAGTGACGTGGCGAGTGTTCCGGCGCCAGCGCCAGCAATACGAAATCAGCTCCTGTGGGAAGGACATGCGCTTGTAGGGGGGACTTCAGCCCCGACGCCCTGTTACGGAAAGCGTCGGGGCTGAAGCCCCTCCTGCATGAAGACTGCAATGCCGCCTCGGATCGAATGATCATGGTTCTGCCCGGGCGACATCGCTCATTCTTCGATTGCCTCGACACCACGTTGCTTGAGGTTCTCGAGATGGTCGTGCATTTCCTCGAGCCGCTCGGGGGAGTGGCCCTTCCACTCCGTGACCTCGCCGATGATGCGGAATGGTTCCCGGGAACGGTATGACTTCGTGGGATTTCCGGGGAATCTCTTGTCGGTCAGGTTGGGATCGTCTTCGATGGATCCGCTCGGTTCCACGATGTAGATCCTGCCAGGCCCCGCGCCAACGGCCAGCTCTGCTCCCCAGATGGCCGCATCCAGGGTGGCGCTCAGGTAAACGAACGCCGCCTGTTTCCTTTTTCCATAGTTGGAGGCATGGCCCGGTTCGACGAGATCGCCCACCTTCAGGGCGGCCTTGGTGCCGTGGTAGTAGATTTTCGCATCAGTCATCGCGTCGCTCCGGTCTCCTGCCATTCGACAGGCCGGCGATGCTGCATCACGCGCGGGGCCTTGCCGCAAGCCCCCTTGTGTCGTATAAATTGTTCGTGGGAGGCGCATGGCGGCTCCCTTTTTCGTTTACGGCTGCCTGGGGCCTTCTTGCGCGCAGGGCGTGCAGCTCTGGCGAGACCGTTCAACGCTCTTGTCAAGCTGATTCGAGAAGCGGGTTTGGCTCGAATGGATTGTCAGTCGGTATCCGGTTTGCCGCCAGCAAGATGGAATACAACTCCGACGCAGAACCCGATCATCCCTATGAAGAATGCGATGGCCGCCGAGGAAGGTTCCTGGCCAGTCAGGTAGTACACCCCAATGGCAATGCCGATCGAGATCAGAAATGGCGCTGCGAAACGAGGGGCGCTCATCACTTGCAAGATATCGAACATCACGGTGTTCCTGTTGCCGCTTAACACCTGAATTAAGTCGCCCCGATGCGGGTTCGGCTTGAATGAATTTTTAGGCGCCAACCCGGACCTAGATGCCGATAGAGTCGGCATAGACGATCCACGCGGCGCAGACCAGTACGAAGTAGATTAGACCGGCGAAGCAAATGAGTTGCGACCGACGCAACTCTGGATAACGTTGCCCAACGCTGGCGGCATAAGCCAGCAGGCCGACCTTGCTGAGGCTGTGGCCATCCGCCGCAGCTCGTCCCGCGATCAGCATGAAGTGATGGAGGGAAAATGCGAACGGGAGAAAAAGAACGGCTACGGCCCCTGCAACTACTGGGGCAACCGGAAGGCCGAGCGGCGAGGCGCTGAACGCCTTGACCAGGACTGGTTGAACGTCCGGCGAGAACGTAGTGCCAATGAGGAGCGCATAGATCAGCGCCGGCAATACAAAGCTCACCTTGCTTTTCTGGATCATCGAGAAATCTCGAATTGGCGCTTAACTAGGGATTGGATGGAACTGTGCGGGATTGGGGTGGAGAAGGCGGGTTCCCTTCCGGCTTCTTCTTCCAGGCATCCGCCGGATCATCCAGCAGCGAAATACCCGGGTTCCGGTATTCGCAGCCCAGCAGCACCATGCCTTCCAGTCCCGGTTGTTCTGCCTCGAAGATCACCAATGCGTGCTTGTCGTCCAGTGCGCCGGACAGCGGCGATTGACTGGACTGTTCCAGCGAATGCTCCAACTGCGCGGTGACCGCGTCCAGCGAACCCTTGATCGCCACCATCACCCGGTTGGGGCCGATGACGATCGTGTCGCTTTCGTTTCCCCAGGCCTGTACCGGATCCTCGAGGTGGTAGACGTCCATCATCGGCGCGCTGTATTGCCGATAGGTCTGGCGGAAATCCTGTGGGCGCTCGTTGCGGATTTCCTCCATCAATCCCGGGTAGCGGTCGTTGCCGATCCGGCAGGTCAGCGCATCGGCCAGCGCATCGGCCCCGGCGAAATTTTCGCTGGCGGCGGGTGGCGTCGCTGGAACGACCGGCTTGCCGTCCTGCGCGGAGGCGAGGATGGCGAATGCATACACGGCCATGCCCAGTGCGGGCTTATTCCAGCTGGGATTTCGCATATGCCGCGTCCAGCGCTTCCATCGCGTCTTTGGGCTTGAGCTTGCCGGCCTTTTCGAAGGCGTTGGCGGCGTCGTCTTCCTTCTTGTCGCCGTACAGCAGCAGCAGCACGTTGCCGTGTTCGACATGGGCGATGGGCGAATCCGGGGTCAGTTTCAACGCGGTCCTGATATGCGATTCGGCCTCGGCCGCCTTGGCTCCGTAGGTCAGGCCGCCGATCATGGCGCCGATCTTGTTGATGATCTCGGCGTGGTACAGGGCCAGCGCGGTATGCGCCTCGGCGTGCTTGGGCGCGAGTTCAAGCGTGGCGTTGAGCGATTCGCGCACCTTGCCGGCGATGCCCTGCTTGAGCGCCTTGGCGATGCTCAGCCCCTGGCTGTAGCGGCCCAGGGCGAAGGCATGGCGATAGTGGCTGTTGGCTTCGCCCGGCAGCGCCTTGACCGCGGCTTCGGCCAGCTTCGCGGCCTGCTCGTAACGCTTGAGCTTTTCCGCGTCGTCATCGACCAGATAGGTGGCGTGGATGCCCAGTGCCTTGACCGCGACCGAAGCGCCGAGCGGGCCAAGCGCTTCGCCGGCCTCGAACGCGGCCTGGAAATCGCCGCGATGGAAGGCGCGCCAGGCATCCTGCAGCTTGCTTGAAAGCGTCGCCGCATCCAGGCCCTTGGTGGCCTTGCCGGCGGCATCTAGCAAGGCCTGCGCGCGCTTCGCATCCGGGTAGGGTTCGTTGTCGCCCGCATGCAACGCGGGCCATGCTTTCTTCAGTGCGTCGCCGGCATAGGCGAACCCCTTGGCGTCATGCGGGAATGCGGCCCACTTCGATGATTTTCCTGCCATATGGAACTCCCCTCCAAGGAATAGGGCGAGCATGGCTGGGAGCGCTGCGGCTGGCAAGTCCTTCCGATTTTTTGTAGGAGCGGGCCTTGCCCGCGATGCTCTATAAAAGGGCATCACGGGCAAGGTCCGCTCCTACGGGAGCGTGCGTAGTGTGTTTGCTCCATCGCCGCTGGGCAGACTCCATCGCAAGCCGGCCATCGGGGCCGGTAACCCGGAGCCCCCCCATGGCCGCCAAGAAGAAAACCAAGACCCCCTCCAGGGCGCAGGAAACCACCTTCCGCCACCTCTGGCTCGCCGGTCTCGGCGCGATCGCCGTCGCCCGTCGCGAAACCCGCAACATCGCCAACGACGCTGTCGCCAGGGTCGAGTCCCTGAAGCAGCAGGCCGGCAAGCTGGCCAACGATGCGCAGGCCAACGTCCGTGGCGGCATCGCCAGCGTGCGCGAGCAGGGCGAGGCCAAGGCCAGCCAGTTCAGCGCGGAGGTGGAAGCCCGTTTGGCGCCGGTGCTGGTCAAGCTGGGCCTGAAGCCCAAGGCCACGAAAGCCGCCCGCGGCCGCAAGCCGATCAAGAAGGCCGCCGCCAAGCGCACGACCCGCGCCACCCCGGCCCGCAAGAAGCCTGCCGCCAAGCGCACGGTCCGCAAGACCCGCGCCTGAATCCGGCAGGTTGTCGCTATGAATGAAAAGCCCCGCGATGCGGGGCTTTTTTCGTGAACACGATTGATGGCTTCGATCCTAACCGAGCCGGGTCATCGGATGTGACGGTATCTCCGCACTCAGCAACTTGCCTGCCACGCTCGCATCATCTGCATCCGTCACCATGAGCAGGTGGATGAGACCGCCATGGATCGCGGCATGCACGCCTTCGACCTTTTGCGTCGGTTCGAGCCGGTGCAGGGCGTCCACCTGCCCATCGGTTCCGATGATGCCGATGGCTGCGCCCATGCACGGGCCGTCCAGATAGGTGTCCTGTGCGTTTTCCGCCACCGCGCTGAACACGATCCTGCCGTCCGGCAGTGCCGCACCGTCGGTGAAACCGAGTGGGACGCCTTCGATCGTGCCCAGGTCGACGATATGCACGCGGGCAGGTTCGCTGGCTGCGCTATCTGTTGAACTCATCGCACGCAAGACTTCGTCCAGCGACAAGTAAACCAGCGCGTTTTGCGGATGCATCCTGCTTGCACGCTGGAGCAGGACCAGCTCGGTGCCGAGCACGACGGCTCCTTCGATGTTCAACGCAGGGAAAGAGGCTTCCAGTGGCAAGTAAAAAGGACCGAGATCGAGCGGAAGGAAAGCCCCATTGAGACTGTTGTCCGCGTCCACGGCCAGTATCACGCCGGTGCGCCGATTGGATCGTGAGCCGGAGGGCAGCGCCAGCAAGGCGCCATGCGGATAATTTTCGAAGGGCGGCAATCTGACCAGCGCTTCCAGGTCGGGCTTGGCCGCCTTGCGCAGGATCGGGTCGTCCGGCAGTCCCCCAGGGAGAATGCGGACCAATCTGCCATCGCCTGGTGTCCGGACATCGAAGACGCCCAGATGCAGTTCGTCATCGGCGATCACGTACAGGAAGTTCCCGGCGACGACCATGCCGCTGGCCGCGCCGAGGTGTCGTGCGGCTTTTGCTTCCGGCATCGGGGCGAGCATGAGCGGGCCGATGAGCTTGGGACGGATGGTCCGTTGCAGGCTCATTGCTTCACCGTGGTTCGGAGTCAATCCAGATAAGCCTGGATCAGGGTATTCAGGTGCACCCGTTCCGCATCGCGCAGGAACGGGGCCAGCAGCATCATCACCTGGACGATGCCGTGGCGGATCGCGACCTGTTCGTCCTTGTCGCCGCGGCTGGCGGAGTAATTGAGCCAGAAGGTGGCGATGACCAGGACGTTGGTCGCGGTGCCAGCCAGTTCGGCCGCCGAGGCACGCATCACCCCGGCCTGCGACATACCGCGCATGACCGTGTGCGCGCTGTCGTCGGCGCGCTTGAGGATGCGGGCGAAGCGCATGCGGATGCGGCGGTTGCGGCTGAGGATTTCCACCAGGTCGCGATACAGGAACCGATAGTCCCAGATGCACTCGAACACCAGGTGCAGTTGCAGCCAGATGTCCTCTAGGCCGGGCAGGCGCCCGGACGGCGTCTCGAGCGCTGCGTCCATGCGCTCTTCGTAGCGCGCGAACAATTGCTCGATGATGTCGTCCTTGTTGCGGAAGTGGTAGTACAGGTTGCCCGGGCTTATTTCCAGCTCGTCGGCGATGTGGTTGGTGGTGACATGCGGCTCGCCCTGCGCGTTGAACATCGCAAGCGAGGCATCGAGGATGCGTTGGCGCGTATCGCGGGCCACGGTGGGGGCTCGACAGCGAACGTCAGGCGGTCAGTTTCTTCACCAGGTCCACGTATTTCTTCTGCGCGTCTTCCTGCGAAGTGCCCTTGAGCTTGGCCCAGGCCTCGTATTTGGCGGTGCCGACGAAGTCGAAGAAGCCCGGCTTGTCGCCGCTCACGTCGCCTTCCGAGCCTTGTTTGTACAGCGCGTACAGGCGCAGCAACGTGTCGTTGTCGGGGCGTTCGGACAGGCCCTGGATGCTCTTGGATGCCTGCTCGAAGGTGCTTTTAAGATCTGCCATGCGTGATCCCTCCCGGTGATCGCGCGCATCACACCATGCGCGGCAGGACCGGTCAATGCTCGCCTGTCCGTGGCGGCATTGTCCAAACCCGACTTCTCTGGCAATTTAGACCGCAGGGACGCAGCGGAGGGGCGGCGCCCACAAACCAGGACAGTCTGCATATGAGTTATTTCGTAACCGGCGCCACGGGTTTCATTGGTCGCTACCTGGTCAGCAACCTGCTCAAGCGCACCGGCATGGTCCATGTCCTGGTGCGCAAGGATTCGCAGAAGAAATTCGACGCCATCGCCAAACAGGCCGGCTGGGACCTCAAGCGCATCACCGTGGTCCATGGCGACATGACCAAGCCGAAATGCGGCCTGACCCCGACCCAGGTCCGCAACCTCTCGGGCAAGATCAAGCACTTCTTCCACCTGGCCGCGATCTACGACCTGTCCGCGAGCGCCGAGGCGCAGCAGGCCGCCAACATCGACGGCACCCGGCATGCGCTGGACCTGGCTGCGGCGATCAAGGCGGGCGTGTTCCATCACACCAGTTCGATCGCCGCCGCCGGGCTGTACCCGGGCATCTTCCGCGAGGACATGTTCGACGAAGCCGAGGGCCTGGACGATCCGTACCTGCGGACCAAGCACGATTCCGAAGGACTGGTGCGCGACGAGAAGCGCCTGAAGTGGCGCATCTACCGCCCCGGCATGGTGGTGGGCCATTCGCAGACCGGGCAGATCGACAAGATCGATGGTCCTTACTACTTCTTCACCCTGATCAAGAAACTGCGCGAAGTGCTGCCGCCATGGATGCCGGTGCTGGGTATCGAGGGCGGGCGCATCAACATCGTGCCGGTGGACTTCGTCGCCGATGCGATGGACCACATCGCGCACAAGCCCAAGCTCGATGGCCATACCTTCCACCTGACCGATCCCGAGCCGCTGCGCGTGGGCGAGGTGCTGAACACTTTCTGCCGCGCCGGCCATGCGCCGGAAATGACCATGCGCGTGGATGCGCGCATGTTCGCCTTCGTGCCCAGCGGGATCCGCGGCGCGGTCGGCAACCTGCCGCCGGTGAAGCGTTTCATCGGCATGCTGCTCCGCGACTTCAAGATCCCCAAGGAAGTGCTGAAGTTCATCACCTATCCCACCCGTTTCGACAGCCGCGAAACCGAACGCGCATTGAAGGGCAGCGGCATCGTGGTGCCCAGGCTCGACACCTATGCCTGGCGGCTGTGGGATTACTGGGAGCGCCACCTCGATCCGGACCTGTTCATCGACCGCACCCTGAAGGGCAAGGTCCGCAACAAGGTCGTGGTCATCACCGGCGGCTCCTCGGGCATCGGCCTGTCCACCGCCCAGCGCGTGGCCGAGGCCGGCGCGATCACGGTGATCGTGGCGCGTGGCGAGGAAGAACTGTTCAGGGCGCGCGATGAAATGAAGAAGGCCGGCGGCAAGGTGTTCGCCTACACCGCCGATCTGGCCGACTTGGCCGATTGCGACCGGCTGGTGAAGAAGGTGCTGGACGAACACGGCCATGTCGACATCCTGATCAACAACGCAGGACGTTCGATCCGCCGCTCGATCGAAGCCAGTTACGACCGCTTCCACGATTTCGAACGGACCATGCAGCTGAATTATTTCGGCAGCATCCGCCTGATCATGGGCTTCATGCCGGTCATGACCCATCGGCGCAAGGGCCACATCATCAACATCAGCTCGATCGGCGTGCTGGCCAGCTCGCCGCGCTTCTCGGCCTACGTGGCGTCGAAGGCGGCCCTGGATGCCTTCAGCCGCTGCGCGCAGGGCGAACTGTCGGGCAAGGGCATCAGCTTCACCACCATCAACATGCCGCTGGTGAAGACGCCGATGATCGCGCCGACCAAGATGTACGACAGCGTGCCCACCTTGTCGCCGGACGAAGCCGCGGACCTGCTGGTCAAGGCCATCATCGAAAAACCGAGTCGCATCGCCACCCGCCTGGGTATTTTCTCGGCCCTGGTCAACGCGGTCGCGCCGAAGGCCTACGAGGTGATCATGAGCACCGCGTTCGAACTGTTCCCGGATTCGGCCGCGGCCAAGGGCGACCGCAAGGCGCTGAAGGAAGCCGCGCCCAGCCAGGAACAGATCGCGTTCGCGTCGCTGATGCGCGGGGTGCACTGGTAGTAGGTAGGGATCCAATCCGGCAGGGGGATCGCCGCCTGCCGTTCAAGCCTGCCGGTTCAAGCGTGGCTCAGAGCTGCTCGCACTGGCGCCAGCGCACCTGCTCGTCGCTGCCCGGGGGCGGGTTCATCTGCACCCGGGTCAGGGCCAGGTCCGGATAGGCGTACAGCTGGCTGCAGACCAGAGGCCAGGCGTCCTGTTCGGCGACCAGGCGATCCACCGCCAGAGTGGATCGCGAGATCCAGACGCCGCGGCTGATGCCGGAGATCCTGGACAGTTTCCTGGAAATTTCCGCACGGTGTTTTTCGGTGTCGGCTTCGGTAACTTCCGCCGACGCGGCCGCCACGGACGTGGTCCCGGTGGTCGGTTGCGCTGCGGGCGCAACTGCAGGAGCCAGCTTCGCCGCGACGGGCGCGGCAGCGGATGCGCCTGTCGGATTCAGTACGCTGGGAAATACCAGCGCGACCGCCAATCCCAGGGTGACCGAACCCAGCCAGGCGATGGCGATATGGCGCCGTGCGCGTGCCGAGGCGTTGCCGACGATGCGCTGCTGCAGCTTGCCTTCCACCATCGGCTTGACCGTCGGCCAAAGCCGCGGTCCGTCGATGATTTCGATGTTGTGCCTCTCGGCCTTTTCCAGTCCATCCTTGTCGAGCACGCCTTCGGTCACCAGGATCCCGCCCTTGGTGCCGCGCAGGCGTATTTCGGAAGCGAATTCGTCGACCGCCGCCGAACCGATGCGATAAGCCGAGCCGTGTTTGCAGGCCAGCAGCAGGCGCCTGCCTTCGCCGCTGAGCATGAAGCTGGAGCTGTGCTCCTGGTTTTCCTCATGGGCGGACGGTATCCGCGCCAGGCCGCGCAACTCCATGGCTTCCAGCACCAGGCGGGAAAAATCGCGCCAGCGCATGCCGGCCAATGCCAGCAGGCCCGCTGCGGTTTCGTCGTCGCGGCGACGGATCAGCCAGAGATAGGCAGTAGCAGCGGCGCCCACCAGCAGGGTGATGGCTAATCCGAACAACCAGGCGGGCATGGTTACCTTTCAAGTGAGCTGAGAACGTCGCGCATTCTACCTACGCCAGCGTTTTACGGGCACGAAAAAGCCCGCCAGTCCGAAGTCGTAAGGGGAGGGGAGCATACGTACTTCGAGTGGACTGGCGGGCTGAAACGATTGTTACGCTTTACATTGTGCCTTGCAACAAAATTATTGGAACGCTGCGTCGCGGGTTAATCGTCGATTTAACCGACGACACACCACGACTCGTTGGTCTGCAACTTACTTCGCGGTCTTGCGCGTCGCTTTCTTGGTGGTGCGCTTGGCCGGGGTCGCTTTTTTGGCGGGAGCCTTGCTCGCAGGCTTCTTAGCCGTGGCTTTCTTGCGCGGGGTCGGAGCGCCGCCGAGCTTGCGCAGTTGGGCATTGAGCGAATCCACCCGATCGATCAATGCGCTCAGGTCTTCGCGGCCGGGGACTTCCAGGCGACGCAGCGCACGCTGCACGCGTTCCTCGAAGACCTTCTCCAGCCGATCCCAGGTATCGGAAGCGCGTTCGCGCGCCTGGCCGACCTTGCTCTCGACCGCGTCGCGCACGGCTTCCACCTTGCCGCCGGCGACCTTGCGGGTGACCTGCTCGAGCGACAGGCCTTCCTTGACCAGGGTCTCGAACAGCTTGGTTCCCTCGGACTGGGCGCGGCCGAAGGCGCCGACGCCGGCCAGCCACACCTGCTGGGCGGATTCGCCGAGGTTCTTGGAAAGGCGTTCCGCCTGCGCCTGCAGGTCGGGAGTGCCAGCGGAGGTGGTCTTGCGCGCGGTTTTCTTCAGCTTGGCCATGGGATCCGTCGACAAAGGGAATGATGAGGAGCAAGCAGAATCACCCGCCTGTCTAGAGCTTTCACACCAGCGATGGATCGCGCTTCAAGCCGTCCGTTGCAGCTTGCGGGTGCGGCGCTGCGATGCCACGACCCGGTCGACGTCGTCCAGCGCGCGCCGCAGGCGGGCAGTGGTTTCGGTCATGCGCGGGGCCATGTCCAGTCCGTCCAGCAGCGAGCGGCGGCGGTCGTTGATGACCTCCTCGCGCAGGCCGATGCCGTGCGCGGCCAGCATCGGCCGCAGCACGTCGGCGCGCTTGCGCAGGTCGGCCAGGGTGTTGCGATAGGCCAGCTGGCAGACGCGGTGCCGCGCGGAGAAGCTGAACAGATTGGTGAAGAACAGTTCGCTGTCTTCCGCGTTCGGCTCGAACAGCAACTGGTCGATGTCCGGGAACTGGCGCGGGTATTTTTCCATGCCGATCTGCATGCGCGACTGCAGCAGTGTGCGCAGGGTCTGCGACAGCACTGCCGGCAGCCCGCCGCTGGCCAGGCCATGGCGCTCTTCCTCGCCGGCCTGCAGCGGCGCACGGCTGGCATCGAAGGGCACCAGGGGATTGACCCCGATCATCAGGTCGATACCGCGCTCCAGCACGGTCGAGGCGTGCATGGTCCTGCGCAGGGCGCCGTCGAGGAAATGACGGCCCTTGATCTTCACGGGTGGGTACAGTCCCGGCAGCGCGGAGCTGGCCTGCACGGCCTGGGAAATCGGAACCTGGTCCCAGCCTTTCTCGCCGAAGCGCACGGCTTCGCCGCTGTCCAGGTCGACGGCGACCACGAACAGGTCCGCGCCCAGGGTGCGGAAATCGTTGCTGCGGCCGCGGCGGGTGAAGATGTCGCGCAGGAAGGCCTCCACGCCCTGGTTGTCGAACAGGCCGGTAGGCACCAGTCCGCCGAAACGCAGGATCAGGTCCGACACGCGCGTGGCCTTGCGCGGGTTGAGCATCAGCCGGCGCGCCCAGTCGGCATACAGGCCGGGCAGGGCGGCGGCACGACGCAGGTATTCGCCGACGTTGGGCTTGAGGAAGATTTCCGGCCGGAATTGCGCATCGTCGCTGGTGCCGGTGATGAAGATCCGGCACATTTCCGCGGTGCTCATGCGATTGGCCAGACCCGCGGCCAGGAATGCGCCGGAACTGACTCCCACGTAGCAATCCAGGCGGGTCAGGTCGAGGCCGTCCATCGCCTCGTCCATGGCTCGCAATGCGCCCAGTTCGTACATGCCGCCGATCGGGCCGCCACCGGCGATGGCAAGGCCGATGCGGCCGTCGGACCCGCGTTTCCGGGCGCTATGGAGAGAGAGCATGCAGGTTCCGGTTGCGAAAGCTGCCCGAGTGTAGCCGACTGGCGCTGGAGCTTGTAAACGCCATCGGCAGGGCGGAAAACGGTGCGCAAAGCTTGCGGTTGCGTGCCCTGCACCGGATCATTCGTGGCATGGCGCGCGGCAATCCTCTCATCGAACGGCTCGGACGCCGCCTGGCTTGCCACCAGGCCCTGCACGACCCGAAGCGGGAACCGCGCAACCAATTGCGTTGGCTGCCGATCCTGCGCAGCTGGCAGACGCAGCGGCTGGAAAGCAGCTTCGAGCACTTCCTCCACGATCCGCAGCGACGCGCGGCGGCGCAGTTCTTCCTGACCGATGTCTATGGCGACCGCGATTTCAGCCGGCGCGATGCCAATGTCGCCAAGGTCCTGCCGATGATGCAGCGGCTGTTGCCGGCGGCGGTACTGGCCACGGTCGCCGATGGCATCGAGCTGGGCGCGGTGACCCATGCGCTGGACCTGCGTATGGCCGAGGAACTGCAGCGCATCGCGCCTGCGCGCAAGCGGCTGGACACGGCGCTGTATGCGAAGGCGTATCGCGGCATCGGCCACGAGCGCCTGCGCGATCACCAGATCGACCTGATCGCCGGGGTCGGCGTCGGACTGGCCAGGGCGGTGCGCACGCCCGGCGTGGCGATGCTGTTGCGGCTGTCGCGCGGACCGGCCAAGGCCAGCGGCCTGGGCGAGCTGCAGGGCTTCCTGGAGCGGGGCTTCGCCGCATTCGCCGCGCTGGGCGACGGCAAGGCCTTCGTCGCCGACATCGAGAGCGCCGAGCGCAAGACGTCCCGGCGCTTGTTCAGCGGCGATCCGGATCCGTTCCGCTGATCGCCTGGCTGGCCTGGAGCCGGCGGTTCCTGGTCAATCGATCGTAGTCAGTCGACCGCAGTCAGTCGAATTTTTCGCTGAGCACCCGTTTGATCTCCGCCTCGATCGGGCCCTTCAGCATCGACAGCATGAAACCCAGTTGTGCGGTGACATGCAGTTTCTTCGGCGACAGCTTGATCTTGCCGTCGACGCCGGCGCGGTTGAAGTTGAGGGTGTCGCCGTCCCATGCGTGCTCGATATCGAAACGTTCCGCCAATTTCCTGGCTACGCCTTCGATCGCCTTGCGCGCCTGCGCCGGCGTCTTGGAATGCGAGTGATGGATATCGATGCTGGGCATGCGTGGGCTTCCTGTGTGTCGCGCCTATTGTGCGCAGGCTTGGCGCCAAGTCCAAGCCGCTGCACGGCATGTTAGTCTCCCGGCGCGTGGAAAACCTCAGACTCCATTTCGGCAATCGCCAGCAACCCGATCGCGCCCTGGTCACCGGCGTGCATCGCGTGGTGCGTGAAGCCAGCGGCCTGATCGGCGTGGGCGACAACGCCCAGGGCGCCCTGCTGGCCCAGTTCTGCGTGGACCGCCGTGGCCTGTGGCTGCAGGTCGCCAGCGGCGGGCGCGGCATCCATGTCAACGGCAGGCCGGTGCAGCGCATGGCCCTGCTGCGGGCTGGCGATACGGTGTATCTGGATGGCGCCGAGATCCTGGTGCAGGCCTCGCACCAGGGCCTGGATGCGGTTCCGCAAGCGGACCCGGGCGACGGCAACGACCCCCGTATCGTGCTGCGCGGCCTGGGCGGACAGCATCATGGCCGCGCCTATACCTTGGCGCAGCCGTGCCTGGTCGGGCGTTCAGCCGCGGCCGCGATCCACATCGACGAACCTGGTTTCGCCGAGCGCCATGCGCAGCTCGAAAGGCGCGGCGACCGGGTGATGCTGCGCGACCTGGGCTCGCCCGCCGGAAGCATGGTCAATGGCGTGGCCGTGCGTGATGCGCTGTTGGCCGCGGGCGATCAGGTCGCGTTCGGCAGCCAGCACCGCTTCGTGCTGGAAGTGCCGTGGCAGGAAGCCTCCGGCGACGCGCGGGAGCTGGCCGACGATAGCGGTCGGGATGGAAACGGCGAGGCTGCGGCGCCGGCCAACAAGCATTCGATGCGACGCTGGCCGTGGTTGCTGCTGGCCGCTCTGTTCCTGGCCGCAATGCTCAGTGCGCTGCTGCTGTTCGGGGCCGGCTGAAGCGTTTCCAGAGTCGCCAACCCAGCAATGCGACCAGGATCGATGCATACAGCAACGGTTCGCGGGTATCCGATTTCACCAGCCACCAGAAATGCAGCACGGCCAGCACGCCGACCGCATAGACCAGCTTGTGCAGGCGTCCCCAGTTGCGTCCGAGGCGTTTGATCCAGCCTTTGGTGGAAGTGATGGCCAGCGGCACCAGCAATAGCCATGCGCTGAAACCCACGGTGATGTACGGCCGTTTCACGATGTCGGCGAAGATCTGGGTCCAGTAGCCGCGCAGGTCCAGCCCCAGGTAGGCGGCGAAATGCAGGCACGCATAGAAGAAGGCGTACAGGCCCAGCATCCGGCGGAAGCGGATCAGCATCGGCTGTCCGGTCAGCTGCCGCAGCGGGGTGATGGCCAGGGCGATCATCAGCAGGCGCAGCGCCCACAGGCCGAGGCGGTGTTCGACTTCTGCCACCGGATCGGCGCCGAGCGCGTCGCTGCCGGTCTTCCATACGTCGTAGAACTGCCAGGCGAGGATCGCCAGGGGAATCAGCGCGGCGATGTGTACCAGGGTCTTGGCGGCGATGAGGCCGGGGGAGGTCTTGGCCATTGCGTTCCGATGAGGGAGGGGTTGAGTTTGCAGGAGCGGGCCTTGCCCGCGATGCTTTTGGCAACGCGCTTAAAAGCATCGCGGGCAAGGCCCGCTCCTACGGGGGTGTTCGTCAGTACCACTTCTTCAGATCAAGGCCCGCGTACATCGACGCGACCTGCTCGCCATAGCCGTTGAACAGCCGCGTCGGAATGCGGTCGGCGAACAACTTGCTGGCGTTGCCGGCGATGCGGCGCTCGGTCTTCTGGCTCCAGCGCGGATGGTCCACCGCCGGATTGACGTTGGAGAAAAACCCGTACTCCGAAGGCTGCAGATCGTGCCAGGCGGTTTCCGGCATTTTCTCGACGAACTTGATCTCCACGATCGACTTGATGCTCTTGAAGCCGTATTTCCACGGCACCACCAGCCGCAGCGGCGCGCCGTTCTGCTGCGGCAGCGGCTTGCCGTACAGCCCGGTGGCCAGCAGGGTCAGCGGATGCATGGCCTCGTCGATGCGCAGGCCTTCGCGATACGGCCAGTTGATCGAGTCGTAACGCACCCCGGGCATCTGCCCGGGATCGGCCAGGGTGGTGAAGGCCACGTACTTGGCCTTGGACGTGGGGGCGAATTTCTTCAGCACGTCGCCCAACGGCACGCCCAGCCACGGAATCACCATCGACCAGCCTTCAACGCAGCGCAGCCGGTAGATGCGTTCTTCCGGGGTCAGGCCCTTGAGCAGGTCCTCGATGGCGATGCGTCCGGGTTTTTCGCATTCCCCGCTTACCGCCACCGACCACGGCCGCGTTTTCAGGGTCTTGGCGGCAGTGGAAGGGTCGGTCTTGCCGGTGCCGAATTCGTAGAAATTGTTGTAGCTGGTGATGTCGGCGTAGCGGGTCAGTTCCTCGCTGGTGCGGAAGCCGGAACGCGCCTGCGCCGGGGTGACGACCTGCTTCGGAGGGGCGGGCGGTTCGGCCTCGGCACAACCGGCCAGGGTCAGCGCGGGAGCCATGGCGAAGGCGCGCAGCAGGTTGCGGCGCTGCAGGTAGACCGATTCTTCGGTGACCTGATTGGGGGGGATTTTCAGTGCATCGCGCAGTGACATGGCAGGTTTCCTCTGGGTGCCGAACCTGTAAGAGAAGGGCAGGCGGCAAAAGGTTTCGTGGAGCGTATCGACAGCACAGCACAAGTTACGTTTGAAACCAGTAACGGCCCGCAAACAAACGCCTGACCAAGCCTGCTGCGCTGCGGCATACTAGGGCTTCATCTTTGCAGGTTGCCCATGACGCGCGTCTTCAATTTCAGTGCCGGCCCCGCCACTTTGCCGGAATCGGTCCTGCTCCAGGCCCAGGCGGAAATGCTCGACTGGAACGGCGTGGGCGCGTCCATCGTCGAGATCAGCCACCGCAGCGCCGATTTCATCGCCGTGGCCGCCGCAGCCGAAGCCGACCTGCGCGCCCTGGTCGGGATTCCCGACGACTATGCCGTGCTGTTCCTGTCCGGTGGCGCCACCACCCAGCAGGCCTTGCTGGCGCTGAATTTCGCCGCGCCGGGCGAGACCGTCGACTACGTGGTGACCGGCCACTGGGGCAAGACCGCGATCAAGCAGGTCAAGCCCTACGCCAAGGTCAATATCGCCGCCGATGGCGAACCCGGCGGCTTTCGCGATATCCCGGCACGCGACAGCTGGAGACTCACGCCGGGCGCGGCCTATGTGCACATCACCGCCAACGAGACCATCCACGGCGTCGAATTCCGCGGCACGCCGGAGGTCGGCGCGGTGCCGTTGTTCGCCGACTTCAGCTCCAGCATCGCTTCGGAGCCGATCGACGTGTCGAAGTACGGAGTGATCTACGCCGGTGCGCAGAAGAACCTGGGCCCGGTGGGCGTGGCCGTGGTGATCATCCGCCGCGATCTGCTGGAACGCGCGGGCCAGCCGCGCGCCGACATCTTCGATTACCGCTCGCATGCCGAGCGCGATTCCATGCTCAATACGCCGCCGACCTGGAACTGGTACCTGGCCGGCCTGGTGTTCAAGTGGATGCTGGCGCAGGGCGGAGTGGAGGAATTCGCACGCCGCAGCGCGATCAAGTCGAAACTGGTGTACGGCGCCATCGATGCCTCGGGTGGTTTTTATCGCAATGAAGTAGTGCCTGCGGCGCGTTCGCGGATGAATATCCCCTACTTCCTGCCCGATGAAACCCTGACCGCGCGTTTCGTGGCCGAATCGAAAGCCGCTGGCCTGATTGCGCTCAAGGGCCACAAGGCGGTCGGCGGCATCCGCGCTTCGCTGTACAACGCGTTGCCGGTGGAAGGCGCGCAGGCGCTGGTCGACTTCATGCGCGATTTCCAGCGCAGAAATGGATAATCCCCCGTAGGAGCGGGCCTTGCCCGCGATGCTCTTCGCCATGTCGCGAAAAGGCATCGCGGGCAAGGCCCGCTCCTACAAACACGACACATCGAGAAGACGGACGACATCATGGCCTCCAAGCCCAAGAAACCCGCAAACAAGGTCGCCAAGGCCACCAACAAGCCGACCGCCGCGGCGCCGGTACTCGCCGACGTGCGCGCCCACATCGACGGCATCGACCGCCAGATCCAGGGCTTGATCGCGGACCGCGCCGCCTATGCGCTACAGGTCGGCAAGGCCAAGGGCAAGCTCGCCGCTGCAGTCGACTATTACCGGCCGGAACGCGAGGCGCAGGTATTGCGCATGGTCGTGGACCGCAACGAGGGCCCGCTGAGCGACGAAGTGCTGGTGCATGTGTTCCGCGAGATCATGTCCGCCTGCCTGGCCCAGCAGGAACCGCTGAAAGTCGGCTTCCTCGGCCCGGAAGGCACCTTCAGCCAGCAGGCGGTGATGAAACACTTCGGCCGCTCGGCGCACGGCCTGCCGCTGGCCAGCATCGAGGAAGTATTCCAGGAAGTGGAGAACGGCAACGCCGATTTCGGCGTGGTGCCGGTGGAGAACTCGGGGCAGGGCACGATCCAGGTCACCCTGGACATGTTCCTCACCTCCAACCTCAAGATCTGCGGTGAAGTCGAACTGCGCGTGCACCAGTACCTGCTGTCGCGCACCGGCCGCATCGAGGACATCGAGCGGATCTATTCGCATCCGCAATCGTTCGCGCAGACGTCCTCGTGGCTGCGTTCCAACCTGCCCAAGGTCGAGAAGATCCCGGTGTCCAGCAACGCCGAAGGCGCGCGCCGCGCACGCAACTCCGAGGACGCGGCCAGCATCGGCGGCGAAAGCGCCGGCCATGTGTATGGACTGAAGAAGGTGGTGATGAGCCCGATCCAGGACGAGGCCGACAACACCACGCGCTTCCTGGTGATCGGTCGCAGCATTTTCCCCACCTCGGGTCATGACCGCACCTCGGTACTGGTATTCATCCACGACAAGCCCGGCGCCTTGTTCGACGTGCTCAGTCCGTTCGCGAAACACGGCATCAGCATGAACCGGATCGAGTCGCGGCCTTCGCACCACGCCAAGTGGGAATACGGCTTCTTCATCGACCTGGCCGGACACATCGAGGACGAGTCGATGAAGAAGGCATTGGCCGAACTGAAGGCGCATTCGGCCCAGATCAAGGTGCTGGGTTCGTATCCTGTGGCGGTGCCGTAAGACATGGCCGATCGGCAGAACTGGACCGTTTCAAGTGGGCGGGCGCTACAGGGCGAGCTCGAGATCCCCGGTGACAAGTCGGTTTCGCATCGCGCGGTGATGCTGGCCGCGTTGGCCGACGGCGTGTCCACCATCGACGGCTTCCTCGAAGGCGAGGACACCCGCGCCACCGCCGCGATCTTCAGCCAGCTCGGCGTGCGCATCGAAACCCCATCGCCTTCGCGGCGCGTCGTGCACGGCGTCGGCGTCGATGGCCTGCGTGCGCCAAGCGCGCCGCTGGATTGCGGCAACGCCGGCACCGGCATGCGCCTGCTGTCCGGGTTGCTGGCGGCGCAGGCCTTCGACAGCACGCTGGTCGGCGACGAATCGCTTTCGAGGCGTCCCATGCGCCGGGTCATCGATCCGCTGTCCAGGATGGGCGCGCGCATCGAGTCGGAAGCCGGCGGCCTGCCGCCGCTGCGCATCCGGGGCGGCCAGACGATTCGCGGCATGGACTACACCCTGGAAGTGGCCAGCGCCCAGGTCAAGTCGGCGGTGCTGCTCGCCGGCCTGTATGCCGAAGGCGAAACCGTGGTGCGCGAGCCGCATCCCACCCGCGATTACACCGAGCGGATGCTCACGGCCTTCGGCGTGGACATCGAATTCTCGCCTGGCCATGCGCGCCTGCGCGGCGGGCAGCGCCTGCGCGCGACCGATATCGCGGTGCCTGCGGATTTTTCCTCGGCTGCGTTCTTCATGGTCGCGGCGAGCATCGTTCCCGGTTCCGAATTGCGCCTGCGCGCGGTCGGCCTGAACCCGCGCCGCACAGGTCTGTTGATCGCATTGCGGGCGATGGGTGCGGACATCGTGGAAGAGAACCGCAGCGAACATGGCGGCGAACCGGTCGCCGACCTCGTCGTGCGCCATGCGCCGTTGCATGGCATCGAGGTGCCGGTGGAGATCGTGCCGGACATGATCGACGAGTTCCCGGCGTTGTTCGTCGCCGCAGCTTGCGCCGAAGGCCGTACCACGGTGCGTGGTGCGGCCGAATTGCGGGTCAAGGAATCCGACCGCCTGGCTTCCATGGCCACGGGCCTGCGTGCCTTGGGCATCCGGGTGGACGAGACCGCCGATGGTGCCACCGTCCTTGGCGGCCAAATCGGAAGCGGGGAAGTGCATAGCCACGACGACCATCGCATCGCCATGGCTTTCAGCGTCGCCGCGCAACGGGCGAGCGGGCCGGTGCGGATTCTCGACGTGGCCAATGTGGCCACGTCGTTCCCGGGCTACGACGCCCTGGCGCAGGGCATCGGTTTCGGCGCCTTTACTGCGACTTGAATTCCACCGGCACCACCACGGCGCCAGCGACGGCCTTGCCGTCTTTCATCGCGGGTTCGAAGCGCCACTTGCGCACGGCGTCGGTCACGGCGCGGTCCAGGTCGCGGCTGCGTTCGCCGCTGCGCTCCACCACCTTGACGTCGGTGGGCACGCCACTGGCATCGACTTCGACGCGCACGCTTACGCTGCCTTCCACGCCGGAACGCAGCGCCTGCGGCGGATATTTCGGTGCCTGATTGCCGGCCAGCGGCGACGGATCACGGGTGATCTTCGCAACGGGTTTCGGTTTGGCCTGCGGTTTGGCCGCCGGTCTTTTTGCTGCCTTGTCAGCTGCGGCAGTCGGGGAAGCGGCAGCCCCTTCGTCCACGACGGCGGGTTGCTCGGTGACGGTCGGCGCAGTCGCCGGTTCGACAGCGGAGCGCTTGCTGTACCACCACAAGGCCAGGGCGATCAGCGCCACCAGCAGCAGAATCCAGAGTAATCCGCTGCTGTTGCGCGAAGGCGCCACGACGGGTGCATCGGGGTCGACGTGGTTGTAGCCGGGATCGTTCGGATTGGGTGTGGACATGCTTGACCTCCCTGAACAAGTGAATGAACAGGTGCGAGTCTTGCATGGGGGTTTGTTGCGATAGTGTCACGGGACCGTGAAAGCGGCCTGTCGCGCGGGAGATCCGTTCAGTCCGTCACAGGTCAGCGATCGGCTTTGAAGTCGATCGGGATCACCAGGCTGGCGGAGATGGCCTGGCCGTTGCGTTGCGCCGGCTGGAAACGCCATCCACGCACCGCCTCCATCGCGGCGCGGTCGAGGTCGCGCGATCCGCTGCGCTGGACCAGGGCCACACCGGCAGGCATCCCGGCGGTATCCACTTCGACCCGTACCAGCACGGTCCCGCTTTCGCCCCGACGCAATGCGGCGGCCGGATAACGTGGCGGCGGCATCTGTCCCTCGATCGGGACCGGTTGTTCGCCCGGTGCGAGTGCGACCGATGCCGGGGCGACGGGGGCATCGGCGATCGGCATCGCCGGCTGCGTGCTTTCGTCGATGGGCGCAGGCATGGCAGGCGCCGGTGGAGCGGTTTCAACCAGTTGCGGCCGCTCTTGCGGCGCGTTGTCCTTTCCGGCGGCATCCGGCATGTCGCTGGCGCCCGCGCCACCGGCCAGCGGCTCGGGCAAGGCTTCCAGTTCGCTCAATGGTTTTCCGGGCGCGGTCGGCTCGACTTTGTAGAAGGCCTTGTCGCGGCCCATCCACCAGACGACCGCGAACAGCAGCAAGCCGATGCCGAAGGCGATGGAGGCGATGCGCAACGCGCTGCGCGGCAGGCGGAAAACGTAATCGTGGTCCGGCTGGTTCGAGGTGGGCGTATTCGAGGCAGGCATGGCGGGGTCCGGTCGGCTCGCGGCGATTCTGACACGGCCTGCGCCGGGCGGACGAGGCAACAGCCTGCATTACAGGCGATAATTAAGCTTCGACAGCCACGAAATCCACTCCATGCTCGATCCCGCCCTGCTCCGCGCCAATCCCGCCGAACTCGCCCAACGCCTGCAGGCCACGCGGGGCTACACCCTGGATGTGTCCGCGCTGGAATCGCTGGAATCCGCGCGCAAGCAGCTGCAGACCCGTACCCAGGAGCTGCAGAACCTGCGCAACACCCGCTCCAAGGCCATCGGCCAGGCCAAGGCGAAGGGCGAGGATGTGTCGGCGCTGATGGCGGAAGTGGCTGGGTTCGGCGAGGAACTGAAGCAGTCGGAAGTGGAGCTGGAACGCATCCGCGGCGAGATCGAAGCCATCGCGCTGGGCATTCCCAACCTTCCGCATGCCAGCGTGCCGCCGGGTGGCGACGAGAGCGGCAATGTGGAAGTGAGTCGCTGGGGCAAACCGCGCACGTTCGATTTCGCGGTGAAAGACCATGTGGAACTCGGCACGCGCCATGGCTGGCTGGATGGCGATGCCGGCGCGAAATTGTCCGGTGCCCGCTTCACCGTGCTGCGCGGACAGCTCGCCCGCCTGCACCGTGCGCTGGCGCAGTTCATGCTCGACCTACACGGCAACGAGCACGGTTATCAGGAAACCAATGTCCCGCTGATCGTCAATGAGGACTCGATGCGCGGCACCGGCCAGTTGCCGAAGTTCGAGGAGGATCTGTTCTCCACGTTCGTCGGGGAAGCGAAGCGTTACCTGATCCCGACTTCGGAAGTGCCGCTGACCAACATCGTTCGCGACGAGATCCTGGAAGACGGCGTGTTGCCGCTGCGCATGACCGCGCATTCGATGTGTTTCCGCGCCGAAGCCGGCAGCCACGGTCGCGACACCCGCGGCATGATCCGCCAGCACCAGTTCGAGAAAGTCGAGATGGTTTCCATCGCACGCCCGGCCGAAAGCTACGACGAACATGAGCGCATGACCCGTTGCGCCGAAGTTGTGCTGGAAAAGCTGGGCTTGCCCTACAAACGCATGCTGCTGTGCAGCGGCGACATGGGTTTCTCCGCCACCAAGACCTACGACCTGGAAGTCTGGCTGCCTTCGCAGGACACCTACCGCGAGATTTCCTCGTGCTCGAACTGCGAGGATTTCCAGGCGCGCCGGATGCAGGCGCGCTGGCGCAATCCGGCCACCGGCAAGCCCGAGCCCGTACATACGCTCAACGGTTCCGGCGTGGCCGTGGGCCGGGCGATGATCGCGGTGATGGAGAACTACCAGAGCGCGGATGGCTCGATCACCGTGCCGGAAGTGCTGCGTCCGTACATGGGTGGGGTCGAAACCCTCGCCTGAAAAAACATCCGGGATCGGGCGTAAAAAATCGGGCGTATAAATCCTGCGTAGGAGCGACGTAAGTCGCGAAGAATTATTCATTCGCGACTTACGTCGCTCCTACGCTCGCCTGTATTTGCGCTCACTTATTTCCGGCCGTTTTTTTGCCCGCTCTCCGGGCTTCCGTGAAGAGTCCAAAAAAAGGCCCGCGAGTAGCGGGCCCAATGGAGAGTGAGCGGTTTCCCACGTGCTTCATGCAGCCAAACGCAGCGGCTCGGGAATGGAGGCCAAGGCGCCGGCGATGGCGTCGCTGCGATGCTGCGGCGAATAGGCCACGCCCTCGGCGCGGACGAACTCGATGTCGGTCACGCCCAGGAAACCGAACACCTGGCGCAGGTAGGCTTCCTGGAAATCGGTCGGCGAATCGGTATGGATGCCGCCGCGTCCGCTGGCGATGATGATCTTCTTGCCGCCGGCCAGGCCTTCGGGGCCGTTTTCCGTGTAGCGGAAGGTCTTGCCGGCCACGGCCACGCGGTCGATCCAGGCCTTCAGCGTCGAAGGGACGGAGAAGTTGTACATCGGCGCGCCGATCACCAGTACGTCGGCGGCCAGGAACTGTTCCATGGTGCGTGCGGCGTCGGCGACCTCTCCGGGATTGGCCTGGGCCAGCGACTGGCCGGTCAAATGGGGCAGGGGGTCGGCATCCAGGTCGCGATACTCGACCCGCAACTGCGGTAGCTTGTCCTGCCAACGGGCTACGATGGCGGCTGTGAGTTCACGGGTCACCGAGCCGGTGCCCAGTGCGCTGGAGTCGAGGTGCAGGAGTTTCATGTTGGCTGTCCACTTCGGGAGGCGGCGACGCCGCGTTGGATGCCAAGGTAGATTGTTGCTTAAATAGAATAAAGATGGTTTAATATCACTAATTGTTCTGAATATGGAATTATTCCCATGCAGGATCTGAATGACCTCTATTACTTCGCCATGGTCGTGGACCACGGTGGCTTCGCTGCGGCCGAGCGCGCGCTTGGGATTCCCAAGTCGCGCCTGAGCCGGCGCATCAGCCAGTTGGAAACCGACATGGGCGTGCGCCTGCTGCAGCGTTCCACGCGCAGGTTCGCGGTCACCGACGTAGGTATGAGCGTCCATCGACACGCGCAGACCATGCTGGCCGAAGCCCAGGCCGCACGCGAAGTGGTGGACCGTCTCAGCGCCGAGCCGCGTGGCGTGGTTCGGGTCAGCGTGCCGGTGGAAGTGGCGCAGACCCAGTTGCCGAAGATCCTGCCGGCCTTCCTGGACAAATACCCGAAGGTCCGCCTGCAACTGCACGTCAGCAACCGCCGCGTGGACCTGATCAACGAAGGCTACGACGTGGCCCTGCGCGTGCGCGCCAAGCTGGACGACGACGGCAGCCTGGTGATGCGCAGTTTCGGCCAGATCCGGCAACTGATGGTCGCAAGCCCCAGGTACCTGGCCCGCGCCGGCCGGCCCAAGGATCCGGACGAGCTCACCCAGCACGTGACCCTGAGCACCAGCGAGGACGAAGCGCGTCAGCGTTGGGAATTGCATGGCCCCGATGGCGACATCCGCCGCGTGGACATCCAGCCGCGCTTGTCCGGTTTCGATTTCCCGCTGCTGCAATCGATGGCGAGGGACGGCTTCGGCATCACCCTGCTGCCGGAAACGGTGTGCGCGGAACTGGTGCGCAAGGGCGAGCTGGAAGTGGTGCTGCCCGAATGGACGCTGCCGCAAGGCATCTGCCATGCGGTATTCGCCTCGCGCCGGGGCATGCTGCCGGCGGTACGGGTATTCATCGATTTCCTGGCCGAACACCTGCCCAAGCAGATCGAATCCTCGCGATTGGATTGCGGCGGCAAGTGCGATGAGCCGGAAGCGGGCAAGGAAACGCCCGCAATAAAGATCAAGAAGGCGTCGTAGGCACGAACGCGCGCTTCATGGGAAAATGCCGCGCGGTCCGCAACGGGCCGCTGGCAAGGCGAATGCTCCCGCCTTGATGAGAAGCAAACGGAGAGATGGCCGAGCGGTTTAAGGCACCGGTCTTGAAAACCGGCGATGGGTCAAACCATCCGTGGGTTCGAATCCCACTCTCTCCGCCACTTCGATGGTCCACGTCATGAGTCGGTCGGAGGCCACCGACCATCGATGCGCCAATCAACCCGATAAGTCCGCTTTCGTAACGCGTTGCGTGCATCCGTTGTAACTGGCATCCAGCGGGGCAGCATGCTGCACATGCCAGCCATGACGGTATCGTCGTGCCGAATGCCGAAGCTCCCGGGTCAAGGCGTTCCAGGTCTGGGCCGCAACCGTGGCGGAATGCAGCGGCTTGCCTTGCCTACCGGGCGCAGTTAGTCTCACGGCGGGAGTTACATGGGGGAAACAAGGATGGCGATTCGCGTATACCTGATCGACGACCATGCGCTGGTGCGAACCGGCATGAAGATGATCCTTGCCGGCGAGGTCGATATCGAGGTCGTCGGCGAAGCCGAAAACGGCGAGGACGCATTGCCGCAGATCCGCAAGCTGGATCCCGACGTGGTCCTCTGCGACCTGCACCTGCCGGGCCTGAGCGGGCTGGAAATCACCGAACGCATCACCCGCAGCAACCTCGCTGCGAAGGTCATCATCGTGTCGGTACTGGAAGATGGGCCCTTGCCCAAGCGTTTGCTGGAAGCCGGCGCGTGCGGCTACATAGGCAAGGCGGGCGATGCCGGCGAACTGTTGCGCGCGGTGCGCGACGTGGCGCGCGGGAAGCGCTACCTGGGCAACAACGTGGCCCAGAACATGGCGCTGTCCAACGTGGGTGGCGGCAATGGCTCGCCCTTCGATGATCTGTCGCCGCGTGAACTGGAAGTGGCGATGCTGCTGAGCCAGGGGCTACGCCAGGAAGATATCGCCAAGCGCCTGAGCCTGAGTGCGAAGACGGTGAACACGCACAAGACGCGGCTGTTCCAGAAGGTCGGCATCCAGGACAGCATCTCGCTGGCCCGGCTGGCCGCCCAGTACGGTCTGCTGGATCCCGCGCGCTCGTTATAGCGAACGCGCGGGGATCACCAAGCGATCAGGCGCTGCGCTCGCTGCCCTGGTTCTTTTCTTCGTCGCTAGCTTCGTCGTTGTCGGCGAGCAAGGGCAGGTCGTGCTCTTCGCTCTTTTCCGCTGCTGCCGCAGGCTGCGCGGCAGGCGCCGGCTCGAACAGATGGCGGGTTACCGAAGACGGCGTATCCGCATCGGCGGTGAAGAACAGCGAGCCCGTGTTGCCGACTGCCGGACGCACCGGAGCGGGCTTCGCTGGCTCGACCACGATTGCGGGCGCAACCGCAACCGGGGTCGGTGAAGCAGGCGCTTCGGATACCGGCGCTTCGGAAGCGGCTTGCGCTGCAGGGGCGACGGCTTCGGCGGGTGCGGGGCTTTCAACCACGGCAAAGTTCTCTCCGGCGTCGCTCTTCTGGATTTCCCGGGTCACGACACTGGTTTCGTCCGCTATCCGGGCGGGGACCGGCTCCGCCTGCGAATCGACGACAGGTGCCGATTCGACTGGCGGCCGCGACGATTCCGCCACGGGTGCGGATGCTGCGACCGGCGCGGTTGCTTGCGGGGCGGCAGGGGACTCGTGGGCAGGCTCGATAGCCATTGCGACTGGCGCGGCGGCCATCGGTGCCGCAAGTGTCTGCGCCTGCGTTGCCGCGGCGGGACGCGCTGCTGCTGGCCTGGTTACGGGTGCCTGATCGTCGAAATCGAATTCCGGTTGCGAGCCGTTGGCGACGATCACCTGCGGCTGGCCTTCGTCGCCGAAGTCCTCGACGCCACTGGCCTCGCTGTCCGTACCGGATTCACCGGCGCCGCGGCGCCTGCGACGGCCACCACGACGTCCGCGACGGCGGCGCCCCGCGCCATCGCCGGTATCGTTGGCTTCGCCTTCATGCGAATCGTTGGCGGCGATGTTGCCCGCGACCTGTGCCGAAAGTGTTTCGACTTCGCCAGGTGTGGAGGCGGGCGCTTCACCGATGGCCACGTTGGCAACGGTGGGAGTTGCGATTGCGTCGGTGGCAGCTGCGGACGCCGGGATCGCTGGTGCGCCATTCAACTCGGCGACTTCCACCACGCCTTCCTGGCGCGGCTGCCTCGGCGCTTCGTTGGAGCGCGGCGTGCGCGGCGGACGGCCGGCACTCTGTCCCGTTTCGTTCTGCTGCTTGGGCTGCCTTGGCGGATTCTGCGGCTGCTTCGGCTGCTTCGGCGCCGCCTGTTCGTTGCGCGGCTTCTGCTGCTGGCCACCCTGGGCGGATTGCGGATTCTGCGGCTTGGGGCCGCGCTCCTCACGGCGTGGACCGCCGTTATTGCCGCGTCCCTGGCCCTGCGTGCCGCCACTGCGGCCATCGCGACGCTGCTGGCTGTTGTTGCGATCGTTGCCGCGGTCGCTGCGCTGGCGGTTGTCGCGGTCGCGGTCGCGCTGGCGGGTCTGTTCGGCGAGTGTCGCACCGGAAGCCTCGCTGGAGCCGCCGCCGAATACGCGCTTCAACCAGCCGACCACCCCACCGTTGGCGACAGGCGCCTGCGCCACCGGTGCGGATACGGCGAAGGCCGGCGTGGGAGCGGCCGCTTCCTCGCGTTCCTCGCGGATCGGCGCTGGCTGGCTGTGCCTGACGTGGGTGACGGCGGGGGCGGGGGTGTTCAACTGCGCCTTGGGCAGCGCATGCACCGGCAGCTTGCGCGGAGTGTTGCGCTGGTAGCTGGGCTTGGAAGTCTCTTCGCCCAGTTCGTTCTCGCGCACGCGGGTCACTTCGTAGTGCGGCGTGTGCAGCGCCTCATCGGCGACGATGATGATCGGGGCGTCGTGGCGCTTTTCGATCTCGCGCAGCGCGCCGCGCTTTTCGTTGAGCAGGAAGTTGGCGATCTCGACCGGGGCCTGGACCAGCACTTGCCCGGTGTTTTCCTTCATCGCGTGTTCTTCGGCGACGCGGATGATGGAAAGCGACAGCGATTCGATGCTGCGCATGCGGCCATGGCCTTCGCATTGCGGGCACACGATCTGGCTGGATTCGCCCAGCGACGGACGCAAGCGCTGGCGGCTCATTTCCATCAGGCCGAAGCGCGAGATGCGCCCGATCTGCACGCGCGCGCGGTCGTACTTGAGCGCGTTCTGCAAGCGGTTTTCGACGTCGCGCTGGTGCTTGCTGCTGGACATGTCGATGAAGTCGATGACCACCAGGCCGCCCAGGTCGCGCAGGCGCAATTGGCGGGCCACTTCGTCGGCGGCTTCCATGTTGGTTTGGAACGCGGTGTCCTCGATGTCGCTGCCCTTGGTCGAACGCGAGGAATTCACGTCGATCGCGGTCAGCGCCTCGGTCTGGTCGACGACGATGGAGCCGCCCGACGGCAGGCGCACGTTGCGCTCGTAGGCGCCTTCGATCTGCGATTCGATCTGGAAGCGGTTGAACAGCGGGATGTCGTCGGTGTAGTGCTTGAGCTTGCGCAGGTTGTGCGGCATCACCTGTTCCATGAACTCCTTCGCCGTGGCGTAGAGCTCGGGGGTGTCGACCAGGATCTCGCCGACATCGGAACGCAGGTAGTCGCGCAGGGCGCGCACGATCAGGCGCGACTCCTGGTAGATCAGGAACGGGGCCGGCTTGCTCAGCGCGGCCTCGGCGACCGAACGCCAGACCTGCAACAGGTAGTCCAGGTCCCACTGCAGCTCTTCGGCGTCGCGGCCGACACCGGCGGTGCGGATGATCACGCCCATGTCGTCGGGGATGGTCAGCGCGTCCATGGCCTGCTTCAGCGCGGCGCGGTCGTCGCCCTCGATCCGGCGCGAGACGCCGCCGGCGGTGGGCGAATTGGGCATCAGCACCATGTAGCGGCCGGCCAGCGAGATGAACGTGGTCAGGGCCGCGCCCTTGTTGCCGCGTTCGTCCTTGTCGACCTGGACGACGACTTCCTGGCCTTCGCGCAGGAGTTCCTTCAGGCCGGCCTTGTTGTGGTCGACGCCCGCCTGGAAATAGTCGCGGGAGATTTCCTTCAGCGGCAGGAAGCCATGGCGCTCGCCGCCGTATTCGACGAAGGCCGCTTCCAGCGAAGGCTCGAGCCGGGTGATGCGGCCCTTGTAGATATTGGATTTCTTTTGTTCTTTGGACGGTTGTTCGATATCGATGTCGTACAGGGTCTGTCCGTCAACGATGGCGACGCGCAGTTCTTCTTCCTGCGTCGCATTGATCAGCATGCGTTTCATGTGTGCGTTCCTCGCGCGCTGCTACCGCGCGGAACACCGTGGGTTTCGCAATCTGGATACTGCTCGCCGCCCCTCGCGCAGGCGCGATGAGGGCAGGGGTTGGTTTCCAGCGCTGCAACACCACGGCGGGCCGCGGGAGCGCTTTGGTTCATTTAACAAATATGTTGCGGGCCGGAGGCTGCCCGAGCAGAGCTCTTGCGCCTCACGGGACATGTTCAGCTACCGACGTCTGACGCACCGGGCGATGTCCGGATCCGCCGACTAGCCGCTAACATGGTCGCCCCGGGGGCGGTGGCCGCGCACTTTGTCGGAATCGCGGGAAGCTGGGCTTCTGGCCCGCAGCACCATGAAGATGCTGGTTAACTTCCTGCGAAATCAAACCCTTATCTCGCCCGCCGAGTGTATCAGATAAAGCCACATGACCGACCAGCCCCCCGCAAGCAAGCCCGAAGGGGCCATCAAGACCGCCGTACGCACCATAAAGGTGCCTGAAGACCGTGACGGGCAACGCCTGGACAACTTCCTGCTGGGCCAGCTGAAAGGCGCGCCACGCAGCCTGGTCTACAAGCTGGTCCGCAGCGGCCAGGTCCGCATCAACGGTGGCCGGGCCAAGGCCGACCGCAAGCTGGAGGTCGGGGACGAAGTCCGCATCCCGCCGGTCAGTCTCAGCGATCCGGAAGACAAGGCGCCGCCACCGGTCGGGTTCCTGCAGCGGCTGGAGGCGGCGATCGTGTTCGAGGACGCACGGCTGCTGGTACTGAACAAGCCGACCGGCGTGGCCAGCCATGGCGGCAGCGGGATCAGCCATGGCGCCATCGAGACGCTGCGTGCCTTGCGGCCGACCATGAACCTGGAGCTTGTGCACCGGCTCGACCGTGACACCTCAGGCCTGCTGATCGTCGCCAAGAAACGCTCCGCTCTGACCGAGTTGCAGGCGTTGATGCGGGAAGAGGGTGGCACCGGTATCCGCAAGCGTTACCTGACCCTGCTGGTCGGACGCATGCCGGACGGCACCATGACGGTCGATGCGCCCTTGCATGTGGGTCTGCGCCAGGGCGGCGAGCGGCATGTGCAGGTCAATGCGATCGGCAAGGAATCGGTCAGCCATTTCAACGTGCTGGAACGCCGCAGCGGGCATTCCTATTGCGAAGTGAGGATCGAAACCGGACGCACCCACCAGATCCGCGTGCATGCGCAACACATCGGCCACCCGGTGGCCGGCGACGACAAGTATGGCGATGAAGCGGTCAACAGGCGGTTGCGCGAGCAGGCCGGGCTCAAGCGCCTGTTCCTGCATGCGGCTTCGCTGGAATTCGCACTGGATGGCGGCAAGGCGCCTTACCTGTTGAGTGCGCCGTTGGCCGATGATCTGGCGGCGGCGCTGGATCGGTTGGCCTGAGGTGGTTTGTAGAGCCGAGCTTGCTCGGCTGCTTCCAGCCTGATCCGATTCAATTGATACCAAAGCAGCCGAGCAAGCTCGGCTCTACAAGGCTTCGTGTTACTTGCCGGCATCCAGCGCGAAGCATTCGGCCGGCCGTTCCGCCGGGGCCTTGAAGTTCACCGGGACCTGGATGGTCTGCGCGAAAGCTTGGCCGTTGCGGGTCGGTGGATTGAATCGCCATGACGGCACGCGTTCCAGCGCGGACTTGTCCAGGCGTTCGTCGCCGCTGCTTTGCGACAACTGCACCTGGGTGGGCTTTCCTTCGGTACCGACGGTGACTACCAGGACCGTAGTGCCGCTGATGCCGGCGCAGGCCAGCTCAAGCGGATAGTCGGGTTTCGGCGTATCCACGGCGGCGAGTTCGGTCGATGGAACCACCGGCGCCGGCGGCGCCTGTTCGGCATTGCAGGCGACGAGCGCCATTGAGCAGGCGATCGCCACCATGAGGCTGTACGCCGGGGCCGATAAAGGCATGCGTGCAAGAGAGTTGGTTTGCATGGTCATTCTCCAGCCAGTTGCGCGGCCTTGGCCGCGCAGATGAAGTCGTTCTCGCTCAAGCCGCCGACATCGTGGGTGGAATAGCGCACCACGGCCCGGTCGTAATGCACGCCCAGGTCGGGATGGTGGTCTTCGCGATGGGCGATGTAGGCCAGCGCGTTGACGAAAGCCATGGTCTGGTAATAGTTGTCGAACTTGAAGGTCCTGCACAGCGCGCGGCCTTCCTCCACCAGTTCCCAGCCTGGGAGTTCGGGCATCAGTTCGGCGACGCGGGCCTGGGTGAGCTTGTGTTCGCTGCCCTTCAGCGGCAGGCAGTGGGCTTGGGCCAGGGGGATCAGGTCGGGCATGGCGTTTTCCTTCGACGACGGCAGGCTGAACGTACCACCCACGCCGTTATATCCGCGAATGAATGGCTAACGGTCTGGTGGCTAGAATAGCCGCATGATCCAGATCTCCGACACTGCCCAGGCCTATTTCCGCAAACTGATCGAACGCGAGGCGTTGCCCGGGCTGGGCGTGCGCCTGAGCGCGGTGGATCCGGGCACCGCGCGAGCCGACGCGCGGCTGGAATTCTCCGAGCCGCGCGACCTGGCGGGCGACGAATGGGCGGTGGATTGCGAAGGCTTCACCGTCTATGTCGATGCGGACAGCGTGGCCTGGCTGGATGGCGCGGAGATCGATTACGTCGCCCAGGGCGCCGGTAGCCAGCTCACCATCAAGGCGCCCAAGATCAAGGGTCACGCGCCGGCCGAATCCGCCTCGCTGGTGGAACGGGTGCGCTGGGTGGTGGAGAACGAAATAAATCCGCAACTGGCCCAGCACAAGGGCAAGGTGGCGGTGGAACAGGTGAGCGCCGAGGGCGTGGTCCTGCTGCGCTTCGGCGGCGGCTGCAACGGCTGCGGCATGGCCGATGTCACCCTCAAGCAAGGCATCGAGAAGACCTTGCTGGCACGCGTGCCTGGCGTCATCGCGGTGCGCGACGTCACCGATCACGACACCGGCGACGCACCGTACATTCCGCGCGGCGCCACGGCCTGAGTCCGCGTTCCCGGTGACGAAAGCCGCCGACATCATCGCAGCGCTGCAGGCGGCCAGGCCTGCGCCCATGCTGGAGCGCCACACCGGCATGCCGTACGGCTGGGGCTTGTGGCTGCGCGCGCTGAAGGAAAGACTGGGAGCGATCCGCCGCGAAAGCGCCGATACGATCGTGCAGCTGTTCGCACAGCGGCCGTTGCCGGCGCCACTGCCGAAACCGCTGGCGCTGAATCGCTGGCAGGCGTTCCGCTCGATGTTCTACCAGGACTGGGGCCCGCCGTTGCGCGAGGACCGCAGGTTACGCTGGTTCGCGGGCAGCCTGAGCATCCTGCTGCATCTGTTGTTCGTCTTGCTGCTGGTATTCCTGGCCGTGGTCAAGGTGCCGCCACCGCCCGTTGCGGAAGAGGAAAGCCGGGTCCAGGTCGAGTTCATCGGCGAGGGTACGCCGGAAGAAGAGGGCGGCGGGCCGCCGGCGCAGTCCGACTCTTCCGCGGCGGCGGCGCAGGCGTCGGCTGCGCAATCCTCCAGCGCCGCTTCGCAAGCGTCGCCCCAGGCATCGGCGCTGCCGCAGGAGCAGGTCCCGGTTCCCGCGCCGCCGGTCGCCCAGCAGACACTGCAGGTTACCGAAACCCCAGTTCCCACCACCACCTTCGTGCTGCCGCCGGTCACGGCCCGCAGTCCGGAAATCGCTCCGCCGCAGATCCGGCCGCGCGAGATCGGCGTGCCGGTGCGCGAAGTCACCGTGGTCGATGTGCCGCCGGCGCAACGCGAAATGCCGCAGAGGGAAATAGCGGTGCCCCGGACTGCTCCCGATACGCCGGTGGTGCAGGAACGCGAGATACCAGCGCCGCTGCCGCAGATCCGCACCGTGCAGGTACCCGCGCGCGCGGTCGTCGCCCCTGTGCTGCAGGCACCCACGCCCACCGTGCGCCAGGCGGAGATCGCATCGCCGCAACCCGGCACTGCCGCCAGCGGCAGCGACAACAAGGCGATCAGCGCGACTGCGTCAGGCGATTCGGCAAGCACGCCAAGTACCCGCCAGGGCACCCAGCCCGATGCCACTGCGTCGGGTTCGGCCACGACTGCGAACCGCCCCGGCGCCACGCCCACACCCAGGCGCGGCGACGACTGGGGTGCTTCGACCCGCAACGTGCCCGGCCAGGTCGGTGGTCGCGATGGCAACGGGCCGGGCCTGTTCAATGCCGATGGCAGCGTGCGCGTTCCCGACAATCTCGCCGGCACTGCGAGCAAGCCGGGGGCGCCTGGTTCCAAGCAGGCGCAGCGCGCCGATGCCGATCGCGCCAGCAAATGGCTGGATCGCCCCGAGTTTCCCTATGAGCCGACCATGTTCGACAAGTACTGGCGGCCGACGAACGAATCGCTGCTGGGGGAATGGGTGCGTCGTGCGATCCAGGAAGTGGAGATCCCGATCCCGGGCACTTCCAAACGGGTCAAGTGCGTGGTGTCGGTGCTGCAGGCCGGCGGCGCCTGCAACCTGTTCGACCCCAACCTCAACGAGCAGCCGGCCACGGCGCGGCCGCCGCCGGAGATCCCGGTCAAGCGCAATCCGATTCCGACGGATAGTTGAGGGGGCGAGGAGCGAGAAACGAGAAACGAGAAACGAGAAACGAGAAACGAGAAACGAGGAGTGAGGAGTGAGGAGTGAGGAGTGAGGGGCTTTTGACTTCCATCTCACTCCTGATCTCTTTCCGGCGCAACGAAAACGGGGCCTCACGGCCCCGTTTTTTTTTTGCGACTTCCGGGACCGCTCAGTCGACGCCGTGCAGGTCGCGCAACTGGGTGCTGCGTGAGCCGAAATAGGCGGCCAGGTCGGAGATGTCCTGGTCGCTCAATTGCGCGGCCTGCGGGGTCATCAATGCATTCTGGCGGTTGCCGGCGCGGTAGGCCTGCAGCGCGTGGGCGATGTAATCGCCGTACTGGCCGCCGAGCTTGGGGTAGGTGGCATCGATCGGCGCATTGCCTTCGGCGCCGTGGCAATCCACGCAGCTCTGTTTGGTCGCTTCGCTCTTGACCTGCGCGCGCTTCTCGCCGATGGCGATGCGGCCATCGGGCAGGCCCGCGGAGGAACTGGAGCCGTGCTCGCCGCTGGCATGGCCGGGGTCTTCGGCGGCGACTTCATTGTTCTGGGAGCAGGCGGCCAGGGCGAGGGCGGCGAGCAGGGCGATGGCTAGACGCTGGGCGTGCACGGCATTCGACATGGGTGGCTTACTTCAACGAGGAAAGGTAGGCGGAAAGATCGGCGATGTCCTGGTCCGAGAAACTCTCGGACTGCGCTTGCATGGTGGGATGCTTGCGGTTGCCTTTCTTGTATTCGGTCAGGGCCTGGGTCAGGTATTCGGCCGACTGGCCTCCGATCCGGGGCACGTGGTAGCTCGGATAGGCGTTCTTGTAGCCGGTGAGGCCGTGGCAACCCTGGCAGGTGTAGGACAGGGTGCGGCCGTTCTGCGCGTCGCCGGCCAGCTTTTGCGGAGCGGCGGGTGCGGCGGCCGGAGCCGGGGCGGCTTCGGTGGTGGCGGGCGCGGTTTCCTGCTGGGCAGGAACCTGTGCGGTGACGGCGGCGGCCAGCGGAAGGGCGGCGGCCAAGGCAAGGCAAGCGGCGAGCGGAAGCGGTCGCATCATGTCGTAATCCGGGTCTCTCTTTTGCGTGCGCTGCGTCCAACCGCAGCGCTTGGCTGGGCGAAGTATAGCGTGCGACTCCCGGCGCCTGCCATCCGCACGCCACTCGCGTGCCCGACAATGCCCATGATCGGCTATTCCGCGCAGGCGTGTGCCGTGCATCCTTGCCACTTCCGTTGGTGAGTGAAGGACGATCCGACGCAAGTCACCATGACCTTCGGCGCATGTTCGGGCAGGGGTTGGGTGATATACCTATGTACAACACCTAACAACCACCTGGTACCCGCATGTTCCGACCCGACTTCTCCGCAGGCCGTCTCTCCATGCGTGCGCTGCGCGCCTCCGCCCTGGTCCTTGTCCTGGGGCTTTCGTTGGGTGCCTGCAAGAAAGGCGACGGGGAGGCCCAGGCCAAGCCTGGCGATGCCGCGAAAGGCCCCGATGCGGTACCGGTCGAAGTGGTCAAGGCGGCGCATCGGCCGGTCGCGGCCAGCTATACCGGGACCGCCGCACTGGAACCGCGCGGCGAATCGCAGGTAGTGGCCAAGACCTCGGGCGTGGCCCTTGCGGTCCTGGTCGAAGAGGGCCAGACGGTGCGTGCCGGGCAGGCGCTGGTGCGGCTGGATCCGGACCGTTCGCGGCTGGCGGTAGCCCAGGCTTCGGCGCAGATGCACAAGCTGGAAAACAACTACAACCGCGCCAGGCAACTCGTCGCACAGCAGATGATCAGCGCCAACGACGTCGACCAGATCAAGTTCGATCTGGAGAACGCACGCGCCCAGTACACCCTGGCCACGCTGGAACTTTCCTACACCACGGTGACCGCGCCGATTTCCGGGATCGTCGCTTCGCGCTCAATCAAGACCGGCAACTTCGTGCAGATCAACACGCCGATCTTCCGCATCGTCGACAACTCGAAACTGGAAGCCACCCTCAACGTCCCCGAGCGCGAGATCGCCACGCTGAAGGCGGGGCAGCCGGTGCAACTCACCGCCGATGCGCTGCCGGGCCAGAGCTTCACCGGCATAGTCGACCGCATCGCCCCGGTGGTCGATTCGGGCAGCGGTACCTTCCGTGTGGTCTGCAGTTTCTCCGGCAATGGCGATTCGTTGCAGCCGGGCATGTTCGGGCGCATCAGGATCGATTACGACAAGCGCGCCGATGCCCTGGTCGTGCCGCGCGTGGCGTTGCTGGACGACGAAGGCGAACCGGCGGTGTTCGCGGTACGCGCCGGCAAGGCGGCGCGGGTCGCGGTCAAGACCGGCTACATGGATGGCGAGTGGGTCGAGATCCGCGAAGGCCTCAAGGCAGGCGATGGCGTGGTGACCGCGGGCAAGATCGCCTTGCGCGACGGCACTCCGGTGGAGGTGATCGGCGACAAGGTCAAGAAAACCGCCACCGTCAAGGTGGAGGTTGAAGCTGCCGGTAAGAAACAATGAGCGGGCATGCTTCTGAAGGGCAAGGCACCGATCCGCTCGCGCCACCTGCGGGCCTGACCGGGGGCGGCCTGGTGGAATTCTCCACCCGTCGCCGGGTCACCGTGGCGATGTTCTGGATCACCATGTTCCTGTTCGGTTTCCTCGGGCTGATGGCGCTCAAGGTCAACCTGTTGCCGGATCTGAGCTATCCCACCCTGACCGTGCGCACCGAATACACCGGCGCCGCTCCGTCGGAGATCGAGACGCTGATCTCCGAGCCGGTCGAGGAAGCGGTCGGCGTGGTCAAGAACCTGCGCAAGCTGAAGTCGGTTTCGCGCACCGGCCAGAGCGACGTGGTCCTGGAATTCGCCTGGGGCACCGACATGGACCAGGCAAGTCTCGAAGTGCGCGACAAGATGGAAGTCCTGCAGCTGCCGCTGGAAGCCAAGGCGCCGGTGCTGCTGCGTTTCAATCCGTCCACCCAGCCGATCATGCGCCTGGCGCTGTCGTCCAAGGCCGGCGGTAAGACCGATGCCGATGCCATCCGCCAGCTCACCGAGTTGCGGCGCTACGCCGATGAAGACCTGAAGAAGAAACTCGAGCCGGTCAGCGGCGTGGCCGCGGTCAAGGTCGGCGGCGGCCTCGAAGACGAGATTCAGGTCGACATCGACCAGCAGAAGCTGGCGCAGTTGAATCTGCCGATCGACACCGTGATCCAGCGCCTGCAGCAGGAGAACATCAATATCTCCGGCGGCCGCCTGGAGCAGGGCTCGCAACGCTACCTGGTGCGCACCGTCAACCAGTTCGCCACGGTCGACGAAATCCGCAACATGCTGGTCACTACCCAGAGTGGCGGCGGCAGCGATGCGGCCAGCGCGGCCCAGCAGATGGCGGCGATCGCCGCCTCCAGCGGCGACGCAGCGACCATGGCCGCTGCGGCTTCGGTGCAGAGCGCATCGTCCTCCAGTTCGACTGCGATCGCCGGTGGCATGCCGGTGCGCCTGAAGGACATCGCCGACGTGCGCCAGGGCTACAAGGAGCGCGAAGGCATCATCCGCCTGGCCGGGCATGAAGCGGTGGAGCTGGCGATCTACAAGGAAGGCGACGCCAACACCGTGTCCACCGCCGATGCGATCAGGAAGAAGCTCGAGCAGATCAAGGAACAGGTTCCGTCCGACGTCGAACTGACCACCATCGACGACCAGTCGACTTTCATCAAGCACGCGATCTCCGACGTGGAGGTCGATGCGCTGATCGGCGGCATGCTGGCGATCCTGATCATCTTCCTGTTCCTGCGCGACGGCTGGAGCACCTTCGTGGTCGCGCTGTCGCTGCCGACCTCGATCATCACCACCTTCTTCTTCATGGACCAGTTGGGCCTGAGTCTCAACGTGATGTCGCTGGGCGGCCTGGCGCTGGCCACCGGCCTGGTGGTCGACGACTCGATCGTCGTGCTGGAAAGCATCGCCAAGGCGCGCGAGCGCGGGCTCAGCGTGTTGCAGGCCGCCATCACCGGCACCGGCGAGGTGAGCATGGCGGTGGTCGCTTCCACCCTGACTACCATCGCCGTGTTCCTGCCGCTGGTGTTCGTGCAGGGCATCGCCGGACAGCTGTTCCGCGACCAGGCCCTGACCGTGGCGATAGCCATCGCCGTGTCGCTGGTGGTGTCGATGACCCTGATCCCGATGCTGAGCGCGTTGAAGGGCAGGCCGCCGATGGCCTTCCCGGAGGAAGCGCCGCATCCGCGCTGGCAGCCGCAATCGCGTTGGCAGAAACCCTTGGCCGCTACCGGGCACGGCGTAGGCGCGGGCGTGCGCGGTTTCTTCTTCGGCATCGCCTGGTTGTTCGTGCGCGCATGGCGCGGGTTGGTCGCGGTGGTCGGACCGGTGATGCGCAAGGCCAGCGACCTGGCCATGGCGCCGTACGACCGCGCCGAACGCGGTTACATGAAGCTGCTGCCCACTTCGCTGGGCAAGCCATGGCTGGTGCTGGGCATGGCCGCGGCGGCGTTCGTCCTGACCCTGATGGCGATCCCGATGCTGGGCGCCGACCTGATCCCGCAGCTGGCCCAGGACCGCTTCGAGATGACGGTCAAATTGCCGCCCGGCACGCCGCTCAGCCGCACCGACGACATCGTCCGCGACCTGCAGCAGAAGCACGCCAAGGACGAAGGCATCCACGCGCTGTACGGCGTCAGCGGCACCGGCACGCGGCTGGACGCCAGCCCGACCGAGAGCGGCGAGAACATCGGCAAGATCACTGTGGTCATGGCCGATGGCGGCAGCAAGGAACTGGAGGCGAGCGAAACCGAGAAGCTGCGCGCGTCGATCAAGGACCATCCGGGCGCGCAGGCCGATTTCCGCCGCCCGGAACTCTTCAGTTTCTCCACCCCGCTGGAAATCGAATTGCGCGGACAGGACCTGGAGACGATCCAGAAGGCCGGGCAGAAGATGGCCGCGATGCTGCGCGCCAACCCGCACTACGCCGACGTGAAATCGACGGTGGAAGAAGGCTTCCCCGAGATCCAGATCCGCTTCGACCAGGAACGCGCCGGGGCGCTGGGCCTGACCACGCGCCAGATCGCCGATGTGGTGGTGAAGAAGGTGCGCGGCGACGTGGCCACGCGCTACAGCTTCCGCGACCGCAAGATCGACGTGCTGGTGCGTGCGCAGGAATCGGACCGTGCCTCGGTGGAAAGCATCCGCAAGCTGATCGTCAATCCCGGCAGTTCGCGGCCGGTGACTCTGGAATCGGTGGCCGAGGTCGTGTCCACGGTAGGCCCGAGCGAGATCCACCGCGCCGACCAGGTGCGGGTGGCGATCGTTTCCTCGAACCTGCGCGACATCGACCTGGGCGGCGCGGTCGAGGAAGTGCGGGACATGGTCGCCAAAAACAATCTGGGCGCAGGCATCGGCATGCATATCGGCGGGCAGGGCGAGGAACTGGCTGAGTCGGTCAAGGCGCTGTTGTTCGCCTTCGGTCTGGCGATCTTCCTGGTCTACCTGGTGATGGCCTCGCAGTTCGAATCGCTGCTGCATCCGTTCGTGATCCTGTTCACCATCCCCTTGGCGCTGGTCGGCGCGGTACTGGCCTTGCTGCTGACCCGCTCGCCGGTCTCGGTGGTGGTGTTCATCGGCTTGATCCTGCTGGTCGGCCTGGTGGTCAAGAACGCGATCATCCTGATCGACAAGGTCAACCAGTTGCGCGAAGCCGGCGTGGCCAAGCGCATCGCGTTGGTGGAGGGTGCACGCTCGCGCCTGCGCCCGATCACCATGACCACGCTGTGCACGCTGTTCGGCTTCCTGCCGCTGGCGTTGGCCTTCGGCGAGGGTGCGGAAGTGCGTTCGCCGATGGCGATCACGGTGATCGGCGGCCTGCTGGTCTCGACCCTGCTGACCCTGGTGGTGATCCCGGTGGTGTACGACCTGCTGGATCGCCGCTCCGACGAGTACTACGCCGAACGCGGCCGCCTGCATCGCCAGACGATAGAGCACTCCAGCGGGCACGCCGGTGATGCCGGAGCGCAGGAGCCCAGCCGCGCATGAGCATCGCCGAACTGAGCATCAAGCGTCCGGTCAGCGCGATCATGCTGTTCGTGTCGCTGACCGTGATCGGCCTGATCGCGGCCTTCCGCTTGCCGCTGGAGGCCTTCCCGGAAGTCTCGCCGCCTTTCATCTTCGTGCAGATGCCGTATGCCGGCTCCACCCCCGATGAAGTGGAGCGCACGGTGCTGCGACCGGTGGAGGAAACGCTGTCGACCATGGCCGGGATCAAGCGCATCGACGCCAATGCCACGGCCGATGGCGCGCAGATCTTCATCCAGTTCTCGGACTGGGAGCGCGACGTGGCCATCGCCGCCTCCGAGGCCCGCGAGCGCATCGACGCGATCCGCGCCGACTTGCCCGACGACCTGCAGCGCTACGTGGTGCTGAAGTTCTCCACCACCGACCAGCCGGTGCTGCGCGTGCGCCTGTCCAGCGAAATGGACCTGACCGGCGCGTACGACATGATCGACCGCGAGTTCAAGCGGCGCATCGAACGCATTCCCGGCGTGGCCCGCGTGGACATCTCCGGCGCGCCGGCCAACGAGGTCGAGATCGCGATCAACCAGGATCGGCTGACCGCGCACGGACTGGGCCTCAACGACCTGACCACGCGCCTGCAGGCGGTGAACTTCTCGGTCTCGGCCGGCACCATCACCGACGGCGGCATGCGCCTGCGGGTGCAGCCGGTGGGCGAACTCAACGACCTGCAGCAGTTGCGCGACCTGGTCATCGGCAACGGCGTGCGCTTGTCCGACATCGCCGACGTGCGCCTGAAGAAGGAGCGCATGAACATGGGCCGCCGCCTGGACGGCAAGAAAGCGGTCGGCCTGGACATCTTCAAGGAACGCAACGCCAACCTGGTGGAGGTCTCGCGCAATGCGCTGAAGGAAGTGGAGGAAATCCGCAAGGAGCCTTCGCTCAACGACCTGCAGGTCAAGATCATCGACAACCAGGGCGACAACGTCACCACCTCGCTGATCGAGCTGGCCGAGGCCGGGGCGATCGGCCTGGTGCTGTCGATCGCGGTGCTGTTCTTCTTCCTGCGCCACTGGCCATCGACCCTGATGGTGACGCTGGCGATCCCGATCTGCTTCGTCATGACCCTGGGCTTCATGTACTTCGCCGGGGTGACCCTCAACATCCTGTCGATGATGGGCCTGTTGCTGGCCATCGGCATGCTGGTGGACAACGCCGTGGTGGTGGTGGAAAGCATCTATCAGGAACGGGAACGGATGCCCGACCAGCCGCGGCTGGCTTCGATCGTCGGCACCCGCCATGTGGCCATCGCCCTGTCGGCCGGCACCCTGTGCCACTGCATCGTGTTCGTGCCGAACCTGTTCGGCGAACGCAATTTCCTCAGCATCTACCTGTCGCAGATCGCGATCACCATCTCGGTGTCGCTGCTGGCCTCGTGGCTGGTCGCGGTCAGCCTGATCCCGATGCTGTCGGCGCGGCTGAAGACGCCGCCGGCGGTGGGCAGCCACAAGGGCATCATCCCGCGCATGCAGAACCGCTACGCGGGCCTGTTGCGCTGGACCCTGGACCACCGCGGCTGGAGCGTGCTGGGCATCCTGCTGATCATCATGGTCAGCATCGTGCCGATGATGTTGACCAAGAAGAACATGTTCGGCGGCGAGGACGGCGGCGAAACCAACATCTTCTACCAGTGGAAGGGTTCCTACAGCCTCGAGCAGATCTCCGACGAAGTGCTCAAGGTCGAGAAGTTCATGGACGCCAACCGCAAGCGCTTCCATGTCGAGCAGATCTATTCCTGGTACAGCGAGGAAGGCGATGCGGGCACCCGGATCAAGTTCGACATGAGCACGCTCGACAATAGCGATACCAAGGCGCTGATCGACGGAATCCGCAAGGAGCTGCCCAAGTCCGCGCGCGCGACGATTGGCATCGGCAATGGCGGTGGTGGCGGACCGGGTGGCAGCGGCCAGCCGGGCGAGAACGTGCAGGTGCAGCTGGTCGGCGATTCGACCGAAACCCTGGCCGAGATCGCCAGGGACATCGTGCCGATGCTGTCCAAGAGCCCGCAGTTGCGCGACGTGAAGGTCAATGCGGGCGACCAGAACAGCGAGCTGTCGGTGCGCGTGGACCGCGAGCGCGCGGCGGCCTTCGGCTTCAGCGCCGACGAGGTGGCGAAGTTCGTCGGCATCGCCCTGCGTGGCGCGCCATTGCGCGAGTTCCGCCGTGGCGAGAGCGAAGTCCCGGTATGGGTGCGCTTCGCCGGCGCCGAGCAATACGGCATCGAGGACCTGGATACGTTCATGGTCCGCGCGCCGGACGGACGCACCGTGCCGCTGCTGAGCATGGTCGACGTGGGCGTGACTCCGGCCGCGACGCAGATCTCGCGGACCAATCGCCAGACCACGCTGACCGTGCAGGCCAACCTGGCCGACAAGGTCACCGTGCCCGAGGCGCGCGAGGCCATGGAAGGCGTGCTCAAGGCCGCTTCGTTCCCGACCGGCTACAGCTATTCGTTCGACGGCGGCGCGTTCCAGGAAGAGGACGAAGCCGGCGCGCAGATGGGCAAGAACCTGATCATCGCGCTGCTGTTGATCTACATCGTGATGGCGGCGGTGTTCGAGTCGCTGCTGTTCCCGGCGGCGATCATGAGCGGCGTGCTGTTCTCGGTGTTCGGGGTGTTCTGGCTGTTCTGGTTGACCGGCACCGAGTTCAACATCATGGCCTTCATCGGCATCCTGGTGCTGATGGGCGTGGTGGTGAACAACGGCATCGTGATGATCGAGCACATCAACAACCTGCGACGGCGCGGCCTGTCGCGGACCGATGCATTGGTGAGCGGCAGCCGGGAACGATTGCGGCCGATCCTGATGACCATGGGCACGGCGATCCTGGCGATGATCCCGATCGCCTGGGGCAACACCCAGATGGGCGGCGACGGTCCGCCGTACTACCCGATGGCGCGCGCGATCGCCGGCGGCCTGGCGTTCTCCACCGTGGTCAGCCTGCTGTTCCTGCCGACCATCTACGCGATCCTCGACGACATGCGCAGCGGCACGTCACGCCTGCTCAAGCGGGCGCGCACGCGCAAGGGCGAAGGCGGCGTGCCGGCGGCAGCGGTAGCGGCATTGAAGGTGGAGTAGCCATAGGGTGGGCTCAAGCCCACCGCATGGATGACGGCGACGTCGTCTGGCGGGCCGGGGTCCACTCTATGGTTCTGGTTGAGCCGACACCTGCCGTCAACTCCGAAAAGCCGCCTCCGGGCGGCTTTCTTGTTTGCCGGAAGAGCAAACAAGCCTTCCGGAATGCCGCAGAGCTCTTCGCGAAGACAAAAAAGCCATTCGCGAACAGAAAATTTGCCTTCCGGAATAGAAAAAAGCCTCATGCCGCTTCGGGGCGCAGGTCCGAGCTTGCTCGGATGCTCTGGCTTCAATGCGAAAAGCATCCGAGCAAGCTCGGACCTACAAAGCACCTAAAGCATCCGAGCGAGCTCGGGTCTACAAGGACCAAGCTGCGATCAACCGGCCAACTTGCCGAAGATGCGCGCCCCGGCGATCCACACGCCGATACCGGTGCCCAGGTTGGTCAGGATGAAGTTCAGGACCACGCGCGAGACGCGGTTGCGGTACCAGCCGCGCAGGGTCTGCGCGTCGTCGCGTAGCGCCAGGAAATCGCCGTAGGCCGGCTTGCGTATCCGCACTTCGACCAGCGCGCTGAACATGCCGGACGGAATGCCGGGACGGAACGGCTTGAGCGGTGCGGCGATGGCCCCGGCCAGGATGCTGAGCGGGTGTCCACCCGCCAATGCGCAACCCACGGCGGCCAGGCCGGCGGTGAACAGGACCCATTGCTTGAGCAGGTCCGCGCCGACCGCATAACCGCCGTGCCAGAAGCCCCAGGCGATGCCGCCCAGGACCAGGGTGGTGAGGGCGATGGTGAACCAGGGCAGTTTCTTTTTCTGCTGCACATGGTTCAACTCCTCGCACAGCGCGGTGGGATCGCGCTGTTCCTCTCCCAGGTAACGCGCCAGCCCCTGCAAGTGGCCGGCGCCGACCACCGCCAGCACTTCGTAAGGCTTGTCGGCTCCAGGCGCGGCCTCGATCTGGCGCAAGCGCGCCGCCATGTACTGGTCGCGTTCGTCGATCAGCGCCGCGAACAGAGCGGGGCTCTGCTTGGCGAATTCGCCGAAGCTCGATTCCAGCATGTCGCCCTGTTTCAGGTTCTCGATTTCCTCTTCGCCGACTTCATCGTCGACGAACAGGCTGGTCGCCAGCCCCGCGCCCAGCTTGATCCGGCCGATGAAGCCCAGCTTGGCTGAAATGCGCTTGAAGGTCAGGCCGACATCGCGGTCGATCAGGTGCAGGTCCAGGCCACGGCCTTTCGCCGCATTGGCCGCGGCCTTGAGTTCCGCGCCGGGCTCGATGCCGAGCTGTTCGGCGAGACGGCGCTGGTACGCGGCCAGGCCCAGGTTCGCGGCGAACAGCGCGACCTTGCCGTCGCGGATCACCTTGACCAGGTCTAGCTTGGCCAGCGCATCGGGATCGTTCAACGCCTGCAGCCGCTGCGCATCCAGTTCGACCGCGACCGCGTCGTAGTTGCCATCGGCGATCGCCGCGACCACCGCATCGACGCTGGCCTTGGACACATGCGCGGTGCCGAGCAGGGTGTAGCGCACGCCATCGCGTTCGACGATCTGGTGGGGCTGACCGGCGAGCGGGTCGGCGAGGAGTGGCTGGTCTGGGGTTTCGATCATTGATTCAGGCTCGAAGCGTGGGGTTTCATAGGAGCGACGTCAGTCGCGACTGACGTCGCTCCTACGATGATGTTCAAGGAATTTCAGCGGCGGGTGCGTCGCGATCGCCTCGGCCCAGCGCGCGCTGCATCTGCACGGTGTCCAGCCAGCGGCCGTGCTTCCAGGCGATGCCGCGGAAAACGCCGATCAACTGGAAGCCGAATTTCTCGTGCAGCCGGATCGACGCGGTGTTGGCGGGTTCGCCGATCACCGCGATCATCTGCCGGTAGCCGCGCGCCCCGCATTCGGCGATCAGGCGCTCCAGCAGCGCCGCGCCGACGCCATGTCCCTGCCGTCCCGCCGCGACGTACACCGAGTTCTCCACCGTGAAGCGGTAGCCGGCGCGTGCGCGGTAACTGCTGGCGTAAGCGTATCCCAGCAGTTGTCCACCGGCTTCCGCGACCAGGTAGGGATAGCCCGCCTCGACGATGCCCCACATGCGGCGCTGCATCTCGGCCTGGTCCGGGACGTCGTACTCGTAGGTATTGACGTGGTCCCGGACTTCCGACGCGTAGATGGCGGAGATGGCCGGCATGTCCGCCGGCGTGACGTCGCGGATGATCAGGTCCAAGCGCAGCGTCTCAATCGATGTAGCGCTTCAGCAGGTCGCCATAGGCATCGATGCGGCGGTCGCGCAGAAACGGCCAGATGCGGCGCACGTGTTCGCTGCGGGCGAGGTCGATTTCGGCGCTGAGGATTTCCGCTTCGCCGCTCGCTTCGGCGATGAACTCGCCTTGCGGCCCGAGGACATGGCTGTTGCCCCAGAACTGGATGCCCGATGCGCCCAGAGGAGAGGCTTCGTGGCCGACCCGATTGCACGACAGCACCGGCAGGCCGTTGGCGACCGCGTGGCCGCGGTGACTGAGGATCCACGCGCCGCGCTGGCGGTCCTTCTCGTCCTGCGCATCGTCCGGATCCCAGCCGATCGCGGTCGGGTAGAGCAGCACTTCCGCCCCGGCCAGCGCCATCAGGCGCGCGGCTTCCGGATACCACTGGTCCCAGCACACCAGCACGCCGAGGCGGCCCACCGAAGTATCGATCGGCTTGAAGCCGATGTCGCCGGGAGTGAAGTAGAACTTCTCGTAGAAACCAGGATCGTCCGGGATGTGCATCTTGCGGTACTTGCCCAGCGTGCTGCCGTCCTTTTCGAACACGACCGCGGTGTTGTGGTACAGCCCGGCGGCGCGGCGCTCGAACAGCGAACTGACCAGGACCACGCCATGCCGCTTGGCCAGTTTGCCGAGGCGTTCGCTGCTGGGACCGGGGATCGGTTCGGCCAGGTCGAATTCGTCCACCGACTCGTGCTGGCAGAAATACGCGCCGTTGTGCAGTTCCTGCAGCAGGACCAGCCTGGCTCCGCGCTTGGCGGCTTCGGCCACGCGCTGCTCGATCACCGCCAGGTTGGCCTCGGCATCGCCATGGTTCTTTTCCTGGATCAGGGCGACGGGCAGGGTGTTGCGGGTCATGGGAAAGGCGGGCGATACGGGGAGGGCGCATGGTAACGCGGAAGGCCGCGGCGGGGGCTTCCGTAGCGTGAATACGGGGATCGGATGAGGAATGGCGCTTACCAGAGCGGGATCCTCATTGCTCGTCATGACCAGCCGAATGGCTGGTCATGACGATGTCCGGAGTAGATGACGGCGATCGGAGTAAACGCCCTTCAAGTCAGGAAGATGTATTTTCCACTTCCTGTCCGCGCTGCCAGCGGCCCAGCAGGCTGCCGGTGAAAGCCCAGACCAGGGCGATGCCGGCGCCGATCAGCATCGCCAGCGCCGGGTGGTCGGCCACCAGGTCCAGGCCGCGCTTGATCCAGGCGCTGACCGCATCGCCGCCGCGGTAAACCACGGTGTCGATGAAGTTCTTGGCCTTGTACTTGGCTTCCGGTGGGACCACGGTGTACAGCATCTCGCGGCCCGGCCGCACAAACGCGTATTCGCCCGCGCGCCGCACCACCATCACCACCACGAACACCGCGAAGGTCGGCGCCAGCGCCAGCCAGACGAATCCGGCCGCCACGATCACCGGCACCGCCACCAGCAACACGCCGACGCCCAGCCGTTGCGCCACCCGCCCGGTGAGGAACACCTGGGTCAGGATGGCCATGCCCTGGACCACGGCGTCGATGGCGCCGAACACCTGCGTCTGCCGGGTCTGGTCAGGGAAGGTTTCAGCCACCAGTCGCGCCTGTTCGAAATACAGGAAGGTGGTGACGCTGGACAGCAGCACCACGAATACCGCGATGGCAATGAGGTAGCGCGACTTGAACACCGCCGTGGCGCCCGCGAACGGATTGCCGCCGAGTGGACGACTGCGTTGTTCCGGACTGCTGTGGTGGGCAGGCAAGGGGTGGCCATCGCGCCAGCGATGCAACCACATGGCAGTTGCCGCGCTGCAGGCGATGAGCATCGCGGAGAGCAACAATAGGCCGCCGTGCCCCAGCGGCTCGACCAGCCATGTGGTCAGCAGCGGACCCGCCAATCCGCCCAGGCTGGCGCCGCCGGCGATCAGCGCGAACAACCGCTTGGCCTCGCCGGTGACGAACACATCGGCCAGCACGCTCCAGGCCAGCGAGATCATCAGCATGTTGATGACCGAAACCCAGATATAGAACGCCCGGGCGTTCCACGGATCGTCCGGCTGCGACAGCATCGCGATGCCGAATCCAAGCAGGCTCAGCACCACCAGGCCGAACACCCACGGTACGATCCGCCGTCTTGCCACCTTCGATGCCAGCCAGCCGAACAGTGGCAATACCGCCACCGTGGCCAGGAACGTGCCGGTGAACAGCCATTGCAGGTTGTCCACGCCGCCCGTCACGCCCATGGTTTCGCGGATCGGCCGCAGCATGAAGTAGCCGGTGAACAGCAGGAAGAACATCGCCAGTCCCGCCGCCACGGCGGGCGCTTCGTGCGGTTCGACATTGAACACGCGGGCGACGAGGCGCAGTGCTGATGGAGCCCCGGAGGTCGGCTGGTTCATCGGGGGCGGATCAAGCGAGTGCCGCGACCAGCGCCTGGCGCTGCGCTTCGTCAAGGTCCGGACCGATGCCGGCCTTCAGATTGTCGCTCTGCCGATCCGGCTTGCCGGTGGCCGGAATCACCACCGTCACCGCCGGATGGCTCAGCGCGAATTTCAGGAAGGCCTGCGCCCATGAACCTACACCGGCAGCGGCCAGCGCTTCCGGCAGCGGCTTGTCCTTGACCTGCGCGAACAGCTTGCCGTCCTCGAAGGCGCGGTTGATCATCACCGCCACGCCCAGGTCGCGGGCCAGCGGCAGCACGCGCTTCTCGGCGCCGCGCGACACCACCGAATAATTGATCTGCAGGAAGTCGGGTTTCTCCGCCTGGACGATATCAGTCAGTTGGTCCTGCGCGCTTTCCAGGTAATGGGTGACGCCGACGTAGCGCACCTTGCCTTGCGCCTTCAGTTCGCGGGCGACGGCGAGTTGGGTTTTCAGGTCGCCGAGGTTGTGGACCTGCAGCAGCGCGACCTTGTCGGTCTTGAGTCGGCGCAGGCTTTCGTGGAACTGGGCCATGCCTTCTTCGCGGCCACTGACGCCGGACAGCTTGGTCGCCAGCCACGCCTTGCCGGCGAGATCCTGTTCAGTGAGCAGCGCGCCCATCCGGTCTTCGGCCACGCTGTAGGTAGGCGCGGTATCGATCACGGTTGCGCCCGCGGCGAAGAAGCGTTTCAGCACCTCGCGCAATGGATCCAGTTCGGCGGCGGAATCGCCGACCTCGAAGCTGCCGGAAGTGCCCATGCCGATGACCGGGATCTTCTCGCCGGTGGCGGGGATGGCGCGGGTGTTCAAGGGGCCGGATATCGCGGCAGGTGGGGCGCTGGCCGGGGTCCGGCCGGCAGGTGCCTGGGCGGCTCCCGCCTGGGCATTGTCGCGGCAGGCCGCCAGGGTCAGGCCGGCGGCGGCGAGGGTGGTCGAAGCCAGGAATTTGCGTCGTGTGTACACGGCAGCCTCCACTGATGAGCGGTGACTGCTGGTTATCCGCGATCACGGATAAGCGTGTGTAAACGAAGCGTTTGTTCAGCCCCCAACTGAAGTCATGCCGGGACCGACGGACAAGGGGTATCAGCCCACCAGACCCTCGGGCAATTGCATGGTGATGCAATGCAGGCTGCCGTTCTGCCAGATCAGCGGCCGGCACGGCACCTGCACGATCTCGCGGCCCGGGTAGGCGGCGGCCAGCACTTCGGCGGCCTTCGCGTCGGCCTGATCGCCATAGGCCGGGATCAGCACCGCGCCGTTGATGATCAGGTAGTTGGCGTACGACGCGGCCAGGCGGCGGCCTTCGTCGATGACCGGTTTGGCCCACGGCAGCGGGAACAGGCGATACGGCTGGCCATCGCGGGTGCGCAACGCGGCGATCTCGTCGGCCATGGCCATGAGCTCGGGGTAGTGCGAATCGGTTGGATCGTCGCAGGCCTGGAACACGATGCCGTCGCCGGGCGCGAAGCGGGCGAGGGTGTCGATATGGGCGTCGGTGTCGTCGCCTTCCAGGTAACCGTGATCGAGCCACAGGACCCGGTCCTGCCGCAGCCACTCGCTCAGTCTGGCGGTGATTTCTTCACGCGGCACATCGGGATGACGCTCATGCAGGCATTGCCAGGTGCTCAGCAAGGTACCTCGACCATCGGTTTCAATGGCGCCACCTTCCAAAGCAAAATCAATGCTTTGGACGAAATAGTTATGGAACAGGTTCATGCCGGAGAGTTCGCCGACCAGGCGGTCGTCGCGACTTGCCTGGTATTTCCCGCCCCAGCCGGTGAAGCGGAAATCGAGTTGCTTGAAGCGATCGTCCGCGCGCAGGGTGATGGGGCCGGTATCGCGCAGCCAGGTGTCGTCGTATTCGGCGGGTACGAAACGCACCCGGGCCATGTCGATCCGCGCGGAGCGTAGGCGCGCTTCGGCATAGACCTGCAGATCCTCGTCGGCGATGCAGATGATCACCGGCTCGAAGCGGGTAATCGCCGCGACCAGGGCCACGTAGGTTTCTTCGACCCCGGCCAGCCGCTCGGACCAGTCGGTGTCGGCATGCGGCCACGCGATCAGGACCGCGGACTGGGGTTCCCATTCCGCAGGGAAGCGAAAGGCATCGGTCATGGAAGTCTTGGTCTTATCTGATTGGAGGCTTGGGCCCGATTTCGTCCGGGCTGGCCTGGTTGGCGACCACGTCGATGACGCGGCTCTTCTCGAAATATACGGTGAAATCGGCATACACCCAGCGGTTGATCACCGGCCACTGGCTTTTCTGGCCGCCACGCGGTTCGAGCTTCTGCTGGGGAGCGCCAAACCTGGCCTCCACCTGGGCGGCGGTCTGACCGCGTACGGGCAGGGCTGCGGCGGGTTTTTCCTGCGCGCGCTCGATCAGCAAGGTGTCGGCGCCGGCAGTGCCGGCGCAGCAAAGCAGGGCGAACAACGGAACGGCGTAAAGGCGACGGTTCATGGCGGTGGCTCCCCAGAGGACGCGTCTTTATAGCAAAAGCGCCCCAACAAAAAACCGCCGCGCCGCCCGGATATCGGGCAACAGGGCCGGTTGCAGCGTCGCCACGCGCCGAGGCAGCAAGTGGCGAAAACAAAAGCCGCCTTCCGGCGGCTTTGCGGTTCGCCAGGCGGGCTGCGGTTTGGCAGCGCGCTTGGTCACATCGTGGTTTCAGCGCAGGCGCGCCTTGGCCATACCCGAGGGTTTCAGCGCTGGCGCGCCTTGAAACGCGGGTTCGACTTGCAGATCACGAAGACCTTGCCACGGCGGCGGACCACCTTGCAGTCGCGATGACGGGTCTTTGCCGACTTCAGGGAGGAAAGGACTTTCATGACATACCTCGGGGAATTTGGGGTGGAACTGTCTGGGAATGGGATCGGTGCGAGCCAGTGGCACGGCCGGGACGAAAATCAAGCCGCGCATTCTAGCGGTTTTTTCCGTTGAGGTTCAAGCCCTTGCATGCGGCACGGCCGAGCCGGAGCCGCGGGCCATGCCCCGGGCCGGGCATAATGCCCAAAACCACGGGGTAGTCATGTCCGAAAACATTCCAGTACTGACCATCGACGGTCCTTCCGGCGCCGGCAAGGGCACCGTCAGTCGCATCGTCGCCAGGCGACTGGGCTGGCACTACCTGGACTCCGGGGCGCTATACCGTGCGGTCGGGGTCGCGGCCAGCTGGGCCAACCTGGACATCTCCGATCCCGCCGCGCTGGTGCGCTGCACCTTCGATACCGAAGTCGCATTCAGGGAGGACGACCTTGGCGACCTACGGGTCTGGGTCAATGGCGTCGACGCCACCGACGAATTGCGCCTGGAAACCACCGGCGCCGTGGCCTCGGCCATCGCCGCCTTCCCCGAGGTCCGTTCGGCGCTGAAGGAGCGCCAGCGCGCTTTTCGGCAGGCGCCGGGCCTGGTGGCCGACGGACGGGACATGGGTACGGTCATCTTCTCCGACGCCCAGTACAAGGTTTTCCTGACCGCCAGCGCCGAAGAGAGGGCGGAAAGGCGCTATAACCAGTTGAAAGACAAAGGGGTTTCCGTCACTATAGCCGGTCTGCTACGCGAGATTCTCGCCCGCGACGCCCGTGATGCCCAGCGCACGGTGGCACCGTTGAGGCCGGCCGAAGACGCCGTCCTCCTCGATACCACCGGCCTGAACATCGATCAGGTCGTGGAGCGCGTGCTGGCATTGGTGAGCCCGTAGTCGCGGCTGTATTGCGGCTACACCCGTTTCCTTCCCCTTCGAGGGGAAGGCAAGGATGGGGATGGTTTTCCAGCCGGTTCGACGGATTGCAATGTCGTGCAGCAGAACAGCCCCGCCGGAAACGTGTTCCGGCGGTTCATCCACCACAACACTCACGGCCACAGGCATTCCGCCAGGCCGACAACGGGTGGACCGGCACGCACGCGACAACGCGCTTCCGGTCTGCGTCATCAACCGAGATTTTTTCAATGATCGAATCATTTGCAGAACTGTTTGAACAGAGCCAGATCCACCTCACCAAGCTGAAGCCCGGTTCCATCGTCATGGGCACCGTCGTGGAAGTCCGCAACGACGTGGTGGTGATCAACGCCGGCCTGAAGTCCGAAGGCATCGTGCCGATCGAACAGTTCCGTAACGACGACGGCACGCTTACCGTGGCCGTCGGCGATGAAGTTAAGGTCGCCCTCGACTCGCTCGAGAACGGCTTCGGCGAAACCGTGCTGTCGCGCGAGAAAGCCAAGCGCGCCATGGTCTGGGACGAACTGGAAGAAGCGCTGGAAGCCAACGCCACCATCACCGGCCGCATCAGCGGCAAGGTCAAGGGCGGCTTCACCGTCGACATCAAGGACGTCCGCGCGTTCCTGCCGGGTTCGCTGGTCGACGTGCGCCCCGTGCGCGACCCCGGCTACCTGGAAGGCAAGGAACTCGAGTTCAAGCTGATCAAGCTGGATCGCAAGCGCAACAATGTCGTGGTCTCCCGCCGTGCGGTGGTCGAGAGCGAGCATTCGGAAGAGCGCGAGCAGCTGATGGACAAGCTGCAGGAAGGCGTGGTGCTGAAGGGCGTGGTCAAGAACCTCACCGATTACGGCGCGTTCGTGGACCTGGGCGGCATCGACGGCCTGCTGCACATCACCGACATGGCCTGGAAGCGCGTGCGCCATCCGTCCGAAGTCGTGGAAGTCGGCCAGGAACTCGACGTTCGCGTGCTCAAGTACGACCGCGAACGCAACCGCGTCAGCCTGGGCCTGAAGCAGCTGGGCGAGGATCCGTGGGACAACATCGCCCGCCGCTACCCGGCCAACAGCCGCGTATACGGCAAGGTCTCCAACGTCACCGATTACGGCGCGTTCGTCGAGATCGAGCCGGGCGTCGAAGGCCTGGTCCACGTTTCGGAAATGGACTGGACCAACAAGAACGTCAACCCGTCCAAGGTCGTGCAGGTCGGCGACGACGTCGAAGTGATGGTGCTGGACGTGGACGAGGAGCGTCGCCGCATCTCGCTGGGCATGAAGCAGGTCGCCGCCAATCCGTGGGAAACCTTCGCCGCCATCCACAAGAAGAACGACAAGGTGTCGGGCCAGATCAAGTCGATCACCGACTTCGGCATCTTCATCGGCCTGGACGGCGGTATCGACGGCCTGATCCACCTGTCCGATATCAGCTGGAACTCCACCGGCGAAGACGTGGCCCGCAACTACAAGAAGGGCGACACGCTGGAAGCCGTCGTGCTTGCCGTGGACCCGGAACGCGAGCGCATCAGCCTGGGCGTCAAGCAACTGGAGCAGGACCCGTTCGGCCAGTTCATGGCCGCCAACCCGAAGGGCTCCAAGCTGGAAGGCACGGTGCGTGAAGTGGACGCCAAGGGCGCCATCATCGACATCGCCGAAGGCGTCGAAGGCTACGTCGCCGCGCGCGACATCAGCAACGAGCGCATCGACGACGCCAGCCAGCACCTGAAGGTGGGCGAGAAGATCGAAGCCCGTTTCGTCGGCATGGACCGCAAGGGCCGCGTGCTGCAGCTCTCGATCAAGGCCAAGGACGACGCCGAAATGCGCGAAACGCTGGAGGATTACCAGTCGCAGTCTTCCTCGTCTTCGACCGGCGCCACCACCCAGCTCGGCGCGTTGCTGCGCGCGCAGCTGGAAGGCAACAAGTCCGAGTAAGCAAGCCATCCGATCCACGCCGGCCCGGTTCGTACCGGGCCGGTAGTGGTGCCCTTCGCCTATTTCCGTGACGATGACCAAATCCGAACTCATCGAAATCCTGAGCCGTCGCCAGCCGCACCTGAAGGCCGACGACGTCGATCTGGCAGTGAAGTCGCTGCTGGAGATGATGGGCGGTGCCCTGGCCCAAGGCGAACGCATCGAGATCCGTGGATTCGGGAGTTTTTCCCTGCATTACCGTCCGCCCCGTCTGGGCCGTAATCCCAAGACCGGTGATTCCGTCGCCCTGCCGGCCAAGCACGTGCCGCATTTCAAGCCCGGCAAGGAACTGCGCGAGCGCGTCAGTGGCGTGACCCCGATCGAGGAAAGCGGCGAATAGATCGTCGTGGTCCGTCGTCGTGGTCCGCTGGTTCCGCGGCGTGTAGTCGGCGACAGTCTCGGAGTAAGCTAGCGGCTCCTGTGCATGGAGCTGTCCGATGAATATCCTGCGTCTGATCGTGGCGCTGATCTTCCTGGGTGCCGGTCTGCTGATCGGCGTGCTCAACACCCAGCCGATCACGTTGAAGTTGTTGTTCACCGATATCCAGACTTCCTCGGGCGTGGCGATCATCCTGTCATTGCTGGCCGGAGTGGTCATAGGCGGGCTGATCATGCTGGCGACGCTGGTGTGGCCGCTGTACGCCAGGTTGCGCAAAGCCAACAAGCAGGCCGCCGCGCCAACACCGATGCCGGGTGCCGGCGTCTAGCCGATCCAACAGGCCGATAACGCATGCAATTCCTCAACGAGTGGTTCTGGTTCTTCCTGTTCCTGCCGCTGGCCGCGCTCAGCGGTTGGGTGATCGGGCGAAGGGGAGGTCAGCGGCACGGGGATACCCAGGTCAGCCGGCTTTCCAGCACCTACTTCCGCGGCCTCAACTACCTGTTGAACGAGCAGCCGGACAAGGCGATCGAGTTGTTCCTGCACATCGCCGAACTGGACAAGGAAACCTTCGAGACCCAGGTCGCGCTGGGCCACCTGTTCCGCCGTCGTGGCGAAGTGGATCGCGCCATCCGCCTGCACCAGGGTCTGGTCCAGCGCAACGATCTCAGCGACCAGCAGAAAGTGCAGGCCTTGCTCGCATTGGGCGAGGACTACATGCGTTCGGGCTTGCTCGACCGTGCCGAAACGGTGTTCAGCGACCTCACCCGCATCGACCAGCGCGCACCGCAGGCGCTCAAGCACCTGATCGGCATCTACCAGACCGAGCGCGATTGGGAAAAAGCCATCGACAACGCCACCCGCTACGAAGAGGTGGCTGGCGAGCCGATGGGCAAGCTGATCGCGCAATTCGAGTGCGAGCTGGCGGAGCGCCACCGTACGGCGAACGATGCCGACGCCGCGCGCGCCGCGATCGCGCGCGCCTACCAGGCCGATGCGAGCTGCGTCCGCGCCGGTATCCTGGAAGGGCGCATCGAGTCCGATGCCGGCAATCACGAAGCTGCCATCCGCGCATACGAACGTGCCGCGCGCCACGATCCCGATTACCTGCCGGAAGTGCTGCCCAGCCTGATGGCCAACTACGAGCTGGGCGGCGACCTGTCCGGCGCGCGCGCCTTCCTCTCGGAAATGTGCGAGCACTACCGCGGCATCGCTCCGGTGCTCGCCTTGACCCGTCTGGTCGAAAGCCAGGATGGGGTGGCCGCGGCGCGTGCCTATCTTGCGCGGCAGCTGAAGGACCGTCCCTCGGTCCGCGGCGAGGCCGCGCTGATCGACCTGACCCTGGCCGAAGGCGCGGATTCCACCGCAACCCTCAACGACCTCAAGCACATCACCGACCAGTTGCTGGTGCGCAATCCCAGCTACCGCTGTACCCGGTGCGGGTTCGGCGCACGCACGCACCATTGGCAATGCCCCAGTTGCAAGGAGTGGGGCACGGTCAAGCCACTGCTCAACTACGCGGTGGTCTGATGCCGGTGTTCTTGTCCTGGATGCTGCTGCACTTCGTGGTGGCGGCAGCGGGTACCTGGCTGGCGATCCGTTATGCGCTGAGGCGGAAGCTACTGGACCAGCCCGGAGAGCGGCGCAGCCATGCCACGGCCACCCCGCGCGGCGGCGGCATCGCCATCGTGGTGGCCGTGTTGTTGGGCATCGCCTGGCTGGCGGTCCGGCAACCCGGACAGGTCTGGCCGTTGGCGTCCTGTGCGCTTGGCCTGATCCTGGTCGCAGGCATCGGCTGGGTCGATGACCATGTCGCGTTGCCCGCCTGGCCCCGGTTGCTGGTCCAGGCGCTGGCGGCATCGATGGTGGCCTGGGCGGTCCACCGGGCCACCGCTGTCATGCCGGATGCGCTTTTTGCGTTCGCCTTGGTCATGGTGATGGTCAATGTGTGGAATTTCATGGATGGGATCGATGGCCTGGCGGCCAGTCAGGCCGCCATTGCCGCCGCTGGGCTGGCGCTGGTACCGGGAGCCGGGCCATGGGCGTGGCTGGCGGCCGGTCTGTTTGCCGCGATCGCGGGTTTCCTGCCCTTCAACTTCCCCAAGGCCCGGGTCTTCCTGGGCGATGTGGGTAGTGGTGCCCTGGGCTATCTGCTGGCGCTGCTGATCCTGGCGGCCTTCATCGGCCATCGGAGCCAGTGGCCTTTCCTGCTGTTGCCGGCTTCCGTGTTCCTCATAGACGCGGGCTTCACATTGGCCATGCGCATGCTGCACCGGGAACGCTGGTGGGAGCCGCATGTGCAACACGCTTATCAGTCCTGGTCGAGGCGGCTGGGCGGTCATGTGCCGGTTACAATGGCTTATGCGGTGTCCAGTCTGTTGGCGGTGGTCCTGATGCTGTTTGCCCTGCGTTCGCCGCAGCCGCTGCTGGATTGGGTCTGCTGGGCATGGTATGGGGCGCTTGTGCTGGCTTGGGCGCGATTGCGCAGGGATGTTCGATTGAGTAAGGAAGCATGATGACGTCATGGCGTGAGCGAATGGCCGCCCTGTTGCCACGATTGACTGTGGTGACCCACGACCTGGTGATGGTGTGGGTTTGCTGGCAGACGCTGCACCATTTGCGTTACGCCATGCTTCCGGATCCGCCGTTGTTCCCGCTCTGGTCGACCGAGATCGCCATCGTGCTGGTGGCGCAGGGACTGGTGTTCTGGCGGGTGGGCCTGTATCGCGGCCTCTGGCGTTTCGCCAGCGTGCCGGACCTGTGGAACATATTGAAGGCCGCCTTGCTGGGGCTGCTGGCCCTTGCCCTGGGGCTGGCGCTGTACAACCGGTTGGGCACGGTACCGCGTGCGGTACTGGTGCTTTACCCCTTCGTACTCGTGGGTTTGCTGGGCATGCCCCGGTTGCTGTTCCGCGCGTGGAAGGACAACCAGAATTCCGAGCTGAAGAATGGGGTCGCCCTCAGGGTGTTGATCCTTGGGGCAGGGCGTGCGGCTGAAGCGTTGGTGCGGGATCTGCGTCGCAGCGGTGCCTACCAGCCGGTTGGCCTGCTGGACGACGCGGCCAAGCTGCAGGGCACCAAGCTGCACGACGTGCCGGTGCTGGGGGGCTTGGCGGATGCGGTAACCGTGGCACGGGAAACAGCGGCGAAACTGATCGTCATCGCCATGCCTTCGCTGGATGCGGTGTCGATGCAGAAGGTGGTGGCGATCTGCGAAAGCACCGGATTGCCGTTCCGTACCGTCCCGCGCCTGGTCGATGTGCTGGAGGGCCGCTCGTTGCCCGGCGAGTTGAAGGAAGTCGCCATCGACGATCTGCTGGGCCGCAAGCCGGTCACCCCCGACTGGAAATTGATCCGTGGCTGGCTGGGTGGCCGCACCGTACTGGTCACCGGCGCGGGCGGCTCCATTGGTTCGGAACTCTGCCGGCAGTGCGCCAGGCATGGGGCGCGCAAGATCGCCCTGCTGGAGGTCGACGAGTTGGCGTTGACCACTACGCATGCCGAGTTGATGCGGGCGTTCCCGGATCTGGAAGTAGTCTCGGTACTGGGCAATTGCGGCGACCCCGCCGTGATCTCCCATGCACTGAAGATCGCCGAACCCGACGCCGTATTCCATGCGGCCGCCTACAAGCAGGTCCCCCTGCTCCAGCGCCAGTTGCGCGAAGCGGTACGCAACAACGTGCTGGCGACCGAAGTGGTTGCCAGGTCCTGCCGCGAGGCGGGGGTAGGCACTTTCGTGTTCATCTCCACGGACAAGGCGGTCGATCCGGTCAACGTCCTCGGTGCCACCAAGCGCTTCGCGGAGATGGTCTGCCAGACCCTGGATGACCGCAAATCGACCCGCTTCGTCACCGTGCGTTTCGGCAATGTGCTGGACTCGGCTGGCAGCGTGGTGCCGTTGTTCCGCGAACAGATCCGCCAGGGTGGACCGGTGACCGTTACCGACCACGAAGTGACGCGCTATTTCATGACCATTCCGGAGGCGTGCCAGTTGATCGTGCAGGCGGCCGCCAGCGCCGCGCATGCTTCCATCTACACCCTGGACATGGGCGAGCCCATTCCGATCCGGGTCCTGGCCGAACAGATGATCCGTCTTGCCGGCAAGCAGTTGGGCAAGGACATCGCCATCGTTTACACCGGACTGAGGCCGGGCGAGAAACTGCACGAAACCCTGTTCCATGCGGATGAGCTCTATCGGCCTACGTCGCATTCCAAGATCCTGGAGGCGCGCGCGCGCGATGCCTCGGCCGAGATCATCGCCCGGGCACTTGTCTTGCTGCAGGCTGCGGTCGATGCCTACGACATCGAGGAACTATCGCGGATCCTGCGCGCCACCATTCCCGAGTTCCTGCCGTCCGACAAGGTCGAGGAGACCGGCGCTACAATCGTGCAATTTCCTGCGCGCGAAGCCAGAAGGACACGATGAGCCAACGTATACGCAAGGCGGTATTCCCGGTCGCCGGACTGGGAACGAGGTTCCTGCCGGCCACCAAGACCGTGCCGAAGGAAATGCTGCCGATCATCGACAAGCCACTGATCCAGTACGCGGTGGACGAAGCGGTGGAAGCCGGCTGCGATACCCTGATATTCGTGACCAACCGCTACAAGCATGCGGTCGCGGACTATTTCGACAAGGCCTACGAGCTGGAACAGAAGCTCGAGCGCGCAGGCAAGACCGAACAGCTCGAACTGGTCCGCAACGTGTTGCCTAGCCACGTGCGCGCGGTGTTCGTGACCCAGGCCGAGGCCCTGGGCCTCGGCCATGCGGTGCTGTGCGCCAAGCCCATCATCGGCGACGAGCCCTTCGCGGTCCTGCTGCCGGACGACCTGATCTGGAACCGGGGGCCGGGGGCATTGGCGCAGATGGCCGATGCGGCGCAAGCCTCCGGGGCCAGCCAGATCGCGGTCCAGGACGTGCCGCGCGAGCAGACCGGCAGTTACGGGATCGTCGCCACCGAAACTTTCTCCGGACGCGAGGGCAGGATCTCGGCCATCGTCGAAAAGCCCGCGCCGGAAATCGCACCGAGCAACCTGGCCGTGGTCGGACGCTATGTCCTGAGTCCGCGGATCTTCGATCTGCTGGAAAGCACCACGCCGGGTGCCGGCGGCGAGATCCAGCTGACCGATGCCATCGCCGCCTTGCTGGTCGAGCATCCGGTGCATGCCTACCGCTTCCGCGGCACGCGTTTCGATTGCGGCACGCATATCGGCCTGATCGAGGCGACCATCCGTTATGCGCTGGACCACGAAAAGCTCAGCGACGCCGCGCAGCAGTTGATGCAGAACGCGCTCAAAGAGCTGGGCGTTACCGAGCTCGAATAAGTCGTATCGGGCGTTTCGCTGCCCGGTCCGGAATGAAAAGGGCAGCCATGGGCTGCCCTTCTTGTTCTCGTCCCGATCCGGTACTCAGAGCGATTCGAATATACCCGCCGCACCCATGCCGGTACCGATGCACATGGTCACCATGCCGTACTTCTGCTGGCGCCGGCGCATGCCGTGGACCAGGGTCGCGGTACGGATCGCGCCGGTCGCGCCCAGCGGGTGGCCCAGGGCGATGGCGCCGCCCAGCGGATTGACCTTCGTAGGGTCCAGGCCCACGGTGCGGATCACCGCCAGCGCCTGCGCGGCGAAGGCTTCGTTCAACTCGATCCAGTCCAACTGGTCCTGGGAGAGTCCGGCCTGCTTCAGCGCCTTCGGAATCGCGGCGATCGGGCCGATGCCCATGACCTCGGGGCGCACGCCCGCCACCGAAAACGAGACGAAGCGCGCCAGCGGGGTCAGGCCGTAATCCTTGATCGCCTGTTCCGAAGCGAGCAACACGCCGGCGGCACCATCGCTCATCTGCGAGGAAGTACCCGCGGTCACGGTGCCGCCGAACTGCGGATTGCGGAACACCGTACGCAGCTTGGCCAGGCCTTCCAGGGTGGTGTCCGGACGCGGGCCTTCGTCGTTTTCCACCAGCAGCTTGCGTAACTGGATGGTGTTGCCGGCCAGATCGGGGATGCGCGACATCACTTCATAAGGCGAAATCTCGTCGCGGAATTCGCCGGCGGCGATCGCCGCGAGGGCTTTCTGGTGCGAGGCGAGGGCGAAGGCATCCTGGTCCTCGCGCGACACCTTCCATTCCTCGGCGACCTTCTCCGCGGTGATGCCCATGCCATAGGCGATGGCCACGTGATCGTTGTTGAACACGCTGGGGGCCATGGCGATCTTGTTGCCCATCATCGGCACCATGGTCATCGATTCGGTGCCGCCGGCCAGCATCAGGTCGGCATTGCCCAGGCGGATCTGGTCGGCGGCCAGGGCCACGGCCTGCAGGCCCGACGAACAGAAGCGGTTGATGGTCTGCGCGGCGACGGTGTCGGGCAGGCCGGCCAGCAGCAGGCCGATGCGGGCCACGTTCATGCCTTGCTCGCCCTCGGGCATGGCGCAGCCGATGATGGCGTCGTCGATGCGGCCGACGTCGATGCCCGGCGCCTGCGCGACGACGGCCTTGAGCACATGCGCCAGCATGTCGTCGGGACGGGTGTTGCGGAATACGCCCTTGGGCGCCTTGCCCACCGGGGTGCGGGTGGCGGCGACGATGTAGGCTTCCTGGATCTGCTTGGTCATTTTCCAGCCTCTGCTAGAGCTAAACGGATTTGTGGGCTTGAATTTCTTCCTGTCGTCCCCGCATAGGCGGGGATCCGGCGACATGGCCTTTCATGGCAACGGCACTGGGTTCCCGCCTTCGCGGGAATGACGGTCCAGAGAATCAATTTCTGAGCGGCTTGCCGGTCTTGAGCATGTGGCCGATGCGCGCCTGGGTCTTCTCCTGCTGGGCCAGTTCTACGAAGTGCTGGCGCTCGAGCTTCAGCAGCCATTCCTCGTCGACCAGCGAGCCGCGATCCACTTCGCCGCCGCACAGGACGGTGGCGATACGCACGGCGATCTCGTAGTCGTATTCGCTGATGAAGCGGCCTTCCAGCATGTTGACCAGCATCATCTTGAAGGTGGCGATGCCGACGTCGCCGGCCACCGCGACGCGACGCGCGGGCAGGGGCGGGCGGTAACCGCTTTCGGCCAGGGCAAGCGCTTCCTGCTTGGCCACGTACAGCAGCTCATAGGCATTGAAGACGATCCTGTCGGTCTTGCGCATCAGGCCGAGTTCCTGCGCTTCCATCGCCGAAGCGGATACCTTGGCCATCGCCACGGTCTCGAAGGTCTTCTTGAGCTCGGCGAACACATCGCCACCCGGACCGGCCGCCTGCGAAGCGCGCACCGCGATTTCCTTCAGGCCGCCACCCGCAGGCAACAGACCGACGCCGGCTTCGACCAGGCCGATGTAGCTTTCCAGTCCCGCCACGGTCTTGGCGCTATGCATCTGGAATTCGCAGCCGCCGCCCAGGGCCAGGCCGCGCACGGCGGCAACCACCGGCACCAGCGAATACTTGATGCGCTGGCTGGTGGCCTGGAAGTTGGCGACCATCGCCTCGAAGCCTTTCACGTCGCCCGCCTGCAGCAGGCCCATGGCCCCGGAAAGATCGGCGCCGGCGGAGAACGGCTCACTGTTCTGCCACAGTACCAGGCCCTTGAAGTCCTGTTCGGCGCGTCCGACCGCTTCCTGCAGGCCGTTGAGCACATGGTCGTTGACGGTATTCATCTTGGTCTTGAAGCCGACCACGGCGATGCCGTCGCCATCGGTCCACATACGCAGGCCGTCGTTCTCGAACACGGTTTCGCCGGCCGGGAATTTCTCGCCCAACAGCGGGTCCGGGAAGCGCTGGCGCTGGTACACGGCCAGCGAAGATCGTGGCAACTTCGCATTCTTGACGGGGCTGTAGCTGCCTTCGGCCGCATGTACGCCTTCGCGGCCGTCGAATACCCAGTTCGGCAGCGGCGCGCTGCTCATGGCCTTGCCGGCGACGATGTCGTCGGCGATCCATTGCGCCACCTGCTTCCAGCCGGCGGCCTGCCAGGTCTCGAACGGCCCCAGCGACCAGCCGTAGCCCCAGCGGATGGCCAGATCCACGTCGCGCGCGGTCTCGGCGATGTCGGCCAGGTGGTAGGCGCTGTAATGGAACAGATCGCGGAAGGTCGCCCACAGGAACTGCGCCTGCGGATGCTGGCTTTCGCGCAGCTTGGCGAACTTCTCGGCCGGATTCCTGAGCTTCAGTATTTCCACGACCTCAGGCGCAGCGACGCCAGTCGAAGGACGGTAGTCCTGCGCCTTCAGGTCCAGCACCATGATGTCCTTGCCGACCTTGCGGAAGATGCCCGCGCCGGTCTTCTGGCCCAGCGCACCCTTGGCGATCAACGCCTCGAGCCATTTCGGTGCGACGAAATACTTGTGCCACGGATCGTCGGGCAGGGTGTCGCCCATGGTCTTGATGACATGGGCCATGGTGTCCAGGCCGACCACGTCCGAAGTGCGGTAGGTCGCCGACTTGGGCCGGCCGATCAACGGACCGCTGACCGCGTCCACTTCGTCGAAACCCAGGCCGAATTCGGCGGTGTGGTGGATGCTGGCCAGGATCGAGAACACGCCGATGCGGTTGCCGATGAAGTTGGGGGTGTCCTTGGCATAGACCACGCCCTTGCCCAGGGTGGTGACCAGGAAGCCTTCCAGGCCTTCCAGCACGGCGGCGTCGGTGACCTGGGTCGGGATCAGTTCGGCCAGGTGCATGTAGCGCGGCGGGTTGAAGAAATGCACGCCGCAGAAGCGGTGGCGCAGCTGCTCGGGCAGCACGTCCGAGAGGGCGTTGATGCCCAGCCCCGACGTGTTGCTGGCCAGCACCGCATGATCGGCCACGAACGGGGCGATCTTCCTGTACAGGTCCTGTTTCCAGTCCATGCGCTCGGCGATGGCTTCGATGATCAGGTCGCAGCCACGCAGTTGCTCAAGTCCATCGTCGTAGTTGGCCGGGGCGATGGCTTCGGCCAGCGATTTGCTGGCCAGGGGGGCGGGGCTGAGCTTGCCCAGGTTGGCGATCGCCTTCAGGACCACGCCGTCCGGGTTGCCCTCCTTCGCCGGCAGGTCGAACAGCACCGTGTCCACGCCGGCATTGGTCAGGTGCGCCGCGATCTGCGCCCCCATCACACCGGCCCCGAGGACGGCGGCTTTTCGTACAAGTAATTTATTAGGCATATTACTTAAATCCTTGTTTTTAAAAAATATTGATTCAATGTCCGGCACGGATGCCGGCTTCGGCGAAACGGATGAGTTCGCGTGCGGCGCGTTCACGGTGCGCCGCTTCGGTGACATCGGCAGGACGCTTGATCAGGCCGAAATCGGCCATGGCATAGGTCAGGGCGCCGGCCAGGAAGTCGAGCCGCCAGTACAGCTCTTCCTTGCTCAGGCCGGGGACGCAGGTCGCGATGGCCTTGCCGAATTCGCGCAGGACATGGCCGTAGTGATCGGAAAGGAATTTGCGCAGCCCATCGTTCTTCTCCGCATAGGCGCGCGCCACCACGCGGACGAAGGCGCCGCCGCCGTGGCGGTCCTGCGACATCGCCAGGGCCGGCTCGACGAAAGCGGCCAGCACCGGCTGCAGTTCGCCGGGATGCTTCTCCAGCGCGGTTTTCAGCTGGCTCAGGCGCAAGTCGGTCATGTCGTCCATGCGCCGGCGGAAGACCTCGTTGACCAGATTCTCCTTCGAGCCGAAGTGATAGTTGACCGCAGCGATGTTGACGTCGGCGCGGCTGGTGACCTGGCGCAACGAGGTGCCGGCGAAGCCGTGCTGGGCGAACAGCTCTTCGGCGGCGCCGAGGATCCGGTCCTTGGTGGAAAAGTGGGTCGTGTTGGCCATGAGGCTCTCAGTAATCAAACGCTTGTTTGATACTGGTCCCGACGATAGAAAAAGTCATGCTGCAGTGCCGCATACGGCGTATGGAGCCACTGCAAAAATAGCGGCGATACGTTAGAATTGCGCTACGCAATTTAGCCTAAGCCCGCGTTTCGACGCGGGTTTTTCATGTTAACCTCGGGTCCGCAGTGGCCCACCCAACGGAGAATATCCATGGCGCTGGAGCGCACCCTGTCAATCGTCAAACCCGATGCCGTCGCCAAGAACGTCATCGGCGAGATCTATTCGCGTTTCGAAAAGGCCGGCCTGAAGATCGTGGCCGCCAAGTACAAGCAACTTTCGCGTCGCGAGGCGGAAGGTTTCTACGCGGTGCACCGCGAACGTCCCTTCTTCAATGCGCTGGTCGACTTCATGATCTCCGGCCCGGTGATGATCCAGGCGCTGGAAGGCGAGAACGCAGTGGCCCTGCATCGTGAACTCCTGGGTGCCACCAATCCGAAGGACGCGGCACCGGGTACGATCCGCGCCGATTTCGCCGATTCGATCGACGCCAACGCGGCGCATGGTTCGGATTCGGTCGAGAACGGTCTCGTGGAAATCGCGTACTTCTTCGCCGCGACCGAAGTGGTCTCGCGCTGAGTCCATGCCGTGAACGAGGTCGCCAAGAAACAGAATCTGCTCGACCTCGATCGCGAGGGCCTGGAGCGCTTCTTCGCCGATACGCTCGGCGAACAGCGTTACCGCGCCCATCAGGTGATGAAGTGGATCCATCACCGTTATGTCACCGATTTCGATGCCATGACCGACCTCGGCAAGGCGCTGCGCGCGAAGCTGCAGCAACATGCCGAGGTCGTGGTTCCACAGATACAGTTCGAAAAGCCCTCCACCGACGGTACCCACAAGTGGTTGCTCGGCATGGACGGCAAGAACGCCATCGAAGCCGTATTCATCCCGGACAAGGGCCGCGGCACGCTTTGCGTGTCTTCGCAGGTGGGCTGCGCGTTGAATTGCCAGTTCTGCTCGACTGCGACGCAGGGTTTCAACCGCAATCTGTCCACCGCCGAAATCATCGGCCAGGTCTGGGTGGCCGCGCGCCACCTGGGCAACGTGCCGCACCTGCAGCGCAAGCTGACCAACGTGGTGATGATGGGCATGGGCGAGCCGTTGATGAATTTCGACAACGTCGTGCGCGCGATGAGCGTGATGCGCGACGATCTGGGTTATGGCCTGGCCAACAAGCGCGTGACCCTTTCCACGGCCGGCATGGTGCCGATGATCGACCGGCTTTCGGTGGAATCGGACGTGTCGTTGGCGGTGTCGCTGCATGCGGCCAACGACGAACTGCGCACCGAACTCGTGCCGCTCAACAAGAAGTACCCGATCGCCGAATTGATGGCCGCTTGCGCGCGTTACGTGCAGGGCAGCAAGAAACGCGATTCGGTCACTTTCGAATACACGATGATGCGCGGCGTCAACGACCAGCCGCAGCATGCGCGGGAACTGGCGCGGCTGATGCGGCAGTTCGACAATACCGTGCAGTCGAAGGACGCGGGCAAGGTCAACCTCATTCCATTCAATCCGTTCCCGGGCACGCGTTACGAACGGAGCACCGAGGCCGATATCCGCGCCTTCCAGAAGATCCTGCTCGACTCGCAGGTTCTAACTATGGTCCGCCGCACGCGTGGCGACGACATCGATGCCGCCTGCGGCCAGTTGAAGGGGCAGGTCGTCGACCGGACCCGGCGCCAGGCCGAGTTCCGCCTGCACCTGCAATCGCAGGGGATCGATGATGCGGCTGCGTAATGCGATGGTCCTGGCGGTGATGCTGGCCTTGGTGACGGCAGGTTGCTCCAGGCTTACCTTCATCAGGCCCAGCTCGAAGTCGAAATCGATCCCGTTTCCCGAGGCGCAAGTCGAACATCGCGTCAGCGACAGCGCCGCGACCAAGCGGCGCCTCGCCACCCAGGACCGCCTGCGCCTCGCCACGCAAAGACTGGGCAGCGGCGACCTGGTTTCGGCCGAACGCGAGGCCAGGATGCTCCTCAAGGACGATCCGGGTTCGGCCGATGCCTATACCGTGCTGGCGGTCATCCGCAGCCAGCAGGGCAATACCGCGCAGGCTGGCGACTATTACAAGCGTGCCGCCGAACTTGCCCCTGCCCGGGGAGGTGCGCTCAACAATTACGGTGCGTGGCTCTGTGCCAATGGGTTCCCCGCCGAGGCGCTGGTCTGGTTCGACCGGGCGCTGGCCGCACCCGGATACGCGACCCCGGCGGCGGCACTGGCCAATGCCGGGGGCTGCGCTCTGAAAACGGGCCAATACGAGCGCGCCGGACGCGACCTGCGCCAGGCGCTTTCGCTGGATCCGGATAATTCCTACGCGCTGGCCTCTATGGCGGACAACGAATACCGCCAGGGTCGTTATTTCGAAGCGAGGGCGTTCACAGAACGGAGATTGGCTGCTGCACCCGCCGATCCGAGCGTGCTACAACTGGCAGCTGATATTGAGACCAAGCTGGGCGACAAGGCCGCCGCCAGCCGATATGTTCAGCGGTTGAGGGCGGAGTTCCCTTCGGTCACCGCGAACCCTGGGGAAACGACAAGGCCATGAACGAACAAATGCAATCGGCCGCGGGCGAATTCGCCCAAGGCTGCGGCAGCCTGTTGAAACAGGCGCGCGAGGACGCCGGCATGAGCCGGCAGGACGCGGCCAGCCAGCTGAAAATGCCCGAGCGGGTACTCAAATCGCTGGAGGACGAAAATTGGCAGCAGCTTGGGGCCCCGGTCTTCGTCCGTGGCCAGTTGCGCAGTTACGCCAAGCTGTTGAAGGTCGATATCGATCCCTACCTGCAACAGGCCCAGTTGCAACCCATCCGTCCGGCCGAGCTGATCAGCCACAGCCACACCCCGCGCTACCAGCGGTTGCTGGAAAGCGTCGCCCGTCGTGCGGTCTATGTCGTGATCACCGCTGCGATCGCGGTGCCGGTATGGGTCGCCACGCAATCGCATATCGACCAGGGCGATGATTCACGGACCACTGCCTCCCTCGACGTGGTCCCTTCAGATGTAGTGTCGACAGGCAACCAGACCACGCAGCCGCAGGCGGTCGCAGGCAGGCAGGCCGCGCCCTATGTCGCTTCCCTTACCCCGCTTCCGCGCAATAACGGCAACGGGCTGGTCTTGCGCATGAGCGGGGACAGTTGGGTCCAGATCACCGGGCCCGATGGCGTCACGCTGGAAAAAGGGCTGCTCAAGTCGGGCGAGGAGCGCAACTACCGCAATGGCCAGGTAGGCCGCGTGGTGCTGGGCAATGCATCGGCGGTCGAGGTTCAGCAAGCGGGTAGTACGGTGGATATCGCGCCCTACAGGCGAGCCAATGTGGCGCGCTTTACGGTATCCTCTGACGGTTCCCTCGCTCCGGTTGCCGACTGACTGGATTCGGGGGATTTTTCCACTTGAATCCTCCAACCCGAATCAATGACCCCGCCTAGACGGGGCGAGAGTACGCATGGCGATCGACGATCTGCTCGACGAGCACGAACAAAGCGAACGCGTCCGCAATTGGCTGAAGAACAACGGCGCTGGAATGATCGGCGGCATAGCCTTGGGACTCGCGGTTATTTTTGGCTGGCAGTGGTGGCAGAAGCACCAGGTGCAGCAGGCCGAGCAAGCCAACCTGGATTACCAGCTGGCAGTGGACAGCCTGGCTACGGCGGACCTCAAGAAGGCGCAGGCGGAGGTCGTCAAACTGCAAGGCGGCGACGCGAATGTGTATGCCGACCTGGCCACGCTCAGGTTGGCCAAGGCCCAGGTCGATGCCGGCCAGGCGGAAACCGCCATCGCCACCCTGCGTGCGCTCAATCCGGATCCCTCGCTGAAATCCCTGGTCGACCTGCGGTTGGCCCGGTTGCTGACCGATGCGGGCAAGGGCGAAGAAGCGCTCAAGGTCCTGGGCGATGCCAGCGACAGTTCCAGCCTCGAGGCGCGTGGTGACGCATTGTTCGCCACCGGCAAACGCGACCAGGCTCGCGATGCCTATCTCAAGGCGCTGACCGGAATGGATGTGGCCGCACCGCAGCGCCGTCTGGTCGAACTCAAACTCACCGATGCAGGCGGCACGCCGCCCAAACCCGAGCAGCCCACCCGATGAGGCCTGTTTCCATGTTCAAGCGCTTTCTTGCGGTCGCCGTGCTGGCGGTGGTCCTGTCCGGTTGCAGCACGATAAAAGGCTGGTTCGGCAGTAAAAAAGACGATGGTAAGCCGACCGAGCCTGCCGAATTGGTCGATTTCACTCCCAGCGCCACGGTCTCCAAATTGTGGAGTGCGAATGCCGGCAAGGGCGAGGACCGCCTGGGTGTACGCCAAGGCCCGGCAGTGGCTGATGGCCGTGTCTATGCGGCTGCGATCGAAGGCGGCGTGCGTGCATTCGACCTGCAGACCGGCAAGTCCGTGTGGCAGTACAAATCGGATGCGCGCCTGTCGGGCGGCCCGGGTGCGGGCGACGGGTTGGTTGTGGTCGGCACGCTGGATGGCGGTGTGATCGCGCTGGACGCCTCCACGGGCACCGAAAAGTGGCAGGCCAAGGTTCCGAACGAAGTGATCGCCGCGCCGACCATCGGTCAGGGGCTGGTACTGGTCCGTTCCAACGATGGCCGGGTATCGGCATTCGATGCCGCTTCCGGTGAGCGCCGCTGGTTCTCCAACCACGATCTGCCCAGTCTGACCGTACGCGGCAACGCGCCGGTGACCCTGGGGCCGGGCGTGGTCTTCGTCGGCAACGACGATGGCACGGTTTCGGCGATGGGCCTGAGCGATGGCCGCCCGTTGTGGAACCAGGTGATCGGGGTTCCCGAAGGCCGTACCGAGCTGGAACGCATGGCCGACGTGGATGGCCCGGTCGTGCTCGAGGACGCCACGGTCTATGCCACCAGCTTCAAGAAGCAGACTGTCGCCATCGACGGCCCCAGCGGGCGTCCGCTGTGGGCGCAGGACAATGGTGGTGTGGGTGGGCTGGGGCTGGCATCCGGCAGCGTGGTGGTTTCGGATCCGGCCGGCACCGTCTGGGCGCTGGACAAGAGTTCGGGCGCGTCGCTCTGGTCCAACCAGACGTTCGCCCGCCGTTCGCTGACCGCGCCGACGGTGCAGGGCGACTACGCGGTGGTCGGCGATTACGACGGCTACCTGCACTGGTTGCGCCTGGACAACGGTGAGGAGGCCGCACGCGAACGCGTCGGCGGCAAGGCCCTGCGGGCCAAGCCGGTCGTGGTCGACGGGATCCTGGTGGTGCAGAACGTCGAAGGCGAGCTGAGCGCTTTCCGTCTGCAATAACCGGTTCCGTCCTCTTCGCATGGCTCCTGGAAACAGCGCACCCTGGTGCGCTGTTTTCCGTTCCGGCCGATGCGACCCCGCCGAATAGGGGATAATCGGGCTTCGCAAGGCCTGCAGTGCATGCCGCCGATCTCCACTTTCCTTCCCGGCTTTCAAATATGCTTCCCCTCGTTGCACTGGTCGGCCGCCCCAACGTGGGCAAATCGACGCTCTTCAATGCGCTGACGCGCAGCCGCGATGCGCTGGTCCACGACCAGCCCGGGGTGACCCGCGACCGCAACTACGGCATCTGCCGCCTGGACGAGGAGAACCCGTTCATGGTGGTCGACACCGGCGGCATCGCCGGGGAAGAGGAAGGACTGGCCGGCGCCACCGCGCGCCAGGCCCGCGCCGCGGCGGAGGAAGCCGACCTGGTGTTGTTCATCGTCGATGGCCGCGAAGGCGCCTCGACCCTGGACGACGACATCCTGACCTGGCTGCGCAAGAGCGCGCGCCCCACGATGCTGGTGATCAACAAGATCGATGGACTGGAGGAATCCACCGCGATTTCCGAGTTCTCGCGCTACGGCTTCAACGACGTGGTCACGATCTCGGCCGCGCACCGGTCGGGTATCGACGAATTGCTGGAAGAAGTGCAGCAGCGCCTGCCCGAGGAAGGCACCACCGAAGTGCTGGACAACGATCCGGCGCGGGTGCGCATCGCCTTCGTCGGTCGTCCCAATGTCGGCAAGTCGACGTTGTTCAACCGCCTGCTGGGCGAGGAACGGATGATCGCGTCCGAAGTGCCGGGCACCACCCGCGATTCGATCGCGGTGGACATGGAGCGGGATGGCCGCCAGTACCGGCTGGTCGACACCGCCGGCCTGCGGCGCAAGTCCAAGGTCGAGGAAGCGGTCGAGATCTTCAGCATCATCAAGACCTTGCAGTCGATCGAGCAGTGCCAGGTCGCGGTGTTGATGCTCGATGCCACCGAAGGCGTGACCGATCAGGACGCGACCGTGCTCGGCGCGATCCTCGATGCCGGCCGCGCGCTGGTGATCGCGGTGAACAAGTGGGATGGCCTGGAAACCTACCAGCGCGAACAGACCGAGTCGCTGCTGTCGCGCAAGCTGAATTTCGTGGAATGGGCGGAGAGCGTGCGCATTTCCGCCAAGCACGGTTCCGGCCTGCGCGAGCTGTTCCGCGCCATCCATCGCGCGCATGCCTCGGCGACCAAGGAACACGGCACCAGCGAAGTCACCAAGGCGATAGAAGTAGCCTACGAGACCAATCCGCCGCCAGCCGTTCGTGGCAGCGCGCCGAAATTGCGTTTCGCCCACCCGGCCGGCCTCAACCCGCCGACCTTCGTGGTCCATGGCACGCGCCTGAAGAACCTGCCCGAGTCGTACAAGCGCTATCTGGAGAACTTCTTCCGCAAGCGTTTCAAGATGGTGGGCACGCCGGTGCGCTTCATCTTCAAGGATTCGGTCAATCCGTTCGAAGGCAAGAAGAACGTGCTGACCGACAAGCAGGTGGCCAAGAAGCGCCGGCTGATCCGGCACGTCAAGCGCGGCAAGTAAGTCGCTCCGTCTGTCCGTCGCCAGCCGATGAGCGGTTTCCCGACACGCATCAGTTACGAAACAGCGCTGTCCATCGTGCGCGAGATCGCCGGACAACGACGGCTGGAGAGCGAACGGATCGCGATCAAGCGAGCGGATGGGCGGGTATTGGCGCAGGACGTCATCGCGTCGATCGCATCGCCCGCGTTCGACAACAGCCGCATGGACGGATTCGCCTTGCGCCACGCGGACCTCGATCCTGCGGGCGATGTTTCGCTGCGCATCGCCGGTGCGCAGTTCGCCGGGCCTGCGCTGGACCTGATCGTGCGACCCGGCGAATGCGTGCGCATCACCACCGGTGCGCCGATCCCGCGGAATGCGGACACCGTGGTCATCAAGGAAAACTTCCGCGAGCATGAGGGCTGGCTCACGGTTGTCGGTGGAGTCAAAGTCGGAGCCGATATCCGTCGCGCGGGTGAGGACGTGCAGGTTGGCGATGAAGTGCTGCAAGCGGGCTCTGTACTTTCGCCAGCACGTATCAGTCTCGCCGCGGTGCTGGGCGTGGCCGAACTCGCGGTGTCGCGGCGTCCGACCGTGGCGGTGTTCACTACCGGCGACGAGTTGGTGGAACCCGGCCTCGCACTCGCACCTGGGCAGATCTACAACAGCAACCGCGAACTGCTGATGGGCCTGCTGCGAGCCGAAGGGCTCGAACCCGTGGCCTGGCCGACCTTGCCCGACGATCCGGCGCGGATCGAAACCGCGTTGCGCGACGCGGCTTCCGCCTTCGACGTGGTCATCACCTGCGGCGGCGTTTCCGCTGGCGAAAAGGACTATCTACCGACGTTGCTGGCGGAGCAGGGCGCGATCCATTTCTGGAAAGTGAAGGTGAAGCCCGGCATGCCGGTGCTGTTCGGCGAGATGGACCGGGCGCTGTTCCTGGGACTGCCGGGCAACCCGGTGTCGGTGCTGTCCACCTTCCTGACCCTTGGACGCGGGCTGCTGGATGGTTTGCAGGGCAGGGCCGAGCCGCGTGCGCGCCGTTTCGCAAAGCTGACGACCTGGTGGAGCAAGCCGCACGAGCGCCTGGAGTTCCTGCGCGGCCGCCTGGAATACGGCGAGGACGCCGTGCTGCGGGTCCTGCCCAATCCAGCCGATGCCTCGCACCGCCTGCGTGGTGCCGCCGAAAGCGATGCCTTGATCGTTCTGGTCGAAGGATCGCGCGAGTACGCAGCGGACGACATCGTGGAAATAATCACCTATTGATCCTTGTAGAAGCGCCCCTTGGGCGCGATGCCTTTTATTGGAATTGCCGCCGGCTGGACGAAGAGCATCGCGGGCAAGGCCCGCACCTACCAGTATGCCGAGCCGTCGGAAATTCACCTGTAGGAGCGCTCCAACGGCTTGTCCGCGAGGCAACCCTGCTCATCGCCGAACCGATGCGGCCATGGTGGTGGATAATCAACGCATGGCAATCGATGAAATCACTCCCCGACAGGCACGCGAGCGGCAGTTGCGCGGCGCGGTGCTGGTCGACGTGCGCGAAGCCCATGAACGCGCCAATGGCCTGGCCGAAGGCGCGCTCGGCATCGCCCGGGCGACGCTGGAAGCCGATCCCGGCGTCTACCTGCCGGATCGCGGCGCCGAACTGCTGCTGATCTGCCAGGGCGGCGCCCGCTCGATGCAGGCCGCACTGGCCTTGCAGGCGGCGGGATATGCGAATCTGGCCTCGGTCGCCGGCGGCACTACGCGCTGGATCGCCGAAGAGCTGCCGGTGGTCAGGCCCGAACTGGACGCCGACCGACAGGATTTCAACGAACGCTATTCGCGCCATCTGCTGCTGCCCGAGGTGGGCGAAGCCGGACAGCTCAAGCTGCAGGCTTCGCGGGTGCTGGTGATCGGCGCCGGCGGGCTGGGCTCGCCGGCGGCGTTCTACCTGGCCGCGGCCGGGGTAGGGCGGTTGCGCATCGCCGACGACGACGTGGTCGACCGCAGCAACCTGCAGCGGCAGATCCTGCACACCGACGCGCGCATCGGCGAACCCAAGGTGGCTTCGGCCCAGGCCACGCTGTCGGCGTTGAATCCGCGTACGGACATCGAGGCGGTCGCCGAACGCGTGACCTCCGCCAACATCGAACGCCTGCTCGACGGCGTGGACCTGGTGCTCGACGGCGCAGACAACTTCCCGGTGCGCTACCTGCTCAACGATGCCTGCGTGAAGCTGGGGATACCGCTGGTGTACGGCGCGGTGCAGCGCTTCGAAGGACAGGTGAGCGTGTTCGACGCCGGCCGCCATCGCGGACAGGCGCCATGCTATCGCTGCCTGTTCCCGGAACCGCCGGCGCCCGAATTCGCCCCCAATTGTTCGGAGGCGGGAGTGCTGGGCGTATTGCCGGGCGTGATCGGCCTGCTCCAGGCCAACGAGGCGATCAAGTTGCTGTTGGGCATCGGCGAGCCTTTGCGTGGCCGCCTGCTGCATTTCGACGCGCTGGCGATGCGCTTCCGGGAGCTGCGTCTGCGCCCGGATCCGGATTGCGTGGTCTGCGCCGAGGGCAGGGCGTTCCCCGGGTATATCGACTACCAGCAGTTCTGCGGGAACCGGCCGGAATAATCTGGGCGCCACGCATCGATACGGGCGTATTTCCCGGTATCGTTGCTTGCGGGGTCGTGCCCGCCGCCAGCCAATCCATGGGTTGGCGAGGGTAGCTGGCTGGCGCTGGAAACCTGGGAGAAGAAGCATGCGCACGATCGTCCTTATCCTGATCGGACTGGCCCTGGCGGGGTTGGCGATGTGGCTGAGCAAGCCCGCCGGGCGCGTCGGCACGGCCTGGCTTTTCACCGGCGCATGGCTGCTGGTGACGTCATGGAACCTGTACGCCGGGATGTCGCATGGTTATTCGCTGCAGGAGGAATTGCCGATCCAGGTGGCGATCTTCGCAGTGCCGGTGATCGCCGCCTGGGTGCTGACGCGGAGGCGCGGCTGATGCGCGTGGCGCGGATCCGGGCAGCGTCCAGGACATCGGTTGGTGATCGATGAGCGCCGTTTCCCGCTCGCTGCTACGCACGCGCGGCCAGCGCGACAGCGGCCGGGTGTCGATGGTCGAACTGTTCTTCGATCTGGTCTTCGTGTTCGCGGTCACCCAGCTCTCGCACGGGCTGCTGGCGCATCTCTCGCCGCTCGGCGCGTTGCAGACCCTGATGCTGTTCCTGGCGGTGTGGTGGCTGTGGATCTTCACCTCGTGGTTCACCAACTGGCTGGATCCCGAGAAAATGCCGGTGCGCGTCCTGCTGTTCGCGTTGATGCTGGGCGGGTTGTTGCTGTCGTCCTCGATACCCGAGGCGTTCGCCGAAAAGGGCGTCGTATTCGGCTGCGTCTTCGCGGCCATGCAGGTGGGCCGCACGCTATTCATGCTGTGGGCCTTGCGCAACGAAAGTCGCGCCCAGTTCCGCAATTTCATCCGTATCCTGGCGTGGTTCCTGATATCGGCGGTGCTCTGGATCTGGGGCGGGTTCGAGGATGACCCGCAGCGCACGATCCTGTGGATGCTGGCCATTGCCGTGGAATATGTATCGCCCTCGGTGGCGTTCTGGGTGCCGGGGCTGGGGCGTTCAAGCACGGCGGAATGGGATATCGATGGCGGCCACCTGTCCGAGCGTTGTGGCCTGTTCGTGATCATCGCGCTGGGCGAATCGATCCTGGTCACCGGCGCCACCTTCGCCGAATCTTCGTGGAACGCCACCACCATCGCCGCCTTCCTGGCCTCGTTCCTCGGCAGCATCGCGATGTGGTGGATGTACTTCGATACCTCGGCGGAACGCGCCAGCCATCGCATCAGCCAGTCCAGCGACCCGGGACGGATCGCGCGCCTGGCCTACACCTATCTGCATCTGCTGATCATCGCCGGAGTCATCGTCTGCGCCGTGGCCGACGAGATCGTGCTGGTGCATCCGGGCCACGCCGAGGCGATGGGCATCGCGACCATCCTCGCCGGCCCCGCGCTGTATCTGCTGGGCAACGCCTTGTTCAAGTGGGCATCGAACGACCGCAAGCTGCCGCCGTTGTCGCATTTGGTCGGCTTACTGCTGCTGGCGGTACTCGCGCCATTCGCTTTCGGGCAGCATTTTTCCGCCTTGGAATTGGGCGTTGCCACCACCAGCGTGATGGTCCTGGTCGCGGCCTGGGAAAGCCTGGCCCTGCGCCGCCCGCCGCGCCCGGTGCCGTGAATACCGGCCGACGGTTAACCGGAATCGCGGCGACAGCGGTTAACCTGTAGCGACCGCAACCGCAGGACCTTCGTTTGGCCGCCGAACTCGTCTCCACCGACCTGGTCAAGGTCGTCGCCCTGCTGGGCGCGGCCGTGGTCGTCGTTCCGATCTTCCGGCGCCTGGGCCTGGGTTCGGTGCTGGGCTATCTCGCCGCTGGCCTGTTGATCGGTCCGTTCGGGTTCGGCTGGTTCTCCGATCCGCAATCCATCCTGCACGTGGCCGAGCTGGGCGTGGTGATGTTCCTGTTCGTGATCGGCATGGAAATGCAGCCCTCGCACCTGTGGAGCCTGCGCCGGCAGATCTTCGGCCTGGGCACGCTGCAGATCGTCTTGTGCATCACGGCCTTGATGGGGGTCGGACTGGCCTTTGGATTCAGCCTGCCGGTCTCTTTCGTCGGTGCGGCCGGTTTCGTGATGACCTCCACTGCGATCGTCATGCAACTGCTGGGCGAACGCGGCGACATCGCCTTGCCGCGGGGGCAGAAGATCGTTTCGATCCTGCTGTTCGAGGACCTGCTGATCGTGCCGTTGCTGGCCATGATCGCCTTCATGTCGCCGGTGGTGCCGGACCACGCCGAAGGTTCCCGCTGGGTCAGCATCGGCATAGGCATCGCCGCGTTGGCCGGACTGATCGTCGCGGGGATCTGGCTGCTCAATCCGTTGTTCCGCATCCTCGCCGCGGCCAAGGCGCGCGAAGTGATGACCGCCGCGGCGCTGCTGGTGGTGCTGGGTGCTGCGTTGTTGATGCAGATCGGGGGGCTGTCGATGGCCATGGGCGCGTTCCTGGCCGGTGTACTGCTCTCCGAATCGACCTTCCGCCACCAGATCGAAGCGGATATCGAGCCGTTCCGCGGCATCCTGCTGGGCCTGTTCTTCCTCAGCGTGGGCATGTCGCTGGACCTGGCCGTGGTCGCGGGCAACTGGCCGCTGATCCTGTCCGGTGTACTGGTGATGATGGCGGCGAAGGCGCTATGCATCTATGTCGTGGCCCGGATCACGCACAGCGTGCATGCCGAAGCGCTGGACCGGGCGGTATTGATGGCCCAGGGCGGCGAGTTCGCCTTCGTGCTTTTCTCCGCCGCCGCGGCGGCACGGATCATCGATGCCACGGTCAACGCCAACCTCACCGCCATCGTGGTGTTGTCGATGGTCCTGACCCCGTTGTTCGTGATCGTGCTCAAGCGCCTGACGCCCAGGGCCCAGGCCTCGCTGGAAGGCATCGAAGAGGCCAACGGCCTGACCGGCAGCGTGCTGATCATCGGCTTCGGCCGCTTCGGGCAGGTGATGAGCCAGTCCTTGCTGGCCCGCGACGTGGACGTGACCATCATCGACACCGACATCGAGATGATCCGCAGCGCGGAGGAGTTCGGCTTCAAGATCTATTACGGCGACGGCACCCGGCTGGATGTATTGCGCGCCTGCGGCGCGCAGAACGCGCAATCCATCGCCATCTGCATCGACGACAAGGATGCGGCCAACCGCATCGTGGAACTGGTCAAGCACGAGTTCCCGCAGGCGCAGGTGCTGGTGCGTTCGTTCGACCGCGAGCACTCGCTGGCGCTGATCAGCGCGGGCGTGGACTTCCAGATCCGCGAGACGTTCGAGTCGGCGGTGGAATTCGGCAAGGCGGCGCTGAGGAGCGTGGGCGTGCCGCAGGAAGATGCCGATGCCATTGCCGAGCAGATCCGCCGACGCGACGCGGAGCGCTTCGAACTGGAGATGGCCAGCGGCAACCTGCAGGCCGGCGCGTCGATGGTCTATGGCAACAAGCCAGCGCCAGCGAAGCCCACGCCGACCCCGTTCACCAAGCCCAAGCGCGAAGCCCGGCCGCTCAACGACGAGGCCGCCGAGGCCATCGGCGAGGAAGAGGAAGAGTAGGGTGCCGGCAGCCTAGCCGTGGCGTCGCTGCGCTTCGGCGAAGGCCGCCAGTTGATCCGGCGTCGCTTCCTTCTGGTGCTTCGCCTTCCACTCGGCGAAAGGCATGCCATAGATCCGTTCGCGGGCTTCATCCTTGCCGATCGGTTGGCCTGCGGCCCCGGCCGCCTCCCGGTACCAGTCCGACAGGCAGTTGCGGCAGAAGCCGGCCAGGATCATCAGGTCGATGTTCTGCACGTCGCTGCGTTCGACGTTGAGGTGCCGCAGCAGGCGGCGGAAGGCGGCGGCTTCGAATTCGGTGGTGTCGGTCATGGTCGTGGTTGAGGTTGTAGGAGCGACGCAAGTCGCGAAGAGGGAATGGGAAGGCATCGCGACTGACGTCGCTCCCACAGCATCAGGTGGCGCCGAGGCGGTAACTACACCCGGCAGGTGGAATCGGGGAGAATACGCGCAAGACTTTACACCTGAAGCCCATGATGACTGCCCGCATCCTCGATGGTCGCCGTATCGCCGAAGACCTGCTCGACGAGCTGAAAACCAAGGTCGACGCGCGGGTCGCCGCGGGGCTGTCGCGCCCCGGGTTGGCGGTGGTGCTGGTGGGCGGCGATCCTGCCTCCACCGTCTACGTGCGCAACAAGCGTCGTGCGGCGGAGAAGGTCGGGATCGAGGCTTTCGACCACGACCTGCCTGCCGGCACCTCGGAAAACGAGCTGCTGGCACTGATCGACAAGCTCAATGCCGACCCGAAGGTCCATGGCATCCTCGTGCAGCTGCCGCTGCCAGGAATCCCCGATGCCAGCCGCCTGATCCACCGCATAGACCCGCGCAAGGACGTGGACGGCTTCCATCCGGAAAACGTCGGCCACCTGGCCCTGCGCGAGTTCGGCCTGCGTCCGTGCACCCCGCGCGGCATCACCACCCTGCTGGGCTACACCGACAAGCCGGTCCGCGGGCAGAACGCGACCATCGTCGGGGTCAGCAACCACGTGGGCCGGCCGATGGCGCTGGAGATGCTGATCGCCGGCTGTACGGTCACCAGCTGCCACAAGTTCACCCCCGCGGCGGTCCTCGAGGCACGCGTGCGCGATGCCGACATCCTGGTCGTCGCTGCCGGCCGGCCGGGGTTGATCCCGGGCGAATGGGTCAAGCCGGGGTCGGTGGTGATCGACGTGGGCATCAACCGGCTGGAGGACGGCAGCCTGGTCGGCGACGTGGGTTTCGAGGCGGCGGCGCAGCGAGCCAGCTGGATCACCCCGGTACCGGGCGGGGTAGGGCCGATGACGGTCGCCACCTTGATGCAGAACACCCTGGAAGCGGCCGAAGCGGCCCTGCCGTAGGAGCGGGCCTTGCCCGCGATGCTTTTCAGCAATGTTCCCAAAAGCATCGCGGGCAAGGCCCGCTCCTACAAAAAAAGCCGAGCGCCCGGGTTCCGATTCGTCGTATAATTACGCGCTTCCCCACACTCGGGTCCGCCGATGCTACGCATCCAGGCTGAAGCACTCACCTACGACGACGTTTCCCTCGTCCCCGCGCATTCCCTCGTCCTGCCCAAGGATGTCGACCTCGGTACGCGCCTGACCCGCGACCTGCGCCTGAAACTGCCGATCGTCTCCGCGGCCATGGACACGGTGACCGAAGCGCGCCTGGCCATCGCCCTGGCCCAACTGGGCGGCATCGGCATCATCCACAAGAACCTGAGCGTCGAGCAGCAGGCCACCGAAGTGGCCAAGGTCAAGAAGTTCGAAGCCGGCGTTATCAAGGATCCCTTCACCGTCACCCCCGAAACCACCATCGGCGACGTGTTGGCGCTGACCCGGGCCCGCAATATTTCCGGCGTGCCGGTGGTCGAAGGCGGCCAGTTGCTCGGCATCGTCACCAGCCGCGACATGCGCTTCGAGACCAAACTGGACGACCCGGTCCGCAACATCATGACCAGGAAGGATCGCCTGGTCACCGTGCGCGAAGGCGCCAGCGACGGCGAAGTGCTGCAGTTGCTGCACAAGCACCGCATCGAGAAGATCCTGGTGATCAACGACAGCTTCGAGCTGCGCGGCCTGATCACGGTCAAGGACATCCAGAAGAAGACCGACAACCCGAACGCGGCCAAGGACAGCGCCACGCGCCTGCTGGTGGGCGCGGCGCTCGGCGTCGGCGGCGATACCGACCAGCGCGTCGAAGCGCTGGTCGCCGCGGGCGTGGACGTGGTCATCGTCGATACCGCGCACGGCCATTCGCAAGGCGTGCTCGACCGCGTCGCCTGGATCAAGAAGCGCTTCCCGCAATTGCAGGTGATCGGCGGCAACATCGTCACCGGCGATGCGGCGTTGGCGTTGATGGACTCCGGCGCGGATGCGGTGAAGGTCGGCGTGGGTCCGGGCTCGATCTGCACCACGCGCATGGTCGCGGGCGTCGGCGTGCCGCAGATCACCGCGATCGACATGGTGGCCGAAGCTTTGCAGGGACGCATCCCGCTGATCGCCGATGGCGGCATCCGCTATTCGGGCGATATCGGCAAGGCGATAGTGGCGGGCGCCTCCACGGTGATGATCGGCGGCCTGTTCGCCGGCACCGAGGAAGCGCCGGGCGAGGTGGAATTGTTCCAGGGCCGCAGCTACAAGAGCTATCGCGGCATGGGCAGTCTCGGCGCCATGGAAAAAGGCAGCAAGGACCGCTATTTCCAGGACTCCTCCGATGCCGACAAGCTGGTGCCCGAAGGCATCGAGGGCCGCGTGCCGTATCGCGGCCCGGTCGGCAGCATCATCCACCAGCTCATCGGCGGCCTCCGCGCCACCATGGGTTACGTGGGCTGCGCGACCATCGACGACATGCAGAAGAAGCCGAGCTTCGTGACCATCACCGGCGCGGGCCAGCGCGAAAGCCATGTGCATGATGTGCAGATCACCAAGGAACCGCCGAATTACCGGATGGGCTGAGAGCTTGAGGAACGAGTGAAGAGGAACGAGGAACGAGTGTCCGGGTTCCTCTTTGTGTATCCGCCTCCCGCTTTTACTCGTTCCTCCCCACTCGTTCCTAGTTCCATCCACTCGTTTCCAGCCCCATGACCAACATCCACACCGACAAGATCCTCATCCTCGATTTCGGCGCGCAGTACACGCAGCTTATCGCGCGTCGCATCCGCGAGATCGGGGTGTATTGCGAGATCTGGGCCTGGGACCACGACCCGTCCGAGATCGCGGCCTACGGGGCGAAGGGAATCATCCTGTCGGGTGGCCCCGAATCCACCACCGAAGCCGGTGCGCCGGCCGCGCCGCAACAGGTCTTCGATTCCGGTCTGCCGATCCTGGGCATCTGCTACGGCATGCAGACGATGGCGGCGCAGCTGGGCGGCGCCACCGAAGCCGCGGACGCGCGCGAGTTCGGCCATGCCGAAGTGGAAGTCGTCGCAGCGGATGCGTTGTTCGCCGGCCTCAACGACCACGCCAGTACGCCGCCGCGCCTCGATGTATGGATGAGCCACGGCGACCACGTGGCGGAAGCTCCTCCCGGCTTCACCGTCACCGCCGTCACCGACCGCATCCCGGTCGCTGCGATGTCCAACGAGGACAAGCGCTGGTACGGCGTGCAGTTCCATCCGGAAGTCACCCACACCCGCCAGGGCGAAGCGTTGTTGCGCCGTTTCGTGATCGATATCTGCGGCTGCAAGACCTTGTGGACGGCGGCCAACATCATCGACGACCAGATCGCGCGCGTACGCGAACAGGTCGGTTCGGATGAAGTCATCCTGGGTCTGTCGGGCGGTGTCGATTCATCGGTCGTCGCTGCGCTGCTGCACAAGGCCATCGGCGACAAGCTGACCTGCGTCTTCGTCGACACGGGTTTGCTGCGCTGGAACGAGGGCGACCAGGTGATGGCGATGTTCGCCAGCGAAGCCGATAAAGGCGGCATGGGCATCAAGGTCGTCCGGGTCAACGCCGCCGACCGTTATTTCAAGGCGCTGGAAGGCGTGGCCGATCCGGAGGCCAAGCGCAAGATCATCGGCAACCTGTTCGTCGACATCTTCGACGAGGAATCGAACAAGCTGGCCAACGCCAAGTGGCTGGCGCAGGGCACGATCTATCCGGACGTGATCGAGTCCGCCGGCAGCAAGACCGGCAAGGCCCACGTGATCAAGAGCCACCACAACGTAGGTGGCCTGCCCGAACACATGAAGATGGGTTTGGTCGAACCATTGCGCGAACTGTTCAAGGACGAGGTGCGGCGCCTGGGCGTCGAACTCGGCCTGCCGCGGGCGATGGTCTACCGCCACCCGTTCCCGGGCCCGGGGCTGGGCGTGCGTATCCTCGGCGAGGTGAAGCGCGAATACGCCGAGCTGCTGGCCCAGGCCGACGCGATCTTCATCGAGGAGCTGCGCAAGGCGGACCTGTACGACAAGACCAGCCAGGCCTTCGCCGTGTTCCTGCCGGTGAAATCGGTCGGCGTGGTCGGCGACGCGCGCGCCTACGAATGGGTGATCGCGTTGCGTGCGGTCGAAACCATCGACTTCATGACCGCGCACTGGGCGCACCTGCCCTACGACTTTCTTGGCACAGTATCTAACCGTATTATCAATGAGTTGCGTGGTATTTCTCGTGTCGTATATGACATAAGCGGCAAGCCGCCGGCAACGATCGAGTGGGAATGACCGCGACTCGCCCGGTACGGTTCCGATACCCATTCGGGATGGAAACAGCCCAGGCGACAGGCAGGTAGGACAGATGCGTTGCAGGATTTTCGGCCGCACCGGCCGTTCCATAAGTGAAATCGGCTTCGGCGCCTGGGCCATTGGCGACGCCTGGGGCCGGGTCGATGACGCCGAGGCCATCGCCGCGCTGCACGCGGCGCTCGATGCCGGCGTCGACTTCATCGACACCGCCGACGTCTACGGCGATGGACATTCCGAACAACTGATCGCACGGGTGTTGAAGGAACGCGGCGGCGACCGGCCGTTCGTGGCCACCAAGGCGGGCCGTCGCCTGCCGCAGCAGACCGTCGCCGGCTACAGCGAGGAAAACCTAAGCGCCTTCGTCGATCGCAGCCTGAGGAACCTGGCGACCGAGACCCTGGACCTGTTGCAGCTGCATTGCCCGCCGACCGATCTGTACTACCACCCGGAAGTCTTCGAGCGCATCGAGCGGCTGGTCGAACAAGGCAAGATCCGCCACTACGGGGTCAGCGTCGAGCGCGTCGAGGAAGCGCTGAAGGCGATCGAATACCCGGGCTTGGCCAGCGTGCAGATCATCTTCAACCTGTTCCGGCAGCGCCCGGCCGAACATTTCTTCCGCCAGGCGCAGGAGAAGGGCGTGGCGATCATTGCCCGCGTGCCGCTGGCCAGCGGCCTGCTCAGCGGCAAGTTCAGCCGCGACACGCATTTCGAAAATACCGATCACCGCCAGTTCAACCGCAACGGCGAAGCCTTCGATGTCGGCGAAACCTTCTCCGGCGTGCCCTACGAAGTCGGCCTGGCGGCGGTGGAACGGATCCGGCCGCTGGTTTCCGGCGATGCGACGATGGCGCAGTTGGCGCTGCGCTGGATACTGATGTCCGAGGCCGTCACCGTCGTGATCCCGGGCGCGCGCAATCCGCAGCAGGCGCGGGCCAACGCCGCCGCCGCCGATCTGCCGCCGTTGCCGGACGAGGTCGTCGACGCGATCGCGCGGATCTATGCCGAAGACATCAAGCCCTACGTGCACCAGCGTTGGTGATGGTGATGGACGACGAAACCTGGATGCGCCATGCGCTGATGTTGGCCGACAAGGCCGAACGCGAGGACGACGAGATCCCGGTAGGCGCGGTGCTGGTGGGTGCGGAGGGAGAGTTGCTCGGCGAAGGCTGGAACCGCAACCTGGCAGAACACGATCCCACGGCGCATGCCGAGATCGTGGCCATGCGCCGCGCCGGACAGAGGCTCGGCAATCATCGCCTGGTCGGCAGCACCTTGTACGTGACCCTGGAGCCGTGCGCGATGTGCGCGATGGCGATGGTGCATGCGCGGGTCGCAAGGCTGGTCTACGCCGCATCGGATCCGAAGACGGGAGCGTGCGGCAGCGTGTTCGACCTGGTCGGCGATCCGCGCCACAACCACCGGGTGGAAGTCAGCTCCGGCCTGCTAGCCGAAGAAGCCAGCCGGCGCTTGACCAATTACTTCAGGGCCAAGCGCGGCAAACCACTTCTCGACTGACGTCACGACCGTAGGAGCGGGCTTCGCCCGCGATGCTCTCGATTTTGCGCATCGTGCGAAAGCATCGCGGGCAAGGCCCGCTCCTGCGTGCTTATTCGCGCCTGGCGATATGGCGGTGGTCCATTTCCTCGTTCACCGCCTTCACCGCCAATGTCGACTCGCGCGCCAGCAGTATGCTGGCCGCGAACATCGCCAGCACGCCCAGCGCGGCGAGCACGGTCGGGACCGCACCCAGCCGGTGGCCCAGCAGGTTGTCGGCAGCTACCGCCAGGCTGGTGCCCACGAACAGGCTGATGGCGATGTACAGCAACTGCCCGGCGCGCAGGATGATCAGGCTGCGCCGCCGCTGCAGGGCGATGCGCTGCTCGTAAAGCTCCCGCTGCAGCGGGTCCTCGATATCGATCAGTTCCTTCAGCAGCGTGCGTGCGCGATCGATGATCCGCGCCAGGCGGTTGTTGGCCGACAACAGCAGCGATGCGGTCGCGGTCAGGAAGAACGCGGGCGCCAGCATCGCGGTGAGCGTGGCGTAATGCACGTACTGATCGGTGTTCTGGAGCATGGCCCGTGCCTGGGGGGAGCTGCGTTATGATGCGTCACAATGCGATCTTTCCGCAAAACACGCTCGCCGCTGGCGATGCGCAGCCCGAAGGACCAAGACCGACGCATGCCTGCCCATAACCCCAACAGCGACCGCCTGATCTGGATCGACCTGGAAATGACCGGGCTGGATACCAATCAGGATTCGATCATCGAGATCGCCACCGTGGTCACCGATGCGCAATTGAATGTGCTGGCCGAGGGCCCGGAATTCGCCATCGCCCACCCGCTGTCCGCACTGGAAGCCATGGACGACTGGAACCGGGCCCAGCATGGCAAGTCGGGTTTATGGAAACGGGTGCTGGAAAGCACGGTAACCCTGGGCCAGGCAGAGGCGCAGACGGTGAATTTCCTTTCCCAATGGGTGCCGGCCAACGCCTCGCCGATGTGCGGAAATTCTATCTGCCAGGACCGGCGCTTCCTGCACCGGTTGATGCCGAGGCTGGAGAAATACTTCCATTACCGGAACCTGGATGTCAGCACCTTGAAGGAACTGGCGCGGCGCTGGGCCCCCAGGGTGCTGGAAGGCGTGCGCAAGCAGTCGACGCATACGGCGCTGAGCGATGTGCGCGACTCCATCGACGAGCTCAAGCACTACCGCAAGCACCTGGCCGAACTCGCCGGCGAGTGACCTGACGCATCGTAGGGCGTAGGAGCGACGCAAGACGACCTGGTCAGGATTGCGGCTTGGGCGCGATGTCGCCGTCATCGGCGACCGAGCGGGCCATGATCTCGCTTAGCGGCTTGCCATCGGCATTGTGGTGGTAGACGTTGAGGTCGCGTTGCGGGTAGGGGATGGAAAGCCCGTTCCCGATCAGCTCGTTCCTTATCGCCTGGGTCAACGCGCTCTTCGCGTCCCCATAGTCCGGATTCTTGCAGTTGGCGAAGAGCTTGAGTTCGACGCTGCTCTCGCCGAGGTTGGTGACCTGCACGAAGGGCGCGGGGTCGTCGATGACCATGGGATTCTCGTGCGCCAGGCGCAGCAGGATCTCCTGGGCAAGCTTGAGGTCGTCGTCGTAGCCAACGCCCACCGCGATTTCGATGCGCCGGGTGGGCAGGGACGAATAATTGATGATCGGTGCGGTGGTGATGGTGCTGTTGGGCAGGATGATCAGACGCTGGTCGAACGCACGGATCCTGGTCTGGAAAATGCGTACTTCCAGCACCGTGCCTTCCTGGTCGGCGACGACCACATGGTCGCCAGCCCGGAAGGGGCGCAGGACGATCAGCATGACGCCCGATGCGATATTGGACAGCGAGTCCTTCAGCGCCAGGCCTACCGCAAGGCCGGCGGCGCCGAGCAATGCGAACATGGACGTGGTGGGAACACCGATCGCGCTCAACGCGGTGATGATCACCAGTACCAGCATCACCGCATAACTGATCCGGCGCAGGAAACCGGACAGCGTGGAATCGACGTGGGCGCGCCCCAGCACGCGTTCCAGCCCGACACTGAAGCGATTGGCCAGCCACTTGCCGATCAGGAAGATCAGCGCTGCGGCGAGCAGCTTCAGACCCCACGTTTCCAGCAATCCCAGCCAGTCGATCCCGCGGATGTCCTTCACGATATCCGCGGGCGCTGCAGTGGTGGCCTTCGCCTGGATCATTGCGCCTTGAGCTTGGCCAGCCGCAGCCACGTATCGACCACGGTATCGGGATTCAGCGATACCGATTCGATGCCTTCCTGCATCAGCCAGTCGGCCAGGTCGGGATGGTCCGACGGACCCTGTCCGCAGATGCCGACGTACTTGCCCTTGGCCCTGGCGGACTTGATCGCCATCGACAGCAGCTTCTTCACCGCCGGGTCGCGCTCGTCGAACAGGTGGGCGACGATGCTGGAGTCGCGGTCCAGGCCCAGGGTGAGCTGGGTCAGGTCGTTGGAACCGATGGAAAAGCCATCGAAGATGTCGAGGAATTCGTCGGCGAGCAACGCGTTCGACGGAACCTCGCACATCATGATGATCTTCAGGCCATCCTCGCCGCGCTTGAGGCCATGCTTGGCCAGCACTTCGATGACCTTGCGGCCTTCGTCCAGGGTGCGCACGAACGGAATCATCACCCACAGGTTGTCCAGGCCCATCTCGTTACGGACCTTGCGCACCGCCTTGCATTCCAGCGCGAACGCGGGCTCGAACGAAGGATCGACGTAACGGCTGGCGCCGCGGAAGCCGATCATCGGGTTCTCTTCGTGCGGCTCGTAGTTGCTGCCGCCAATGAGGTTCGCGTACTCGTTGGACTTGAAGTCGGACAGGCGCACGATCACCGGGTTCGGCGCGACCGAGGCGGTGATGGTGGCGATGCCCTCGGCCAGGCGATCGACATAGAAGCTGACCGGGTCGGCATAGCCGGCGGTCTTGGCGTCGATCTTGCGCTTGGTCTCGGCGTCCTGACGGTCGTATTCCAGCAGCGCCAGCGGGTGCACGCCGATGTGGCTGGCGATGATCATTTCCAGGCGCGCCAGGCCGATGCCGGCGTTGGGCAACTGGCCGAAATCGAAGGCGCGCTCAGGGTTCGCCACGTTCATCATGATCTTGAGCGGGGCAGGGGGCATGTCGGTCAGGTCGGTGGTGATGCGCTCGAACTTCAACGTGCTGCCGTAGATGAAGCCGGTGTCGCCTTCGGCGCAACTGACGGTGATTTCCTTGCCATCCTCGATGTGGTCCAGCGCGTTGCCGGTACCGACGACCGCAGGCACGCCCAGCTCGCGGGCGATGATCGCCGCGTGGCAGGTGCGTCCGCCGCGATTGGTGACGATGGCCGAGGCGCGCTTCATCACCGGCTCCCAGTCGGGATCGGTCATGTCCGCGACCAGCACGTCGCCGGGCTGCACGCGGTTCATGTCGGCCAGGCTGCGCACCACGCGGGCCACGCCGCTGCCGATCTTCTGGCCGATGGCGCGGCCTTCGGAAATCACTTCGCCGCGCTCGAGCAGGTGGTAACGCTCGATCTGGGTGGCCTTGGCGCGCGACTTCACCGTTTCCGGGCGGGCCTGCACGATGAAGAGCTTGCCGCTGACGCCGTCCTTGGCCCACTCGATGTCCATCGGGCGGCCGTAGTGCTTCTCGATGGTCAGTGCCTGCGTCGACAACGCCTGCACGTCTTCATCGGAAATGGAGAACTTGTTGCGCAGTTCGACCGGCGTGTCCTCGATCTTCACCCGCTCGCCGGGCTGGTCCGAATAGACCATGCGCAGCAGCTTGCTGCCCAGCGAGCGGCGCAGGATCGCCGGCTTGCCCTGCAGCAGGGTCGGCTTGTACACGTAGAACTCGTCCGGGTTGACCGCGCCCTGCACGACCATCTCGCCCAGGCCCAGGCTGGAGGTGACGAAGACCACGTCGCGGAAGCCGGATTCGGTGTCCAGGGTGAACAGCACGCCGGAAGCGCCGACGTCCGAACGCACCATCAGCTGCACGCCGGCCGACAGGAACACGTCCTCGTGCTTGAAGCCATGGTGCACGCGGTAGGCGATGGCGCGGTCGTTGTAGAGGCTGGCGAAGACTTCCTTGACCTTCAACACCACGTCGTCGGCGCCGGTCACGTTGAGGAAGGTTTCCTGCTGGCCGGCGAAGCTGGCGTCGGGCAAGTCCTCGGCGGTCGCGGAGGAACGCACGGCCACGGCGATGTCGCCGCCGCCGTTTTCGTCGGCGAGCTTGCGATAAGCGCTGCGGATGTCCGCATCCAGCTGCGGCTGCAGCGGCGCGTCGATGACCCAGCCGCGGATTTCCTTGCCGGCGAGGGTCAATGCATCGACATCTTCCACGTCCAGCGTGGCCAGCTTGTCGAAGATGCGCTTGGACAGGTTGTTGTGGGCGATGAAGTCCTTGAAGGCCTCGGACGTGGTCGCATAGCCACCGGGAACGGAAACCCCCAGGTTGGCCAACTGGCCGATCATTTCGCCCAACGAGGAATTCTTGCCGCCTACCCGGGCCAGGTCGGCCAGGCGCAGGTCGTGCAACCACAGGATGTTCTGGTTCAAGCGCATTGCTCCAAAGCGGCCGTGCGCCTCGCCGAAGGCTACGGCGAGGGCCGCGTCCAGGGGAAGAATCGCTATGATGCAGTGCGGGACAAGCGCAGACAAGCTTGATCTGACGGTGTTTTTCGTGTTGACGAGGGAGAAGGATCGATGTCGAACGTGCGCCCGGTGTTCTATGTCTCCGACGGTACCGGTATTACCGTGGAAACCATTGGCCATAGCCTGCTGACCCAGTTCACCGGGTTCAGTTTCGTCACCGACCGGATTTCCTTCGTGGACGACCTCGCCAAGGCCCGTGCGGCCGCAGACCGCATCCGCGAGGCTGGATTGCGCCATGAGTCGCGGCCGATCGTCGTCCATTCCAACGTCGATCCGGCCATCAGCGAGGTTCTCGCAGAAAGCGGGGCGCTGACCCTGGACGTGTTCGCGCCGTTCATCCAGCCCATGGAACAGGAACTGGGCGCGTTGCGGCAATCCCGGATAGGGCAGGCCCACGGCCTGGTCAATTTCGAGACCTACCACCGCCGCATCAACGCGATGAACTACGCCCTGACCCACGATGACGGCATCGCCATCAACTACGACGAGGCCGACCTGATCCTGGTGGCGGTGTCGCGGGCCGGCAAGACCCCGACCTGTGTGTATCTGGCGCTGCATTACGGGATCCGCGCGGCCAACTATCCGCTCACCGACCAGGACCTGGAAAGCGATCGCCTGCCGGCGCGCCTGCGCGCCTACCGGCGCAAGATCTTCGGCCTGACCATCGACCCGGAGCGCCTGCAGCAGATCCGCCAGGAACGCCGGCCCAATTCCACCTACGCCAAGCTCGAAACCTGCATCAGCGAGGTGGCGGCGGCGGAGCGCATGTTCCAGGCCGAGCGCATTCCCACGCTCAGCACCACCCACACCTCCATCGAGGAAATCTCGAGCAAGGTGATGTCGACCCTGGGCCTGCAGCGGGAAATGTTCTAGGGGAAGGTGGCGCGGATCGCGCAGATTGGTCGCGCAGGCCGGAGGCGTGCGGAAAGGGCTGCGGAGGAGGTGTCCGGAGAAGCGCCCAAGTTAGGCCGTCCATCGCATTCCGTCAATGCTGCCGCGATCGCGATCCAGCGTGTAGGATCGGGTCATGACGCAAGCACTCGCCCGTCCCGCCAGCATCCCCAAACTCAACCGTTTCGGTTGGCTGATGGCGCTGTACGCGGAGAACCACGCGCGCCTGTCCCGGTTGTTCGCACCGGCCGATCTGGTTCCGGGGCGCTATGTGTCCAGCATCGGCGACGGGCTGGACGTGTACCTGGACGTGATCGAGACCCACCGCTACACGGTGGAGTTGCGCCTGACCTACGCCTTGCGCGATCCCGAGACCGGCGAACTCGATCCTTCGGCTTTCGTGCGCCTGTACCGCGATGCGCGCCAGGCCGAGGCCACGCATTGCTACGTGGGCCGGCGCTGGCAGGACGTGATCGGGATGTACCCGCCGCCGGCGGAACTGATCAGCCACCGCATGCGCATGAACACCTTCCTGGGCAAGTGGCTGGAGTACCTGGCCGAAAGCGGCCATGGCGTGGCGACCTTGCGCCGCCATGACGACCTGGTCGTTGCGCTGGAAGCAGCCGACTAGCCCTTGCATGTCGGCGATGACTCTGCGGAGCGACGCTGAAACTGAAGCAAATTTATTTTTTCGCAACGCAACACTTGCGCGATCCGTGGACGCTAGCTAGAATTCCGCCCCTTCCAGCCCGTGGGGCCATAGCTCAGCTGGGAGAGCGCCTGCATGGCATGCAGGAGGTCGGCGGTTCGATCCCGCCTGGCTCCACCAATATCCTGGGATCAGGCCGATCCAGGATAGGGAACAAGTTCCACGTCCCCATCGTCTAGAGGCCTAGGACACCACCCTTTCACGGTGGACACCGGGGTTCGAATCCCCGTGGGGACGCCAATTGATTCAACGACTTAGGCCCGGGCAACCGGGCCTAAGTCGTTTCTTCCGCAGCCTTTCCGGAATTCCCTGCACTGAAGTTGCCCCCGAGCAACGACTGTCCGATCGAGTGCAAGGACCATGTCGGGAGTACGCTTCGAGGCACAAATGCGGTTTAGGGGGCAAATTGGATTCCATTGATCTGAAAGCGCTGGCTCGGGCGATGGCCGAAGAGTCCTTGGTCAACGACTGGCGCTTCTACGTACTGTGGGGTTTGATGACTCTCGTCACTGCAGCCATTGGCGCGTACGCGGGTGCCTATTTCCGAAAACGGGGGGAGGTCGCGGCAATCAGGTCAGACTTCCAGGAACTCACGCGCCAATTGCGCGATAACACTCGGCTCACCGAGCAGATCCGCACGGATTTCGCGCACCAAGATTGGGCAACCCGTGAGTGGAAAACCTTGCGTCGAGTGAAGGCGGAGGAACTACTCAACGAAGTGCGTGATGCCATGAATACGTTCCGGGAGCAGGGCGAGAATCACCTGTTCCACGAGTTGAAGCTCTTCCACACCATTGGGAAGAAGGCACACACCCTTGCTTTACTCTATTTCCCAGAGGCGCTTACTCCCGTTCTGCACTTCGCAGCGCTTCTGGAAGAAGGCACCGAGTTGAGTTTGGATATTCGACGTGAGATGGACCAAGAGGGCGTCCCGCGCGAAATATCAAAAGTGAGAACGCGACGGCTCCCTCAACTATCCAACCACCAGTTCAGACTGTTGCAGGTGTCGAATCAAATCGAAGATGTAATTCAGCAAGCATTTCAGGGAGCAGCTGTCCCTACAGTTCAGCCGCACCACTCAGCATCGCCGGGGGGTCAGACTATTCCTACACCAGAAGGCGGTGTCGTCTGATACCAGCCGGCCGATTGGAACGGCAATCTACTCATGCCCCCGGCAGCACGCCTTTGCACCAGCGATGGATGCCACTCAGCGAAAGGAACAGGGCGCGGTCATGAGTAAGCCGTGAAGCTGGGCCGGGCACTCTCATACGCGGTCGCGGGGACGCTTTGCGTCGATCGCAGTCACCCGCCTTGGCCACGCAGAGCCCTCCTGCCGCGAGTCTTACTGTAAATAATTCACACATGCGAGAGCTGAGCTTCGCACATTGCCCCCGATCAGGAACCGCAGTACGCTGTCGCTGGGGAAGGGGAGATACTTTTGACGATCAATGTTGCTGTAGCAACGTTTGACGCCGTCGTTCTTGGCTGTGATTCGTTATCGAGCCGGGTTGAACGCGCGTTCTTTCCGTTTCGTGAGGGCAGTTCCTTTGCCGTCGACGCTGCAGGCAACCAGATGCGCGACGCGGAGGGAAATCTGCTCGTGTCTTATCGACAGGATCAACTCGCATACACCGCTACCACCGTGATGGGTGGAGTACGCAAAATGTTTATCCTCTTCGAAGACGTAAATGGACACTGCGACTGTTCTGTAGCAGCTGTCACTAGCGGCCTCGCGACCATGGATGGCATCACGATTGCGGAGCACGCAAATCGATACCGCCTGCAATTGGATAGAGACAAGGTCGTTTTCAGTGAAGTGGTAAGTTTAGCGAACCATTTCCTTGCACATATGCGAGGTCTATGGGAGGCGGACTACGTACGCCAGGGCTTCAGTCATCCGTCCCAGGCGGCCTTGAGGTTCATGGTGGCTGGATACTGCCGAGACGATGCGCGTTTCAAAGTTTTTCGGGTAAGTGTCGAAGAAAATATCTGCATCGATCAGCTATCGGAAGAACCCTATACCGGTGCCGCTTGGGATGGACAAAGCAATTTCGCGGCTAGGCTCATCATGGGGGTCGATCCGGGCCTACAGGACCAAGTGAGCCGGGGGATCGTCGAGGCGCTGAAGGCGCAGCGTGACAGCCTGCTCGATTCATTTACGAAGGCTATTGTCGCCGCCGGCATTCAGGATCTAGAGTTGGACCTGGACGAATCAGTGCCAGCAGCTCCTCCATGGTCTAGTGCCATTGCTCCCATTGATTGGGGCAATATGCCTATCCAGACTGCGATTGAGTTGGTCTCAGCACTCGTCAATACCGAGTCTGGCATGCAAAAGTTCGTTCAGGGAATACCCGTTGTCGGGGGTCGCACTCGAATTGGCCTACTTCGCCGTAACGTTCCGTTTGCTATGTTGAATGAACCTGCCTTGTCCCATATCCACACTGGATACCTCACCGATGCGTAACTACCCATTTCCCGATACCCATGGTCGCTCCCTTGCCGGAAGCCAAGGCGATCGTTATGCGGTGCGAGATCGTCACGGTTCCACGAAGGCCCCCCCCAACGACCGTACAGCGCTTCCGAAGGAGCGCACGGTGATAGTGCGTATCACCCAAGGTCAGCCCTCGGTGAAAGTGATAGCTAAGTCACGTTAGTCGACTGCGGGTTCGAGGCCCGATTAGGGCTGATGCAGCCTACGGTGACTTGTGCCTAGGTGGCGCGCAGCTGCTTTTGCTACTTTCCCCCAAGCCGCTAGGTAAGCCGTCGCATGTTCCTTAGATTGCATTAATTCCGAGCGGCGGCTCAAGCGATCCGGATCGATATCCAATCGAAAAGCCGTAGCCCAGGTCTAGCGCGATACGCAATACCGCGGCCTTCCCGTTGCCTTCAGCGCCATATTGCGGCCCGTGTGCGGCTCCCAAGCGAACCCATCGGGTCGATCTGTACTCGCAATTGCGCGGGCCTTCTGGTGGGGGACAGAAGCTTGTCGCGGCCGCATCCCATAGATTGAGACGCTAGCGATGGTTCAATGCGCGCCGTAGCCGACAGGAACGCCCGGTCGCGTTTGAACCGCTACTTCAGCACCGAAAGTACCGCAAGACGCCCTGCTTGTAGCGCGTCGTATCCGGACTCATCGCGGGAACCATGATCCATCGCATTCAGCGCTTTGGCGATACTCCCGATTCCCCAGGCAAGCTTCCTCATGTCGGATTCGCTTGGTTCTCTCCACACGTCTTCCACGTAAATTGGCTTTACCGTCTCCTTCACGGGCGGCAATAGCACTACAGCAGCCTTGGCCACTCTATGCAGGGCGAGCAAGTGAGGTAGGTGTTCTGGGTTCGCACTGAGCACAAGGTCCTGAATGCTACTCCAGTGGGCCAGGACGGTCTCCGCTTCCAGTACCGCTGCATCTATCGCGGGTGAGAATGTTCTTACTCTGTAATCAATTAATTCAAATTTATCTCTAACTTCGCCGAGCCGCGAAAGATCTATTTCCCCGAACAACTCCGCGGCTCGATCGATGTTGCCTAGTTGGTGAACCTGACGGAGGGCAATATAGAGTGGGTCGAAAATGGGGACAACGACAGTTGCCAAATCTTGTTGCTTTTTCTTCGTTTGATGGAGCCACAATGCATACGCGCCGACCACTGCAAGAACTGTAGAAAATAATGCGGCAACGACGGCTGCTGTGTTCGCGTCGAGTGGCCGGAACAACGGCATACCCAGTACGACTGCCAGCAGGCAACCCGCCGATATGCCGGCAACAAACCAAAGCACATTCTTCATGCTAAACCCCCATCGATGTCACGCCCATCCCTAGCTCGAATGTACGCCAGATTTCACTGTAGCGTGCGGGGCACGTCTCCAACAGGTATGTGCCTCCACTTCCTTGTCCGCACGAACATGAAAGCATCATTGCCGTTGGGCAGGAACCCAGGCAACGGGTCAGGAAACTCCAACTCGAACCCCTAGCAATCGGGTCTAGCGAATGGCGCTTGGCTGCTGGGCATCGACGCACGTTTCCACGCGAGCGCATTCCAATCCCGCCAACGCCCGGAGCAGCTCGTCTTGCACCAGAGATGTTGGTGGGCAAGGCCCATCCTCCGGAAGGCCCTGGGTTGCACCGACAATGCTCGGCCCCTTCCTGCTCAATTAGCCAGTCGTGGTCAGCAGCCCTCATCATTCGCCACCTCGGCCGGTGCCGTTGCCTGTAAGCGCCTTGATTGCCTCCGCGTACTTCCACCGCAGCCGTGCCGCAGTGTCAACGTCCAGCAGCGCCAGCCGCTCCTCATTCGCGTTGTCGGCGATATCGGCAAGCTTGACGCGCAAAGCGATCCGGTCAATTTTGATACCTCGGTAGTAGATGTCGGAGGCAGTGTCGTATCGTGTGAGCATGACCACAGCGGCCCTGGCATTAATGGGCGGCGCTAGCTCCCAGAAGTCATCTTCGTATGCCGGGCAGTGATCCAGCACGTCATGTAGCCATGCGGCGGCCTCAGCTTCAGGGTCGTCTGAAACGGCAGCAGCTACCCGTGCCACATGCTCGATGTAAGGACGCCCCGCCTTGTCTAGCTGCCCTGCATGCGCGCGATAGGCCAGCGCCTTTGCCTGTTCGACATGCTGATCCATCACAAATCTCCTCCCAGCGCGAGCGCGCGTCTAGGGCCTTAGCGAGATACCCAGCGCATTCAGCGTCTCTGTTGTCATTGCACCGGATGCAACCAGTCCGTGGTCGACCTGGAAGCTCTGCAAGGCAGCCTTTGTAGCGCCGCCCAATACTCCGTCTATCGCACCTGGGTCGTATCCCTTGGAATACAAAGCAGCCTGGACCCGCATGATCATCAGTCGCAGCTGATCAGCAGAAGGTCGCGACGAAGTTTCGGACTCCAAGAGCTGTGGGGACCCGTAATTCCGCCAAGGCTTGTTCGCATCACTGGAAGTCGTGGGTGTGGCGGGACGGTATGTGCTTGGCGCCGGCGTAGTGGGCTGATACGTACTCGGCGGTGTGTAAGTGCGCTTCGGTGCGGGAGGTGGCGGCGGCGGTGGGACATAGGTGGAACGCGGAGCAGGCGGTGGCGAGTAGGAAGAGCCGCTTCCCGAGTAGTGCGAACTGTGTGAACTGTGGGACCTATGCGAGCTGTGGCTACTGTGCGACCGATGCCCCGCGTACATGTTTTCCATGTTGACGTTAAGCGGCGCACTGAGAGTCACCGCATATCCCGAATCGCGTTCGGACATCGCCAGCAGGTTCGCATCCGCAACGGTGCTGCTTTGATCTTGCATGGCGCCATGGAGACTGGAAAGCGTGGCCCCGGCAACCGTCAGTGTCTTGCGCATGCGTGTTCCTCCAGTTTCACCGGTCCAATGCCGCGGCTCGTCCACTCGGGAGTGACCCAACCAAAGAAGCCGCCGCATTCCGACTTAATGTCGCATTCGGCGCACACCGGCAGATAGTCCTGCTTCCAGTTCGATATGCTCCGCTTCGCGAACGGCCTGAGCGAAACAGGCAAGGTGCAGAGCGGTAAGTTGTAAAGCGACACGGATATCCTCCGTTTATCCAGGAATCCGACTGCAGCGGATAGCGTGTCGGCCATATCCAGCGGATCGATCCAGAGCGCCTGGTGATGAGCCTTGGCGAATCCGATTGGCTCGATGCCCATCAAGGCCACGTGCTCTACGAACGGTAGGTTCTGGTAGATGTACCTGGCCAGGGACGAAAGTCGTTCCACGGTGGGCTTCACCAGCACAACCCGGATCTCTATGCATTGTCCGGCCGCGTGCAGGGCATAGAGCCCTTTGATCGTTTGACCGAATGCCCCGCCGCTTTGCACCACATAGTCATGTAGCCGGTAGTGATCCCCATACAAAGGCACTCCCCAGGTCAATGAGGGGTGCAGATCCTTGAACGTGGCCGCATAGGCTGCATCCTCGAAGTTGCGACCATTGGAAAGGATGTGGACATGGGTATCGGGAAGCGCGCTCGCGCATGCCGCAACGACCTGGGCGAGTCCTTCACCGAGCAAGGTGGGTTCGCCACCGCTGATGGCAATGGAGGCAGCATCCTTGTCGATCAGATTGGCCAATTCGCACAGATGGCCCACGCGCCAATCATCCTGTATCTGACGTGGGGGTTGTGAACACATCAAGCAGAAGCTGTTACAGCGCTCCGTGGCAAACAAAACATTGCCGTTATCGCCGCGCCGGTACCTCACCGCAATCTTGGAGACGGCCGGCTTGATCTCAATGACGTCGCCGACACAAGCGATCGCAGGGTCGCCCAGCAGCTTCAGGCTTGGCCGGGAAAGAGGCGATGTAATCCTGTCATCGGTAAGGAAGCCTGCCCACGGAAGCGCAAGAATGCTCTCGGAGCGGACTAGTGGGTCGGAGCGCAAATCCAGCATCATGTTCTGGATAGGGAATTCGCCTTCAGCAAATTCCTTGAGGCCACTTACTTTCAGCAATGCCGGCTCCGTCCAGCCCTGCAGCTCGGCCTTGGCTTCCAAAGCAAGCATCAGGCCACCTCCTTCATATCCGAGGCCGTTTGGTGCGAGCGGAAAACCCAGCTTTCCAAGGTGGTCCGGTCGCTGGAAGACAGGGTTTCGAGCTTCTCCAGTAGCAGGTCGAACAATCCCATTTGTTTTCGGCAGAAATCACTTGTAGGCCGGTGGCCAATGCAATTTCCCTGGCGGGCGTAGTGGTCGATGGGATCGGCTCCGCACAGCGGGACATAGGCACAGTCAGAACAGCCTGGCAGTGCCTCAGCCACACCCGCCTCAATGACGGCCTTCATCGCGGGCGAGGTGAGCCATGTGGAAACCGGTTGATCTACCCGCCCCATGGAGAACGTGTCGTCACCCATCGCCGCGAGCATGCGGGCTTCATCAGACGGGTACACCTGACCGTCATAGTCGTAGACCACCGTGCCCAAACCGGCGCCCGTCGGTGAGCGCAGGTCGACATAGCCGTGACTGAATGGAGTCAGGAGCTGCGATAGCAGCAGGCTTCCGTAGGTCTCTTCCATCGCATAGCCCTGTCGATTCACTGCAAGAATATGGCCGAGAGCGACTTCATAGAAGCGCAGGAAATCGCTGATGCCATATCCGTTGCGAACCGCGGTCTTCCTGGCAAAACCGTAGGGACTCAATGGGCGCAACGAAATGGAATGGAATCCCAGCTTCCTGTACTCATCGATGATATCGGTTGGAACTTGCAGGCTGCGACTGGTCAGGGTCGTCAGCGCTGACACAGCATCATCGCCAAGCGCCCTGCGACCTCTGCCAATGCCCTCGACGGTTCGCTTGTAACTGTCACGCTCTAGCCTGGGCCGATTGGCGTTATGAAGCCATTCCGGTCCGTCCAGCGAGGTCGACAGTTGAAACTGATGATCCTTCAGAAACGCCAGTTGCTCTTCCGACAAGTCATGGAGAGTCGATGCCAGCACAAAGCGTAAGCTGCGCCCTTCCGTCTTATTGCGTGCTTCAATCATTCCGACCAGAGACTTCACACGATCAAAATGAAGCAAGGGCTCTCCGCCTTGGAACTCGATCGTCAACTGTTCGGAGGGCCACTCGAACAACCGATCGACGGCATGCCCGGCCGCGAGGCCGGACATGTCGAACTCTGACTTGCTGGTAGGTTGTCTGGAAACCTGGCAATACGAGCAGGTGTGATGGCAGCGCAGGGATACGACGAAGATGTGCAGCGCCGGTCCGCTCTGCAGATAGGCCTTGCGGGTTCTGTACTGACTCAGCAGCGGCGCCAGCGTAGAACGATCCGGATCCGTTGAGATGAGATTACGAGCCTCCATGTCCGCAAACAGGGATTCGCTGGGCTGCAGATCGCCACCCACCGCCCGATCCAGATCCGAACGAAGCATCACCGACCAGTCGCCTGACATGGACGAAACGAACACACGCTCTTGATCCCAGGGCAATCTACGAAAACGCAGAGGCAACAAATGGTAGCCTCCAGCCCCCTGAAACGATTCCTTGTCCGCGAACTTCATCATTACCCAATGGCTCTTGGACGTGCTTGCCTTAGCGCCGCCTCAGCCAGCACCGTATGCAGTTCCGCAGTTTGAGTTCTCACCTTGTCCCGCAACAGGTCGTCCAGCAGATCATTGTGGAATCGGCGTTCTACGCCGTCGGTTGGGACATCTTCAGTTCGGGGCATCAAGTCGACATGAATACCACTGGTGTCGTCTTTGATTTTCACGAAGAAATCGCCGGTATAGCGATGAGCTGTCCTGGCAACAACTTCGATTGGAAACACTTCCCCCAATACGATGCTTAAGCCCACTTGAGCTTGCATTGACCACTCCCCATTCAACTCTACGCAGTTGATGCTGCGCCGCCGTGGACCCTACTGCAACCCATTTTTATAGGAATCTGAAAAAATCGGTACGTACGAATTTGCGTTATGACTTAGGAACCCCTAACTGCATATCTGGCACATTTCCCAGCATTGGCGCAACGTAAATATTTCACACATGCTGCACAGATACTTGCCCCCAAAGTTCAGCATCATGAATCTGATGCGCACTTCACTCCGCACACAAGAGGCCTGCTAGGGCATACAAACCCACCTGAAACTGCAGAGCGGCTACCGAGCTCTCAGTCACAGTTCGCTCTAGTCTGAAAGCAGAGTTGTCTTAGATTGGTTCTGCACGCAAAACGACAGTGGTAGCCTTTGCAAACGAAACGGCCTCGCCCGTCTCATGCTAGACAGGCGTTCACGGCATTAATTGGGGAAAACAGAATGTTTAGACGTGCCTTGCTCGGCCCTGGCGGAAAAATGGCTATTCGGGCGGCATGGGCCAGCCTGGCCCCACGTAGATTGCGCAACTTCGCAATAGTCTTTATCAGCGCTATAGGGTTGACCCTGGGCGGCGTTTCTGGCAAAGCCAATGCCACTCAGTTCCCGGGTACATATTGCTACGTCAATGGGAACGCTTGCGCAGATGAAGGGCAAGCGCTTAGCGAAGCCTATAAAAGAGCAGCCGCCTACAAAGACGATGCGAACAAGCATGCAATTGGATACGGCCATTCCACACGCTGGAAAGTCTGCGGACCTTGGCGAGGAAACATGGGTGGGTATCCGTACCACAACGAACCGAAGGTTATGTGGGATGTCATATTGTCGACGGACACTTGCGGCGCAACTGGAGTGCCATTAACGGATCGCGAGTGGAACTACTACGGAGCTGCGGACACTTGCCAAGCGCGGCCACCTATCACCTCGACAAGTCTAGTTCCTCCAGGTCAAACCCAGTGCACCCAGGCATGTGAGTACTCATACTCGGCATCACCCGGCGGCGGAGTAGTTGCACAACCCACGGGCGCCATATGCGATGAGCCAGAGTTCGACCCAGGGAAGAACAATCAGTGTGACGTCACTACGGGACCTGTGGCGGTCGGCAATCCGATCAATATGTTCACAGGTGGAAAAACCGAGACGGCACTCGACTACTCCGATCCGACAGGGCACTTGAGCTTTTCCAGATTTTATAGCAGCGCGCCAGGTGCGGCCGGCACGACTATGGGACCTAGATGGCGTCATGGCTTTCAGAGTGAAGTAGTCAGCAATGGTTTTGGGGGCGGTCAGCGCCTTAACCGCCCCTCGGGAAATAGCTATGTTTCGCCGCAATATGCCTATAAGTTCGATAGTGACGTCGCGGATGAGCTGGCCATTGATGGCAACGGATGGCGGGTGACCACTGCGGACAATCGAAAGGAATTCTTCACGTTCAGCGGTCCGCTTACTCGCGTCGAATATCCGGATGGAGATATCGTTCAGCTCACCTATGATTCTGGCAATAAGTTAATTCGCGCACAGGACCGGAAGGGACGCGCTATCGATCTTAGCTACACGGGGGCATTGCTGAGCGGCGTCACCTTCCCGGATGGTCAATCGGTCGCCTATAGCTACGACGCCCAACAACGTCTCGAACAGGTCACTTATCAACCCTCGTCCGTGTCGAAGCACTATCTCTATGAGGATGCCAATAACCCGTTGCTTCTAACCGGTGTCGTGGATGAATCGACCCAGCGTTATGCGACCTGGACATATGACCTGCAAGGAAGGGGAACATCCAGCTGGCACGGAGCATCTAGCGACAAGGTGACGATTGCCTATGGTGTGGATCGCGTCTGGGTCAACAGCGCTCTAGGCGAAACCACCGAGTATGGATATCAACTACAGTTCGGGCGCGCCAAGGTCGAGTCAGCGGAAAAACTGTGCGGAACGTGTGGCAGCACGTCGGCAAAATTCCGCACCTATGATGTCAATGGTTATCCCGATGGGGTCACCGACTTCGCGGGGGTTACTACCGACTTCGACTACTCTGCTCGCGGCTTGGTGGATCAGAAGGTCGACGCTAGCAACGATGCGATTGGCCGAAAACGCACCATACAAACTGATTGGCACACAACGTTTCGTGTACCCACCGAACGCCGTACTCTGGACACAGCAGGGGCACTGGTCGCCAAGTCCACCTGGACCTACAACGCCCGTGGTCAAGCCCTGACCGCCACCCAAATCGACCCAGTCACCGGCGCCACCCGCACTACAGTCACGAGCTACTGCGAACAAGCGGCGGTCACTGCTGGTACGTGCCCGTTGCTCGGATTAGCGCTCTCGATAGATGGTCCTCGCACCGACGTCTCGGACGCCACCTCGTTTGCCTATTACCTTAGCGACGATGCGACCTGTGTCGCCAATCCGATCACGTGCCCCCATCGCAAAGGTGACCTGTGGAAGGTCACCAATGCCTTGGGCCAGATCACTGAAACCCTGACTTACGATGGCGCTGGCCGCGCCCTGTCTGTCAAAGACCCCAACGGCGTCATGACCGACCTGGAGTACCACCCGCGTGGCTGGCTGACCGCTCGCAAGATCCGTGGCGCCAACGATGCCGTGGAAACCGACGACGTCATCACGCGCATCGAATACTGGCCCACGGGTCTGGTGAAGAAAGTCATCCAGCCTGACGGGGCCTTCACCACCTACACCTACGATGCCGCCCATCGTCTGACCGATATCGCCGACAACGCCGGCAACACAATCCACTACACGCTGGACAATGCCGGCAACCGTACCCAGGAAGACACCAAGGATCCTGCCAACGTCCTCAAACGCACCCTATCGCGAATCTTCAACCAGTTGGGCCAATTACAGACCCAGGCTGATGCGCAGGCTAATCCCACTGACTTCACTTACGACGCCAACGGCAATACCAACACGGTGTCCGATGCCTTGGCCCGGGTCACCGACAACGACTACGACCCGCTCAACCGCCTCAGTCGCACCTTGCAGGATGTCGGCGGCATCAATGCCGAGACCAAGTTCACCTATGACGCATTGGACAACCTGACCCAGGTCACCGATCCCAAGGGATTGAACACCGATTACACCTACAACGGCCTGGGCGACCTGACCCAACTGTCCAGCCCCGACACCGGCACGACCACCTATACCTACGACAGCGCCGGCAATCGCCTGACTCAGACCGATGCGCGTGGCCAGACGTCGACCTACAGCTACGACGCCTTGAACCGGCTGACCGGCATCGCCTACGCCACTCCCAGCCTCGACGTGGCTTATACGTACGATGCCACTCAAGCCACGTGCGTCGCCGGGGAAACCTTCTCTACCGGCCGCCTGACCCGGCTGGCCGATGCCAGCGGCACCACGCAATACTGCTACGACCGCTTCGGCAATCTGGTGCGCAAGGTGCAGACGACCAACGGCGTCGCCTTCACCGTGCGCTATGCCTATACGCTGGCCGGGCAGCTGAGCAGTGTGACCTACCCCGATGGGGCCATCGCCAGTTATGTCCGCGACGCGCAGGGCCGCACCACCCAGGTCAATGTGCAACGGGCCGGCGCAACAACAGAAGTGTTGTTGGACCAGGCCAGCTATCACCCCTTCGGTCCGGTCGCCGGTTGGACCTATGGCAATGGCCGACAGCTGCTGCGTCCGCTCAACCAGAACTACCAGCCCACTGCTGTCCATGACGCCAGCGCCGGTGGACTATCCGTAGGCTTCCAATACGATCCGGTCGGCAACCTGACCCAGCTGACGCCGGCCGCAAGTACCACCCCGCTGGTGAAGTTCGACTACGACGCCTTGAGCCGTCTCACCGCGTTCAAGGACGGTCCGACCGACGTGGCCATCGAGAGCTACGCCTACGACGCCACCGGCAACCGCCAGAGCTTCACCAACGCAGCCGGCACCCAGGCTTATGCCTATCCGTCCACCAGTCATCGACTGAGTCACGTGGGCGCCGTCGCCCGAACCTACGACAATGCCGGCAACACCACTGCCATCGGCGGCATCGCTAAGGAGTTCGTGTACGACGACACCAGCCGCATGAGTCAGGTGATGCAGAACGCGATCGTGCAGAGGAACTACGCCTACAACGGCAAGGGCGAACAGGTCCGCAAGTATCTCGGAGCTTCAAACACCTACACGGTCTACGACGAAGCCGGTCACTGGCTTGGCGACTATGACAACACCGGCGCCGCACTACAGCAGGCGATCTGGCTGGATGATCTGCCGGTGGGCCTGATCGCCAACGGCAACCAGTTGCACTACATCGAACCCGACCATCTGGGTACCCCGCGCGTGGTTATCGAAGTGGCACGCAATTTGCCGGTGTGGAAATGGGACCTGAAAAGCGAAGCGTTTGGTAACGGCGTGCAGGATCAGGACCCAGATGGGGACGCGAATCCGCTCGTGTTCGATATGCGGTTTTCGGGCCAACGATACGACGCGGCGAGCGGGCTGAACTATAACTACATGAGGGACTACGACCCGAGTACTGGCAGATATTCTCAAAGTGATCCAGTGGGATTGCTGGGAGGTATTAGTACCTATGGCTATGTTGGAAGCGCGCCACTAGAGACTACTGATCCACTTGGGTTAATTGACCACGTGTCAGGGCGCTGGATCGAATGTGGAAACGGATGCAGAATCAGAATTGATAAGTCGATAGTAAAAGGAGTGACTAGAAGACATCTTCATTGGGAGTGCAAGGGTCAAAGTGGAGCTTGCGGAGAATTTGGTGAGCAGTCACACGGCGAGAGCTGGGCGGATGCGCCGAGATCGGTAAAGGAATGCGCTATAAAGAACGGCTTTGTGGGCGATGCGGTTCAATTTGAGAATACAAATAACAATATGTCCATGCCCGACATGTCAACTGCTACAAACGCTGCAATGATGATAGGTGGAACACTGCTGATAATTTTCGCGGTGCTAACGGGAGCGGGCTCTTGAATATCTCAGACACCAATAAAATTGATTTGCACGATGCAATTGTCGAGAAAATGACCATATCTTTGCTCGATCGATTAGTAGAAATCAGAGTTAAGTATTACAGTTCAGGCGAGGCCAAAGCACGATCGTCTGGGGTAATAATATTTACCTCTGTATCCTCGCTCTCAGGAATATTGGATTTCGATTCTATTGCCGATAATTCACAGGCCGGCAATATAAATCATTGGAACCCATGCGAGAAAGATGGCACTACGTTCATCTATTTTCTCGATGGCTGCCTATCCGTGACAGCGGGATCTATCCAATTCGATCAGGCATGAGATGCACTGCAGAGTGCGCCCTCAAGATGGAGATGTATGGATGCTCAGTGCTAACGCAGTCTCTATCCTGATTCTTAGTCACTTTGCGTTGGTTTTAAGCCGATGCAGCAGATTCTAAAGAACAGGCAGTAGCTATGATGAGTGGGGGCGCTATTACCAGACCGATAGTCACGTAGGATCGGTAGCGGACGTCTGGTTGTTCGAGTTATCTAATAGGACCGCAACCGCGAGGAACGAAAAATGCCAGCTATCGACTATGGCCCTAGGATCAAAGCCCTTACGAACGAGCAGAGGCGTGGAATCTCGATCGCTGCACTAGGTAGGGCCAAGAGAATTCATGCTGCGCGGTTGGAATTCGCAGCTGCATTGAAGACGCATAGCCGGCAATTGCCAAGGGGTAGGTACTGGGCTAAGGTTGATTCCTAGCTCCGCTTTCACCACGCACCTGATTCGATAACAGGGAAGCGGGTGAGGTGGGGCTTCTGTTATTCAACCCTGGGAACGATGAAGCGATTCGTCGGAGATGGCAGTGGCTCAGTGCGCACCACGCGCCTGACCTCGCCTTCAATTGCGCCTTGATGCTGCGGACCCTGATAGTCGCGCTTCGCCGGAATGACGACGACACCAAGGATCGTTTCCTTCGGCCCATCCTGTTTCTTCTCAGGGTAGGCATTGAGCAGCTTCAGAGCCTTCTCGATCGCGTCGAGCTTGTTCCAGAGGTTTAGCTTCCTGGTCTGGCCGATTCGAACCTTCTTCCCGTCACGCTGCTCCGATATTTCGGTCACGTCTATGCCCGCCACCGCCGCGGCAACCTCATCGGGCCAATCCTTCGGAGCAAGGACGGCGCCGTCCTCGTCGTAGAGCTTTCGTGGGTCCATCAGTGCGATCGCCTTGAGTTCCTGGGTAATCCGGGCGAGGGAGAGGCCTGTCTCCGTGGCGAGCACCTTCTTGCGCTCGGAAAGATAAGCGGCAACCTCAGGTTTTGTTAGCAGCCGACTTGCACAGGTATCGGCAGACCTGCCCCGTGACTTGTAACCGGAGCGCTGGTAGGCGGCACCAGCGTTGAAGTCGACCAAATATTCGTCGCAGAACCGCCGCTGAGCGTCATTTAAGGAGATTTGTTTCTCGATCGTCATTTTTTCTCCTGCCCGGGCGGGCTCAGGCGGATCTGGACCACAGCGTCGACTCCATAATGGCGAAGCGTTCGGGCCAGGAGGAAGGCCGATAACGTTCCACTTAGCTCCCAGGCCGGCATAAACAACGGCGCCCTTTCAGGCGGATCACGGTCAGGAAACGGATCATCGCGAACGTCGTTTATGTCATCTGGTAAGTCCATCGGTCTGCTTCAATTTCTCAACAATTATTAACAAATCACCCAGCAAGCCTGGCCGATCTAGACCGTGGTCCGCTGCCTGTTTTTTTTTGGGCGCATGGGGCCAAAAATGGCGCCTCAAACAGGCCCTTCCTCGCGCGCGTGCGCGTACTGCTGCCGAAAGTCACACTCCGTAGGCCTATAAGGTGGCAGCAACCGAGTCTCGGATGGCCGGAATTAAACGGTCATCCTGCTGCCTCAGTACGCCGACTTCAGTCCAGGAACGCCTTGGTGCCGTCCTGGTACTCGACCACCCTCCTGCCATCGAGGGTACCTGTGCGCCTGACCTGTTTTGCCTGGCCACCCTGACCGGTGAGCTGTGCCATGCGCGCCTGGATCTGCCCCCGGCGCTGCTCGGTACCGTCTCCCGGAAACTGGCTCATGGCAGTTAGCTCGTCGGTCAGCGCTTTGAACTCGGCGTCGGGCGATACGGTGGTGCGCTGGGAAGGGTCCAGGACCCTGAAGGGGGTACCGTCCTTGTTGGTCAGTGCCGAAAGGGTACCGTCCCGGTGCAGCACACTGGTACCACCATCCAGGCCACGAAGGATGGGCTGCTGCTCGAAGGGTACCCTCTGACTTGCCTCCAGCTCCTGGGCCTGCAGGTCCACCCCGACGTTGAACTTGCTTGCGTCGAACCGGCGCCGGGCGAAGTTCTCGTTCGCGTTGGCGTTGTTGTTGATGCTCTGCAGGTCGGCCTGGTCACCGGTGCGCAGCGCGCTCTGGCGCTCGTCGTTGGCGAAGCCGGCCTGCTGCAGGATGGCCTGGGCCACCGCGGCGCGCGCCGACGGGCTTCCCTTGAGGCTGGGGCTACCGATGGCCCTGGTGATCTGGTCGGCGACGGATCCGTTGGCGGGATTCTCGATGATGCCGCCTTGCCGGCCCCGGACCTGGTACTGGCCAGCCATGTTGCTCGGTGCCACGACGTCCGGCGGCAGGCTGCGTTGCGGCATCGCGTAGTTGGTGGGCCGGCCGACAACCGTGCTGCCCTGCGGTGGTCCGCCTGCAGCGGCGACGCTTGCACCGGTGCCGCTGTAGATCGGGTTGCCGGCGGAGTCGAAGGTCTTGGTGATGCCCGCCGGCATGCCGCTGTCCTGGACCGCGTTGGCCACCGGCGCTGCAGGTGCCGCTGCCGCTGCTGGCTTCACGTACGGGTTCGCCGGCGTGCCGGCGCTGCCGTCGCTGACGATCGCTGCTGGCCTCGCTGCTGGCGCCGCCGGCGTCCCAACAGCAGCGGGTGCAGCGGGTGTCGGCGCGGAAGGCCCACCGACGCGGCCAAAGTCGAAGTTTGATCCGACCATCTGTCCTTCATTCGGATTGGCGCCGCCGGTGAAGGCCTTGTAAGCATCGCGGACTCCGCCCAGACCGCGCCTCAAGTTGAAGGTAGCCATGTCGCCTAGCTGTTCGGCACCATGCAACGTCGCATTGACGCGACCCTGGGCGTACTGGCCAACCTGGGTAGGAAACGTCCGCTTCGGCCTGACTGACTGCACCTGCGCGCCCGGCTGCGCCGACACAGCCGGGCGCGCGGCTGGCGCCGCCGGCTTTGGCGCGAAAGCTTCCGGCGGATCGTAGGCCGGGCCCGGGATGGATTCACGCAGCTTGCGGACACCCTCCTGAGTCTTGTTGATCTGGTCGAGCTGGGAGAGTGCCATTGCTAGTTCCTCGGGTTGGTGGGGCCGGTGATTGAACATGGATCTGATTGGGTGCCGCGCTCTTGCTCCAAGGCCGCGGCGAGCTTGGAGATCCCTTTCGGCGTGACCATCACCTGGTCAAGCATCCGGGGGGTACCGTCGGTCCTCTCGATGACCCTGACCCGATGCACCAGCACCCCCTGATCGAGGCGGGGTTGGTAGGCGGTCCATGCCCCAGAGTCACCCCTCCGGTAGATCCATCCCTTGTCGGCAAGCCACCGGATAAAGGTCATCGGCTGCATCCCTAGGACCTTGGCCGTCTTGCTCAGGTTGGTATCTCCGTCGGCGCTGGCCATACGTTCCATTGCCGCGACCTGGGGCCTGTGCTCGGCGACCGTTGCCTCCAGTTGCAGGACCCTTTCCGTCTGGCCCAGCAACAGGTCGCGCAGATGTTCAGGGTTACGAAGGACCTCCCCAATGGTTGGCTCGAGCGGCGACGGGAGTGCCTGGGCACGCCTCTCGCACTCGAGGAAGTACTGCCTGGCTTCTTTGCCGCGGTCCGACCGTTCGACCATGGCCAGCTCCTTGGCCATGTCGATCGTCAGGTGGTAGTCCAGCCGGTTGTGACCACCGCGGCCCTGTTTGCTCCTCTGAATCGAAGAGCAAACGAAGTCGCCGTTCTCAACGAACCCGTACTGCTCGATCCGAGCCCTCAGCCAGGTGCTGAAGTCGCGGCCTATCCGGAGGAAGACGTGGAGGTCTCGGGCATTGACCGTCTGAACGGCTTCGCCGGCCAACGAGCGCTGCTGCAAGGGAATGAGCGCCCTCATGCCGACACCGCTTTGGCTACTACTGCCGCAATCTCACGATCAAGCTCTGCCAGCTTGGCGCTGGCTGCCTCGGGTGTGATGAGGTCAGGAAACTTGAGGTCGCTGAGGACCATGTACTTTTCATCTTCCAGTTTTCTGACAGCTTCAGAAAGAGTGACAGGTACACGTGCGGACATATTGTCCATGGTGGACAATTTGTCCATTGATGCTTTTTCATATTTAGAAGCTAGTTCAGTGGACTTTTTGTCCATACTTTTTTGCGGGAATGTCCACACGTTCTGGGCGCGGTGGCCATTCGTAACTCCTGCAGCTGTGGACTTTTTGCCAGCGCCTAGTGATGCACGTGCTGACAAGGTGTCCGCTCCTGTCGGGATCAGCAATTCGTATTTGTAATGTTTCCAGTTTTGGGAAAAACCGTTACTGGACTTGCCTATGCAGGACCTTTGGATATATCCCGCCTCAATAGCTGGATCTAGGTTGCGTCGCACAGTTCTCTCGTTCGCCGACATCAGTCGTGCGATCGATGGAAGGGAGGGGTAACAATCGGCTCCGTTCACGTCGGCATACTCTGCCAGCACCAGCAAAACCAGCTTCGTCGCGGCTCCAAGGGGCGAGTTCAGCACGGCCGACCTCCATTGCAGGATGAAGGGACGCTCGTAGGGCTCATTGGCCATCACCTGACCCCTCCCTCATGAGTGCCTCCCTCAACCTCAGAACTGCACGCCTGGCGCCGTCCAGGTTGGCTGCCAGAACCTCGCACGCATCCACCGTGGGATCTCGACGGAGCGCCTGGCATTGCGTGCTGATCGCTTCACCCATGTCAGGCATGGTGTTTGCCAGAGTCGCGACCGACGGTCCGTACAACACCGCGTAGGTGGCGACGATCTCGTCGGTGGTCATTTCGCGCCCCCGGCAAGTACATGGTTGCCCAAACGAACCGCCAGAATGGCGGTATGTTGATGCGCGGTGGAGTCGAGGTTAGAATCGATGCACACACAGCTCGCCAGCTTAGATGTGCAGCCCGGCCTAACCGCCGGGCTTTTTTCTTTGACGGCATCCATTTAGGCCGCCTTCGCTTTGTCTTTACGCTCCGCAATACGATCCTCGATCCACCGATCGACTTCGTTTTGCGGCCAAGCGCTGGAGCGTGGCCCGATCTTCACGGGTGCAGGGAACTCGACCCGATTGATCATTTCGTAGATCGTCGTGCGACCAACACCGCAACGCGCAATCACTTCCGGCAGGCGGATAAGGCGGTTGGGCGTCGCCAGCGCATCCGTAGGAGTAGTGTTCATCTTGCACCCTCAGTTACACCCGTACAGCACGGGCTTCCTGTGGATGTTGGCGAACCGGTGACGAGGAAAATAACCCACACCAAAAACAAGTGCATCGGTAGGTAAGGCCTCGGGAAACCTCTCCCGGCTACGTTTCAGAGAAAGTCATTTCGAAGTCGCTGAATGTCCTGCCGTCGGCGTGCGTGATTGCTGGCGCCAACATTCTTGCAGCAGATTCCTCTCCTGCTTTCATGAGGCGTTCCAGCCTAACGGGATTGCTGTGCAGTTCCTCGTTCGGAAGCGGCACACCGGCCTGAATCAACGCCAACCTCAGCAACTGCCAGTAATTGAATCCGGATCTCTTGGGGTGGTGCTTCGGTTGCGTCAAAACGACACGCTTCTCCAAGCCTCTCGCCAGTGCAAGGTAGCAATAGCCCGCCAGTTCTGCCTCCCTATCCTGCGGTTTTGCCAGGTCGTTCAACAGGACGTCGCCGGTGGTGATTTGCTCCCCGTTCGTTCCTACGTTGACGATCCCATTGAATGGGATGTTGGGGTCGACGTTCCTGAATCCAGCGGCAAGCTGCTGAATGACGGCGAGGGTACGCAGCGGGCCAGCGATGGCCGATTCCAGATCCCCATAGCTTTCGGCACTTCTGCCAGGAACATCTTCAATCCGGTATAGCCCGTTGCTGGCGGCCCCATAGAGCGTTTTGCCGACGCGGGCGAAGCTATTGAACGGCAACTGCCCCGTCTCCGTCTTGCCCTTCTTGAGCTTCTCCAACGCGCGCCGGTTTTTCTGAACAGTGCCAGTCAGCGCGCTACCGCGAGGCGCGCACTCTCGATAGATCTCGATGCCCTTGACCACAATCTTCAGCGCACTCTCACGCTGGCTGCTGGTTTCTCTCGGCCCCAGCTTCTCCAGAAGTGTGGCGAGCACCTTTCGGTCGATCTCGCCGAGACTTTGCGGCTTCTGAAATCTCCGCTTACGGCGCCCACCTCTACCGTCTTTCCTAGGCTCCTTATTCAACATCACGACTATATTTCCCGGACCAATTCAGGCCAGTTCGTCACCGAGCGAGGGAGGGAGGCCATACGGTAGGGCGCCATCTGCGCCGTCTCTAGGTCGGGCTTCGGCATCTGCGAGTTGAGTTGCTCACTATCGATATCATCCAGATCGTCTTCACTCGTGGACATGCGCGCCTCGCGCCCTCATCAGAACCACGGCAGCGCGCTGAGGTAGGCGCGCTTTCGGCTGGCCGGCCTAGCCGTGGCAGGATGAATTCTAGTCAGCTTGGCCGAACGAAGCTTTATGAAGTACAGCTAGATCACGTTGCGTGTCTTCAGCAAGAATCTTGATTGCATCCCAGATCCGCATGCGAATCTCTTGGCTAGGTCCTTGCTCATCTGCGGCTATAGCTAGCTCGCCCATCGCATGAATCCCATCCAGCCGAGTCCCGATACGCTCGAACACGTCAGGTTCGCTGTATTGGAAATCCTCTCCTAAGCCTGGATCGGAAACTGCTACGCTTTCAATTGCCATGATTGTTCTCCTAATGAACAGTTGTGGAAGGCGGGCGGGGTGCCTCAATCACCCTGTCCGCCGCTTTTTCCCGATGGGGGAAACTTTGCTGCCGACATTCACACCCAGGCTTGGCATCTTGGCCACGGCCGCGGCGATCTCGTTCGGCAAATATTGTGCGTAGTGCTTGCGCGTGATTCGGCTGTCGCTGTGGCCCAGGGCCTTGGCAACCATTTCGATATCCTTGGTGGCCAGCAGGAGCAGCTTTCCGTACGTGGCCCGCGTTGTCTTGAAGGACACGTCCTCTAGCTTTGCAGCGTCGATAGCGGCGCGCATGGGGCGCACCAGGTCACTGCGGCCCCAGGGCAGGCCGTCGGCGCGCGTGAACATGAGGTCCGCAGGCGCCTTGCCGGCAGTGACGCGATCGAAGAAGGCCACACCTTCGGATGTAAGCGGCTGCAGCAGCGTCTTGCCGGTCTTGGACTGGTAAAGGCGCACCGTGCCGCGACCGGGGCTGTAATCGCGCACTGGTAGCGCCAGAAGCTCGCCCCGGCGCCCGCCTGTCATCAGGGCCGCGGTAAGCAGGTCGCGAAGGTCCACGGCCGCCGTATTGAGTAAGCGGGTTATCTCGTCACGCTCGAGCATGCGCGGCGGCGGATCCTCGCCCAGCTCGAAGGGTTCCACCTTTTGCCAGAAGGTTGGCAGGTCGGTCGGCAGCTTGTCGTTGCGCCAGGCGTAGTTGAGCGCGGCCTTGACGATGGTCAGGACCCGGTTCGCCGTCGCGCGCCGCGCGCGCCGCTGTTCCGGATTTGTAGGGTCGAACTCCATTTTCTTGCCGCGCCGGGTAGGAGCCTTGGCAGCCATCGCCTTGTGCCACTTCCTAAGCGCGTCCGCGTCCAGGGAGGTAACCAGCTTGGTTCCGATCGTCGTTTCGCCGTGGCGGGCCCAGAAGCGCTTGGAGTCGTATTCGGACCCTTTCCCAGCAAGGTGATCCTCGAAGTAGATAACCATGATGGCATTGAGAGTCAGGCCATCGGTGTAGTGGCGTGGCCGTGCCTCACGGGCTTCGGATTGGGTGCTGGTGGCCATCGTGACGGCCTGGGTGTAGGAGAGCACCACAGCACCATCAGCTGTTGCGTGATCGTCTGGCGTACCGATGCGTTGATGGCGATACCCTGCGCCTGCGCGCTGTCGGACAATCCAAGCGGACTCACGAGAGCCGCGATAAACGCCTAAAAACGTCCCAGGGACAATCTGGCGCCAATACGGTTCCTTGCGTGGTTTCAGCTTGAGCCGTGCCTCTCTGGTTTCCAGCCGATGATCTCGCGGATTCCGTGCCACGGTGGAGCCATGTCCTTTTTCCGGAGTCATCCGGAATAAACCGGGGCGAATCCCGGCGAACGTCACCGTACCATTCCGGAAATAAAAGTCAATATATACCGACAAAATGGCGGTTTCGGGCGAACTCAGCCGAACTAGGGCGGACTCACGACACCACCCTTTCACGGTGGACACCGGGGTTCGAATCCCCGTGGGGACGCCACTGATGTATCGACTTGGGCTCGCTTCGGCGGGCCCAAGTCGTTTTTGCAGGAACAACAATAAAACTCAAAAAAAGTCGTCATTCCCGCGAAAGCGGGAATGACGATCAAAAGCAGGGTTTTCAGAGGTTCCCTTCGATAGCCGTTTCGCGGACATGCCATGGGCATGTATCTGCCGATCCGGCACGGTTCACGAGCGCACTGCCGACCGGGAGACATAACGGTTATCGGGTACACACCATCGCCACAGCGGTTCGGTGCTCTTGCTGATACCGATGCGGCGCGAGGCGAGGGCGTGTCCGGGTGGCGCGGTTCCGTCGTCGAGGATGCTGATGCCTGCCGCACCGGTCACCAGGTCGGCACCGTCCAGCCTGCGATCGATTCCCAGCGCCTGGCTGAGTCGTGCGGGGCCGCTGCAGAGCAGGCGGTCGTTGTCGATGCCGCCGCGCGCAGTGCGCATCCGGTCGAGGCCGGCAAGCGGCTCCAGGGCGCGGATCAGCACGCCGTTGCCGACGACCTCGCCGCCACAGACGGCGTTGCAGTTCCAGTGCATGCCATAGATGAAATACACGTACAGATGGCCGGGCGGGCCGAACATGGTGGCGTTGCGCGCGGTCTTGCCGCGGAAGGTGTGGGCGGCCGGATCCAGCGCGCCGCAATAAGCCTCCACTTCGACGATGCGTCCGCTGCGGCCGTCGGCGGTCGCCAGCACCTTGTTGAGCAGTTCGGGCGCCACCACGCGCGAATCGCGCCGGTAGAACCCGCGCGGCAGCCGGGCCGGCTTCATTCCAGCCGCAACCCGCGCAGGCGCAGCGCATTGGCGACCACCGATACCGAACTCAGACTCATCGCCAGCGCGGCCAGCATCGGCGACAACAGCAGTCCGTTGACGGGATAGAGCAGGCCGGCGGCGATCGGCACGCCCAGGGCGTTGTAGAGGAAGGCGAAGCCCAGGTTCTGGCGCATGTTGCGCACCGTGGTCTCGGAGATGGCCTTGGCCCGCACGATGCCGCGCAGGTCGCCCTTGACCAGGGTGACCTGCGCGCTGGACATGGCCACGTCGGTGCCGGTGCCCATGGCGATGCCGACATCCGCCGCGGCCAGCGCCGGCGCGTCGTTGATGCCATCGCCGGCCATGGCCACGCGACGGCCCTCGGCCTTCAGCCTGGCGACCAGTTCCAGCTTGTCGGCCGGGCGCACTTCGCCATGCACTTCGTCGATACCCAGTTGCCTGGCCACCGATTGCGCGGTGGCGATACCGTCGCCGCTGGCCATGACGATGCGCAGGCCCGCCCGGTGCAGGTTGGCGATCGCCGCGGGCGTGGTCGCCTTGATCGGGTCGGCGACCGCGAGCAGACCGGCGGCGATGCCGTCCACCGCCAGGAACATCACGCTGGCGCCTTCCGCGCGCAGGCGTTCTCCTGTTTCATGCAGCGGTCGCACATCGGCCCCGGTTTCCACCATCAACACCGTATTGCCGAGCGCCAGCGCATGGCCGTCGACTTTCCCGCGCACGCCGATACCGCTGGCCGACTCGAAATCCTGCGCGGGCGAAAGCGACAGCCCGCGCCGACGCGCTTCGGCCACGATCGCCTGCGCCAACGGATGCTCGCTGCCGGCATCGAGACTGGCGGCCAGGCGCAGCACTTCCTCGGCGGAATACGGCGACAGAGCCGACACCTCGCGGAAGGCGGGGCGTCCTTCGGTCAGGGTCCCGGTCTTGTCGACGATCAACGTATCGACCTTGCGCAGGGTCTCGATCGCCTCGGCGTCGCGGAACAGCACCCCGACCTGCGCCGCGCGCCCGCTGGCGACCATGATCGACATCGGCGTGGCCAGGCCCAGCGCGCAGGGGCAGGCGATGATCAGCACCGAGACCGCGTTCAATACCGCATAGGTCCACGAGGATCCGGGGCCGAACAGGCCCCAGCCGAAGAAGGTCAGTGCCGCGGCCGCCAGCACCGCCAGCACGAACCAGAACGACACCTTGTCGGCCATCCGCTGCATCGGCGCGCGCGAGCGCTGGGCCTGCGCCACCAGCTGCACGATCTGCGCGAGCATGCTGTCGCTGCCGATCTTTTCGGCGCGGATCACCAGGCTGCCGGAAGTGTTGAGGGTGGCGCCGATGACCCGATCGCCCGGCGACTTCGCGACCGGGATCGGCTCTCCGGTCAACATCGATTCGTCGATATGCGACCGGCCTTCCAGCACCTCGCCGTCCACCGGCACCTTTTCGCCGGGACGGACACGAAGGCGATCGCCGACGTGCACATGGGACAGTTCGATGTCTTCCTCGTCGCCATCGTCGCGCAGGCGGCGCGCGGTCTTCGGAGCCAGGCCCAGCAGGCCCTTGATCGCCGCCGAGGTCTGCGAGCGTGCCTTCAATTCCAGCAACTGGCCGAGCAGGGTCAGCGACACGATCATCGCGGCCGCCTCGAAATACACGCCGACGCGTCCGTGTTCGTGGAACGAGGCGGGGAACCACTGCGGCGCCAGTGTGGCGACCAGGCTGTAACCGTAGGCCGCCAGCACGCCGGTGCCGATCAGGGTCCACATGTTGGGACTGCGGTTGCGGATCGACTCCAGCCAGCGCACCAGGAACGGCCAGCCGGCCCACAGCACCACCGGGGTGGCCAGGACCAGTTCCAGCCAGGTGCGCAGGCCGGGCGACAGGGCGTGCAGGGCAGGGCTCATGCCCGCCATGGCCAGGACCATGGTCGCCACGCTGAGCGGCAGGGTCCACCAGAAGCGATGGCGGAAATCGGTGAGCTCGGGATTCTCGCCTTCGTCCAGAGACGGCATCATCGGCTCCAGGGCCATGCCGCAGATCGGGCAGGAGCCGGGTGCGCCGCGGATGATTTCCGGATGCATCGGGCAGGTGTATTGCGCACCGGGAATGGTCGGCCGGGATTGCACGGATTCCGCCGGGCGCAGGTATTTGTGCGGATCGGCGATGAATTTCGTGCGGCATCCGGCCGAGCAGAAGTGATGGTCGTGACCTTCGAACTGCGCGTGATGCGGGGTGGCCGCCGGGTCGACGGTCATGCCGCAGACCGGGTCCCGTACCTTCAACGGAGCCGCGTCGGACTTGCCGGCGCAACAGGAGTGCGCGCCCGCGCCCGCGTCGTTGCCGTGCTCGTGGGGGCTGTGATTGTTCATGCCGGCTCCTTGCCCAACGCGGCGATGATCGGACATTCGTCCAGTGCGCCATGCCCCGGGCAGGCATCGATCAGGGTGAGCAATGCGGCGTGCATGCGCGCGAGCTCGGCCTGTTGTGCTTCGATCCGGGCCAGTTTGACGCTGGCGGCCTGCTTTACGGCGGCCATGTCATCGTTGCGACTGGCGCTGATCGCCAGCAGTTCGGAAATTTCCTGCAGGCTGAATCCCAGGGTCTTGGCGCGGAGGATGAAGTTCAGCCGGGCCACGTCGTCGTCGCCATATTGGCGGTAGCCGCTGGCGCTGCGCTGCGGCGGCGGCAGCAATTGCTGGCGTTCGTAATAGCGGATGGTGTCGATGGGCGCGCCTGTGAGGCGCGCGAGCTGGCCAATGTTCATGCCTGACTCCGGAAGGGGGCAGCGGCCATTCTGCACCTTGGAGTCTGGTCAAGAGTCAAGGGTTTGTTCTGGAAATCCCGGAGTCGGATCGACTGCCGTAGGAGCGACGTGAGTCGCGAATTGACGCTCCGATCAAAACCCTTCGCGACTCACGTCGCTCCTACGGCAGCTCTCCCAGTGGATCAGAACCAAAAGCGCAATCCGGCGACCCAGCCATGCTCCGTAGCCGACTCGCCAGCCGATTCCGCCAGGTCGGCGGTGTCGCCGAACTTCCGCGACCACGCGTAGCCGACGTACGGCGCGAACCGCGGGCTGAATTCATAACGCAGGCGCAGGCCGAATTCCGCATCGCTCAAGCCTTTGCCGATGCCGTTCTCGAAGTCGTCCTTGCTGTAGAGATTCGCTTCCAGCTTCGGTTGCAGGATCCACTGGTTGGTCAGCAGGATCTCGTATTCGCCTTCGACCTTGGCGGCGAGGCGGCCGGAAGCGCCGATATAGCCGGTGGCTTCGACCTCGAACTTGTACGGGGCCAGGCCGACCACGCCGAGCGCCAACCACTGGCGCGAAGGGCCTTCGCTGAAATCGCTGCGCACGCCGATCACGCGATCCCACCACGGTCCTGTGGCATGGCTCCACAGCAGTTCCGCGTGACCGTGCGCGTCGTGGCCCTGTGGCTTCTCGCCCTCGCTGCGCAACCACAGCTTGTCGAAGTTGCGGCCGATGCCGGCGCGCAGGTTCCAGCCCAGGGCATCGTCCTGGTTCCACTCCAACTGGTCCACGCGCATTACCGCGACCAGCGGGTTTTCCACCATGTGCTCGCGCATGTCCATGCCGCCGAGGTCGGGGAAGGCGGCGGCGCGCTCGGCGGCAGTGGGTTCCGGAAAAGGAGAATCGGTCGGCTGCGGAACCGGCGTCGCTGGCATCTGGTGCTGCGAGTGATCCTGTGGCGTCGGTTGTCCGTGGCCTTCGTGCTGGGCATGGGCAGGCAGTGCGAACAGCGCCAACCACAGGGGAATGAGCGTCTTCATTCGACCCGCACCTCGCGGAACATGCCCAGTTCCATGTGCAGCAGCATGTGGCAATGGTAGGCCCAGCGACCGAGCGCATCGGCGCTGACGCGATAGCTGCGGACATGCCCGGGCGGCACATTGATGGTGTGCTTGCGCACCTGGAATTCGCCGGCTTCGCTTTCCAGGTCGCTCCACAGGCCGTGCAGGTGGACGGGGTGTTCCATCATGGTGTCGTTGACCAGCACGATGCGCATGCGCTCGCCATGGTTGAGGCGGATCGGTTCGGCCTTGGAGAAAGGAATTCCGTCGAAGCCCCAGACGTAACGCTCCATGTTGCCGGTGAGATGCAGTTCGAGCGTGCGCCCGGGCTCGCGCGGATCGGGATCGGCGAAAGTGCTTTTGAGGTCGGCATAGGTCAGTACCCGGCGACCGTTGCCGCGCAGGCCGATGCCGGGATCGTCCAGCGCCTTCGAGGGAGTCATGGTCTGCATGTCGACGGCGGGGTTGCCGGATTCGCTGGCGGGGTGCGAAACCATGCCCGCCATCGCATCATGTTTCATTGCGCCATGGTCCATCTTCGAATGATCCATGCCGACTTGCATGTTCGCGCCGCAACCGCCTTCGCCCATTTTCATGCCGGCGCCGCAGGAGCCTTCCATGCCCTTCATTCCGGCCATGCCTCCATGACCCATGTCAGTCATGGTCAACAACGCGCGGGCATCGAGCGCAGGCACCGGCGCCTGCAGTCCGGCACGCGGCGACAGCGTGCCGCGTGCGTAGCCGCTGCGGTCCATAGCCTGGGCGAAGATCGTGTACGGCTGTTCTTCCTCCGGTGTGACGATGACATCGAAGGTCTCGGCCACGCCGATGCGGAACTCGTCCACCGACACCGGATGCACCGGCTGGCCGTCAGCGCCGACCACGGTCAGTTTCAAACCGGGGATGCGTATGTCGAAGAAGGTCATCGCCGAACCATTGATGAAACGCAGCCGCACTTTCTCGCCGCGCTTGAACAGGCCGGTCCAGTTGCCGTCCGGGGTCGTGCCGTTGACCAGATAGGTGTAGGTGACGGCGTTGACGTCGGCCAGGTCGGTCGGGCTCATGCGCATCGCACCCCAGGCCTTGCGGTCGGCGATGGTGGCTTTCCAGCCATCGCGGCGCGCATCGCTGAACAGGTCGCCCACGGTCTGCTTGTGCCGGTTGTAGTAATCGGCCTGGATCTTGAGCTTGCGCACGATGGCGTGCGGATCCTCGTCGCTCCAGTCGGACAACAGCACGACGTAGTCGCGGTCGGCGGCGATCGGATCGGCGTCGCGCGGTTCGATCACGATGGCGCCGTACACGCCCTTGGCTTCCTGCAGGCTGGAATGGGCGTGGTACCAGTAGGTGCCGGCCTGCTTCAGCTGGAAGCGGTAGGTGAAGGTTTCACCGGGAGCGATGCCGTGGAAGCTGAAACCCGGCACGCCGTCCATGTTCGAAGGCAGCAGGATGCCGTGCCAGTGGATCGAGGTGTCCACGCCGAGGCGGTTGGCCACGCGCAGGGTCACGGTGTCGCCCTCGCGCCAGCGCAGGACCGGGCCGGGGAGGGTGCCGTTGATGGCGATGGCGGTTGCGGAGCGGCCGGTGAGATTGACCGGCAGGGCAGCGACGCTTAGTTCGAAGTCGGTGCCGCGGAGCTCCGGCGTCGGCGACGATGTCGTGTAGTCGGCGGCGGTGGCGCTGAAGGGAAGATGGGCGCCGGCGACCACCATGCCGAGCCCGGTGACGAACTGGCGGCGGACGGGATCGTGGCTGGGTTGAAGAGGTTTCAATGCAGGTAATCCAGTCGACTATGCGCGGATTATGCCAACCCTGGAGTGGGCTACAGTCAATATCGTTGGTGGCGGATACCTGAATCTCCAGTCAGCCGGAGCCCTACACTAGGCATGTAGGGCACCTCTGTAGCTGGGATTGCCGACCAGGGCCACTGGAAATGGAATCAAGGAATATCTTCAGGTCGCCATTATCAGCAGGGACTCCATCCTGCCGTTTTCGCGCAGGCCCAAACCCCATTGCAACCGAGGAAAGCACGCATGGCTGAAAAGAACCTCTTCGACCTCACCGGCAAGACCGCCCTGATCACCGGCGGTTCGCGCGGCCTCGGCCTGCAGATGGCCGAAGCGCTGGGCGGCTACGGCGCGAAACTGGTCCTGTCCGCGCGCAAGGCCGACGAATTGCAACAGGCCCAGGCGCATCTGCAGAAGTCGGGGATCGATGCGGACTGGGTCGCCGCCGATGGATCGAAGGACGCGGATATCGGCATGCTGGCCGAGGCAGCGATGGAAAAGCTCGGCCACGTCGACATCCTGATCAACAACGCCGGCGCCAGTTGGGGTGCGCCGGCGGAGGACTATCCGGCCGAGGCCTGGGACAAGGTATTCGACCTCAATATCCGCGGGCTGTTCCTGCTGACCCAGCAGCTAGGCAAGCGTTCGATGATCCCGCGCAAGTACGGGCGCATCATCAACATCGCTTCCATCGCCGGCCTGCGCGGCAATCCGCCGGGCGCCATGCAGACCATCGCCTACAACACCAGCAAGGGCGCGCTGGTGAACTTCACCCGCACCCTGGCGGGCGAGTGGGGCAGGTACGGGATAACGGTGAATGCGTTGGCCCCGGGTTTCTTCCCGTCGAAGATGTCGCAAGGGTTGATCAAGGCCCTGGGCGAGGAAACGCTGATCGGCAATTCGCCCTTGCAACGCTTGGGCGACGACGAAGACCTGAAGGGCGCCGCGTTGTTGTTCGCCTCCGATGCGGGCAAGCACATTACCGGACAGATACTCGCCGTCGACGGCGGCTACAGCGCGGTCTGACCGCGTCATCGCCTGGGAGGGCACGATGGAAGGATTCGAGGGCAAGGTCGCGGTGGTCACCGGTGCGGGTTCGGGCTTCGGTCGCGAATTCGCACGCAAGGGCTCCACGCTGGGCATGAAACTGGTATTGGCCGACATCCAGGCCGATGCGCTGGAACAAACCCGCGTCGAACTGGAAGCGCAGGGCGCCGAGGTCATCGCACGGGTGGTGGATGTCTCCGATGGCGGGCAGGTCGAAGCGCTCGCCGCGGCGACGATGGAAACCTTCGGCGGCGTGCACCTGCTGTTCAACAACGCCGGCATCGGCGCGGCCGGATTGATCTGGGAAAACACCGTGCGCGATTGGGAATGGGCGCTGGGCGTGAACCTGTGGGGCGTCATCCATGGCGTGCGTACGTTCACTCCGCTGATGCTGGCTGCTGCGAAGTCTGATCCCGGCTACCGTGGACACATCGTCAACACCGCCTCGATGGCGGGACTGTTGAACCAGCCCAACCTGGGCGCCTACAACGTCTCCAAGCATGCGGTGGTGTCGCTCAGCGAGACCCTCTACCACGATCTTTCACTGGTCACCGATCAGGTGCGCTGCTCGGTGCTGTGTCCTTACTTCGTCCCGACCGGCATCCACAAGTCGCACCGCAATCGCCCATCCGGGCTGGCCAATCCGACCCCGGCCACCCAGTCGCAACTGGTCGCACAGGCGATGATCAGCAAGGCGGTCGCTTCCGGGAAGCTCACGGCGGCGGATATCGCCGAACGCACCTTCGATGCGATCAGGCGCGACTCCTTCTACATAGTTTCGCATCCCGATGCGCTGGAGGCGGTGCGCCAGCAGGCCGAAGACGTGGTGGCTTTGCGCAACCCGGCCGATCCGTTCGCGCACAAACCCGAGCTGCGTGCCCAGCTCGCGGCTGCATTGCGGGCCTGACAGGCCTGGCTCCCATCAGGCCCTGTCCAGGGAGCGGCTGAACAAACTGAATCCATCGCAGGGGCCGTGTCGATCCCGGCTTCCCTGGTTCGACGCATTGATATCCTGCCCGCAGACGGGGCATCAACCAGGGAGTCGAGCCATGAGCTACGTCGACGGATTCGTGCTGGCGGTACCGAAGAAGAACCTTGCGGCCTATCGCACCCTGTCGCGCAAGGCGGGCAAGGTCTGGAGGGAGCATGGCGCGCTTTCCTATGTCGAATGCGCCGGAGACGACGTAGCGCCAGGCAAGCTCACCTCGTTCCCGCAGGCGGTGAAGTTGAAGAAGGACGAGATCGTGGTGTTCTCGTGGATCGTGTACAAATCCCGCGCGCAACGCGACCGTGTCAACAAGCAGGCCATGGCCGACCCGCGCCTGGCCAGCATGATGGATCCGAAGGCGTCGCCGTTCGACGGCAAGCGCATGATCTTCGGCGGCTTCAAGAGCATCGTCCAGCTCTGAGCGTTTCCCTCGTCTTTCGACCACGGAGGTCGGATCCATGCCGCTTGTTCTTCACTACCACCCGCTTTCGTCCTTCTGCCACAAGGCGCTGATCGCCCTGTACGAGAACGAGGTGCCGTTCACTCCAAAGCTCGTGGACCTGGGCGATCCCGGGCAACGCGCCGAGTTCCAGGCCTTGTGGCCGATAGGAAAATTCCCGGTGCTGCAGGATGCGGCCCGGGGCAGGACGGTCCCGGAGTCGACCATCATCGTCGAATACCTCGAGCAATATCATCCAGGCAAGGAAAAGCTGATCCCGGACGATCCCGGACAGGCGCGGGAAACCCGCCTGCTCGATCGCTTCTTCGATCTGTACGTGCACGAACCGATGCAGAAGATCGTCGGCGACCGGCTGCGCCCCGAAGGGGCCAAGGATCCGCATGGCGTGGACCATGCCCGGAAAACGATGCGCACCGCGCTGGGCATGCTGGAAAAGGACATGGCGTCGCGGACATGGGCGACCGGCGAGACCTTCGGCCTGGCCGACTGCGCAGCCGCACCGGCCTTGTTCTACGCCGACAAGGTGATGCCGATCGCCGCGGACTACCCGAATGTGAAGCGTTATCTGGATCGGCTCATGCAGCGGCCTTCCTATGCACGCGTGCTGCGGGAAGCCCAACCTTATTTTTCCATGTTCCCCGGCTGACGCAGTTTGTCGTTGGATTTCACTTGACCATTACAAAAGGAAACAAATCCCATGAAACGAATCCTCATTTTTTGCGCGCTTGCTGCGACCAGCGGCATCGCAATGGCCGCGCCGGTCAGCTACGAGATCGATCCCAACCACACCTTCCCCAGTTTCGAAGCCGATCACATGGGAATCTCGGTGTGGCGTGGCAAGTTCAACAAGACTGCCGGCACGCTGGTTGTGGACAAGGCAGCGGGAACCGGGAGCGTCGATGTCAGCATCGACATGGATAGCGTCGACTTCGGCCTGGATTCGATGAACGAGCAGGCCAGGGCCGCCGGGTTTTTCGATGTCGGGAAGTATCCCAAGGCCACCTACAAGGGTCGATTGGAAGGCTTCGTCGACGGCGCTCCGACCCGTGTAGTCGGCGAGCTGACCTTGCATGGCATCACCAGGCCGGTCGAATTGAAGATCGATCTCTTCAAATGCATTCCGCATCCGATGTACAAGCGCGAGCTTTGCGGGGCCAACGCCTCGGCGGTGTTCAAGCGTGACGAGTTCGGACTCGTCGCGGGCAAGGACTATGGCTTCAACATGGACGTCAATCTGCGCATCCAGATGGAAGCGATACAGGGTGGCCTGCAGCCTTAGGGAAAGCCCGGATATCGGTTTCGACAACCGCATCCTGTGGGAGGGGCTTCAGCCCCGACGCTCTTCGGGTAAAAAGCGTCGGGGCTGAAGCCCCTCCCACATCCCCAGGCTCTCTCGCATTTCGATCCGGATCAGCCGGCGGACTGGGTGGCTTCCCTTGCAGAGGAGTGGGAACGCGTCAGCAGGAATTCGCGTTCACGTGCGTTGCGGGTCATGCCTGCGGCACGCTCGAATTCGATGCGCGCCTCCTCATGCCGGCCCAGTTTGGCCAGCAGATCGCCGCGCACGCTCGGCAGCAGATGGTAATTGGCCAGCACCGGTTCCGAAATGAGTCTGTCCACCAAGGCAAGACCGGCGGCCGGCCCGGACGCCATGGAAACGGCGACCGCGCGATTGAGCTCCACGATGGGCGAGGGGTTGGACTGCAGCAGCGTGCCGTAAAGCGCGGCGATCGTTTCCCAGTCGGTCTGGTCCGCGGTGCGGGCACGTGCATGGCAGGCGGCGATCGCAGCTTGCAAGGCATAAGGCCCCAATCCACCGCCGAGTTGGCGTGCACGCAACAGCGCAGCGAAACCACGCTGTATCAACAATTGATCCCAGCGCGACCGGTCCTGGTCCAGCAGCAGGACCGGGGCGCCGGCCGGGTCGGTACGCGCGCGCAGGCGCGATGCCTGTATCTCCATCAGCGCGACCAGACCGTGCACTTCCGCTTCTTCCGGCGCCAGTTCGGCGACGATGCGACCCAGCCGCAATGCCTCTTCGCACAAGGCCGGCCGTACCCAGTCGTCACCGGCGGTAGCCGAATAGCCCTCGTTGAAGATCAGGTAGATGACGCCGAGGACCGAGGAAAGCCGTTCGGCCAGTTCATCGCCGCGCGGAACCTCGAAGGGGACATTGGCCTCGGACAAGGTCCGCTTGGCGCGGACGATGCGCTGGGCGACCGTCGCTTCGGGGACGAGGTAGGCGCGCGCGATCTCGTCGGTGGTCAATCCGCCCAGCAGGCGCAGGGTCAGGGCGACACGCGCCTCCATCGACAGCAGCGGATGGCAGGCGGTGAACACCAGGCGCAACAGGTCGTCGCCAATGTCGTCGTCCATCGCCGCCTCCAGTTTCGCGGTGGCGTCCTCCCACTCGCGCTCGAGTTCGTAGCCCAGTTCTTCGTGCTTGCGCTGCTGCAGCTTGCTTCGGCGCAAGCGGTCGATGGCGCGGTGCTTGGCCGTGGCCATCAGCCACGCTCCCGGGTTGTCCGGCACGCCGGTCTGCGGCCATTTTTCCAGCGCGATGACCAGCGCGTCCTGCGCAAGTTCCTCGGCCAGGCCGACGTCCCGCAGCATGCGGGCCAGGCCGGCGATGAGGCGGGCCGATTCGATCCGCCAGACGGCATCGATCGCGCGGTGTGCATCCGTATTCGTCATGGTCGGCGATCAGAACATCGCAGCAGCTTGCGCGCAAGCTGCGATGCAACTCATCGATAGGTCTCGGCGATGTTCTTCAGGTTCATCAAACCGGCTTCGAACTGCTTTCCGACCATGCGATCCATGTTGAACAGCGTATGCATTATCTTGGCGGGGTAGGGCACGGGACCTTGCATGGACCAGGTCAGGTGGGTTGCTGCGCCTTCAGGCACCAGAGTGAAGGTCACCTGGTTGCTGGTCTTGAATGGTTTCAGCATCTCCAGCTGCATCCCGATCCGCGAAGAAGGAGCGGATTCCAGGATGGAAAGCCGTCCTGCGCCCGCTTGCCCCTTGCCGTTCCATTCGTACACGGCTCCCGCGCCTTGGATCGCTCCCGTATGGGTCTTGCGGGTATCCGGATCCGGTTTGTCGAACGGATTCCACGATTCGTGCGCGCGAAGATCGTCGATCAGTGGAAAGATGCGCTCGGGCATGGCATCGATGACGATGCTGCGTTGCAGGCGGAACACATCGGGTTTGGTGGCGGCGCGGACAAGGATGCCGACGACGATCAAGGCCATGACGACCAAAACCAGGGTTGTTGCATTCATTCACATGATCTCCAGAAGGTTGTTTCGCAAGAAGGGAAGGGCAGCGATGCGGCTGCGCTATTGCTTCGGCGCGATCCCTGCGCGCAGGCGCTCCTCCTGCTCGCGCAACTCGGGGGTGAATTCCGCACCGAAATCCTCTGCCTCGAATACCTGACGGATCTCTATTTCGGATTCTCCCTGCATCGGGTTGGGGCAGCGCTTGACCCACTCGATCGCTTCTTCCTTCGACTTGAGCTGCAGCAACCAGAATCCTGCCACCAGTTCCTTCGTTTCCGGGAAAGGCCCGTCGATGACCGTGCGCTTGCCGCCAGAAAAGCGCACCCGTGCGCCTTTGGAACTGGGATGCAGGCCCTCGCCAGCCAGCATCACGCCGGCCCTGACCAGTTCCTCGTTGAACTTGCCCATCTCGGTCAGCAATTGCTCGCTGGGCATCACGCCGGCCTCGGATTCCGCGCTGGCCTTGACCATCACCATGAACCTCATCGTCGTTTCTCCTCTGGTTTTTTATCGGGATATGTACCCATGACGAACCAGCGGGCCATGGATCGACAAGCCAGCGGATATTTCGAGTCTGGTTGGGGGCAGGGCTGATGCCAAACTAACGCGCGGGCGCCTACTATCCGCTCGCCAGCCGGCACCGGATTCCACCCTCCATTCGACGCCCGACCAGACCCTCTCGCTTTCGCAGTTGCGAGGGCACCCGGTGGTGCGTGCGTTCTACCCGGCGGACTGGAGTCCGGTATGCGGCGATCAGATGGCGCTCTACAACGAGTTGCTGTCCGAATTCCGCCGCTTCCATGCCACGGTCATCGGAATTTCCGTCGACGGGGCGTGGTGCCATGCGGCCTTTGCGCTTGATCGCAAGCTGCATTTCCCGTTGCTGGCGGATTTCGAACCCAAGGGCGGGTTGCGTGCCTGTACGGCGTTTACCAGCTGCAGCATGGGATCAGCGGTGGTCATCCTATGCCTGGTGACCTTCGCTCCTGGAGGGCGGTGATCGTGGCTGTCGTGCCGCGGGCTGGCGCAGGCCTATCGGGAAGCGCTGCGCTTCACCGGGCGTGTAGTGGCGCTCGTGGGCATACTTCTGACCTTCATGTTCCTGCTCGACAAGCGCCGCGAGCCCATGCCCGAAACGGAGGCCGCTACCGGCGCCCTGGCCGAACAGGTCTAGCCCTCCGAGGAAAACATGATCAATGACCTGATGATGCAGCAGCCGCTGCTGATCTCGGCGTTGCTGCAGCACGCGGAGCGTCACCAAGGCGAGCGGAAAACCGCAGCGATGACGAGGAGGGCTGCACCTGGCGGCAGGGAGAGGTCGCCACGCCGGCCGGTTTTCCCGAGGCCTATCGCGACTAGGCCGAAGGGGGATGGGTCGGGATAGGCGGCGGCCCGGAGTTCGGAGGGCTGGGCATGCCGAAGGTGATTTCCATCCGGATCGAGGAAATGGTCAACGCTGCAAGCTTGTAGTTCGGGTTGTATCCGATGCTGACTGCCCGTGCCTGCTTCGCAATCGACACGCATGCCAGCGAAGAATTGAAGCGGATCGGCTAAGACTATTCCCAATTGTGTGCGACAGGACGAAGTTCTAACTTGCCGATCAGGGATAGCGTATGAAGGTCAGATCATGTCGGCGAACCGCGGGCGTTCCGCAGCGGCCCCATGATCCAAGCCTGCATCGAGTACCCCCTCCCTTGCGTTGCCTTGGGTCGGGTGCTAGAAGCGAATCGGCGCATCGGGATATCCGGTTCTGGAAGGCTTGAATAACTGCAGTCATCCCCGCGAAGGGGGGCGTAGGCATTTTGTTCTGACCGTTCTTAACAACAAGGCGAGCCGGCACGGGGGGGCGAGCTGGAATAAACGCTGGCTTGTCGGTTTCCACTGCGTGATGTTGACGGGTCGAGCCTCCTCGTTCTGCCCGGCGAGAGCGTGTTTGCCTGATTCCCCTCAACCCTCCCCTCCAAAAAAAGGGGCGCAGTTCTAGTGCGTCTGTGGTGCATCGGCCGATGACTCCGGACGTAACTTCCGCCCGACATCGAGAGGCGCGAGGCTTGATCAGAAACCCGCCTGTGGCAAGGGGCGGATGGGGGAAGGGGAAGTGCGATGAGGCTGATTGTTGACAGACACCCTGCCATGGCGCGCAGCAATGCCGTTGTTCGCCGTGCATTGAGGATGAAGACGCTCGACTGCGCCTTGATCGGACTGCTCGCCGGTATGGCGCCGTTGGCAGAAGCGATGGAGGGCAGCAGTGGATCCGGGATCCCGCAGGCGGAGCCTGTCGCATCGTCTCCCCAATGCACCGTGCAGGGCTGCACGGGTAAAGAGGGATTGCTGTTCCAGGTGCGCACGCGCAGCTACGACGTCCCGGTAACGCAAGGCACGGACGCACGCTCTTCGTCGGAGGCGCTGCAGCCTGACAGGCGCGTGACCGTCGCGATGGAGCAGCCGGGTCGCGCGGTGGTGACCGGTCGGTTCTCGATCACGCTGGCCTGCGGCGCAGCTATCTGGGCCACCGAGGATCCCGTGCTGGGCCAGCCGGAGTTGTCCGTGTCCGCGCCGACGGTCGCGGCCTTCGAAGGTGGTCGTATCACCAAGCCGGTGGACTTCTACGTCCGTGGCAACTATCCGGCGTTCGTCGAACGCTACGAAATCAGCCTGTACCACGCGACCGACAGCGATCTGATCGAACCGCTGGCAGAGTTTCCCGTGGCCGTGACCGGAGTTTCCCGCGCCCAGTGGGATGGGGTCATGGCGGGAAGCCCGCTGCGGGCGGGCGACGAGTTGGTGTACGTCCTGCGCGCGTACGACAAGGAGGGCCGTTACGACGAGACCAAGGCGCAGACGCTACAACTGGTAACGCCGCAGGAAGCGGAGCGGACGGGGCGGTTGCTGCGGGAGAAGGCGCAGGACGGCACGGACCTGAGCATCGACGAGGCCTTGCAGCGCAGTCTGGTCGACAACGCCTTTGCCGGTAACGGTCTGCGCCTGCAGAACATCCCGATCTACGGCTCACGCATCCGGATCCAGGGACGCGATGTGCCGCAGGGCATGTCCCTGACGATCAACGGCGACGACTATCCGGTGGATATGGAGCGCAAGTTCGCGGCCGAGTATCTGGTGCCGGTGGGCAGGCATCCGTTCGAGATCGTGGCCAAGGGAGGTGGCACGGATGGCAAGGAAGAAGAGCGTCATCTGGAGGAGATCGATGTGACCGGCCGCTACTTCTTCGCGGTCGGGCTGGCCGACGTGACGCTGTCGAAGAACCATGTCAGCGGTTCGGATGCCGCCTTCGCCAACGACAGCCGCTACCAGGACGACCTGATCAGCGATGGTCGGTTGGCGTTCTACGGCAAGGCCAAATTGGGCGGGAAGTACCTGGTGACGGCTCAGGCGGACACGACCGAGCGCGACCTGGAGCGTCTGTTCGACGGCTTTACCCGGGCCGATCCGCAGGACGTGTTCCGGCGCCTGGATCCGGACCTCTATTACCCGGTCTACGGCGACGATTCCAGCGTCTGGCGCGATGTGGACACCATGGGGCGCTTCTACCTTCGGGTGGACTGGGACAAGAACCAGGCGCTGTGGGGCAACTACGCGACCGGCCTGACCGGCAACGAGTACGCGCAGTACGTGCGTTCCCTGTATGGCGCGGCACTGAGCTGGCGCTCGCCCGAGACCAATCCGTGGGGCGCCCCGAAGCAGGAACTGCGATTGTTCGGCTCGGAGGCGCAGACGGCGCCGGGCCACGTCGAGTTCCTGGGCACCGGCGGCAGCCTGTACTACCTGCGGCATACCGACCTGCTGCCGGGTTCGGACACGGTGGTGCTGGAAGTGCGCGACCTGACCACGGGCCGGGTGGAGCGGCGCATCCCGCTGCAACGGGGCGCCGATTACGAGATCGACGAATTGCAGGGCCGGTTGCTGCTGACGCGGCCGCTGGCGCAAATCACGCGCGAGAATTCGCCGACCCTGACGCGCGACACGCCATTGAATGGTTTCGAACAGCGCCTGGTAGTGGACTACGAGTGGGTACCTTCCGACTTCGACAACGACCAGATCACCGCGGGCGGTCGCGCCCGACAGTGGTTCGGCGATCACGTCGGCGTTGGCCTGACCTACGTGGACGAGAAGCGCGCAGGCGAGGACTACACGATCATGGGCGGCGACCTGACCCTGCAAGCGGGGAAGGGCACCTACGTCAAGGCCGAGTACGTGCAGACCGAATCGTCCACCTCACCGGTGTTCTTCTCCGACAACGGCGGTTTCAGTTTCACCCGGCTCGACGCGCAGGGTCCGCGCGAAGGCGAGGCCAAACTGGTGGAGGCGCGGGCCAATTTCAAGGAATTGGGCTGGACCGACATGGACTGGGCGGCGGGCGCCTGGTGGCGAGAGGTCGGCGAAGGCTACTCACAGAGCCGCTACGCGTCGGGCCGCGCTACCACCGAATACGGGGCCGAAGTGCTGGGCCACTTCACCCCGCAGCTGGGTGTATATGCGCGCTATAGCAAGGCCGAGAGCGGCAGCGACGCGCTCACCCAGGTGCAAGGCACACTGGAGTGGCGCATCGATGATGCGCGGACCTTCAGCGCCGAGATACGCCGGGTGCAAGACAGCAGCGTGGCGGACGCGGCAGGCCTGCTGGGCGCCTTGAAGTACGCGCAACGGGTCGGTACGTCGCTGGATCTTTACGGCCTGGCGCAGTTCACCCTGGACGACGACCACGGCCGATACGACGACAACGACGCGCTGACGCTGGGCGGCAAGTACCTGTTCGGCAGCCAGTCCACGGTAGGCGCCGAAGTGACCACCGGCGACCGCGGCGACGCGGCGCAGGTCAACGCCGAGTACAGGCTCAGCCCCGACTACACACTGTACGGTGCCTACACCTACTCGACCGACAGCACGCATCGCTCGCTGTTCGATCCCGATCCGCGGGGCGGCTGGACGCTGGGCCAGCGCTGGCGCCTGTCCAACCAGGCCACGATGTACAGCGAAAGCCAGTTCCTGAAGGAGCCGGCACAGAGTGGCCTGGTCCACACCTATGGCATGGACTTCTACCCGGGGCAGGGCTGGAACCTGGGCTTCACCCTCAACTCGGGCGAACTCGAATCCAGTACCGGCGTGGTGGATCGGCGCGCGGTGAGCGTGAGCGGCGGCCACACCTCGTCGGATACCGAGTGGCGCAGCCAGTTGGAGTGGCGCCGCGACACCGGTGCGGAGCAGCGCGAGCAGTGGGTCAGCACCAACCGTCTGACGCACAAGATCAACGAAAGCTGGCGCATCGCGGCGCGCCTGAACTACTCGGACACCGACGACCGGCTCGATCCGCAGGCAGGGGCGAAATTCATCGAAGGCAACTTCGGCTTCGCGTACCGGCCATGGGACAGCACGCGCTGGGGCTTGTTCGGCCGATATACGTACCTGTACGACCTGGCGACGCTGGGACAGGACGGCGGCGCGCAGGTCGACCAGCGTTCGCACGTACTGTCGTTCGAGGGCGTATTCAAGCCGGGACAGCATTGGGAATACGCCGCCAAGCTGGCGCGCCGCGAAGGCGAAGTGCGGATGGGGCGCGGCGAAGGCGAATGGTTCGATTCCGCCACGACCTTCGCAGCGCTGCAGGCACGCTACGAATTGCGCACGCAATGGCATGCGTTGGCCGAGTACCGATGGCTGGCGGTGGACGACGGCGGCACCAGGCGCGGCTTCCTGGTCGGGCTGGATCGCGACATCGGCCGCAACTTCCGCATCGGCGTCGGCTACAACTTCACCGACTTCAGCGATGACCTGACGGACTTCGATTACAGACAGCGCGGCTGGTTCCTGAACCTTACGGGCCGTTATTGACGTGGGTACACAAGCGGTGTCGTGCGCCTGCGGGCAAGGGGAAAAGAAATGAGCGGGGAGAATCGTATGCGGGTTGCGTCCAAGAGGGATTCCATGTCGGCGTTGATGCGGCTCGTTGCGTGGGCGCGAGGCCTGTGCGTGTTGGTCGTGGGGCTGGCGTCCCTGGCGCTGGCGGCGCCGGCGGTGGCGCAGGTGCAGCGCACGATGATCAATCTTGGCTTCGAACAGCCGGTTCTTGGAACGGGTTGCACCCGACAACTCTCTATCGGAGTGATCCCCGGGTGGCAGACAACCCATAGCGTCCGTGGCAATAACGCCACTACCACGTGCACAGGCGTTCCGATTCCCGGAGCAACGACGACCGGACGACCCGTAGACATCATGGCGCGGGGGTTTGCCTTTGGTACTCTCTGGCAACCTCCAGTTGTGCCACGTGCGGGCGAGCAGGTCGCGGAGCTCAATTCGGTAGAGGCGTCGCGACTTTTCCAGAATATATGCCTCGTAACGGGCGAGACGGTGGGTTGGAGCCTCAGCCACCATGGTGGGGCCAGCAACACGGTCGCGGACGTGATGGAGTTGAGCTTTGGCACGGGAAACGGCGTGGCGCGCTTTGCCACATCGCGAAATGCCAGCGTCGCCAATATCACTGTGTTGCAAGGGACTGGCAGTCGCACGGGAACTATGGCCCCGAATGGCTATGGCTGGGCCGACTATGCTGGCCAATACACCTATGCCGGGGCCACGGGCGCGGTCAATATCGGATTTGAAGCGATTTCAAGTGTCGGGGGGGTCAACTCAGGCAACGCGCTCGACAACATCCAAGTCACCCTTCGCCCCTTCGTGGAGTTTGCGCAGACCTCGTACCTGCAGACGGAGGACAAGCCGGCGGTGAACGTGCCGCAGCTGCGCGTGGCCGGCACGGTGCCGGCGGGGGGCATGAATGTGCGGGTGCGGATCACGGGCGGGACGGCGACGCTGGGGGTGGACTACCTCACCCCGGGCAACAGTGCCAGCTTCGACGTGTTCATCCCGGCGGGCGCGTACGACGACACCCTGTTCGACCTGCCGGTGACGCTGGTGGACGATGGTCTCGGCGATCCCGGGGAGACCATCACCTTCGATCTGGATCCGACGACCACGGCCGATCCCTACAACGTAGCCTCGATGCGGACCTGCGGCGGGACGCCGCAGACGGCGGCGACCACGACGATCAACGAGGCCGAGCCGGTGCTGCCGCGGCTGCAATTGAACAAGGCGCTGGCCTCGGCCCGGGTTGCGGTGAGCGATCAGTTCACCCTGCGGATCGTCGGCACCAACGGCGTGCAGACGACCACGACGGGCACGGGCAGCACGGTCGGCAACGGCAGCATCCAGGTGGCGCCGGCGGCGGCGGGGACCAGCTATACCGTGCGGGAGATCATGGCGGCGGGCAGCACTTCGGCGCTGAGCGCGTATGCGCCGTCGATCAGCTGCACCAACACCACGCCGCAGTCGACCACGGTATTGCCCAGCGGTGCGGGCAGCGACTTCAGCGTGACCATCGCAGCCGGGGACAACATCAGCTGCACGCTCACCAACCGGGCGACCACCGCGCCGTCGGGACTGCGCGTGGTCAAGAGCGTGACCAGCGGGTCGTTCTACGACAGCGTGGGGGATACGGCCACCTATAGCTATGTGGTGACCAACACCGGCAGCACGGCGCTGACCACCCTGGCGGTGACGGACAACCGGATCGCCACGGTCAGCTGCGGCGGGATCACCTCGCTGGCGGTGGGCGCGAGCGTGACCTGCACCGGGACCTACACGGTGACGCAGGCCGACGTGGACGCGACGATCGTGACCAACATCGTGCGGGCGACGGCGCGCAACCCGAGCAACCAGACGCTGACGGCGACCGACGATGCGGTGATCTCGCTGGGCGTGCCGGCGTGGACGCTGGACAAGCAGGAGTCGGGCGCGACCTATGCGACGGTGGGCCAGGAGGTGGACTACACCTACGTGGTGACCAACACGGGCAACGTGGGCATCAGCGGCATCGCGGTCTCGGACGACCGGATCGCGACGGTGAGTTGTCCGGCGAGCACGCTGGCGGCCGGGGCCAGCATGACCTGCACGGGCAGTTATACGGTAACGCAGGCGGACCTGGACGCGGGGTCGGTGACCAACGTGGCGACCGCGAACGGCACGCCGGCCAACGGGACGCTGAGCGTCCCGCGGGACCAGGTGACGATCACGGCGCCAGCGGCGGCGCCGGCGCTGACGCTGGCCAAGACGGTGACGTCAGGCAGCCCGTACGACAGCGTGGGCGACGTCGTCGACTACCGCTACGTGGTGACCAACACCGGCAACGTGACGATCAATGCGCTGGTGGTGACGGACGACCGGATCGCGACGGTGACGTGTCCGGTGACGAGTCTGGCGCCGGGGGCGAGCACGACGTGCACGGCGAGCTACGCGATCACCCAGGCGGACCTGGATGCCGGCACGGTGGTCAACCACGCCTCGGCCACCGGTACGCCGGCACGCGGCACGCTGGCGCCGGCCACGGACGATGCGACGGCCGTGGCGACGGGCAGTCCGCAGTTGACGCTGGTCAAGACGGTGACGTCGGGTAGCCCGTACGACGGCGTGGGCGACGTCGTCGGCTACCGGTACGTGGTGAGCAACACGGGCAACGTGAGGATCAATGCGTTGGCGGTGACGGACGACAAGATCGCGACGGTGAGCTGTCCGGTAACGACGTTGGCGCCCGGGGCGAGCACGACGTGCACGGCGACGTACACGATCGTCCAGTCTGACCTGGATGCGGGCTCGGTGACCAACAACGCGAGCGCGAGCGGTACGCCGACGCAGGGGGCGCTGACGCCGGCGACGGACAGCGAGACGGTGACCGCCAATGCGCAGCCGGCGCTGACGCTGGTGAAGACGGCGGTATCGGGTGCACCGTACAGCGCGGTGGGCGCGGTAGTGAACTACCGGTATGTAGTAACCAACACGGGCAACGTGACGGTCACCGCGCTGGCGGTGGGCGACGACAAGATCGCGACGGTGACGTGTCCGGTGACGACACTGGCGCCGGGGGCGGGCACGACGTGCACGGCGAGCTACACGGTGGCGCAGGCGGACCTGGACGCGGGATCGGTGACCAACAACGCGATCGCGACGGGCGCGCCCACGCGCGGCACGCTGGCGCCGGCCACCGACAGTGCCACGGTCAACAGCGCGGCGACGCCGGCGTTGACGCTGGACAAGAGCGTCGCGCTGGGCAGTCCGTACAACGAAGTGGGCGACCTAGTCAGTTACCGCTACGTGGTCACCAACACCGGCGGCATCACGATCGATGCGCTGACAGTGACCGACGACAGGATCGCGACGGTGACGTGTCCGGCGACGAGCCTGGCGCCGGGCGCGAGCACGACGTGCTCGGGCAACTACACCATCACCCAGGCGGACCTGGACGCGGGGTCGGTGACGAACAACGCGAGCGCGACCGGCACGCCGCGGCAGGGGACGCTGACGCCAGCGACGGACAGCGCGGTGGCGACGGCGGTGGCCAGTCCGTCGCTGACGCTGGTGAAGCGGGTGGCCTCGGGCAACCCCTACACAGTGGTCGGCGACACGGTCGGCTATACGTATGAGGTGAGCAACACCGGCAACGTGACGATCGATGCGCTGGCGGTGAGCGACGACAAGATCGCGACGGTGACCTGTCCGGTGACGAGCCTGGCGCCGGGGGCGAGCACGACCTGCACAGGCAGCTACACGATCGTGCAGGCGGACCTGGACGCGGGGCGGGTGACCAACAACGCGAGTGCGACGGGGACACCGGCCAGCGGCACGCTGGCGCCGGCGACGGACAGCGCGACGGCGACCTCCAGTGCGACACCGTCGCTGACGCTGGTGAAGACCGCGGTGGCGGGCGCTCCGTACGACGCGGTGGGCGACACGATCGACTATACCTACGTGGTGACCAACCCGAGCGCGATCACGATCAACGCGATCACGGTGACGGACGACAAGATCGCGACGGTAAGCTGCCCGGTGACGAGTCTGGCGCCGGGGGCGAGCACGACGTGCACGGGCAGCTACCCGGTGACGCAGGCGGACCTGGACGCGGGGTCGGTGACGAACACTGCGATCGCGACCGGCACGCCGGCCAGCGGCACGCTGGTGCCGGGCCGGGACGTGGAGACGGTCGCGGCGACTTCGGCGCCGGCGTTGACGCTGGTGAAGACGGCGGTGAGCGGCGTGCCGTACGACAGCGTGGGCGACGTGGTCGGCTACACCTACGTGGTGACCAACACCGGCAACGTGACGATCAACGAACTGGTGGTGGACGACGACCGGATCGCGACGGTGATGTGTCCGGCGACGAGTCTGGCGCCGGGGGCGAGCACGACGTGCACGGCGAGCTACACGATCACGCAGGCGGACCTGGATGCGGGTTCGGTGACGAACCGGGCGACGGCGTCGGGTTCGCCGCCGACGCTGACGTCGGTGACGGATACCGAGACGGTGGATGCCGATGCCTCGCCATCGCTGACGCTGGACAAGACGGCGGCAAGCGGAGCGCCGTACGACGCGGTGGGCGATGTGGTGGGTTACCAGTACGTGGTGACCAACACGGGCAATGTGACGATCAACAGCCTGGCGGTGAGCGACGACAAGATCGCGGCGGTGGCGTGTCCGGCGACGAGTCTGGCGCCGGGGGCGAGCACGACCTGCACGGCCAGCTATACGGTGACGCAGGCGGATCTGGATGCCGGTTCGGTGACCAACCACGCCAGTGCGACGGGCACGCCGACGCAGGGCACGCTGACGCCGGCTACCGACACGGTGACGGTCGCGGCGACGGCGACGCCGGCGCTGACGCTGGACAAGGCGGCGGCGAGCGGGACCCCGTACGACGCGGTGGGCGACGTGGTCGGCTACACCTACGAGGTGGCCAACACCGGCAACGTGACGATCGCCGCGCTGACGGTGAGCGACGACCGGATCGCGACGGTGACCTGTCCGGTGACGAGTCTGGCGCCGGGGGCGAGCACGACCTGCACGGCCAGCTATACGGTGACGCAGGCGGATCTGGATGCCGGCTCGGTGACCAACAACGCCAGTGCGACGGGTACGCCGGCGCAGGGCACGCTGACGCTGGCGATGGACACAGTGACGGTCACGGCGACGACGACGCCGTCGTTGACGCTGGACAAGACGGCGGTGAGCGGCGTGCCGTACACGGCGGTGGGCGACGTGGTCGGCTACACGTACGTAGTGACCAACGCCGGCAACGTGACGATCACGGCGCTGGTGGTGAGCGACGACAAGATCGCGACAGTGACGTGTCCGGCGACGACGCTGGCGCCGGGGGCGAGCACGACGTGCACGGCGAGTTACGCCATCACGCAGGCGGACCTGGGCGCGGGCTCGGTGACCAACAACGCGAGCGCGACGGGCACGCCGGCCAGCGGCACGCTGGCGCCGGCGACGGACAGCGTGACGGTGGGCGCGCGGGCGCGGGTGGCCTACGGCAAGACGGTGAACACGACCGGCCCGGTGGCGGTGGGCGATGTCCTGACCTACGCGCTGACGGTGACGGTGGAGTACGCGACCAGTTCAAGCGACGTAGTGTTGAGCGACACGCTGGGAACGGGTCTGACCTTCAACGCAATGACCGCTGCAGGCGGGTTCACCTGCAGCAACACTGGCAACACGGTGACCTGCACCTTACCGGCCGGCCAGCCGCCGGGCACCTACACGGTGGGCTACACGGTCACGGTGAACACCGAGGCGACGGGAACGGTCGACAACGCGGTGACTGGTGCCAGCGGTGACACAAACACGCCGGCGCCGACCTGTGCGGGGACGTGCACGACCGCCACGCCGGTAGCGCCACCGGCGGTGACGTATGCCAAGGTCGCCGACACGGCCGGGCCGGTGCGGGCGGGCGACACGATCACCTACACGCTGACGGCGACGGTGAGCCAGTCGCAGACCACGGCGGTGACGACCCTGACCGATACGCTGGGCACCGGCCTGGCGTTCGGGGCGGTGAGCGATGCCGGTGCGTACACGTGCAGTGGCAGCGGCAACGTGCTGACCTGCACGCTGCCGGCGGGCACGCTGCCGGGAACGTACCCGGGGGTGTACACGGCGACGGTGACCAACCAGGCGCCGGCCGGAGGCACGGTGGACAACGCGGTGACCGGCCGCAGCGACGATCCGGCCAACCCACCCACGTGCGCCGGCACCTGCACGGTGCCGGTGACGGTGATCGCGGCGGTGGTCGAGGTGGTGAAGACGTCCGATCCGGCCGCGGGCACGGAGCTGGAAGTGGGTCAGACGCTCACCTACACCCTGATGGCGACCATCGCCAACGCAGCGCTCAACGGCGAGCTGGTGCTGACCGACACGCCGGAGACGGGGCTGACGATCGGCACGCTGCCGTCGGGCTGCGTGCAGGGCGGCGGGGCGATCACCTGCACGCTGCCGGCGGGCACGCCGGCGGGGACGTACACGTTCACCTATCCGGCGACGATCAACGACCAGGCCGGCGCGACGGTGGGCAACGCGGTGACGGCCACCAGCCACGGCAACCTGACCACGGTGACCTGCGTGAGCTGTGCGACCGAACACGTGGTGGCGGCGTCTGACCTTCGCATCGCGAAGGTGGCGGCGGTGCGGCAGACCCACATTGGCGATCTGGTGCGCTACACGCTGACGGTGCAGAACCTGGGCAACGGCCGGCTGCGCGACGGCACGATCGTGGACACGCCGGCAGCGGGGTTCACCTACGTGGCCGGTTCGCTGGTGGTGGACGACGAGGACGATGCCGGCACGGCGGAGGGGTTCAGTCCGGTGCGGTTCGGCGGGCTGGACATCGCCGGTGGCGAGACGGCGACGCTGGTCTACCTGATGCGGGTGGGCGCGGGCGTGCGTCCGGGGGTGCATGAGAACCAGGCGCAGGCGTTCTCGCCGACGACGGGCGAGCCGATCTCCAATATCGCCACGGCGCGGGTGGAGGTGGTGGCCGACCCGCTGGTGGACGACAGCCTGGTGTTCGGCACGGTGTTCAACGACTGCGACGGCGACGGCGAGCAGACGCCACCGGACGAGCGCGGGATCCCGGGGGTGCGGATCGTATCGGTGGAGGGGCTGATGGCGGAGACGGACCGGTATGGTCGTTACCACCTGGCGGGGATCCCGGGCGGTCCGTGGGAACGCGGCCGCAACTTCATCCTGAAGGTGGACCCAGCGACGTTGCCGGCGGGCGCGGCGTTCACCACGGACAACCCGCTGCTGCGGCGGATCACGCCAGGCGTGCCGGTACGGTTCGACTGGGGCGTGAAGCGGTGCGTGAAGGAGATACAGGAGCTGCAGCTGGGCACGGTGCTGTTCGCGCCGGGCAGTGCGCGGATCCCGCAGGAGCATGTGCCGGTGATCGAACAGATGGCGGCGACGGTGCGTGCGCACGGGGGGGGCGAGGTGGTGATCGCGGCTGATGGCGAAGGCGAAGCGTTAGCCCTGGCTCGTGCACAAGCGGTGCAGGAGGCGCTGGCGGCACAGCTGGAGGCGGCGGTCGCGGCGCAACTGAGCGTGAGCGTGCGTGCCGACGTCGACACGCCCGACACCCTGGTGACGGGCGTGGGCGAGGGCGGGCTGTTGCTGGGCACGGTGCTGTTCGACACGGACGCGGCGACGATCCGGCCGGAGTTCGAGCCGTTGCTGGACCAGGTGGCGGCGGTGCTGGAGCGGCCGGGCGGCGGGGTGGTGACGATCGTCGGCCATACCGACGGGCGCGGGACGCACGCCTACAACACGGCACTGGGTCAGCGGCGGGCGCAGGCGGTGCAGGCGGCGCTGGTCCAGCGGTTGAGCCCGGAGGTCCGGGCCAAGGTGCGGGTGGACGCCAGTGCGGATCCGGCGCCGCCGCTTTCGAATGTGCCCGCAGGGCCGGCTCCTTGAAGGGGGTGGCCTTGCGGGCAGTGGTTGAGCGCGTAAAGAAAGATAGAAGGAGAACAGGCTACGACGCGTCGTGCGCAAGCTGGGGCATTTTTCCAGCCATCGCCACTAGATCTTCGAAGATGAGAGGCCGGGAAAAAAGATAGCCCTGTCCAATCTCGCACCCAAGCTCCAGGGCCAGCGCGCGCTCTTCCTCGGTCTCTATGCCCTCGGCAACGATGGATTGGCCCATCTGCAGCCCCAATTCGACGGCGGACTGCATGAACGCTCGACCTTGCATGCTTCTCGGCGCGGCGGTCACGAAGCTTCGGTCGATCTTCAGTTCGGTGCTGGGCAACTGCGAAAGCAATTGCATGCTGGAAGCGCCGGTACCGTAATCGTCCAGGGAGATCTTGAAGCCGAACAAACGCAGGCGGAGCAGGGGCTCAAGGATTTTCGCCAGGTCATCGACCAGGTGTGTTTCCGTTATCTCCAGCGTGAAATCCGCAGGTTCGCCGAGTTCGCTCGCCACGGCTTCCAGCATCCGTTCGACGATGTCCGCATCGCGCAGGTTTTTAAGCGATACGTTGATGGCGAAGTTGAGGAATATTCCCTTGTCCGCGGCAGTCCGGCGGTCATGTGCGGCTTGGGCAAGGACCACCAGAGTCAGCTCGTCGATCAAATCGCATCGCTCTGCCGCATCGACCACATGGACAGAGGGCACAACGCCGAATGTCGGGTCGGTCCAATGCAGCAACGCTTCCACACCAATCAGTTCGCCGGAGCGCAAGTCGATCTTCGGCTGGTAGCGCAAACGCGCCGCGCCACTCCCAATGCCCTTGCTCAAATACGCCGCATCCATCGGTGCGTGCACCGGGTCGGCGCGAGGAAGTCCGATCTCGGGCCGATAGAGGTCGAGCAGGGATATCAATGGATCCCGCGCGACCGGCTTGCGGAGCACGCCAAGCAAGGTCAATTGCTTGGCTTCGGCAAACTGGCGGCTGGAGTCCAGAATGCGCGAGTGTTCGCCGCTGACCAGAATGATCGCCGGACGCTGCTCGAGTGCGGCTATCCGGCTCATCAGTTGAACACCGTCCATGCCCGGCATGTTGAGGTCGCATATGAGCAGATGGACGGTGCGCCTCGAGAGGTGCTCGAGAGCAGCCTGTCCGCCGCCGGCGATTTCGACCTGCACGAATCCGCAATCCCGGAGAAGCATCGCGATCAGTGTCGTCATCAGGGGATCGTCGTCGACTACCAGCGCACGCAAGTCGGAGAATCGGTTTCTAGGCATGATCGGCGCAGTCCTGGAGAGGATCCTCGAGCGACTTTAGAGCAGGCTTTTCGCGTTGACAAACAAGGACAACCGGAGCGACATTAAACGGGCTGGGCAATCCTTCGTCCTATGCAGGTGCAGGCGCTTGGATGGGGGCATACTGGGGTGCAGGAAGACGGCGGCACGCTGCGTGGCAGCGTCTTCGGTTATTCCGGGGGGGGGGCTGCATGGCAAGTAAGGTAAAGGCTGAGACTGCGCGTATGTCCGGGGGAGTGTCTCCATGGGTCGGTGTTGCGGGGGCGGGCGTATTGCCCCGCCAGTCTATTCGCCGGGCGCGGACGATTCGGGATTCAGCGCCACTCCACAGCGATATTTCCCGTCGATCGCCCAGGGCCCTGCCATACCGGCCGATTGAGAGGTACGCAGGTTCTTCGAGGACCATCCGGCGGATGGGAGCGGCCGCTCTCCCTATGCGCGCAAGGCATCGTTCTTCGGTTCGCAAGCCCGGCCTTCCGGCACTCTGGGGGCGTCGATGAATACTTCCGATGGAACAGAGCTGCGCCAGCAACTGGAAGTCAGCAATGCGCGTTTAGGCATGGCGCTGCGCGCAGCGCAAATGGGGACCTGGGCATGGGACTCGAAGAGCGACGAGTTGGATCTCGACGCTTTCGAGCGTCGGCTGTTCGGTCTTGGCCAAGGGTCGTACAAGGCCGCGGAATTGGCGGTGCACATGCATCCGGATGATATCGGGCCTTTGAGGGATGCGGTCCGGCGTGCCCTGAAGGAGGGGGTGGCTGTCGATTACGAATTCCGGGTTCCGGTCAAAGGCGGTGGTTGGTACTGGGTCGAGGGTTCGGCTATCCGTCACAACATGCCTGGCGGGCCGACCTGTCTGATCGGGGTCAACCGCGATATCACCCTCCGCAAGCGGCAGGAATTGGAACTGGCCGAGGCGAAGCGGCACGCCGAGCGTTCCCTGATGGAGTTGGAGAAATCGCGGACGGAACTCGATCTCGCGCTGCGGAGCGGACAACTGGGCGTCTGGCACAGCGTGCGCGATGTCGATGAGGAAACGCTGGATCCGGGGGCCGACGAACCCGTCGACTGGGACGCCAATGTTCGCCGCATCTTCGGTCGTGGCGCGACCGAGCGCATCACCCGCCGGCAGTACTTCGAGGCATTGCACCCGGAAGACCGCGAGCGGGTGCTGGCGGGGCTGGCGTACTTGCAACACCATGACGCGGGGTATTCGGATCAGTACCGTATCATCCGGCCCGACGGCGGCGAGCGAACGACCGTGGTGTCGGCGGCTCGGTCGTTGCGAGTCGATCCCGATACCGGCAAGCGCCAATGGCACACCACCGGCATCGTCAGGGACATCACCGACGAGGAAAACCTGAAAGCCGATCTTCGCCAGAAGGTCCACGAAGCGCAGTTCGCGTCCCTGGACCTGGCCGAGGCCCGCACCAACCTGGAATTGGCCTTGCGAAGCGGGCAGCTGGGCGCCTGGCATTCCGAGTTCCGCGATGTGGCCGAGGCCGACCAAGTGGATGATTCAGGGCTCGACGATCCCATCGAATGGGACGCCAATGTCCGCCGCATTTACGGCTATGGCGTCGAAGAGACAGTCACGCGCCGGCATTTCTTTCAAGCGCTTCACCCCGAAGATCGCGCGAGGGTCCTGGACAGGATCGCCGAAGTAGCCCGGGACGGCAGCGACTACATCGACCAGTATCGGATATTGCGCCCCGACGGGCAGATGCGCTGGGTCGCCGTGCATGCGACATTGGTTTCGCGGATACATCCCGGAATCGGCGAGCGCCGATGGATGATCGGCATTGCCCGCGACATCACCGAAGAAGAGAACCTCAAGGCGGACCTTCGCAATACGGCCCGTGAGGCGCAGCTTGCGACGGAGGCGAAAGCCCGTTTCCTGGCCATGATGAGCCATGAGATCAGGACGCCGATGAACGGCGTGATTGGCATGATCGAGCTGCTGCTCGAAACTCCGCTGAGTCCCGAGCAGCACCAGATGCTCGGGACCTGCAAGGACTCGGCGTTCGCATTGCTGACCGTGATCAACGACATCCTGGACTTCTCGAAGATCGAAGCCGGCAAGCTCGAACTGGAACATGCGCAGCTGTCGCTGCGACGCTTGACCGAGAGCGTAGGCGAATCGCTTGGCCTGCATGCAACGCAGCGCGGCATCGATCTGGATATCGATATCTCTCCGGATGTGCCGCGCCGCGTCATCGGAGACAGGGTTCGATTGCGCCAGATACTGACCAATCTCGTCGGCAACGCCATCAAGTTCACCGATCGGGGCGGCGTGGTAGTGACTGTATCGCTGGAGCGGCGCGACGCAGAACATGAGAGCCCGGCCCAGGTTCGCTTCGAAGTCGCCGACAGTGGAATCGGCATGGATGAGGACACGGTCAAGAACCTGTTCCAGCCTTTCCAGCAGGCCGACGCGGCGACTACGCGCCGCTTTGGCGGAACGGGATTGGGGCTGAGCATCGTCAAGCATCTGACGGAGCTAATGGGCGGATGGGTGGAAAGCGAAAGCCGGCTGCTTCATGGAAGCAAGTTCAGTGTGGTGGTTCCCTTCAGAACGGTGACGGCCCGCGAGCACGACTGGGGCTATTCGATCGCCGGGGTTCGAGTGTTGGCGCTGGTGGCGCGCGAACTGCGACAAAGGATTCTCGCCGATCTTCTGGGACAGTTCGCTGTTGATGTCGAGTTCTTCGATTCCGCCGAAAAACTTCTGGCGCGTGCGCAATCGGGCGCGCCGACGCGTTCGTTCGACCTCGTCCTGGTCGACCGGGACTGGTCGATCTCCGAATGCGCGGGTCTGCGTCGGCGTTTCGACGAAATCATCGCGCTGCGCGACGTGCCGTTTGTCGTCGTGCGTTCCACGGAGTCCCTGCACGCGCAGCTGATTCCGAACGCGACGCTGATCAACGGCAACCCGCTGACCCGCGCCAATCTGATCCCGGGCATCGCGGTAGCGCTTGGGCGGATCAGCGCGCCCGTACCGGCCATCGCCGCGGATCAGATGGATGGCGCTGGCGCGGCGTCGTTCTCCAGGGAACAGGAAGAAGAGGCTGGCCGGCTGATCCTGCTGGCGGAAGACAATCCCACCAACCGCGTGGTGATCTGTCGACAATTGGCCCGGTTGGGTTATGCGTGCGACGTGGCGGAAGACGGCGCGCGCGCCTGGACGATGCTCCACCAAGGCCGATATCGTTATGGCCTGCTGTTGACCGATTGCCACATGCCGCGGCTGGACGGATATGAGCTCACCCGCCGGATCCGCGTCCATGAGCAAAGTAGTGGAGCTTCCAGATTGCCTATCGTCGCAATTACAGCCAACGCGTTGCAGGGCGAAGGCGAGCGCTGCCTTGCCTTGGGCATGAATGGCTATTTGGCGAAACCACTACAGATCCGCGACCTGAAGCGGGTCCTGGCCGAACTCCTGCCGCTGGCCGCCGTTTCCACCCCGGTCGCCGCCGATCAACCGGCTGGCGGAGCAATAGTGCGCTTCCGCGAACTCGCGGACATCCTCGGAAACGACGAGCAGAAGCTTCGCCATGTGCTGGGCGTGTTCGAGAGTTCGACCCGCGCCGATTGCGAGCTGCTGGATGCGGCGTATGCCGCCGGCGACTGGAGACGCGTGCGCGACCTGGCGCACAAGCTCAAATCAGGATGCAGGCAACTGGGCGAAGAATCCGCTGCGATCGCTTTGGACTTCCTCGAAGCTCAAGCGAAGGGCGATGCCGAGCTCGACGGCCAGTTCGCGACCGCATGCCATGAACTTCAGCGGGTATTGGCGCACGTCCGAACCTGCCTTGAGACAGACCGGCCCGCGGAGGGTGGGGGATGAAGGCCCCAGCAGCAAAAATCGCTTTCATGGTTTTGGGGGTCGGGGACAGGTTTTTCAGCGTGTCTTGAACGGACGAGGCGGGTTGCAAGAGCGGAGTTCCACCCGGCGATAACGCGCACAACGGAGTACGTGCTGATGAGAGTTCTGATTGCAGACGACCATCCAATCATCGCCATCGCGCTTACGGAGATGCTGAAGACGGCGTTTCCGGACGATATCCGCATTGAGGCGATCATCGATGGTCCCGGTCTTTTGAACAAGCTGGGCCAGGCGCGCTATGACTACCTTGTTCTTGACCTGCAGATGCCCGGTTCGCCGACGAGCATTCCACTTCTGAAAGCGGTAATGGGCGTTTGTCCGGGTCTGCGGGTCATCGTGTACACGGGCCATGTGCATCCGTGCTTGGCGCTGGCGTCGCTCGACCTGGGCGCTTCCGGTTATGTCTCGAAGAACAGTGGGCCGTTCTCGGCCATGGAGGCGATGCGCACGGTCGTCGATGGCGGACAGTTTGTGGATCCGGCCATCGATCTTCAGGCGGCGCGAAGCCACCCTTGGAGGCGTCTGACGGCAGCCGAACAAGGCATTCTCATAGCGCTCGCCAAGGGAAACAACCTGCAGGCATTGGCGATCGATAGCGAGCGCAGCTACAAGACCGTCACGACCCACAAGTACAACGCACTGCGTAAGCTGGGGTTGCGCGCCAACACAGAGATTGGCCCTTATTTGGCGAACCACGGTCTGGATTACCTGTTGGCAGACTGAGTCTGAAGGCGCTGTCGTGCCGCGCAGGGTCGGGGTGTGATTCCCCCCCTTCCCCCCCCGAAGCGATGACAGGGCACTGGTTGCGCACCATATCGCGTGCCGGGGGCGCGAAGCGACGCGTCTCGAAGGAAAGCGCCTGCTACGCGCTAGGACTTTTCCCAATATCGTTTCCTGATGCTTGGCCCTACGATGGCTTTCAAGCGAGAAAACCAGGGCGTGGCCACAATGCCCCGATGCGGGGGAGCGCCCAATAGCAGGGCAAAAATTCCTTGCGCGCAGGTTGCGCCTGCACTCCCAAGCGATGATGGTCCAAGGCATGAATATGAAAATGGGACACGAACAAACTTCGCCGTATCCCGTTCTTGCAACGCTACTGAAAGGCGATGGCCGCAAGATCAGGACGATCCTGCGGGTCTTCCACCTGTCGGTCAGCAAGGATCTCCAGGCGATGGAACAAGCCGCCGCCTGCGGGCAGTGGTTCCTGGTTCTGCGGCTGGTGCATCGCATATCGATCGGGTGCCGACAAATCGGCGAAGAGAGTATGGCCGACGAGCTCATCTCCGAGGCGGTGTCCGCTATCGAGCGTGCCCGCACCTGTGCTGCGACAGGTTCAAGCGATTTCACGCGTCAGTTTGGCTGCGCACGCGACCGTCTCGTGGGGGCCCTTGATCGCGCCGCGGCATATGCCGATGTCGATGAACTCGATTCTGTGGCGTGAGCAAGCGGGGGGCTATGTTCGTATCGAGCCACAAGGGTCCAGGTCCTCAGACTTTTCCCAATATCGGCGGTGGCTTGTTCTTTTTAGCATTCGATCGTGAGGGCGTGTCGGGTTTGAATGTTCAATCGTATCGGTGTAGAAGGTTGCACACTGCATCGACCGTTCTTGGGGGCATGGTGATGAAAGCTGCAGGGGGATTTCCGCTGCCCGACGCGGGTCTTGTCCGTCGTCTTGTGGTTACGCTTCCGTCCCTGTGGGGGCGATGCCCGAAAGACTTTGTTTGCCCTCTTTCGCAGGGCCTGGCCCACAGCCCGGCTCCGTCCTGGCGCGCAAGACCGCACCCGATACCGTTCTTTCTGAATTGAAGCGTTGCGCGGTCCTGGACCGCGCTACGTGCCGTTGATCGTTCTGCAAGCTTACGTCGGCGTTGTGCCGCCCATCGATTGTCGCGTCCGCCACACGGATGTCATTAGGAGCAAGGTCATGAACCGCATTTTCCGCATTCTCTGGTCCAAGGCCTTGCGCACCTGGGTGGTCGCTTCGGAGTTGGCCACCCCGGGTGGCAAGAACGGCCGGACAATCGACCGCCGGGTCGCTGCGGCCGACGTGGCGCAGGTTCAAGACGCATTCGAAGATTCACCGCCGGCCCAGGCTTGGCCGCTGCGCCTGGGCATCCTCATGGCGCTGCTGGCACTGTGCGCGCCTGCGCAGGCGGCGGACCGGTGGTGGGATCCCAACGGCACCGCCATCGGCCTGGGCGGGGTCGACACCTGGAATACGGGCAATGCTTTCTGGAGCACCAACAGCGATGGCGTGAGCGGTCCCTTCAGCCCGTGGAACAATGCGGCCCTGGACGATGCCTTCTTCGCTGGCACTGCCGGCGCCGTAACCCTGGGCGGGCCCATCACCGTCCACAACATCACGTTCCAGACCAGCGGTTACTCGATCACCGGCGGCACCCTGACCCTGGATGGCGTGGATCCCACCATTTCGGTTACGACCGGCGCTGCCACCATTTCCTCGCTGATCAATGGCACCAGCGGGCTGACCAAGGCCGGCGGGGGTACGCTGACCCTGTCAAACAACAACAGCTTCGCCGGCGGCGTGGTCGTCAGTGCCGGCGCGCTGGTCCTCTCGGGCAACAACAGTTTCGGCAGTGCGCCCCGGGTAAACAACGGCGGCAGCCTCAACCTGACGGGCACCAACAGCTTCGTCGGTGACATCAACGTCAATGGCACGCTGTCTGCCAGCGGCGCCGCGGCGCTGGGCGACGTCGGCAACAACATCACGATATCGGCCGGCTCGCTGAGCATCGGCACGACAGGCGGCAGTCTGGCTGGACGCACCGTCACACTCAGCGGGGTGGGGAGAGTCGGCGTCGCCGGCGCGGGTATCGGCGGGGCCCATTTCACCGGCACTGGTGGCCTTACCGTCAGTCCCGGGGTGAACCTGACCGACGATACGAACAACTACACCGGTTCGACCGCCTTCAACGGCGCTGGCGGTTCCACATTCACTTCGATCGGCAATCTGGGGGAAGCCAGTTCGCTGGGGGCGCCCACCACCGTTGCGGACGGCACCATCGGCATCTCGAATCCGAGCGGAACCACCGGCACGCGCACCGTTTCCTATGTCGGCGATGGCGATGTGTCGAACCGCAATTGGGTCCTGACCTCCAACGGCTATCGCGGCGCGGGCCTTACCAACAGCGGCACCGGCACCCTGACGCTGACAGGCGCCATTTCGGTGAACAGGACCTCTCTCGCCCAGACGCCTTCTTTCACGGCGCAGACCGCGGACCTTGAGCTGCTTGGCGTCATCAGCGGCAATGAGGTCGCCTTCAACGCGAATGCTGGTCGCGTCCTGAGGCTTGGCGATGCCAACACCTTCGCGAGCGGCAGCATCGGCGGTGCGGGCAAGGTGGAAGCGGCGACTCTGGCGAATGTCGGCGTCGCCAGTTCGCTGGGCACGGGGGGCGGGACAGGCATAAGCGGCACCCTGAGCTATGTCGGGGCGGGCGCCAGCACCAATCGCGCCTGGGGCCTCAGCGGCACGCTCAGCAATGACGGGACGGGCGCTCTGACGCTGAGCGGTGGCATGGGCCTCAGCGGCACCGCTACCCTGGGTGGCAGCTTCACCGGCGCGGACAACGTGGTTTCGGGGGTGATCTCGGGCGCCGGCAACCTGCGCAGCGGAGGGGCAAGCACTTGGGTGCTCACCGGGACGAATACCTATACCGGCAACACGATCGTCAACAGTGGCGTATTGCGTGCGGGGTCGGCCGGCGCCTTCGGCGCGTCCACCGCCTTCGTCGTCAACGGCGGCACGCTCGACATGAACAGCTTCGACAAGACGCTCACCACCCTGTCGGGGAGTGGCGGCACGCTCGACCTGGGCAACGCCACGCTGACGCTGCAGGGGGCGACAGGAGTCACCGCCAGTTATGCCGGCAACATTGCCGGCAGCGGCGGCCTGACCAAGCTGGGCGCCAGCACCCAGACCTTGACCGGCGCCAGCACCTACACCGGAGACACCACCATCGGCGGCGGCGTACTGAACCTCGACTTCAGCGGCGCCGGCGGGCCGGCCAGCGGCATCATTTCCAGCGCCTCCACGCTGAACATGAGCGGCGGCCGGATCAACGTGACCGGCGCAGCGGGCGAGAACAATACCCAAACCTTCGACGGTGTGTTCATCAGCGCCGGCAACAACACGATCAATGCCACGTCCGGCACCGGCGGCAGCCTGACGGTCAATCTCGGCGCCATCACCCGCACCGGTGGGCTGATGAACTTCAACCTGCCGGGCAGCGGCAACATCACCACGACCAATACGGCGCTGGGTGGTTGGGCCACGGTCAACGGCACCGACTACGCCAAGGTGGTCGGCGGCAACATCCTGGCCTTCACCGAGGCCGATTACACCGACAAGGACAACGCGGCCAACTGGCTGGACAACGAGTTCATCACCGATGTCGACGGCTTCTTCGGCGCGGTGAACGGCAGCGTGCAGCTGGGCGGCCTGCGTTACACCGTGCCGACGTCCACCACCGTGGCCGTGCAGGCCGGCGAGACCCTGGGCGTGGACGGCACCATCATCGTCGCGCCCTCGGTGGCGAACACGAACCAGATGATCACCGGCGGCATGCTGACCGGCGCCATCGGCGGCACATTGGGTGTGCAGCAGAACAGCACCGGCAATTTCACCATCGCCTCGCAGATCGTCGACAACGGCGGCAGCATCGGCTTCACCAAGGCCGGCACCGGTCTGGTCACTCTGACCAATGCCAACAACAGCTATACCGGCGCTACCCAGGTGGTGCAGGGCACGTTGTCCGTCACCGATATCGGCAATGGCGGCACGGCCAGCGGCATCGGCGCCTCGTCCGCCGATTCGGCCAACCTGCTGCTGGAAGGCGCCACCTTGCGCTACACCGGCACCGGCGACGCCAGCGATCGCGGTTTCACCTTCGCCAAGTCCGGCGCCATCATCAGCAGCGGAATCGAAGTCAGCAACGCCGGCGCCAACCTGATCTTCGGCGGTCTGGTCACCAGCATCGACGGCGCCAACTTCACCAAGAGTGGCGCCGGCACCCTGACCCTGACCAACGACGCCAACGACTTCACGGGCATCACCACGGTCACCGGCGGTTTGCTGTCGGTCGATACACTTGCCAATGGCGGCCTGGTCAGTGGCATTGGCGCGGCCAGCAGCGCTTCGGCCAATCTGGTGCTTGCCGGCGGTGGTTTGCAGTACACCGGTGCCACCACCAGCATCGACCGGGGGTTCACCGTGGGCGCCGGCAACGGCACCGTCGACGTGAGCGGTGGCGCGACTGCGCTGACCGTCAGCGGCGCGGTGGTGGGCGCCGGCCGGCTGACCAAGAACGGCGACGGCACGCTGGTGCTGTCCGGCACCAACACCTACAGCGGCGGCAACACGGTCAACGGCGGCATTCTGCGCGCCGGCTCGACCCAGGCCTTCGGCGCGGCCGGTGGACCCATGAACTTGGCCAACGCGGCGGGCGTGTTGCTGGACCTGGACGGGTTCGACAACGCCATCGGTCCGCTGAGCGGCGGTGGCGCCAACGGCGGCAACGTGATCCTGGACGCCGCCACCCTGACGATCAACGGCAACGGCGGCAACTACTCGGGTGTCATCAGCGGCACGGGCGGCATCACGCGCGCCGGTGGCGGCACCCAGACCTTCAATGGCTGCAACAATACCTACACCGGCCCTACCAGCCTGCAGGGCGCCACCGTGAGCGTGGACTGCCTGGCCGATGGCGGGATCGCCAGCGGCATCGGCGCATCCGGCAGTGCTTCCACCAACCTGGTTCTCAACAGCGGTGGTTTGAACTACACCGGCGACACCATCACGATCGATCGCGGCTTTCAGCTTGCCGGCGGCACCAGCACGATTGGCGTGACCGATGCGTCGACCACGCTGGAGTTCACCGGCCAGGTGATCGGCGGCGGCAGCTTGAACAAAGGGGGCGCGGGCACTCTGGTCCTGTCCGGGACAAACACGTCCACCGGCAATACGCAGGTCTCGGGAGGTGTGCTGCGCGCAGCGAGAACCAATGCCTTTGGCCCCCAGGGGATCATGACCCTGAACAACACCGCGGGTGTGCTGCTGGACCTGGACGGGTTCGACACGGTAGTGACCTCCCTCAACGGCGGCGGCGCCAACGGCGGCAACATCAGCCTGGGCGATGCCGTGCTGACGCTCAGCAGTGGCGGCACCACTTACGCGGGGGCCATCAGCGGCACCGGCAGCCTGATCAAAAATGGCGGTGGCAACCAGGCGCTCACCGGCTGCAACAGCAGCTATACCGGCCCCACGGTCATCAACGGTGGCAGCCTCACCGTTAGTTGCCTGACCGATGGCGGTGTCAGCAGCTCCATCGGCGCCTCCGGTTCCGCGCCCGCCAACCTGGTGATCAATGGCGCGCTGCGCTATGTCGGCAGTGGCGACAGCACCAACCGCCAGTTCACGCTGGGTGCGAACGGTGGCACCATCGAATCCTCCGGCACCGGCACCATCGACTTCGCCTACGGCGGCCCGGTGACCCTGGCCGGCGCCAACACCGCCCGCACCTTGACGCTGACCGGCACCAACACGGGCGACAACGTCTTCTCCGCGCAACTGGACGACAACGGCACCGGCGCCACGTCGCTGACCAAGACCGGCGCCGGCACCTGGCGCCTGACCAACGCCAACAGCACTTATACCGGCGTCACCCGGATCAACGGCGGCGTGCTCAGCGTCGACCAGATGGCCGACGGCGGCCTGGCCAGCAGCATTGGCGCTTCGTCCAATGCGGCCGCCAACCTGGTGATCGGCAACGGCTCCACGTTGCGTTACACCGGCGCCGGCGACACCACCGACCGCCAGTTCACCCTGGATACCGGCGTCACCTTCATCGAGTCCTCCGGCACCGGCGCCCTGCAGTTCACCAACACGGGAGTCGTCAGCCTCACCGGCACCGATATCGCGCGCACCATCGCCCTGGGCGGCACCAATACCGGCAACAACACCCTGGGCGGCGCCATCGGCGACAATGGCGCCGGCGCCACCACCCTGGCCAAGAACGACAGCGGTACCTGGATACTCACCGGCAACAACACCTTCACCGGCAACACGGTCATCAACGACGGCAACCTGATGATCGGCAACGGCGGCGACACCGGCAACGCCGGCGCCGGCAACGTGATCGTGGATTCGCCGACCTCGACCCTGTCGTTGAATCGCAGGGACACCTTCACCTTCGACGGTACTCTGAGCGGCCCCGGCACTCTGGCGCAGATCGGCACCGGCACCAGCGTGCTGACTTCGGCAAGCAACAGCATCGGCGCCACCACCCTCAGCGCCGGCACGCTGCAGGTGGACGGCGCGCTGCAAACGCCTACCGTCGCCATGACCGGCACCTCGGCACTGAGCGTGAATGGCATGGTGCAGGCGCCAGGCGGCACCCAGACCGTGCTCACCGGCGACGCTGGCGAACAGACCGTCATCGTAGGCACCGGCGGCACCCTGCTGGCCAGCGGCGACCTGGGTGGCGGCAACGATATCGTGGACCTCACCGGCACCCTGGATTCCGGCACCGGAGCCCTGCAATTGGGCGATGGCGACGACACGTTGGTGCTCAACGACGGCGCGCAGATCCTGGGCAACGGCGTGGATACCTCCGGCGGCAACGGCACCGATACCTTGGTGGTCAACACCGCGCTGGGCTACACCCTGGACGGCGGCAACATCGACACCTTCGATATCCTGACCAAGCAGAACTCCGGCGAGTTGGCCCTGATCGGCGACCACGACTTCAGCGTCGGCACCAATATCGACGACGGTACCCTGGACGTGGACGGCAACCTGGTGACGCCGACCGTCGCCATGGCCGACGACACCACGTTGAATGTGGGCGGCACCGTCGAGGGCGCCGGCGGCGCCCCAGCCACCATGATCGGCAGTGCCGGCACCAACACCATAAACGTCAACAGCGGCGGCAGCCTGGTCGCCGACGGCGACCTGGGCGACGGGGCCGATACGGTCACCTTGGCCGGGAGCCTCGATACCGGCGCCGGCACCCTCGGGCTGGGGGGTGGCGACGATAGGCTGACCCTGAGCGACGGCACCTCGATCGCCGGCGGTGGCGTGGACGCCGGCACTGGTACCAATGATCAACTGGTCCTGGACAACGCGTTGGCAATGTCTTTCGACGGCGGCCAGACCGCCGGCTTCGAGACGTTGCTCAAGCAGAACACCGGCACCGCCACCATGACCGGCAGCCAGAGCTTCAGCGGCGGCACTACCCTTGCCGAGGGCACGCTGGACATCGACGGCACGCTGGAGACGCCGACTATCGATCTGGCCGACAACACCGCATTGATCGTGGACGGCACGGTGGAGGGCGGCGCCGGCACTGCGGCGGCGATCACCGGCAGCACGGGTGCGAACACGGTTACGGTGGGGGCGGGCGGGACGCTGCTGGCCACCGGCGACCTGGGCACCGGCAACGACGTGCTGGATGTGGCGGGCACGCTCAATATTGGCGCCGGTGTATTCGCGCTGGGCGATGGCGACGACAATTTCGTGGTGCATGACGGCAGCGTGGTGATCGGCACCGTGGATGGCGGTGCCGGCCAGGACACGCGCGTCTACGACATCAACCTCACCGTCGACCTCGGCGCGCTGGCGAACTTCGAAGGCGTGACCAAGACCGGCACCGGCACCCTCAACATCAACGGACCGGGCGCGACCGACCTGCAGGAAGTCGACGTGCTCGCCGGCACCCTGAACATCGGGCCGGCCGGTAGCGTGGTCGCCACCACCGGCAACACCCTGGATACCGCGGTGGCCAGTGGCGCCACCTTGAACGTCGACGGCAGCTTCGGTTGTGGCGCAGGCAACGACACGATGGCGGTATCGGGCACGGTGTCGGGCAGCGGCACCATCGACCTGTGCGATGGCGACGACACGCTGACCCTCAACGATGGCGCCGTGCTGGCCACCGCGATCAGCGGCGGCACGGGTACCGGCGACACCGTGGTGCTCGACAACATTGGTGCGTTGAGTTTCGACGCGGGCAACACGGCCGATTTCGAATTGCTGCGGAAGGACAATAGCGGCACCGCCACCCTCACTGGAGCGCAGAGCTTCGTTGGCGGCACCACGATCAATGGCGGTGTCCTGGACGTGGACGGCATGCTGGAAACGCCAACCATCGCCTTGGGCGATGGCACCGAACTGAATGTCGATGGCTCGGTCCAGGCAGCGGGTGGCACGGCGGCATCGATTAGCGGCAGCACGGGTGCGAACACCGTTACGGTGGGGGCGGGCGGCACGTTGCTGGCCACCGGCGACCTGGGCACTGGTGTCGATACGCTGGACGTAACCGGCACGCTGGACACCGGTGGCGGCGTCTTCGCCCTTGGCGATGGCGACGACAATTTCGTGGTGCACGACGGCAGCGTGGTGATCGGCACCGTGGACGGCGGCGCCGGCCAGGACACCCGCACCTACGACATCGATACCGCTGCCGATCTGGGCGCGCTGGTGAACTTCGAGGGCGTGACCAAGGCCGGCACCGGCGTGCTCAACATCAATGGACCGGGCGCGACCGACCTGCAGGAAGTCGACGTGCTCGCCGGCACGCTGAGCATCGGGCCGGCCGGTAGCGTGGTCGCCACCGCCGGCAGCACCCTGGACACCACGGTGGCCAGTGGCGCCACCTTGAACGTCGACGGCAGCTTCGGTTGTGGCGCAGGCAACGACACGATGACGGTATCGGGCACGGTGTCGGGTAGCGGCACCATCGACCTGTGCGGTGGCGACGACACACTGACCCTCAACGATGGTGCCGTGCTGGCCACCGCGATCAGCGGCGGCACGGGTACCGGCGACACCGTGGTGCTCGACAACGCCGGCGCGATGGCATTCGACGCCAGCAACACGACCGACTTCGAGATCCTGCAGAAAGACAACGTGGGCGAAGCGACGCTGATGGGTACGCAGAGCTGGAACACGGTCGACCTCAACGAGGGAATGCTGACAGTGGACCTGAGCGGTGTGCTCTACGCTACGACCTTGAACATGGCCGACGACACCGTGTTCAACGTGGAAGGGTTCGCCAGCGGCGGTCCGCTGTTTATCGACTCAATCGCAATCACCGGCAGCGCCGGGGTCAACACGGTGGTCGTGGCCGAGAACTCGCTGCTGGTCGCGGCCAGCGGCAGCAGCCTGGGCGACGGCGACGATGTGCTCGATGTGGCAGGCAACATGGACGTGATTGGCGGCGCCTTCGGGCTGGGCGCGGGCGCCGACACCCTCATCGTGCACGACAACACCTCGATCCTCGGCGGCATCGATGCCGGAGACGGCATCGATAATCTGGAAGCCGACATCAGCGCCGGCACCGCGGCGCTGACCGACCTGTTCAACTTCGAGTCCCTGGGAAAAACGGGCCTGGGCACGTTGCAGGTCAACGGCGTGGCGGACTTCATCGACGTCGAAGTGCGGGAAGGCACGCTGGACGTGGCCGCCGGCGGCATCGTGAGCGCGCAGAGCACCACGGTCGCCGCGGGCGCCACGCTGCTGGTCAACGGCAGTTACTCCGGCACGGCGGGTGACGATCTGCTGGATGTGGCGGGCACGCTCGACACAGGCGGCGGCGCCTTCACGCTGGGCGACGGCGACGACAATTTCATCGTGCACGATGGCACCGTAGTGCTCGGCACCGTCGACGGCGGGGCTGGTCTGGATACCCGCACTTACGACATCAATGCGAGCGCCGATCTGGGCGCACTGGTGAACTTCGAGGGCGTGGCCAAGACCGGCACCGGCATCCTCAACATCAATGGACCGGGCGCGACCGACCTGCAGGAAGTCGATGTGCTTGGCGGCATGCTGAACATCGGGCCGTCCGGCAGCGTGGTCGCCACCGCCGGCAGCACGCTGGACACCGTGGTCGCCAGTGGGGCGACCCTGAATGTGGATGGCAGCTACGGCTGCGGCGCCGGCAACGACACCATGACGGTGTCGGGCACGGTGTCGGGCAGCGGCACGATTGACCTGTGCGATGGCGACGATACGCTGACCCTCAACGATGGCGCAATGCTGGACAACGTCATCAGTGGCGGCGGTCACGGCACCGGCGACACGGTGGTGCTGAACAACGCCAATGCGCTGAGCTTCGATGCGGGCAACACGATCAACTTCGAGTACCTGCAGAAGGACAACAGCGGCGTAGCAACCCTGACCGGGACGCAGAGCTTCAGCGGCGGCACTGCACTGAACGAGGGCGCCCTGACCGTGGCCGGCACGCTGGAAACTCCGACGGTAGCGATGGCCGACGACACCGTGCTCAACATCGACGGTTCCCTGCGGGCTGCCGGTGGTACGGCAGCGACGATCACGGGCAGCATCGGTGCGAATACCGTCTCGGTAGGCGCGGGCGGCACGTTGCTGGCCACCGGCGATCTCGGCGCCGGCAATGACACGCTCGATGTGGCCGGCACCCTCGACACGCTGGGCGGTACGTTCGCGCTTGGCGATGGCGACGACACCCTGACCATCCACGACAACACCAACATCATCGGCACGGTGACGGCAGGAGCAGGCAACGACACCTTCAATGCCGATATCGCAACCATCGCCGACCTGGGTGCCGTGCAGGATTTCGAGACCCTGAGCAAGACCAACATCGGTGCGCTGAACATCAACGGCCCGATGAGTTCCGACTTCACCACGGTCAACGTGTTGGGTGGCACCTTGAACGTGACGGCGGGCGGCAGCGTATCGGCACAGACCACCACGGTCGCCGCCGGCGCCACCCTCGACGTGCAGGGCAGCTACAGCGGTACCGCGGGCGATGACGTACTCGATATCGCCGGCACGCTGAACACCGGAGCAGGCGGCTTGCTGCTGGGCGATGGCAACGACACGTTCACCCTCCACGACGGCACCGTGGTGCTGGGTTCGGTGATCGGCGGCAGCGGCATGGACACCTTCAACACCGATATCGCGACGACGGCGGATCTGGGTGCGGTGAGCGGATTCGAAGCGCTGGACAAGACCGGCATCGGCACGTTGAACATTACGGGGCCGGGCGTGTCCGATTTCAGCCTGGTCACCGTCAACGGCGGCACGCTCGACGTGACCGCAGGCGGCAGCATCGTCGCCGCAAGCGGCAGCGTACTGGACACGGTAGTGGCCAGTGGCGCGACCTTGAACGTCGACGGCAGCTTCGGCTGCGGCGACAGCGACGACACCATGACCGTGGCCGGCACCGTGTCGGGCACCGGCACCATCGACATGTGCGGTGGCGAGGACGTGCTGACGTTGCAGGACGGCGCGGTGCTGGCCAATGTCATCAGCGGCGGGAGCCACGGCAGCGGCGACACGGTCGTACTCGATACGGCCTCGGCCTTTACCTTCGACGCTGCCAACACGATCAACTTCGAATACCTGCAAAAAGACAACGCGGGCGAAGCGACCCTGGTCGGAGTTCAGAGCTTCACCGGCGGCACCACCGTCAGCGGAGGAACGTTGACCGTGGCCGGCCAGTTGGAGACGCCGAGCGTGGCAATGGCCGACGACACCGTGCTCAACGTCGACGGCACGCTGGACGCAGCCGGCGGTACAGCCGTGGCGATTGCCGGCAGTACCGGCGTCAACACCGTGACGGTGGGCGAGGGCGGTACCCTGCTGGCGACGGGCGACCTCGGCGCTAGCAACGATGTGCTCGATGTGGCCGGCACGCTGGATACCGTCGACGGAACGTTCGTCCTCGGCGATGGCGACGACATGCTGACCATCCACGACGACACCCTCATCGCCGGCACGGTGGTGGCGGGCGCAGGCAACGACACGTTCAACGCCGACATCACGACCGTCGCCGACCTGGGCGCGGTGCAAGACTTCGAAACGCTGAGCAAGACCGGCGGCGGCGTACTGAACGTCAACGGCCCGGCCAGTTCGGACTTCAACACCGTCAACGTGCTGGGCGGTACTTTGAACGTGACTGCCGACGGCAGCATCATGGCCCAGACCACCACGGTCGCCGCCGGTGCCGTCCTCGACGTGCAAGGCAGCTATGCCGGTACCGACGGTGACGACAGCTTCACCTCGCAGGGTACCGTGCGCGGCGCATTCGCCTTCGGCGGTGGCGACGATACGGTGGCTTTCATCGGAGGCGACCCGAGCGGCGTCACCTCGTTGGATGGCGGCCTGGGTAGCGATCTGCTCAGCTTCAGCGGCCTCGAACTGGAAAGCGGGACCTTGCCGGCACTGACGAGCTGGGAACGGGTGGAGCTGTTGAACAACAGTTCGCTGAACCTGGCCGATGAACTGGACCTGGGCGGCGGTGTGCTGGCGATCGATGGCACCTCGCGGCTGATGGCTGGAATCGCTGCCGCGATCGGCGGCAGCGTGGAGAACGCCGGCTTGATCGATGTCGGGACGAACCGGCTGGCGATCAGCGGCAACTACACCGGCAATGATGGCTCGCTGCAGCTGACGGTGTCGCCAGGCTCGTTGAGTGCAGGCGGACTGGATATCGCTGGCGACGTGGCCGGCACTACCCGCGTGGCGTTTGCAGGCGACGGCAGCGATTTCACGCAAGGCGGTACGGCATCGATCCTGGTCATTTCCAGCCCGAACGACGACCTCGCCACCGCCGGCGGTTTCGTGCCGGCCCAGGACGTCATCCGCCTGGAAGGCAGCATCTATCCGTGGAGTTTCGGGCAACAAGCGGACAACAACTGGTACCTGAATGCCGAAGCTGGCGTGTTGCCTGAGGTTCCCGGCTATGGCGTGCTGCCGAGCCTGGGGCTGCTGGCCGCTCAGAACAGCGATAACCTCATCCATCAACGTCTGGCTGGCGTCCGCGGCCGCGAGTCGCCCCAGTGCGGCATCACCCCCGAATGGCCAGTACAGCAGGCCGGCGCCGAAGTGATCGACGATTGCCGCGGCGTCTGGGTGGCGGCCACGGGAAGCGAAACCGAACTGGGCGCGAATCCGGGCTTCGAAGTTTCCGGCGACGACGTGGGTCTGTACGTGGGCGTCGATAGCGCCTTCGATCGCCCGGGACGGACGCTGCGCGGCGGCATCTACCTCGGCTACCGGCACGGCAACTACTGGACCACCGGCGTCAATTCCACCGATCTACCCGGCTCGGGGGCCGCCCACGTACAGATCGACACTCTGGTCGCCGGCATGTACATGAGCCACACCTGGGACACCGGTGGCTACCTCAACTTCGTACTCACCGGGCAGCTGCCGCGCGCGGACATCCGCACCCCGGACGGGTTCAGCGAACACATCACCGGCAACAGCCTGACCCTGAGCTCACGCGTGGGGCATCGTTATCGCATCCAGAGCGACTGGACGCTCGAGCCACAGGCGCAGCTGACGATCAGCGCGGCGGGTTGGGGCAGCAAGATCGACCAGGCCGGAAAGGAGGTTGGATTCGACGACGACCTGGTGACCACGGCACGCGCCGCGCTACGCATCGAGAAGGAGATCGCCCGCGACGATGGAGCGATGATCCGGCCCTGGGCCACGCTCGGTGTGCAGAAAATCATGGGGCAGAACGATACCAGCGTGACTCTGATGGCAGCTGGAGCGACAGGCGATACGCAAGCGCTGCCGAACCATCAACTGGGCGCGTCCGCAACGTTGGAGGTCGGCGTGGAAGCGATGTTGAGCCGGCGTATCAGCCTGTTCGGTGTGCTGTCGGTCGGCAAGCAACTCGATGGCACCGATTACGAGCAGCGCGAAGCCAACCTCGGTGTGCGGGTGCGCTGGTGAAACCGGCGCTGGGAAGGCGGCGTCGAAGTCCAGGTCCAGCCCAGTCGCCTCCACCGAGTATATTTTACATAATATACATTATGCGAAATTAAGAAGATGCAGTATGAGGGTCAGAAACGTCCTGAACCCCAACCGGGCTCGGTAAAGCTATGGCTAATACCCCCTAGCTCGACGATGTCACAGGTTTACTAGCTCGGGGCGTGTTAAAGACGTGACGTCTGGGCCGTGTGTTACTGGGCTTGAGCGCCGCTGATGTGCCTCCAAGTCGGCAATTCGAGCAGTCAGTGAGTCCAATTGGGGCAAGGCTGTTCGATTAAAGCCGCGCTGTTCCGGCTATCCGACTGCGATCAGCTCCACCAGGTCACACACTGCTTTTCGCGTTCTCTTAGGCAATCGACGGATCACTTCCAACAATTTCGCCTCCGCCTCATTCACGGCGTAGTCGAACGCGATGGCGGGAACTTCGATTTCGGGGCACCGAGTTGGATCGCCGCGCCCCGTAGCAAGCCAGTCGAACGGGACATTGGCCGCAATGGAAATGGCGGCCAGGTGGTCGATGCAGGGATGCGTGCCGCCATCGCGCTCCCATTGCGTCACCGCACTGCGATGGACACCAACCCTATGGGCCAATTCACTTTGGGATATTCTCATAAGCGTACGGCATCGCCGTATGCGCAGGGCCATGGAGGCCATAAGTGCCTTTCTTAATAGCTCGATGCGATGCTGTTTAACCGACCGGTTGCCGCAGGCCGCAGCAGTCGGAGAACAGATCAGGACAGGGCTCGGAGTGGGTGAAGTTTCGCCCCTTCGAAATAAGTGACGCGCAATTGCAGCCCCTTCTGCGAGTAGCCGATGAAGGTCGAATTGACAGTCGGCTCGTGCGCCAGGATGTATCGCGATACGAGTATCGCGCTCTCGAGTTCCACCAGTACTCCCAGGCTTTCCGGCTCCTTCAGCGCAGCGTTATACGATTGCAGAATTTCGCACGCGAAATTGAAGAACGGGCCGGTCCGCTTTTGTCCTCGAAAGTCCGGAGAAAAGAATTGCCTGTAGTAGTACATCGGCTGGCGCAGCCTGGGCAGTATCCGCATTACTGCCGTCCCGACGCCGACCAGCGCGCCATCGGCGCCGCGCGCAATGCAAACGGCCTGGCGCGCGCGCGCGGCCGCCCTGTCAGCATCCGGGATCGCGCGGTTGCGCGCCCAGAAATCCGTCAGCTCGGCGGCAAGAGCCTCGGTCACGCCCTTCCAGACGGGAACGAATTCGTACGGCGAATCGGACATCAGCGACGTTCCCGACTTTCATTTTCCGGTTGGAGCGCGTTTTCCCGCACCTTCCGGCCTTGGACGAACAATGCGCGCACGGCGGCCAGGTATTCTTCGAATTCGAGCTTCTGATCCTTGTTGGCGTCGAATGCGGGCAGGCCCGGAGCAGTCTGCCCCGCCCGCTTCACCAAGGCCAGGCTGGCGTATTCCGCCGCATCCAGAGCACCACTACGATCCGCGTCGATCGCCTGGAACTGTTCGCGCAGACGTACCTCCAGCGCAATGGCCTGCCGCAAGCCGGAGTACCCTTTCCGGAACTCTTCCGGCGACAGGTCCCCATCATGATCCACATCCAAGGCAGCGAAGACCTTCGAGCTTCCGTCCATCGCCGGCGCCGAGTGGCCCACCTGTCCCGCCATTGCAGTCCACGCGATGCAGAGCATGGGAATGGATGGAATCGCCGCTAAAGCAACAGCACGCACATTCATCTGAATTGAACCTCGCTGTTCCCCGCTTCCGCTTCGAAAGTGATGAGTTCGCGGATCTCGGGCGTGCGCAGCCCGACCACCATGGGATTCTTCACATTCGGAAGGAAGCAAAGATCGAAGACCTCCGTGATGTCGCCTTCGAACCGTATCCAGTTCATCACGTCCCCGTTGGTCAGCGATACGATCTGCACGCCGCACCAGGGGTCGGCGTCCCGCTTGCGCAACTCCTCGTCCAACTGCAGCCCTTCGAAGCGCTGGTTGCGCGGTTTCGACAGACCGATCGCAGCGACGTTGCCGATGATTGACAGGCCGCGCAGGAACCCGGGGCAGAAGACGAACGGCACGAATTTCCTGTTTTCGAAATCCACCCACCCCAAGTGGCCCGTGCCCGCGTTGAGCACCCACAACTTCCCGTTCGCCCACCGGGGCGAGTGCGGCATCGACAGGCCTTCGCAGACGATCTCGTTGCTGGCGACGTCGATCACGATGCCGCCGTCGTGGCGCCGGTCGCGCCAGCCGTCCACGCTGTCGCTGCGACACACCGCCGTCACGTAGCGCGGCTCGCCGTCGACCATCGCCAGGCCGTTGAGATGGCAGCGGTCTTCCGGCGCCAGCCTGCTGATGAAATCGGGTTTCCAGACTGCCTTGAAACTGTGAGTCTGGTCCAGTTCCGCCAGGCACGAATACTTGGTGTTGACGAACACCACCTTGCCGTTCTTGCGGATGCCCAGCTCGTGGATGTCGAGGTCCCCGATGGTCTGTGCATTGCGCGGTACGTAACACTTGTCGAACTGCTGGTGGATCACTTCGTTCGCACGCAGGACGTTTTCGAAGCGCCACAACTGGTACAGCCCGCCAAGGTAGATGCGCTGGGCATTGCCCACCACGCCCATGGCGCGCTCGAAAATGCGTTCGAAGAACGACACCCTACCCTGCCGGTCGCTGCCCACCAGATACAGCCGGCCGGTCTGGTAAGAGGAAACGGCCAGCGAGAGCCTGTTCGCCGCCAGCCAGCCCGCCAACCCGCGCGAGCAGCTTTTCTCCACCTTCAACTTCATCAGGTCCTGCGGCGGCGCGGCGGTAACGCTCTGGACCGCGGGCATCGGCCGAGCCTCATCGGCGGCGGGCGGCGGACCAGCCTTATCCTGTTCGCCGGCCTGTCCGCCGTCCCCTTCCGGGTTCTTCTTTCTTGCCACTTGCTGCTTGCTCCTCGACTCCCGCCGGCGACCGGCGGGACGATATCACTACCCTATCGCGGCGTCCTTACCAACCGTAGCGAACGGTCAGTTGGCCACCGTGGACGCTCTGCAGCGAACCGCCATCGGTCCAGTCGAGACCACCGCTGATCGACAAGCCGTTCCGCTGTGCCGTCAGGCCCAACTCGACCATCGCGCTGTTGCCCTTGGTGCCTACGGCGCCCTGCAGGCCGTCGCCGATCGCATGGCTGAACTCCCCGTCGAACTCGCGCACGGCGCTGGCTGTGCCATAGGGACTCCACGCGAATCCGCGCGCCTGGAACGTTTTCTCGAAGGTTACGCCCAGACGGCCCCGCGATGACGTGCCGCCCTCGCTCGCGAAGGCCGTGCCGCCTCCGCGAAGCGCGGTCATATCGTCGATGCGGGTGCGTGTGTACTGCAGCTGCGGCACGATGCGAAGCCCGCCTGCCGTGGCGAAGATATGCCCAACCTCGACGTTGGTGGCCTGTGCCGAGGTTTCCGTCCGGTATTCGGCCGAGGACGAGCGCAGGTGCGCATCGATCCCGATCCAGCGATGGGAGACATCGGCATACGTGCCGCCATGGTCAAGCCACGTGCCGTACAGACCGAACGTGCGTCCATCCAGATCATCCCTGCCGGCGCCGCCCAGGCTTTGATCGGCTTCGGATTTTCCTATCAGCACGCCCAGGGAAACTGTGTCGGATGGCCTGACGTCCAGGCCCAGTTCCCAGCCACGGTTCGACTGGTGGAAACCGAAGCTGCCGCCATCCCCGTAATTGGCGTCGTGCTGCAGTTCGACGTCGCCGCTGCTGCTGAACATGCGCAGCCAGGGCGAAGGACCAGCGTCGTCCGGGGACGCTACGACGCGCGGGCGATAAGCGCCGACCTGCGCGTTGATCATGCTTTGCACGCCAGGCGCGATGGCGGCGGCCGCCGAGCCCGCGTCGTTCAGACCGGTCACGTCCATGCTCAGGGCAAGGATGGTCTCGGCCGCGTTCGATGGATCCGCGGAAGCCTTGAGTCCGAAGTCGAGAGAAACGAAGCCGGTCCGCGCGTACTGGACCTGACCCAGCGAGAAGCCATCGGCCTGGGCAGTGGGGACATGTGCCAGCGTGATGTCGCTGCTGGCCGTGCCAGGCAAGCCGATCAGGCCGACATTGAGCGTCTGCATTTGCTGCACCGAAGCCGCGGCGAGCGGCATGGACGCAAAGGCGGTGACTGCCTGCGTTTGCGCCTGTCCGGTGCCCGCCTGACCGGTGCGGAAGATATCGCTGCTCAGGTCGGCCGCGTTCACGTCCAGATTGATCGTGCCTTGGCCTTCGAGAGCGCCGGTCAGGACCAGAGCGTCGTCGGTATCGCCATCCAAGAAACTGATGATGCCGTCGTTGACCAGCGTCGCCGACCCGATCGCGTTGCCGCCACCCGATATTCGCAGCGTGCCGACGTTGAAGAACGAGTTGCCGCTGTCGGCCGCACCCAGTTCGATCACGGCGTTTTCCATGATCACCAGGCCGTTGTTCACGATATGGTCGTCGCCTCCCCCGAACTCGGAGTAGCCCATCGTGAGCCAGGTCGCACCCGTGGCATTGGTCAGGCTGTCGCCGAATCCGCCAGTGACGACCGCACCGGTCAGATCACCGCGGTTGTCGATGCTGGCCGTCGCGTCCGCGCCCGACGAGATGGCGATCCGCGTCCCGTCGCCGAACGCGCCGATGGTGCCGGTGTTGGTCAGCACATTGTTGCCTTGGGAATCCATCGAGACGGCGATGGCCGTGGCATCGCTGCCGTAAGCGGCGGCAAGGATCCGGCCGGCGTTGTCGACCTGCACGCCTTCTTCGCCAAGGACGTTCGCACCGGTTGCGTTGGCAGTGGTGCCGGTCGCGGCGGCGGCGATGTCGCCGCCGTTCACCACCCTCGCGTTGCCGTAGAAGCTGTTGGCGAGGGCGCCAACCGCGATTGCGTCATCGGCCTCTGCGACAGCGGTGATGTGTCCGGCATTGGTGATGCCGGCCGTGAGTGCGCCAAGCGCCACCGCGCCGTAGCTGCGGCCGACGCCACCGTCGGCGCTCGCCGTGGCGACGATGCTGCCGCTGTTGTCGATCGCAGTTTTGCCGCCATCCGTAACCTTCACCGGGTTCGCCCAGTCGCAGCCATAGGCATCGCAGTTGTAGGTCACCGTCTGGTGCATCGAGAACCCGTAGCTGCCGACCGCCCAGGCATCGCCGTTGGCGGCCATGGCGCCGGCACGGATGGCACCGGTGTTGTCGGTGCTTGAGTCGTACTGGGCCTGGACGAAAGTTCCATAGGCCGACGCATAACCGAAATCGGCGCTGGCAACGGCTTCGACGTCGCCCAGGTTGACCATCTCGCCAGTCAGGCTGACGGAGTTGTAGCCGATCGAGGCACCGAATGCGGTCGCCAGGCTGCGACTCGCGTTCGCGCCTCCGTCGGCAGTGACTGTGGCGTGCGAAATAACCGTGCCGGCATTGTAGATACCGCCATGATCGGTCCTGAACGTGTGCACGCCGAAGGTCACTGCGCGACCGGCATATGCATCGCTGTACAGGCTGCCTACCGTGGCTTGTGCGGTGATGGTCGCGCCAGCCTCGTTGATCAGGTTGCCGGAGTATTTACCCGTCACCATGGCGCCGTAAGCGCCGGTAATCCCCAGGTTGGCGGTCGCCGAGGCGGTAATGTCGCCCGAATTGACCACCAAGCCATCGTACTTCGCGTAGACCTGGACGCCCGTCGCGCCCGCGCCGCCGGAGAAGTGGTTCACCGCATCCTCGGAGACGGCGATGGCCGCGATGTCGCCATTGTTGACGATCGAGGCGTCGCCCTGGAAACCGGCCCCTGCATAGATGCCCGAGGCCTTGGTGTTGCTGTAGAACGTATGGGTGCCGTACGCATAACCGTGGGCATGGCCATAAGCGGTGATCTGGCCGTCGTTGACGACATCGATGCCATATATGCCGGTCGCCTCGATGCCGGTTGCGAACCCGCCCCCGTAAAGTTCGGCTTCGCCGATGGAGACCACGCTGGCATCCGCCGCATTGGCGATCGAGGTGTATACGCCCGAGGCCCCGATGCCTATCGACCCGGCAATGCCGGCTTCGGCGGAGGCATGGGCCACGATGCTGCCGTGGTTGTCGACGTGGGTGCCGTCGAAACCGTACAGTCCCGCCGCCTTGACACCGGTCGCGTAGGCATACGAGGTGACATACCGATCCATGTCTCCGCGAACGGTATGTGCGACAGCCTCGATATCGCCGTAATTCGCCACGTCCACGGCGCCCATCTGGTTGACGGCATAGGCGGCTATGGCATTCGCGACGCCGAGGTCGGCTTGCGCGTAACCCCAGATCGAACCAGTGTTGTCGAGCGAAACCGCCCCACCATACGCACCGCTCGACTGCACGACCGCACCCCAGGCCGATGCATAACCCTGGCTGGTCTTGGAGATGGCGCCGATTTCCCCGGAATTGACGATGTCGGCATCCCAATAGCCCAGGGAGTTAACCGCAATCGCGCCAATGCTCTTGGCTTGGAGGAACCCGTCGGTACCACTCATGTCGGCCTGCGCCAGTGCCGTGGCCGCGATCGTCCCGCTGTTGTCGATCGACGATGCATAGATCGTCGCCAGGTTGTAGACGCCGAACGCGTAGGCTTCCGCCTCCCCGTAAGCGGCCTGTCCGCCCACGGCAACGGCTGAAATGTCGCCCTGGTTGATGGTGATGGCATCGCCCAGGTAAAGGGAAGCATTGACCACGCCATACGCTTTGGCGCCCTCGCCTTGCGCTTCGGCGAGGATGCTGCCGGTGTTGGTCGTGTAGGCGCTGAAGCCGGCGCCGACCGAATAAGCGCCGATCGACGTGGACAGGTCGGCACCGGTGGCGCTGGAATGGATATTGCCGGCGTTGTAGACAGTGGAGCCGTAATAGCCGGCCGAATCCGCGCCGCGCGCGTCGGCCGTGCCACCATCGGCGCTGGCGATGGCGGTGAGATCGCCGTAGCTATAGACCGCCGTGTACGACCCGTAAGCGCGCGCACCGCGTGCCGTTGCGCCGCCGCCCTCGCCGGCGATGGCGGTGGCGGTACTGTTGAGGTCGTTGAAGACGCTTGCGACATTGCCGATGGCATAAGCGCCCGTGGCGTATGCCAGCCCATCAGCACCCGCGGCCGTCGCTTCGGCGACCAGGTCGCCGCCGTTGATCAGGATCCCGATGCCGTTGTTGTGGGCACCATCTGCCACCGCCGCGTACGCCTGGGCGTCGGCGGTGTCGCTGCTGGCGCGCGCGGCGATATCGGCGTAGTTGTGCAGCGTCGCCGCATCCCAGCCTTGGGCAAGCGCGCCGATGACGAAAGCATCGCCGTCCTCGGCATCCGCGGACGCGCTGACGGAATCGTAATTGGTCAGATACGTGAAGGACTCGGTGGATTCGGTGATGCCGTAGTTGATCGCGACATCCGAACCATAGGCATGGACGGTGCTGTCGACGGACGCGAAAGTACCTGCCTGCGCGGGCGAGGTGAATGCATGCGGTTCCGGGTTGTCGCCACCGACTGCGGTAATGTCGTCCACGAGCCAGTCGACGGCTGGTGCGCTTGTCGTCATCGACCGAACCGACTCATCGCCGCTAGGGTCATCGGCCAATGCGACAAGGCCATCTTTTCCCCCGACAGGGGAATTCACGCTGACCGGCCGCTCCCCGTCCGCTAACCGGGTCAGATCGTATGGGGCGGTCGCACCGACTTCGATGTGGATGGTGGCGTCATCGCATGCATACGCCTGTTGGCTTGCGGTCGGACCGCATGCGCCATCGGCATGCGCCATCACGGGCGCCGAAAATGCCAGCATCGTTGCCGAAACGGCCAGCGCGGCACGAACCGCTCGAGCGATTGGAGCTACCGCGGGGATTGTGTTGGCACGCCGCGTGGGCGCGCCGTTGTGCTGCGCAAAACCGGTCATCTCTACCCCTGGGGAATCCGTTGTTGGAAGCCCGGCTGCCGGCGAGAGCGGCAGCCGGATTCTGTTCGTTCAATCCGGCTCAATTGACCTTGACTGCGGACCACGCCCGCGCGACGGCGGTGACCTCCGCCGAAGTGGCGCCGTAGATATCCTTCGCGGCCTGGATGGTGGCGGCGCGTGCGCCGGCATAACCGGTGCTGGAAGTGAAGTAAACGCTCAGGGCCCGGTACCAGATCTTCGCCGCCTTGTTCCGCCCGATCCCCCCGAACGTCGTTCCGTTGCACGTTCTCGGCGCATGGTTGACGCCGCTGAACGTCTTAGCGCTCGTGCCTTCCGCAAGGAGGTAGAAAAAGAAGTTGCCTATTCCCGACGAGTAGTGGACATCGAGGCTGCCGAGGTTGCCGGCATAACAGTTCGGCGAGCGGCCGTCGGCCGACGGATTGAACATGAAGCGCAGGGCCTGCTGGTTCGGGCTGCCGGCGACGTTCGCGAGGATGGTCTCCTCGCCGACCATGTAGTCCGGCGTGTCCTGCGGATTGTTGGCATGGAACTCGACCATGGTGCCGAGAATGTCCGAGTTCGCCTCGTTCAGACCGCCCGACTCCCCGGAGTAGATGAGATTCGCGGTATGCGAGTTGACGCCATGGCTCATCTCGTGTCCGGTGATGTCGAGCGAGACCAGCGGACCGATGGCGACGCCGTCGCCATCGCCATAGGTCATGCAGAAGCAGGCATCGGACCAATAGGCGTTACCGTAGCGGCGGCCGTAGTGCACGCGGCTGTAGCTCCCCTTGTCATTGTTGGCGATGCCGTTGCGGCCGTGGATGGTCTTGTAGTAGTCCCAGGTGACGGATGCACCGTACTGCGCATCCACCGCCGCGGTTGCGGCATCGGAGGTCGCGTAGCTGCCCCAGGTGTTGTCGCTGTCCTTGTAGACCTGACCCGCGGTCCGGCTATTGGAGCCATCGATGGTGAAGAGCCCGCCGCGCGAGGGGTCACGCAGTTCGTAGCCGCCGGTTACCGAGTTGGTTACCAGTGGCACGCTTCCCGAATACAGAGTCCGTGCGGTGCCGGCGGCCGCGGCGGTATGCAGGTTGCTCCAACGTTCGAGAATCTTCCCGTTCAGGGCATCCACGATGTAGGTCATGTCCGCGCTCTGGTTGTACAGGCGCACCCGCCACGCAAGCCGGGCGGCACCACGTCCCCGCGCATAGACCGCCAGCGACGCATCCGGCGAACCGGCGAAGTCGGAGCCGAACTCCGCACCGGCGGAGATGACTGCCTCATCCGCCTTGATCGCAGGTCGGGTAGAAAGGTTCAGGCCGGTTTGCTGGGTAATGGAAGCGGACTTGAACTGGCCGTTCTTTGAATGGACGACCAGATCGCCGCCGATCACCGGCAGCCCGTTGTAAGTGCGATCGAAGCGGACGTGTTCGGTTCCGTCGGCGTCCACGATCGCGTCCCGGACCAGGAATCCGTCAGCCGCCGACATCCGGGCGACACCCGGATGGTTGCGGACAAGGCCTAGGGCGCGACCGACGATCGGGCTATCCGCCCTGCCTTCGGCCATCGCGTCACCGCCAATCAGCGTGGCCATCGCCAGCACCAACAACTTCCTATTCAGATACATGAACTACCCCTATGGCATCGATTCCGACGTAATCGCAACGCGCGAGCAGCCCGCCGCAGCATGGCTACTGGAATCAACTTTCCCCCGTATGCCGGGCGTACCACAAGTGGCGGAAACGGCGAGGTAATGGAAAGGAAATCGAACGCAAACGCATCGGTCATGGCCCGCAGCCTCATGGCGCGCCTGAGGACGCCCGTTGGCGAGCATGGTCATGGGCCGGTATCGCCAACATGATGCCTTTGCGATTCCGATCGCCTTGCATGGAGTCCACGCCGGGAAAATGCCGGACACGAGGCGCCGAATCTCCATTGCCGCAGCGATCACGCCCGACCGGATATTTTCCGCGGGCAAGCAAGAGATCGGGGGAGGTGTGAAATAGCGCCTCCCCGCGTCCGGCCAAGTCGATCTCCGGGGGATCGACCCTGCGAGGTCACAGGATAGGCTCGATCGCCGTATCACGCTCCCCGCCAAGCGTCCTGATGCGCTCGCCTGCGGATGCCGCGGCACGCGGATCGCCCAAGGCCTGGTACAACGCCGACATGACCCAGGCCACGCGGTAGTCCGTCTCCGCGTACTTCTCCAGTTCGCCCATGATGGCCGACGCGGCAGCGTACTGATGCGTATCGAGCAGCAGCATCGCCTGCATGACGCCAGTCCGGATTTCCATCTCCGGGGCGGCGCGCCCCCCCACCAAGACCGCGACCTTATCCGCCTGCTGAAGAGCGGCGCCACGCTCTCCTGTAGCCCGGGCGATGAGCGAACGCGCTAGTCCCAAGGCGATGGCGTGGTCGCCCGCCTGTTCGTCGCGCGGCGCAACTTCCACCAGCCAAGTTCTGGCCAGCCGGACTTCGCGGCCGCGCAGCGCGGCCTGAATGGCGGCCAGCATCAGCCCGCCACTCGCGCCGGCCGCAGGCGGTCCGTTCTCGGCAAGCCGTCGGGCCTCGGCGAATTCGCCCCGTGCCAGATACAGGCGTAGCCACAATTCCAGGAGGCGCGGATCAGTGTCCGGCATGCCGCGCGAGCGTAGGCCGGTTAGCGTGTCGTGGGCGTCGCGCAATCGCCCCAGGGTTATCTGGATCTTGGCTTTCGTCGCCAGGATGCCCATGGCGACATCACCGTTTTCCAACTTCGGCAATTGCACTTCTGCGCGGCGGATGGTGCTCCAGGCCTCAGCCGGCCTGGCCAGGACGATCTGCACCTCCGCCTTCTCCTGCAGGGTGATCGCAAGATAGTCGTTGACCCGGAAGCGTTCGAAGGTTTCGATCGAGCGGTCAAACTCATGCAAGGCCTGCAGATAGTCCCCGCGGATGGCCTCGGCCTTGCCGATGTTGTGCCCCACCACCCCCAACCTGATGAGATCCCCGGAGCGCTGAAGCCAGACTCGTGCCTGCCCCATGTCCTTGACGCCGGCGTCGACATCGCCGCGTTGGGCACGGATGATTCCGCGCCCCTGATAGGTCACCCCGACCATCCTCGAATTGACGCGATCGGGAGGCAGCGATTCCAGCAGCACCAGCGACTGGGTGAACCGCTGCTCGGCGGCGTCCAGGTTGTTTCGCGAGCGTTCGACGGTCCCCAATCCGATCAGCGCGTCGATCCTTGTCTCCAGATCTGCTTTGGGCGCCTGGTCCAAGGCGCTCTGGAAGAGCCTGCCCGAGACGTCGAAATTGGCGGCACGGAACTCCAACCTCGCCTCACGAAGGAGGAATCGGGGATCGCCGCGCTCATCGGGCGATGCCGACCTGACCAGCCGGCGTGCTTCCGTCAACCGACCCGCCAGAATCTCCGCATCGATCCGATGCAGGCGCTCGGTCAGCGGGCCTGGCGGCGGCCCGGCCCCGCTCCCACCCTGCCGCCGCAGCCACGCATCGGCCGCCTCGGCGGCGGCCACCAGCACTGTGCCTCCTCGCGCTTCGATCCTTTGCTCCTCCCCGGCATCGAACAAGCGTAGGCGGACCCGCCAGCCTTCTTGCTCCCGTCGCATTTCCGGCAGGATGATCCAGCGGGCGCCACTGAGCGCAAGCAGCTTTTTTCGGGCCAGGACAGGCGCATCGCCTTCGACAGCCGCGCTCAGGCGCAAAACCTGTTCGCTGGGCAGCACGTTAATGCCGCTGCCACGAAGCCGTGCGGCCATGTAGTCCATGGCGCCCAACCGGACCCATGCATTCTCCGAATCCATGGGAACGACGGCGACCGGCATGACCAGCACCGCGTCATCCGCCGTGACCGATGGCCCCTTGTCCCAATACCGCAGGTAGTAGAAGCCAAGCCCGGCCGCCACCAGCAACATGACCAGCATCGACCATCCCAGTTGCGGGAAGCGTCGAGCCCATACGGTCGCCGATGGCGCCGCCATGGCTGTTCCGATACCCGGTTCCACTGCCATGCCGTCTCCGGCCCTCCCTCCTTCAGGTTCCGGTGCCGGAGCCTCGACCTCGACTTCCTCCCAGGCATCGGCCGGGACGATTGGCTCCCTCTCGGGAGGTGCGGCCTCGGCAACAGACTCGCCATCCGCTCCGTCCGTTTCGGATGAGAGCGCCACTTCCTGGACCGGCATCACCCACCGATAGCCGAACCGGGGCAGCGTGCGGATCATCGCCTGTTGATCGCCGGTGTCGTCCAGCGCCTTGCGTGCGCGCAGCAATGTCTGCGCCACAACCGTGCCGCTGGCATCGATTCGTCCCCAGACCGCCGAAATCAGCTCATCGCGCCCTACGGCCCGATCGCGATGCTCGATCAGATAAATCAGGCATTCCAGCGATCGCGGACGAAGCGCGACCAACTTTCCGTTGCGCAAAAGCTCTCGCGATGCCGGATTAAGTTCGAATTCGCCGAACAGATACTTCAGACGCATAAGGCCCGCCGCTTACGTACTTCTACCAAGAGAGTAAGCGAAGCCCTCCCCGACCTATTGCCGCTTCTTCAATCATACAACGAAGATCCTCGCTCCCGCAGAGCGAAAATACGCTTGATACTGGGCTCGGCCCAAGCTGGTGAACCGCCCCGGGAATGCCCGAGGCTGTTTGGTTTTGATCTGATCAGCCCCCACCAGCCGTACCAGTGATTACTGATAAAGCCCGGGGCTGGAGGGTACAGCGTTGTCGTCTTGTTGTGCGCGATAATTGGCGGCGAACTGTGACGGCGGGATGCGGCCGCAACTGCTGTGCGATCGAACCTCGTTGTAGTCGCATCGCCAATCAGCGATGACTTCGCGGGCTTGGATCAGCGAAATGAACCAGTGCTCGTTCAAGCACCCGTCGCGGAATTTTCCATTGAAGCTCTCGATATAGCCGTTCTGCATGGGTTTTCCGGGTTCGATCAGGATGTGTTCGATGCCGTGCTGCTGCGTCTAGACGATGGAGGCGCGACTGGTGAACTCCGGACCGTTGTCGGTGCACACCGCACGCGGATAGCCGCGGAAGCATGCGGCCTGGTCCAGCATGCGCACCACGCAGGCACTGCTGATGCCATGGTCAACGACGATGCTTGTGCACTCATGCGTAAAGTCGTCGGCAATGGTCAGGCGCTTGATCCGGCGACCGTTGGCCAGTTGGTCGAACACGAAGTCCATGCTCAACACGTCGTTGGGCGCGGCCGCTGGCGCCAGCTTCTAGCGCAAGGCGACGGGTAACTTGACCTTCTTGCGCCGACGCAGCGCCAGCCTGGAACCTATTTGCAGGCTTCGTTGACGATGTCATCCAGCTTGCGCAACAGATCGAACGTCCGTTTCAGTCCGACCGACTTCAGCTTCGCTTCGCGGCGCGCCTTGGCGGCATCGCAACGCGACACGCCGGGTTTCCTGCTCCAGGATTCCCGGTGGTTGCTCGCGTAGCGTTTCCGTCCGCTACCTGCAGCGCGGCTGAGCTGTGCGGATTGGGCGCTACCGCGTTGGCTCTTCAGCTGACGCTGGCGAAGCTCATCGCTCGTTGGTTCCGGCTCCGGGGTCGCATCCCACTGCCTGACAACCTTCTGGGTGCCGTCGCAAGCTGTGGACTGGTAACTGACTTCGTTGCCACGGACGCATTTGTAGACCTGCTGTGCGCTGGCATTGGAAGCGATGAATAAAATAAAAGGCACCATTACTGCACGCATTCCCTGCTCCCTCGACTGATCACGCCTGTCCTTGGCGTGAGCCAATCGTATCCGTGGTCGGATCCGGCACAAGGCGACTAGCCGGTGGAAATTCGTAGGAAATCCGATCCCGACCGGGTAGGAGAACCCCGAGTTGATCCGAGTTCGTGAAGCCGACGCGATTACGGGTCGTTTCCACGGTACTCGTATGGCCGGGCTGCGGCGGGTTTCACAGAACCACCAGTCGAAGTGCTGGTAATGTCGGGAACGCCCTGGGGAGCGGCGGCAGGCCTGTTCAGCTATGTCGTCATGCAACGGATGCTTCGCATCCCCGGCAGATCGTCCAAACCCGAGTTATCAGCGCATGGCCAAAATCAAGGACGATGATGATTGCCCGCGCATGACCGACTGCGTTTGCAGGCACTCCCCCACCCCGCCGCAGGTTCGCACCCGCGGCCGGGCAGCGCCGCATCCGCCGTTCATTCCTGCTGCTTCCCCCGAAGCATCGATGTCCAGCCCCTGGAGACTGCATGTCCACACCGACCACTTCGTACGCCGCCGAATCCGAAAAAGAGAGTCTTGCCACTCGCTGGGCGGAATCCGGCCGTATTCCCGACAACATCCTCAGGATGGGCATCCGCCGCCAGTGCGCGCAGCGCCTGAAGGACGAACGCAAGGGTGGCACCGATGCCGTGTTCGAGCGCCAGCAGGCCTGGCTGGAGGGATTGCGTAGCAGCGACATCGCGCTGGAAACCCGGACAGTCAACCGCCAGCACCACGAACTGCCCGCCGAGTTCTTCCAACTCTGCCTGGGCAAGCACCTGAAATACAGCAGCTGTTTCTGGGATGAGTCCACCACCAGTCTCAATATGGCGGAGGAACACATGATGCGGTTGTATGTGGAACGGGCTGAGCTGGGCGATGGCCAGCGCATCCTCGAGCTGGGTTGTGGTTGGGGCTCGTTGACCCTGTGGATGGCCAAGCAATTTCCCAACGCGCGCATCACCGCGGTTTCCAATTCCAAGGCGCAACGAGAATTCATCGAGGCGCGTTGCCTGGAGCGCGCCATCTTCAACGTCGAGGTGATCACTGCGGACGTCAACAGCCTGCGCCTGGAGGAAGCCAGCTACGACCGTGTGGTTTCGATCGAGATGTTCGAGCACATGCGCAGCTACCAGGAACTGCTGAAGCGCATCGGCAACTGGCTGGTGCCAGGCGGCAAGTTGTTCGTGCATCTGTTCTGCCATCGCGAACTTCTGTACCTGTTCGAGGCCACCAGCGAGGGCAACTGGATGGGCCGGCATTTCTTCACCGGCGGGCTGATGCCTTCGGCGGACACCTTGCTGCACTTCCAGGACGTGATATCGATCGAGCAGCGCTGGCTGCTGTCGGGCACGCATTACGAAAAGACCGCCAATGCCTGGCTGCAGAACCAGGACAACAACCGCGACCAGGTCATGCGCGTGCTGCAAGGGGTCTACGGGATGGCCGATGCGGCCGTCTGGTACCAGCGCTGGCGCATGTTCTGGATGGCTTGCGCGGAGCTGTTCGGTTTCGACAACGGCAACGAGTGGATGGTCGCGCACTACCGCTTCAAGCGTTGACAGCTTGCAGGCAACCCAGGGGCGGATGCGTACCCGTCCTTCCCTTGCGCCGATGACCTGTCAGAAAGTGACGGGCACGCGCACCGTCACGCTCACGTCCGGGGTATCACGGGTCAGGCCCGCGCCCAGCGCCACGTTCAGTGACGCTTTTTCGTTGAACCGGTACGTGCCTCCCAGCAGCAGGGTAGCCAGGGTGACATTCACCGAACCGGCGACCGCCTCGCCATTCTGCTTGGTCTTGGCCACCAGGTTCTGGTCGTAGCCGATGCTGATGGCGGCCTTCTCGTTCAAGGCCAGGCCCATGCCCAGGTTGAAGCCGATGATGTCTCCGGCTTCCACGTCGCCGAGCAGCTCGCGCTGGCCGTCGACGAGCGTGCGCGACACGTTATTGCGCTTGAAATTGTGCAGGTAGCTCAGGCTTCCGAAAAACACCACCGGGTCGGAGGGAAACAGCCAGGTGACGCCGGGCTGGATCGCCTCGAAGCCACTGCCGGTCGGCAGGTCCAGGGGCAGCCCGGTGCCGGTGGTGTTGCCGACGCAACGGGTGATGCAGTCGGTCACCACCTCAAAGAGGTCCTTGCCTGTCCTGCTCTTGTAGCGCAGCCAGGCCACATAGAAAGGCTTGTCCGGGCCGCCCCGGTTGATCTGGTAGCGCGCGGTGACCTCCACGTCGCCCAAGCCGTCGCCGTGGGAGTTGAATACATTGTCCACCGCCGTGCCGGTGAAGATCTCTCGGCTGACCGTGTCGCCGTTGACGTAGACATAGGGGATCTTTGCCTCCAGCTCGAAGCGGTTGTTCAGGCCGTAACGTCCGGTGAGGGTGGCCGTCGCCGAGGTGGTCTTCACCTGGCGCACATCGATCAATCCGATCAGCAGCGCCGGGATGATGGTGTATCCGACCAGTGCAACGCGATCGTTGGAGGAATAACCGTACTGCAGCGAAGGTTCCAGTACGAACTTCCCGGGTGGCGTAAGCACCCCGGGCTGGTCGAAGATCTGCGCCACTTCCGGGGGCCGGTCATCGGTTTCCGGCGCCTGCCCGACGGGCTGCCGTGTTTCTTCCACCGGGCGGCTCTGTGCCTGTGCATAGGCGGGGGCGGACTGCAGCATCGGGTGCGGCGGTGCCGGCTGGATGCCGCGCGCGCGCGCGCTGGCCAGGACCTCGTCATCCAGTGCACGCTGCAGGCGGGACAGGCTTTCTTCCTGCACCCCTATCGCCTGGCGCATGTCTTCAAGCTTCTGTGATTGCTCGTTGATCTGCTGCTGCAGGACAGCCAGCCGACTCGCATCCCATGTGCCGGTGGCCTGTTGGGCATTGGCGCCGTAGCAGAACGAAAGCGTGGCGCATACCAGCGGGATCAGGCTCGCATGATGCTTCGATGTCTTCCGTTGCACAGCCTTCTCCGTGTTCATGGGCCACCGGGCGACGCGATCAAGGCGTTATACAGCGCGTCGTAGCTATTGATTGCCTGCAACATGCCCAAGGTGTCCACGCCAACCTGCAGACTGGTCAGGGCGCGGATGTCCTGGTTGTCCAGCGTGTTCTGGATCACCAGCCCATTGGTGGCCGGACCCGGAGCGATGACGTTGCCACTGCCGATCTGGATGACCGTGCCCTGGTTTAGCGCCACCAGGGCCGCCGCGTCTTCCCGGGTCATCTGGGCGATGTCGGCGATATGCAGGCGCGTGCTGGCGACCAGGTCGCCGTTGACGTACACCAGCCTGTCTATGCCGAATGAAAGCGACAGTCCGGAAGGCAGCAGCATGCCGCCGCGCATTTTGGCAAGGATGGCCGGATCGACCGGCACCCATTCGTTGCCAAGGGCGTCGGGAGCGGAGTCCGGCGACGCTGCATCGGCGGAAATCGCGGGCGGGCTGGCAAAGATCGCGCACAACACACCGAGGAAAAGGATTCTGTTCATGGCTCAGATATCTCCCACACCGCGCCTCGGCAGGGCAATGTTGCGCAGGCCATCGCGCTGGACCCCAAGTTCCAGCGGTGCCGGTGGCGCGGTACGCCAGTCCACGGCCTGGTTGAAGCGCGCGCGGTCGCGGCGGTTGTGCACGACGAATAGCAAGTGGTTGTCCCACAGCGCTTCGAAACGGGAACGCGGCATGGCGCGCGTGCCGCGGGCCGGATCACCCAGCAACACGCGTCCATTGCGCAGACCCTTGACCACGACGAAATGCCGGTAGCCGCGGTCGTTGAGCAGGACGATGGCGGGCAGGCCCTCTTCCGAAAGTTTTTCCAGCGGCAGTTCGAAACCATCGGCCTGGAAGCCCTCCGACTCGAGGTACCTGCGCATGTCCAGAAGCGAAAATCCTTGCTTCCGGATCTTGGCCTGGTCGCCATGCTCATACATTTCCAGGAAAACCTGGCGCTCATCCACCGGATGGCCGTACTGGTAGGTAAGCAGGGTGGCGGTGGCCGCCGAGCCGCAGCTGAAATCGTATTGCTGCGCGATGGTGGTCTGGTAACGCGCCTCCTTCAGACTGGTAACGCGCACCGCATAGCTTGCGCCTTGCGGCACGCGCAACGTCATCTCCTTGGCCTGCGCTGGCAGCATCAACGACGACGCCACCAGGCCCAGGCCTAGGCAGAGCTTGCCCACGTCCATGTCACGGACCGACGAACTGCACGTTGACCACCATGCCGTTCTGGATCAGGACATTGTTACCGGTGTTCTGGATGACGGTGCTGATCCCGGATGTGTTGGCGAAGGCATCGCCATTGATGGCGTTGGAACCGGTGACCACGTCCTCGGCCACGTTGCCATCCACCCATCCGTCGGTGAGGACTTTATTGTCGACACTGCTTTCGCCTCCACGCAGTTCCTGCAGTACTCCGGGGTCGACCGGAATGCCGATGGCGCTGGGTTCCTCCAGCGCGACCGGTCCGGCGACGGCTAGGGGCGACAAGTCCGGAACCTCGACCGGGGCTTGCAGGAGATCAGCGCCCTGTCCCTGTACAGGAAACGCGTTTTCCTCGGCAAGGCAGGTATTGGCTCCGGCAATGCACGCAAGCAGGAAAATCGTACGAGTAATATTCATGGCTTTCTCCCATACGTCCCGCACGTTGCCGCCCCTGCGGCTCGGCGCGGGAGATGCACCGGGCTGCGAGGGCAGCCCGGTGCATGCCGTCCTGCGTTTACGGACCTACGGTCAGGTTGGCCTGCACCGTGATGCCCTGCTGGATCAGCGACGCCATGCCGCTGTTCTGCGCTGCCACCATGATGCCCGCCGCCGACTGCCCGACACTGGTCATGTTGTTGGACATGTCGAAAGTACCGGCATCGTTGGCAAGCGATCCGCCATTTCCGCCGGCCCCGCCGGTGGCGCCATTGCCGACGCCGCCATTACCGACGCCGCCATTGCCATCGCCGCCGACGCCGCCTTCCGCGCCGACCGCGCCAGTCGCGCCGTCGCCTGCCAGGGCGTCGCCATTGGTGGCGCTGGACGAGGCGCCGCCATTGGTGGCATCGCCATTAGTGGCCGACCCGCCATCGCCGCCGTTGCCCGCGGTGCTCGCCACGTCGCCGCTGTTGCCGCCGGTGCCACTGCCGGCCCCGCCGGTTGCGGTCGCCGGCCCGGCCGTGCCAGCCCCGCCGGTGCCAGTGCCGGCACCGCCGGTGCCAGTGCCATCGCCGGAAGTACCAGCACCGCCCGTGCCGGTGGTATCGCCGGTGGTGCTGTCGCCGCTGGTGCCGCTGCCGTCACCGCCACCCGCCGCGGCCAGGCCGCCACCATCACCGCCACCACCAGCAGCGTCGCCACCGCCTGCCCCACTCCAGCCGCCGGCATGGCCGCCATAGCCATCGCCATCGCCGCCACTGCCGCTGCCGTTGTTGTCGGAGCGTCCGCCACGACCGCCGTTTCCAGCATAGGCATCACCGATGGTGGCACTGCCATTGCTGGAATCGCCTGCCGATGCGCTGCCGTTGTCGGCATCGCCGCCGTTGCCGCCGTTGCCACCGTTACCGCCGTCGCCACCGTTGCCGCCGTAGCCTTCGCCGCCATAGCCATCACCGCCATAGCCGGCTCCGCCCTTGCCGCCTTTTCCGCCATTGGCGTCGCCGGAATTCTTGGCGACATTGCCGATGTCATGCACGTAGACGTCGCTCACATAGCCTTCGAGCTTGGTCGTGGCAATGGCCTTGCTGTGATTGAAGGAACTGGAGAAATTGGCTGTTGCGGTACCACCGTTGTTGGCGGCAGCGTTGCCATAACCCTCGGCACCGGCAACGCCATTCGCGCTGTTATCGCTGTTGTCGCTGTTATCACTGTTGTTGCTGTTGTCCGTGGCGACTACATCCACTGCGACCAGCAGATCGTCGCCATCTCCGTTCTCGGTGTTTTCCGCCGCGGAAGCTGGTCCCAGAAGTCCGAGGCCCAACGCTATCGCCGACGCGATCAGGGTTTTTCTCGTAAACATTATTCGTCTCCTGCACGCCGCCACAAGCCCAGGGGAGGCCTGATAAAGACGACGCCTGCGTCATTTACAAGAGGATTTGTTATTGGCCTGTCCACGGTAAGTTAATGAAAAAAGGCCTGGAAACAGGCCTCCGGCTCCCCAAAATGTGTATCGGCGATTACCCTGGTTTTGCGGCAAGAACGCGGCGAAAAATGAAAGCAGGACAAAGCGGACAAAAAAACCGCCGAACGGTCGGCGGCAATTTAACGAAAAAAATAAGTATGGGAAGCCGCAACCACCGGTCGGGCGACTATCGTCGCTGCACCATGCTGCGGGTTGGCAGCTCCGGTCAGATTGCCGGCGCGCATGCCTGGCCCAATCGGCTGCCCAGCCAGATCGCCAGCATTCCGGCAGCCAGGCTGACGCCGAGATAGAGCAGCATCAGGTCGTTGCGATCGGATTTAGAGAACACCAGGCATTCAACCATCAGTGCTGAAAAAGTGGTCAATCCACCCATCATCCCGATCAGCAGGAAGGCGCGCCAATAGATCGCCGAGGGACCGCGGTCCTGCAGCCAGATGATGAGGAAACCGGCGAGAAAGGAGCCGGCCACGTTGACCGCCAACGTGCCCCACGGAAATCCGTGGCCGAGCTGTCGCAGTAGCGCACCGCCCAGCCAGAATCTACCCGCGGCGCCAAGCGCGCCGCCCGCCATCACCAAGGCAAGCTGTTGCCACCAGATCATCGGCGCCATGGCTCAGGATTTCCTTGCCTTGCGCACGGCTTCGGCGCGGGCGGCGCGCAGGCGGTCGATCTTTTCCTTCAGCTTGATCTCCATGCCCCGCTCCACCGGTTCGTAGTACACGCGTTCGCCCATCGCGTCGGGAAACGCGGTCTGGTCCAGGGCGATGCCGCCTTCGGCATCGTGGTCGTACTGGTAACCCTTGGAATAACCGAGTTCCTTCATCAGCTTGGTCGGCGCGTTGCGCAGGTGCAGCGGAACGTCCTGGGTACCGTATTCGCGCACATCGCGCTTGGCCGCGCCATAGGCGAGATAGCCCGCGTTCGACTTGGCCGTGCTGGCCAGGTAGATGACCAGTTGGGCCAGCGCCAGTTCGCCCTCCGGGCTGCCGAGCCGGTCGTAGGTCTCCCAAGCTTCGATCGCCATCTGCAATGCGCGTGGATCGGCCAGGCCGACATCCTCCACCGCCATGCGGGTCATGCGCCGGGCCAGGTAGCCGGGATCGCAGCCACCGTCGAGCATGCGTGTGAGCCAGTACAGCGCGCCATCGGGATTGGAGCTGCGCACCGATTTATGCAGCGCCGAGATCTGGTCGTAGAACTGTTCGCCGCCCTTGTCGAAGCGCCGGGTGCGGTCGGCCAGCACCTGCAGCAGGGTCTGTTCGGTGATCTCGCCGCCTTCGCCCTGTGCAAGCTCCGCGGCGATCTCAAGCAATGTCAGCGCACGCCGCACATCGCCATCGGCGGCTCCTGCGATCTCTCCTAGCAGGTTTTCGGGAATCAGGATGCCCTGCCCGCCCAGGCCGTGCTCTTCATCGGCCAGCGCATGCTTCAGCGCTTGCATGATGTCTTCGCGGGACACGGATTCCATCACATGCACGCGGCAACGCGACAACAGCGCCGAATTCAGTTCGAAGGAAGGGTTCTCGGTGGTGGCGCCGACGAAGATGATGGTGCCGCGCTCGATATGCGGCAGGAACGCGTCCTGCTGGGCCTTGTTGAAGCGATGCACCTCGTCCACGAACAGGACCGTGTGCCGGCCCTCGGCGAAACGGTGCGCGGCCTCGGCCAGTACCTGGCGCACTTCGGGAAGACCGGAAAGCACGGCCGAGATCGCCTTGAATTCCGCATCCGCATACTTGGCCAGCAACAACGCCAGCGTGGTCTTGCCGCAGCCTGGCGGCCCCCACAGGATCATCGAGTGCACATGGCCTGATTCGACCGCGCGGCGTAGCGCGCTTCCCGGCGCCAGCAACCTGCGCTGGCCGACCATTTCATCCAGGGTGCGCGGACGGATGCGCTCGGCCAGCGGCCGCATGGCCTTGCGATCCACGCTGAGCAGATCGGGTTCGTCGGTCGGTTTTGTCCTGGGCTTGGCCACGTGGGCATTCTAACGGCCCAAGTCGCAAGGGGCGCGAAAGACTTCCCTTCTGACGCGCCTGCCACGTCGGCAGAGGGCAAGGCGGAGCGGAAATGTCGATATTGGGTCTTGCGATCCGGATTCGCGCATGTCCAGCTATTGGACCTGTTGGAAAGGATAAAAGCCGAACCCTCTCCCGGCCTTCGGCCACTCTCTCCCGTAAAGGGAGAGGGGAAAGCCGCCGCTCAGAGATCGCCGACTACATCCACACCCTTGACGGGCACGTATTTGAATGTGCCGGCGGCGAAGGCGGGATTGCGCTTCCAACCGGTGAAGCTGATTCTGGTGCTCTGACCCACGGCATCCAGCACTTCCATTCGGGTCAGCCCACCGTCGCCGAATCCGAGGCGCGCGGACTGGAAACTGGCGTCGCCTTCGCTCTTCGGCGTCAGCGTCAGCCACTGCAGGCCCTCGGCGCTGCCGGATTCGGTGACGTTGAACTGCTGGTCCAGCTTGGCAGGGTCGATCAATGCGGAAAGCGGGCTGTTCTGTTCCTCGCTGCCCTGCCCGCGCACGGTGACCTGCTGCAGGTCGGGGTCGTAGACCCACACCTTCTTGCCATCGGCCACGATCAGTTGCGGATAGGGTTTGGCGTATTCCCAGCGGAACAGGCGCGGTGCGGACAAGGCCACGCGGCCGCTGGAGGTTTCCTTGAGCTTGCCCTTGGTATCGTAGACCTGCTGGGTGAACTGGCCATCCAGGCCTTTCAACCCCGAGGTGAAGGACTTGAGGTTGTCGCGGGCACCAGCGATGGCGGTACCGGCGAGCAGCGCGGCGCCCAGGGCGATGAGGCGGAGGGGCTGTTTCATTGGATTCCCTTGGAATAAGGCAGGCCGACAGTGTTGCGGGCCGAAGCTGAACACGTACCGATCACCTTCGGCACAGGCTGAACCTCAATGTCCGGCGTCCGGGGATACCTGCGCGTTGCCCAGGTCGCCGTACACGATCTGCGCGCGGAAGCCGCGCCTCACGTACTGGTAGAGATCGCGGAATGCCGGGTAGTCGGCAGGCTGGCATAACCGGTCGGGGCCATGGATCGCCTTCAGCCTGAGCCGGTGGGTGGCGATGACTTGCTGCCCTTCCCTCTTCCACGTGGCCTCGTATCCGCCGGCGGCATTGTCGAAGCGGCTGCTGCGCGGGATGGCGATGATCGGTACGGTCGCGGGGAATTCCAGCGTATAGGTCTCTTCGTGCAAGCTGTCGTTGCAATAGAACGGGGTGGCGTTGGTTTCGCTGGAAGCCGTGGCGTAGATCCCGCGCATCGATTCGGCGCCCGGCGGATCCGGCAGGATCATGCCGCCGACCACGCTGAAATCGACGTAATCGGTGGCCTTGAAATCGAACGAATAACCGAAGTGACGGTCCAGGTCGTCGACATCGCCCTGCAGCTTCAATCTGCCCACGCCATTGAAACCGGAGGCCGACATGATCGATTCCTCGATGCGGGCCCGGTTCTGCGAGGTGAGCCGCGAGAATGCGCCGCGCAGGCCGATCTCTCCGGAGGCGCCACTGTCCTGCAGCGTGTGCCCAGTGACATCGCCATTGGCGCTGAAGGTGTAGAAGCTCTCCGCCTTGTAGGCGCTGACGCTTGGATCGTTGGCTGGCGTGCGTGCGATCGCGCCGTCCACGGTATGCACCACGGGCGCACCCAGGTCGCTGGCGGGCAACTGGCCGAAACGCGCATAGGGACTGGTGGAATCCAGGTACAGGTCGAATTCCGGCAGGTAATTGATCGCATGGTTGAAACGTCCCAGCACAGCGATCCGTGGCAATGCAGGGCCACCACCGGCACCGATCAGCACCGGTGTGCTGGCGATGCCCTTGGCGGCGAGCAAGGCTTCCAGGATCACGGTGTGGTCCTTGCAGTCGCCATAGCGGTTGCCGAGGATGCTGTCGGCCGCGTTCGGTTCCAGGCCGCCGTTGCCGAGGTAGACCGCCACGTAGCGGATGTTCTTCGCGACCCATTCGTAGATCGCTTTCGCCTGTTCGCGGCGCCCGCTGATGCCTTGGGTGATCTCGTCGGCGCGCGACTGGATTATCGGCGTGACCCTCGCTGCCTCCGCGCCTTTCAACTGGTAGGCGCGGCCCATAGCCGAGAAATCCGGATAGGTGCTGGCCATGATGGTCGGGCCGTATTCCCAGCTGGCGGCGGTCCAGTTCTGGTTCTGCATAGGCGCCTTGCGGCTGTAGGACCACGACCATCGTGCGCTGTCGCCTTCGATCACCGGCCGGTCGCTGCCCTGCATGTCGCGCGTGTACACATGCATCGGAAGCTGTTTCGGCGCAGACAGGGTGATCTTCGCGTCGTCGTACTGGGTGAACGGACTCAGGTTCTCCCACAGGTTGAAGTACCCCGGGAAAAAAGGAATGTTCTGGCTCTGGCGGGTGCGATAGACCAGACGCGTGCCCGGCGACAGGTTGGGGAACACGATGACCTTGACCTTGCGGTCGGCGTACATCGCCGCCGAGGCGCTGGAATAGCTTTCCTGGGTGTAGATCTTGTCGGCGGGCACGTCATGGCGGGTGCCGTCCGGCGTCAGCGTGTATGCGGCCAGCACTTCCAGCGTTTCCATCTTCTCGCTGTAGCTCAGGCGCACCTGGCTGAAGTTGTCCACGCCCGCCTTGGTCTTGATCAGGATCTCGTATTCGCTGGTCTCGACGCTGGCGGCGTCGGCCTTCACTTCGTAGTCGACGCGATAGCGGACGAAACTGAAGCTGTTGGCGGGTTCCTGGGCCTGCTCTGGCTGTTTCTGGACTTGGGTGGGTTCTTGCGCATGCAATGCAGTGGAGAAAAGAACGGCCAGCAGAAGTGCAGCGATACGGTGCATTGGTTTCCAACTCAACATAGGAAGCAACAGTAGCCCGGGTAGAGCGTAGCGAAACCCGGGGCTCTTGCCTAACGGAACGGAAAGCCCCCGGTTGACCAGCTTCGCTGTTGAAAGCCGCTACGCTCTACCGGGGCTATCCGAATTCTTTGTAGATCCGAGCTTCCTCAAATGCTGCTACGCAGGACCAAGAGCATCCGAGCAAGCTCGGATCTACAAATGCGGGTTCGTGCAGGGTACAGCGGTCAATTGCGCGGCGGAGGCGGCGCCAGCACGCTACGGTCGCCGTTGTGCTCGGGCGGCGTCACCACGCCGGCAGCTTCCATGGCTTCCACCAGCCGCGCGGCACGGTTGTAGCCGATCTTCAGGCGCCGTTGCACGCCGGAAATGGAAGCGCGGCGGGTTTCGGTGACGATGCGCACCGCCTCGTCGTAGAGCGGGTCGCTCTCCGCATCGCCCGAGCCGGCGGCGGCTTCGGGCAGGCCGGTGGCGCCGACCACGGTGCCGTCGCTCATGGTCTGGATTTCCTCGAGCACGCCTTCGACGTAATCGGCCTTGCCGGTGGCTTTCAGGTGCTCGACCACGCGATGCACTTCCTCGTCGCTGACGAAGGCGCCGTGGATGCGCTCCGGCATCGCGGTTCCCGGCGGCAGGTACAGCATGTCGCCCATGCCGAGCAGCGTTTCCGCGCCGGACTGGTCCAGGATGGTGCGCGAGTCGATCTTGCTGGAGACCTGGAATGCGATCCGGGTCGGGATATTGGCCTTGATCAGGCCGGTGATCACGTCCACCGACGGACGTTGGGTAGCCAGGATCAGATGCATGCCGGCAGCGCGGGATTTCTGCGCCAGGCGCGCGATCAGTTCTTCGACTTTCTTGCCGACGATCATCATCATGTCGGCGAATTCGTCGATGAAGATGACGATGAACGGCAGCGTCTCCAGCGGCATTGGCGCTTCCGCCAGGTCGGGATTCGGTTTGAACAGCGGATCCATCAACGGCTGGCCGGCATCCTGCGCGTCCTTGACCTTCTTGTTGAAGCCGCCCAGGTTGCGCACCCCGACCGCGCTCATCAGCTTGTAGCGGCGCTCCATTTCCGCCACGCACCAACGCAGGCCGTTGGCGGCCTCCTTCATGTCGGTGACCACCGGCGCCAGCAGGTGCGGGATGCCCTGGTAGACCGACAGTTCCAGCATCTTCGGGTCGATCATCAGGATGCGCACGTCCTTGGCGCTGGCCTTGTACAGCAGGCTCAGGACCATGGCGTTCACGGCCACGGATTTGCCCGAACCAGTCGTACCCGCGACCAGCAGGTGCGGCATGCGCTGCAGGTCGGCGACGGTCGGCCGGCCGGCGATGTCCTTGCCGAGTGCGATCGTCAACGGACTCGGCGACTTGTCGTATTCCTTGGAGCGCAGCAACTCGCTCAGATAGATCATCTCGCGACTGGTGTTGGGGATCTCCAGACCGATCACCGACTTGCCGGGAATCACGTCGACCACGCGCACCGACTTCACGCTGAGGCCGCGGGCGATGTCCTTGTCAAGCGAATTGACCTGGCTGACCTTCACGCCGGGCGCGGGTTCCATCTCGAAACGGGTGATGACCGGGCCCGGATAGGCGCCGACCACGTTCACGTCGATACGGAAATCCTTGAGCTTGAATTCGATCTGGCGCGACAGGGTTTCAAGGGTTTCCTCGGAATAGCCCCGGGTCTGCGGCTTGGGGTCGTCCAGCAGCGACAGCGGCGGAATGCCCGAGTCGTCGCCACCGGTGCCATGGAACAGCGGGATCTGTTGCTCGCGCTTGGCCCGGTCGCTCTTCTCGATGACCGGCGCCGGTGGTGGTTCGATATGCACGGGCTCGCGCCGTGCGCGCTTGACCGCCTCGATCTTGCGCACTTCCTCGCGTTCCTCGCGCATTACACGCGTCTGTTGCCATTCGGCGGCCTGATGGGTGCCGCGGCGGAACAGGTCCGGCAAGGCCAGCACGCCCTTGCCGATGCGCTCCATCACTGCGAACCACGACAGGCCGGTGGCCAGGGTCACCGAGACCAGGAACAAGGCCAGCAGGAACAGGTTGCCGCCCAGGCTGCCGAACAGGCTGTTGAGCGATCCGCCGACCAGGCGGCCGAGGATGCCACCGGGTCCGGCCGAGAAATCGGCGGCCGGCAAGTCGCGCATGAACAACAGACCGGTCGACGAGATAAGGAAACCGACCATGCCGATCAGGCGCAGCGCCGGCCCCAGGTCGGCTTCGCCATCGCCATCGGTGTCCATGCCGAACAGTGCGATCCAGGCGACCACGCCAAGCATGATCGGCAACAGGAAGGCCACGTAGCCGCACAGGTAAAGCAGCATGTCCGCGGTCCACGCCCCTACCCGCCCGCCCAGGTTGTGGATCGGTGCGGTCAGGCTGGTGGACTGCGACCAACTGGGATCGTCGGGCGAATAAGTGAAAAGACTCGCCAGCAGATAAAGCAGCAAGGGCGCGATCGCGATCAGCGCAAGGTCGCGCCACAGGCGCTGGCGGCGTGGATTGGCCACCGACGCCTGCTTGCGGGCGGCCGAATTGGCGCCCTTGGCTTTGGAAGTTTCCGGAAGCTGCTTTGCCACCTATCGACCAGACCTTAAGAATGCTGCATTAGTCTTTGATAATAAACGAATCTGGGAGGGATTTGCGCAATAACAACAATATTGTAGTGCCGTTGAAGACAGCAAGACATTCCGTGGATTCCATCGGTTGCAAGCCCGCCGGATCACGCCATGGCGGCGGATGGCATTCACGGGGAACCATGGTTCGACAGACTCATGACGACGGAGTGTCCTCCAGGCGCTCCGCAACCGGTACGCACCAGCGCATTCCATCCGGCGCCTTGATTCAACTGCGCCCCACCGCCACTCTATGTGCCTGCGATGACGATGCGAAAACGCATCCGCATCGCCTTCCCCACCACCATTTTGAGTATACATGAGCGCTACTTCCGCCAATTCGTCCAAGCACTGCCACCTGTTGATCCTGGGCTCCGGCCCCGCTGGCTGGACCGCCGCGGTGTATGCGGCACGCGCCAACCTCAAGCCGGTCCTGATCACCGGCCTGCAGCAGGGTGGCCAGCTGATGACCACGACGGAAGTGGACAACTGGCCGGGCGATGCCCACGGCCTGATGGGGCCGGACCTGATGACCCGGATGCAGGCCCATGCCGAGCGCTTCGATACCGAGGTGATTTTCGACCACATCCACACCGTGGACCTGGCCCAGCGTCCGTTCAAGTTGATCGGCGACAACGGCGAATACACCGCCGATGCGCTGGTGATCGCCACCGGCGCCACGGCCAAATACCTGGGCCTGGAATCCGAGGAGGCCTTCAAGGGCCGCGGTGTCTCCGCCTGCGCCACCTGCGATGGATTCTTCTACCGCGACCAGGACGTGGTGGTGGTCGGCGGCGGCAACACCGCGGTCGAGGAAGCGCTGTACCTGTCCAACATCGCCCGCAAGGTCTACCTGGTCCATCGCCGCGACAACCTGCGGGCGGAGAAGATCATGCAGGACAAGCTGTTCGCCAAGGTCCAGGCCGGCAAGATCGAGCTGGTCTGGCACCACGCCATCGACGAGGTACTGGGCAACGAGGCGGGAGTGACCGGCGTGCGGGTCAAGTCGGTGCAGGACGGCAGCACCCGGGAAATCACCGCGCACGGCTTGTTCGTCGCCATCGGCCACACCCCCAACACCAGCCTGTTCGAAGGCCAGCTTGAAATGAAGAACGGCTACATCACCATCCGTACCGGCCTGGATGGCGAAGCCACCGCCACCACCGTGCCCGGCGTGTTCGCCGCCGGCGATGTGGCCGACCAGGTCTATCGCCAGGCGATTACTTCCGCCGGCTTCGGCTGCATGGCCGCGCTGGATGCGGAGCGCTACCTGGACAAGGATGCGTGATGCTGCGGATCAGCGCCGATCCGGCCGAACTCGAGGTCGGGCTGATCCATGGTTTCCTGTCGCGCAGCTCCTACTGGGCCGCGGACATTCCGTTGCCCACGCTTGAGCGCGCCCTGGCCAACTCGGTCTGCTATGGCGGGTACGTCGATGGCGCGCAGGTGGCTTTCGCCCGCGCGGTGACGGACCAGGCCACATTCGCCTACCTCGCCGATGTCTTCGTGGTTCCCGACCATCGCGGCAAGGGTTACGGGCGCGATATCGTGCGCGCCCTGATGCAGGATTCCCGCCTGCAGGGCCTGCGCCGCTGGCACCTGGTGACGCGCGATATGCAGGGCTTGTATGGCCGACTCGGCTTCACCGCGCTGGACCAGCCGGAGCTGCACATGCAGAAGCACGATCCCGACGTCTATCGGCGAGCGGCCAGCAAGCCTGCATGACCAGGCTGCGCATCGTTGACGACCTGCCGCAGGTTGCCGAATCCAGATGGGATGCCTTGCACGATGGAAGCAACCCCTTCGTCACCCACGCCTTCCTCTCCGGCCTGGAACAGCACGGCTGCCTGCGCGAGGACTGGGGTTGGACGCCGCATCACCTCACCTTGTGGGAAGGCGAGCGCATGGTCGCCGCCGCACCGGGTTACCTGAAGACCAATTCCCATGGCGAGTTCGTCTTCGACCACGCCTGGGCGCACGCCTATGCGCAGCATGGCCGCGATTATTTCCCGAAATGGCTGGGTGCGGTGCCCTACTCGCCCGTCACCGGCCCGCGCCTGCTGGCGCGGACGGAAGCCCACAGGAAGGCCTTGCTGGAGGCAGTGATCGAACAATCGCGCAACAGCGGACTGTCCTCGGCGCACATCAACTTCCACACGGCGGCGGAAGACAGCGAGTTCGACCCGAGCTGGCTTCCGCGCATCGACGTGCAATACCACTGGCGCAATGAAGCTGGCTGGAGCGACTTCGACGGTTTCCTCGCTACCTTCGACCACAAACATCGCAAGAATATCCGCCAGGAGCGCGCCAAGGTGCAGCGCGCCGGCGTCAGCTATCGCGTGGTGCATGGCGACGAGGCCAGCGAGCGAGACCTGGCGACGATGTTCGCCTTCTATCTGCTGACCTTCCGCGACTATGGCAATTCGCCGGCATTGACCCTGGAATTCCTGCGCCATCTGGCCAGCACCATGCCGCGCAATCTGGTCATTTTCCTGGCTGAACGCGAGGGGCGACCGATCGCCGGAGCATTATGCCTGCGCGGCGGCGAAACCCTCTACGGCCGCTACTGGGGCGCAAGCGGCATGCAGGATGACAGCCGCCTGCCCGGCCTGCATTTCGAGACCTGCTACTACCAGGGCATCGAATATTGCCTGCGCGAAGGGCTCAAGGTGTTCGAGCCGGGCGCGCAGGGCGAACACAAACTGGCGCGGGGCTTCCTGCCGGCCTTCGTGCGCAGCCGGCACTGGATCGCCGATGCGGAGTTCGCCGATGCCCTGCGTCGCTGGTGCGCGGAGGAAACCCGCTCGATCGAGCGCTATGCGGCGACGCTGGCGGCGCACTCACCGTTCAAGACCGCGGCGTAGGAGCGACGTGAGTCGCGACTGAAAGTCCGGTCATGGAACGATTCGATAGTTCGGCTTTATTCTTCAGTCGCGACTCGCGTCGCTCCTACGACATGCACGGGTTAATCTGCCTCGATGCGCCGCCCTGCTTTCCTGTCGCCCGACCCCGAGGCGCCCTTCCCTTCCGCGGAAACCGCCCTGCGGCAGCCCGACGGCCTGCTGGCCATCGGCGGCGATCTGTCCGCGCAACGCCTGCTCAACGCCTATCGCCACGGCATCTTCCCCTGGTACTCCGAAGGCCAGCCGATCCTGTGGTGGGCGCCGGATCCGCGCATGGTGTTCCGCACCGATGGCGTGCGCCTGTCCTCCCGCTTCCGCCGCGGGCTACGCCACAGCACCTGGCAGGTGCGCGCCGACACCGTCTTCGCCCAGGTCATGGCTGCCTGCGCCGGCACGCCCCGCCCGGGCCAGGACGGCACCTGGATCACCGACGCGATGCGGTCCGCCTACCTGCAATTGCACCGCCTGGGCCACGCGCATTCGGTCGAAGTCTTCTACCAGGACCGATTGGTGGGAGGCCTCTATGGCGTGGCGATCGGCCGGATGTTCTTTGGCGAGAGCATGTACAGCGGCGAATCGGGCGGCTCCAAGGTCGCCCTTGCGGCCCTGGCCCATCGCCTGCGTGCATGGGGCTGGCCGCTGATCGATGCCCAGGTCGAGAACCCGCATCTGCTGAGCCTGGGCGCGGAAAGCTGGCCGCGGCCCGAATTCCTCGCCCGCGTCGCGGAGCTGGCCGGGGAAGCTGGAACAATAGGCAGTTGGACTGCCGGGTTCGGCGTGGTTGAGGCTTCCGCACTGGCTGAAACCAGCGCTGGTTAACGCTTTTTTTGCATGCAGGGCGGGCGGCGCGTAGAATCCCCGCTCTTACGGCCCCGCGCCGCCCGCGACACCTGCAGGTCTACATGTCGAAAGACGACTCAATTGAATTCGAAGGCACCGTCACCGAGACGCTGCCCAATACCATGTTCCGGGTCAAGCTGGAGAACGGGCATGAAATCATCGCCCACATCTCCGGACGCATGCGCAAGAACTACATCCGCATCCTCACCGGCGACAAGGTCAAGGTCGAAATGACCCCTTACGACCTGACCAAGGGTCGGATCACCTATCGCATGAAGTAAGCACCGGCACTTTGCATGGTTTGGCCTGGCGCCATGCAATTGGTCACCGGCACTTCATACAGATTCGCTTTCCCGCACAGGAACCTAACCTGAGTTCGGCCCGCTTCCGGGTCGCCACATCAGCCAGGCCTGTCCATGTTCAAACCCAGATTCCCGATCGCCTTCGTCCTGTTGGCGGCATGCGCGACCGCGGCCCATGCGAAAGACCGCAGCGAGCCGCTTGCCGATTGCGTCGAACTTTCCCCCGATTACCAGGTAGCGCGTTTTGGGTCCCAATACCTGATGGTCAAGGACGGTGATGCGTATTACCGCATCGCTTTCGGTGGCAGCGGTTGCAGCGCCATCACCCTTTCCTCCAGCGTCAAGATAGCCACCGACGGGAAAGACAACCAGTTGTGCCCGGCGGCCAGCAAGGTCAAGACCAAGCGCGACAGTTGCGACGCACGAGAGGTGTTGCGCGTCGATGAGATCGAGTACGAGAAGTACAGCCGCCGGCAGCGTTGACCCCGCCAGCGAAGAAAGGGACTTGCCGGCGCCGGCGTCGGTCAGACCGTCGCCGGCAGCAACCGCTCCGGTTCGGACTGCGCATCCACCACCAGCTCGTCGTCCCTGACGTCGATGCTGACGCGACCACCGCCGACCAGCTTGCCGAACAGCAGTTCGTCGGCCAGCGGGCGCTTGATCCTGTCCTGGATCAGGCGGGTCATCGGCCGTGCGCCCATCAACGGGTCGAAGCCGTGCCTGGCCAGCCAGTCGCGCGCGGCCGGCGTGCTGGATAGGCTGACGTGCTTCTCCTGCAGCAGCATCTCCAGTTCGATCAGGAACTTGTCCACCACCCGCAGGATGTGATCGAAGCCCAGTCCCTGGAACTGCACCACCGCATCCAGGCGGTTGCGGAATTCCGGAGTGAAGCTCTTGCGTATCACTTCCATCGCGTCGGTGGAATGGTCCTGCTGGGTGAAGCCGATCGTGCGTCGCGCGGCCTGGGCGGCACCGGCGTTGGTGGTCATCACCAGGATCACGTTCTTGAAGTTGGCTTCGCGGCCATTGGTGTCGGTGAGGATGCCGCGGTCCATGACCTGCAACAGGATGTTGAAGATGTCCGGATGCGCCTTCTCCACCTCGTCCAGCAACAACACGCAGTGCGGGGTCTTGACGATCTTTTCGGTCAGCAGGCCGCCCTGGTCGAAACCGACATAGCCCGGAGGCGCGCCGATCAGGCGGCTGACCGAATGCGATTCCATGTATTCGCTCATGTCGAAGCGGACCAGCTCGATGCCCAGTTGCAGGGCGAGCTGTTTGGTCACCTCGGTCTTGCCCACGCCGGTGGGGCCGGCGAACAGGAAGTTGCCGATCGGCTTGTCCGGATTGGCCAGGCCCGAACGGGCCAGCTTGATCGCCGACGCCAGGGTCTCGATGGCCGGATCCTGGCCGAAGATCACCATCTTCAGGTTGCGCTCCAGGTGCTGCAGCACGTCCTTGTCCGACGAGGACACCTGCTTGGCGGGAATGCGCGCCATCTTGGCCACGATGGTCTCGATTTCCTCGACGTCGATCAGTTCCTTGCGCACCCCGACCGGCAACAGCCGCTGGCGGGCGCCGGCTTCGTCGATCACGTCGATGGCCTTGTCCGGCAGCAGGCGGTCGCCGATGTGCTTCACCGACAGGTCCACGGCGGCCTGCAGGGCATCGTCGGCGTAGGTGACGCCATGGTGGGTCTCGTACTTGGGCTTCAGGCCCTGCAGGATCTCGAAGGTTTCGCCCACGGTGGGCTCGACGATGTCGATCTTCTGGAAGCGCCGGGCCAGCGCGCGATCCTTTTCGAAGATGCCGCGGTATTCCTGGAAGGTGGTGGAACCGATGCAGCGCAGCTCGCCGGAAGCAAGGGCCGGCTTGATCAGGTTGCTGGCGTCCATGGTGCCGCCGCTGGCGGAACCGGCGCCGATGATGGTGTGGATCTCGTCGATGAACAGGATCGCGCCCGGCAGTTTCTTGATCGCCGTCAGTACGCCTTTCAGGCGCTTCTCGAAATCGCCGCGGTACTTGGTGCCCGCGACCAGCGCGCCCAGGTCCAGCGCGTAGATGGTGGCGTCCAGCAGCACGTCGGGCACCTGGCCCTCGACGATGCGCTTGGCCAGGCCTTCGGCCAGGGCGGTCTTGCCGACCCCGGCTTCGCCCACGTACAGCGGGTTGTTCTTGCGCCGGCGGCACAGGATCTGGATGGTGCGCTCCACTTCGTCGGCACGGCCGACCAGCGGGTCGATCTTGCCGTTGCGCGCCATTTCATTGAGGTTGCTGGCGAACTCGGCCAAGGCGTCGGCCTTGCCCTCGCCTTCCGTGCCTTCTCCAGTCTTGCCCTCGCCTTCGGGCTGGCCGCCGGCTTCGTTCTCTTCGCCCTGTTTGGCGATGCCGTGCGACAGGTAATTGACTACGTCCAGGCGGGTCACGTCCTGCTGGGTCAGGAAATAGACCGCATGCGAGTCTTTTTCGCCGAAGATCGCCACCAGCACGTTGGCGCCGGTGACTTCCTTTTTGCCGGAAGACTGCACGTGGTAGACGGCGCGCTGCAGCACGCGCTGGAAGCCCAGGGTGGGCTGGGTGTCGCGGCCGTCGTCTTCGGCCAGGCGCGAAACCGAGGCCTCGATCGCCTGCTCCAGGTCGTTGCGCAGGCGCGGGGCATCGCCACCGCAGGCCTTGAGCACGGCCTGGGCCGAGGTGTTGTCCAGCAGGGCCAGCAGCAGGTGCTCCACGGTCATGAATTCATGCCGTGCCTCACGGGCGCGCTTGTAGCATTGGCCTATGGTTTGCTCGAGATCTTTGCTGAACATGGGTTACTCCGACTGCCGTTCCCCACAATATGAGGCCTGTATAGCGGATTTCCACAACCCTGGCGGGTTTCATTGTTCAGGATATGGAAAGCAGCTTGGAAAGCAGTGAAGGGGAAAGGGTAAATGGCAAAGGGGAAAGCGGCAGTCCGGTGTCGTTATACGCTTGCCGAAGCCCGATATTCCGGCTTTCTTCTTCGCCATTTACCCTGCCCCCTTCCCCGCCCCTACGCCTTTTCCATCGTGCACAGCAGCGGATGCTGGCTCATCCGGGCGTATTCGTTGACCTGGGAGACCTTGGATTCGGCCACTTCCCGGGTATAGACCCCGCATACGCCACGGCCGCGGGTGTGCACGTGGAGCATGACCTGGGTGGCCTTCTCGATGTCCATGGCGAAGAACTGCTGCAGCACCAGGACCACGAAATCCATGGGCGTGTAATCGTCGTTGAGCAGCAGGACCTGGTATAGCGGCGGGCGCGCCACCTCAGGCTTGCTGGTTTCGACCATCACGCCATGGTCGCGTTCGTTTTCGTTCTTGCGGGGCATGGGAGAATTATACGGATTGGACGGGCCGCATCGCGGCCCGCACAATTCATGCCCCGACCGGAGACCCGCCTTGCACTGGAAATTGTCCCTCGCCTCACTACTCGCCTCGGGCCTCGGTCTGACGCTGTGCCTGCCCGCGCATGCCCAGGATCCGGAAAGGTCCGTTGCGGACGCCGGCATCAAGGCCCAGCTGGCCGAACTGGATTACCAATACGAAGTCGACGAAGACAATGACTTCAAGCTGGTCTTCGAGGTCGGCGAGGAGGGCCGAAGCCAGATCGTCTACATCCTTTCCGCGGTGGAAAGCTATGGCGAGCACAAGGTGCGCGAAATCTGGTCGCCGGCCTACGAGTCCGCAACCGACGATTTCGCCGCGCCCATCGCCAACCGCCTGCTGGAGGCCTCCAACTCGGCCAAGCTGGGGGGCTGGGTCAAGCAAGGCAGGAATGCGGTGTTCGTGGTCAAAATAGCTGCCGATGCCAGCAAGGAAGCCCTGGATGACGCGATCAGCGCCGCTTCGGGCCTGGCCGACGAAATGGAAGCCGAACTGTCGCCCGGCAAGGACGATCTCTGAAGTGAGTTACCGCGAAGGCCGCTTCTGGCAACCCGACGTGACCGTGGCCACCGTGGTGGTCCGCGACGGGCGCCTGTTGATGGTGGAAGAGCGGGCCCACGGCAAACTGGTGTTCAACCAGCCCGCCGGCCACCTGGAGCCCGATGAAAGCCTGTCCGAAGCGGCCCTGCGCGAGACCCGAGAGGAAACCGGCTGGGACGTGGAACTGACCGCTTTCATCGGCGCTTACCAATGGAAGACCGTCGATTCCGATGGGATCGGCAGTCGCCATTATCTGCGTTTCGCCTTCGCCGCCGAGCCGCTGGCGCACGATGCGACGCGCGCACTGGACGATGGCATCGTCCAGGCGTTGTGGATGACCCCGGCCGAATTGCACGACCAGCAGGCGCGCCATCGCAGCCCACTGGTCTGGCAAGTGGTGCAGGACTACCTTGGCGGACGCCGTTCGCCGCTTTCCATGCTGCAGCAGGTTGCATGAGCGCGCCGCGCGTCATCGTGGGGGTTTCGGGCGGCGTGGATTCGTCAGTGGCCGCGTTGCGCCTGGTCCAGGAGAGGGAAGCGGTCGCCGGATTGTTCATGCAGAACTGGGCCGACGATGGCAGTGGCGATTGCCGTGCCGAGGACGACCGCCGCGATGCGGTCGCGGTCTGCGGGAAGCTGGGGATTCCTTTCCACTTCCGCGATTTTTCCGCCGAATACTGGGAAGGAGTATTCGCGCATTTTCTGGCCGAATACGCCGCCGGTCGTACCCCCAACCCGGACGTGCTGTGCAACCGTGAGGTGAAGTTCAAGCATTTCCTGGATGCTGCGCGCGATCTCGGCGCCGAGAAGATCGCCACCGGCCATTACGCGCGGATCGCCCATGATCGTGGCGCTGCGAAATTGCTGCGTGCGGTCGACCGCAACAAGGATCAGAGCTATTTCCTGCATCAACTGGGCCAGGAGCAATTGTCGGCCACCCTGTTCCCGGTGGGCGAACTGCAGAAATCCGACCTACGCACGATCGCCAGGGAAGCCGGGTTGCCGACCCATGCGAAGAAGGACTCCACCGGGATCTGTTTCATCGGCGAACGCGATTTCCGCGAATTCCTGGGCCGCTACCTGCCGGCGAAAACCGGCGAGATGCGCGACCCTGCCGGGCACAAGATCGGCGAGCATCCCGGGGTTTTCTATTTCACCCTGGGCCAGCGCGAAGGGCTGCAGATCGGTGGCGTGCGTGGACGGGCGGCGGCGCCGTGGTATGTCGTCGGCAAGGACGTGGCCAACAACGTGCTCTACGTGGACCAGGACACCGCAAGCCCCTATCTGCACTCCACGACCCTGTGGTCGGAACGTGCGCACTGGGTGCAAGGCGGTCCGCCGGCCGGCCATTTCGAGTGCACCGCGCAGACGCGTTATCGCCAGGCCGACGTGCCTTGCAGCGTCGACGTGGTGGACGACGGCTCATTGAAGGTGCATTTCCAGGATCCCGAGCGCGCAGTGACGCCCGGACAGTCCGTGGTCCTATATCGTGGCGATGAATGCCTGGGTGGCGCGGTCATCGCGCGCACCGATGCACCGCTGGAACAACAACTTGCGGAGCAGGCAGCTTGAGCAGACCCCTTCCCGAACGCGTGCTGGCCCTCGCCGGCCTGGTCCAGGCCCTGGCCCAGGTCCGGCGCATCGCCGACACCGGGCAATCCGAAGCTTCGGTAGTGCAGACCGCGCTGGAAAGTATTTTCCGTATCGATGCCGATACACCCGAGGCGGTCTACGGCCGGGTGGCGGACCTTGCGCCCGGCTTGCGCTTGTTGCGCGACTACTTCAACAAGCAGGCGAATGTCGACGAGGGACTGCCACGCCTGGCCTTGTCGGTCTTGCAACTGGAGCGCCGTTTCGTCGGCGAACCCAACACGGTCGCGGCCGTCGCCGGCGGCATCGCCGAGATCGCACCGCAGGCCGAAGCTTCCGGCAGCACGCATCCGGAAGTGCTGTCCGCGCTGGGCAGCCTGTATGCCGACACCATCAGCCATCTGCGTCCGCGGGTGATGGTGCAAGGCAATCCGCATTACCTGGGCCAGCCCGGGGTGGTCGCCGAGATCCGGGCGATCCTGCTGGCCGCGGTGCGCTCGGCGGTGTTGTGGCGGCAACTGGGCGGCAGCTTCTGGGACTTGCTGTTCTCGCGTCGCGCTATGGCCGACGCAGCCAGCGAATGGTTGCGCTGAAGCATCCGTGTTTGCGTTGATGCTTTTGTCCCCCAAGGGGGCTTCCTTCGGTGCGTAGGAGCGGGCCTTGCCCGCGATGCCCTTCCGTGGAATTCCGCAAAAAGCATCGCGGGCAAGGCCCGCTCCTACAGGTAAAGAAAAGCCCGGCAGTGCCGGGCTTTTTTTTATGGTCAGGCGGAAACCGTATCCGCCACGTCCTTGTAATCCTCGATCTGGTCGAAATTCATGTAGCGGTAGATCTCCGCTCCATTGGCGCTGAGTACACCCATGTCGGCCATGTATTCCGTCTTGGTCGGGATGCGGCCCAGGCGCGAGCAGATCGCGGCGAGTTCCGCTGAACCCAGGTACACGTTCGAGTTCTTGCCCAGTCGATTCGGGAAGTTGCGCGTGCTGGTCGAGAACACCGTGGCGCCTTCGCGCACCTGCGCCTGGTTGCCCATGCACAGCGAGCAACCCGGCATTTCCATGCGCGCGCCGGCGCTGCCGAAGGTGCCGTAATGGCCTTCCTTGGTCAGTTCGGCGGCGTCCATCTTGGTCGGTGGCGCGACCCACAGCTTGGTCGGGATGTCGCGCTTGCCTTCCAGCAGTTTCGATGCGGCGCGGAAATGCCCGATGTTGGTCATGCACGAACCGATGAATACTTCCTCGATCGCTGCGCCGGCGACTTCCGACAGCGTCTTCACGTCGTCCGGATCGTTCGGGCAGGCCACGATCGGCTCATGCACGTCGGCCAGGTCGATCTCGATCACTGCCGCGTATTCGGCGTCGGCATCGCGTTCCAGCAACTGCGGGTTGGCCAGCCAGGCTTCCATCGCCTTGATCCGGCGGGTGATGGAACGCACGTCCTGGTAGCCCTCGGCGATCATCCACTTCAGCATCACGATATTGCTGTTGATGTATTCGATGATCGGCGCCTTGTCCAGGTGCACGGTGCAGCCGGCGGCGGAACGTTCGGCCGAGGCGTCGGACAACTCGAACGCCTGCTCCACCTTCAGATCCGGCAGGCCTTCGATCTCGAGGATGCGGCCGGAGAAAATGTTCTTCTTGCCCTGTTTGGCCACGGTCAGCAGGCCAGCCTTGATCGCGTACAGCGGGATCGCGTTGACCAGGTCGCGCAGAGTTACGCCGGGCTGCAATTCGCCCTTGAAGCGCACCAGCACCGATTCCGGCATGTCCAGCGGCATCACCCCGGTGGCGGCGGCGAACGCAACCAGGCCGGAGCCGGCCGGGAAGGAAATGCCGATCGGGAAACGCGTGTGCGAATCGCCGCCTGTACCGACGGTATCGGGCAACAGCATGCGGTTGAGCCAGCTGTGGATGATGCCGTCGCCCGGGCGCAACGGAATGCCGCCGCGCGTGCTGATGAAGGCGGGAAGTTCGTGATGGGTCTTCACGTCCACGGATTTCGGATAGGCGGCGGTGTGGCAGAACGACTGCATCACCAGGTCCGCGCTGAAGCCGAGGCAAGCCAGGTCCTTCAGCTCGTCGCGGGTCATCGGGCCGGTGGTGTCCTGCGAACCCACCGAAGTCATCTTCGGCTCGCAATATGTGCCCGGACGCATGCCCTTCCCTTCCGGCAGACCGCAGGCGCGGCCGACCATCTTCTGCGCCAGGGTGTAGCCCTTGCCGGTATCGGCGGGCACCTGCGGCAGGCGGAACAGGGTCGAAACCGGCAAACCCAGTGCCTCGCGGGCCTTGGCGGTCAGGCCGCGGCCGATGATCAGTGGGATGCGGCCACCGGCGCGCACTTCGTCGAACAGGACCTCGGACTTGACCTGGAATTCGGCGATCACTTCACCGTTCTTCAGCGCCTTGCCTTCGTACGGACGCAATTCGACCACGTCGCCCATGTTCATCTGGGTCACGTCGAGCTCGATCGGCAAGGCACCGGCGTCCTCCATGGTGTTGTAGAAAATGGGGGCGATCTTGCTGCCCAGGCAGACGCCGCCGAAACGCTTGTTCGGAATGAACGGGATGTCCTCACCGGTGAACCACAGCACCGAATTGGTCGCCGACTTGCGGCTGGAACCGGTGCCGACCACGTCGCCGACATAAGCGACGAGATGGCCTTTTTCCTTCAGCGATTCGATGAACGCGACCGGGCCGCGCTTGCCGTCTTCCTCGGGGCTGATGCCATCGCGCTTGTTCTTCAGCATGGCCAGCGCGTGCAGCGGGATGTCCGGGCGCGTTGTCGCATCCGGTGCTGGCGACAGGTCGTCGGTATTGGTCTCACCGGTGACCTTGAGCACGGTCACGGTCAGGCTTTGCGGCACTTCCGGGCGGCTGGTGAACCACTCGGCCTCGGCCCAACTCTTCAGCACGCCTTGCGCGTGCGCATTTCCGACGTCGGCCTTGTCCTTGACGTCATGGAAGGCGTCGAACATCAGCAGGGTCTTCTTCAGCGCTTCGGCGGCGATCGGAGCCAGTTGCGCATCGTCCAGCAATTCGACCAGAGGATGGATGTTGTAGCCGCCGAGCATGGTGCCCAGCAGTTCGGTAGCGCGTTCGCGGGTGATCAGCGCGCACTGCTCGCTGCCGAAAGCCACCGCGGCCAGGTACGACGCCTTCACTTTCGCCGCATCGTCGACGCCGGCGGGCACGCGATGGGTGATCAGGTCGACCAGGAAGGTTTCCTCGCCCGCGGGCGGGGCCTTCAGCAATTCGATCACTTCGGCGGTCTGCTGCGCCGACAGCGGCAGCGGCGGGATTCCGAGCGCGGCGCGCTCGGCAACGTGTTGGCGGTAGGCTTGCAGCATGGATACGTCTCCGGGGAAATCGGGTGAAGGTGGAAAAGGCTCAGGCCGCTGGAACGATCAACTTGAGACCCTTGAAATAATCGCGATAGAAACTGTCGTCGCGGGTGATCAGGCCATCGCATTGCAATAGCGCATGGGCACCGATCAGGAAATCGGGAACCGCGCGGCTGCGCGTGCCGCCGCGTTGGCGGTAGCGCCGCTGCATCTCGCCTGCGCGCAAGGCCGACTTGGCTTCCAGCGCATTGAAGCGGATGCTCATCTCTTCCAGCACGCTCAATGCCTCCGAGCCATCGCGCAACGCGCTGCAGACCTCGGCCAGGGCGACGTCGCAAACCACCACCGGGCCATTGCTCAGGCACTGGCGCAGGCAGGCCTCGGCGGCATCGGCCTGTGGGCCGTCGGCCAGCAGGTCAACGAGCACGGAAGAATCGATGGCGATCATGTTCGGGAGGCCGCTCAGGGATCCAGCGGATCGCCAGGCGCACGGCCACGGATGGCGCGCATGGCTTCATCGGTGGATTCGAAACCATCCAGCTTGAAGCGACCGCGGGCGCGGGAAATGGCATCGTCGACGCTCTTGCGCAGGACGATCCGCCCATTCTCCAGTTCGACTTTCAGGATGCTGCCCTTGGTCAGGCCCAGCGCATCGCGCACGGCTTTGGGCAGGGTGATCTGACCACGTTCGGCGACGGTCGCTTCCATCAGCATGCTCCTGAGTATGCGTTGATGATACGTACTTTATTATCCATACTCAAGCGAGCATACTGTTCGAAACCAAGGACAACTCCTTGTTGTCACACGGCCTGTCCCCGGATTTGGGGATAATGAACAGAACGCCCGGCGTGGTGACCGTATCCGGCACCCCTATCAGACCGGCCACGATTTCCCCCAGCTATGGAGCCTCCCATGAGTGATTCCTTCGCCACCCGCACCTCCCTGCAGGTCAATGGCAAGTCCTACACCTACTTCAGCCTGCCCAAACTGGGGCAGCGTTTCGATATCGCCCGCCTGCCCTACTCCATGAAGATCCTGCTGGAGAACCTGTTGCGCCATGAAGACGGCGGCATGACCGTGGGCAAGGACCATATCGAGGCCGTGGCGCAATGGGATGCGACCCGCGAACCGGACACCGAGATCGCCTTCATGCCGGCGCGCGTGGTGCTGCAGGATTTCACCGGCGTGCCCTGCGTGGTCGACCTGGCGGCGATGCGCGACGCGGTCGCCAGGCTCGGCGGCAAAGCCAGCCAGATCAACCCGCTGATCCCTTCGGAACTGGTCATCGACCACTCGGTGCAGGTCGACGCGTTCGGCCGCCCGGACTCGCTGGACATCAACGGCAGGATCGAGTTCGAACGCAACAAGGAACGCTACGGCTTCCTGCGCTGGGGCCAGAAATCCTTCGGCAATTTCAAGGTGGTGCCGCCCAACACCGGCATCGTCCACCAGGTCAACCTGGAGAACCTGGCCCGGGTGGTGATGGAGCGTGAGGTCGATGGAGAACTTCTCGCGTTCCCGGACACGGTGTTCGGCACCGATTCGCATACCACCATGATCAACGGCATCGGCGTGCTCGGCTGGGGCGTGGGCGGTATCGAGGCCGAAGCGGCGATGCTCGGCCAGCCTTCGTCGATGCTGATCCCGCAAGTGGTCGGCTTCAAGCTGACCGGCAAATTGCCCGAAGGCGCGACCGCCACCGATCTGGTGCTGACTGTCACCCAGATGCTGCGCAAGTTCGGCGTGGTCGGCAAGTTCGTCGAGTTTTACGGCGAAGGCCTGCAGCACCTGCCCTTGGCCGATCGCGCCACCATCGGCAACATGGCTCCGGAATACGGCGCCACCTGCGGCATCTTCCCGGTCGACGCCGAATCGCTGACCTACCTGCGCCTGTCCGGCCGCAGCGAGGAACAGATCGCCCTGGTCGAAGCCTATGCCCGGGCCCAGGGCCTGTGGCACGAACCCGGCCAGGCCGAAGCGACTTATTCGGCCACCCTGCACCTGGACATGGCCGAAGTGCAGCCGTCGCTGGCCGGCCCCAAGCGTCCGCAGGACCGGGTGCTGCTGGGCGACATGAAGGCCAACTTCCACGACAACGTCGGCGCGATGACCAATGGCCGGCAAGCGAAGACCGGTTGCGCGGTCGATGAACTCAAGGCCGAAGGCGGTGCCCAGCCGCAGGCCGAGCACCTGGCGGCCAAGCCGGTCTCGAAAATCCGCGTGCAGGACCAGGATGCGGAACTCAAGGATGGTTCGGTGGTGATCGCCGCGATCACTTCCTGCACCAACACCTCCAATCCGGCGGTGATGATCGGTGCCGGATTGCTGGCGCGCAACGCGGCGGCCAAGGGCCTGAAAGCGGCGCCGTGGGTCAAGACTTCGCTCGGCCCGGGTTCGCTGGTGGTCACCGACTACCTCGACAAGGCCGGCCTGATGGGCGAACTGGAGAAGCTGGGTTTCTACCTGGTCGGCTATGGCTGCACCACCTGCATCGGCAATTCCGGTCCGCTGCCGGACGCGGTGTCCAAGGGCATCGCGGCCAACGACCTGGCCGTGGCCGCGGTGCTGTCGGGCAACCGCAACTTCGAGGGCCGCATCCACGCCGAAGTGAAGATGAACTACCTGGCTTCGCCGCCGCTGGTGGTGGCGTACGCCATCGCCGGCACCATCGACATCGACCTGCTCACCGAGCCGCTGGGCAAGGACGGCGATGGCAACCCGGTGTTCCTGCGCGACATCTGGCCCAGCAACAAGGAAATCGGCGACACCATCGCCCGCACCATCGGCCCGGAGATGTTCAAGCAGAACTATGCCGACGTGTTCAAGGGCGACAGCCGCTGGAATGCGATCGCCTCGCCCGATGGCGAGCTGTACGCATGGGATGCCGGTTCCACCTACATCAAGAACCCGCCCTACTTCGACGGCATGACCATGCAGGTCGGCAGCATCGACGACGTGCACGGCGCCCGCGTGCTCGGCCTGTTCGGCGATTCCATCACCACCGACCACATCTCGCCGGCCGGCAACATCAAGAAGGACTCGCCCGCCGGCCGTTTCCTGCAGGAGCGCGGCGTGCAACCGGCCGACTTCAACAGTTATGGCTCGCGCCGCGGCAACGACGACGTCATGGTCCGCGGCACCTTCGCCAATATCCGCATCAGGAACCGGATGCTTGGTGGCGAGGAAGGCGGCAATACCCTGTATTTCAGCGACGCGAACGCGGCTGGCGAGAAGTTGTCGATCTACGATGCGGCGATGAAATACAAGACCGATGGCGTGCCGCTGGTGGTCTTCGCCGGCAAGGAATACGGCACGGGTTCCTCGCGCGACTGGGCGGCCAAGGGCACCAATCTGCTCGGGGTGAAGGCAGTGGTCGCGGAAAGTTTCGAGCGCATCCACCGTTCGAACCTGGTCGGCATGGGCGTGCTGCCGCTGCAGTTCAAGCAGGGCGAAAACGCGCAGACCCTGGGCCTGGATGGTTCGGAAACCTTCGACATCACCGGTCTGCAGGATGGCGCCGGCAAACATGCCACGGTCACCGCGACGCGCAAGGATGGCAGCACGCTGGAGTTCGAGGCCAAAGTGCTGTTGCTCACGCCGAAGGAAGTGGAATATTTCCGCAATGGCGGCCTGTTGCACTACGTGCTCCGCCAACTGGCGGCAAAGAAAGCCGCGTAACCCGCTGCGGTAGCGGACCGGTCCGATGTCCCCCGCCTGCCCTGGGGGGCATCGGATCTGGCGTGACAGAGGTCGCTGTCGCGCATTTCGGCATGCCGAAATGCATGGCCGCCGGCAACACCGCCTGGCGTTGTCGTCATCGAACGGGACGGTTCAACCCATCGGTGCAGGGATATGCCATCGCTTTGTCGCCTCGCCTGTCCGGAGACCCGTACATGCAACGACTGACTTCCATATTGCGCATCGCTTCCCTGGGCCTGCTGGCAGGCGCGTGTCTGCAGGTGCAGGCGGTGGAAATCAACGGCATGAAGGATTTCAGCGATCTTCATGGCCGTTATGCCCCCGCGGGCAATTGCAAGCGCCAGCCGCAGATCGTCGTCGACGCGGGCGGCATGACTTTCGAGGTTGCCGGGGCCAAGGCGCGGGTAACCAATCCGGAGTTCGCGGCCAGTTATTTCGGCGGCGCCAGCGACAACTACGAAGGTATCAGCCGGGTGTTCTTCCCGTTCCGCAACGGCCAGGATGGCTACCCGATCATCATGATGTTCAATGCCGAGGAGAACAAAGGCATCCTGACCATTGCCGGTCATGACGAGGGCTGGAAAGGTGGTCCTGCGCTGACCCCGCGCAACAGCGCCCTGGTGGCGGGGTCGCCCTATTCCAGATGCAAATGAGCGGCTGCGCATGATCTGGTGGATCGGAACATGCGGATCAGGGCGTGCGAATCAGAGCATCGGTTCCCACTGCGCGTAATACACGCGCCACTCGCTCCCTTCGATACGCCAGCCGCTGGTGATGGAATAACTCTGCGCACTGTCGGGCAGGAAACGTCCGCTGCCGCCAGCCAGGAGCGCGTCGAATCGCACAATCGGCTGATCGCCTCGCATCTCGATCCGCAGCGGACCGGTGATAGTGCTCGGATTGGACTTGCCGAGCACTAGCATCTGCAGCATATTGTGCAGCGCAGCACGATCGATGCCCTCGTTGCCGGCGAAATCGCCGGTTACGCTTGCCATGAAATCATCGATCCTGCCCTCGCCGGCGGCCGACTGCATTTCCTGCAATTGCGTGCGCAAGGCCGCCTCGGGAGAGTCTCGATGGCAGGCGGAGATCGCCATCAGGGCGCACGAGGTCAGGCCGAAGAGGAGCCCTTTCCATCCTGTTCGCTGGTTCATGGGAATGGCTTCGTGTTTTCCATCCGGGGCGGTATGCTCGCATGGTGGAACCCCACAGCCGCCATGCGCTTCTGCGTGTGGCGCACCATCCAAACCAAAGGCCCTGGGGAGGGAGCAAGAGATGAGTCAGGATCGTCCATGGTTTAAGAATTACCCGCAAGGCGTGCCGCGTGAAATAGATATGGACGAGTACCGGTCCATCGTCTCGGTGTTCGAGACCGCAGTCGGCAATTTCAACGACCGCCCTGCGTTCTCCAACTTTGGCAAGACCCTGACCTATCGTGAAATCGAAGTGCTCAGCCGTCATTTCGCGGCTTACCTGCTGGGCGAATTGAAGCTGAAAAAGGGCGATCGCGTCGCCATCATGGCGCCGAACTGCCTGCAGTATCCCATCGCCATCTTCGGCATCCTGCGCGCCGGGCTGACCGTGGTGAACGTCAACCCGATGTACACCGCGCGCGAACTCAAGCACCAGCTGACCGATTCCGGCGCCAGCGTGCTGGTGGTGGTGGACAACTTCGGCCATACCGTGCAGCAAGTGGTGGCGGACACGCCGCTGAAACAGGTCATCACTACCGGACTGGGCGACCTGGTCGGCTTTCCGAAGGGCGCGATCGTCAACTTCATGCTGAAGTACGTGAAAAAGCTCATCCCCGATTACGACATCCCCGGGGCGGTGCGCTTCAAGGACGCGCTGACCCTGGGACGCATGCACAAGCTTCCCGAAATCGACATCGATGGCGAGGACATCGCCTTCCTGCAGTACACCGGCGGCACCACCGGCGTGGCCAAGGGCGCGATGCTGACCCACCGCAACCTGGTCGCGAACATGCAGCAGGCATCGGTATGGATCGGCGGCAGTGCGGTGGCCGGACAGGAACTCATCGTCACTGCCCTGCCGCTGTACCACATCTTCGCATTGACCGCGAATTGCCTGGTTTTCATGAAATTCGGAGCCGAAAACTATCTCATCACCAATCCTCGCGACATGCCCGGTTTCGTCAAGGAACTCGGCAAGATTCCGTTCACCGCCATCACCGGCGTCAATACCCTGTTCAATGGATTGTTGAACACGCCAGGCTTCGACCAGATAGATTTCAGTCACCTCAAGATGACCCTGGGCGGCGGCATGGCCGTGCAGCGCGCCGTGGCGGAGAAATGGAAGAAAGCCACTGGCGTGACCCTGGTCGAGGCCTATGGCCTGACCGAGACCTCGCCCGCGGCATGCATCAACCCCCCCGACCTGAAGGATTACAACGGAGCGATCGGGTTGCCGATCCCGTCCACAGACGTCTGCCTGAAGGACGACGACGGCAATATCCTCGCCGTACTGGGCGAAGTCGGCGAGCTGTGCGTCAAGGGGCCGCAGGTCATGAAAGGCTATTGGCAGCGCCCGGAGGAAACCGCCAACGTGATCGATGCCGATGGCTGGTTGCACACCGGCGACATGGCCAAGATGGATGAGGAAGGCTTCTTCTACATCGTCGATCGCAAGAAGGACATGATCCTGGTTTCGGGTTTCAACGTGTATCCGAACGAGGTCGAGGACGTGATCGCGGGTATGGAGGGCGTGCTCGAGGTCGCCGCGATCGGCGTGCCCGACGAAAAATCCGGCGAGGCGGTCAAGGTGTTCATCGTCAAGAAGGATCCCTCGCTCACCGCCGAACAAGTGAAGGCTTTCTGCCGCGAAAACATGACCGGTTACAAGCAGCCGAAGCTGGTCGAATTCCGCACCGAACTCCCGAAGACCAATGTCGGCAAGATCCTGCGGAAGGAGCTGCGCGACCCACCCCCTGCCGCCCAGTAATCGGGTTTTCCCCAAGACCGGCTAACGCCGGTCTTTTTTTTGCCTGGTGCCCGGAACCGGGCTTACTGGCCACATTTTATGACATAGGTCACACTTTTCCGGCAAGTGCCTGATTGGAAGCCGTTTTGAGCGGGCATCAGAACGCCCACAAGGCTTTTTAATGCTTCGTTCAGGTGTACGATCCCGGGAACCAAGCCCCCCGGATTACCGGCCCTTCTCCACCCCATACAACGCAAACCACCCGTCGAGGATCCGAAAATGAGCAATGTCGAGAAACTGCAGCGCAGCCGCACCTACCCCACCATCCGTGCCGAATCCTCACCAGCTGGCGACAGCCACTGGCTGTACATGCACGACAACATCGGCAGCGGCATGCGTCCGTGCTTCCGCAACGATCTGCTGGACGACATGTGGAGTTTCACTTCTTCGATCATCAAGCGCGACAGCGAGCGCCGGCCCGGCCAACTGCGCCACTTCGTGCTGGCCTCGGCGGCTTCGGCATTCAACCTGGGCGGAGACCTGGAATTGTTCTCGCAGCTGATTCGCGCCAACGACCGCGAACACCTGCTTGCCTATGCACGCCGTTGCATCGATGGCGTCTATGGATTGCATACCGGACTGGGTGGCGACGTACGCACGATCGCACTGGTCCAGGGCGATGCGCTGGGCGGCGGCCTGGAAATGGCCCTCGCTTGCCACACCATCGTGGCCGAGGAAGGCGTTGGCATGGGCCTGCCGGAAGTGCTGTTCGGGCTGTTCCCGGGCATGGGCGCCTACTCGTTCCTGTGCAAGCGCGTATCGCCGCAACTGGCCGAGAAGATCATCCTGGACGGAAACATCTATACCAGCGACGAGATGTACCGGATGGGCGTGGTCGATGTGCTGGTTCCCAAGGGCCAAGGCGAAATCGCCGTCCAGGAACTGATCCGTCAGCAGCAACGCGCACCGCACGCGCACCTGGCCATGAACTCGGTCCGCAACATCGCCCAGCGCGTGGGTTACGACGAACTGATGGGCATCACCGAAGTATGGGTGGATACGGCGCTGGCATTGGGCGACAAGTCGTTGCGCATGATGGAGCGCATCGTGCGCGCCCAGGAAAGGCGCCTTGGGGCATCGAACGTGGCCTGATCGGCGCGTGCTTCTAACAAAACGGGGAACGGGGAAACCAGCCAGTCCGTAGTCAGTTGCGCTCGCCCTTGTCGAGCGAGCCATGGTTATTGCGCGCACGCGCTTCAAGCGCGGCGCGTCCATGGCTGAGGTGCGAGTTGAGCATGGCCAGCCGCTGGCGCCACTCCTTCGATATCTCGGAGTCCGCCAGCCGCATCATTTCGCCGCTCGCGGCCGCGAGCTTCACCAGTCCAAGATTGCTGGCCACGCCTTTGAGTGCATGCGCATGTTCGCGCATGTGCCCGCCATTGCCCTGCTCCATCGCATGCGCCATCGCACCGATGCAGCCATCGGCATCGTTGAGGCACTGGATGATGAACTCGCGTTCGAAACTTTCGCCCATGCCCAGGGCGCTGAGTTCGTTGAGTACGCCCGGGTCCAGCACATCGTCAGAGACCGCGATCTCCGGCCTTTCCACCGGCACGGGCGTGGTGACGCGGCCGTTGTTGGCGATCTCGGCCAGTACGTCTAGCAACCTCGCGGCCACGATCGGCTTGGCCAGGAAGGCTCGTGCACCGGCCTGCTCGCAGCGCGAGATCGCGTCGGGAGTGACGTCGGCGCTCAGCACCAGTACGGGTGTGCGCCGTCCACCGCCAGCTTCCATGACCCGCAACTGCTTCAGCAGGTCGAGCCCACTGATGCCCGGCATGTGCAGGTCGACGATGACGGTGTCGTAGTCGGCGATTTCCAGCGCATCCAGCACTTCTTCGCCGCCATTGACGCAGACCACGCGATGCCCCGCCTTCTGCAGCAGGCGCTGCACCACCATGCGGTTGGCTTCATGGTCGTCGGCGACCAGTATCTGCAGGCTGCGCACGCGGGCGCGATGGCGCAGGAACGGATCCGAGAAGGCGATGATGTTTTCCGCGCCGTGCGGGTTCTGGTCTTCGATCCAGGCCGGCACCACAGTGGCGGGCGTGGTGGCGATGTCGAAGGGAATGTCGACCCAGAAGCGGCTGCCGCGTTGCTCGGCGCTCTCGAAACCGATGCTGCCGCCCATGGCTTCGGCAAGCGCCTTGGCGATGGTGGTGCCCAGGCCGGTGCCGCCGTAGCGTCGCGACAGGCTGACGTCCGCCTGCTCGAATGCCTCGAACAACCTCGCCTGCATGCTGACCGGGATGCCGATGCCGGTATCGGTGACGGTGAAACGCAGGCCGACCTTGTCGCCTGCGGTAGCGAACGTCGTCACCTCCAGGCGCACGCTGCCCAGGTCGGTGAACTTGACCGCGTTGCCTGCCAGGTTCAGCAGGACCTGGCGAAGGTGGCGGGTATCGCCGCGCAACTTGCCCGGCACGTCCGCGCCGATCTTGACTTCGTAACTCAGCTTCTTGGCGCGCGCCTGGGGCAGCAGGATCATGCCGACGTTGTCGATCAGTTCGCGCGGCGAGAACTCGACGATATCGAGCTTGAGCTTGCCCGCCTCGATCGCGGAAATGTCCAGCACATCCTCGACCAGCGCCAGCATGCTGCGGGTCGAGGCCTGGATGGTGGACAGGCACTCGCGCTGCTCGCTATCGAGCTTGGTGGTCGCCAGCAGCTCCGACATGCCCGACAGGCCATTCAACGGGGTGCGGAATTCATGGCTCATGTTGGCCAGGAAGCGGGTCTTCGCCTCGTTGGCGCGATGCGCTTCCTGCGTGGCCCGGGTCAACTGCCGCAGCAGTCCCGACAGGTACATGGGCACGGCTACCAGCCCGACCAGCAGGCCGATACCCAGGCTGAGGTTGTTTCCCCAGTAGGAATTGGTCAACACCACCACGGAGAAGCCGATCGTGGCCATGCTGACGGCCCCCGTCAGGAAGCGGTTGCCGTAACGCAGGCCGTTGCCGACCGTCACCCACATCATGATCACGTACAGCCAGGCCAGCGGCTCACCCATGAGGGCCATGGCCGTGGACATCAACCCGTAGTCGGCGACCATGCCGATGATCCGGCGCACATTCGACTTGCCCGGAGCCCACAGGATCCAGCAGAACAGCACCGAACCGATGGCCACGCCGATGCTGCTCATGGCCAGCGCGGTTTGCGACACATCCTGCGCAACCCCGCCGAGCGCGGCACCGAGCAGCAGGTAGGCCATGACCCCGACGAAGATCATCAACCGGACCAGGGCCTGGCCGTGCTCGCTGTCAGGGCGGTTGGACAGCCTCGTCCGCAGCCATGTCGACAGGTTGTTCATGGCTTATTGCATGCCCGGGCGGACATGGACGGTCGAGTACTGCGCGCAGATGTCGTCCAGCCGCGCGCGGCCGCGACCCAGCGCATCGACGCAGGCGGGATCGAACAGGCGACCGCGCTGGGCGTACAGGTAGGCCAGCGCAGCGTCCTTGTCCCAGGCCTTCTTGTAGGGACGCGGGGAAATGAGCGCATCGAATACGTCCGCAACCGCCACTATCCTTGCTTCCAACGGGATGGCGTCGCCCTTCAGGCCATCGGGATAGCCGCTGCCGTCGTAACGCTCGTGATGGCGCAGGGCGATGATCGCGCCGGCCTGGATGAAACGATTGTGGCTGCCGCTGAGCAATTCGTGGCCAATGCGGGGATGGCGGCGCATGATCTCGGTTTCTTCCTCGGTCAGCGGGCCCGGCTTCATCAGCACAGAATCGGGAATGGCGATCTTGCCCATGTCGTGCAACGGCGCGGCCATTTCGATGGCGCGCACTTCGTCCTCGGGCAGACCCAGTTGTTCGGCGATCAGGCCGGCGACGTGGGCCATGCGTTCCAGATAGGCGCTGGTGCCGCTGTCGCGGTATTCGATGGCGCGGGCGAGGCGCGACAGGGTTTCGCGTTCGCGTTCTTCCACCTCGTGCATGCTCGACAGCAGGCGCTGCTCCAGCGACATCGCGCGCTGCTTGATGTTTTCGCTCTGCTGGCGGAGTTGCAGCAGGTTGCGGCAGCGGGCGCGCAATTCGCGCGGGCGTACCGGCTTGACCAGGAAATCGATCACCCCGGCTTCCAGCGCGGCCTGGCGGATCGGTTCGTCGCCGACCACGGTGATCAGGATGATCGGGATGTCGCGATGCATAGGCAGGCGCCGGAACCGGCGCGCGAATTCGAGCCCGTCCATGCCCGGCATGCGGTAATCCAGCAGCAGCAGGTCGGTACGGTTGGCCTCGCACCACGCCAGCGCCACTGCCGGGTCGCCGAAGTCGTGCACCGACAATTCGGAGGCAATATCCTCGATCACATGCCGCAGCATCGTGCGCGCAGAAGTCTGATCGTCGACGATGACGATATCCAAGTCGCTTCCTACCCCATTGGGCCACGTGGCGTGGCTTTCCGATGAGGATACTCCGGTGTAGACCCTGCTGGCATCTAGCATTTCCAATCTCCCTGGCATTCCGCCTGCTGGCGAATATACCCGTGCTCTGGTCTCGATGGTCGGCTCGAAATCAACTGCGGGAACCCGGGAGGGAAGTCGATTGCCTTGCCCGGATACCCTGGTTGCCGGGGAATTGACGCAGAAACCATGCCATTGGAGCGGCCAATGCGCCTGCCCCGGGAAATAGTGACCTATATCGCGTTAAAGGCGGCTATCCGGGTGGGAAGTCGCTTTGTCCGACAGGATCTGGCCGTCAATACAAGATCCAAGCCCGGGCACAACCTGCCCCCGAGCGTCACCTGGTGAAGTGGCTTCAGCCCGTGCTTTCCGGGCGCATGTACGGGAACAGCAGCACGTCCCGGATCGAATCCGACCCGGTCAGCAGCATGACCAGGCGGTCGATGCCGATTCCCAGGCCGCCTGTCGGGGCCAGGCCGACCTCCAGCGCGCGGATGTAATCGGCGTCGAAGTGCATGGCCTCGTCGTCGCCGCTGTCCTTGGCCTCGACCTGGGCCTGGAAACGAGCTGCCTGGTCTTCCGGGTCGTTGAGCTCGGAAAAGCCGTTCGCCAGTTCCTTGCCGTTGATGAAGAGCTCGAACCGGTCGGTGTAGCCCGGCTGGTCGTCGTTGGCCCGCGCCAGCGGCGAAACTTCCACGGGATGGTCGGTGATGAAGGTCGGCTGGATCAGGGTGTGCTCCACCGTCTTCTCGAAGATTTCCAGCAGCAGCTTGCCCCAGCCGTAGCCGGGCTTGACGTGGATCTTGAGGCGCTCGCAATGGCGCACCAGGGCATCGCGGTCGGTGCAGTCGGCCGCGCTGATTTCCGGGTTGTGGTGGCGCACGGCTTCATCCATGCGCCAGCGCCGGAAAGCCGGATCGAGATCGATCTGTTCGCCCTCCCACAGCACCTGGCCGGTGGCCAGCACCTCGTGGGCCACGTCGCGGATCACACCTTCGGTCAGGTCCATGATCTCGTTGTAGGTGGCGTAGGCCTCGTACAACTCCAGCATGGTGAATTCCGGGTTGTGGCGGGTGCTCACGCCTTCGTTGCGGAAGTTGCGGTTGATCTCGTAGACGCGTTCCAGGCCGCCGACCACCAGACGCTTGAGGTACAGCTCCGGGGCCACGCGCAGGTACAGGTCCAGGTCCAGCGCGTTGTGGTGGGTGGTGAACGGCTTGGCCGCGGCGCCGCCGGGGATGTAATGCATCATCGGCGTCTCCACTTCCAGGAAACGCCGCGCATCCAGCCATTCGCGCATCGCGCGGATGATCCTGGAGCGCTTGATGAAGACTTCGCGCGCCTCGGGAGTGACGATCAGGTCCACGTAGCGCTGGCGATAGCGCTGTTCCACATCGGTCAGGCCGTGCCATTTGTCCGGCAGCGGCCGCAGCGACTTGGTCAGCAGGCGCAGGCTGGAAACCTTGACCGACAGTTCGCCGGTACGGGTACGGGTCAAACCGCCTTCGACGCCGACGATATCGCCGATGTCCCAACCCTTGAAGGCGTCGTACACCTCGCCCAGCGTGTTGGTCTGCAGGAACAGCTGCAGGCGCCCGGATTCGTCCTGGATCTGGGCGAAGCTGGCCTTGCCCATGATCCGCTTGGCCATCAGGCGCCCGGCGACCTTGACCTCGCGCCGTGTCGCTTCCAGTGCCTCGGCAGGCCACAGCTCCTGGTCCTCGTACTGGGCCTGCAGGTCGCCGGCATAGTCGATGCGGCGGAAGTCGTTGGGAAACGCGATCCCCTGCCCGCGCAAGGCCGTGAGTTTCGCGCGGCGCTCTGCGATGAGGCTGTTTTCGTCGACGGGAGGCGGTGCGGGAGTCTGCTCGGTCATGGGGGTGAGTGGATTCTGTTGTAGAGCCGAGCTTGCTCGGCTGAAGGGTTGCGGAAGAACAGCAGCGGAGCAAGCTCCGCTCTACGGCAGGTCAAGCATCGCTGCGTTTCGAGCCGGCCTCCAGCCCCGATTTCAGGCTGGCCTCGACGAATTCGTCCAGGTCGCCGTCCAGTACCTTCTGCGTGTCGGTGCGTTCGATGCCGGTACGCAGGTCCTTGATCCGGCTCTGGTCCAGTACGTAGTTGCGGATCTGGCTGCCCCAGCCGATGTCGGACTTGGTCGCTTCCAGCGCATCGCGCTCGGTGTTGCGCTTCTGGATCTCCAGTTCGTACAGCTTGGCCGCCAGCATCTTCATCGCATTGTCGCGGTTCTGGTGCTGGCTGCGGCCGGTCTGGCAGGCGACCACGGTGTTGGTCGGGATGTGGGTGATGCGTACCGCCGACTCGGTCTTGTTGACGTGCTGACCGCCGGCGCCGGAGGAGCGGTACACATCGGTACGCAGATCGGCGGGATTGATGTCGATCTGGATGTTGTCGTCGACTTCCGGCGAAACGAACACCGACGTGAACGAGGTATGCCTGCGGTTGTCCGAATCGAACGGCGACTTGCGCACCAGCCGGTGCACGCCGATCTCGGTCTTCAGCCAGCCATAGGCGTATTCGCCTTCGACGCGGAACGTGGCCGACTTGATGCCCGCCACTTCGCCGGCGCTGACTTCCATCAGCTCGGTCTTCCAGCCGCGCGACTCGCACCAGCGCAGGTACATGCGCAGCATCATCTCGGCCCAGTCCTGGGCCTCGGTGCCGCCGGCGCCGGCCTGGATATCGACGAAGCAGTTGGCCGGGTCCAGTTCGCCGGAGAACATGCGCTGGAACTCCAGCTTCTCGACGTGCGTGTTGAACCCCGCCACGTCGGCCACCACCGCCTGTGCGGTTTCCTCGTCGTTCTCGCTTTCGGCCAGGTCGAGCAATTCGCTGGCCTCGCCCAGCCCGTCTTCCAGGCTGGCGATGCCGTTGACGTTCTTTTCAAGGCTGGAACGCTCGCGGCCCAGGGTCTGGGCGTATTCGGCGTTGTTCCAGATCTCCGGGTTTTCGAGTTCCCGGTTTACTTCTTCCAGGCGCTCGCGCTTGGCGTCGTAGTCAAAGATACCCCCGAAGCGAAAGCAGCCGTTCCTGGAGATCGGCGATGCGCTGGCGGATGGGGTTGAGTTCGATCATGGCGGGGGGAATACGGATGAAAACGGTCGTGAATTCTATCAGGATGCCGCAGCGGGCTGGCCCGGCTCCTGCATCGTGGCGCCCGCCCTGCCCCGCAACCCGGCCCGGTAGCGGCGGCTGCAGGGCAACGTGGTCCGGTCCTTCAGGTGCAGGCGGGCATCGCCGGTGTCCAGCGGCTCGATCGAGGCGATCAGGTCCAGGTTGACGATGTAGCTGCGGTGGACGCGGGCGAAACGGCGTGGATCCAGTTTCGATTCGATGCCTGCGATGGTGCTGCGCAACGGGTAGTCGTGCTCGCGGATGCGCAGGTTGACGTAGTTGCCCGAGGCCTGCAGCCATTCGATATCGGCGGCGGACACCAGGAACTCGCGGCCCAGCTTGCGCACCAGAAAACGTTCCGGCCGATCCACCGGTTCCACTGGCTCGCCCTCGTCCGGCATGTCCAGCAGGCTGGCCTCGCCCTGTGAGCGGCGCAGGACGAAGCGGTAGATCTCGATCCCCGCCACCATGCTTGCGTAGGAGCGGATGTCCTTCAGGTATTCGTAGAACAGCTCCCGCGGCCACGGACCGAAGTCGTATTCCATCCCCTGCGCGCGGTAGATCAGCATGCGCAGGCCGACCATGCCCACCACATGGACCAGCGAGAACACTGCGCTGGCCAGCAAATGCCAGGGCAGCTGGCGGCGCCAGTTGTCCCAGTGCAGCGGGAACAGGCGGGTGAACCAGACCAGCGCCGGAACCAGGGTCAGCATGAGCAGTCCGCTGGTGAATTCCCATACCGCCGGCTGCCAGGCGGCGAAGTCGAGTTCGCTGCGGCGGATGTCGATCAGCACGGTGATGCTGTTGGCGATGCCGTTGACCAGGGTCAGCACCACCCAGAAGCCCACCTCGAAGGTCCGCCGCCAGGGCAGGAAGCGTTGGTAGGCGCTGGGTGGGGCGGAATCCATCGCCGCATTCTACGTTCCCGGATGGCGCAACCCGGGGGAGTTCGTCCCTGCGTTCCTCGTTTCGTCCCTGCCCCGCCTCTACCCGTCACTTCGCGCTGGCATCGATCAGGCGGAAACCCAGAGTGGCTGCTTTCCCGGACAGGAGATCACCATGACCCGTCGCCACGACCTCGACTGGGTCCGCGTCTGCGCCTTCGGCTTGCTGGTCCTCTACCACGTAGGCATGTACTACGTGACCTGGGACTGGCACGTGAAAAGTCCGCACGCCAGCGAGACCATCGAGCCGTTGATGATGCTGACCAGCCCCTGGCGGCTTTCGTTGCTGTTCCTGGTCTCCGGGGCGGCCAGTGCGTTCCTGTTCGGCAAGACGCCACGGGGCTTCCTGCGCACGCGTTCCTGGCGCCTTCTGGTGCCCCTGGTCTTCGGCATGCTGGTGGTGGTGGTGCCGCAGCCGTACTACGAGGTGGTGGAAAAGCTGCCCGGCGGCTACACCGGTGGCTACCTGGCCTTCTATGCGCGCTACCTGGCCGGCGACGGCAGCTTCTGCCGCGACGGCGATTGCCTGGATCTGCCGACCTGGAACCATCTCTGGTTCGTGGCCTATCTATGGGTCTACACCGTGGTGCTCTGGCTGCTGCTGCGGCTGCCACCGAAACTGGTCGAATGGGTTCGCCAACATCTGGGCACCCTGCTCTCGGGACCGGGCGTGCTCATCTGGCCCGTGCTGCTGCTGATCGTGGTCCGGATCGCCCTGGTGGGCCGTTTCGAATCGACCCACGCGCTGGTGGGCGACTGGTACAACCATGCGCAGTACCTGCCCCTGTTCCTGCTCGGGTTCCTGGTGGCGCGGACGGCGAGTGTGTGGGAAAGCCTGCAACGCCTGCGCTGGATCGCGTTTTGGCTGGCGATCGCCGGCTATGTCTTCATCGTCTGGTACTTCTTCGGCTCGGGCTATACCGATGAAACCAATCCGCCACCCGACCTGTTACGCATGGCCCAGCGTCTGGCCTGGGGCATCAACCAGTGGGCCAGCATCGCCGCCATCCTCGGCTTCGCCCATCGTCTCGCTCCCGGTGACAGTCCCGCGCTGCGCTACCTGACCCAGGCGGTGTTCCCGGTCTACATCCTGCACCAGACCGTGATCGTAGTGGCTGCGCACAATCTCAAGCCGCTTGCGATTCCACCGTTACTGGAAGGGCCGCTGCTGATCGTGCTGACCTTCGTGGCGTGCTTTGGCGGTTACGAAATCATCCGGCGCGCAGGCTGGCTACGGCCGTTGTTCGGGTTGAAGCGACGTGAGTCGGCATTGCCGATCCGCGATGCGCAGCCATCGCCCGGATAAACACTGTGCAGCTTTTTATCCTTGGCTGGAGCAGCCGAGCAAGCTCGGCTCTACGTAGCGAAGGCAGTCCCCTTGGGGGACAGGGATTCCCGATGCTCGACGATCAACTGGATTGCGCCGCCACCGCGATAGTCGTCCGGCACCAGTCGATAAGCCAGGCGCTGGCGCGATCCGGGTTCCTGCTCCTGCCAGCCGCCGAAATGGATGGCGTTGAGCGTTTCGCGGCGGCCCTCGACGCGCAGGACCAGCTTGAGGTGGCGCTCGCCGACCACGCGCCAGTCGATCACCTCGAATTCGCCGTCGAACAACGGCTCGCCATAGCCCTGGCCCCAGGGGCCGCCGCTGCGCAGCGCCTCGGCGTTGGCGGCGATGAACTCGTCCGCCGCCAGTTCGCCGTCGCTGAGCAGTTCGGCGTGCAGCATGGCCGGATCCATCATCGACTCGACCTGCTCGCGGAAAGCGTCCTGGAAGCGCGCGAATTCGCTTTCATCGAGGCTCAGGCCCGCTGCCATCGCGTGCCCGCCGAACTTCCCGATCAGCCCGGGATGCGCCGCGTCCACGCCGGCCAGCGCATCGCGGATGTGGAATCCGGGAATGGAACGGGCCGATCCGCGCAGGCTGCTGCTGCCCGGTTCGGACGGCGCGAACGCGATCACCGGGCGATGCAGCTTTTCCTTCATCTTCGATGCGACCAGGCCGACCACGCCGGGATGCCATTCCGGATCGAACAGGCAGAGCGCGATCGGTGCCTGAGCCACGCTGTCGCCGAGCCGCGCAAGCGCGATTTCGGCTTCATCGACCATCTGCTGTTGCACGCCACGGCGCTCGGCGTTGATGCCGTTCAATACCTGCGCAAGCTCGCCCGCCTGGGTGGCGTCGTCGCTGAGCAGGCATTCGATGCCGATCGCCATGTCTTCAAGGCGACCGGCGGCGTTGAGCCGGGGAGCGATGGCGAAGCCGATGTCCGCCGCGGTCAATCTTGCGGCATCGCGGCCCGATACCTCGATCAGTGCGCGCAGTCCTGCGCATCCCTGCCCCGCACGAAGCCGTCGCATGCCCGCACCGACCAGGGCGCGGTTGTTGACGTCCAGCGGGACCAGGTCGGCAATGGTTCCTACCGCGACCAGGTCCAGCAAGGTGGAAAGATCGTGTCCGCCATTGGCGAGAACCCCGCTATCGCGCAGCTTCTTCCGCAGCGCGAGCAGCACGTAGAACATCACCCCCACGCCGGCCAGCATCTTGCTGGGAAAGGCATCGCCGCGGAGGTTGGGATTGACGATGGCATCGGCCGTCGGCAACTGTTCGCCGGGCAGATGATGATCGGTGACCAATACCTGCCAACCCAATGCCTTCGCCGCCGCGATACCGGCATGGCAGACGATGCCATGATCCACAGTGATCAATAGGTCAGGCTCCAGCCCGACAAGCTCTGCGACCAGCCCAGGCGACAACCCATAGCCATGAACCATGCGATTCGGCACGGCCGGCGTCACCCGGGTCGCGCCAAGCATGCGCAACCCACGCACGCCCACCGCGCAGGCGGTAGCCCCATCGCAATCGAAATCGCCGACCACGACGATGTGCCGATTACCGGCGATGGCGTCGGCGAGCAAGGCGGTCGCTTCAGCGAGCCCGCCGAGCGAATCGGGCGGCAACAATTGCGCGAGTTTCGGTTGCGCCTGGGCGATGCCGGTGGCGCCGCGTCCCGCATAGATACGGCGCAACAAGGGCGATATCGAATCGGGCCAGCTTCCTGCCGCGTCGACTTGGCGCCGACGGATCCTCGGGCCCGGGGTCATCGGGCTTGAGGTCATGCGTCCAGCTTCGGCAACGATTTGCGCCAGAAACGCCAGCGCTGTTCCCGGCGCAGGCGGAAGATCGCGCCGTCCTCGAAGTCCAGGCCCAGCGATTGCAGTTCGCGCTTGCGCACCGCTTCCAGTAGCGGCTGCACGGCGTCCCGGGCCAGCATGCCCAGGTCGCGCAGGTGGCGAAGGTCCACCAGTGCATCGACTTCCTGCGCATCGCCCGTTTCATCCGCGACGCCCGCCGCACTGGCGAGCGACCGCAGCAAGGTGTCGTTGCCCTTGACCTGCCGATAGCGCGTGCGCACGAAGTCCGGCAGCGCGCCGGCGCCCCAGAACCACAGCGAGTTCACCGCAGGCTTGCCGAGCGAGGCGCGTACCGAGTTCCACGGATGGTTGTGCAGGACGACCTGCGCCTCGGTGAGCAAGGCGCGCCAGCGCCGTCCCAGGTCGCCTTCGGGCAGGTGCGCGAACAGGTCTTCGCCCAGCACTTCGTCAGGAGTCGCGAACGTGGGCAATCGGGATTCTCGGGGAAGGCGCAGGTACCAGCGCGAGGGATGCGGCGCGTCCAGCGAAAAGCCCGCATCCCCGAACAAGGGGCGCAGCGCAGGCAGCAGTTGCGCGACGTCTTCGGCAGTGAGCGCCAGCGCTTCGCCATGCGACAGCATGCGCGCGCCACCCATGTCCGGGGCCACGTGGGCAGGATCGACACGCAACCACGAGGCCTGGGCGGCATCGCCCGCATCGCGCTGGCGGGTGAGCGCGGCAATCGGCCAGTGGTCCGGGATCAGCTGGAAATGGCGGCGCAACTGCGCTCGCTCGCCCGCATCGCCGGTTGCGCGATCGGCTTGCGCCAGCGCCTTGGCGAACGCGGCCGGCAGCGCCTGGCCGGCGAAACGCGAACGCAAGGGCAGCAGCAGCGTAGCCGACGCCATCCGTTATCCCGATCAGCCCGCGTAAGCGACGCTGACGATCTCGTATTCGCGCTGTCCGGCCGGTGCGTCTATGGTGACCGAATCGCCCTCGTGCTTGCCGATCAACGCGCGCGCCAGCGGCGAGGAAATAGCGATCATCGCCAGCTTGATGTCCGCTTCCAGGTCGCCGACGATCTGGTAACGCTTCTCTTCGTCGGTTTCCACGTCGGCCAGGGTCACGGTGGCGCCGAATACCACCCGCGAGCCGGCGTTGAGCTGGGCCACGTCGATCACCTCGGCGTGCGACAGCTCGCCTTCCAGCTGCTTGATGCGGCCTTCGATGAAGCTCTGCTGCTCGCGGGCGGCGTGGTACTCGGCGTTTTCCTTGAGGTCGCCGTGCGCGCGGGCTTCGGAGATGGCGTTGATGACCGCCGGCCGCTTCACCGACTTCAGATGGTCGAGCTCCTCGCGCAAACGCTGCGCGCCTTTCAATGTCAGCGGTGCTCTCATGGGGACGTACTCATGCGGATGTTCACGCCTGCAACTCCTTGTGCAGTTCCTGCAGCGCCCACACGGGGCCGGTGCCGCGGAACTCCAGCGAATGCACCAGCGCCTTGGCGCCGGCAATGGTGGTGGAATAGGTGACGCGATGCTGGAGAGCCTCGCGTCGTATCGAGAAGGAGTCGGTGATCGCCTGGCGGCCTTCGGTGGTGTTGACGATATACACGATTTCGCCGTTCTTGATCAGGTCGACGATATGCGGGCGGCCTTCGACCACCTTGTTGATCTGTTCGCAGGCATGTCCGTTCTGCTGCAGCCAGGCGCAGGTGCCGCGTGTGGCGACCAGGGTGTAGCCGCGTTCGATCAGGTCCTTCGCCACCGGCAACACCCGGGACTTGTCCGGATCGCGCACCGACAGGAACACCTTGCCCACTGGCGGCGCCTTGATCCCGCCGGCTTCCTGCGCGCGGGCGAACGCGGCGCCGAAGTTGCGGCCCACGCCCATCACTTCGCCGGTGGAACGCATCTCCGGGCCGAGGATCGGATCCACGCCCTGGAACTTCGCGAACGGGAAGATCGCTTCCTTGACCGAATAGTAATGCGGCACGATTTCCTTGGTCGCGCCCTGCTCCGCCAGCGACTTGCCGGCCATGCAGCGCGCGGCGATCTTGGCCAGCGGCATGCCGGTGGCCTTGGATACGAACGGCACCGTACGCGAGGCGCGCGGGTTCACTTCGAGCAGGAAGATGGTGTCGTCGCCTTCGTCGCTGGTCTGGATGGCGAACTGGGTGTTCATCAGCCCGACCACGTTCAGCGCCTTGGCCAGTTCCACCACTTGCCTGCGCAGTTCGGCCTGGGTTTTCGCGGAAAGCGAATATGGCGGCAGCGAGCACGACGAATCGCCGGAATGCACGCCGGCTTCTTCGATATGCTCCATCACCCCGCCGACCAGCACCGCGCCGGTGTCGTCGGCGATGATGTCGACATCGACTTCCACCGCGTTGTCCAGGAACCGGTCCAGCAGCACCGGCGAATCGTTGGAGACCTTGACCGCATCGCGCACGTAGCGCGCCAGGTCGGATTCGCCGTACACGATTTCCATGGCGCGGCCGCCGAGCACGTAGGACGGGCGCACGACCAGCGGATAACCGATCTCGCGCGCCAGCACCAGCGCTTCCTCGTCGTTGCGGGCGATGCGGTTGGGCGGCTGCTTCAGCCCGAGCTTCTCGACCAGTTGCTGGAAGCGCTCGCGGTCCTCGGCCAGGTCGATGGAATCGGGCGAAGTGCCGATCACCGGCACGCCGTTGGCTTCCAGCGCCTGGGCGAGCTTGAGCGGGGTCTGGCCGCCGTACTGGACGATCACGCCCTTGGGCTTCTCCAGTTCGACGATCTCCAGCACGTCCTCGAGCGTGAGCGGCTCGAAATACAGGCGATCGGAGGTGTCGTAGTCGGTGGAGACGGTTTCCGGGTTGCAGTTGACCATGATGGTTTCATAGCCATCCTCGCGCAGCGCCAGCGCGGCATGCACGCAGCAATAATCGAATTCGATGCCCTGGCCGATGCGGTTGGGGCCCCCGCCGAGGATCATGATCTTGTCGCGCCCGGTCGGCTCGGCTTCGCATTCGTCCTCGTAGGTCGAATACAGATAGGCGGTGCTGGTGGCGAATTCGGCCGCGCAGGAATCCACGCGCTTGTAGACGGGCTTGACCTTCAGGGTACGGCGCAGGTTGCGGATGGCGCCTTCGTCGGTCTTCGCCAATTGCGCCAGACGCGCATCGGAGAAGCCCGCGCGCTTCAGCTCGCGCAGGCGCGCGGCATCCAGCGAGCCGAGCCCTTGTCCGGCCAGTTTCTTCTCTTCCGCGATGATTTCCTCGATCTGGTCGAGGAACCACGGATCGATGAACGACAGCGTATGCACTTCTTCCACGCTCATGCCGGCGCGGAACGCATCGGCCACGTAGAACAGGCGCTCGGGGCCGGGCTCCTTCATTTCGCGGCGCAGGTCGGTCAGGTCTTCCGCATCGTCCAGGTCGAGCCCGGTCGGGTCCAATCCAACCTTGCCGGTTTCCAGGCCGCGCAAGGCTTTCTGCAGGGATTCCTGGAAGGTGCGGCCCATCGCCATCACCTCGCCGACGGACTTCATCTGCGTGGTCAAACGCGCATCGGCCGCAGGGAATTTTTCGAAGGCGAAGCGCGGAATCTTGGTGACCACATAATCGATCGTCGGCTCGAACGAGGCCGGGGTCAGGCCGCCGGTGATCTCGTTGCGCAATTCGTCCAGGGTGTAGCCGACCGCCAGCTTGGCCGCGACCTTGGCGATCGGGAAACCGGTCGCCTTGGACGCCAGCGCCGAGGAACGGGAGACGCGCGGGTTCATCTCGATCACCACCACGCGGCCGGTCTGCGCATTGATGCCGAACTGCACGTTGGAGCCGCCGGTATCTACGCCGATCTTGCGCAGCACCGCGATGGAGGCATCACGCAGGCGCTGGTATTCCTTGTCGGTCAGGGTTTGCGCCGGAGCCACCGTGATCGAGTCGCCGGTATGCACGCCCATCGGATCGAGGTTCTCGATCGAGCAGACGATGATGCAGTTGTCCGCAGTGTCGCGGACCACCTCCATCTCGAATTCCTTCCAGCCCAGCACCGACTCTTCGACCAGCACTTCGCTGGTCGGCGAAAGCTCCAGGCCGCGACCGACGATCTCCACCAGCTCCTCGCGGTTGTAGGCGATGCCGCCGCCGCTGCCGCCCAGGGTGAAGCTGGGGCGGATGATGGTCGGATAGCCGACGCGGGTCTGGATATCCAGCGCCTGCTCGAGCGAACGCGCGACTTCGGCCTTGGGGCATTCCAGGCCGATCTCCTTCATGGCCACGCGGAACAGCTCGCGATCCTCGGCCATCATGATCGCTTCGCGCTTGGCGCCGATCAGCTCGACACCATATTTCTCCAGCACGCCGTTGTCGGCCAGGTCCAGCGCGCAGTTCAGCGCGGTCTGCCCGCCCATCGTGGGCAGCAACGCATCGGGCTTCTCCTTGGCGATGATCTTCTCGACCATCTGCCAGGTGATCGGCTCGATGTAGACCGCATCGGCCATTTCCGGATCGGTCATGATCGTCGCCGGATTGCTGTTGACCAGCACCACCCGGTAACCCTCGTCGCGCAACGCCTTGCAGGCCTGCGCGCCCGAATAATCGAACTCGCAGGCCTGGCCGATGACGATCGGGCCGGCACCGATGATGAGGATGGTTTTTAGGTCGGTGCGCTTGGGCATGGGGGATTCGTTTTCCGGTTCGCTTGTTTACTGGGTGGCTTGCGCGGTCGCGCTCTTCGGGCCGATGTATTTGTCGAAGAAGGCCAGCATCCTGGTGTAGAGGTTGACGTTGTTCTTCAGGTCGCGGAAACCGTGGGCTTCCTTGTCTTCCACGACGATGGCTTCAGGCTGCTTGCCGACGCCCTTCAGCTGATTGACGAGGAAATGCATCTGTGCGATCGGCACGCGCTGGTCCTTGCCGCCATGCACCAGCATGATCGGCGTCTTGATCTTGCCGACGTTGTAGGCCGGGCTGTTCGCTTCCAGCGCGGCGGTGCCCTGCGGAAGGACGTCGTGCTGGAAGTTGCGGCCGCTCTTCCGCTCCTGGATATCGCCCTTGGCGAACATCAACGGCAGTGAGTAGACGCCCACGTAGCCGACCGTGCAGCGGTACAGGTCCGGTTCGCGGACGACGCTCATCAATGCCGCGTATCCGCCGTAGGAAGCACCATAGATGCAGATGCGGTTCCTGTCGACGATGCCCTTGCTGACCAGCGAATTCACCGAATCGGTCAGGTCGTCCTGCATGGACGTGCCCCAGTTGCGGTAGCCGGCGCTGATGAAGGAGTTGCCGTAGCCGCCCGAACCGCGATAGTTCATCTGCAGTACCGCGAAGCCGCGATTGGCGAGGAGTTGCACTTCCGGGTTGAATCCCCAGTAATCACGCACTCCGTGCGGGCCACCGTGCGGATTGACGATGAGCGGCAGATTCCGGCCATCGCTACCGTGGGGCACGGTCAGGTAGCCGTGTATGACCTTGCCGTCGCGGGTGGTTACGTCGACCGGCTTCATCTGCGACATTTCCTCGGGCTTTATCCAGTCCCTGGAGGAAAGCAGGTAGGTGGCGCGTCCGCTCGCGGTATCGAACAGGTAGACCTGGCCCGGGTCCGTATCCGAGGAAACGCGGAATGCGAACTTGCTGCCGTCGTCGGTGATGCCGCCGAAGCTGACCGCCTTGCCCGGGAACGCCTTGATCACCCCGGCGTAGATCTTGGCTTCGGGATGTTCGGGGGCGACGAAATCCCAGTAGGGAATGCCTTCATCGTAGCGGACCGCCAGCAGCGTCTTGTCGTCGCTGCTCCACAGGTAGGTGCTCGCGTCGACGATGCCGTCGCTCGACAGCTGGGTTTCTTCGTTGGTGTCGGGATCCACCAGCATCAGCGCTTCCGGCTTGCCTTCATCGCCCTTGGAAACATAGACGTGCTTGTTGTCGGCAGCGAAGCCCAATGGGACATAGCTGGCGCCGCTGCGGCCGACTTCGTGGACCAGCGTCCACTTCTCTCCGTCGCGACGATAAGTGACTTCGCGTCCATCTTCCATTTCGCCGTAGGCATAGCGCGCCTTGCGATCATGGTCGACCATGAAGCCGCCGCCATCGACCGGCGCGCTTGATACGGTGATCGTGCGGCCATTGTTGACGTTCAACTTGAACAGGAATGCCGTGCCCAAGGACCGTTCCACCAGGATCGTGTCGGGGTCTTCAGGCGTCAGGTCGACCACGCTGTAGTAGGCGCCATTGGGAATGTCGATGCGGCCGCTGCCATCCAGGTTGGAAGCGTACAGGTCGCCCTTGCTGACCTTGAAATCGAAGCTGCCGAGCTTGATGCCGACCCAGAACAGCAGGCGCTTGTCGTTGGCCCAGACCACATCGGAAAAGTGCCGGTTCTCGCCGTAGTCCCACTTGCCGACCACCTTGCGGTTCGACGTATCCAGAACCGCCAGGACCGTACGGTCGCTCTGCGGCACGATCACGGCCAGATGCTTGCCGTCCGGCGAAAGCTTGACACTGCTGAACTCGGAGTCCTTGAAGAAATCCTCGATCGGGACTTCCCTGCCCCAGGCGATGGCAGGCAGCAAGCACAGGATCAGCAACAAGCGGCTCAACAATTTCATTCCCCTCTCCTTTTTAGGTATTTCGAATACAGCACCTTCTGATGCCACTGCAATCAGCTGCGCTCGCGCAACGTTTCCACGAACCTGTCGAACAACGGCGCCACGTCGCGCGGCCCCGGCGACGCTTCCGGGTGGCCCTGGAACGAGAACGCCGGCGCGTCGGTCAGTTCGATGCCCTGGTTGCTGCCATCGAACAGCGAGCGATGGGTCACGCGCACGTTGGCCGGCAGTGTGTTCTCGTCGATCGCGAAACCATGGTTCTGCGAGGTGATCATCACCCGGCCCGAAGCCAGGTCCTGCACCGGATGGTTGGCGCCGTGGTGGCCGTGGGTCATCTTCAGCGTGTCGCCGCCGACCGCGAGGGCCAGGATCTGGTGGCCCAGGCAGATGCCGAACAGCGGAATCTTCCGCGCCACGAACTCGCGCGTCGCAGCGATCGCGTAATCGCAAGGCTCAGGATCGCCAGGACCATTCGAAAGGAACACACCGTCGGGTTTCATCGCCAGGACGTCGGCCGCCGGAGTCTGCGCGGGGACCACGGTCACGTCGCAACCGCGCTCGGCCAGCATGCGCAGGATGTTGAGCTTCACCCCGAAGTCGTAGGCGACGACCTTGAAGCGGGGGGCAGCCGCAACGAACTCATTGCGATCCAGGTCCAGTTGCCCCTCTTGCCATGGGTAGCTGTGTTTGGTGGAAACGACTTTCGCCAGGTCCATGCCTTTCAGGCCGGGGAACTTGCGAGCGGCTTCCAGTGCTTTATCGACATCGATTTCGCCGGCCATCAGCGCACCGTTCTGGGCGCCGCGATCGCGCAGGATGCGGGTCAGCTTGCGGGTGTCGATGCCGGCAATGGCGACCACGCCGCGCTGCGCCAGCCACTCGGGCAAGGCCTGCCGGTTGCGCCAGCTGCTGGGCCGGCGCGGTACGTCGCGCACGATCAGGCCGGAGGACCAGACCTGGCGCGCTTCGTCGTCCTGGCCGGTGCAGCCGGTATTGCCGACATGGGGATAGGTCAAGGTGACCAGCTGGCGCGCGTACGAGGGATCGGTGAGGATTTCCTGGTAACCGGTCATGGCGGTGTTGAACACCACCTCGCCCGCGGAAAGGCCACTGGCGCCTACGGATTCGCCCTCGAATATCGTGCCGTCTTCGAGGGCGAGGATTGCGGGTTGGGTCACTGGGTTCGCCTTGGGGTGGAGGAACCCTGCCCCTCCAACTTGCGGCTGCAAGAAACCGCGGACTCGGTATTGTTCCGGTCCGTGGCGGTGGGTAACAGGCGAGCGAGAATTGTACGGGCGCGGGGTCCCCGGCGCCAGTCGTTTTTTTCCTGAAAGCGCCATGCCGCCGGCACCGGTAGCGCTCAGTCCAGCAAATCCCTGACCCGATACGCCGCAGCGGGCCTGCCGACGATGCGTCGCGCGGCATGCAAGGCGCCGCGGGCGAAAATGTCGCGATTGCCGGCGCGGTGGACCAGTTCCAGGCGCTCGCCCAGGCCGGTGAACTGGACCGTGTGCTCGCCGATGATGTCGCCGGCGCGCAGACTGGCGTATGCGACCTTGGCCCCATTGGCGCTGGCGGCTTCGCCCAGGGTCAGGGCGGTGCCGGAAGGGGCGTCCTTCTTCTGTGTGTGGTGGGCTTCGACTATGTCGCAGTCCCAGCCCGGCAAAGCCTTCGCCGCCCGCTCCACCAGTTCGCTCAGGATCGCCACGCCAAGACTGAAGTTGGAGGCCCAGACCAGCGGTATCTTCGCCGCCGCCGCCTCCAGGGCGGCACGTTGCGCGTCGCTCAGCCCGGTAGTGCCTGATACCAGTGCCGCGCCGCGGGCCATGCACAACGCGAGGAGGGGATCGAAGCCTTCGGGCAGGCTGAAATCGACTGCCACATCGAAGGCCGGCACCGAGGAAAGCTCGCTGGCCGCGAAGAACGGCACGCCTTCCACTACTCTCTGGGCCGGAGACTTGCGCGTCACTGCTGCAACAACCTGGCAATCGGTCTGTTCTGCGCAAAGGCGCAGCAAGGCCTGGCCCATGCGACCGGAAGCACCGTGGATCAGGATTCTTGTGGATTCGCTCATGCGTGCAGGCTAGCGGCGCGCGCGCAAGGCTACAAGCGCGTCGGTTGCCTTCCCGCCCCGCTGGAATGCGTTCCAGCCGCGATGGCCGGCTGCGAAAACTGCAGACCTGGTCACATCGTCGCGCCAGCCGGTCCGGGCTTATCGATCGTGCTTGCGAAGCTTGAACGACCAGCCCTGCGGATTGATGGGGATTTCAACCACCGAGCCCGGCGGTGCCGCCTCGAAGCGCGCGGCATGCGCCTTGAATTCCAGGTCCTGGTAAGGCCTGATTTTCCAACTAGCCGGCACAGCCACCAGCAGCACGCAGGCGAGCGCCAAGCGGCTGCCATGACGGAAAAGGCGATTGGCATCGAACGCGGCAAGCCAGGCCAGGCATCCATAGAACGCCAGTATCGGCACGAATGCATAGCGCCCGCCCGTGTACGGCTGCGCGAATAGCGGCCACTGAGGCTCAGTACCGGAGATTTGCGGCATGGCCAAGGCAGCCACCAGCACCATTGATCCCAAAGCGATCAGGCAGCGGAGGGCCTGATTGGAAACAAGCCAGGCACGTACGAAGACCGCGGCGCCCAGCAACGTCAGGGCCCATGCCAGGAAACCGGCATTGCGCCATGCCTGGGATGCGTAAAGCTGGCTCCACAGGTCGCCCGCCAAACCGGCCACCACGACTTGCCCGCTGAATATCCATGCCGCCAGTTCCGTCGTAGCGCCCAGTGGCGCATGGCTGCGCGTCCCTGGATGGGTGAGTATCGCCATGCATTGGACAGCGGCGGCAATGACAAGCACGGATGCCAGCAACAGCTGGCGCCTGTTCCGCACCGAATGGCAACGCCAGAGCGCCAACGGCGCCAGGAAAAGACTGAAGGTGCCGCTTAAGCCGCACAACAGCACCAGCAGGAAATCCTGCGCATCGCCCCAGCGGTTTTTTGCCGCAGGAAACACAACGACGATCAAGGCCGACAGGGCCAGGTGCCAGTGGATGTTGGTGACGTTTGCATGCACTTCGCGCGAGTACGGATGCGCCAGGTACAGGAAGCACAGCAGCAGCCGCCACCCGGTAGCCGGAACCAGCTCCCGGCCACGCGAAGAATTGATCAGCGCGACGGGCAGCAGCTTGAAGAACAGCGCCACCATATTGAAGAACAAGGGCGCGAAGGCAAGCGGAAAGAAAAGACTGATCAGCGCGGTCAGCTTGGAGACCGTCTGGAAGTAGCCGTTCTGCGGGAGCGCCAGGGTCGGCCATCCCATTTCATAGGCCTGCCTGAACCAGATCACTCCGTCTTCGGCCCAGAATTGCGCGTTGAGCAATGCGTCCGGCCGTCTGCTGAAAACCAGCAATGCACCGACCAGCCAGATCGCCGGTCCGTACTGCCATTTCCATTCTTCCGCGGACGTTTTTTTGCCGTATCCGTGTCGGAGGGAGTTATGCATGCGCCTGCTGCCGCTCCTTATGGCGAAACTTTATGGTCAGAACGCTCTCTTGGCTGCACTATCGCCTGAGCGGCCCGACCGGGCCGCTGGCTTCACTTGACTGGCGTCGACGTCAGGCTGCAATCGCCCCTTGCGCCTCGATCTCCGCCTTCAACAGCTTGCCCAGTACCTGCATCCCGCTATCGATCTTGTCGGCGGGCACGGTGACGAAGGACAGGCGCAAAGTGTTGGATTGCGGATCGTTGGCGTAGAACGGCGCGCCCGGCACGAAGGCGACGTTCTGTTCGATCGCCTTGGCCAGCAGCGCGGCGCTGTCCACGCCTTCGGGCAGGGTGACCCAGATGAACATGCCGCCGTGCGGACGGGTCCAGCGGGCCGTGGCCGGGAAATACCGGTCCAGCGCCGCCAGCATCAGCTCGCACTGGTGGGCATAGAGGGTGCGGATTCCGGGAATGTGATGGTCCAGGAAGTCGTCCTGGATCGCTTCATGGACCACGCGCTGGGTGAACGAAGGCGTGTGCAGGTCGGCGGCCTGCTTGGCCTGGACCAGCTTGCCCAGCAACTCCTCGGGGGCGACCACGTAACCCAGGCGCAGGCCCGGGACCAGCACCTTGGAGAACGAGCCCATGTAGATGACCTGTTCCGGGGCCATCGACAGCAGGCTGGGCAGCTCTTCGCCGCTGTAGCTGAGCGCGCCGTAGGGATCGTCCTCGACTACGGGCACGCCGGCGGCGATGGCTTTTTCCAGCAGCGCCTTGCGCCGTTCCAGCGGCATGCGCCGGCCGGTGGGGTTCTGGAAATTGGGCAGGCAGTACATGAAGCGGGCGCCGGCCAACTGTTCCGGAGTCAGTGCGTCGGTGACGATGCCTTCCTCGTCGGTCTTCATGGAGGAATACGCCGGCTGGAACAGCGAGAACGCCTGCAGCGCGCCCAGGTAGCTGGGGGTTTCCACCAGCACCTTGCTGCCTTCGTCGATCAGCACCTTGCCGAGCAGGTCCAGGGCCTGCTGCGAACCGGTGGTGATCAGTACCTGGCTGGGGCGGATGCTGGCGCCGTTCCTGCTCAGGCGCGCCGCGACCCACTCGCGCAAGGGCTTGTAGCCCTCGGTGGGGCCGTATTGCAGCGAGGCTTGCGGGGCTTCATCGAGCACCTTGGTGCAGGCCCAGCGGATGCGCTCGATCGGGAAGGTCGTCGGCGAAGGCAGGCCGCCGGCGAAGGAAATGACCTCCGGACGCTCGGTGACCTTGAGGATTTCACGGATTGCCGAGCTGGTGAGGCCCTGGGCGCGCTTGGAGAGGGTGATTTTGGTCGTCATGGCGCTAGTTTAACGGGATTGCCCCTGCCCGTCCGCGATCGCGGAGTTCCGCCATCCCGCCGCAACAGCAACGACGCAGCGGTCGTGGTTGCGCCGTATCGAAACCCGGAACTACGAAGTCATCCGGTCCCAGAACGACTTGACCCCATCGAGGAAGGTCGCCGACTTGGGCGAATGCCGACGCGCATCCTCGCCGGTGAACGTGGCTTCGAACTTCTCCATCAGTTCGCGCTGCTGCTGGGTCAGGTTGACCGGGGTTTCCACCGCCACGCGGCAGAACAGATCGCCGGTACTACGGCTGCGCACCGACCTGACGCCCTTGCCGCGCAGGCGGAACAGCTTGCCGGTCTGGGTCTCTGCGGGGATGCGGATCTCCGCTTCGCCTTCCAGCGTGGGCACGCGCACGGTGTCGCCGAGCGCGGCCTGGGAAATGCGGATCGGCACTTCGCAATGCAGGTCGTCGCCGTCGCGCTGGAAGATATCGTGTTCGCGCACGCGCACTTCCACGTACAGGTCGCCCGGCGGCGTGCCGGTCGGACCGGCTTCGCCCTCGCCCGCCAGGCGGATGCGATCGCCGTTGTCGACGCCAGCCGGGATCTTCACCGACAGCACCTTCTCTTCCTCCACGCGTCCGGCGCCGTGGCAGGTCTTGCACGGGTTGCGGATGATCTGGCCGCGGCCGCCGCAATGCGGACAGGCCTGCTGCATGGCGAAGATGCCGCGTTGCATGCGCACCTGACCGCGTCCGCCGCAGGTGCTGCAGGTCTCGGTCTTGCCGTCTTCCGAACCGGAACCATGGCAGGGCCCGCATGCCGCCAGGGTGGGAATCTCGATGCGCTTCTCGATGCCGGCGACCGCTTCTTCCAGGTCCAGCTCCATCACGTAACCGACGTCCGCGCCACGCCGCGCCGCGCGTGCGCCACCGCCTCCACCACCGAAGATGTTGCCGAAGATGTCGCCGAAGATGTCGCCCATGTCCACGCCGCCGGGACCGGCCCCGCCACCGCCCATGCCATGCTCGAACGCGGCATGGCCATGCTGGTCGTACATGCGGCGCTTGCCGCCGTCGGACAGCACTTCGTAGGCTTCCTTGCATTCCTTGAACGCGGCTTCCGCGGCATGGTCGCCGGGATTGCGGTCGGGGTGGTGCTTCATCGCGCAGCGCCGGTAAGCCTTCTTCAGCTCCTCCTCGCTGGCGGTGCGGGCCACGCCCAGGACTTCGTAATAGTCGCGTTTGCTCATGGTTTGATCGGGAACCAGGTTTCAGGAATCGGATAACAAGATGGAGCGGAGCAAACGCCCCGCTCCATCGGATCTACAGAATCACGATCGTTACCCGATCACTTCTTCTCGTCTTCTTTGACTTCGGTGAACTCGGCGTCGACCACGTCTTCGCCTGCGTTCTGGCCGGAAGTCTCGCCACCGGCCTCACCCGCCTGCCCTGCCGCGGCGACCGCCGCGTACAGCGACTGGCTGGCCTCTTCCAGGCCCTTGGTCTTGGCCTCGATCTGGGCCTTGTCGTCGCCCTTCATCGCGGTTTCGAGGTCGGCCAATGCCGCCTCGACCTGGCCGATGACTGCGCCGTCGACCTTGCTGCCGTGCTCGGTGATGGCGCTGCGGGTGGCATGGATCAGGCCGTCGGCCTGGTTGCGCGCCGATACCAGCTCGTGGAACTTCTTGTCCTCTTCGCGGTGCGCTTCGGCATCGGCGACCATCTGCTGGATCTCTGCCTCGGACAGGCCCGAACCGGACTTGATCTCGACCTTCTGTTCCTTGTTGGTCTTCTTGTCCTTGGCGCTGACGTGGATGATGCCGTTGGCGTCGATGTCGAACGACACCTCCACTTGCGGCAGGCCGCGCGGGGCAGGCTCGATGCCTGACAGGTCGAACTTGGCCATCGACTTGTTGAAGCGGGCCTGTTCGCGCTCGCCCTGCAGTACGTGCACGGTAACCGCGGACTGGTTGTCCTCGGCGGTGCTGAAGGTCTGCGAGGCCTTGGTCGGGATGGTGGTGTTCTTCTCGATGATCTTGGTGAACACGCCGCCCAGGGTTTCGATACCCAGGCTCAGCGGGGTCACGTCCAGCAACAGCACGTCCTTGACGTCGCCGCCCAGCACGCCGCCCTGGATCGCGGCGCCGAGGGCGACCGCTTCATCCGGGTTGACGTCCTTGCGCGGTTCCTTGCCGAAGAACTCGGTCACCGCCGCCTGCACCTTGGGCATGCGGGTCTGGCCACCGACCAGGATCACTTCACCGATGTCGCTGGTGCGGATGCCGGCATCGTTCATGGCGATACGGCACGGCTCGATGGTCTTCTTCACCAGGTCTTCCACCAGTGCTTCCAGCTTGGCGCGGGTCAGCTTGATGTTGAGGTGCTTCGGACCCGAGGCATCGGCGGTGACGTATGGCAAGTTCACTTCGGTCTGCTGCGAGGACGAGAGCTCGATCTTGGCGCGCTCGGCCGCGTCCTTCAGACGCTGCAGCGCCAACGGATCCTTGCGCAGGTCGATGCCCTGGTCCTTCTGGAACTCTTCGACGAGGTAGTCGATGACGCGCTTGTCGAAGTCTTCGCCGCCGAGGAAGGTGTCGCCGTTGGTGGCCAGCACTTCGAACTGCTTTTCGCCATCGACGTTGGCGATTTCGATGATCGACACGTCGAAGGTGCCGCCGCCCAGGTCGTACACGACGATCTTGCGGTCGCCGCCGTCCTTGTCCAGGCCATAGGCCAGCGCGGCCGCGGTCGGTTCGTTGATGATGCGCTTGACGTCGAGGCCGGCGATCTTACCGGCGTCCTTGGTCGCCTGGCGCTGGCTGTCGTTGAAGTAGGCCGGCACGGTGATGACGGCTTCGGTGACGGGCTCGCCAAGGAAGGCTTCGGCGGTCTTCTTCATCTTCTCCAGGATCCGCGCGGAGATTTCCTGCGCCGACAGCTTCTTGCCATCGGACGTGCTTACCCAGGCGTCGCCGTTGTCGTGCTGGGTGATGCCGTAGGACACCAGGCCTATGTCCTTCTGCACTTCGGCGTCGGTGAATTTGCGGCCGATCAGGCGCTTCACCGCGTAGAAGGTGTTCTTGGGGTTGGTGACCGCCTGGCGCTTGGCCGAGGCGCCGACCAGCACTTCGCCGTCCTTGGTGTAGGCGACGATGGAGGGCGTGGTGCGGTCGCCTTCCGAATTTTCGATGACGCGGGCCTTGCCGCCGTCCATGATCGCCACGCACGAGTTGGTCGTGCCGAGGTCGATGCCGATGATCTTGCCCATGTTGCTTGCTCCCTAAAGGTCTGTCTTTGGCCGGCCACTGCCGGGTTATGGATGGAATGTGGGGTCCGGCGTGGAACATTCAAGCCGGCTGTCGCTTCCGTAGGAGCGGGCCTTGCCCGCGATGCCCTTCGTTCAGCGGCACAAATCAAAAGCATCGCGGGCAATGCCCGCTCCTACGGGTTTCGCTCAATCGTGCTTGGCGACCACTACCAGTGCGGGACGCAGCAGCCGCTCGTTGAGCAGGTAGCCCTTCTGGAACACCTCGACCACGCTGTCCGGCGCCGCGCCCGGTGTTTCGACGTGGCTGATGGCCTGGTGGTATTGCGGATTGAAGGTTTCGCCGACCGGGTTGACCATGCTCAGGCCGTTGTCCGCGGCCACCTTCAGCAATTGGCGGAAGGTCAGTTCAAGGCCGTCGTGCAGCGGGCCGGGTTCCTTGCCGGCCGCGGCCAGGCCCGCGTCCAGGCTGTCGAATACCGGCAGCAGGTCGGACAGCAGGCGTTCGTTGGCGAACTTGCGCAGTTGCTCCAGGTCACGGCTGACCCGCTTGCGCTGGTTTTCCAGGTCGGCACGCTCGCGCATGACATCGGCGCGGGTCTGTTCCAGCTCGGCGCGCAGTTGTTCGACTTCGGCGGCCAGCTGGCTCTCGTTGCTGGCGTTCTCGTCTCCGGCAACGGCATCGTGCGTGGGGGTGGATTCGTCGTGGTTGTGGGTCATGCAGGGGTTCCATGGCTTGCCGCCCGGTTACGGCGGGGTCGGAGCAACCTATGGGGTCGGTGCGTCCGGATTCAAGGCGGAACCCAGCGCATCGGCCGCCGCCTGGACCACCGGGATCACCCGTTCATAGGCCATCCGGGTCGGTCCGATCACGCCCAGCACACCCAGTACGCGTCCGCCGGCGATATACGGTGCGGTGACCACGGATACCCCATCCAGCGGCGCCAACCCGGTTTCCTCGCCAATGAAGATGCGCACCCCCGGGGCCTGCAGGGTGCGTTCCAGCAGTTGCAGGATCTCGCGCTTGCGAGCGAAGGTCTCGAACAGCTCGCGCAGCCGGTCCAGGTCGGACAGGTCCTGCACGCCCATCAGCCGGGTCTGCCCGGTCAGGACCATGTCGTCGCCGGCGGGAACGAAGGCGTGCTCGGCCAGTTCCACGGTATGGGCCAGCAAACCCTCCATTTCCGACTGGGCATTGCGCAGGTCGCGCAGCAAGGTGGCGCGGATATCGGCCAATGGCCGCCCGGCGAAATTGGAATTCAGGTAATTGGCGACCCGTTCCAGCTCGGACGGGTCGTAGCTGCGGCGCGGCTCGATCACCCGGTTCTGCACGTCGTTGTCGGCGAACACCAGGATCGCCAGCACCCTGCGCCCATCCAGGGGCACGAAATCGATATGCCGGAAGGCGAACTGCTCGCGCCGGGGGGCGCTGACCACGCCGACGAAATGGGTCATCGCCGAGAGCAGTTCCGAGGCATTGCCGAGCAATGCCTGGGTGCCGACCCCGGCAGGAAGTTCCGAGCGCAATCGTGCGACCTCGCCCTCGCCCAGCGGCTGCATCTGCACCAGGCTGTCGACGAACATGCGGTAGCCCTGGGCGGTGGGAATGCGCCCGGCCGAGGTATGCGGCGAGGCCAGCAAGCCGATCTCCTCCAGGTCGCCGAGAATGTTGCGGATCGTGGCCGCGCTGACATCCAGGCCTGCGTGCCGCGCCAGCGTCTGCGAGCCGACCGGCTCGCCATCACGGATGTAGCGCGCGATCAGCGTCCGCAGCAGGTGGCGGGAGCGCAGGTCGAGCGTGGCGGGCGGAACGGACATGCCGAATAGATAGCCGCCTGCGCACGGGTTTGCAAGGCCCGCTCCTACACAAGTCGTTGTACAAAAGGGGTGGGTGTCTCAGGACTTGCGCCACATGCCTCTACAATGCGCGTCCATGCTCAGACACCTCGCCCTCAAGGACTTCGCCGTCGTCCGTTCCGCCGAGCTCGAATTCGGCCCGGGCATGACCGTCATTTCCGGCGAAACCGGCGCCGGCAAATCCCTGCTGGTCGACGCCCTGGGTTTCCTTTCCGGCCTGCGCGCCGACAGTGGCGTGGTCCGGCATGGCGCCGAGCGCGCCGAGCTTTCCGCGGAATTCAGCCTGAACGACGTGCCCAGCGCCTTCGCCTGGTTGCGCGAAAACGAACTGGACGACGACGAGGTCTGCCAGCTGCGCCGGGTGATCCGCGCCGACGGTGGTTCGCGGTCATGGATCAACGGCCGCAGCGTCACCCTGTCGCAGCTGACCGAGCTCGCGGCGCTGCTGGTGGAAATCCATGGCCAGCACGAACAACAGGCCCTGCTCTCAAGGCCCAGCCAACTGGCCCTGCTGGATGCCTATGCCCGCAACGACAGCGAGCGTGCGGCGGTGCGCAGTGCCGCGGCTGCATGGAACACGTTGCTGGGAGAACGCGACAACCTTTCCAGGCAAGGCGACGTATCCGACCGCATCAACTACCTAGAGCACCAGTTCAACGAACTCGAACGCGAGGACCTCGCCGCCCCGGCGATCGAAGCGCTTTCCGCCAACCATCGCCGCCAGGCCAATGCCTCGGGGCTGATCGACGCCTGCAATGCCGCCTTCGCGCGACTGGCTGGCGAAGAATCGCCATCGGTGTCGCAACAACTGCAGCAGACCCGCAGCGAGTTGGCGCGCATGGCCGAGCACGAACCGCGCCTGCACGAGGTCGATGCCCTGCTGGAGAACGCCAACATCCAGCTGGACGAAGCACTTGTGCTGCTCGACCGCGTCCGCGAGGATCTGGATGCCGATCCCGCCCAGTTCATGGAGCTGGAGCGCAAGCTCACCCGTATCCACGACCTGGCGCGCAAGCATCGGGTGACGCCCGCGCAACTGGGCGAACAGCGCGACAGCATCGCCAGCGAACTGGATGGCCTGCGCGGCGCCGGCGAGCGCCTGCTCAGCTTGAATGCCGAAATCGAAGCCGCCGCCTCGGCCTGGCGCAGTGCCGCGGGCAAGCTGACCAAGACACGCCAGAGCGCGGCGGCGAAGCTTTCCAGGACGACTACCGGGTTGATCGCCGAGCTGGGCATGGGCGGCGGTCATTTCCAGATCGCGATCGAGCCCAACGAAAGCGAACGCGCCGACCCGCTGGGTTCGGAGCGGGTGGAATTCCTGGTCGCCGCCAACGCCGGCCAGCCGCCACGCGCCCTGCGCAAGGTCGCCTCGGGCGGCGAGCTTTCGCGCATCTCGCTGGCGATCGAGGTCGCGGCCCTGGGCCTGGACGCGGTGCCGACGATGGTCTTCGACGAAGTGGATTCCGGGATCGGCGGCGCGGTCGCCGAGATCGTCGGCCAGAAGCTGCGTGCATTGGGCGACAAGCGCCAAGTGCTTTGCGTCACCCACCTGCCGCAGGTCGCCGCGCAAGGCCACGCGCATTACCGGGTCAGCAAGGCGCCGGTGGACGGTATGACCCAGAGCTCGGTCGAGTCGCTGGGCGCGAAGCAGCGCGAGGAAGAACTGGCCCGGATGCTCGGTGGCGTCGAAGTCAGCAAGGAAGCGCGGGCCGCGGCGAAACGGCTGCTGAGCAACGCCGTCTGATCGCGCCGTAGGAGCGCCCCTTGGGCGCGATGCTCTTCCGTCACATCGCGCAACAGCATCGCGCCCAAGGGGCGCTCCTACGGGATCGGTCAGCGCTTTTTGCGCACGTACAGCACCAGCGCGTGCTCTTCGATCTCGTAGCCGTGCTCGGCGGCGATCTTGTGCTGCAACGCCTCGATCTCGTCGCTGGAGAACTCGATGACCTTGCCGGTCTCGATATCGACCATGTGGTCGTGGTGCTCGCCGCGGTCCAGTTCGTACACCGCCTGGCCGCCCTCGAAGTTGTGCTTGAGCACCAGGCCGGCCGCCTCGAACTGGGTCAGCACCCGGTACACGGTGGCCAGGCCGATCTCCTCGCCATGGTCGAGCAGGTGGCGGTAGATGTCCTCGGCGGTCATGTGCCGGGGCTTGCTCTGTTCCAGCAATTCGAGGATGCGTATCCGTGGATGCGTCACCTTCAGACCGACTTTGCGTAAATCCTGCGATTCCATGGCCTCTCCGTTCATTGGCGGTTTAGCGCCAGCTGCCTCGGAATGGGTTGCGGCGGACAGGGGAAGTGTATCATCGCCCGGTCTTTCTTCCTGTCCAATGCGATGCACTTGCCGATGCGTAGATTCCTGCTGGTTGCCGCCGTCACCCTCGCCACCGCCGGTTGCGGGATCCTGTACAAGCAGCCCATCTACCAGGGCAACCTGATCGAGAAGAGCAACGCCGACCAACTGGCCGTCGGCCAGAGCAAGCAGCAGGTCATCGCCCTGCTCGGCACGCCTTCCATCGCCGATCCGTTCCATGCGCAGCGTTGGGATTACACCGCCGCCGAGCGCACCAACCGCCGCGGCACCACCGAGATCAAGAACCTGACGGTCTTTTTCGAGGGCGACTCGCTGGCCAAGTGGGAGGGCGAATACTTCCCCGAGAACGACATCCAGCTGGCCAAGGACGTGCGCAAGTTCGGCCCCAACCTGGCCAAGGACAAGAAGAAGGGCGGCCGCCGCTGAGTTTCAGCGCTTCGGCTTCGACGCGCGTCGCCGGCGCGCGTCCTTCGGATCGATCTGCAGGGCACGCAGCAACTCGACCCTGTCTCCGTCGCGCAACGGAGTCGTCGCTTCGGCGTTGATCCCGAAGATCGCATAACCGGTCACTTCGTCGCCCCCGGACAAGCCCGCCTTTTCGACCGCCTGCGCCAGCGTCGCATGCTCCGGCAGTTCCACGACCACCGCTTCGTGCCGGCGCGGCCAGGCCATGACCACCTCGACCTTCATCATTCGCCCCGGTCGGCGACCCGGACGAAATCATCGACCATGCGGTCGGCCAGGCTCTGGAACCCGATTGCGAACGCGGGCCCCAGCAGCCGGCTGCTGGGGTCGAATTCCAGGGTCAGGGTGACCTTGCTGGCGCATTCGTCCAGCGCATGGAATTCCCAGCGCCCGTGCAGTTTCCGGAAAGGTCCGTCGACCAGGTTCATGTCGATGCTGTGCGGCCGATCCAGGGCGTTCTCGGTGGTGAACCAGGTGCTCAGCGCGCCCAGCCCCAGGTCCAGCCGCGCGACCAGCCGGTCGGTGCCGGATTCGATCAATTGCGCGGCGCTGCACCAGTCGAAACGGCGCGGGTACGCGGCCACGTCGTTGACCAGATCGAACATGCGGGCGGTGGAGTGTTCGACCAGGGCGCTGCGGCGGATGGTTTGCATGCGTTGACGGGGCTCTTCGAGGACGGCTCTTGGAAAGGGACTTGCAGAGGGTCTGGGCTCGCTTGCACTTGCGCCATCGGCGACAATGCACCCATGGCGAAGAAACCCGGCAAGGATAAAGCAAACAGCACTGGCACGATCGCGCAGAACAAGCGCGCACGCCACGAATACCACCTGGAGGAACGCTTCGAGGCGGGCATGGCGCTGCAGGGCTGGGAGCTGAAGGCGATCCGCGCCGGGCGCGCCAACATCACCGAAGCCTACGCCGTGGTCCGCGCTGGCGAGCTGTTCCTGTTCGGCGCGCAGATCACGCCGCTGATCCAGGCATCCAGCCATGTGATCGCCGACGACCGCCGCACGCGCAAACTATTACTCCACAAGCGCGAGATCGACGGACTGATCGGCAAGGTCGAGCGCGACGGCTACACCATCGTGCCGCTCTCGTTGTACTGGAAAGGCAACAAGGTCAAGGCCGAGATCGCGCTGGCCAAGGGCAAGCAGACCCACGACAAGCGCGACGCGGCCAAGGATCGCGACTGGGCCCGCGACAAGCAGCGCGTGATGCGCCGCCACAACCGCGACGCCTGACCACGCGTCCGTGCGCGATCCCGGTCGGCCTTTGTAGGAGCGCCCATGGGCGCGATGCCTTTCGTCCAGATCGCGCCAAGAGCATCGCGCCCATGGACGCTCCTACGGTCAAGTCGAGGCCAGCATCTGGATCATGTTCGGGATGCCCTTGCCCTGCATGTAGGGATCGCGGCCGATATCGGTGCAATGATCGAGCAGGATCTGCTTGACCCGGTCCGGGGAGCCGATGAATTCCCTGCGCACCGACAGGAATCCCGCGACCAGTCCGGACACATGCGGCGCGGCCATGCTGGTGCCGCTCATCTCCACCATCCAGGTCTTCGGGTCGGAGACCTTGAAACCGTAGTGCGCGGAAATGATCTTTTCGCCCGGCGCGACCACGTCGGGTTTGTGCCGGCCATCGGCGGTCGGTCCGCGCGATGAGAAATACGAAACCCCGTAGCTGTGCGGATTGCCCTTGTGCACCGACCCGACCGCGATGGCGTCCTCCAGGTTGGCGGGATCGCCGATGGTCATGTCCATGTTCATCGGATACGACTCGCCATCGTTCTGCACCAGCCAGGCCAGGCCTTCGTTGCCTGCCGCCAGGACCACGACCACACCCTGCCGCCACAGGCGCCGCAGTTCGTTGCAGAGAGGCGTGAAGCCGCAACCGTAACTCTCGGCGTCGAAATAGCCGCCCAGACTCAGGTTCACGCCGTGGATCATCAGCTCCCCGGCCTGGTCGTTGAGGTCGGCCACCTGTTGCACGGCCTTGATGATCCACGAGTCGCGGCCATTACCGTCGTCGTCCAGCACCTTGAAGCCGTACAACTGCGCCTGCGGCGCAATGCCCGCGAATTCGATTTTCTCCTTGCCGTTGGCGCCCGGCAACGGTGCGTTGCACTGGCCGGCGATCACACCCGCCACGTGGGTGCCGTGGCCGTTGCGATCCAGCTTGCTGAAGGCCACGCCATCGGCGCGCAACAGTTTCTTCGGCTTGCCGCGCACCGTGCAATCCCACTGCGCGACGACCACGTCGCGCTTGCCCTTCTGGTAGAAATGCGGATGTCCGGCGGCGATGCCGGTATCCAGCACCGCCCAGCCGATCTTCTGTCCGAGGGCGCGGTACGCCGTCTGCGCGGCATCGGCCTGGATCACGCTGCGCGACTGGTTCAGCAACGCGCGCTTGCCCGCATCGCGCCACAGCCGCTTGAAACTGAGGGTCTGGTAATCGTTGCGCAGCGATTCGATCTCGAAGCGGGTCAGCTTGGCGGAAACGAAACGCTGCAGGTTGTCTTCCAGGTAGATCTCGTCATCCAGGGCAACGCCCTTGAGCCGCGTGGTCTCGCCGGCCAGGCCACGGATGCGCGTGACCAGCGCCGTGCGCGCCGCCTCGCGTCCGCCCTCGCCCGTCGGCAGCTTGTCCAGTTCGATCAATACTTCGTGGCGATGTTCGGCACCATTGGCTTCCAGCTGGTCGGACAGGTCCTTGATCAGCACCGTGTTGGACACCGGCTGGTCGAAGCCCACGCCCACCACTTCGCGCACCTTGGCGCGTACGTGCAGGTTGGACAGGTAGCCCGATCCAGAATGCGGATTGCGTGGGCTGTCGACGTTGACGTCCGCGCCCTGCAGGTTGGAATAGCGCTGCCCCGGATTCTCGATATCGTCGGCAAGATTGCCGTCCAGGGCCACCGGGTCCAGCCGGTCGGCCACGTTGTACCAATGGCGCACGCAGGGCGGGAACGGCAGTTTCTTCTTCCTGATCGATTGCTTGAACATGCTGCGCACGCTGGGCAGGCCCAGCGGCGAGCCGATGGTGACCAACAGGGCCACGTCGTATTTGGCCGGATCGAGCTTGCGCAGGACTTCGTAGGCGATCATCGAACCCTGGCTGTGGGCCACGACCACAAATGGCCCGCCACCGGATTCCATGCGGTCCAGCAGGCTCTTCTCCATCGCCTCGCGTCGGCGCTTGTCGAAGAAGAAATCGTGCACGTCCTGCAGCAAGGCCGCGGAAATGAGTTTCAGCAGGATCTCGTTGATCTTGTCGAGCAGGCCGCGCGCGCCCAAGCCTGTCTGCTTGGCCTTGCTTGCGCTCAGTTCGCCGAGCATGCCGTGCAGCATCGCGCTTTCCGCCGGCGTCCCGGCCAGCGCATCGGCCAGTTGCCCCAGGTCGCGATTGCTCGGAGTCACGCCCAGCGCGCTGAGCACGCGTTGTTCGGCCTGGTTGACGGTGGGGCCTTCGTCGCGGTCGCCGCAGGTGGCGATTTCCGGGGTCGGATAACGCAGGCGGTTGACCCAGTACGCCAGGCGCGTGCGCTCGCCCATGCCGCGTCCGAACAAGGCCTTGTCCCATTGGCAGCGCAGCACTTCCGGGGTCGGTTTATTGCCGATGCCGTGGATATAGATGACGGTCTTGGCCTCGCCCTGGGCTGCGGCCATGAAGTCGGAACGTTGCAGCGCGTGCTTCCTGGCCGGCGCGGGTGCGGGCGTGCCTATGGTGGGCGCACGCTTAGCCGGCGCTGCGCGCTTGGCGGCCTTGCTGGCGGGTTTGGGGGTGGGTTTCGCGGCCTTGACCGCTGCGACGGCCGGCTTGCGTGTACCGGCTTTCCTGGTTGCCATGACGAATCCTCCGGTTTGCCAAAGGAAACGCATTCCCGTCGGGACCGGGGCCAGAGAGCCGTGGGAAGGCGATGAAGCGATCCTAACCACCTCCCGTCGCAGCGGTTGTGACCACGGTCCATCGCCCCTACACTGACTGCATCAGCGAGTTCTGATTCCCGGGGGTGCACTGGCTTCGACGGGGGTCGCGAAATTGCCTGGTGCATGCCGAGGGGGCGACTTTCCTCGTTAATCCAGTAGCAAACTTCTAGTTGCCAACGACGACAACTACGCTCTCGCCGCTTAAGGCGTAAGCCCCGAACCCACTTGTGCCCGTGCTCGTGGATGTAGGGTCATTATCACGGAACCGGCTGTGACGGCTGCCTGTCAGTCACGGCTTAACCAAAACAGGCTGGTCCCCGGATGCGCTTTGCGCGCCGTGCTGTCGGGGGACGAGACCTAACGGAGCGCTAAGCATGTAGTACCGGGGATGGAGTGCCTTCGGACGGGGGTTCAATTCCCCCCACCTCCACCATCCAGTGAAAGGAAACGGGCCGCGCAAGCGGTCCGTTTCTTTGTGCGTCTGTGCGCTTGTGTGGGAGCGGCGTCCCCGCCGCGAGTCCTTGATCTTTGCAGGAGCGGCGCAAGCCGCGAACAGGAGCCAGGGTGATGCCAGTTAATCGGTGGCCCAGGGTTCATGCTTTCGCGGCTTGCGCCGCTCCTACAAGGGTTGCTACTTCCGTCACGGGTTCGGGCGCAAAATGGCGCCCTCTATTTTGCTGGATGACACGGGAGCACGCATGGAACTGGGCATGATCGGCTTGGGCAAGATGGGCGCGAACATGGCGCAGCGGCTGGTGCGCGGTGGCCACCGCGTGGTCGGCTTCGATCCCGGCGCGGAGGCGCGCATGCGCGTCGAGCAATTCGGCGCGGAACCGGTCGATTCCCTGCAAGCGATGGTGGCCGCGCTCGCCGCGCCACGCGCGGTGTGGATGATGGTACCGGCCGGCGATATCACCGGTGGCACGGTCGATGCGCTGCTGTCGCTGCTTTCCGCCGGCGACACGATCATCGATGGCGGCAACTCCAACTACAAGAACACGATGGATCGCGCCAAGGCGGCGGCCGACAAGGGTCTGCACTACGTCGATTCCGGCACCAGCGGCGGCGTGTGGGGGCTGGAACAGGGCTACAGCCTGATGATCGGCGGCGATGCCGACGCGGTCGAGCGCCTGCGCCCGGTCTTCGAGACCCTGGCGCCGGGCAAGGACCGGGGCTGGGGCCGGGTCGGGCCGGCGGGTTCCGGACACTTCACCAAGATGATCCACAACGGCATCGAGTACGGAATGATGCAGGCCTACGCCGAAGGCTTTTCCATCCTCGAACACAAGAAGGAATTCGGCCTGGACCTGCACCAGGTCGCCGAGATCTGGCGCCACGGCAGCGTGGTGCGTTCGTGGCTGCTGGATCTGACCGCCGAGGCGCTGGGCGAAAACCCGACCCTGGACGGCATCGCCCCGTTCGTGCCCGATTCCGGCGAAGGCCGCTGGACCGTGGCCGAGGCGATCGACCTCGATGTGCCGGCGCCGGTGATCACCTTGTCGCTGATCGAACGGCTGCGCTCGCGCGATGCGGATTCGTTCACCGACAAGTTGCTGTCGACGATGCGCAATGGATTCGGCGGGCATGCGGTGAAGAAGGAGCTTTAGACGGGAACGAGGAACGAGGAACGAGGAACGAGTAGTGAGGAAAAGCAGGAGCAGGAGTGCGTCTTTTGACTTCCTTCTCCCAGCTCCCAGCTCTCAGCTCACTCCTCACTCCTCACTCCTCACTCCTCACTCCTCGTTTCTCGTTCCTCGTTCCTCGCTCCTACCGCCTACCGCCGCATCAACAATCCCCTGCGCCTCGGCCAGAATCGCCTGCAAGTGTTCGCCGCTGAGGAAACTTTCCGCGTATATCTTGTAGATGTCCTCGGTGCCGGACGGACGCGCGGCGAACCAGCCGTTGACCGCGACCACCTTGATCCCGCCGATGGCTGCGCCGTTGCCCGGCGCCTTGTCCAGCACCCGCTCGATCTTCTCGCCAGCCAGGGTGTCGGCCAGCAATTGGGAAGGGGTCAGTTTCGACAGCAGTCGCTTCTGCCGCGGATCGGCCGGCGCATCGATGCGGCTGGAGAACGATTCGCCGAATTCGCGGCACAGGCCGGCGTAGCGCTCGCCCGGATCCTGCCCGTGCCTCGCGGTGATCTCCGCCGCGAACAGCGCCGGCACCATGCCGTCCTTGTCGGTGGTCCACGCGCTGCCGTCGCGGCGCAGGAAACTGGCGCCAGCGCTTTCCTCGCCGCCCAATCCGAGCGAGCCATCGGACAGGCCGTCGGCGAACCATTTGAAGCCGACCGGCGTCTCGTACAGCTTGCGGCCCAGCCGCGCGGCGACCCGATCGATCATGCTGCTGCTGACCACGGTCTTGCCGACCGCAGCATCGGCTTTCCATCCCGGGCGGTGCTGGAACAGGTCATCGACCATCACCGCCATGTAATGGTTGGAGGGCAGCAGGCCGACGCTGGGCGCGACGATGCCGTGGCGATCGTGGTCGGTGTCGCAGGCGAAGGCGATGTCGTAGCGATCCTTCAATCCGATCAAGCGCTGCATCGCGAAGGAGGACGAAGGGTCCATGCGGATCCGGCCGTCCCAATCGAGGCTCATGAATGCGAATGCGGGGTCGACCTGTTCGCTGACCACGTCCAGGTCGATGCGGTAGCGTTCGGCGATGCGTGCCCAGTAATGGACGCCGGCTCCACCCAGCGGATCCACGCCCATGCGCAGGCCGGAAGCGCGGATCAGCTCGAAGTCGAGCACGTTGCCGAGGTCGGCGACGTAGACGCCGAGGTAGTCGTGCTCGCGCGTGCTCGCGGCACTGCGTGCCTGCTGCAGTGGCACGCGCCTGACCTCCTTCAACCCGCCTTCGAGCAGCGCGTTCGCCCGTTCCTGGACCGCGTTGGTGATCACGGTGTCGGCCGGGCCGCCATTGCTGCCGTTGTACTTGAAGCCGCCATCGCCAGGCGGATTGTGCGAGGGCGTGATCACGATGCCATCGGCCAGACCACTGTCGCGGCCGCGGTTGTGGACGATGATCGCGTGCGAGACGGCGGGCGTCGGCGTGTATTCGCCGCCCTGGGCGATGCGCACCTCGACGCCATTGGCGGCCAGCACTTCCAGGGCACTATCGCAGGCCGGTTTCGACAAGGCATGCGTGTCTATGCCAAGGAACAAGGGGCCGTCGATGTTCTGCTGCGCGCGGTACTCGCAGATCGCCTGGGTGATCGCAAGTACGTGCGCTTCGTTGAAGCTGCGATCGAACGAGCAGCCGCGATGGCCGGAGGTGCCGAACGCCACCCGCTGCGCGGCGACGGAAGGATCGGGCTTGAGGTCGAAATAGGCGGCGAGAAGCTTGCCAATGTCGACCAGTTGCCCGGCCGGCGCGGGTTTCCCCGCTGATGGATTGGCAGGGGCGGTCACCGAGGAAACGCCCTGCCCCGGGTTTTGCCGCCACCGGGTGCGGCAGGCGACGTCCGAGTACTGGAGAGGATCGTCAAACGGGTTTCCAGGCTGGTATTCATGCCAAATACTAGCTTGCCTTGCGTGAAAACAAGGTTGCCCAAGTGGATACCCGCCCTCTCGGCCAATGCCGAGTAGGAGCGCCCCTTGGGCGCGATGCCTTTCCGATCACATTGCGCAACGGCATCGCGTCCAAGGGGCGCTCCTACGGCGCGACGATCTTTTCCGGCAATCCGTGAAGAACAAAAAACGGGCCGCATAAGCGACCCGTTTCTCCAATTGCGACGCGCGCTGCAGATTACGAGCGCACCGGCACCACGCGGATTTCCACGCGGCGATTGAGGGCGCGACCCGAGTCGGTGTCGTTGCTCGCCACCGGCCGGGTTTCGCCGAAACCGACGATCTCGAAACGTTCGCGGACCAGGCCCCTGCCGATCAGGTAATTGCCGACCGCATTGGCGCGCTGCACCGACAGGGTCTGGTTGGCCGCATCGCTGCCGATGCTGTCGGTATGGCCGGAGACTTCGACGATGGTCTGGTTGTACTCGGCCAGGGTGCTGGCGACGTTGTCCAGCGCCGGGTAGAACTGCGGCTTCAGGTTGGCCTTGCCGAAATCGAAGGTGACGCCATCAGGCAGGTTGAGCTTGATCACATCGCCATCGCGGCTGACCTCGACCCCGGTGCCGGCGGTCTGACGACGCAGTTCGGCTTCCTGGCGGTCCTGGTAGGCGCCGATCGCACCGCCCGCAAGGCCACCCACGCCCACGCCGACCAGGGCGCGCTGGCGGCGCTCGGTGGCATCGCCACCGCTGAGCAGGCCGGCGACGGCACCGATGCCGGCGCCGATCAAGGCGTTGTTGCGGGTCCGGTTGGGATCATTGGGGTCGTTGGTCTGTCCCGTGTAAGTGGCGCAGCCACCCAGGGTGACCGTGGCAACGAGTGCGGAGACCAGGACCATCATTGTTTGCTTCTTCATCGCGTTCTCCTTCTGGTGGGACTTGCGTCAGGCAGGGGGTTCAGCTTTGAGAAGGTACTGGCTGCCGGATGTCTGCCAGGTGAAATGAACAAGTCTCCGGGGATTTCGTTCAGGTCCGGCTGCCGGTCAGGGCGGTCGCGGCTTCGGAATCCAGGCTATGGTCCCAATCGCCCATCAGCGACAGGTACAGCAGCTTCTCGAATTCCGGGCCGAAGCGCTGGATCACCGCATCAGGATCGGGCACCAGCCTGGCGTCCGAGATCAGGCCGAAATGGACCCGGTTGTTGTAGCTCAGGATCGACAGGCCGATGCCGACCGAGCCGGTCTGCGGCACCCAGAACATCATTTCGCGCATCCCGCAGCCGCCCATGTACAACGGCTGCTGCGGCCCGGGCACGTTGGTGGCCACCACTGTCGCCTTGCGGCTGAACAGATCCAGGGCAATACCCTGCACGGCCGCTGGGGCCATTCCCAATGCCGCAAGAAGTCCAAATGAAACAATGGCTTGCCTAGAATTCTTTAGGTCTGACATGCACTTGGCGACCCGCTCCACCCGGCGGATCGGATTGTCTTCGCCCACCGGCAGCTCCAGGAACACCAGACCGAAGTGGTTGCCCAGCTTCTTGGCGTGCTCCAGCGGGCGCAGGTTCACCGGCACCGTGGCGCGCAGGGTCACGCCTTCGAGGTTCTCGCCGCGTTCAAGCATGTAGCCGCGCAGGGCCCCGGCCGCGGCGGCCATCAGCACGTCGTTGACGGTGCAGTCGCAGGCGCGACCGACCGCCTTGACCTCGTCCAGGTCCAGCGGTTCGGCCCAGGCCACGCGCTTGCTGACCCCCAGGGCGCCGCGCAGCAGCGTCGGCGGATCGTCGGACAAGGCCAGCGCGGCCAGCAGTTCGCGGCCGATCTCGCCACCCTCCCTGGCCAGCACCGTGGCCAGGGTCGGGTCGCGATACATGTCCATGCCCTTGCCCAGCACCTTGCCGCCGATCTTCATGTAGCGGTCGATGGCGCCGACCCTGCGCTCGACGTTGGCGCCATCGCTTTTCAGCCATGCGTCGCGCAGGTTGCTGCTCTTCACTGGCTTGCGGGTGGTGTCGGTCATCGACAGCATCACCTGGACCAGGGCCATGCCATCGGCATAACAGTGGTGGATGCGAGCGACCACCGCCGAGCCGGCGCCGTATTTCTCGATCAGGTGGAATTGCCAAAGCGGCTTCGACTTGTCCAGCGGCGAGGACGCCAACTGACTGACGAAGCGCTCGAAGGCTTTCTTCTCTGATTTCTTGTCGCTGCGTCCCGGCAGCGCGGTGATGCGCACATGCAGGTCCAGGTCGAAATTCCCGTCCTCCACCCACGACGCGCCGGCCGGCGTATCCACCGCTTTCTGACGGAAGCGCGGATAGGCGAGGAAGCGCTTCCTGACCACGTCCCTGAGCCGCTCGATGGTCATCGGCTCGTCGAACATCAGCACCCCGGTGATCATCATCGGATTGGTCGGGCGCTCCATCCGCAGCCATGCGGTATCGACCCGCGACATGGGTTCCTTGCGCGGCTTGCGCGTTACCTTGCTGGTTGCCATCGGTCTCTCCTCGCCCGCGGCGAGTGAAGCACGCTGCGGCGAAGGGCGTCAACGCGGACACGCCGTACCCGGCGTAGGAGCGATGTGAGTCGCGAACGTGACCGCACAAGGGCATCCGGTAGCGACACGGAGCGTATGCGGGAATATCGATGGCAGCCCCGTGCACAGGCCCTGGTTTCGCGACTCACGTCGCTCCTACGCCACCGGCAATGTCCTTGCGGCGTCGCCTTTTACGTATGATCGGGAAACTTCGCGTGCGACGGGAAACAGACCATGGAACCGATCATCAACCCCGACAGTTCGGTCTACCGGATCCTCTATTTCGAGGAGGTCTATCCCAGCCGCGCAGCCGAGGAGCAGGCGGAAAAGAGCAAGCTCGCCGCCTTCGGCACGTTGGCCAGGCTCAATCCGCTCAACCGGCCCAAGGCCGATACGGTGCGCCTGTCCAAGTGGGAGTTGCGTTACGAGCCGTTCTGGCACCTGGTGGCGCGGCGCGAGGTCGATTACCTGCACGAGGCGGTTTATCCGGTGCAGATCACCAATCCCTACGCACGCAAGGTGGAAATAGCCGGGAGCGCTTTCGAGATCCTGCCCAACAGCGGCGGCAAGCCGCGCATCGACGTGCAGCTGCAGGAATTCTGCCACCGCAAGATCGACGTGGTCATCCACCAGGACGGGCTGAAGCGCGGGATCAAACAGGCCAAGCTGCAGAGTTACATCGAGCGTTACAAGGCCGCCGAACGCAGCCAGTTGGATGTCGAGGGAACCATTCCTCCGCAATTGCCTTTCAATGCCGCGGTGCAGATCGTGAAGGCGAAGCTGGCGGCCGAACCGATCGACGCGCACTCGATCCAGGGCGACACGGTCGAGTTCACCACCGCCCATCTGTATTTCCGCCCGGTATTCGCCTTCGAATACAACTGGAACAACAAGCTGGGGGTGATCGAGATAGACGGATTGACCGGCGAGGTGATCGAGAACGGCGAATGGTTCCGCGAGAAGGTCGACATCATGATGTCGCGCGAGATGATGTTCGAACTCGGCGCGGAGGTCGCCTCGGCCGTGGTCCCGGGCAGCGGCTATGCGGTGAAGCTGCTGAACAAGGTGACGCAGGAAAAATCCGGTCAGGCGTAGGGCGGGTTGACCCGCTTCGCTGTTGGAAACCAGCCCGCCATTGGGCAGTCGCGATATTCCGCAAAGAAGCTCATTTTTTCTTGGGTGGGTTGCGATCTTCCGCAAGGCAGGTCACGACTCCTTCAGAAAAGTCGCGATCTTTCTGACGGCGGGTCAAGACCCGCCCTACCCGTTTACTCGAAGCTTCCGACTGCGTCGTGCGCCAGGTTGTCGAAGCGGGTGTATTCGCCGAAGAACTTGAGCTTGATCGAACCGGTGGGGCCGTTACGCTGCTTGCCGATGATGACTTCGGCCAGGCCCTTGTCGGCCGAATCCTTGTGGTAGTAGTCGTCGCGGTAGATGAAGATGATAACGTCGGCGTCCTGTTCGATGGCGCCGGATTCGCGCAGGTCGGCCATCACCGGGCGCTTGTCGGTGCGGGTTTCCAGCGAGCGGTTGAGCTGCGACAGCGCGACCACCGGCACGTTGAGTTCCTTGGCCAGTCCCTTGAGCGAACGCGAGATCTCGGAAATCTCGGTGGCGCGGTTTTCGCTGTTGCCCGGCACCGCCATCAGCTGCAGGTAGTCGATCACGATCAGGCCCAGGTCGTGTTCGCGCTTGAGCCGTCGCGCCTTGGAGCGCAGCACGTCCGGCGACAGCGCCGGGGTGTCGTCGATGAAGATCTTGGTTTCCTTGAGCATGCGGATCGCGCTGGTGACGCGGCTCCAGTCCTCGTCCTCCAGCTGGCCGGTGCGCAGGCGGGTGGCGTTGACCCGGCCGTTGGAGGAAATCAGGCGCAGGGCCAGCTGCGATGCGGACATTTCCATCGAGAACACGGCCACCGCCTTCTTCGACTTGATCGCTGCGTACTCGGCGATGTTCAAGGCCAGGGTGGTCTTGCCCATGGCCGGGCGCGCGGCCAGGATCAGCAGGTCGGTCGGCTGCAGGCCGGCGGTCATCTCGTCGAACTCGTGGTAACCGGTAGGCAGGCCGGTGATGCTGCCGCCGCTTTCGAAGCGGCTTTGCAGAACCTCGAACGCATCCTTCAGCGCGGTGTTGACCGCGGTGAAATCGGTGCGTCCGCGTGCGCCGGCCTCGGCGATGGCGAAGACTTCCTGCTCGGCCTTGGCCAGCAGTTCGGCGCTGTCGCGGCCGTCGGGCTGGAAGCCGTCGTTGATGATCTGCGTGCCGACCTCGATCAGCTGCCGCATCACCGCCTTGTCGCGCACGATCTCGGCGTAGGCGACGATGTTCGCGGCCGAAGGCGTGGTGCTGGCCAGCTCGACCAGGTAGGCGCCACCGGCGACCTGCTCGATCTGGCCCTGGGATTCGAACCATTCGCCCAGGGTCACCGCATCGTAAGGCCGGCTTTTTTCCGCCAGCTCGCTGATCGCGCGGTAGATCAGCTGGTGGTCGCGACGATAGAAGTCGGTATCGTTGAGCTTGTCGTTGATGCGATCGTAGGCTTCCGGCGCCAGCATCAGCCCGCCCAGCACCGCCTGCTCCGCTTCGATGGAATGCGGCGGCACGCGCAGCTGCTCGATGCGGGCGTCGTGCTGGTCGTAACGGAAGCCGGGGCGTGCGGACATAGTTGCGGGGTGTTCCTTTGTGGAGCTTGCCTGTGCGGGTCTTGCGATGAGGCGAACGCGGGTGAGAGACGTCGCTCGGCGGATCTGGTCGGCCATCGTAGGTGCTCCGCCTGTGTGCTCGCGATGGCACAACCTGTGGATAAGTACGATTGTTGGATACGCGTCGGCCGTCTCAAGGACTGCGATTGCAGGAGCGGGCCTTGCCCGCGATGCTTATCGCTCGTGACGGCGCTCTCCGTCGGGATTGCCGAGGCATGATGAAAGAGCATCGCGGGCAAGGCCCGCTCCTACGGAACGGCGGCGGACATGATCCGGGGACAAACGAAACGGGCGCCTTTCGGCGCCCGTCGCGGTATCGCTGCCAGCCAGGATCAGACGTCGCCGATGACGACGACCTTGGCGGTGGTTTCGACGTCGGCATGCAGGTGCAGGACCACGTCGTATTCGCCGATGTGGCGGAACGCGCCCTCGCCCAGGATGACTTCGCTCTTCTCGACCGGGAAACCGGCCTTGGTGAAGGCGTCGGCGATGTCGCGCGGGCCGACCGAACCGAACAGCTTGCCTTCGGTGGCGGCGTTGGCGCTGATGGTGACGCTGGCGCCTTCCAGCTTGGCGCGGCGGGCTTCGGCTTCGTCATGGATCGACTTGGCCTTGGCTTCGTAGTCGGCGCGCTTGGCTTCGAACTCGGCGACGTTGGCGGCGGTGGCCGGCACGGCCTTGCCCTGCGGCACCAGGTAGTTGCGGCCGTAACCCGGCTTCACGTCGACCTTGTCGCCGAGGACGCCGAGGTTGGTCACTTTCTGCAGGAGGATCAGTTGCATGGTTTGTACTCCGTATTCGTTAGCGGGGAATAGCCCCGCAGCGATTGAGCTGTCCGAATGACAGTAATGGGGCGAAAAGGTGAAGAGTGAAGTCGCCCGCTGCGCGGGCTGCGGATGGTCGGGGCCTATACCCTTCGCCATTTGCAGGCGGCGTAGCCGCCGACTTCACCTCGTTACCGCTTCGATCAGTTGTCGTGGCTGTCGGTGTACGGGATCAGCGCCAGGAAACGGGCGCGCTTGACCGCGGTGGACAGCTGGCGCTGGTAGCGCGCCTTGGTGCCGGTCACGCGGCTGGGGACGATCTTGCCGGTTTCGGTCAGGTACTGGCGCAGGGTGTTGAGATCCTTGTAATCGATCTCTTTCACGCCTTCGGCGGTGAACTTGCAGAACTTGCGGCGACGGAAGAACTTGGACATGGGGGTGCTCCTTAGGCGGCTTCGGCAGTGTCGGAATCGGTATCGACGGCGGCTTCGACCACTTCGCCACCTTCGTCTTCATCGCGACGGCGGCGTTCGCCACGCTCGGGCTTGTCGCCCTTCTCGTCCTTGCTCTTCATGATGATCGACATCTCAGTGTCGGCTTCATCGCGCTTCATGATCAGGTGGCGCAGCACCGCGTCGTTGAAGCGGAAGCTTTCGGTCAGCTCGGCCAGGATCGCCTGCTCGACTTCGATGTTGAACAGCACGTAGTGGGCCTTGACCAGGTTCTGGATCGGGTACGCCAGCTGGCGGCGGCCCCAGTCTTCCAGGCGGTGGATCTTGCCGTTGCCGTTCTCGACCAGCGTCTTGTAACGCTCGATCATGGCCGGCACTTGCTCGCTCTGGTCAGGGTGGACCAGGAACACGACTTCATAATGACGCATCGTTGTATACCTTTCGGATGAGGCCCGGCGGAAGCCGGACCGGACAGCCCCCCGGCCGCCCCCAATGTGGAAATGGAGGACGCGGTGGGGCAAGGGTTCCCGCAGACGGAAGCCCGCAGGAAGCCGGAAATTATGTCAGGTCAATGGGTTAGGTGCAAATGCGGATTGATGGCTGGTGGTTGGTAGTTCGTGGAAACCCCGGCTTTGTACCAACCGCCAACCCCGCTCTTCAGCCCTTCTGCGCCGCAATCCAGGCATCGATATGCCTCTCCAGCGCCTCCAAAGGCACCGAACCGGTCTCCAGCACCGCGTCGTTGTAGGCCCGGAGGTCGAACTTCGGCCCCAGCTCCCGCCTGGCCTTGTCCCGCAACTCCGAGATCTTCATCTGCCCGATCTTGTAGGCCAGCGCCTGCCCGGGAGTGCCGATGTAGCGGTCGACCTCGTTGACGATGTCCTGGTCGGTCTTGGCCGCATTGTCCTTGAAATAGGCGATGGCCTGTTCCCGGGTCCAGCCCTTGGCGTGCATGCCGGTATCGACCACCAGCCGCACCGCCCGCCACATTTCGTAGGTCAACTGGCCGAAACGGTCGTAGGGGTCGTCGTACAGGCCCATTTCGTAGCCCAACTGCTCGGCGTACAGGCCCCAGCCCTCGCCGTAGGCGACGAAATAAGCGGTGCGGCGGAACATCGGGGCGTCCGGCAGCTCCAGGCCGCGGGCGAACTGGAAGTGGTGCCCGGGCACGGCTTCGTGCAGCGACAGCGGCAACATTTCCCAGGTCGGGCGTACTTCCGGCTTGTACAGGTTGACGTAGTAATAGCCAGGACGGGTGCCATCGGAGGCGCCTGGCATGTAGTAGGCGGTGGTGGTGTCCGGGGCGATGTTGTCGGGGATCGCGCGCACCCCGTACGGCAGGCGCGGGATGGTCTTGAACACCTTCACCAGCTCCGGATCGATGCGCTTGGCCAACGCCCGGTAAGCGGTCAGCAGCTCGTCCGGGGTCTTGTAGAAGAACTTCGGGTCGCTGCGCAGGTAAGTGAAGAATTCGGCCATCGAGCCCTTGAAGCCGGTCTGGTCCTTGACCTTCTCCATCTCGGCGCGGATCCGCGCCACTTCCTTGAGCCCGATCGCGTGGATCTGCTCGGCGGTCAGGTCGGTGGTGGTGTAGTAGCGCGCCAGGAAGTCGTAATAGGCCTTGCCGTCCGGCAGGTCGGTGGCGGCGATGGATGCGCGGGTTTTGGGCAGGTATTCGTCGTTGAAATACGTCTGCAGCTTGCGATAGGCCGGGACCACGTCGCCGGCGATGAGACGTTTCGCCTCAGCCTGCAAGCGATCACGGTCACTGGCGGAAATCGCATCGGGAAATTTCAGGAATGGCTTGTAGAAGGCGCTTTTCGCCGGATCATCGACCACCTGCCCTGCGATCTGCGCTGGCACCCGCTGCATCAGGACCCGTGGCGGCAGGTTGCCGGCCTTCACCCCTTCCTGCATCAGGACGATGACCTGATCGATGACCGTGGGCAGCGCCCGCAGGCGCTTCAGCCAGTCCTGGTAGTCCTTGAGGCTGGCGAAAGGCAGCACCTCGGCAATCCCGTCCGCGGTCTGCGGCCCACCCTGGTGGCTGATCGGCTGCTGGTATTCGTGGAATTTCTGCCGCTCGATGCTGCGCTGCAGGTTCCATTCGAAGGTGTCGTAATCGAGCTGGTCGGCGGCCGACAGGCCCTTCCGATCGATCGCGTGCAGTTGCTCCAGTGCGGCACGATCCTCGGCTTCGCGGCTGGCGATGGCGGCGAGGCTGAGATCGCTCCAGCGATCGTTGAAGCGGGAATCGCCGTTGTAGCTGGCGTTCTCGGGGCTCTCGCGCAGGCCGCGCTCCCATTCGTCGGCGAAGAGCTTTTGCAAGGTCGGGTTCTGTGAAGCCTGCTGCGCACGCACAGGCATCACAGCGGCAAGCGTCAACACTGCCAGCAACAGGGAACGGAACATGGGTGACTCCGGATTCGGTGAACCGGGAGCTTAATACGATTTCCCTTCTCCCCCCGGGAGAAGGGCACGATGTCTCAGGCCCTGTCGGCCTCGGTGGTGAAGCTTTCCCCGCAACCGCATTCGGCGGTGGCATTGGGATTGCGGAACAGGAAGGCCTCGCTGAGGCCCTGCTTGCCGAAATCGATCTCGGTGCCGTCGACCAGGGCCAGGCTGTCGGCGTCGACGAAGATCTTCACGCCCTGCTGCTCGAACACGGTGTCGTCGCTGCGCTGGTCGCGGGCCAGGTCGGCCACGTGGCCCCAGCCGGAGCAACCGGTGCGGCTGACGCCGAAGCGCAGGCCCAGGGCGCCCGATTCGGCAACGAAACGCTGCACGCGCTGGAACGCGACCGGGGTAAGGGTGATGGCCATGGACTCTCCTTGCTGGCGGCGATTATAGACCCGCGAACGCGGCGTTCCCGGCGCCGCTCCGGTAAACTCCGCGTTCCATTAATGGTTGCGGTCGCACAAGGATTCAAGTCATGACGGTGGTTAGCGTCGAACATGCGCTGGCGGGCAAGATCCCGGCCGGCGGCGAAGTCACGGTCCGCGGCTGGGTGCGCACGCGCCGCGACTCCAAGGCCGGGCTGTCCTTCGTCAACGTCAGCGACGGCTCCTGCTTCGCCCCGATCCAGGTGGTCGTGCCGAGCACGCTGGACAACTACGAATCCGAAGTGAAGCGGCTGACCGCCAGCTGCGCGGTGATCGCCACCGGCACGTTGGTGCAATCGCAGGGCCAGGGCCAGTCGTTCGAGATCCAGGCATCGAAGCTGGAAGTCGTCGGCTGGGTCGAGGACCCCGAGACCTACCCGATCCAGCCCAAGGCGCACTCGCTGGAATTCCTGCGCGAAGTGGCCCACCTGCGCCCGCGCACCAACCTGTTCGGCGCGGTCACGCGCATCCGCAACTGCCTGTCGCAGGCGGTGCACCGCTATTTCCACCAGAACGGCTATTGCTGGATCAGCACGCCCATCATCACCACCTCCGATGCCGAAGGCGCCGGGCAGATGTTCCGCGTGTCCACCCTGGACACCGCCAACCTGCCGCGCAACGGCAAGGGCGAAGTCGATTTCTCGCGCGATTTCTTCGGCAAGGAAACCTTCCTGACCGTCTCCGGCCAGCTCAACGTCGAGGCCTACGCGCTGGCGCTGAGCAAGGTCTACACCTTCGGCCCGACCTTCCGCGCCGAGAACAGCAACACCACCCGGCACCTGGCCGAGTTCTGGATGATCGAACCGGAGATCGCCTTCGCCGACCTGGCCGAGGATGCGCGGGTGGCCGAGGAGTTCCTCAAGTACCTGTTCCGCGCGGTGCTGGAGGAACGCGGCGACGACCTCGCGTTCCTGGCCGAGCGCGTGGACAAGACCGCGATCAGCAAGCTGGAAGATTTCATCAACGCGCCGTTCGAGCGCATCGACTACACCGATGCGATCAAGCTGCTGCAGGAATCGAAGCACAAGTTCGAATTCCCGGTCGAATGGGGCCTGGACCTGCAGACCGAACACGAGCGCTGGCTGACCGAACAGCACGTCGGCCGCCCGGTCGTGGTCACCAACTATCCCGAGCACATCAAGGCGTTCTACATGCGCCTCAACGACGACGGCAAGACCGTCGCGGCGATGGATGTGCTGGCGCCGGGCATCGGCGAGATCATCGGCGGCAGCCAGCGCGAGGAACGCCTCGACATCCTCGACGCGCGCATGGCCCAGTTCGGCCTGGATCCGGCGCATTACGGCTGGTATCGCGATTTCCGCCGCTACGGCACGGTGCCGCACGCGGGTTTCGGCCTGGGCTTCGAGCGCCTGGTGGTCTACGTCTGCGGGCTGTCCAACATCCGCGACTCCATTCCCTACCCCCGCGCGCCCGGCAATGCGGAGTTCTGAGGTTTTCCGCAGCAAGCCGGAACAGAGAGCGCTGTCATCCCAGCGAACGCTGGGATCCACCTTGATCTTCGCGATAACCATAACGTTCCAGATGCGCTGCAGGAAAAATCAAAGTCAAAATGGATCCCAGCGTTCGCCGGGATGACGATGCCCCAAAGTTACGAGGTTTGATTACCAGTGATCCTGTTCTTCGCCCTGCTCTTCGTCGCCGCCGCCATCGCCGGCTTCACCGCGTTCGTGATTTTCTGGCCGCTGACCCTGGTGCACATCCGCGACCGCCATCCGGAGATCACCGCGCAACTGGGCACCGGCGCATTCCTAAAGCCTGCGGCCTTGGCCTGGTTGCTGAGCGGCCGCTACCGCGAAAGCCGCGACAGTTCGCTGAGCGGATTGGCGACACCGGCGAAGATCTCGCTGCTGGTCATTTTCGGCGGCCTGGCCTGCGCCGGGCTGCTCTGGCTCGCATCGCTGGTGATGGCATGAACGACACGATCGACACCCAGTGGTATGTCGCCTCGCTGGGGCGGACGCTGGTGTGGGCACGCCTGCGCCTGCTCGATGCGGGCACCGCGGAAGTGTTCGACAGCGACGGCAACACCCTGGCCTACGACAGCGACGACACCGCGCGCGCGGCTTTGTTCGATGCCGAGTTCGTGGCCTTCGACGGACTGGACGAGGACGATGCGCTGGCCCGCGGATTTTCGCTGACCGAGGTCGCGCCGCCGCGCGCGGACAACGACGCGGCGCTGCGCGGGCTGATGGTGCAATCGCTGGGCGCGCGGGCCTGACCGCGATAGATGTACACGCCACGCGCCTTCGCTGAAACCGACCTGGGCGAACTGGACCGGCTGCTGGCGCGCGATCCCTTCGTCACCCTGGTCAGCACCGGCCCCGACGGCAAGCCTTTCGCCAGCCACCTGCCGGTGCTGTATTCGCGTGAAGGCGACAGGATACTGATCGAAGGCCATTGGGCCCGGCCGAACCCGCAGGCGACGCATGGCGGAGCCGCGCTGATGATCGTGCATGGACCGCACGCCTACGTTTCACCCGGCTGGTATGCGGACAAGGAAGAAGCCGCGCGGGTCCCGACCTGGAACTATGCGGTGGCGCACCTGGACGGGAAGCTGGAGGCCTCGACCGATGAGGCATTCCTCGCCAGCATCGTCGACCGGCTGAGCATCCGGCACGAAACCGCCATCGGCAGCGACTGGCGTTACGAACACGATCGTGAAGCCCACCGCGGCCAGTTGCGGGGGATCATCGGTTTCCGCTTCGTGCCGGATCGGATCGAGCTGAAATTCAAACTCAGCCAGAACCACCCCGCCGCCAACGTGCGCGGCGCGGCACAGGCCCTGCGCGAGCAGGACGATCTCCGGTCGCGGGAAGTCGCGGCCATGATGCTGGAGCGGCTCGACCGCCGCCCACCGGACTGAGGAACGACATGGACCTGGAACTCAACGGCAGGCACGCGCTGGTCTGCGGCGGATCGGAAGGCATCGGCCGCGCGGCTGCACTGGAACTCGCTCTGCTTGGTGCGGACGTTACCCTGCTGGCACGGCGCGCCGATGCTCTCGAAGCCGCCGCCGCCTCCCTGCCCCGCACCGCTGCCGGCCAGCGGCATGGCTGGATCGCCGCCGACGTCTCGCGACACGACGAACTCGCCGCGCAGGTGCAGGCGCTGGCCGGCGCCGATCCGGTGCATGTCCTGGTCAACAACACCGGCGGTCCCCCGAGCGGACGCGCCATCGATGCCGATGCCGCCGCCTACCTCGATGCCTTCCACAAGCACCTGCTCGGCAACCAGGTCCTGGTGCAGGCGGTGTTGCCCGGCATGCAGGCCGCGCAATGGGGCCGTATCGTCAACGTGATCTCCACTTCGGTGAAGGAACCCATCGTCAACCTTGGCGTCTCCAACAGCATCCGCGGCGCGGTGGCCAGTTGGGCCAAGACCCTGTCGCGCGAACTGGCGCCGGACGGGATCACGGTCAACAACGTATTGCCCGGTTACACCCGCACCCAGCGGTTGGAACAGATCCTTGATGATCGCTCCGCCTCCACCGGAAAATCCCGCGACGCCATCGCCGCGACCATGCTGTCGACCGTTCCGGTGGGCCGCTTCGCCGAGGCCAGTGAGATCGCCGCGGCCATCGCCTTTCTCGCCAGTCCGGCCGCCGCCTACATCAATGGAGTCAGCCTGGCAGTGGACGGCGGGCGCATGCAATCGATCTGACCTCCACGCCCGTAGGAGCGCGCCTTGCGCGCGATGCCCTGGCCATGACCCATATCGAGGAAAGCATCGCGCGCAAGGCGCGCTCCTACGGTGAGGCCTTGGCCGGTTAAGCTATCGGTATGCAGACCCTGACCCACTGGATCGATGGCGAGGCACGACCCGCAGCCAACGGGCGCTGGCTCGAGGTGTTCGATCCAGCCTCTGGCCAGGCCCATGCGCAAGTCGCCGCTGGCGATGCACGGGACGTCGAACTTGCGGTCGCCGCCGCCGAACAGGCTTTTCCGGCCTGGTCCGCGCTGCGCAACAGCGAACGCGCCGCCTGGCTGGAAAGGCTCGCCGCAGCGCTGGAATCGCGCATCGATGCCTTCGCCCGCGCCGAATCGCTGGACGGCGGCAAGCCCTTCGCCCTGGCGCGCGACATCGAGATCCCGCGCGCCGTTTCCAACCTGCGCTTCTTCGCCCAGGCCGCGACCCAGTTCTCCAGCGAATCGCATCACGGCGAAGCCGGGCTCAACTACACCCTGCGCACGCCGCTGGGCGCGATCGCCACGATCTCGCCGTGGAACCTGCCGCTGTACCTGTTCACCTGGAAGATCGCCCCCGCGCTGGCCGCAGGCAACACCGTGGTCGCCAAGCCGTCCGAAGTGACCCCGCTCACCGCCACGATGCTGGGCGAGCTGGCGGCGGAGATAGGCTTCCCCCCAGGCGTGCTCAATATCGTCCACGGATTGGGCGCCGAAGCCGGCGAGCCGCTGGTGATCCATCCGCGCGTGCGCGCGGTGTCGTTCACCGGCAGCACCGTGGTTGGAAAGCGCATCGCCGCGCTCGCCGCGCCTGCGCTGAAGAAGGTGTCGCTGGAACTGGGCGGGAAGAATCCCACCCTGGTCTTCGCCGACAGCGACTGGCGCAACCAGTTGGATACGCTGGTCCGCTCGGCCTTCCAGAATTCCGGGCAGATCTGCCTGTGCGGTTCGCGACTGCTGATCGAACGGTCGATCTACGATGAATTCCGCGAGGCCTTCGTCGAGCGCGTGCGCAGCCTGCGTGTCGGCGACCCGATGGCCGACGGAATCCAGCTGGGCCCACTGGTTTCGCAGGCGCATTTCGACAAGGTCGTCGCCGCCATCGCCCGTGCCCGCGAGGAAGGCGGCAACTTCCTCTGCGGCGGCGATGCGCTGGACCGGCCAGGCTGGTTCGTGGCGCCGACGGTGATCGACGGCCTTGGCCCGGATTGCGCCAGCAACCGCGACGAGATCTTCGGCCCGGTCTCGACCCTGCAAGCTTTCGACGACGATGAGCATGCGCTGGCCCTGGCCAACGCCGGCGACTACGGCCTGGCGGCTTCGGTCTGGACCCGCGACCTCGATCGCGCCCATCGCCTCGCCGCCGGCATCCGCGCCGGCATGGTCTGGATCAACTGCTGGCTGATGCGCGACTTGCGCACCCCGTTCGGCGGCATGGGCCAGTCCGGCCTGGGTCGCGAAGGCGGTTCCGAAGCGATGCGCTTTTTCACCGAACCCAAGAATGTGGGCATTGCCCTGCAAGGAAATCGCCCAACATGAAAATCCTCGACGAACTGCTACGCAATAACCGCGAATGGGCCGAACGGACCCGCGCCGAAGACCCGGAGTTCTTCCTGCGCCTGTCGCAGTTGCAGGCGCCGAAATACCTGTGGATCGGCTGCTCCGACTCGCGCGTGCCCGCCAACCAGATCATGGGCCTGGCGCCCGGCGAGGTCTTCGTCCATCGCAACATCGCCAACGTCATGGTCCACACCGACCTCAACTGCATGTCGGTGATCCAGTTCGCCGTGGACGTGCTGAAGATCGAACACATCCTGGTGGTGGGCCACTACGGCTGCGGCGGCGTGAACGCGGCGCTGCACGGCGCGCGCATCGGCCTGGCCGACAACTGGATCCGGCACGTCGGCGACGTCGCCCAGAAACATGCGGCGCTGCTGGAAAGCTTCGACCCTTCGCTGCGCAGCGACCGCCTGTGCGAGCTCAACGCGATCGAGCAGGCCGAGAACGTCTGCCTGACGACGGTCGTGCAGGATGCCTGGGCGCGCGGACAGAAGCTGTCGGTGCACGGCTGGGTCTACAGCCTGCTCGACGGCTGCGTGCGCGAGCTGGGCATGGACGTGGATTCCGCCGACCAACTCACGCCGGCCTACGCCAATGCCCTCGCCGGGTTGCTCCGCGACCGGGAGCCGCTGTCATGAACAACTCCATCCACGCAGCCAGCGCCCCGGCTCCAGTCGGTACGTATCCGCATGCGCGTCGCGTCGGCAGTCTGCTGTTCCTGTCCGGCATCGGCCCGCGCGATCCGGCAAGCAACGAGATCGCCGGCAACGAATATTTCGCCGACGGGCGCGTGCGCAAGTACGACATCGAGGCGCAGACGCGCGCGGTCTTCGCCAACGTGCGCGCGGTGCTCGAAGCCAGCGGCGGCGCCTGGGAGGACCTGGTCGACGTGACCGTCTACCTCACCGACATGGTCCGCGATTTCAAGGCCTACAACCGGGTCTGGGCCGAGCATTTCCCGGATGCCGCCACCGCGCCCTGCCGTACCACCCTGGGCATCACCGCGCTGCCGACGCCGATCGCGATCGAGCTCAAATGCGTCGCCGCGGCCAAGGAATCATGCTGAAGGAGAACCGCCGATGCTACCGAATCCGCTCAACCTGCAAGCCTGGATCGAAGAACACCGCCACCTGCTGAAGCCACCGGTCGGCAACAAGGTGATCTACGCAGGCGACTTCATCGTGATGGTGGTAGGCGGGCCCAATTCGCGCACCGATTACCACTGGGACGAGGGCCCGGAATGGTTCTACCAATTGGAAGGCGGAATGGTGCTGCGCATCCAGGAGGACGGGAAGCCGCGCGACATCCCGATCAAGGCCGGCGAGATCTTCCTGTTGCCGCCGCGCGTGCCGCATTCGCCGCAGCGCCTGCCCGATTCCATCGGCCTGGTGATCGAGCGCAAGCGCCTGGCGCACGAGGACGATGGCTTGCTGTGGTTCTGCGAGAACTGCAACCACAAGGTCTACGAGGAATATTTCCACCTGCGCGACATCGAAAAGGATTTCCCGCCGGTGTTCGACCGGTTCTATTCGTCGCGGGAACATCGCACCTGCAAGCAGTGCGGCCACCTCAATCCGGCGCCGACGCATTACGAATTTCCCGATACCTGACATCGCGACGATCGTGACGAGGCGCCCGTGCTGCGTTCGCTGATCGCCCTCAAGCCGCGCGACGTGCCATTCCGCGTGGCACTGCGCAACACCGTCGCGGTGATCGCGCCCTTGGCGTTGGGCCTGGCGTTCGATCAAGTCCCGGCCGGCCTGGCGATGACCACCGGCGCGATCAACACGATGTTCACCGACCAGCCCGGCCCTTACCGGCAGAGGATGGAACGGATGCTGCTGGCTGCGTTGGCGGCCGGGTTGTCCGCGTTGACCGGCATACTGATCGGCGAGAACACCACGCTGTTCGTGATTGCGGCGGTGATATTCGGACTGGTCGGTGGCCTGCTGGTGGCGCTGGGACCGGTCGCCGCACGCGCCGGCCTGACCAGCATGATCGTGATGATGATCACCGCCGACATGGGCCTGCCGGTCGTGCACGCGCCCGGGGTGGCGGCGCTGATCTTCGCCGGCGGCCTGCTGCAGATGCTGCTGGCACTGGCGGCATGGCCGTTGCAACGTTACCGGCCCGAACGATTCGCCTTGGCCGCGGTGCTCGAGCAATTGGCAGCGGTCGCACGCACGCGTCCGGATCCCTCGCAACCGCCGCCAGTGTCGATGGCGGCGATGGAGGCACTGGAAACCCTGCATGGCCAGCACCGTTCGCGCGGCGTGGCGGTGCAGTCGTTCCGCATCATCGCGGAGTTGTGCGAACGCGTGCGCATCGATCTGCTGGCATTGGGCGACCTGGACACCCGGATCGAAGACGCCGGTGTCCGCCTGCGCATCGAGGACCTCCTGGACAGCGCCGACACCATCCTGATGCACCTGTCGGAGGCCATGCGCGCCGCCGAAAAACCGTTCCGTGCGGAACAGGAAGTCGCTACCTTCGGTGCGCGCGTCGCCGCACTGGCACGCACCAGCGACGACGACGGCCACAGTGCACGCGACCGCCGCTTCCTGCGGGTTGCCGCCGCGCGCGCGCAAAGCCTCGCCGGCCAGCTGCGCTCGCTGGTGCGCAACAGCGACTGGGCCAGCAGCAGCGGCGAAATCCGCGCCGAACTGGCCGAAGCCCGCCTGCCTTCGGCATTGCGCCCGCGCAACCCATGGCAGACCTTGCGCGCCAACCTGAAGATTTCCTCGGTGGCGATGCGCCATGCGATCCGTTGCGCCGCCTGCCTCGGCCTGGCCGTCGCCTGCGAACGCGCCCTGGCCATCCCGCATGGCGTGTGGATCCCGATGACCGCCGCCATCGTGCTGAAGCCGGATTTCGGCGGCACCCTGCGCTTCGGCCTGCTGCGCGTGGCCGGCACCTTCGCCGGCTTGTTGCTGACCACCCTGATCGTGCATTACGCGATGGATGGCGTGGTGCCGACGCTGCTGCTGATGGCAGCGCTGTGCCTGGCGTTCCGCCTGCTGGTGCAGGTCAACTACGGCATCGGCGTGGCGATGCTGTCGGGCATGCTGGTATTGCTGCTGTCGTTCGAGGGCATCGCGCCGGGCGATGCGATCCAGATGCGCCTGTTCGGCACCCTGCTCGGCAGCGTACTGGCATTGGCAGCCTACCTGGCATGGCCCACATGGGAAGGCCGGCGCGCCAACATCGCACTGGCGAAACTGATCGAAAGCTACCGTGCCCACATCCGCGCGGTGCTCGGCAACGACATCCCCGCCTTGCATGAAACCCGCACCTCCGCCCGCGCCGCGCGCACGGGGGTGCTGGCCTCGCTCGAACGACTGCAGGCCGAGCCCAAGCGCGCGCAGGCGCGGGCAGAACTAGCATCCACCGAATCCTTCCTCGCCAACGCGCACCGCCTGATCCGTACCTCGTTGTCGCTGGAAGCGGTGTTGCGCGACGTAGGCAGTTTGCCGGCACTGCCGGAACTCGCCGAGTTTTCGGCACAGGTGGATCGTGCCCTGGCCGCGATCGCCGCGGCCCTGCGCGACGACGCACCGCCGCAGCCCCATTCCCCGCGCGCCGCCGAACGCCGCCTTGCCGAGGCGCTTGAAAAGGACCCGGTGCTGGCCCATTCGCCCACCGGACTGGCCCTGGCCGATACCTGCGACCGCATCGCCGACAGCGTCGACGCGCTGGCGCATCTGCTGCGCCGGACCAGGCCGCGCGCATCGCAGGCAGCCACGGCAGCGGCCGGGTAAACTGCCTGCATGCTGAAAATCGACACCCATGCCCACTACCTGCCGCGCACCTGGCCAGGAAATACAACGACGTCCGTTTCCCGGCGATCCATCACGACGACGGTCATGCGCTGCAGCTATTAACGTGCGCGAGGGATATTCCCGCCTGCACGATATGGGGAGATATTTTCCGCCAGTGCTCGATCGCTACATCGTCGTCCCGGCATCGAAGTTGCGGAGACTACGTACGCTTGAATACCGCGCCGCCCAGGCAAGCGATGTTCGATGCACGAGTGGCCAGAGGAGTATCCGGAAAATGTGCGCCATCACTTTGGCAAGGTGGTGATTCATGGACGCGCATCCTGGATCCATCTGCCCAATCCCTAGATGGCTCCCTCCTCTGGATCCAAAGCCTCCTCGTCGCACATGACTTGTACCCATGCACTCATCTCGCCGAGGAACCTGTCGTTGGCAGCCTGCCCCAACGATTCATCGTTGGCAGAAGATCGTAAAATGCCCGATTCGCCCACGGTTGCATGCTTGAGGAACAGAAACATTACGTGTTCGACCGCGGGCTCGGTCACGGACCTCAAGTCGGGAGCGAAATAAGCGCCTCGCGCAAATGCCCCGGTCACGATCTCATAGGAAGGGAAATAAAAAACTTTCGGCAGTGTTGTACACGCTATTTCCGCCGCTACGCGCAGAATCGACTTGCTGAGTGTCGTCGCAGTCAGTACATGTTTTCCCGAGGCGCTTGCGGCAAGTGGCACGGGCGAGACTGTCAGCACCACCCTGGATGACGGATTGATTGAACGGAGCTTATGAACGAAGTCCTGGAGATCGGAAACAATCTCGTCCACGGAGAGATTCAAGAACTCATGCTTCTCCGGATCGAACCTGCCGCCCGATACACCAGGGCATATCGGATAGACGAGTCCATCTGCGCGAGATCGCCAACATTCCGTAAGGCCCAATGTGAAAACGAAGACGTCGAGTGTCCTGAAGGCTTGTCGCACCGCTGCCAAATGCTGGTTGCGATCGGACACAAGTTCCTCGATATTCGGGAATCCCCCGGGCTGTATGGTGGGGCGAAGCGCGTCGATAACGCCTCCGTTCTCGCCTTGCCAGACATCCTCCTCCGGCACGAATTCCCCGAACGCGCGATCGAATAGCTGCAATAGCTGGCGTGAGGTGTAGATATTTCCGTAGCGGGCGGTGAAGAGTCCATAGTTGAATTTCTCCGCATCCTGTGCGACCAGCGGGTGCGCCGTTTCGGTGACAAGGTAGTTATAGCCGCTTTGCTTCAAATACCGGGCGATGTGCTGAGCGAAGCAGCTGCCGGCCGTCGCCACCTTGTCGGCCCTGTCGATACTGAATCCCGCGCTGACTACCGGGTCGATTTCGCTGGGCGCCACCCCGGAGACCGCTCGACGCCAGAAAGCATGATCGGGCAAGGATTTATATGGGTGCTGGTTCATTTCGCTTCGCCAAACATGACGCCTTCAAGGTAATGAACAATTTTCCCCGCGTACCACTCGTTGCCATGCGTGGCATCGATACGCGCATCCGGGAGCAGGAACCCGCTTTCATCCATGACGGTCTGTGGAGTAGGCATGAACCCTATCCCAAGCTCAGTGCAATAGCCGCGGATTACCTTTGAATAGGTTTTCCATAGCTTGTACCTGATCCAAGCTGGCGTCACACCAGTTCCTTGAATGTCTCGCGACCGGAAGTATTGATCCGCATTTTCCAGGATGAACGAGTCATCCCGCACCGGTGGCGGAGATTCGATATGCACGAGATCCGGGGCAGTCGCTTTCAGCGCGCCGAGCATCGTCTTTTCCGCACGGGTATCGCGCCGCATGAAATCCTCTATCAAGCTTGAAGGGACAAGCTGGCAATCCGGGGTAATGGGCAGATCCGGCCTTTCCGGAAGCACGAAATCGAATGGGCACGGATGACGCATCAGCCCGATGATGTTGTGGCGATTTCCACCCGCGCAGGAGACAATCCGCGCACCTTGCTTCATATGCCGGGTCAACAATTCCTCCATCGCATCGCTCAAGCCAAAACCCGTGGCGCGTTCTACGATTTGCGGAAGATACTTCGGGTTTTGCAGGTGGACAGCGAGGATCCGCTTCGAGCCCGGATTTTCCCGTTTGAGCGACTCGCCTGCCCTTGCAAAGGCGGCGACGTGACTGCAACCAACAAAAAGCAAAGATCCCATTTGCGCTCCAATCATGTCCGGCTGGGTTGTTGCCACGTGATTTTCGTGGGGCCTGATCAGAAACAATCAAGCGCGAACACCAGGCGTGCCACCCATAGCAGGCTGGCTACGATACCTTAGCGACCAAGGCACGAACGCCTGAGAAACCGGGATCACCAGTCTGCGTAGGAACGCGCGGGCGATTCTGCAGGCATCGGCTTGCTGTTTGGGTCCGGTTCCCGGCTGCCCGGTGTTCGCATTCTACAGCTCGCCCGACAAGACAGACGGCCCCCCCACATGGACCGTGCCTGCCCCAGCGGGCTCGGCTAAACTGCGGCAATGCTCAAGATCGACACCCATGCCCACTACCTGCCGCGCACCTGGCCGGACCTGGCCAGGAAGTACAACGACGACCGTTTCCCGGTGATCCATCATGGCGAAGACGGTCGCGCGCGGATCTACAAGGACGGCAAGTTCTTCCGCGAAATCTGGCCAAAGACCTGGGACCCGCAGGTGCGCATCGACGACTACGCCAAGTTCGGCGTGCAGGTGCAGGTGCTGAGCACGGTGCCGGTGATGTTCAGTTACTGGGCAAAACCGGACCAGGCGCTGGCCCTGCACCAGGCGCTCAACGACCACACCGCCGAGGCCTGCCGCCAGCACCCGCGCCATTACGCCGGGATCGGCACCGTGCCGCTGCAGTCCCCGCGCCTGGCAGTGCAGGAACTCGAGCGCTGCATGGACCAGTTGGGTTTGCAGGGCGTGCAGATCGGCAGCCATGTCGGTGACTGGAACCTGGACGCGCCCGAACTGTTCGGGTTCTTCCAGGCCGCGGCAGAACTGGAAGCGGCGATCCTCGTGCATCCCTGGGACATGATGGGCGCGGCGAGCATGCCCAAGTACTGGATGCCGTGGCTGGTCGGGATGCCAGCCGAACAATCTCGCGCCGCGTGCTGCCTGATCTTCGGCGGCGTGCTGGAACGCCTGCCGAAGCTGAAGATCTGCCTTGCCCACGGCGGCGGCAGTTTCCCGTACACCATAGGCCGCATCGAACACGGTTTCAACATGCGCCCGGACCTGGTCGCCACCGACAACCCGGGCAATCCGCGCGACTACATCAAGCAGCTGTACTTCGATTCCTGGGTGGCGGATCCGCGCGCCTTGCAGTATCTGCTGGACACGGTCGGCACCGACCGGGTGATGCTGGGCACCGACTATCCGTTCCCGCTGGGCGAACAGGAACCGGGCGCCGGCATCGCAGCGCTGGATCTGGATACTGTCGGCCAGGCGCGCCTGTACCACGGCACCGCACTGGAATGGCTGGGCCTGTCGGCCTCGCGCTTCGCATGAACACCATCCCCGTAGGAGCGGGCCCTGCCCGCGATGCCTTTGAAGCGCATCGCGAAAGAGCATCGCGGGCAAGGCCCGCTCCTACGGCTCCCTTTTTCCTTGTTGACTCGCCATGACCGACCCGCTTTCGCGCACCCACGCCATCGCCCTGGACGCCGCCGACCCGCTGCGCCCGCTACGCAACGATTTCCTGATCCCCAAGCACAAGCACAACGAGCAGGTCTATTTCTGCGGCAACTCGCTGGGCCTGCAGCCGCGCGGCGCGCGCGAGCACGTGCTGCAGGTGCTGGACAAATGGAGCCACGAGGCGGTCGAAGGCCACTTCACCGGCCATGCGCAATGGCTGACCTATCACGAGCAGGTACGCGAACCGCTGGCCCGGGTGGTCGGCGCGCTGCCTTCGGAGGTGGTGGCGATGAATTCGCTGACCACCAACCTGCATCTGATGATGGTGAGCTTCTACCGCCCCACGCCCGCGCGCCCGGCGATCCTGATCGAAGCCGGCGCGTTCCCCTCCGACCGGCATGCGGTCGAATCGCAGATCCGCTTCCACGGCTTCGATCCGGACACCGACCTCATCGAAATACTGTCCGATGAAGTGGACGGCACCATTTCCATGGCGGCGATCGAGCGCGCCATCGCCGAACACGGCCCGCGGCTCGCACTGGTCCTGTGGCCCGGCATCCAGTACCGCACGGGACAAGCGTTCGACCTGAAGGAGATCGCGCGCCTGGCCCATGCGCAGGGCGCCGTGGCCGGCTTCGATCTGGCTCATGCGGCCGGCAACCTGCCCCTGCGGCTGCACGACGACAACCCGGATTTCGCGGTCTGGTGCCACTACAAATACATGAACGCCGGTCCCGGCGCGGTCGCCGGCTGCTTCGTCCACGAGCGCCATGCGCATACCGATCGCCCGCGTTTCGCCGGCTGGTGGGGCCACGAGAAGAAGACCCGGTTCCAGATGGGCCCCGAATTCGTGCCCACCCCCGGCGCCGACGGCTGGCAACTGAGCAATCCGCCGATCCTCGGGCTGGCGCCGCTGCTGGCGTCGCTGGAGTTGTTCGACAAGGCCGATGGCGTCGCCGCGCTGCGGACCAAATCGGAAAAGCTGACCGGTTTCCTGGAAGCGCTGATCCGCGCTCGCGTCGCCGATACCTTGCAGGTCATCACTCCCGCAGAACCCGCACGCCGCGGCTGCCAACTTTCACTGCGCGTCACCGGTGGGCGCGAGCGCGGACGCGAGCTGTTCGAATACCTGACCTCGATCGGCACCATCGGCGACTGGCGCGAACCCGACGTGATCCGCATCTCGCCGGCGCCGCTGTACAACAAGTTCATGGATGTGTACCGGTTCGTCGAGGAAGTCGAGTCGTGGCGCGGGGTGTGATCACTTTCGCGTGGAACATGGGAAAAACCGTCATTCCCGCGAAAGCGGGAATCCAGCGACTTGAACTGCATGGAGATTGCTTATGGAAAAGCAGCCCGCTGTCTACATCATGGCCAAGGACAGGAATGCCACGCTCTATGCAGGCGTCACTAGTAACCTTATCGCCAGAACCTGGCAGCATCGTGAACACATGGCGGAAGGGTTACACGGAAATATGATGTGACGAGGCTGGTTTGCTATGAGCTTCATGGAACGATGGAAACTGCGATCGCCCGGGAGAAGAACGTTAAAAAGCGGTTGAGAGCCTGGAAGATCGAGCTTATCGAAGGGAAGAATCCATATTGGAATGATCTTTGGCCGGAAATTTCTAGCTAGAGCCCGCAGGCACTGGATTCCCGCTTCCGCGGGAATAACGAGTAAAGGCGAAACTTTTGCAGACTAGTGAATCCAGATCCATCACCCTGATCGGCGCCGGCCTCGCCGGCGCCCTGCTCGCCACGCTGTTGGCACGACGCGGCTGGCAAGTGGATGTCCACGAGAAGCGCGGCGACCCGCGGGTGAAGGGCTATGAAGGTGGTCGCTCGATCAACCTGGCCCTGGCCGAACGTGGTCGCAACGCGCTGCGCCAGGCCGACGCCGACGACGAGGTGATGACCCAGGCGGTGATGATGCGCGGGCGCATGGTCCACTTCCTCGATGGGCGACAGCAACTGCAGCGCTACGGGCGCGATGACTCGGAAGTGATCTGGTCGATCCATCGCGGCGACCTCAATATCTGTCTGCTGGACCTGGCCGAACAGGCCGGCGCCAGGCTGCATTTCCACCAGCGCCTGGAAAGCGTGGACTTCGACGCGAAGACCGCACGCTTCATCGATGACCGCGACGCAAGCGCGCACGACCTCGGTTTCACTGCGCTGGTCGGCGCCGATGGCGCGGGCTCCTCGCTGCGGGCAGCGATGATGCGGCTGTCGGATCTGGGCGAGCGTACCGAATTCCTGGACCACTCCTACAAGGAGCTGGTGATCCCGCCGGCCGAAGACGGCGGCTTCAAGATCGAACCCAATGCGCTGCATATCTGGCCGCGTGGCCGCTACATGTGCATCGCGCTGCCGAACGACGAAAAGACCTTCACGGTCACCGCCTTCCTGCCGAACGAAGGCGAACCCAGCTTCGCCACGGTGAAGACCGGTGCGCAGGCCATGGCCTTGTTCCAGCGCGATTTCGCCGATGCCATACCGCTGATCCCCGACCTGGAACAGGACTGGGAGCGCAACCCTCCCGGTCTTCTGGCCACTCTCTACCTGGAGCGCTGGCATATCGACCGACGCGCCGTGCTGCTCGGCGACGCAGCGCATGCGATGGTGCCGTTCCACGGCCAGGGCATGAACTGCGCCTTCGAGGATTGCGTGGCGCTGGCGCGCAAGCTCGAGGAACACACCGACCTAGCCGAAGCCTTCGCCGCATTCCAGGCCGAGCGCCGGCCCAACGCGCTCGCCATCCAGCAGATGGCGCTGGAGAACTACCTGGAGATGCGCGACCGGGTCGACGATCCCGATTTCCTGTTGCAGCGGGAACTGGAGCGCGCGCTGCAGGAACGCCATCCGGGGCGCTTCGTGCCGCACTACACCATGGTCACCTTCATGCTGATCCCCTACTCCGTCGCCCTTGCGCGCAGCGACATCCAGCGTGGGATCCTGGTCGCCGCCACCCTGGGCAAGGATTCGCTCGACGCCATCGACTGGGATGCCGTCGACGCGGATGTGCTCGCACGCCTGGACCTGTTGGTGGATGCCGCCTAGATGGCCGCGAGCTTCCTCTTCTACGATCTCGAAACCTTCGGCCGCGACCCACGCCGCACCCGCATCGCCCAGTTCGCCGCGGTGCGCACCGATGCCGACCTCAAGCTGATCGAGGAACCGATCAGTTTCTTCGTGCAACCTGCCGACGACCTGCTGCCCTCGCCCATCGCCACCCTGATCACCGGGATCACCCCGCAGCGTGCCCTGCGCGAAGGCGTGAGCGAAGCCGAAGCCTTCGCCCGCATCGCCGAGGAAATGTCGCGATCGGAAACCTGCACCCTTGGCTGGAATTCGCTGCGCTTCGACGACGAGTTCGTCCGTCATGGCCTGTTCCGCAACTTCCATGACCCCTATGAGCGCGAGTGGCGTGGCGGCAATTCGCGCTGGGACATGCTCGACGTGATGCGCCTGGCCCATGCCCTGCGGCCGCAAGGCATCGAATGGCCGCAGCGCGAGGACGGCAAGGGCGTTTCGTTCAAGCTCGAGCACCTGGCCCTGGCCAATGGCGTGCGCGAAGGCGATGCGCACGAAGCGCTTTCCGATGTGCTCGCCACCGTTGGAATGGCCCGCAAGTTCCGCGACGCGCAACCGCGGCTATGGGATTACGCGCTGAAGTTGCGCGACAAGAAATTCGCCGCAGCGCTGCTCGACACCATCGCGCTGACCCCGGCCCTGCATGTTTCCCAGCGTTATCCCGCCAGCCGTCTGTGCGCCGCACCGGTATTGCCGCTGGCACGGCATCCGCGCTTCGACAACCGGATCATCGTGTTCGACCTGGACGGCGATGCCGACGCACTGCTGCAGCTCGATGCGGAAGACATCGCGGACCGTGTGTACACGCCCGCGGCGGACCTGCCGCCTGGCGAGGAACGCGTGCCGCTGAAAGAGGTGCATCTCAACCGGTCGCCGGCGCTGGTGGCCTGGTCGCACCTGCGCGGGGAGGATTTCGTACGGCTGCAGATCGACAAACCAGGCGTGGAAGCGGTAGCCGGCCAGCTCCGCCCCCATGCCTCGCAGCTCGCCGAGAAGGTGCGCCAGGTATTCGGCAGCGAGCGTGCGCACGACAAGCCCGATGCAGATGCTTCGTTGTACGACGGATTCATCGCCGACGGCGACAAGCGCCGCCTTGCGGAAGTCCGGGCCACGCCGCCCGAGCACCTGGACAGGCGCGAGTTCGGCTTCAAGGACCCGCGCCTGCCGGAATTGCTGTTCCGCTATCGCGCACGCAACTGGCCCAGCACCTTGACGCAGCCGGAACAGCGGCGATGGGATGCTTATCGCAGGCAACGGTTGAACGTGGATGGTGGATTGTCGGAAATGACTTTCGAAAGCTACTTCCATGAAATCGACGCCCTGCGGGTGCAGCATGCGGGTGACGGCGGCAAACTGGCCCTGCTCGACCATCTGCAGGTATGGGGCGATGATCTGCAGGTCGCTCTTTCGTAGGAATGCCGTAGGAATGCCGTAGGAGCGACGTGAGTCGCGAAACAACGGATCATAGAACATAGGAATCCCCGACTTCGCGACTCACGTCGCTCCTACGGCGGCGCCCTCCATCGCAAACCGACTGCCATGACCCAATATTTCTCCGATGCCAGCTTCAAGTTCCTGCGTGCCTTGGCCAAGAACAACGACAAGACCTGGTTCGCCGCGCACAAGCAGCAATACGAAGATCATGTGCGCCAGCCGTTCCTGCGCCTGCTGGTGGACCTGCAGCCGGACCTGGCGGCGGTGAGTCCGCACTTCCGTTCCGATCCGAAAACCGTCGGCGGCTCGCTGTTCCGCATCTACCGCGACGCCCGCTTCTCCAACGACAAATCCCCGTACAAGTCCTGGCAAGGCGCGCGCCTGTACCACGAGCGCCGCAAGCAGGTGCCGGCGCCCTCGTTCTACCTGCATCTGCAGCCGGGCGGATGCTTCGTCGGCGCGGGCCTGTGGCACCCCGAACCGGACACCCAGCGTCGCATCCGCCAGTTCATCCACGACAATCCCGGCAGTTGGAAAGCCGCCGCGCACGCGCCGAAGTTCCGCAAGCGCTTCGATTTCGAGGAAGGCGAAATGCTGAGCCGGCCGCCGCGCGGGTTCCCGGCCGATTTCGAATTCATCGACGACCTGAAGCACAAGAACTTCGTGTTCTGGCGCTCGCTCGAGAACGACACCATGACCGGACCGAAGTTGCGGCAGGTACTGGCCACCGACCTGGCCGCATTGGCGCCTTTCGTGGACTACCTTTGCGCGGCGCTGGACCTGGAGTTCTGAAATGAAGAAGTGGATCGCACTGGCCGTCGTCCTCTTGCTCGCGCTGGCGGGCTACGTCGCCGCCGGCCCCTACCTGGCCATCAACGGCATCCGCACCGCACTGGCCGAACAGGACACCGGCAAGCTGGAACGGCACGTGGATTTCGCCGCGTTGCGGGTCAGCATCAAGGCGCAGGTGGAGGACTCGCTGGCGCGGCGCGTGGGCAACGAGGTCCAGTCGAACCTGTTCGGCGCCCTCGCGCTGTCCGTAGCCGGCGACCTGCTCGGCAGCGGCGTCGACGCCATGGTCACGCCCCTGGGCATCGGTGCGCTGCTGCAGGGACGCAGCATGTGGAAGAAATCGCTCGGCGACACCGTGGATGGCGATACCTACGGCAAGCCCGTCCCCGCCGATCCGTTGAAGAACGCCGAGCATCACTACGAATCGCTGTCGCGCTTCACCGCAACCGTGCATGACGAAGACGGCAAGCCGGTGGTATTCGTGTTCAAGCGCAACGGGCTCAGCTGGAAGCTGGCCGACATCCGCCTGCCATTGTAGGAGCGCCCCTTGGGCGCGATGCCCCTGCGCGATGTGAACGAAGAGCATCGCGCCCAAGGGGCGCTCCTACGGGAATCGGTCAGGGATTGGCGACGCCATGCGGCACGTGCCCGGTAGCCACATGCAGGCGCGCACTGTCGATGTTGTGCTGCGAATCGTCGAAGAAGATATCGGCGCCGAAGGCCTCCAGGAACGGGCCCTTGTGGCGGCCGCCGAGGAACAGCGCTTCGTCCAGGCGCACACCCCATTCGCGCAGGGTGCGGATCACCCGCTCATGCGCGGGCGCCGAGCGCGCGGTGACCAGCGCAGTGCGGATGGGTGCGTCCTTGCCCGGTGGAAACGCGGCCTGCAGGTCGTGCAGCGCGGACAGGAAGCCCCGGAAGGGTCCGCCCGACAAGGGCTCCTTGGCCTTGTCGCGTTCGTGCCGGCCGAAGGCTTCCACGCCCTGCTCGCGGGAAACGCGCTCGCTCTCGTCGCCGAAGATCACCGCGTCGCCGTCGAAGGCGATGCGCAGCTGATCCGAGCGCTGCTGCAGGGCTTTCGCCGGCAGGATCGTGGCCGCGGCGATACCGTGTTCAAGCGAACGGCGCACGGACTCGGGGTTGGCGGACAGGAAGAGATCGGCGCCGAACGGCCGCGCATACGGCCAGGTCGGCTCGCCGGAAGTGAAGGTCGCACGGACGATGCCGAGCTTGTGGTGCTGGATCGAATTGAAGATGCGCAGCCCGGTATCGGCGGAGTTGCGCGATAGCAGGATCACCTCGACCCGTGGCGCAGCGACCGGCGCACCCTCGTTCAATGCGAGCAGCTTGCGCACCACCGGGAAAGCCATGCCGGGCGCCAGCACATCGTCTTCGTGGTCGCGCTGGAAGCTGCTGTAGGCATCGACACCCTCGCTTTCGTACAGGCTGTGGCTCTCTTCCAGGTCGAAGAGCGCGCGCGAGGTCACGGCGACGGTCAGCAGGCGGGGGATGTTGTCGGAAGACATGCGGCGATTATCCCGCACCGTGGTCGCAGCACGCGAGATATCGTGGCCCGGGCCTCAGGCGCCAGGAGCGGCGCGCACCACGACCCGGGCCGGTGGTCCACGCAGGTTGCTGCGGGTCACCGCACGCACTTCGACTTGCAGGTCGATGGGCTGTTGTTGCGACGGTCCGCCTTCCCGCCACATGAAAAGGAAATCGCCACGGCGTCCGTTGATCGGCGCCTGGACCGGACCTTCGGGGAAAATGACGTAATCCGTGGCACCGGAAACCACTTTGAACTCGAACCCCAGGTCGCGCAGCTTGTATCCGCCGCGCGGCCACTCGATCTCGACGCTGAGCAGGCCGGTGTCGTCGCAGGTGGAATGCCTGGGACCGATTCCTCGAACGATTCCGGTCACCACCGCTACCGGCGCTGGCAGGTCTCCGGATGTCCCGGCGGTCGGCACGCTGCCCGCAGCGGGCTCGAACGCGGTCAGCCTGCTGGTCATGCCGCAAGCCCCTGCGCCAGGCGCGATCAACCATGCGCACAACACGACTGCACACGACTTCCTCATAGGAGACCCCTCCCCCAATCGAACCGTCTGGATCCAGCCGCCCAAGTCGCGGCTGCCGGCAGCATACGGCAACCGCGCGGACGCCGCTCAGACCACGAACTGCTCGCTGAGGATGCGTTCTTCGAGGTTGTGCTCCGGATCGAACAGCAGGGTCACGATGCGTTCGCGCGATTCGCGGATGGTCACTTCGACCACGTCGCGCACTTCGTGCGAGTCGGCGGTGGCGCTGACCGGGCGCTTATACGGGTCGAGCACATGGAAGCGCACTTCGGTATCGGCCTTGAGGATCGCCCCACGCCAGCGGCGCGGCCGGTAGGGCGCGATCGGGGTCAGGGCGATGGTGTGCGAACCCAGCGGCAGGATCGGGCCATGGGCGGAGAAGTTGTAGGCGGTGCTGCCGGCCGGGCTGGCGACGAGCACGCCATCGCAGACCAGTTCATCCACCCGGGTCTGGCCGTTGAGGTCGATGCCCAGGTGCGCGGCCTGGCGGGTCTGCCGCAACAGCGAGACTTCGTTGTAGGCCAGCGAAGCGATGCTGGCGCCCGATTCGGTGAGCGCCAGCATTTCCAGCGGGCGCAATTTGGCGGGCTCGGCCGCGGCGATGCGATCGAGCAGATCGTCGTCGCGATAGTGGTTCATCAGGAAGCCGACCGTTCCCAGCTTCATGCCGAACACCGGTTTCCCCAGGCTGCCGTGGCGATGCAAGGTCTGCAGCATGAAGCCGTCGCCACCGAGCGCGCAGAGCACGTCGGCGTCTTCCGGCTCGCACATGCCATGCCGTGCCTGCAGCACGGACAGGGCCTGCTTGGCCTCGTCGGTCGGACTGGCAAGGAAGGCGATGCGCGGCGCTTGGGTGCTCATGGCCGCAGCATACCGTGTCCCCCGACAATGTAGGAGCGGGCCTTGCCCGCGATGCTTTCGCATCCGTAGCAGATGCAAAGGCATCGCGGGCAAGGCCCGCTTCTACGATCCGTCTCAGCCGGGCTTGCCCGGCTGCTTCCGATCAACCCATGCCGTCAGTGCTTGGCCGACAGCTGCGACAGCCGTTGCACCGCGACCGACGTGGTCGGGTAGTCCAGCGTCTTCTGCGCGGCAAGCTCGTTGAGCATGCCCAGGGTGAAGCGCAGGACCGGGTCGTCGCGTTCGATCCAGTGACGGACCTTGGCATCGGCGTTCGCGCCCGGCATCGACAGGACCTGGTCGGTGAGGACGCGCTGTTGCGTGGCCAGTTCATCGCGCAGCACGCCACGCGCCACCGCATGCCAGCGGCCATCGACCTGCAAGCCGTCGATCTGCTCGAACAGCCACGGGATATGCAACGCTTCGCCCAGGCGGAAGTGGACCTTGGAAACCTCCACCGGCTTGAGCTTGCGCGCACGCGCCACTTCGATGATGTCGCAGGAAGACTCCAGGTACGGCAACGCGGCCAACTGGTCGACCAGCGCCGGCGGCAATCCCTTCTGTTTCCATTCGCTGCGGCTGGCCTCGTAGGCCGGACGTTGCGAATCGGGCAGCACGCCGCCCGCGGCGCGGATCTCGTTGTAGCCGTCGTGGTAGCGCGCCACCGCCGTGGCGATGTCGGGAATCGGACCCGGTCGCCCCAACAGCCAACGCGTGAACGAACGCTGCAACGACCAGATCACCTGCAAGGCATCGATCTGCACCGATTCCGGCACCTTGCCGTCGAGCGCGTCGATCTGGTTCCACAAGGCGCGCGCATCCAGGGTCTCGCGGGTGATGGTGAAGGCCTTGGCCACTTCGGCCGGGCTGCGGCCCGAGTCTTCCTGCATGCGCAGCAGGAAGGTGGCGCCCATGCGGTTGATGGTCGAGTTGGTGACCGCGGTGGCGATGATTTCGCGCTTCAGGCGAAGTTTTTCCATCTCCCCCGAGTACTTCTTCTGCAACGGTTCCGGGAAGTAGCGCTGCAGTTCCTTGGACAGGTAGGGGTCCTCGGGAATATCCGAATCCAGCAATTGCTGGAACACCACCAGCTTGGAATAGGACAGCAGCACCGCCAGTTCCGGACGGGTCAGTCCCTGCCCGCGCGCCTTGCGTTCGGCCAGCTCCGTGTCGGACGGCAGGAATTCGATCTGCCGGTCCAGCAGCCCCTGCGATTCCAGGGTCTGGATGAAGTGCTGCTTGGAACCCAGCCGCGACACGCTCATGCGCTCCATCAGGCTGATCGCTTGGTTCTGGCGATAGTTGTCGAACAGGACCAGGCCGGCGACTTCATCGGTCATCGAGGCCAGCAGCTTGTTGCGCGCGTCATAGGTCAGCTTCTTCGCCTGGACTACGCCATTGAGCAGGATCTTGATGTTGACCTCATGGTCCGAGGTATCCACACCGGCCGAGTTGTCGATGAAGTCGGTATTGAGCAAGGTGCCGTTCTGCGCCGCCTCGATGCGGCCCAGCTGGGTCATGCCCAGGTTGCCGCCCTCGCCCACGATCCTGCAGCGCAGGTCGCCGCCGTTGATGCGCAAGCCGTTGTTGGCGCGGTCGCCTACATCGGCATTGCTCTCCGAAGCGGCCTTGATGTAGGTGCCGATGCCGCCGTTCCACAACAGGTCCACCGGCGACTTCAGGATCGCGCTCATCAGCTCGTTCGGCGACAGCGACTTCACGTCATCGGCCAGGCCGAGCGCCGCGCGTACCGGTGCGGTGATCTCGATCGATTTGAGCGAACGCGGATAGATGCCGCCGCCCTTCGAAATCAGCTTGGCGTCGTAGTCGGCCCAGCTCGAACGCGGCACCTTGAACATGCGCTGGCGCTCCTTGAACGAGCGCGCCGCATCCGGGTTGGGGTCGAGGAAGATGTGGCGATGATCGAAGGCGGCGACCAGGCGGATATGTTCGGACAGCAGCATGCCGTTGCCGAACACGTCGCCGGACATGTCGCCGATGCCGGCGCAGGTGAAATCCTCGGTCTGCGAATTGCGGTTGAGGGCGCGGAAGTGGCGCTTGACCGATTCCCACGCGCCCCTGGCGGTGATGCCCATGCCCTTGTGGTCGTAGCCGACCGAGCCGCCGGAGGCGAACGCATCGCCCATCCAGAAACCGTGGGCGATGGCCAGGCCGTTGGCGATGTCCGAGAACGTGGCCGTGCCCTTGTCCGCGGCGACGACCAGGTACGGATCGTCGTTGTCGTGGCGGACCACGTCGACCGGCGGCACGATCTTGTTGCCGACGATGTTGTCGGTGATGTCCAGCAGGCCCTGGATGAACATCTTGTAGCAGGCGATGCCCTCGGCCAGCACCGCGTCGCGGTCGCCCCCGACTGGTGATTGCTTGACGAAGAAGCCGCCCTTGGCGCCGACCGGAACGATCACCGTGTTCTTCACCATCTGCGCCTTGACCAGGCCCAGCACCTCAGTGCGGAAATCCTCGCGCCGGTCGGACCAGCGCAGGCCGCCACGCGCCACCGGCCCGAAGCGCAGGTGCACGCCTTCCACGCGCGGCCCGTAGACGAAGATCTCGCGATACGGGCGCGGCTTGGGAAGGTCCGGGACCCGCGCCGAATCCAGCTTGAAGCTGATCGTGTGCGCGGGCTGGCCATCGCTGCCCTTCTGGTAATAACTGGTGCGCAGGGTGGCTTCGATCACGCCGATGAAACTGCGCAGGATGCGGTCGTCGTCCAGGCTGGAGACGCGATCCATCAGCTTGAGCAGGGTCTTGTGGGTGGCCTCGACCTGGCGCTCGCGCTTGTCGCTGCGTGCGTCGACCACGTACTGCAGCGCTTTCAACGTAGCCTCGTCGCCGCCCGCCAGCGCATGCAGCTGCTGCATGAAACGCTGCTGGCCCAGCTTGATCTCGGCCTTGCTTTCGCGACCCGTTGCCGGGTCGAAACGCGCCTCGAACAGCTCCACCAGCAATCGCGCCAGCAGCGGATAGCGGTTGAGGGTTTCTTCCACGTAATTCTGCGAGAACGGCACTCCGGTCTGCAGCAAGTACTTGCAGTAGCCGCGCAGCAGCGCGATCTGGCGCCATTCCAGGCTGGCGCCCAGCACCAGCCGGTTGAAACCGTCGTTCTCGGCATCGCCGCGCCAGACCCGTGCGAAGGCCTCCTCGAACGCGGCGCTGCGGTTCTCGACGTCGATCTCGCCGCTGCTGGATTCGACCTCGAATTCCTGGATGTACGTCGCCGCGTTGTCCACTTCCAGGCGGAACGGATGCTCGGAGATCACCCGCAAGCCCATGTTCTCCATCAGCGGAAGCGCATCGGACAGTGAGATGTCCTGCAGCTGGCGGTAAAGGTTGAGCCGCAACCGGCCTTCGCCGTCGCGCTGGCGACGCGACAGGTGCAGGCTCAGGCGCAGGTCGTGCGGTCCCTGGAGCGCGGCCAGGCTTTCCACGTCGCTGGCGGCGAGTTCCGGCGTGACCGTTTCGATGTATCCCGCCGGCAAGGCGCGTGCATAACTGCCGGAAAGCCTCAGGCCTTCGGATTCGCCATGACGGGCGATCAGGATCTCGCGCAGGTCGTCCTGCCAGTTGCGCAACAGGTGGGCCAGGCGCGCCTCGAGCTGCGCGGTGTCGATTTTGACCAGTTCGCCGGCGTGCGGCCGCACCACCAGGTGCAACTGCGCAAGCGGCGATTCGCCGAGCTGGACGGTGGTGTCCACGTATTCGCCGTGCAGCGCTTCCTTCAACAGCGCCTCGATGCGCAGGCGCACGTCGGTGTTGAAACGCTCGCGCGGGATGTACACCAGCGCTGAGAAGAACCGGCCATAACGGTCGCGGCGCAGGAACAGTTTGCTGCGCACGCGCTCCTGCAGGCCGAGGATGCCCATGCTGGTGCGGCTGAGCTCTTCCTCGCTGGACTGGAACAGTTCTTCGCGCGGCAGGGTTTCCAGGATGTGGCGCAAGGCCTTGCCGCTGTGGCTGTCGGGCAACAGGCCGGACTGGCGCATCACGTGTTCGTGGCGCTCGCGCACCAACGGGATTTCCCAGGGGCGGCGATTGTAGGCGCTGGAGGTGTACAGGCCGATGAAGCGCTGCTCGGCGACCGGATTGCCCTTGGCGTCGAATTCGAGCACCCCGATATAGTCCATGTTGCCCGGGCGATGCACGCTGGAGCGCGCGTTGGTCTTGGTCAGGATCAGCGTATCCACCGAACCCGATTGCGGCATGTAGTACGCAGCCAGGGACTTCACGTTGCGGGCGGTGGAGTGGTCCTTGCCGCGCAGCAGGCCCAGGCCGCCATCAAGCGCATTGAGGATGCGTTCGCCGTTTTTCTGCTCGATGCGGTATTCGCGGTAGCCGAAGAAGGTGAAGTGGTCGCTCGCGGCCCAGCGCAGGAACTCCTGCGCCTCGCGGCGCCCGGCGTCGTCGATCGGCATGCGCCGCGTGGCCAGCTCCTCGGACAACGACAGCATCCTGTCGCGCATCGCGTTCCAGTCCTGGACGATGGCGCGGACTTCGCCGAGCACCTGGCGGATGCGGGCCTCGATCACTGGCATCTGTCCGGCCGGCTGGCGGTCTATTTCCAGCAGCATCAACGATTCCGACTTGCCCTCGCCGACCGCGGTGAGCTTGCCGGCCTTGTCGCGGGTGAAGCGCAGCAGCGGGTGGCCCAGTACGTGCACGCCGATGCCGGCATCGGCCAGGGCCATGCTCACCGAATCGACCAGGAACGGCATGTCGTCGTTGACGATCTGCAGCACGGTGTGCGGCGACTCCCAGCCATTGCCCTTCAGGCTGGCGTTGAACACGCGCACGTTGGCCGTGCCGGGTTTGCGCACGCGGGCGAAATCGAGCATGTCGCAGGCCAGCGCGGCCCAGGCCTCGGGGCTGTGGTGCGGGTATTCGTCTTCTTCCATGCGCTTGTAGAACGACTCCGCGAATGCCTTGGCTTCGGCCTGGCGCGCCGCGGGCAGGCGCTTGCGGATCGCAGCGAAAACAGGCTCCAGCGAGAGCCCCGGCGAGGGCCTGGGGGACGCTGGCTTCGCAGCCGGAGGCTTGCTGGCCTTGCCAGCGGCGGATTCGGTTTTGGACGGGGACTTCGCGGCTTTTTTCGGTTTGCGAACAGCGTTCATGCAGGACATGGCTCTGTGTTTGTAGGCAGTCCGCAATTGTAGCCCTGAAGGCGATGACCGCCTTGTTGCACGGCCACAAATGCCCGTACTTTCCGGTGAAACGACAGGCCGCGCCAGCGAACCGCCGAAGAATTCGGGCTTGTTCGTCCTTTCGTCTTTTGAAGCGAGGAGTGAGTGGAGAGGAGTGAGGAGTGAGTGGGAGCGGAAGGGCGAAGCGCCGCCATGCAGAGAGCGGCGCCAGACGCCCGCACCCGCCTACACTCGTTCCTCGTTCCTCGTTCCTCGTTCCTCGTTCCTCGTTCCTAAGTTCCTCCACTCACTCCTCTCCACTCACTCCTCGCCCCTCCCCGGCACTAGCCAAATTGTGAACTGGACGGTATAGTCCAGTTTCGATGCAGCCCTCCCCCCTCCCTTCCCCCGCTTCACTGCGACGTCAGCGTGTGCACGATGCAGTGCGCGAACTGATGGCCGAACAGGGTTTCCGCGTCAGCATGGACGCGGTGGCGGCGCGTGCGGGTTGCTCGAAACAGACCCTGTATTCGCATTTCGGCAGCAAGCAGGAACTGCTGCGCAGTGTCATGCAGGAGCACCTGGACATGGCTACCGCGCGCCTGGACGGCAAGGCGGGGGGAGCGACCAATCCACGCACGACCCTGCTCGGGTTCGCCATGGAGCATCTGCAGCGCCTGTCGGACCCGTCCGTGGTCGCCACCTGCCAGTTGCTCAGCGCGGAGGCCTCCCAGTTCCCCGAAGAAGCCCGGACCCTGTACCGCGACGGTTGCGAAACCCTGCAGCGACGCCTGGCCGAGTGGCTGCGCCTGGCCATGCGCAGCGGGCAGCTCAGGCATGACGATCCTCACTACACAGCCGAACTGTTGCTGGGCATGATCGTGGGCCTCGATTTCGAGCGCCAGCGCTTCGCAGTGCCGCATCGCGACAGCGACGACCGCCGCAAGCACTGGGCCGGGTTCGCTGTCGATGCCTTCCTTCGTGCCTTCTCGGTCGATGCATCACCAGCACCGACACAACCACATCCTATATTCCCCATTTCCAGGCCTTGATCCGGAGCCCCCCCATGACCTCTCCCCTTCGCATGCTTACCCTGAGTTGCGCGCTGCTTCTGGCCCTGGCGGCCTGCAAGAAGCAGGAACAACCCGCCCCGCCGCCGCCGGAAGTCGGCGTGATCGCCGCGGTTGCGCAGAACGTACCGCTGCAGCGCGACCTGGTCGGTCGCCTGGCCCCCGTGCGCAGCTCCGATGTACGCGCCCGCGTTCCCGGCGTGCTGCTCAAGCGCCTGTACCAGGAAGGCAGCGACGTGAAGGAAGGCCAGGTGCTGTTCCAGATCGACCCGGCGCCACTGCAGGCCGCGTTGAGCGCCAGCCAGGCGCAACTGGCATCGGCCCAGGCCAGCTATGCCAATGCGCATGTCGCCGCCAATCGCGCACGCCAGCTGATCGGGCAGAAGTTCGTGTCCAGGGCGGACCTGGACAACGCCGAAGCTACCGAACGCAGCGCCGCCGCCGCCGTGCAATCGGCCAAGGCCGGGGTGACCAGCTCGCGCATCAACCTGGATTACGCCAGCGTGCGCGCGCCGATTTCCGGACGCGCCGGCAAGCAGCAGGTGACCGAGGGCGCACTGGTCGGCCAGGGCGACGTGACCCTGCTGACCACCGTGGACCAGCTGGATCCGCTGTACGTCAACTTCTCGATCAGCGCCAGCGAACTGGAACAACTGCGCAACGCGCAGAACGTCTCCCTGTCCGGCGACGGCGAATCGACGGTCAGCGTGTTGCTGGCCGACGGCACGCCTTATGCCGAAACCGGCAAGCTGGATTTCTCCGGCACCGTCGTCGATCCGAACACCGGTGCGATTTCGTTGCGCGCGACCTTGCCCAACCCGGACAAGAGACTGTTGCCGGGCAGCTTCGTCACCCTGCGCGCGACCCTGGGCGAGCAGAAGAACGCGTTCCTGGTCCCGCAGGCCGCGATCCAGCGCGACGCCGCCGGCGGTTACGCCATGGTCGTCGGCAAAGATGGCAGCGTGGTCCGCAAGAATGTGGTCACCGGCGATGCCACCGGCGGCAACTGGCTGATCACCGGCGGCCTGGCCGCCGGCGACCAGGTCATCGTTTCCGGCCTGCAGAAGGTGAAGGAAGGCGCGCCCGCCAAGGCCGTGCCCTGGAAGCCCGCGGCACCCGCCGCCGGCAAGCCCGCGCCCGTCGCCGCCCAGCCGGAATAAGGAAACTCCCCCATGCCCAAGTTCTTCATCGACCACCCGATCTTCGCCTGGGTGGTAGCGATCCTGATCTCCATTTCCGGGGTGATCTCGATCCTCAACCTCGGCGTCGAGTCCTATCCCAGCATCGCCCCGCCGCAGGTGACGGTCAGCGCGTCCTACCCGGGCGCCAGTGCGGAAACCACCGAGAAAGCGGTCACCCAGGTGATCGAACAGCAGCTCACCGGCATCGACCACCTGCTGTATTTCAGCTCGTCCTCCAGCGCCAGCGGCCGCGCCAACATCACCCTGACCTTCGAAACCGGGACCAACGCCGACATCGCCCAGGTCCAGGTGCAGAACAAGGTCGCACTGGCCACCCCGCGCCTGCCCACCGAAGTGACCCAGCAGGGCGTGGTCGTGGCCAAGGCCAACGCCGGCTTCCTGATGGTGGCGGCGTTGCGTTCTGAAAATCCGTCGGTCAACCGCGACCAGCTCAGCGACATCGTCGGTTCGCGCGTGCTCGACCAGATCTCGCGCATCCCCGGCGTCGGCAGCACCCAGCAGTTCGGCGCCGAGTACGCGATGAACATCTGGTTGAATCCCGACAAGCTGAAAGGCTACGGCATGTCCGCCAGCCAGGCGCTGGCCGCGATCCGCAGCCAGAACGTGCAGTTCGCCGCCGGCTCGCTGGGTTCGGCGCCCGCGCCCAGCGACCAGGGCTTCACCGCCACGGTTTCGGCGGAAGGCCGCTTCAGCTCGCCCTCGGAATTCGAGAACATCATCCTGCGCGCCAACAGCGACGGCACCACGGTCCGGCTCAAGGACGTGGCCCGCGTCGCCTTCGGCTCTTCTTCCTACGGCTTCGACACGCAATGGAACGGTGCGCCGACCGGCGCCTTCGCCATCCAGCTGCTGCCTGGCGCCAATGCGCTGAACGTGGCCGAGGCCGTGCGCGCGAAGATGGACGAACTGCAGCCCAGTTTCCCGCAGGGGGTGTCCTGGTTCTCGCCGTACGACAGCACCACCTTCGTCAAGATCTCGATCGAGGAAGTGGTGAAGACCCTGGGCGAGGCGCTGGTGCTGGTGTTCCTGGTGATGCTGATCTTCCTGCAGAACATCCGCGCGACCATCATCCCCACCCTGGTGATCCCGGTGGCGCTGCTGGGCACGTTCCTGGGCATGTCGATCATCGGTTTCACCATCAACCAGCTGACCCTGTTCGCGATGGTCCTGGCGATCGGCATCGTGGTCGATGACGCGATCGTGGTGATCGAGAACGTCGAACGGATCATGACCGACGAGAAACTCCCGCCCAAGGAAGCCACGCGCAAGGCCATGGGCCAGATCACCGGCGCGGTGATCGCGATCACCGTGGTCCTGGCGGCGGTGTTCATCCCCAGCGCGCTGCAGGGCGGCGCGGCCGGCGAGATCTACAAGCAGTTCGCGCTGACCATCGCCATCGCCATGGGTTTCTCCGCGTTCCTGGCGCTCGGCTTCACCCCGGCGCTGTGCGCCACCTTCCTGAAGCCGACCGAACAGCACAAGTCCAACTTCGTGTTCCGCACCTTCAACAAGTACTACGACAAGATCAGCCGCACCTACGTGGGCCACATCGGCAGCGCGGTCAAGCATGCGCCGCGCTGGATGGTCCTGTTCGCGGTACTGGCGCTGTTGTGCGGCTTCCTGTTCACCCGCCTGCCCGGCAGCTTCCTGCCGGAAGAGGACCAGGGTTACGCGTTGGCCATCGTGCAGTTGCCGCCCGGCGCCAGCATGAAGCGCACCGGCGAGGTCTTCACCCAGATGCGCGGCATGCTGGAGAAGCAGCCGGAATTCGAAGGCATGATGCAGATCACCGGCTTCAGTTTCGTGGGTTCCGGCGAGAACGTCGGTATGGCCTTCATCAAGCTCAAGCCCTGGGGCGAGCGCGACATCAGCGCCACCGAGTTCATCGGCAAGCTCAACGGCATGCTCTACGGCATCAAGGAAGCCAGCATCTTCGTGGTCAACCTGCCGACGGTGAACGGTCTGGGCCAGTTCGGCGGCTTCGACATGTACCTGCAGGACCGCAGCGGCGCCGGCCAGAAGGCCCTGACCGATGCGCGCAATATCCTGCTCGGCAAGGCCAACCAGAATCCGGCGCTGACCGCGGTAAGGCCGAACACGCTGGAGGACGCGCCGCAACTCAAGCTGCACGTGGACCGCGTGCAGGCCCAGGCCATGGGCATGTCGGTCAGCGACATCTACAGCGCGATCCAGCTGATGCTGGCGCCGGTCTACGTCAACGATTTCTTCTACGAAGGCCGGATCAAGCGCGTGACCCTGCAGGCCGACGCCCCATTCCGCATGGGTCCGGAAGCGCTGAGCCATTTCTACACGCCCAGCAACCTGGTCACCGCCGCCGGCACCGGTTCGGTGGACAGCACCATGATCCCGTTGAGCAATGTGATGAAGACCGAATGGATCACCAGTCCGCCCGCGCTGACCCGCTACAACGGCTATGCCGCGGTCAACATCAACGGCTCGCCCGCGCCGGGGCGCAGTTCCGGCGAAGCGATGCAGGCGATGGAGGAAATCGTGGCCAACGACCTGCCCGCGGGTTTCGGCTACGACTGGACCGGCATGTCCTACCAGGAAATCCTGGCGGGCAACGCGGCCACGCTGCTGTTGGCGTTGTCCATCGTGGTCGTGTTCCTGTGCCTGGCCGCGCTGTATGAAAGCTGGTCGATCCCGCTGGCGGTGTTGCTGGTGGTGCCGATGGGCGTGCTGGGCGCGATCCTGCTGACCATGGCCCGCGGCCTGCCCAACGACATCTACTTCAAGATCGGCCTGATCACCATCATCGGCCTGGCCGCCAAGAACGCGATCCTGATCATCGAGTTCGCGGTGGAACAACGCCGCGAAGGCAAGACCCTGCGCGACGCGGTGGTCGAAGCGGCGCACCTGCGCTTCCGCCCGATCCTGATGACTTCGTTCGCCTTCATCATGGGCGTGATGCCGATGGCGGTCTCCAGCGGCGCCGGCGCCAACGCGCGCCACGCGATCGGCACCGGCGTGATCGGCGGCATGATATTCGCCACCTTCCTCGGTCTGCTGCTGATCCCGGTGTTCTTCATCGTGGTGCGGCGCATGCTGGGCGACAAGCTGGACGAGCCGTCCAGGGAATACCTGGAACACAAGAACCAGCCGGCACCTCGCTGACAAGCAACGCGCCGACAAGCAACTCGATCCATCCAAAGCCCCGGCCTTGCCGGGGCTTTTTTTCCATGCGCTCAGCCAAGAGCGGAGGGACGCCCGCGTAACTGTCATTACGCTCTACCGCCATGACATTGCAATTCGATCCGACGCGAGACCCACGATCCTGGCTGGCGCCAATGTGCGAAGTTTGTCGATCCAGTGCGTACTGGTTCGTCGCATCGGCAAATCCCCCTTGGCCAATCGCCCCGCCTTGCACCGCATATCCAGCCGCGAGACCAACCTCTGCCGCGAATGCATGTCGCAGCATGTGCGACGCGGAAAGGACAATCTGCATTGATCATTCCTGCATCGGGTACTTTCCTTGCGTCCGATGGGCCGGTATCTTCCACCCTGGCGCCGTCCCCCAGCCACGCCTCCCTGCCCAGCTCCCCGAATGCGATCGCCAGACTACGGATGACGTGGAGGCAATCGCCCGGGCCTGCCAAAAATCCGCGACATGGTCTGCCTGGCCACGTCTATCCGTTTCCTCGAGGTTCCTCCCATGGTTGAGAAAGAAAAGCCGAAGAAGCCTGCCTCCCTGCCCAAGCGCCTGTTCTGGATGCTGCTGCTCGCGTTCGTGGTATTCGGCGGCGTGTTCGCGGTCAAGGCGTTCCTCGGTGCGCAGACCAATGCCTTCTTCGACAGCATGCCGCAGCCGGCCGCGGCGGTGACCGACTACATCGCCAAGCAACAGGAATGGAGCGATGCGCAGGAATCCGTCGGCACCTTCGTCGCGATCAACGGTACCGAAGTGACCACCGAAGCAGGTGGCGTCGTGCGCGAACTGTCGATCCGCTCCGGGCAACCGGTACGGGCCGGCACGGTGCTGGTGCAGCTCAATACCAGCAACGAACTGGCGGTGCTGAAATCGCTGGAAGCCTCGGCCAGGCTGGCCGTGGTCCAGCGCGACCGCTGGCGCGCACTGGGCAAGGACAAGCTGGTTTCGCAAGCGGAAGTCGAAGAGCGCGCCACCCAGGCGGCGACGGCCCTGGCCCAGGTGGAAGCGCAACGCGCGTTGATCGCGCAGAAAACGATCCGGGCGCCGTTCGACGGAATCCTGGGCCTGCGCAAGGTCAACCTGGGCCAATACGTGAACCCGGGCGACGCCATCGTCAGCCTGCAGTCGCTGGACCCGATCTACCTGGATTTCTCGCTGCCCGAACAGCGCATGGGCCAGGTGACCGAAGGCACCCGGGTCCGGGCCACGGTCGACGCACTGCCCGGGCAGGTATTCGAAGGCAAGATCACCGCCATCGAGCCGCTGGTCGATGCCAGCACCCGCAACTTCAAGGTCCAGGCGACCGTGCCCAATCCAGGCAACAGGCTCAGCCCGGGCACCTTCGCCCACGTGGACTTCGACACGGGCGATGCCCGCAACGTGGTCGTGATTCCGCAGACCGCGGTCAGCTTCAACCCCTATGGCAATGCGGTCTACGTCATTACCAAGGTCAAGCGCGCCGAGGGCGAGAAGGACATGCAGGGCAAGCCGCTCACCGGCGACAAGCTCATCGTCACGCAGCGTTTCGTCAAGACCGGCGCCACCCGCGGCGACCTGATCGCGGTGACCGATGGGCTCAAGTCCGGCGAGCGGATCGCGACCAGCGGCTTGCTGAAACTGCGCAACGAAGCCGAAGTGACCGTCAACAACAAGGTGCAGCCGGCGGCGAACGCCAGTCCGACGCCCGAGAACCGCTGAGGATCACTGGATGAAATTCACCGACATCTTCATCAGGAAGCCGGTGCTGGCGATCGTCGTCAGCCTGTTCATCCTGCTGTTCGGGCTGCGCGCGTTCACCGAATTGAACGTGCGCCAGTACCCGGAGCTGCGCAACGCGGTGGTGAACATCAGCACCACCTATTTCGGCGCCGACGCGGACCTGATCCAGGGCTTCATCACTACCCCGCTCGAGCGCGAGATCGCCAGCGCCGAAGGCATCGAGTACATGAGCTCGACCAGCTCGGCCGGCGTCAGCACGATCCAGGCCTATATCCGCCTGGACCAGGACCCGAACGAGGCCTTGACCCAGATCGCGGCCAAGGTCAACAAGATGCGCGGCCAGTTGCCTCCGGAGTCGGAAGACCCGGTGATCGACCTGCAGCAGGGCCAGCAGATCGCGGCGATGTACGTGTCCTTCGCCAGCGAGTCGCTGGACAACAACCAGATCACCGACTACCTGACCCGCGTGATCCAGCCCAAGCTGGTCACCATCCCCGGCGTGCAGCGCGCCGACATCCTCGGCGCGGGCACGTTCGCCATGCGCGTCTGGTTGAAGCCCGACCGCATGACCGCGTTGAAGGTCACCGCCAGCGACGTCTCCGATGCGCTGCAGTCGAACAACGTGCTGTCGGCGGTGGGCTCGACCAAAGGCGAGATGGTCGCGATCGACATGACCGCGCGCACCGATCTGCGCGATGCCGGGGAATTCAGGAAACTGGTCATCCGCGAAGAGAACGGCGCCATCGTCCGCCTCGGCGACGTGGCCGACGTCGCGCTGGGCTCGGAGAACTACGGCACCTCGGTGCGCATCAACGGCGAAGCGGCGACCTTCATGGGCATCTTCGTCGCCCCGGATGCGAACTCGCTCGACGTGATCAAGGACGTGCGCAAGCTGTGGGACGGCGAAATCGTCCCGCAGCTTCCGCAGGGCATCAAGGCCAGCATTCCCTACGACAGCACCGAATCGATCCAGGACGCCATCAACGAAGTGGTGAGCACGATCATCGAGGCGGTGATCATCGTGATCGTGGTGATCTTCCTGTTCCTGGGTTCGTTCCGCAGCGTGCTGATCCCGGCGGTGACCGTTCCGCTGTCGCTGATCGGCGCCCTGTTCCTGATGTTGCTGATGGGTTTCACCATCAACCTGCTGACGTTGCTGGCGATGGTCCTGGCGATCGGGATAGTAGTGGACGACGCGATCATCGTGCTGGAGAACATCCATCGCCACATCGAGGAAGGCATGTCGCCGTTCGATGCGTCGATCCGCGGCGCGCGCGAGCTGGCGTGGCCGGTGGTGGCGATGACCACCACCCTGATCGCGGTGTACCTGCCGATCGGCTTCCAGGGTGGGCTGACCGGCGTGCTGTTCACCGAGTTCGCCTTCACCCTGGCCGGCGCGGTGCTGCTGTCCGGCATCATCGCCCTGACCCTGACCCCGATGATGTGCGCGACGATCCTCAAGCCGCACACCGAAGGCGGCAAGGGCAAGCTCGAGGCCTGGCTGGACGACCGCTTCGAATGGTTGCGCCATGGTTACCAGCGCCGGCTCCATGGAACCCTGGACACCAAGGCGGTAGTCGCGGCGTTCGGCCTGATCGCGCTGGTTTCCTGCGCTTTCCTGTACATGGGCGCGCCCAAGGAGCCGGCACCGCTGGAAGACGAGGGATTCATCTTCTCCATCGGCCAGGCGGATCCCACCGCCACCCTGGACTACGTCGAGCGCTACACCGAGGAAATCACCGAAATCGCCAAGGGCGTGCCCGAGGTGCAGGACTACTTCCTGTTCAACGGCGGCTTCGGCGGCAGCGGCGGCGGCGCCAGTCCCAGCGCGATGGCCGGCTTCGTGCTCAAGCCCTGGAGCGAGCGCGACAAGTCGACCAAGGCGGTGCTCGAACAGGAACTGCAGCCGAAGATCAGCCAGGTCACCGGCTTGAACGTGTTCGCCCTGGTCCCGCCCTCGCTGCCCAGCGCGGGCGGCGACGGCGGCGGCGAGTTCATCATCGGCGGCGTGGGCGAACTGAGCCAGTTGAGCGAACTTGCCGATGCGATCCTGCAGAAGGCCATGGCCAGCAAGCGTTTCATCTTCCTGGACAAGGACCTGAAGATCGACAAACCGCGCATCGAGGTGCAGATCGACCGCGACAAGGCGGCGAGCCTGGGCATCGACATGCGCACGCTGGCGGCGGACATGTCGGCGATGCTTTCCGGCGGTTACACCAACCGCTTCGCGATGCAGAACCGTTCCTACCTGGTCATCCCGCAGGTGCAACGCAGCGACCGCCTCAACGCCAGCGCGCTGGAAAACTATTACACCCGCACGCGCGATGGCGAGTTGATCCCGCTGTCGACCGTGGTCACGCTGAAGGAAACCGCGCAACCGCAATCGCTCAAGCGTTTCCAGCAGCTCAACGCGGTCTCGATCACCTTCGCGCCGCGTCCCGGCGTGACCAAGGGCCAGGCGCTGGAAATCCTCGATCAGGCGGCGAAGGAAGTGCTGCCGCAGGGGTACAGCGTCGACTACTCCGGCGAGTCGCGCCAGTTCAAGCAGGAAGGCTCGGCGATGCTGCTGACCCTGGCGCTGGCGCTGATCGTGATCTTCCTGGTCCTGTCGGCGCAGTTCGAGAGTTTCCGCGATGCGCTGATCATGCTGCTGACCGTGCCGATGGCGATCTGCGGAGCGTTGTTGGCGCTCAATGTGCTGGGCATCCTCTCCGGGATCCTGCAGTTCGCCGGTATCGAAGCCTTCCCGGGAATGAGCATCAACATCTACACCCAGGTCGGACTGGTGACGCTGGTCGGCGTGATCTCCAAGCACGGCATCCTGATCGTGGAGTTCGCCAACAAGCTGCAGCAGGAGCAGGGCCTGGGCAAGCGCGAAGCGATCGAGGAAGCCACCGCCATCCGCTTGCGGCCGGTGCTGATGACCACCGCCGCGCTGGTGTTCGCGATGATTCCGTTGTTGATCGCCAGCGGCCCGGGCGCGGCATCGCGCTTCTCGATGGGCGTGGTCATCGCCTCGGGCATGACCATCGGTACCGCCTTCACCCTGTTCGTGCTGCCGGCCTTCTACCTGTACCTGGCGCGCGACCATAACCAGGGGCGCGAGCGCAGCCAGGAAGACGGCGACACGGCTGCCGGGCAAACGGTACAACCCGCGCACTGAAGGCCGGATCCCGGCGAGGACGCGTCTCCTCGCCGGGCTTGTCGCGGTCTGGCGCCATGAGTTCCGGCACTCCGGTGCCGGGCGGCGCGCGTGCTAGGGTCCGCTCACTTCCAATGGAGCCTGACCGATGCCACGGAACCTTCCGTTGATCCTCGCCCTCGCCTGCCTGGCGGCATGCAGACCCGAACCCGCCGCGGACCCGGCCGCGACACCAGCCAGTGCCGCGGACTCCGCATCCGCGCAACGCATCGAAGCCGACGTCCGCTACCTTGCCGACGACAAGCTCGAAGGGCGCGATACCGGCACCCGCGGCTACGACCTCGCAGCCGGGTACGTCGCTCGCCGCTATGCCGAACTGGGCCTCAAGCCGGCCGGCGACGACGGCACCTACTTCCAGCGCGTGCCGCTGTTGAAGGCGCTGCGCCAGGAACAAGGCGCGCAACTGGTCGTCGAGCGCGATGGGACGAAGCAATCGCTCGCGTTCCGCGAGGAATTCCTGCCTGGCCTCAATTACAACGCGCCGACCCATGCGCTGACCGCGCCGGCGGTGTTCGTCGGCCAGGGCGTGCATGCGCCGGACCTCGGCCAGGACGATTTCGCCGGAGTCGACGTGCGCGGCAAGATCGCGGTGCTGTTCCCGGGCGCGCCGGTACGCTTCGACAACGATCGCCGCGCCTTCTATTCCTCCGGCACGCAGAAACTGCGAACGCTGGCCGAACGCGGCGCGGTCGGTGCCGTGTTCGTGAACACGCCGGAATACGAGCAGCGCGGCCCCTGGAGCAACGCGGCGGCGAAATGGAACATGCCCGGGATGCGCCTGCGCGCCGCCGATGGCAGCGGCATCGATACTTTCCCGCAGCTCAAGGCCACCGCCTCGGTCAGCGCGGCGGCGGCCAGCCGCCTCTTCGCCGGCAGCGCCCAGACCGCGGACACGCTGTTCAAGGCCAATACGGCCGGACAGCTGAAACCCTTCGACCTGCCGGGCACGCTGACCCTGGCTGGCAGCACCCGGATCGAACCCGCCGAATCGCGCAACGTGGTCGCCCGGCTCGATGGCAGCGACGCGGTCCTTGGCCGCGAATTCATCGCCTACACCGCGCATCTGGATCACATCGGCGTGGGCGCCGCGGTCAACGGCGACAGCATCTACAACGGCGCGATGGACAATGCCCTGGGCGTCTCGATCATGCTCGAAGCGGCAAGGCAACTGAGCGCCACCACGGCCAAGCCGAAACGCTCGCTGTTGTTCATCGCCCTGACCGGCGAGGAAAAGGGTTTGCTGGGCGCGGAATGGTTCGCCTCGCATCCGACCGTGCCCAGGACCGATCTTGTGGCCAACATCAACATGGACATGCCGGTGTTGCTGGCGCCGAGCAAGGACGTGGTGCCGATCGGCCTGGAGCATTCGACGCTGAAGACCGCACTGGATACGGCGGCGAAGGAGATCGGCGTCGGCTTGTCGGCCGATCCGTTCCCGGAAGAAGTGGTGTTCGTGCGCAGCGACCAGTACGCCTTCGTGCGTGCCGGTGTGCCTGCGGTCTATCTGGATGGCGGCGTCGAACCTGCAATCGCGGGCGGCGCGAGCCCGAAAGATGCCATGGACAGGTTCCTGCGCAACTGTTACCACCAGCCTTGCGACGACGCATCGCAGCCCATCCAGTACCAGGACGCGGCGCGGCTTGCACGCTTGAATGCACGGATCGGCGCGTTGATCGGCGACGCTCCTGAAAGACCGAAGTGGAACAAGGGCGATTTCTTCGGCGACCGTTTCGCGCCTGCCGGAAAGGCCGACTGACTTTCCCCATTAGAAAAGCAGAGATCGGCTCCGCCGTAGGAGCGTCCATGGGCGCGAGCTTTTGGTTTTTGGGACTGCATCACGGAGAGCTCGCGCCCATGGGCGCTCCTACGGGAAACCCATGGGAAAGGCCCGGAAACCCGGGCCTTCCGTTGCGGAGGCCAATAGCCGGGACTAACCTGCCTTGCGGCTGGCGATCCACTGGTCCACGCGACGCTCCAGCAGGGTCAGCGGCAGTGCGCCGCCGCCCAGCACGGCGTCGTGGAAGCCCTTGATGTCGAACCTGTCGCCCAGTTCCGTCTCCGCTTTCCTGCGCAGTTCCTGGATGCGGATCATGCCGACTTTGTAGGCCGTGGCCTGGCCCGGCATGATCAGGTAGCGCTGCACTTCCGACTTGATGGCGGTCAGCGGCACCGCGCTGTTGGCATCGAAATACTCCACCGCCTGCTGCTCGGTCCAGCCTTTGGCATGCAGGCCGGTGTCCACCACCAGGCGGATCGCGCGCCACATTTCCGAACTCAACCGGCCGAACTCCGAATACGGGTCCTGGTAGGTGTTGGGCATCTCCTTGGCCAGCCATTCCGCATACAGGCCCCAGCCTTCCGCATACGCGGTGAAGTTGGCCTGGGTGCGGAACTTCGGCACACCGGTCAGTTCCTGCGCGATCGAGATCTGCATGTGATGGCCGGGCAGGCCTTCGTGGTAGGCGATGACCTCCAGCTCCGGCTTCGGCATCGACTTCATGTCGGATAAATGCACGTAATACACGCCCGGGCGCGAACCGTCGGGCGTGCCGGGGAAGTAATGCTGTGCCGCGCCGTCCTGTTCGCGGAACGCTTCCACGCGCTTCACTTCCAGGTCCGCCTTCGGCAGCAGGCCGAAGTAGTTGGGCAGCTCTTTCTTGATGTTGGCGATGTCCTTCGTCGCCGCGTCGAGGTAGGCCTTGCGGCCCGCATCCGTGTCGGGGAAGTTGAACTGCGGATCGCTGTCGATGAAAGCGAAGAAGGCGTCCAGGTCGCCCTTGAAGCCCACCTTGTCCTTCAATGCGGTCATCTCGCCCTTGATCCGCTCCACTTCCTTCAGGCCCAGCGCGTGGATTTCCTCGGCGGTCATGTCGGTGGTGGTCATCTGGCGCAGCTGGTACTCGTAGTACGCCTTGCCGTTGGGATGGGTGCTGCCCACGCCGGTGGCGTTCACCGCGGCCTTTGGCAGGTCTTCCTCGCACCAGGCGATGATGCGTTCGTAGGCGGGCTTGAACTGCTCCAGCAGCGCCTTGCGCGCCTCTTCCTTCAAAGCGGCCGCGCGCGCGGCATCGATCTTGCCGTTCTTCACCAGCGCATCGGCCTTGGCCTGCGCATCGGCCCAGATCGCCGAATCCTTGCCCGACGAGAAGGGAGCGCCGGCAATGACCTTGCGCGACTGATCGATGACGCCTTCGTAGGCGAACTTCGGCGGCCGGATGCCCTGCCCGGCCGATTTGCGGGCGCGTTCCAGCAACTGGTCGAACGCGCGGGCGCTGGCCTTCAGGCGTGCGATATAAGCCGTGTAATCCGATTCTTCGTCCACCTTGTGGAAACTGATCAGCACGGTCGGCAGGAGGCTCTGCGCGCCGTTCATCTGATCGAAGGCATAGCCATCGGCCAGGAACGGAACGCCATCGCGCGCGTTTTCGTACTGCAGCTTCCACAGGTCGTAGGAGAACTTGCCTTCGTCGCCGAGCTTGGCGTAATCGAAGGTCTTCTCCATTTCCTCGACGCTGGCCTTCTGCCAGGCCACCTGGTCCAGCGCGGCTTTTTCCGACAGGTCGTCGAGTTGGTCGTACAGATCCTTGCGGCCCTGGAAAGTCAGTTGCAGCGGGCTGAACTGCAGCTGCTCCTCGTATTTCTTCTCGAACCACTGGTTGAGGCGTCCGGTCTCGGCCTTGATGTCGGCCTGCGAGACCGTGGCGGCGGGGGTTGAAGCCGCACCGGCTTCGGGCGAAGCGGCACGGTCGCAGGCGGTCAAGGCCAGCGCGAGGGCACAGACAAGCAGGGTTTTACGCATCGGGTTCTCCTGTTGGGATACGGGAGACAGACTCCCGCATCGAAAGACTCTAGCGGACCCGACGCCAGCCCGTCCCATTACTAAAGATAGGTACGCGCCGTCAGCGCCGTGACCGGGCGCCCACTCCGGCAATCCAGCAGAAAGGAAACGGGCGCCACCCTGGGACAGGGGCGCCCGTCAGGTACACAGGCGGCTCAGCGCAGCCCGGTCTCGTTGCGTGCGATGACCAGGCGCTGGATCTCGCTGGTGCCTTCGTAGATCTCGGTGATCTTGGCGTCGCGGAAGTAGCGTTCCAGCGGCATTTCCTTGGAATAGCCCATGCCGCCGTGGATCTGCACCGCCTGGTGGGTGATCCACATCGCCGCTTCGGACGCGGTGAGCTTGGCCATCGCCGCCTCGTTGCTGAAACGCTTGCCCTGGCCTTTCACCCACGCCGCGCGCAGGGTCAGCAGCAGGGCCGCGTCGAGCTTGCACTTCATGTCGGCGATCTTGGCCTGGGTCATCTGGAAGGTGCCGATGGCCGCGCCGAAGGCCTTGCGTTCCTTCACATAGGCCAGCGTCGCTTCATAGGCCGCACGGGCCAGGCCTACGGCCTGCGAAGCGATGCCGATGCGGCCCGCATCCAGCACGCCCATGGCGATCTTGAAGCCTTCGCCCTCCGCACCCAGCACGTCTTCGGCGGCGACCACGTAATCCTGGAATTCGATCTCGCAGGTGGCCGAAGCGCGGATGCCCAGTTTCGGCTCGGTCTTGCCGCGGTGGAAGCCGGGCTTGGCGGTGTCGACCAGGAAGGCGGTGACGCCTCGCGCACCCTTGTCCGGCTCGCTCATCGCGAACAGCACGATGTATTTGGCCACGGGACCTGAAGTGATCCAGCTCTTCTTGCCGTTGATCACGAAGCTGCCGTCGGCCTGCTTGCTGGCGCGGCACTTCATCGCCGTGGCGTCGGAACCCGATTGCGGTTCGGTCAGGGCGAAGGCGCCGATCTCGCGTCCTTCGGCGATCGCGCGCACATACTTCTGTTTCTGCGCTTCGGTACCGTTCAACAGGATGCCGTTGCAGAACAGCGAATTGTTGACCGACATGATCGTGGAATGGGCCGCATCGCCGGCGGCGATCTCGACCATGGCCAGCACGTAGGCGATCGGGTCCATGCCGGATCCACCATATTCGGTGGGGACCTCTATGCCCATCAGGCCGTTCTCGCCCAGCAGGCGGATGTTCTCCAGCGGGAACTCGCCGACCCGGTCGAAGTGCTCGGCGCTGGGCGCGATCTTCTCCTGGGCGATGCGCCGCGCCACGTCCTGGAGCATCAACTGTTCTTCGGTGAATCCGAAATCCACGGGCAACCCCTTGCATTAGTTCTGATCGGCCCATTGTACCGATGCACCATGCGCGGGCGTACGCGGCTTGACCCATGGCCGACGCGGGCGGACAATATCTTTATATCGCGATAGGAAGATATTATGGATCTGGAAGCCTGGTCGACCCGGCTCAAGGTGTTCGCCGACGCCACTCGCGTGCGCCTGCTGGTGCTGCTGGCCGGCGAGGAACTGACCGTGGCCGAACTCTCGGCCATCACCCAGTTGGCCCAACCGCGCGTGTCCACCCACCTGGCCAAGCTCAAGGAGGCCGGTCTGGTCCGCGACCGTCGCGCCGGGGTTTCGGCCTACTACCGTTTCGACGAGGGCAACCTGGATGCGACCCAGCGCGAGCTCTGGCGCAGCCTGCGCGAAGGCAGCGACGATCCGCTGCTGCGCCAGGACGCCGAGCGCGTGCCTTCGGTGCTGGCCTTGCGTGCCACCGAGCAGAACTGGGCCGACACCGTCGCCGGCGACATGGAACGCCACTATTCCCCCGGGCGCACCTGGGAGGCGATGGCGCGCACCGCGCTGCCCTTGCTGGAAACCGGCGACGTGCTCGACATCGCCTCCGGCGACGGCGTGCTGGCCGAACTGCTGTCGCCGCACGCCAAGCGCTATGTCTGCGTGGATACCAGCGCGCGCGTGGTCGCGGCGGCCGGCGAGCGTCTGCGCCGCTTCCCCAACGTGGAAGTGCGCGAGGGCGACATGCATGCCCTGCCCTTCAAGGACAACAGCTTCGACCTGGTCGTGCTGATGCATGCGCTCACCTATTCGTCCAAGCCCGCCCAGGCCGTCGCCGAAGCCGCGCGGGTCATGCGTCGCGGCGGGCGCCTGTTGCTGAGCAGCCTGGCCAGGCACGAACACGAGGCGGCGGTGCAGGCCTACGGCCACCTCAACCTGGGTTTCAGCGACAGGGAACTGCGCAAGTTCGCAGAGAAAGCCGGGCTGCAGGTTTCCAACCTGGGCACCGTCACCCGCGAACGCCGCCCCCCGCATTTCGAAGTGATCTCGCTCATTGGAGTAAAACCATGAATCGACTGCCCTGGTTGAATCCCGCACGCGTGCAGGCGCTGCAGAAGGCGCTTTCCGAACGCATCCTGATCATCGACGGCGCCATGGGCACGATGATCCAGCGCCACCGGCTGGAGGAGGCGGACTATCGCGGCGAACGTTTCGTCGACGGCTACGACAGCGTGCACGCTCCTGAAAAGCACTCGCACGACGGACAGTGCGGCCACGACTTGAAGGGCAACAACGACCTGCTGCTGCTGAGCAAGCCGGAAGTGATCGCCGGCGTGCATACCGGATACCTGGAAGCCGGCGCCGACCTGGTCGAGACCAATACCTTCAACGCCACCTCGGTCAGCCAGGCCGATTACCACCTGCAGCATCTGGTCTATGAATTGAACAAAGAAGGCGCACGCGTCGCCCGCGCCTGCTGCGATGCCGTGGAAGCCCGGACGCCGGACAAACCGCGTTTCGTGATCGGCGTGCTCGGCCCCACCAGCCGTACCGCCTCGATCAGCCCGGACGTGAACGATCCCGGCTCCCGCAACACCAGTTTCGACGAACTGCGCGGCACTTATCGCGAAGCCATCGAAGGGCTGATCGATGGCGGCGCCGACACGCTCATGGTCGAAACCATCTTCGACACCCTCAATGCCAAGGCCGCGCTGTATGCGATCGAGGAAGTGTTCGACGCGCGCGGCGGACGCTTGCCGGTGATGATCTCCGGCACCATCACCGACGCTTCCGGGCGCACTCTGTCCGGGCAGACCGCGGAAGCTTTCTACGCTTCGGTCTCGCACGGCAGGCCGTTGTCGATCGGACTGAATTGCGCGCTGGGCGCGAAGGACCTGCGCGAGCACGTGGAAACGCTCGCCAACATCGCCGACAGCTATATCAGCGCGCACCCGAACGCCGGCCTGCCCAATGCTTTCGGCGAATACGACGAGACTCCCGAGGAAATGGCCGCGACCCTGAAGGAATTCGCGCAGTCCGGCCTGCTCAACCTGGTCGGCGGTTGCTGCGGCACCACGCCCGCGCACATCAAGGCGATCGCCGAAGCGGTCGAGGGAATCGCTCCGCGAACACTCGCACGTCATGCGCAGGCGGCTTGAGTCTTTTTTTAGACACGGATCAAATCGGATGAAAGCGGATAAGGGCTTTTATATGGTTTGTTTCTTATCCGTGTTTATCCGATTTGATCCGCGTCAAAAACCGCTTTCCCGATAGACAGAAATGAGAATAGGCGCAAGCGCATGACCCGATATACCCGTCTTTCCGGCCTGGAACCGCTGGTCATCACTCCCGACCTGCTGTTCATCAACATCGGCGAGCGCACCAACGTCACCGGCAGCGCCCAGTTCAAGAAGCTGATCAAGGAAGACCGTTACGAGGAAGCGGTCGAAGTGGCGCGCCAGCAGGTCGCCAACGGCGCGCAGATCCTCGACGTGAACATGGACGAAGGCCTGATCGATTCCGAAAAGGCGATGGTCCGCTTCCTCAACCTGATCATGTCCGAACCCGACATCGCCCGCATCCCGGTGATGGTCGATTCTTCCAAGTGGAGCGTCATCGAGGCCGGCCTGAAATGCCTGCAGGGCAAGAGCGTGGTCAATTCGATCTCGATGAAGGAAGGCGAGGAAGCCTTCATCGAACAGGCCCGCAAGGTACTGCGCTACGGCGCGGCCGCCGTGGTCATGGCCTTCGACGAGGTGGGTCAGGCCGACACCTGCGAGCGCAAGGTCGCGATCTGCACCCGCGCCTACAAGATCCTCACCGAGGAAGTCGGATTCCCGCCCGAGGACATCATCTTCGACCCCAACATCTTCGCCATCGCCACCGGCATGGAGGAGCACAACAACTACGCGGTCGATTTCATCGAAGCCACGCGGATCATCCGCAAGACGCTGCCGCATTGCCATATCTCCGGCGGCGTCTCCAACGTGTCGTTCTCGTTCCGCGGCAACGAGGTCGTGCGCCAGGCGATCCACTCGGTCTTCCTGTACCACGCGATCAAGGCCGGCATGGATATGGGCATCGTCAACGCCGGCGCCATGCCGATCTACGACGATCTGGATCCCGAATTGCGCGAGCACGTCGAGGACGTGATCCTCAACCGCCGCGCGGATGCGACCGAACGTCTGCTCACGCTGGCCGACCGCTACAAGGGCAAGAAGGGCCAGTCGCAGGCCGAGGACCTGGCCTGGCGCGAAAAGCCGGTGCAGGCGCGGCTCAGTCATGCCCTGGTCCATGGTATCGACCAATACGTCGAAGGCGACACCGAGGAAGCGCGCCAGTTGTCCACGCGTGGCCTGGACGTGATCGAAGGCCCGCTGATGGATGGCATGAACGTGGTCGGCGACCTGTTCGGCGCCGGCAAGATGTTCCTGCCGCAGGTGGTCAAGTCGGCGCGGGTGATGAAGAAGGCGGTAGCCTACCTGTTGCCTTTCATCGAAGCCGAGAAGCTGGTGACCGGCGATGCCGGCAAGTCCAACGGCAAGATCGTGATGGCCACGGTCAAGGGCGACGTCCACGACATCGGCAAGAACATCGTCGGCGTGGTCCTGGCCTGCAACAACTTCGACGTGGTCGACCTGGGAGTGATGGTCCCGGCGCAGAAGATCCTCGATGCGGCGATCGCCGAGAAGGCGGACATCATCGGCGTTTCCGGGCTGATCACGCCCTCGCTGGAAGAAATGGGCCATGTCGCCCGCGAAATGCAGCGGCAAGGCTTCACCATTCCGCTGATGATCGGCGGCGCCACCACCTCGCGCGCGCACACCGCGCTGAAGATCGACCCGTTCTACAAATCGCCGACGATCTGGGTGAAGGACGCCTCGCGCGCGGTCGGCGTGGCCCAGTCGCTGATTTCCCGGGACCTGCGCACCAGCTTCGTCGCCGCCAACGAGGCCGACTATGCCGAGATCCGCGAGCGCCACCGCAACCGCGGCGACGCCAAGCGGCTGGTCTCGCTGGAAAAGGCGCGCGGACAGAAATTCGACGGCGACTGGGACAACTACACGCCGCCAACGCCGATCAAACCGGGGATCAGCGTCTTCGACGACTATCCACTGCAGGACCTGGTCGAGATCATCGACTGGACGCCGTTCTTCCAGGCGTGGGAACTGGCGGGGAAGTTCCCGGCCATCCTCACCGACGAGGTCGTCGGCAAGACCGCCAGCGAGCTGTATCGCGACGCGCGGGCGATGCTGGAGAAGATCGTCAACGAGAAGTGGTTGACCGCCAAGGCCGTGTTCGGACTGTGGCCGGCGAACAGCGTCGGCGACGACGTGCTGGTCGATACCGCAGGAGCGACGTCGGTCGCGACTGACGTCGCTCCTACCCAAACTTTGCACTTCTTGCGCCAGCAGGTCGACAAACCGGTCGAGCGCCCCGACTTCTGCCTTGCCGATTTCATCGCACCGAAGGAATCGGGCAAGCAGGACTGGATCGGCGCGTTCGCGGTCACCGCCGGCCTCGGCATCGAGCCGCATCTCGCACGCTTCCTCGCCGACCATGACGACTACAACTCGATCCTGCTCAAGGCGCTCGCCGACCGCCTGGCCGAAGCGTTGGCCGAGCACCTGCACCGGCGCGTGCGCAAGGAGTTCTGGGGCTACCAGCCCGACGAAACGCTGGGCAACGAGGACCTGATCGCGGAAAAGTATGTCGGTATCCGCCCCGCCCCGGGGTATCCAGCGTGTCCGGAACATAGCGAGAAGCGCAAGCTGTTCGACATGCTGGACGCAACCGCCAACGCCGGCATGACCCTGACCGAAAGCTTCGCCATGCTGCCGACCGCGGCGGTCTCCGGCTACTACTTCAGCCACCCGCGCAGCCAGTATTTCGTGGTCGGCCGGGTCTCCAAGGAACAAGCCGCGGATTACGCCAAACGCAAGGGCGTCGACCTGGGGCAGGCGGAAAGATGGTTGGCTTCCAACCTGGACTACGATCCCGAATGACTCACCGTCTGCACGGATGCACCTGGGCGCGCTGCAGCGCGCCCGTCGTCCCGGCGCCCGCTCACATCGCGGCGCGGCTCGCCTCCAATCCCGATTACGATCCGGGATAATACGCACCAGTTCCTGGGAACTACCGCACATGGAAGTCATCGCCGATCCTGCGACCTCCGCCAACGCCGCCTTCATCCGTAAGCATGCCGCGCCCGGCCGGATCGGTTTATGCGGCGGACGCGACTGGATCAACAAAGCCATCCGCAAGGCGCAGGCGCCGCTGACCGGCGATGGACATCGCAGTCTTTGGTCGCACGCTTTCCTCTTCAGCGGGCAGCGCATCGACGGGCATTGGTGGGTACTGGAATCCGACCTGGACCTGCGTTACCGGCAGATCCGCCTGGGCGTACAGGAAAACCGCGCCGACCGTTACTTCGACGACGATCTGTTCCCCAACCTGGCGATCCTGGATTTCGGCCTCGACGCCGAACGGACGCGACAGGTGCAGGTCGCCGGCCTGGACCTGCTGTCGGGACTGTCCAGCTATTCGCTCAGCGAACTGGTCGGCACCCTGTTCGCCATGCACAGCACCCGCCTGCGCAAGCGCGACAACCTGCTGGCCAAGGAAGGCGCGTTGTACTGTTCGGCCATGGTCCAGTATTGCTACGCGGCCGCCGGCGTGGAATTCATCCCCGGCGTGCACGGCAAGAACATCGCCCCGCAGGACATCTACGACTCGGTGCTGCCGCATGCAACCCACTCGTTGATCCGCGATCTCGGCATCTCCAGCCTGCGCCGTTTCGCCCACGGCGCCGGGGAGCTGCTCAACACGCCGGTCGAAGATCTGTTCTGAATACATGAACCCTCCGTCCTCCATCGTTACGCCGGTGCCGATGCTGCGACTGGCGGGGTTCTACTTCGCCTACTACGCCGCACTGGGCGCGTTCACTCCGTATTGGAGCCTCTACCTGCAGTCGCAAGGCATGGGCGTGGCGGCGATCAGCGTGCTGATGAGCCTGTGGTACGCCACGCGCGTCCTCGCGCCGAGCACCTGGACCATGCTGGCGGCACGTTCGCCCCGGCCGATCCGCTGGCTGCATGTCGGTTGCTGGCTGACCCTGGCCAGCTTTACCGGTTTCCTGCTGCCATGGAAGTTCGCAGGGCTGTTTGCCGTGATGTGCGCGTTCTGCTTCTTCTACAACGCGGTGATGCCGCAGTTCGAATCGATCACCCAATCGCACCTGCACGGCCGCAGCGACCGTTACGGTCTGATCAGGGTCTGGGGCTCGATCGGTTTCATCGTCGTGGTCGCCCTGTTCGGCGTATTGATCGACCGCCTGGGCGCGACGATGCTGCCCTGGCTGATGCTGCCGTTGTTCGCCGGCTTGCTGGTGTCGTCCTATTGCAACGGCTATGCGGCGCCACCGGCCATGGCCATGCATGGCGACGAGACCGGCTTTCGCCAGCGTCTCCGTCGTCCTGAAACACGCGCGTTCTTCATTGCGGCGTTCCTGGTGCAGGTGTCGTTCGGCCCCTACTACACCTTCTTCTCGATCTACCTGGGCGAGCATGGCTATACGCCCAGCGTGCAGGGGTTATTGTGGAGCATCGGCGTGCTGGTGGAGATCGGCCTGCTGTTCCTGTCGCAACGCATCTTCCGCCGCTGGGGCGCACGGCGGCTGCTGGTGTTCTCGCTGGGCATCACGACGGTGCGCTGGTGGGTGACGGCCGCATGGCCGGATTCACTGCCGGTGATGGTGCTGGCGCAAACCACCCACGCCTTCAGCTTCGCCGCGTTCTTCGCCGCGGCCATGCTGCTGCTGGCCGAGTACTTCCCTGGCCGCCACAACGGTCACGGCCAAGGGGTGTTCTATGGCCTTTCCTCGGGCGTCGGTGGGGTGATCGGTGCCCTGCTCGCGGGCCAGCTCTGGCGCATCGGCGGCCAGGCTGCGTTCGTGGCCTCCGGTTTCATCGCCCTGGCCGCGTTCGCGATCGCCTGGTATTGGCTGCTCAGGCGTCGACCGGGCGTAGGAGCGACGTAAGTCGCGAATGGTCGTGCACGCTTTTTTCATTCGCGACTTACGTCGCTCCTACGCGCGCGCTATCGCTTACCAGACCAAGTCGTCGGGCACCTGGTATTGCGGATCGGCGTAGGGGTCGTCTTCAGCAGGTGCGTCCGGATTGACCTTCAACGCAACGCATGCAGGGAAGATGCTTTCCGCCTCGGCCAGCAACGCGGCGGTCACCAGCAGGTAACGCCCGTTCTGCTGGACCACGCCCAACTCACCGGCATTGAGCGCCTTCAACTGTTCCGCATTGACGTGGATGCGCTTGATCTTGCCGCCGTAAGGGAAATGCCGGGCGATCTCCGCATTCGCATCGTTCAGCGATTGTCCTTTCAGCAATTCCTCGACCCGCGCCTTGGCTTCGCGACGCACGCGCGCCTCTTCCTGCTTCAGGCGCTCGGCTTCGATGCGCTCGTCCTTTTCCTTCTGCGCGCGGATCGCATAGGCCTTGGCCAGGTCCATTTCCTCGCGTGAGCGTGCGGGCCTGGACTGCGGCGGACGCGACCCGGGATTCGGCTTGCCGCCTGCCGGCCTTGCAGCCGGCTTTCCGGCTGGTTTTCCTGCCTGTTTGCCTGCGTGGTTCGGATCGGGTCGGCGCTCCGGCCTGCGTTCGGGTTTGCGCTCGGGCTTGGGGGCGGGCTTGAAGCCAAGCCCCAGGAGTTGGTCGCGTAGGGAATCGGTCATGATCGTGTGCGGGAATGGATGCGCTTGCCCGATGCGTGGCGACCGGGCGGTGGCAGCGTATCAATAATGCGGCGGCGGCGGTTCGTCCGCGGCATCGGCGTACAACTCGGTGCGGACCTTGCGCAGGTCGGACAGCATGTTGCGCATCAGTTCGGAAGTGCGGTTGCCTTCGGCGCGTGCGTCGGCCAGCGCCTCGCTCAACTCGCCCAGGGCATGCTCCTGGAATGCCAGCCGCGTCTCCAGTTCGACCAGGCGCTGCTCCAGCGCCTGGTCCAGCGGATTCGGATCATTCGGCACGCAACGATCTCCCGCGGCCGATGCCGTAGTACGCCAGGCCCGCCGCTTCGACTTCGACCGGCTCGTAGAGGTTGCGGCCGTCGAACACGACCGCATCGGCCAGGGTAGTCTTGAGACGGGCGAAATCGGGGCTGCGGAACTGCTTCCATTCGGTCACCACGACCAGCGCGTCCGCGCCTTCCAGCGCCGCGGACGCAGAATCGCAGAGCAGCAGGTCATCGCGTTCGCCGAAGATGCGCTTCGCTTCATGCGAGGCTTCGGGATCGTAGGCACGCACCCTGGCGCCTGCTTCCCACAACTGCGCCAGCAGGGTCCGACTGGAGGCCGCGCGCATATCGTCGGTATTGGGCTTGAACGACAGACCCCATACCGCGAAGGTCTTGCCGCGCACGCCTTCGTCCTCGCCACGGTCGTAATGGCGCTGGATCAGCTCGAACAGATGGCCCTTCTGCGACTCGTTGACCTCCTCGACCGCATTGAGCAGGCGCGCATCGTAACCGTGCTGCTGCGCGGTGTGGGCCAGCGCCTGCACGTCCTTGGGAAAGCAGGAACCGCCGTAGCCGGCGCCGGGATAGATGAAGTGCCAGCCGATGCGCGGGTCGGAACCGATGCCGTGGCGGACATGTTCGATGTCGGCGCCGACGCGCTCGGCGATGTTGGCGATCTCGTTCATGAAGCTGATCTTGGTCGCCAGCATCGCATTGGCCGCGTACTTGGTCAGTTCGGCCGAACGCACATCCATCACCACCATGCGGTCATGGTTGCGGTTGAACGGCGCGTACAGCCGCTTCATCCGTTCGACGACCGGAGCGCTGTCGGCGCCGATCACGATGCGGTCCGGGCGCATGCAATCGTTGACCGCGTCGCCCTCCTTCAGGAACTCGGGGTTGGAAACCACATCGAACGGCACTTCCATCCCGCGCGCCTGGAGTTCGGCGGCGATCGCGGCGTGGACCTTGTCGGCGGTGCCCACCGGCACGGTGGACTTGTCCACGACCACGGTAGGCCGGGTGATGTGGCGGCCGATGGTCCTGGCCACCGTCAGCACGTATTGCAGGTCGGCGCTGCCGTCTTCGTCGGGCGGCGTGCCCACGGCGATGAACACCACTTCTCCATGCGCGATCGCCTGCGCGGCATCGGTAGTGAAATCGAGGCGGCCCGAGGCATGGTTGTGCTTGACCATGGGCTCGAGGCCCGGCTCATAGATCGGGATCACGCCCTGCTTGAGGCCCTCGACCTTGGCCGCATCAATGTCCACGCAGACCACGTCGTGGCCCACTTCCGCCAGGCATGTGCCTGTGACCAGGCCGACGTAGCCGGTTCCGAAAATCGCTACCCGCATTGTTTGCTTCCCTGAGAACTTGAAAGGATTACTGGAGGATGCCCATCAACTCCACGTCGAAGGTGAGCGTGGAATCCGGGCCGATGCCCTGGGTGCCGGCAGGGCCATAGCCCAGGCTGGACGGAATCCAGAAGCGATACTTGGCGCCTACCGGCATCAGGGAGACGCCTTCGGACCAGCCCGGGATCACCTGGTTCAGGCCGAACTCGGCCGGTTCGCCGCGCTGGTAGGAACTGTCGAACACCGTGCCATTGAGCAGCTTGCCTTCATAGTTGACGCGAACCCGGCTGGCCGGCGTAGGGCGCGCGCCGTTGCCCTGGCGCAGCACCATGTACTGCAAGCCCGAAGGCGTGGTGATCACGCCTTTCTGCGACTTGTTGGCACTGAGGAACGCTGCGCCCTCGGCGCGGTTCTTCCCAGCCGCTTCGCCCTGCTTCCTGGTCATGTAGGCCTGCATCGTGGCCATCGCATCCTGCTCGCTCAGCAACGACTGTCCCTTTGCAAAGGAAGTACGCAAGGCCTGCATGAAAACGGCCAGATCGATCTCGTCCTTCAATGGCGCCAGCGACGGCCCCACCGCGCGATCGCCCAGCATCATGCCGACCTTGTCCTTGGCCACGGCCGGCGGCTGCGAGCCCGGCGGCATACCGGGCACGGCCTGGCCTTGCCTGGCGGCGATGCTCAAGCGCAACGCCTGGTCGGTCGCCTTGGCTTCCTCTTCGGACTGCAGCGGCTTGCCGCCGTCGAAAGCATTCTTCACCGCGCGCTCGAACACGCCCAGGTCGACGAACTCGGCCACCGGCTCGAACGACTTGCCCACGTCCATGCCGATCGCATAGCTGACTTTTTCCTTCTCCGTCGTCAGCACTGTCTTGTCTCCCTTCTCCAGCGTCTGCGCCGCAAGATTGCCCCCCATCATCGCCAAGGTCGCCGCCACCAATGCGGCTACGCCGCGCATCGTCCGCTTCATCACCAATTCCTCGGATAAGAAAAAACAGCGCCGGTAAAACGGCGCAACCCGGATATTGTCGCACGCACGGCAAGGCGGACGCCTGCAGTCGCCTGACTGGGGTCGCGGCCTTCGGTTCGTGTTCGCCCCGCTACCGGTGCTGCGGCGTCGGGCCTGCTTCGCCGGCCGTCTTCGCCGGACCTGCATCAGGCAGCGCGGTAACCGCAGCATTGACAAAGGCTCCACGAACGCACGAAACCAGACCCCACCAATCAGCGTGGGGCACTCCTTAATCCACGGTTGTCCGCTGGAGTCCTGCTTTATTCATAAGCAATGATTCGAGGCGCTCCGCCGGCACGATCGAATTCCGTGCGAATGCTTTCGCAGCAGCGGTATCGCGGCGTGCAAGTGTGCGGGTGGCGAGATGACCACCAGGATTGCCTGCTGCCACAGGTTTCTTCTATTCGAGTCTCGCTCTCACGCCCCATCCAACCGCTTTACCATCGTCAATCCGTGAAATCGGCCATGTCCGCGCCATGGATTTTCTATAAATTCAAATAAAATCAATGACTTGATTTCAATAATGAACGTTTCGTGCGGGTAGCCCCGGCATATGCCGTTAGTTGGGTAACAAAACTGGTTTGCCTACTTGACTGCCTCTGCTTTGGTGTTATAGTTCAATACAACACCACCTACCCAGCGCAGCGGGGGATCCCATGAACCACAAACTGTTCACCACACTGTCAGGCCTTTTCATCAGCAGCGCCTTGCTGGTCGTCGGCTTGATGGCGTTCGGGCAGGCGACTCGCCTGCCCGACGCCGTCGATGACGGCCTGCTGGTCGAGACCATCGAAACCGGTGCCCTCCAGGCCACCGAGGAAGCGGTGGCGCCGAGGGAACCCAAGCATCGCCGCAACCGCGCCCCGCTTTCCATGCCCTATTTTTCCTTCGCCCAATCACTGCGTCCGGGGAGCTGAATCATGATGACCCTGACCTCGATCCAGTGGAGCGATGGCGCTCCCATCTACCGCCAGCTGAAGGATCGCGTGATCGCGATGATGCTGGACGGCGTACTCAAGCCGGGCGACGCGCTGCCCTCGGTCCGCCAGGTGGCGGCCGAGTACCAGCTGAACCCGATCACCGTCTCGCGCGCCTACCAGGAACTGGCGGACGAGGCACTCGTCGAAAAACGCAGAGGACTGGGGATGTTTGTGACCGACGAAGCCGCAAAGAAATTGCTCACCAGCGAGCGCGAGCGCTTCCTGCACGATGAATGGCCGGCCGTCGCCGAACGCATCCAGCGCCTGGGACTTTCCGCCGAAGAACTGCTGCGCCAAGGGGGTGCAAAGTGAATGCCGTCGCAAACAACGTGGTCTCGGCGCGCAACCTGCGCAAGGCCTACCGCAACAAGCTGGCCCTCAACGACACCAGCTTCGAGATCGAGGCCGGCAGGATCATCGGCCTGATCGGTCCCAACGGCGCCGGCAAGACCACCGCGCTGAAGGCGATCCTGGGGCTGATTCCCTTCGACGGCGACCTCAAGGTCCTCGGTATGGACCCGCGCAAGCAGCGCGACGAGTTGATGAACGAGGTCTGCTTCATCGCCGACGTGGCGGTGCTGCCGCGCTGGATCAAGGTCAAGGAAGCCATCGATTTCGTCGACGGCATCCATCCGCGCTTCGACCGGGCCAAGTGCGAACGCTTCATCGCCAACACCCAGCTCAACCCCAACCTGCGCGTGCGCGAAATGTCCAAGGGCATGATCGTGCAGCTGCACCTGGCGCTGGTGATGGCCATCGACGCCAGGCTGCTGGTGCTGGACGAGCCGACCCTGGGCCTGGACATCCTCTACCGCAAGCAGTTCTACCAGCGCCTGCTGGAGGATTACTTCGACGAACAGAAGACCATCATCATCACCACCCACCAGGTCGAGGAGATCGAGAACATCCTCACCGACGTGATGTTCATCCGCGACGGCAGGATCGTGCTGACCGCGGCCATGGATGAAGTGGCGGACCGCTATACCGAAGTGCTTGCGTCGGCCGACAACACCGACGCGGCCCGCGCGCTCAAGCCGATCGACGAACGCGCCCTGCCCTTCGGCAAGACCGTGATGCTGTTCGACGGCGTACCCAGGAGCCAGCTGGCGACCCTGGGCGAAACCCGCAACCCCGGCCTGGCCGACCTGTTCGTGGCCATCATGAAAGGAACCTACGCATGAACGCCGTCACCACCCACAACCACAAGACCAATACCTTCAAGTGGCTGCTGAAGCGCGAATTCTGGGAGAACCGCGGTGGTTTCCTGTGGGCGCCGCTGATCACCGGCACCATCGTCAGCTTCCTCACGGCGGTGATGGCGGTGATCGGCCTGATTCAGGTCAAACGCCACGGCGAGGGAATGCAGTTCAACATCGGCGGCGACATGGCCGAACACGCACGCCAGATCGGCGGCATTGGAGATACCGCGTTATTGATCGGCATCAGCCTGACCATCCTGGTGCTTGCGTTCGTGGTGTTTTTCTACGCGCTGGGATGCCTGTACGACGATCGTCGCGATCGCAGCGTGCTGTTCTGGAAATCATTGCCGGCGTCCGACCTGCAGATCGTGCTGTCGAAGGCGACCTGGGCATTGCTGCTGGCACCCATCGTGTCCATCGTCGCCGGCGTGCTGATCGGCGTGGTGCTCTGGATCATCGCTGGCGCCAGCCTGGCCGCTGCCGGCGTGCCGAATGCATCGGCCGTCTTCACCCATGCCCATCCCTTCAGTGTGATCGGCAACCAGCTGACCATGATTCCGGTCTATCTGCTCTGGGCGCTGCCTGCGGTCGGCTGGCTGATGTTGTGCTCGGCCTGGGCACGCAGCAAGCCGTTCCTGTGGGCAGTGCTGCTGCCGATACTGGCCTGCGTGATGGTGAGCATGGCAGGCGTCCTGCCCGGCGTGGGTATCAATTACGGCGCGGTCTGGTACACCCTGGTCTATCGCGGCTTGTTGAGCGTCGTACCCGGCGCCTGGTTCCCTGCCAGTAGTGCATTCGAAGCGAACATGCAGAATGCCGGAAACAGCGACATCCAGGGGCCGGCCGACCTGATGCGCCTGATGAACGTCAGCAACCTGGACGTGCTGGGCACACCGGATTTGTGGATCGGCGCAGCCATCGGCATAGCCTTCATCGCGATCTCCATCTACCTGCGTCGCTGGCGCGAACTGGCCGACTGATCGTCACTCCTCACAACCCGATAGAGATCGCGCCATGAACGCAAGCAAGCCCGTTGCCATAGCCCTCCTCGCCCTCTTGCTGCCGCTGGGTGCGCAAGCCGCCGGATCCGCACCATCGGAGACCCGCTCGGAAATCAAACGCGAAATGGCCGATGCCCGCCAGGAAGTCCGCACCGAAATGGCCAAGGCACGCGCCGAACTGGGCAGCGACAACCTGTCCCTCGACCAAGGCCTGCATTTCGGCAAAGACGGAAAGAGGAAATCCGCCGGCAAGGATTCCCTGCCGGCGGCGCAGATCACTCCGAAGGGCGATTTTCTCGTCGATGGCAAGGCAGTAGCGATCAACCCGCAGCAACGCCAGCAGCTGCTCGACTATCGCGGACAGGTCATCGAACTGGCCAGAGTCGGCATCGATGGAGGCGAGCTCGCCGCCATGGCCGCCCTCGACGCGACCGATGTCTCATTGTTCAGCCTCATCGTCGGCGGCCTCAGCGGCAGCCTCGAACGCCGCGTGGAAGCATCAGTGAAGCAGCATGTCGAACCGCTGGTCCGGCAGATCTGCCAGCGCTTGCCGCAGGTGCTGGAATCGCAGCAACAATTGGCCACCAGCCTGCCCCAGTTCCAGCCCTACGCCACCCTCGAACGCGGCGACATCGACGAATGCGAGCGCGATCTCCGCAACGAATTCGCCACGCGCTGAGCCTGCGCCCAACCGTGGCCGGACTGGATCCAGTGCGGCCCTCGTTCCAGCCTTAATGCCATCGGTTCCAACGGAGCATCCATGCGCAAGTCGCTTCTTCCCCTGCTGTTCCTGCTGCCCACCGCAGCCTTCGCCGCCTCGCCGGAATGCCGGCATTCGCAAGCGCGCGACCTGCAGCTCGACCTGGTCGGGGTCAAGACGGTGGTCTTCGATGTCGAATCCCACGATCTGACGATCCAGGCCAGCGCCAATGCCAGGTCGGACCTGAAGGGACAGGCCTGCGCCTCGGACGCCAAGCTGCTGGAGCAGTTGCAGCTGACCCAGCGGAAATCCGGCGACAAGCTGTACGTGAGCCTGCACCGGGAAGGCAGGTCCAGCGGTCTTTTCTTCGGCAACAATTACGCCTACCTCAAGCTTGCCGGGACCCTGCCCGACAACGTCACCGTGCAGCTGAAAGTCGGTTCCGGCGATGCCAGCGTCAGCGGCGCCTCTATCGTCAGCGCCGACGTCGGTTCGGGCGATGCGAAAGCCAGCAACACGCGCGGCCTGGTCGCGGCCAAGGTCGGCTCCGGCGATATCGAAATCGACGGCGCAGGCTCGCTGCAGGTGATCTCGGTGGGTTCCGGCGATCTGGTCGCGAAGAAGATCCGTGGGCCGGTGAAGGTCGGAAGCATAAGCTCCGGGGACTTCAGCCTGGATGGCGCCGCGGGCGATGTGGAAATAGGCTCGATCGGTTCCGGCGATGCCGAAGTCCGGGATGTGTCCGGCGACCTGAGCGTGGATTCCGTGGGCTCCGGCGATATCGAGGCCTCCGGCATCCGCGGGGATTTCACCCTGCGCAAGAAAGGCAGCGGTTCTGCCAGCCACAGAGACGTCGGCGGGCGCGTCAGCGTGCCCAACGACGATTGACCCCCCGATTCTGGTTACCTGATCCCGAGGCTTCGATGAAGACCATTCACTCCCCATTGATCGCGCTTTTCATGGCTGCCCTGCTGTGCAGCTGCAATTCCGGCACCAGCGTCTCCACCGATGGCGGCAAGATCAGCGCCAACGGCAAGAGCGTGACCCTGCGCGTGGACGGGCTGCCGAACGCGGAAATCACCGCTACCGGCGACTTGAGCATCGACGGCAAGGCGGTGGCGGTGAACGCCTCGCAACGTGCGTTGCTGCAGTCCTATCACCAGGAAATGAACGCCATGACCGCCGACGGCATCGCGATTGGAAAACAGGGTGCGGCGCTGGCCGGCAAAGCCGTCACCGAGGCGATCAAGGGCGCGATCAGCGGCAAGACCGATGACGTCGAAAGCAAGGTTGAAGCGGAAACGAAGAAGATCGAGCAGCAGGCCATGCAGTTGTGCAAACGCCTGGTCACGGTCAAGGCATCCCAGGACGCATTGGCGGCCTCGTTGCCCGAATTCAAACCCTATGCCACGCTGGACCAGTCCGATGTGGACGACTGCGGGTCGAGCCAGAACGACAGCTACAGCGCCGGCAAGCAAGCTGGCGGCTCGCTGGCCAAGGCGATCAAGGGCGACAAGAACGAGTCCACTGACCTGGACGCGGCGCAACGGGCGGATGCGGCAGCTGCCGTGGAAGCAGAGGCTGTTGCGGACGACAGCGACAGCACAAGTAAACGTTGAAACCTGGCTTTCCGCTCACGGATCACCGGGAAGGTCGTCATCGCCGTAGGAGCGTCCATGGGCGCGAGCTCTACGGCCACATCGCGACATTGCCAAGAGCTCGCGCCCATGGACGCTCCTACAAAAAACTCAACCCGCGCCGCCACCCGGCTTGCCATGGATGCCGCCCTTGGCCAGCACCGCCGGATCCAGCAACGCTTTCAGCGTCTTCTCGGGTAGCCCGGTCAACTCGCGCGCGACCTCCAGCACCGGCCGGTTCTGCTTGTAGGCCTGCTTGGCGATGGCCGCGCCCTTCTCGTAGCCGATCACAGGATTCAAGGCCGTCACCAGGATCGGATTGCGGTCCAGCGCCTCGCGGATATGCGCCTCGCGCACCTTCAAGCCGGCGATCGACGAGTCCGCCAACAAACGCGACACGTTGCCCAGCAGGTTGATCGAATCCAGCAGGTTGGCGGCGATCAGCGGCAGGGCCACATTCAACTGGAAATTGCCGGTCTGTCCGGCCACGGTAATCGCGGAGTGATGGCCGATGACCTGCGCGCAGACCATCACCGTCGCCTCCGGGATCACCGGATTGACCTTGCCCGGCATGATCGAGCTGCCCGGCTGCAGGGCGGGCAATTCGATTTCGCCCAGTCCGGCCAGCGGTCCCGAATTCATCCAGCGCAGGTCGTTGGCGATCTTGATCAAGGCGACTGCGAGCGCATTGAGTTGTCCCGACAACTCGACCGCATCGTCCTGCGCGGCCAGGCCTTCGAACTTGTTCGCTGCCGATTCGAACCGGGTCCCGGTCAGCAGCGACAGCGAACGCGCCGCCTTCGCCCCGAAGCGCGGGTCGGCATTGATCCCGGTGCCGATCGCGGTTCCGCCCAGCGGCAGGCGGCACAGGCGTTTGAGGCTGTCCTGGATCCGGTCCTCGGCCGACTGCAATTGCGCCGACCAGGCCGAGAACTCCTGCCCGAAGGTCAGCGGCATCGCGTCCATCAGGTGGGTGCGGCCGGTCTTGACCACTTTCGCGAGCGACTTGCCGCGACGGTCGATGGTCCGGCGCAGGCGCTTCAACGCCGGCAGCAGGTTCTCGACCACCGCCAGTTGCGCGGAAACGCGGATCGCGGTGGGAACCACGTCGTTGGAACTCTGGCCGAGGTTGACGTGGTCGTTGGGGTGCACTTTGGTCTTGCCCGCCATCGACGCCAGCGTGGCGATGACCTCGTTGGCATTCATGTTGGACGAGGTGCCGGAACCGGTCTGGTAGATGTCGATCGGGAAATGTTCGTCGAACTCGCCGTCGGCGACACGCAACGCCGCCTCCCGCACCGCTTTCGCCACGCCTTTCGGCAGCAGTCCCAACCCGACGTTGACCTCGGCGGCGGCGGCCTTGACCAGGCCCAGCGCGCGGATGAAGCCGCGCGGCATCGGCCGGCCGGAAATCGGGAAGTTCTCGACCGCGCGCTGGGTCTGCGCGCCCCACAGGGCCGCGGCGGGCACCTGCAGTTCGCCCATGCTGTCGTGTTCTGTGCGGAAGGAAGCGGTCATCGGGGGTCTCCGTAACGGGTTCGCGGCTGGCGCGCGGCGCTGAAGATCGCGTAGCGGGCTGAGGCCCGCAAGAATACGCCAACGGCTGGAGGTGGATGTCTGGCGTTAAACTATGCGGCCACCGATCCCCGTAGGAGCGGGCCTTGCCCGCGATGCTTTTCCGCGATACCGCCAAAAGCATCGCGGGCAAGGCCCGCTTCTACAAAAGCTCCCTTCACCTGAGTCCTTTGCAATGTCCGAAGCCGCCCTGCTCGCCCTGTCACCGCTCGATGGCCGCTATGCCGGCAAGGTCGACCGCTTGCGTCCGATCTTCTCCGAATACGGCCTGCTCAAGGCCCGGGTAAAGGTGGAAGTGGAATGGCTGCTGGCCCTGGCCGCCGAGCCGGGCATCGTCGAATTGGCGCCGTTTTCCGCTGCGGCTGCCATCCGCCTGCGCGCGCTGGCGTCCGCTTTCTCGACCGCCGATGCGGCGCGGGTGAAGGAAATCGAGCGCACCACCAATCACGACGTGAAGGCGGTCGAATACTTCATCAAGGAACGGCTGAAGGAGGATGCGGAGCTGGGGCCGGCGCTGGAATTCGTGCATTTCGCCTGCACCAGCGAAGATATCAACAACCTCAGCTATGCGCTGATGCTGGAACAGGCGCGCAGCGAAGTGCTGCTGCCGGCGCTAGGCAAGGTGATCGAACAGTTGCGCGCGCTGGCGCATGCCCAGGCCGCGCAGCCGATGCTGTCGCGCACCCATGGCCAGACCGCATCGCCGACCACGCTCGGCAAGGAAGTCGCCAACGTCGTCGCTCGCCTGGAACGCCAGCGCAAGCAGATCGCCGCGGTCGAACTGACCGGCAAGATCAATGGTGCGGTCGGCAACTACAACGCCCATGCCATCGCTTATCCCGAAGTCGACTGGCCTGCCTTCGCACAGTCCTTCATCGAAAAGCTGGGCATCGTCTTCAACCCCTACACCACCCAGATCGAACCGCACGACAACGTGGCCGAGATCGGCGACGCCATCCGCCGCGCCAACACCATCTCAATCGATCTTTCCCGCGATATCTGGGGCTATATCTCGCTCGGCTACTTCAAGCAGAAGCTCAAGGAAGGCGAAGTCGGCTCCAGCACCATGCCGCACAAGGTCAATCCGATCGACTTCGAGAACGCGGAAGGCAACTTCGGCCTGGCCAACGCCTTGTTCGAGCATTTCAGCGCCAAGCTGCCGATCAGCCGCTGGCAGCGCGACCTCACCGATTCCACCGTGCTGCGCGCGCTCGGCACCGCGTTCGGCCATACCCTGGTCGCGCTGGATTCGCTGGGCAAGGGCCTGGGCAAGCTGACCGTGTCCCCGGAACGGCTCGACGCCGACCTCGATGCCGCCTGGGAAGTGCTGGCCGAAGCCGTGCAGACGGTGATGCGCCGCCATGGGTTGCCGAATCCGTACGAACAGTTGAAGGCCTTGACCCGCGGCCAGGGCATCACCGAGCAGTCGATGCGGGAGTTTATCGGCTCGTTGCAGTTGCCGGAGGATGCGAAGCAGCGGTTGCTCGACCTGACTCCGGGGAGTTACACCGGCTTGGCTGGAAAACTCGCCAAGGATATTTGAAGCACGTCATCCCAGCGCAAGCTGGGACCCATTTTGACGTTGCTCTCCTGTGTAGCCCAAGCAAACCAGAGCAAGATCAAGGTGGATCCCAGCTTGCGCCGGGATGACGAGCAAGGAAGACGAGCAAAGAAGAGATGAGCCGACCGATCGCTGCAGAGAACCAATCCCAAGGCGTCGTCGAAATAGTCGGCCCGGATCTCGGCGCCCTGCTCGACTTCTACCTGTCCATCGGCTTCGCGCTCGAGCGGCGCACCGGCGATTTCGCCGTCGTCCACTGGCAAGGCCAGCGCCTGTTCCTGGCCGGCAATCCCGATGCGCCAGTCCACGATCGCTGGAGCAGCTTGCGGATCATGGTCGACAACGTGGATGCCCTGTGGCGCGAAGCCGTTCGCCTGCAACTCAAGGTCGGCACGCCCATCGGCGATCGTTATTACGGATTACGCGATTTGGTGCTCGTCGACCCTGCCGGTTTCGGCCTGCGCTTCGCCCAAATCCTGCCATGAAGATGCTGGTCAACATCGATGTGCCCGACCTGGAGGAGGCGGAGACCTTTTATGCCGCCGCCTTCGGCCTGGTTCCGGCGCGCCGCTTCGGTGATGAAGTCGTGGAAATGCTGGGCGCCGAAACGGCGATCTACCTGTTGAAGAAGCAGGCGGGCAGCACCGGGGCTGGAACCGCGACGCGCGACTACACCAGGCACTGGATGCCGATGCATGCCGACGTGGTGGTGGAAAATCTCGCCGCTGCCCTCGCCCGCGCCCTGGAAGCGGGCGCCATGCAGGAAGGCGAAATACGCGGGGCCGACTGGGGCCGCATCGTGCAGATAGCCGATCCCTTCGGCCACGGCTGGTGCCTGCTGCAGTTCGTCGGCCTCGGCTACGACGAAATAACGACTTGAGGAACCCGCACTTGCACTACCGACTTGCCACTATCCTGCTCGCCCTGATCATCTCCGGCACGCATGCTTCGTCTACTGCGGGAGTTCCGTCTTCCCTGCCCGGTGAGACCTGCGCGGCCGACGCCGGCTGGAACGACCCCGCAACGCCCAGACATCTGTATGGCAACACCTGGTACGTCGGCACCTGCGGCCTCAGCGCCATCCTCATTACTTCGCCCGAGGGCCATGTGCTTATCGATGGCGCAACCGAAAAAGCCACGCCGATGATCGAGGAAAGCATCGCTGCGCTCGGCTTCAAGCTCAAGGATGTCCGCTACATCCTCAATTCGCACGAACACCTGGACCACGCCGGCGGCATCGCCCGACTGCAGCGCGACAGCGATGCCATCGTCATCGCCCGCGACCAGGCCGCGGCCATCCTGGAACAGGGCAAAAGCGACCGCAGCGATCCGCAGTTCCTGACTACCGGGCCTTTTCCGCCCGTGTCCCCGGTGCGCCGCATCGCGGACCGGGAAACGATCGTGCTCGGGCCGATCACATTGCAGGCGCACGCCACGCCGGGACATACCCAGGGCAGCACCAGCTGGACCTGGCAGTCGTGCCAGTCCGGACGCTGCCTGGACATCGCCTATGCCGACAGCTTGACCGCCATTTCCGACGAGGTATATCGCTACGGCAATGAAGCGGCCCATCCGGGCGTGCTGGCCGCATTCCGGAAAACCCTCGTCACCGTCGCCGCGCTACCCTGCGATATCCTGCTCACCCCGCACCCGGGCGCCAGCAATCTGTGGTCGCGTGTGGGGCGGGAAGCCACGGCACCGCTGGTCGACCCGGCCGCTTGTCGTCGCTATGCCGCGACCGCTGGCGGGAACCTGGATGCGCGGATCGCCAAGGAATCTGCAGGGTCAATGCCATGATCGAAATCGACGCCACCAGCAAGCAGCCATTGGGCATGTCGGCCAAGGCCTTTCTGCGGGACTACTGGCAGAAGAAACCACTGTTGATCCGCAACGCATTCCCCGGTTTCGGGTCGCCAATACAACCCGAAGACCTGGCCGGCCTGGCCTGCGAGGAAATGGCCTTGTCGCGCATCGTTTCGCATGATCGGCAACGCGATGCGTGGACGCTGCGCAGCGGACCGTTCGCCGAGGAAGAATTCCCCGGCATGCCCGACCACGACTGGACCCTGCTGGTCCAGGACGTGGACAAGTGGGACGTGGACGTGCGCGAAATCCTGCGCCATTTCGACTTCCTGCCGCGCTGGCGCATCGACGACGTGATGGTCAGCTTCGCCGCCACCGGCGGGTCGGTCGGCGCGCACGTGGACCAGTACGACGTGTTCCTGCTGCAGGCACAGGGCCAGCGGCACTGGCAGATCGATGCCGGCTCCAACCCACCCTTGGAGTTCCGCGACGACGTGGAACTGAAGCTGCTGCGCGAATTCACCCCGACCCACGACTGGGTCCTGCAACCCGGCGACATGCTCTACCTGCCGCCAGGCGTCCCGCACCACGGCGTCGCCGTGGATCCGTGCCTGACCTTTTCGATCGGCATGCGTGCGCCTTCTTCCGCAGAACTGGTAGGCGACTACCTGGACAACCTGATCGCCGATGCCGACGAATCCATGCGCTACCACGACCCGGATCTGGTCCCGCCGAAGGATCCGAACGAGATCGATGCAGCGGCCATGGTCCGTGCGGTCGAGGCATTGAATACCCTGCGCCTCAACGATCCGGACAAGCTGGGCGACTGGTTCGGCCGTTTCATCACCACCTACCGCGCCGGCGGCGAAGTGGTCGCGGGCGGCGACGCGCGTTCGCGCATCGAGGTCGAGTGGGACCTGGAACATGGCGCGGTGCTGCAGCGGCATCCTTTCTCCCGACTGGCCTGGCGCAAAAGCGGGCGGGCCGCGATGCTGTTCTGCAGCGGCCTGGAATTCGCGCTGCCGGTCAAGGACGCGCAACGCCTTGCCGCGGCCGAAACGCTGGATGGCGAGGCCTATGCCGGCCTGTCCGAAGCCGGCCGCGACGTGGCGATGGACCTGCATGCGCAGGGGCACTATCAATTGCTGCTGGACGAGGAAGGCTAGATGGCCACGCATGGTTTCCATGTCGAAGCGATCGAATACGCGACCGGCCTGGCCGAACTGCGCGCGGTACGCGAAACCGTATTCGTGCACGAGCAACAGGTACCGCTGGAAGAAGAATGGGATGCGCTGGATCCCCTGTGCCGGCACGTGATCGCCCGTGACGAGGCCGGAGCGCCGATCGGTACCGGCCGGCTGACCCCCGAGCGCCGGATCGGACGCATGGCGGTGCTGGCCGATTGGCGCGGCCGTGGAGTCGGCGATGCGATGCTGGCCGCGCTGATGGCCGAAGCCCGCAAACTGGGATGGCCGGCGGTTTCGCTCAACGCGCAGGTGTCCGCGGAAGCGTTCTATGCGCGCCAGGGTTTCATTCCCGAAGGCGAACGATTCATGGAAGCCGGGATCGAGCATCAATCGATGCGCCGCGCCCTGGCCGGTCCGACCGTCGTCGAGGACCTCGCCGGCGCGATCGCCGCAACCATCGCGATCGCCACCCAGGCCCGCCGGCATCTGCGCATCTACAGCCGCGAACTGGACCCGGGCCTGCTGGACAACGCAGCGGTGCTGGGTGCCCTGCGCCGCTTTTCCACCGGCAATTCCGGTGGCGAGATAAGAATCCTGCTGCAGGATGCCGCCACCCCGCAGCACACCCTGGCGCCCCTGCTGACCCTGGCCCAGCGCTTGCCCAGCGTGTTCGCATTCCGTGAAGTCCGCGAACCCGTCGACAAGGCCTATGCCTCGGCCTTCATCGCCAACGATGCGAGCGGATACTACTTCCGTACCCTCGGCCATCGTTTCGACGGCGAAACCGACCTGGACGGCGCCGGCCGTGCACGGCAGTTGCGCGAGGAATTCGGCCGTTTCTGGGAGCGGGCCAGGCCGTGCACCGAATTCAGGGCCCTGGGCATCTAGGACATACGCTTCGCCCAAGACAGCCTGACGACAGCCAGCCGGCTGCACAATCGCCTTCGCCCTGCTCCTTTAGTCCAAGCCATCCGCCCGCCCCTGTCGCCATACGGGTATAATTTCGGCGTATTCATTTCGCCCGCGCAGGGTTACTCACAAGTACCTGCCGGAACCCCCGCAAGCCAGACACCGGCCTACCCGACGAGCCAAACTACGCCATCGTGGACAACCTCCTGAAGCAGTTCGCGCAATCCTCGCAACTCGGCGGCGGCAACGCCTCCTTCATCGAAGACCTGTACGAGCAATACCTGGTCTCTCCCGACAGCGTCGGCCCCAAGTGGAAGGCCTACTTCGACGGTTTCAAGGGCCGCGAGGCCGGCGACGTGCCGCACTCGGCGGTCATCGCCCAGATCACCGAAGCCGCCCGCCATGCCGCCAACAACGGCTACGCCAGCGCCCCGGCCGGCTCCCCCGGCGCCGGTGACGAACGCGAGCGCAACGTAGGCCGCCTGATCACCGCCTACCGCTCGCGCGGCCACCTGGGCGCCAACCTCGATCCGCTGGGGCTGACCCCGCGCCAGGATTCGCCGGACCTGGAGATCGGGTTCCACAACCTCTCCGACCGCGACCTGGACACCGAATTCAGCACCGGCGGCGTCGCCGGCCAGCCGCGGATGAAACTGCGCGACCTGCTGGCCCGGCTGAAGGCGACCTACGCCGGTTCGGTCGGCACCGAATTCATGTACATCACCGACGTCGAACAGCGCCGCTGGCTGTACCAGCGCCTGGAAGCGGCCGGCGGCGATTACGGCCTGGATGCCGAAGCGCAACGACGCACCCTGGAACGGGTGACCGCGGCCGAAGGCCTGGAACGCTACCTGCATACCAAGTACGTCGGCCAGAAGCGCTTCTCGCTGGAAGGCGGCGATTCGCTGATCCCGCTGCTCGACGTCACCGTGCGCCGCGCCGGTACCGACGGGGTCAAGGACATCGTCCTGGGCATGGCCCACCGCGGCCGCCTCAATGTGCTCGTCAATACCATGGGCAAGTCGCCGCGCAAGCTGTTCGACGAATTCGAAGGCAAGTTCGAGCACGCCGACGACGACCGCGCCCACACCGGCGACGTGAAGTACCACATGGGCTTCAGCGCCGACATCGCCACCCCGGGCGAACCGGTGCACCTGGCCCTGGCCTTCAACCCGTCGCACCTCGAGATCGTCGACCCCGTGGTCGCCGGCAGCGTGCGCTCGCGCCAGGAACGCCGCGACGACAGCGAACGCAAGGCCGTCCTGCCGGTGATCATCCATGGCGACGCCGCGTTCGCCGGCCAGGGCGTGGTGATGGAGCTGTTCCAGATGTCGCAGGCGCGCGGATTCGCGGTCGGCGGCACCATCCACATCGTCATCAACAACCAGATCGGCTTCACCACCAGCGCCCGCGACGATGCGCGCTCCACCCTGTACTGCACCGACGTGGCCAAGATGGTCGGCGCGCCGGTGCTGCATGTGAACGCCGACGATCCGGAAGCGGTGGTGTTCTGCGCCAACCTGGCCTACGAATTCCGCCAGGAATTCAAGAAGGACGTGGTCATCGACCTGGTCTGCTACCGCCGCTGGGGCCATAACGAAGCCGACGAACCGGCAGCGACCCAGCCGCTGATGTACCAGGTGATCCGCGCCCACAAGACCACGCGCGAGCTGTACGCCACGCAGTTGGAAGCCAAAGGCGTGATCCAGCCTGGCGAGGCGCAGGCGCTGGTGGACAGCTACCGCAACAAGCTCGATTCGGGCGAAGTCACCACCGAGCTGGCCAAGCCCAAGCCCGACGAACTGGCGATCGACTGGTCGAAATACCTGTCCGGCAAGGTCAGCGATCCGGTCGACACCCGGGTCAAGCGCAAGTCGCTGGACTCGCTGGCCAGCATCATCAACACCATTCCCGCGGGCGTGACCCTGCATCCGCGCGTGGCCAAGATCTACGACGACCGCGTGAAGATGAGCAAGGGCGAGCTGCCGGGCGACTGGGGTTTCGCCGAGAATCTGGCCTACGCCACCTTGCTGTCCGAAGGCCACCGGCTGCGCCTGGTCGGCCAGGACGCGGGCCGCGGCACCTTCTTCCACCGCCATGCGATCCTGCACGACCAGAAGACCGACAGCTATTACGTGCCGTTGCGCCAGCTGGTCGACAATCCGGAAGACGCGACGATCATCGACTCGCTGCTCAGCGAGGAAGCGGTGATGGCGTTCGAGTACGGTTATTCGACGACCGATCCCAATACCCTGGACATCTGGGAAGGACAGTTCGGCGACTTCGCCAATGGCGCGCAGGTGGTGATCGACCAGTTCATCGCCGCCGGCGAAGCCAAGTGGAGCCGCATCAGCGGCCTGACCCTGCTGCTGCCGCACGGCTACGAAGGCCAGGGCCCGGAACACAGTTCAGCGCGCCTGGAGCGCTTCCTGCAGCTGTGCGCGCTGGAGAACATGCTGGTCTGCGTGCCGACCACGCCGGCGCAGTGCTTCCACATGATCCGCCGCCAGTTGCGCATGACCACGCGCAAACCGCTGATCGTGATGACGCCCAAGTCGCTGTTGCGCCACAAACTGGCGGTGTCGTCGCTGGACGAACTGGCCAACGGCGAATTCCAGCACCTGATCCCGGACGCCAACGCGAATCCGAAGAAGGTCAAGCGTGTGGTGCTGTGCTCGGGCAAGGTCTATTACGACCTGCTGGAGGACCAGCACAAGCGCGGCCAGGACGATGTCGCGATCCTGCGCATCGAACAGCTCTACCCCTTCCCGCGCGAACTGCTGGCCGCCGAACTCAAGCGCTACAGCAGCGCCAGGGAAGTGGTGTGGTGCCAGGAAGAGCCGCAGAACCAGGGCGCCTGGTACCAGATCCGCCACCACCTCAATGCCTGCACCAGCGACAAGCAGGAGCTGTATTACGCAGGCCGCGCACGTTCGCCTTCGCCGGCGGCGGGTCATTTCGCCCAGCACGTCGAAGAGCAGCTCAAGCTGGTCGCCGATGCGCTGGTCAACACTTTCGGCAACGACATCGTCGCCGAATAAATTCATTCGACATTAATCCATTCGACCAACACCATTCAGACAGGAAGCGTTTCCAACATGGCCACCGAAGTCAAAGTCCCGGTACTTCCCGAATCCGTTTCCGACGCCACCATCGCGACGTGGCACAAGAAAGCTGGCGACGCGGTCAAGCGCGATGAGAACCTGCTGGACCTGGAAACCGACAAGGTCGTACTGGAAGTGCCGTCGCCGGTCGATGGCGTGTTGAAGGAAATCAAGTTCGCCGAAGGCGCCACCGTGACCAGCCAGCAGCTGCTGGCGATCATCGAGGAAGGCGCCGCCGCGCCCGCTCCGGTTGCCGACAAGAAGGAGGCCGCACCCGCGGCCGGCGCGCAGGAAGTGCAACCGAAGGCGGAGGCCGCCAAGGCCGAAAAGGCCGCGCCCGCTTCCACCAAGCCGGCGCCCGTGGCTTCCACCGATGGCCTGCCGCCCGGTGCGCGCTTCACCGCGGTCAAGGAAGGCATCGATCCGGCCGCCGTCGAGGGCACCGGCCGCAAGGGCGCGGTCACCAAGGAAGACCTGATCAATTACGCCAGCGGCAAGACCCCCGGCGTCTCCGGCGGCGCGCGCCCTGAAGAGCGCGTCCCCATGACCCGCATCCGCACGCGCATCGCCGAGCGCCTGATGCAGTCGAAGAACTCGATCGCCATGCTCACCTCGTTCAACGAAGTGAACCTGGGCAAGGTCATGGCCATGCGCAAGGAGCTGGGCGAATCGTTCGAGAAGGCCAACGGCATCAAGCTCGGCTTCATGAGCTTCTTCGCCAAGGCCGCGGCCAATGCGCTGCAGCGCTATCCGGTGGTCAACGCCTCGGTCGACGGCAACGACATCATCTATCACGGCTACGCCGATATCTCGATCGCGGTGTCCACCGAGAAAGGCCTGGTCACGCCGGTGCTGCGCAACGTCGAGCGCCAGAGCTTCGCCGACATCGAGAAGGGCATCGCCGAATACGCCAAGAAGGCCCGCGACGGCAAGCTGACCCTGGAAGACCTGCAGGGCGGCACCTTCACCATCACCAACGGCGGCACCTTCGGTTCGCTGATGTCCACGCCCATCGTCAACCCGCCGCAGAGCGCGATCCTGGGCATGCACACCATCAAGGAACGCGCCATCGTCGAGAACGGCGCCGTCATCGCCGCGCCGATGATGTACATCGCGCTGTCCTACGACCACCGCATCATCGACGGCAAGGACGCGGTGCTGTTCCTGGTCGATATCAAGAACCAGCTGGAAAATCCGAGCCGCATGCTGCTTGGCATGTAAGAGCGAGGAGTGAGTGGAGAGGAACGAGGAGTGAGTGAAGAGCACGCCCCGTTTTTTCTCGTTCCTCACTCCTCGTTCCTCGTTTCTCACTCCTTACTCCTCCCAAGGGACTGAACCGAAATGGCAGAACAATTCGACGTAGTCGTCATCGGCGCCGGCCCGGCCGGCTATCACGCCGCGATCCGCGCCGCGCAGCTCGGCCTCAAGACCGCCTGCATCGACGCGGCGCTGGGCAAGGACGGCAAGCCTGCCCTGGGCGGCACCTGCCTGCGCGTGGGCTGCGTGCCTTCGAAGGCGCTGCTGGACAGTTCGCGCCAGTTCCACAACCTGCAGCATCTGTTCGGCGACCACGGCATTACCGTGAAGGACGCCAAGGTCGACATCGCCACCATGATCGGCCGCAAGGACAAGATCGTGAAGCAGTTCACCGGCGGCATCGCGATGCTGTTCAAGGCCAACAAGATCACGCCGTACTACGGCTTCGGCCAGCTGCAGCCGGGCAACCTCGTCAAGGTCAAGCAGCACGACGGCAGCGAAGTCGAGTTGAAGGGAACCAACGTGGTGATCGCCGCTGGCTCCGATTCGATCGAACTTCCGTTCGCGAAGTTCGACAACGAATATATCGTCGACAACGTCGGCGCACTCGATTTCACCAGCGTGCCCAAGCGCCTGGCGGTGATCGGCGCCGGCGTGATCGGCCTGGAACTGGGCAGCGTGTGGAAGCGCCTGGGCGCCGAGGTCACCATTCTCGAAGCCCTGCCCGACTTCCTCGCCGCCGCCGATGCCGAAGTGGCCAGGACCGCGGCCAAGGAATTCAAGAAGCAGGGCCTGGACATCAAGCTCGGCGCCAAGGTCAGCAAGGCCGAGATCAAGAAGAAAGAAGTGCACGTCACCTACAGCGATGCCGAAGGCGAGAAGACCATCGTGGTCGACAAGCTGCTGGTCGCCGTGGGCCGCCGCGCCGCCACCAAGGGCCTGCTGGCCGATGGCACCGGCGTGAAGCTCAACGAGCGCGGCATGGTCGAGGTGGACGAGCATTGCCACACCGGCGTCGATGGCGTGTGGGCGGTCGGCGACTGCGTGCGCGGGCCGATGCTGGCGCACAAGGGCTTCGAGGAAGGCATCGCCGTGGCCGAACTGATCGCCGGCCTGCCCGGCCACGTCAATCTCGACACGGTTCCGTGGGTGATCTACACCGAACCGGAGATCGCCTGGGTCGGCAAGACCGAGCAGCAGCTCAAGGCCGAAGGCATCCCGTACAAAGCGGGCAGCTTCCCGTTCGCCGCGATCGCACGTGCCGTCGCCATGGGCGAACCTGCCGGTTTCGTGAAGGTACTGGCGCATGCCGAAACCGACCGCATCCTGGGCCTGCATCTCGTGGGCGTGGGAGTATCGGAGCTGGTGCACGAAGGCGTGATCACCATGGAGTTCAATGGTTCGGCCGACGACCTGGCGCGTATCTGCCACGCGCATCCGACCCTGTCCGAGGCCATCCACGATGCCGCGATGGCGGTCGACAAGCGTTCGATCCACAAGGTCAATTGAGAGCGGTAAAGGATAAATTGTGAAGGGTTAGGAGAAGCGCCCTTCTCCTTTCCCATTGAGCATGCACAGCATGCGGTCCATTCACCCTTCACGGCTCCCATGAAATCCATTTGCGTCTACTGCGGTTCCAACTCGGGCAGCAAACCCGCCTATACCGAACGCGCCGCCGCGCTGGGCGATCGCATCGCCAAGGAAGGACTGCGACTGGTCTATGGCGGCGGCAACGTCGGCCTGATGGGCGTGGTCGCCAATGCCGTGCTCGAAGCCGGCGGCCAGGTCACCGGAGTGATCCCGAAGCAACTGGCGGATTGGGAGGTCGCGCATCGCGGCCTGACCGAGCTGGAAATCGTCGGCTCGATGCATGAGCGCAAGGCGCGCATGTTCGACCTGTCCGACGGTTTCGTCACCCTGCCCGGCGGCTTCGGCACCATGGAAGAAATCTTCGAGATGCTGACCTGGCGCCAGCTGGGCATCGGCAACAAGCCCTGCGCCTTCCTCGATGTGGACGGTTTCTACTCGCCGCTGATCGGCATGATCGATCGGATGGTCGAGGAACGCTTCCTGCATGCCGAGCAACGCCAGGACCTGTGGCACGGCGAGGACATCGCCGCGATGCTGCAGTGGATGCGCGACTACCAGCCGGCGCAGGCGAGCAAGTGGATAGACGAGAAGCGGCGTTCAGCGTTGCGGTAACCGGGATCGGGGGGTTGGGGCAGCTTGTTTCTGCGGGCAGATTCAAACGACTTTCGACGTCACCCCGGCGCAACTGTCATCTCTCCGACGTCATCCCAGCGAACGCTGGGATCCATTTTGACGTTGCCTTTTATTCGTTGCCGGGCGTCGCCGCAAGCTCAGGATGGATTCCAGCGTTCGCTGGAATGACCAACCATTTGCAATTACGCTTATCGCTCGAAGCCAAGGAAAGGCTTATGCAACGGGAACGAATTCCATGCGTTTACATACTCGCTAGCGGAATACGCGGAACGCTTTACGTCGGCGTTACCTCCAACCTGCCTGGCCGCATTTGGCAGCACAAGAGCGATCGGGCCGAAGGCTTCGCCAGGAAGTACCGGATTCATACTTTGGTCTGGTACGAGGTGCATGGAACCATGGAATCTGCAATTCTTCGCGAGAAGTCATTGAAAGCCTGGAAGCGCGCCTGGAAGCTGGAGTTGATCGAGACATCCAATCCTGAATGGCGTGATCTGTACATTGAAATACTCTGACCCGGTCTGAAAGCCAGATCAAAATGGATCCCAGCGTTCGCTGGGATGACGAGAATCATTGAATGAGCACTCCAGACAACTTCCCCGCCTTCCGCATCCACAACGACGACGCCGGCTATCGTGCCGGCATCGAATCGATCTCGCTGGATGATCTCAATCCCGGCGAAGTCGTCGTCAAGACCGCCTGGTCTTCGGTCAATTTCAAGGACGCGCTGGCCGGCACCGGCCAGGGCAAGATCCTGCGCAGGTTCCCGTTGGTCGGCGGCATCGATGTCGCCGGCCATGTCGTCGCCAGCACCGACCCAGCGTTCAAGGAAGGCGACGCGGTGCTGGTCACCGGTTCTGGGCTCAGCGAAACCCGCGATGGCGGCTATGCGCAGTACGCACGGCTGGAATCGAAGTGGGTCGTTCCCCTGCCCTCCGGATTGAGCCTGCGCGAGAGCATGGTCCTTGGCACCGCCGGCTTCACCGCGGCGCTGGCGCTGTATCGCATGCTGGACAACCGGCAGACTCCGGAACTCGGGCCGCTCGCGGTCACCGGCGCCACCGGCGGGGTCGGTTCGCTCGCGGTGGACATCTTCAGCAGTGCCGGTTTCGAAGTGCATGCGGTCAGCGGCAAGGCCGACCAGGCCGATTACCTGGAATCTATCGGCGCTACCCGGGTATTGGGGCGCGAGGTCCTGGACAGCAAGCGGCCGATGGAATCCGTGCGCTTCGGCGGCGGCCTGGACAACGTCGGCGGCGGCATGCTGGCCAGCCTGCTGGCGCAGACCGCGCCTTATGGCAATGTCGCATCCGCCGGTCTCGTCGCCACCCACGACCTGCCGGCCACGGTAATGCCCTTCATCATCCGCGGCGTGTCCCTGTTGGGCGTGGCTTCGGCCGGAACCGCCCGCGGCATACGCGACGATATCTGGCGGCATCTGGCCGACGACTGGAAACCGAGGCATCTGGAGGTCATCTGCAGGCGGGAAACGACGCTGGAAGGGCTTCCGGAGGTGTTCAACGGCATGCTTTCGGGCCAATCCTTCGGCCGCACCGTGGTCAGAACCGGCTGAACACGCCCCCGATCGCGCCTGCCTGGGCCACCCCCATTTTCCGCAGGCACAAAGTCACACTACAATCGCGACTGGGGACAACTTGGGGTAAAGCATGGCGCGCATTCTGATAGTCGACGATTCGCCTTCCCAACTGCTGGGCATACAGCGCATCGTCGAGAAACTGGGCCACGAATCGTTGACCGCCGAAGACGGCGCCGCAGGCGTGGAAGTCGCCAAGCGCGAACTTCCGGACATGGTCCTGATGGATGTGGTGATGCCCAACCTCAACGGGTTCCAGGCCACCCGCACGCTGAGCCGCGACAGCAATACCCGGCATATCCCGGTCATCCTGGTCACCACCAAGGACCAGGACACCGACCGCATGTGGGGCCTGCGCCAGGGCGCCAAGGCCTATCTGACCAAGCCGTTCTCCGAAGACGAACTGGCCGAAGTCATCGAACGCATCTTCAATACCACCGAAGCGCCGCCGCCAAGCGCTGCCTGAGGCCGGCACGGAGCGGCGGTCGTCGCTCCGTTCGCTACTCGTCGTTTCCCTCGAACGCACTCGCCAGCATCCGGTAAACGGTGCGCTGGCGTTCGGTGACGGCGCGCGGGGCGGTGATTTCCAGCTCCACGATCTGATCGCCCGCCGGCGTGCCCGGCAGGCCGCGTCCGCGCAGGCGCAGCTTGCGGCCAGCCTCCGAATCGGCAGGCACCTTCAGCTCAACCGATCCGCCCAGCGTCGGCACGCTGACCGTCGCGCCCAGGGCCGCCTGCCATGGAGCGACCGGCAGTACGTAGATGATGTTGCGCCCGTCCACTTCGAATTGCGGGTGCGCCGCGTATTCCACTTCCAGCAACAGATTGCCGCCACCGCTGCCCTGCCCCCCCAGGCGGATCACCTGCCCCGGACGCACGCCCTTGGGTATGCGCACGTCCAGATGCTTGCCATTGATATCCAGGCGCACGTTGCCGCCGTCGTGAATCGCCTGCAGCGGCACCGATACTTTCGCCCGCGTGTCGCCGGCCGGGCGCGGGCCGCGCGGCGCGGCGCCCGCCTGCGCGCGGCGACCGAACAGGCCTTCGAAAAAATCGCTGAAGCCGCCACCCGCCGAACCGTCGCTGCCGAACACTTCCTCGAAATCGAAACCCGGGTTGCCGCCCACGCCCCCGCGTCCGAAATCCGGCGGCGGGCGGAATTCCTCGCCGGGCCGATAGCCCTGCGAACGCAACTGGTCGTAGGCCTTGCGCTTCTGCGGATCGCGCAGCGCCTCATAGGCTTCGTTGACGCCCTTGAACTTGTCCTCGGCGCCGGCTTCCTTGCTGACATCGGGATGGTACTTGCGCGCCATCCGCCGGTAGGCGGTCTTGATCTCGGCGTCGCCCGCGGTCGGTTCGACCCCGAGTACCTGGTAGTAATCCTTGAACTGCATCGCTTACCTCTCGGACAATCGGCCCGCAATCCTGCGACTGCGAGCCGATTCTACTTACTGGGCGCGTTGGCGGGGTCCCGCTGGAATACGGGTGGCCGGCCTGCGGCTGTTTACTGCACCGACGGACTGCCCACCTGGATGCGGCGCGGGGTGGATTCGGCCTTCTTGGGGATGCTGATCTCCAGCACGCCGTTGCGGCCGCTGGCGACTATGCCTTCGGCATCGGCGCTGTCGGGAAGGCTGAAATCGCGATGGAAGCCGCCCTGACGGCGCTCGACCCGCGAATAGCGCGAGGTTTCGGTGGCCGGTTCGCCCTTGCGCTGGCCCTTGATGCTCAGGACGCCCTTGTCCATCTGGATCTCGATCTGGTCGGGCTCGATGCCCGGCAGGTCGGCAAGGATGACGAAGCGCTCGGCTTCCTCGCGGACATCCACGCGGGGCACCCACTGGCGGGCTTCGGCCTGGCCCTCTTCGGCGGCCGCATTCGCGGCGCCCTTGTCGAAGAAGCGCTCGAACAGGTGGTTGATCTGCTCCTGGCGCGCGGCGTGGCGCGGCCAGTGGTGGTAACGGACGATGCTCATGCTGGAACTCCTGGTACGGGGTCTTTGGTTGCGACGGCACCGGGCCGTCATGGCTCCGAGATGAGTGCCCCTGCGGTTTTTTCAAGTACCTTTGACGCAGCCTTACCATTCCCGCGCCTACCCTTCATTCATCCCCAAGGAGCATCCATGACCATCCAGACCGGCGACGCCATTCCCGAAGTCATCCTCAAGCGCATCCGCGATGGCGTCGAGACAGTCGACACACCCACCCTGTTCCAGGGCCACAACGCCGTCCTGTTCGCCGTGCCCGGCGCCTTCACCCCGACCTGTTCCGAACGTCATTTGCCCGGCTTCGTGCAGCACTTCGACGAGTTCCGCAAACGCGGCATCGATGTGTATTGCGTTTCGGTCAACGATCCTTTCGTGATGCAGGCCTGGGGAAAGTCGCAGGACGTTCCCGACGGCCTGCAGATGCTGGCCGACGGCAATGCCGATTTCACCCGTGCGCTGGGTCTGGAGATGGACGCCAGCGGATATGGCATGGGCGTGCGTTCCAAGCGCTATGCGTTGTACGCCGAAGACGGTGTCGTCAAGCAGCTGTGGGTGGAGTCGCCTGGCGAGTACAAGGTGTCCTCCGCCGAACATGTGCTGGAAAACCTGCCCAGCTGACTACCTTTCCCCCACCACCAAGGCCAGCCAATGTCCAAGCCAGCCAGCAAACCGAAGCCGCGGAAAACAGCCGCACCCGGCAAGCCTTCTTCGTCCGGTAGCGGCGTATTGACCGATACCGCCACCCTGCGCGCCAACGCACGCAAGAACATCGGCGACGGCGCGATCACCCGCACCTATCTCGCGGACAAGAAGGTGGTGATCAAGCTGCTCAACGACGCGCTGGCGACCGAATACGTCTGCGTACTGCGCTATTACCGCCACTATTTCATGGCTTCGGGCATGCTCGCCGATTCGATCAAGGCCGAGTTCCTGGAGCATGCGCAGCAGGAACAGGCGCACGCGAACCTGCTGGCCGAGCGCATCGTGCAACTGGGCGGCGAACCGGACCTCAATCCGGATACGCTGAGCAAGCGTTCGCATGCCGAATACAAGGAAGGCCAGGACTTGCGCGACATGGTCAAGGAAGACCTGATCGCCGAGCGCATCGCCATCGACAGCTATCGCGAGATGATCAACTACATCGGCGACCGCGACACCACCACCAAGCGCATCCTGGAATCGATCCTGGCCCAGGAAGAAGAGCACGCCGACGAGTTCTCCGACCTGCTGGATGGCTGGATAGGAAAATAACCTGTAGGAGCGTCCCTTGGGCGCGAGCTCTTGTTTCTGTTCTTGCGCTGACCTCGAACAAGAGCAAGAGCTCGCGCCCAAGGGACGCTCCTACAAAGGCATCGCCTAGCGCAATACGCGGAAACCGACTCGCGTCCATGCGCCGCTTTCGGCAAGGGCGGTCAGCGTGTGCTCGCCCGGATCCTCGAAATCGCGCTGGAAGCTTCGTGCGCCCTGGGTCTCGGCGATCCACTTCCCATCCAGCAGCCATTGCACCCTGGTGTCCGTGCCCAGCGCACGCATCTGCAAGCGCGCGCCATGGGGGCTGCCCGGCGCACGGGCGATGGTCGCACGGTCGTTCAGTCCCTCGATGCGCAGTTCGGTGGAGGCCTCACGGCCGTCGGCGATGCAATCGGGGGACAGCGCAGGCAATCTGGATTCCTTGCGCACCTGTGCCGACAACCAGGGCGACGCCAGTGCGGGCCAACGCGCGATTTCCGCACTGCGCGGTTCGTGCGGCTGCGCACATTCGGCCGAAAGCCGCAGGCCAGTCTTCGCATCCACCTCGAAACGCTCGCGACCCGCGTTCCATAGCCGCGCATCGCGCTCCGGGAAGGTCGGCGGTATCGCTCCGTCCAGCGTCCACGCCTTCATCCGGCGCTGGCACAGTCCTGGCGCGTCGGTTTCGGGCGGCAGGCCCAGCGGCCAGCAGATTTCGACCTCGGCCACGTTGGCGGGCGGCGGCGCCGGCACGCCATCGCCGCGCGCGCGCGGCAGGCTGTCGATCACCTCGAACATCAACGGCAGCGCAGTGACTGCGCCGTACTGTCCCGGCAACGGCGTGCCATCCGGTCGGCCTACCCAGACCCCGACGGTGTAGCGCCGCGTGCCGCCGATCGCCCATGCGTCACGAAAGCCGTAGCTCGTGCCGGTCTTCCAGGCCGTGCGTGGGCGCGAACCGATGTCGAACGTCCCCAGTCCGTAGCCAGGTCGTGGATTGGCTTCCAGGATTTCACGCAGGATCCAGGCCGCGCCCGGCGACATCATGCGGCGGTCGATCACCGGATCGGCTTCGGTATAGCGCACGCGTCCCGCCACGCCGCCCCGGTTGAAGGCGGCGAAGGCGCCGACCAAGTCTTCCAGTCGCGCACCGGTGCCACCGAGAATCATGGCCAGGTTGGGCTTGCCGCCACGCGGGTATTTCAACTCGATGCCGCCGTTGGCCAGGCGTGCGGAAAAGCGCGCGGGGCCCACGCGGTCCAGCAGGTCCACGGCCGGTACGTTCAAGGAAAGCCTCAGGGCCTCGGCCGCGCCTATCGGACCATTGAATGCCGAATCGAAATTCCCCGGCCGGTAGCCGCCGAACGTCTGCGGCGCATCGACCATCAGGCTTTCCGAATGGATCAGCCCATCATCCAGCGCCAGCCCGTAGAGGAAAGGCTTCAGCGTGGAACCCGGCGAGCGCCAGGCCCGGACCATGTCCACATGGCCCAGCCTCTGCTTGTCGCCGAAAGCCACCGAACCGACGTAGGCGCGCGCCTGCAGGCTCGCGTTATCGACCACCAGCAGCGCGGCGGAAGTGCGTTCCGGCAGGCTGGAGAAATAAGCGGAAACGCGTTCTTCCAGGGTGCGCTGCAATCCGGGATCGATGCTGGAAACGATGCGCGCGGCCTTCGGGTCGGCCTGGTGCAGGCGTTCGGCCAGCAAGGCGGCGCTGAGCGGCGGCTTCAACGAGCGGGCCACGACCGGTTCGATGCGCGCATCGTCCACCTGCGCCTGGGTCCACACGCCGAGCGCGACCATGCGTTGCAGCACCTTGTCGCGCGCCTTGCGTGCGGCTTCGGGATGGCGGTCGGGACGCAACCGGCTGGGCGATTGCGGAAGCACTGCGAGCAAGGCCGCCTCGGCCTGCGACAGCCGTGATGCCGGCTTGCCGAGGTAGGCCCAGCTGGCCGCTTCCACACCTTCGATGGTGCCGCCGAAGGGTGCGCGCTCAAGATACAACTGCAGGATCTCGCGCTTGCCCAGGTGCGCTTCCAGTTGCACCGCGCGCAACAGTTGCTTCGTCTTCCCCCACGGGGTCCGCGTATGCGGATCGAGGAGGCGCGCGACCTGCATGGTCAGGGTCGAGCCGCCGGAAACGATGCGCCCACCGCGCAGCCATTGCCCACCCGCGCGCAGCAACGCCCACGGATTCACCCCCGGGTGCTTCCAGAACCAGCGGTCCTCGTAATTCAGCAGCGCCTGCAGGTACAGCGGCGACACGCTTTCCATCGTGGCCGGATAGCGCCACACGCCATTGCGGTCGGCGAAGGCGCGCAGCGGTGTGCCGTCGCGCGCGACCACCAGGGTGCTGGTGTCGCGGGCCTTGGGCAGTGGCGGAGGGAATGCCAGGTCGAGGACGAGCAGCGTCGCCAGCACCACGGCCGTTCCCCAGCGTAATAGCGGCAGGAGACGGGTGGAGAGGAGCGAGGAACGAGTGGAGAGGAACGAGGAACGAGTGAACGACAACCGCGAGGCCAGCTTCTTCAAGCCGTGCCGTGCCGCCCCACTCGTTCCTCGTTCCTGCAAACTCGTTCCTGCCCTTACGGCTGCACCACCGTGATCGTCGCCGGCGTCGACTTGCCCACGCCGCGGATATCCGGACGATACATGTCCTCGACCAGCGGCGGCGGCACGGTGTAGGTGCCGGGCGTGACCGCGCGGACCAGGTAGAACACCTTGGCCGCATCGCCCCGATCGAGCTTCAACGCGGCCACATAGCGGTCGTCGCGGAACTCCTCGTGCTTGACGTCGGCCGAACTGGAGCGATCAGCGATCTCGATGCCGTCCACGACCACGTCGGCCCACTGCTTGGCGTCGCCCAGGTTGAAGTTCTCGATCTCCAGCCCCGCCGGCAACAGGTCGGTGAACAAGGCATCGGGCATGCCGACGTTGGGCGTGATGCTGACCCGCACGATCAATGCGTCGCCTTCCTTCAGACTGCTGCCTTTCCACTCCTTGCCGTCGGTCGTGTAGTACTTGCGCTCGATCCCGATCTGCCTGTTGTCGAAAGCCGGTGCGTTGCGTGGAATCCCCGCGACTTCCAGGCTGGCGAACAACGGCGGCTGGCCTTCGGGAACGAAACGGATTCCCTTCGCCAACGTGGCGTAATCGAAGCTGCGGCCGAAGATCCGGGTCGCCGCGACCGCTTCGCTTTCGCCGCCGACGCTGTAAGTGCCCGAGACCAGCTTCTTCTGGTCGACCATCAAGGCCTTGCCCAGTCGCGCCAGCGCGATCTGCTCCTGCGTGCTCAGGTACATCCAGCCGCTGTTGCGGCGGGCGTCCAGTTCGCGACCCAGGGAAACCGAGCGCGCCTCGTATTCGGGCTTGCCCAGCTTGCGCTCGTGGACCAGCGCGATCATCAGCGCGTCGTCGCGGATGCGGCTGCCGTAGTCGCCCAGGTAACCGGGGCGGTCGCCGGTCTTGGCGAAGCCATCGGCGATCGCCTTCTCGCCGCGCTTCTTGTCGCCCTGCAGCGACAGGGCGATGCCCAGGTGCACCAGCGGCAGGCCGGTCAGGCTCTTGCCGCGTTCGTTGTCGTAGAGCGCGCGCAACGTGCCCAGCGGAGCGCGATTGACCCGTGCCAGCACATAACCCGAATAAGCCTGGCTTGCGAACTTCAGGTGTTCGCGCGAATCGTAGCCGTAGAACTGCGCGCCGCCAGACAGCAGGTCTTCGCTGAGTCGGTTCAATGCCTTCTGCAATACGGCATCAGGCACGGCGAAGCCGCCTTCCTTCGCATCCAGCAGGAATTCCACGATGTACGGCGTCAGACCCGGATTGACGTAGCCGTCGTCGCCCCACATCGAGAAGTGTCCGCTGGAAACCTGCATCGAGGCCAGCCGCCCGAACGCGCCTTCCATGCGCTCGCGGCGCTTTTTCGCATCCAGTCCCTTCACTCCCAGCAGCTTCGCTGTGGCATCGTCCAGTTCCAGCGCGGCATAGCCCTTGCTGGTGGTCTGCTCGGCGCAGCCGTAGGGATAATCGAGCGCGCCCTGCAGCGCGCTGGCGAACGGGATCGGCGGCAAGGCGCTGACCATCATCCGCGCGTTGACCGAACCGGTCATCAGCCCATCGGCGAACCCGCTGCCCAGCTCGATCGCCGCCATCGCATCCAGCACCCGCGTCTGCGAGCGCAGCACCGACGGCCAGCCCGCGCGCACCGGCACGTCGTACTTGCGGTCGACCTTGAAGCCGCCACCGTCCACGCGCACCCGTACCTGGGCGGTGGTGTAGCCCTCGCCCGCGGTGATCGGGAAGCTGAGCGTGGTCTTGGCGTCCTTGCCGAGCTTCGTACTGCGCGTCGACTGGGCGATCGACAGCGGCCCGATGCCATCGACCTGGACCTTGAAGTCGCCCGCCGAGCCGGTGAAGTTCTGCACGTCCAGGGTCACGGTGCTCTTGTCGCCCGGCGCCAGCACCCGCGGCAGGCTGGCTTCGGCCACGATCGGCGCGCGCACCAGGGTCTCGCGATCCTTGTTGCCGTAGCGTTCGTCCGAATACACCAGCACGGATACGCGCAAGGTGCCGTTGAAATCGGGAACCTTCAGCTTCACCCGCGCATTGCCCTTGGCATCCAGTTGCACCGGGCCGGAGAACAGGTCGACGGTCTGCACGCGCGAAGTCGGGCGCTTGGCCTGCGGCAACGCCGCCAGCGCCATGTCGCCACCGAAGCGGATTTTCGCGGTATCGCCCTCGAAGCTCTCGATCACGCGTCCGTAGATGTCGTAGGCGTCCACGCCCAACCGGCGCTGGGCGAAGAACTGTGCGTTGGCGTCGGGCACCGGGAAGCGGGTGATGTTGAGGATGCCCACGTCCACCGCGGAGACCGTCACGAACGCCTGCTTGCCGGCGAGTTCCGGCACGCTGACCGTCACCGGCATGTCCTGTTGCGGACGCATCTGCCCAGGTGCCACCAGGCCCACCGAGACGCGGCGCGCCCTGCGGTCCATCGGTACATGGGCCACGCCCACGGCACGCGCCGGAGTGATCTTGCTCGACACCGAACCGCCACGGAACACCAGTGCGGTGACGTACACGTCATGCCGCTCCCAGTCCTTTGTCACCGGGATCTCGAACGTGCTGCCTGGCTTGGCCTCGATGGCCTGCACATACAGCATGTGGTCGCTCTCGACCATCAGCAGGCCCTTGCCCGGGTGTGGTGGGGTCACCGTCACCTTCATCGTGTCGCCGGCCTTGTAGCCGGTCTTGTCGAGGGCGATCTTGACCTTGTCGGGGCGCGCATCCAGGCCGCGGTTCTCGTCGTCCCAGCTCCAGCCGGCATTGAACGGATAGCGCGTGGTCAGTCCGGTGGACGGATCGAATACTTCAAGCCGGTAACCGCCCCACTCCACCGGGTAATCGACCTTGGCCGCGGTCGCACCGATGTCGATCGTCTTGACCTCGAGATTCTCGAAGCGCTGGGTGAAGTCGTAATCCCAGCCATCGTCCTCGTCGTAGTTCCAGTGGTAGTCGCGGTGTTCGCGCACCAGGGTGACCTTGAGGCCCCTGGCGGGTTGCGGCCTGCCCGCGGCATCCACGCGTATGACTTCGAAACGGGCGTTGGCGTTGGCGTCCGCGCCGTCCTTGTCGTCGAACAACGGGCGCACGCCGACCAGCGCATCGGCCGGCCACAGCACGCGCTTGAGCGTGCGATTGACGGTGCGCCCACCGGTTTCGTACACGCTGCCGGAAACGACGGCCGCGATCGTGCTGGTGGGCTTCGCCTCGGCGGGGAGCGCGATGTCTTCCTCGTGCACGCCGTTCGCATCGAAGGTGGTGTCGATGACGTCCTTGGCTTCCTTTGGCAACTGCAGGGTCGGGTCGCCGAAGAAGTAACCCGGCAGCTGTTCCAGCGGGTGCTGCTCGACCGCCACGGCCAGCTTGGCGGTGAAACGATTGCCATCCGCTGGCGCGCCGTACAGATAGGCCGCCTTGGCCTTCACCTTGAATGCTTCGCCCGGTTTCAACACCTGCTGCGCGGTATCGAGGTCGAGCTTCATGCGCTCGGGCAGGAATTCCTCGATGCGCAAGGCCATGCCCTGCACCGCTTCCTTGCTGGCCGGATCGGTGCGGAATTCCACCTGCCAGCGCCCGGTCGGCGCCTCGGCGGGAATAGCCTGCTCGAAGCTGAAATAGCCCTGCGCGCCCGGCTGCAGGCGGGTTTCGCGGAAGGTCTTGCCGTCAGGCTGCTTCAGGCGCAGGAATACGGGTTGAGGCTTGGTCGGCTTGCCGTCGTTGTCGCGCAACAGGGCATTGATGCGCACGGTTTCGCCGGGGCGATAGAGATCGCGCCCGGACCATGCGAACACGTCGAACCAGGCGGCCTCGCGGCCGGCGACCGAGAATTCGGACAAGTCCAGCGCCGGCTGGTTGAACGGCAGCATCGACACGTCCTTGCCGCGGCTGGCGATCAGCACATGGCCTGCGTCGAGCTTGTAGTTGAGCAAGGCGTTGCCGTTGCCGTCGGTCTCTCCTTTAAGAGACACCTCGCCTTTTGCGTCGAGGATCTTCAGTTCCACCCCGCCCACGGCATCGCCGCTGTTGAGCGAGGCGGTGTGCACGAACAGCTTGTCCTTGTAGGCGCGCGCGTGCAGGCCGATGTCGCTGACGGTGAAGAACGCGGTCTCGAAATCGCCGGAGAACTTGCCTGTGCGCTTCATCACCGCGAAATACAGGCCAGGCTCCTGCAACTCCTTGATGCCCTGGATCGGCAGGTAGGTCAGCAGGCGCTCATTGGGCTTGCCGCCCAGCAGGAAACGGTTGACGTAGACCGGCTCGGCCAGCTCGCCTAGCGGCGTGTTGTCGCCGTATTCGCTGTCCAGGTCCCAGCTGCCGCGGCGTCCGCCGCGCTGGTATTCGGAGAAGAACCTGGGCAGGTTTTTTTCGCCGACACGCAGGAACTCGACATCCACTTCCTTGACGTTGATCGACACCACCGGCAGGCCGCGGCTTTCGCGCGCCGGCAGCACACTGCCTTGCGAAGCGAACCCCACCGCCGGGTCGAGTTGTCCGGTGTGGACCTTTTCCTTCAGTTCCTTGCCCAGGCGGCTGCCGTCGGCGGCCAACAGATCGGCGCGCACCAGCACTTCATAGTCCTTGGCCGCCTCCACGTACGGGAAGCGCAGGATCAAGCCTTTTTTGTCCAGGACCCAGCTGCCCTTGACCGCGGCGCCCTTGTCGTCGGTGACGGCCAGCAATTCGTCGAAATTCTGCGAGCCCACCAGCGGGCGGCTGAATTCCAGGGCGATGGCAAGGTCGCCGTCGTGCTGGTCCGGATAGAGTCCGGCCAGGTCGAAGCCCTTGATCTCCTGCTTCTGCGCCGTGATCGGTTCGCCGCTGGGAGCGGGCAACTGCCCGGTCTCATTGCGCTTGCAGGCGCCCAGCGCCAGCAACACGGACAATGAAACGAAAAACGCGCGCATCCACTGGATACGCGCGCTTGTCTTTGCCTGCGATTCCGATTCCATGTGCGACTCCCTGCCCTGATTATGTCGGCAGTATAGAACGCAAATGATCGGGCTTCGGGGTCACCCGCTCCGCATTTCCGCGAAGCGGGTTTCAGGCATCGGGCTGCAACTCCGGCGCATCCGCGGACTCGATCGCGGCCTCTTCGTCGTCGTCCAGCGAAGCATCCAGACGCTCCACCGCCTGCAGGGTTTCGTCCTTGGCCAGCTTGATCAGGGTCACGCCCTGGGTGTTGCGGCCGACCTGGGAGATTTCCGAGGCGCGGGTGCGCACCAGGGTGCCGCCGTCGGAAATCAGCAGCACTTCATGCTGCTCCGACAACTGCACCGCACCGACCAGCTGGCCGTTGCGGGCCGTGGTCTGCAAGGCGATCACGCCCTGGGTGCCGCGGCCCTTGCGCGGATAATCCTCGACCGGAGTGCGCTTGCCATAGCCGCGTTCGCTGGCGGTGAGGATATCGCCATCGCCCTCGACCACGATCAGGCTGCGCACGTTCTCGCCCTTGGCCAGGCGGATGCCGCGTACGCCGGTGGTGTTGCGGCCGGTGCTGCGCACTTCCTTCTCGGCGAAACGCACCGCCTTGCCGTTGGAGGCGAACAACATCACGTCGCGTTCGCCGTCGGTCAGGGCCACGCCGACCAGCGCGTCGCCTTCGTCCAGGTTGATCGCGATCTTGCCGCGCGCCAGGCGGTAGGCGAACTCGGTCAGCGGGGTCTTCTTGACCGTGCCGTCCTGGGTGGCGAACAGGACGAAGTGGCCTTCGTCGTATTCGCGCACCGGCAGCACCGCCTGCACCCGCTCGCCGGCTTCCAGCGGGATCCAGTTGATGATCGGTCGCCCGCGCGCGTTGGAACCGGCTTCGGGCAACTGGTACACCGACAGCCAGAACACGCGTCCGCTGCTGGTGAAGGTCAGCAAGGTGTCATGGGTGTTGACCAGCCACAGCTGGTCGATGAAATCCTCTTCCTTGGTCGCCGCCGCACTGCGGCCGCGGCCGCCACGACGCTGCGCGCGATAGTCGCTGGCCGGCTGGCGCTTGGCGTAACCGGCGTGCGACAGGGTGACCACCACGTCCTCGGGGGCGATCAGGTCGAGGATGTCGAGGTCTTCCTCGCTGTGGCGGATTTCGCTGCGGCGCGCGTCTCCGAACTCTTCCTTGATGTTCAGCAGTTCGGTGCGGATCACTTCCAGCAATACATCCGGATTTTCCAGGATGCGGATCAGACCGGCGATGGTTTCCAGCAGCTCCTTGTATTCCTCGGTCAGCTTTTCCTGTTCCAGGCCGGTCAGGCGATGCAGGCGCATCTCCAGGATCTGGGTCGCCTGGACTTCGGTCAGCTGATAGCGGCCGTCCAGGAAGCCGACGCCCGCTGGCAGGTCTTCCGGACGCGAAGTGTCGGCGCCGGTGGCGGCCAGCAGCGCGCCGACCAGGCCGGGTTCCCAGGTCTTGGCCAGCATGCGCTCGCGCGCTTCCTGCGGGTTGGCCGAGGTCTTGATCAGCTCGATCATCTCGTCGATGTTGGCCAGCGCTACGGTCAGGCCTTCGAGGATGTGGGCGCGGTTGCGGGCCTTGCGCAGTTCGAAGATGGTGCGGCGGGTGACCACTTCGCGGCGATGGCGGACGAAGGCCTCCAGCATCTGCTTCAGGTTCAGCGTCTGCGGGCGGCCATCGACCAGCGCCACCATGTTGATGCCGAACACCGATTCCATCTGGGTCTGCTGGTACAGGTTGTTCAGCACCACGTCGGCGGAGTCGCCGCGCTTGACCTCGATGTAGATGCGCATGCCGTCCTTGTCGGATTCGTCGCGCAGCTCGCTGATGCCTTCCAGCTTCTTTTCCTTGACCAGCTCGGCGATCTTCTCGATCAACCGGGCCTTGTTCACCTGGTACGGGATCTCGGTGACGATGATCGATTCGCGGCCGTTGTCGTCGTTGACCTCGATATCGGCCTTGGCGCGCATGCGCACCCGTCCACGGCCGGTGCGATAACCGGCGACGATGCCGCTGGTGCCGTTGATGATGCCGGCGGTGGGGAAATCAGGTCCCGGGATGTACTGCATCAGGCCGTCGACGTCGATCTCGGGATCGTTGATCAGCGCGATCAGGCCGTCGATGACTTCGGTCAGGTTGTGCGGCGGGATGTTGGTCGCCATGCCGACGGCGATGCCGGCGGAACCGTTCACCAGCAGGTTCGGGAACCGGGTCGGCATGACCGTCGGTTCGTATTCCTTCTCGTCGTAGTTGAGCTGGAAGTCGACGGTTTCCTTGTCGATGTCCGCCATCAGCTGGTCGGTCAGGCGCGCCATGCGCGCCTCGGTGTAACGCATGGCCGCGGCGGAGTCGCCATCGACCGAACCGAAGTTGCCCTGTCCGTCCACCAGCAGGTAGCGCAGCGAGAACGGCTGGGCCATGCGCACCAGGGTGTCGTACACCGACTGGTCGCCGTGCGGATGGTATTTACCGATCACGTCGCCGACGATACGGGCCGACTTGAAGTGGGCCTTGTTGCTGTGCGCGCCGAGTTCGTTCATCGCGAACAGGACGCGGCGATGCACGGGTTTCAGGCCATCGCGGACATCGGGAAGCGCGCGCCCCACGATCACGCTCATGGCGTAATCCAGGTAGCTGCGGCGCATCTCGTCTTCGAGGTTGACCGGGATGATTTCCTTGGCGAGTTCTGCCATTCGGGTTCCGTTGTCTGGTTATTTCTTCGGCCAAAAACCGTGCTGCCGAAGCGGGTTCGGCGGGCCGGAAATCGGTGGGATTTTCAACCTCGGAATGATACCACGAACAGGCCCCGGAAGGACACCCCGAAGCCTTCCGAAATCAAGCACTTGGCGGCCATTTTTTGCCTTGCGGGCCCGGGCTTGCCCGGATGCTTTGGCTTTGTGGATCCGAGCTTGCTCGGATGCTTTTGATCCGGCGCAAGGAGCATCCGAGCAAGCTCGGATCTACAAGGGTGTGGTCAGCCGAATGCGGCCCGCATGGACGCCGTCGTGGGGCATTCGATCGCGCCCTTTTCGGTGACGATCGCATCGATCAGTCCGCCCGGTGTCACGTCGAATACCGGATTCCACGCATGGATCCCCTCGGCCACGATGCGTACCCCGCCGATGCCGAGCATTTCGCCCGGATCGCGCTCCTCGATCTCGATCAGGTCGCCGCTGGCCGTCTCCATGTCCACGGTCGAGGAAGGCGCCACCACCATGAATTTCACCCCATGGTGGCGGGCGGCGATGGCCAGCTGGTAGGTGCCGATCTTGTTGGCGGTGTCGCCGTTGGCGCAGATGCGGTCGGCGCCGACCACCACCCATTGCACCGCACCGGTCTTCATCAGGTGCGCAGCGGCGGAATCGGCGATCAGGGTCGCATCGATGCCGTCCTGCTGCAGTTCCCACACGGTCAGGCGCGCGCCCTGCTGCCAGGGCCGGGTTTCGTCGGCGAATACGCGCGCGATGCGCCCCTGGGCCACGCCGGCGCGGATCACGCCCAACGCGGTGCCGAAGCCGGCGGTCGCCAGCGAACCGGTGTTGCAGTGGGTCAGCACGCCGCTGCCCGGCTCGATCAAGGCGGCGCCGAGTTCGCCCATGTGCCGGTTGGCGGCCAGGTCTTCCTCGGCGATGGCCTGCGCTTCGCGTTCCAGCACTTGCCGCCAATCGGCACCGGCAGGTTTCAGCACGCGGCGCATGCGCGCCAGCGCCCAGGCCAGGTTCACCGCGGTAGGTCGCGCGGCGTTGAGACGCTGCAAGGCCGGTTCCAGTTTCAACGCAGCTTCGGCACCCTCGGCCGCTTCGATCGCGCGCGCTGCCAGCACCACGCCCCAGGCAGCGGCGATGCCGATGGCCGGGGCGCCGCGCACCGCCAAGGAATGGATCGCCGCGGCGACTTCGTCGCTGGTCCGGGAACTGAGATGCTCGACCTCGAACGGCAGCTTGCGCTGGTCGAGCAGATCCAGGGTTTCGCCGGTCCACAGGATCGGGCGGATGCGGTCGTAACGGGCGTAGTCGATCTTGTTGTCCATACCCGAAGTCTACCCGTAGGAGCGGGCCTTGCCCGCGATGCTTTTGGTTTTCCTGGAAGAAAGGCATCGCGCCCAAGGGGCGCTCCTACCGCTACCGCACGCTGAATTCGGCGCGGCAGCCGTGGTCCACCCAGATGCCGCCGGCATCCCAGCCCCAGTTCCGGTCCCGTATGCAGCGCGTCTTCGATATCTGGCGGAACAGGTCCACGCCTGTCTTCACCGCGATATCGCATCGCTGCCGCTGCCTGTCGCTGGATTCGCAGGAAATCTTCGTGATCCCTGCGTTCTCCGCACCCGTCTGCCCGGACACGGCCTCGTCCCCTCCTGTCCTGAATTCCGCGCGACAGCCGCGGGCTACCCAGATGCCTTTATCGTCATGGCCCCAGTCCAGGTTTTCGACGCAGTCCGATGCGGATAGCTGCCGCACCAGTTGCACGCCGTTGCGCGTGTCCGCCGCGCAGCGCTCGATCCGGTTGGCCTGCGATTCGCATCGCACCAGCGGGCCCTGCCTTGGCGATTGCTCGATCCGCTTGCCGGTCACGAATTCGCCTCCGCAACGATGCGAAACCCAGACGCCGTGACGGTCGTAATCCCAATTGCGTCCCTGCATGCACGGGATTCTGGAAAGCTGCTTGACCAGGGTGATCCCGTCGCTGGTATCCACTTTGCAGTAGCGCTGCTGGCTACTGTCGGTCTCGCAGCGGAAACGCATTCCCTTCCCTGCTCCGGCAGCCGGGGGCTCGCCAAGCGCACTGGCCGAACAAGCCATGAGCAGCGATGCAGCGAATCCTTTGAGAACAATCTTCATGCCACCCCCTTGCTTCCGACGGCAGGATCACACTATCGCCGTTAAAGGATGGGTAAGGGACACGGAAGCGCTGCGGTTCAGGCTTCCCTGAATTCGTAGGCCAGCACATCGGCGATGCGCTCGCTGCCCATCATCGCCATGAGCAAGCGGTCCACGCCCAGCGCGACGCCCGCACAGGCCGGCATTCCCTGCGCCAGGGCTCCCAGCAATCGCTCGTCGAGGGAAGGCAACGAGGCGACCCTGGATTCGCGCAATCGCAGGTCGCGTTCGAAACGCTTGCGCTGTTCAACCGCATCGGTGAGCTCGTGGTAGCCGTTGGCCAGCTCATGGTGGCCCAGGTACAGCTCGAAACGCTCGGCCAGGGGCGGATTCCCGGGGCGGATCCTGGCCAGCGCGCATTGGCTGGCCGGCCAGTCGCGGACCACGGTAATGCGGTCGGCCGGGAACGCGGGCTGCAGGCGATGGGTGATGAGCAGGTCCAGCCAGTCGTCCCGGGTCAGGCCAGCGCCATCGATGGCATGGTCGGAAAGCGGTGCGCGCAATTCGGCTTCCGTGGCGACGAAAGGATCGATTCCCAGGCCTTCCAGGAACAGTTCGCGATAGGTGCAGGAGAGCACCTCGGCTTCGCGGCGGATCAGGCCCAGTGCGCGTTGCACCAGAGCCACGGTTTCATCGATCAGCTGCAGGTGGTCCCAGCCCACCCGATACCACTCCAGCAAGGTGAATTCGGGATTGTGGCGCCCCCCGGCCTCGCCGTTGCGGAACACGCGGCCGAGTTCGTAGCAATCGCCCACGCCGGCGGCGAGCAGGCGCTTGAGCGGGAATTCCGGCGAAGTCCGCATCCAGCGCGTCCGCGACCCGGCATCGCTGTGGCCGGTGAAGGTGGTGGTGAAACTCTCGATGTTCGGCTCGGTGTTGCCGGCTTCGGACAGGATCGGGGTTTCCACTTCCAGCACATCGCGCTCGGCGAAATACAGGCGGAACAGCGCGTTGACCGCGGCGCGCAGGCGCAGGGCTTCCATGCGCATGGCTACAGCCGCCGATGATTGTAGGAGCGACGCAAGTCGCGAATGGGTACTACATGCGAAGTCCATTCGCGACTTACGTCGCTCCTACGTTCCGGAGGTAGGGATACGCTCATGCGTGCTTGTCCAGGAAAGCCAGCAATTGCGCTTCGTCCCATACCTCGATGCCCAGTTCCTCGGCCTTGGCCAGCTTGGAACCCGCCGCCTCGCCCGCCACCACCAGGCTGGTCTTTTTCGACACGCTGCCCGCGATCTTCGCGCCCAGCGCCTCGAGTTTCGCGCCCGCCTCGTCGCGGCTCATCGACGCCAGTCCGCCGGTAAGCACCACGGTCTTGCCGTCGAGCGGGCCGGCGACGGCTTCTTCGGTTTCCGGAACGGCCGCAAGCAACCGGTGGATCGCGGCGGCGCCCTTCAGCAAGAGACTCGTGTGCTCCGGGACTTCCAGCCACGCGGCCAGACTGTTGGCCGATTCCGAGGGCAAACCGGCACTGACGAACTGATGCACAGGCGCATCCACAAGCATCTCCGCATTGACGAACGCATTGCCGAGCTGATCGGCACGGATGCGGGTGACTTTCGGAATTTCCAGGTCTACCAGCAGGGTCGAAAGATTCAGGCCTTCGCGTAATTTCGCGGTTGGCGCGTGCGTGTCCGCCACCCTCACCCCGCGTGCCAGCAGGTCGTCGATCACCTGCTGGTTGCCGGGCTGGTCGAGGAAATGGCCGATGGAACGCGCGACCTCGCCGCCGACATCCGGCACATGCTTGAACAACGGCCACGGCAGATGGCGGATCAATTCCAGATCGCCGAACCACGCGGCCAGCGCCTTGGCCGTGCTTTCGCCGACGTGCTGGATGCCCAGGGCGAACAGGAAACGTTCCAGGGTGGTGGCGCGGCTGCGATCGATGGCTTCGACAAGATTCTCGGCCCACTTGCTGGCGACCTTGCCGGCTTTCACCGTTTCCGGAGTGGTGCCATCGCGTTCGTCGACGCGCCGCTTCATTTCCAGCAGGTCTTCGAGCGTCAGTTTGTACAGATCAGCCACTGATGCCAGGTAGCCCATGTCGGACAGGTCTTCGATGAACCGGTCGCCCAGGCCTTCGATATCCATCGCCCGGCGCGAGGCGAAATGACGGATGGCTTCCTTGCGCTGCGCCGGGCAACTCAACTCGCCCGAACAGCGCCAAGCCGCTTCTCCTTCCTCGCGCACGATTTCCGAACCGCAGATCGGGCAAACCGCCGGCATTGACCAGGGCACCGCATGGGCCGGACGCTGCTCCAGCATCACGCTGACCACCTCAGGGATCACGTCGCCGGCACGGCGTACGATTACCGTGTCGCCCACGCGTACGTCGAGGCGCGCGATCTGGTCGGCGTTGTGCAAGGTGGCGTTGGTGACGACCACGCCGGCCACCTGCACCGGCTTCAGGCGCGCGACCGGGGTCGCCGCGCCGGTGCGTCCGATCTGGATCTCGATGGCCTCGACCGTGGTCGATTGCTCCTGGGCCGGGAACTTGTGCGCGATCGCCCAGCGCGGCGCGCGCGAAACGAAGCCCATCTCGCGCTGGCCCGCGTTGTCGTCGAGCTTGTAGACCACGCCGTCGATGTCGAAAGGCAACGCATCGCGCTTGCCTCCGATACGTTCGTAATATCCAAGCAGGCCCTGCGCGCCTTCCACGACATCGCTTTCCGCGCTGACCGGGAATCCCCACTCGCGCAAAGCCCGCAACGTCGCCGAATGCGTATCCGGCAGTTCGCCACCTTCCACCAGGCCGATACCATAGGCGAAGAACGCCAGCGGCCGTTGCGCGGTGATGCGCGGATCGAGCTGACGCAGGGAACCGGCCGCGCCGTTGCGCGGATTGGCCAGCACCTTGCCGCCGTGCAGGCGGGCCTGTTCGTTGTATTTCTCGAATGCGGCGCGCGGCATGTACACCTCGCCGCGCACTTCCAGCACCTGAGGCCAGTCCTTGCCGCGCAGATGCAGGGGAATGGCCTTGACCGTGCGCAGGTTGGCAGTGACGTCCTCGCCGCTGGCGCCATCGCCACGGGTCGCGCCCTGCACGAACTTCCCGTCCTCGTAGCGCAGACTGATGGCCAGGCCGTCCAGCTTGGGTTCGGCGGAGAACTTCAGTACCGGCCGCTCCAGCTTCTCCTCGATGCGGCGCACGAAATCGCGCACCTCGCTCTCGCTGAAGGCATTGCCCAGCGACAACATGGGGATGGCGTGGCGGACTTCGGCGAATTTCGAGGACGGCGCGCTGCCGACACGCTGGGTCGGCGAATCGGGCGTCAGCAGTTCCGGATGCGCCGCTTCCAGTTCGTCCAGCTCGCGCAGCAGGCGGTCGTATTCCGCATCCGGAATATTCGGCTCGTCGAGGACGTGGTAACGGTAGCTGGCGTCTTCGAGTTGCTGGCGGAGCTTGGTGGCGCGGGCGGCGGGACTGGTCATCAAAGTATTCTGCAGTTCCCTTCTCCCCCCGGGAGAAGGTGCCCGAAGGGCGGATGAGGGAACGAGCACGCAGGTTGTAGCAGAGCTTCCGTGAGCCGATGCCTCCCGCCCTCATCCGTCGCTGCGCGCCACCTTCTCCCGGCGGGAGAAGGAAACGCCCATCACCACCGCGGCGTCTTGGTCAGCGGCGGCGCTTCATGCTGGCGATCGTAAGCGCGGAGCTCTTCGCGGATATGCATGATCCGCTGGCGGCCGAGGGCGTTGCGACTGTCGTCCAGCGGCACGCCGTCCAGCAGCTCGGCCATGCGCTGTACGTTGGGCAGCAGCTTTTCCCAGGCCTCCAACGCGGTGATCGGCGCCGGCAGGGTCAGGAAGAAGGCGATCGCCGGGGTTTCCAGTTCGCGGATGTTGGCCATGTCGAAACTGCCCGGCTGCAGGATGTTGGCCATGCTGAAGATCGGGCCGCGCTCGGGGTGGTTCTCGACCAGGCGGTGGAACACGTTCATGTGGCCGAAGGTCAGGCCGGTCTTCTCCGCTGCGACCACGATGTCCTCGCCACGCAGGGTGTGGCCGGCGCGTGCGGCGACGTAAAGCGAGACGATCTTGTCGAAGTCCTGGTTGGGGCGTTTGCCCAGGTCCGAATCCAGGCCGGCGCCGGGCAGGCCAAGTTCGGGCTGGGAGACTTCATCGCCGCTGTAGTCGATGCCGGAGCCATCCGCCGCCAGATCGCCGGCAAGGCTGGGCTCGACCCGCGCGCCGTCGCGCTCGGCGGGTTCGATGCGCTTGCCCTGCGAGGATTTACGCGGACGACCGAAGAAGACGATCGCGGCGATCAGGAGGACGCCGGCGACGAGGATGCCGATTCGAAGCATGGCCATGTCGGACATTTATCTGTTTCTCCGCGTGGGGGTCGCTGAGGGGATCATGTTGGTCCAGGTCATGCTGGCCAGGGTCATGCCAAGGGTCGTACCGCGAAAACTCAAGCCGCTCCTGCCAGCCGTGCCGCTTCTTCCAGGTCCACCGACACGAGTCGGCTGACGCCCGGTTCGCGCATGGTAACGCCACTGAGCTGGTGTGCGGCTTCCATGGTCGACTTGTTGTGGCTGACGAACAGGAACTGCACCTTCTCGCTCATCTCCTTGACCATGGCGGTGAAGCGGCCGACGTTGGCCTCGTCCAGCGGCGCGTCCACCTCGTCCAGCAGGCAGAACGGCGCGGGATTGAGCTGGAAGATGGCGAACACCAGCGCCACCGCGGTCATCGCCTTCTCGCCGCCCGAGAGCAGCGAGATGTTGGACACGCGCTTGCCCGGTGGACGGGCCATGATCGCCACGCCGGTGTCCAGCAGGTCTTCGCCGGTCAGCTCCAGGTAGGCATGGCCGCCGCCGAACAGGCGCGGATACAGCTCCTGCACGCCGGAATTGACCCGGTCGAAGGTGTCCTTGAAACGGCCGCGGGTCTCGCGGTCGATCTTGCGGATCGCTTCTTCCAGGGTCTCCAGCGCGGAGGTCAGGTCGGCGTTCTGCGCCTCCAGGTACTCGCCGCGCTGCGAGGCCTCGCCGAACTCCTGGATCGCGGCCAGGTTCACCGGTTCCAGCCGGCGCATCTTGCCATCGATGGCATTGACGGCCTGCTCCCAGTCGGCCACTGCGGCGACTTCGGGCAGGCTGTTGATGACGTCTTCCAGCACGAAACCCGCATTGACCACGGCGGATGAAAGCTGGTCGGCCTTCAGGCTCAACGCCTGCTGGTCGAGCTTGCGCTGGGAAATCACTTCGCGCTGGGTCAACGACTGCTCGTCGCGCTGGTGGCGCACCTGCTCGAAGTTGCGCAGGTCGTTGTCGATGCCTTCCAGTGCCGCCCTCGCCTCGCCCAGCGCGCGGTCGGCCAGCACGCGCTGTTCCAGCGCAGCCTGGCGTTCGTTCTCCAGCGATTCGACCGGCGAATCGCCCGCGCTGAGCTGCGAGGCGAGGTCGCCGAGGCGCGAATCCAGTTGCCCGCGCTGGGTGCCCATGCGTTCCAGCGCCGTGCTCAGCGAAACGATCTGCGCACGCTGCGATTCCAGGGTCAGCGCGAGCGCATGCGCGGCATCGCGCGAACCGCGTGCGGCATCGCGCGATGCGTCGCGGGCCTCGGCCAGCTGGCGGCGCTCGGATTCCAACGACTGGCGCGCGGTTTCCAGTTCGGCCATGCGGGTGATCGCGTCTTCCAGCTTCGAACGCGCCTCGCGCGCCTGCTCGCGGCTGTTGTCCAGGACCTCGTGCAGTTGCAGCAGCTCGCCATCGATGCGGTCGATGCGGTTGCGCGCCGATTCCACCTTGCCTTGCTGGCTCTGCAACTGGCCGGCGAGTTCGGAAACGCCGCGATGGGCGATGTACAGCGCGCGCTGCGCGTCCTCGCGGTGCTGTTCGGCGGCAAGCAACTGGTCGCGGAAGCTGGTAAGCAACTGGTCGAGTTCGGCTTCGCGCTTCTGCAGCGCTTCGATCTCCACGCGCAGCGACTGGATCTCGCGCTCGCGCAGCAAGGCGCCCTGCTTGGCCGCGCCGGAACGCAGCACCCGGATCCAGCCGGCGCCCATGCGTTCGCCGCTGCGGGTGATGATCGAATCGCCGTCGCCCAGTTGCGGCAACAGGCGACGGGCTTCGGTCAAATCCTCGGCGACATGCAGGCGCGCGAGCAGGCGACGGATCGCCAGCGGACCCTGCACCTTGGCGGCGAGCGAAGTGGAGGCGAAGGAAGAACCATCGTCATCGGACGAAACCAGCGCGATCCGGCCTTCGCCGAGCTCGGCGAGCGCGCCGACCAGCGCTTCCGGCGCATCGACCAGCACGCCCTCGATCAACTGGCCCAGCGCGCCTTCGACCGCATTTTCCCAGCCCGGTTCGACCGTGAGTTTTTCGCCGACGCGTGCGGCCGAATCCAGGCCGCGCGATTTCAGCCACGCCACCGCCGCGCCCTGCTCCTGGCCCAGCGCGGCATGCTGCAGGGTTTCCAGCGAGGACAGGCGGCCACGGGCGGCCTGGGTGTTCTTGCGGACCTCGGCCAGCTCCGACTGCGCGCCGCGCTGCTGCTCCTGCAGCGCGCCGACCGCTTGCTTGCGGGTTTCCAGATCGGTGTTCAGGCCATCCAGCGAAGCTTTCTGGGTTTCGTGCTGCTGCTGCGCCTGCTCGAACACCAGCGCCAGCGCGTCCAGGTCCAGGCCACTGCGTTCGCTGGTCAGGACTTCGCGGCGGCGATCGGCTTCCAGCGACTGCTTGTCCAGGTAATCGACGCGGGTGCGCTCCACTTCGCCGGCGCGCGCGGCTTCGGCGGACTCGCGGCTGTGTCCTTCCCAGCGCTGCTGCCAGTCGGACAGTTTCGTTTCCGCGTCGCGCAGGGCCTGCTGCTTGTACTGGTCGTCTTCCTGCAACTGCGCCAGCTGCGGCTCGGCCTCGGCGACCGATTCGCGCAGCACGCCCAGCCGGGTTTCATCGCCGCTGATGTGCTGGCCGAGTTCGGCCAGCGCATTGGCGGCTTCCTCGCGCGCCTTGTGCAGGCGTTCGGCGAGTTCGCGTTGGTGCTGGATCTGCTGCTCGATGCGGGCCAGCGCGCTGCCGACCTGGTAGACCTCGCCCTGGGCCTTGTTCAAGGCATCGCTGGCCGATTCGCGGCCGGCGCGACCGGTTTCGAGCTGGCGTTCGGCTTCGCGCTGCTCGGCGATCAGTTGCTGCAGTTTGGTTTCTTCCTGCGACAGGCCTTCGCGCAGCTTCTGCAACTGGCCGTCCAGGCCGCGGTATTCCAGCGCCTTCCATTCGGCGTCCTTGACCTTGCGCTCTTCCTGCAGCGCCTGGTACTGCTCGGCCTGGCGGGCCTGGCGCTTGAGGTGTTCGAGCTGCTTGCCGATTTCCTCGCGCAGGTCGCCCAGGCGGTCGAGGTTCTCGCGGGTGTGGCGGATGCGGGTTTCGGTTTCCTTGCGCCGCTCCTTGTACTTGGAGATGCCGGCGGCTTCCTCCAGGTAGATGCGCAGGTCCTCGGGCCGCGCCTCGATGATCTGGCTGATCATGCCCTGCTCGATGATCGAGTAGCTGCGCGGGCCCAGACCGGTGCCGAGGAACAGGTCGGTGATGTCGCGGCGGCGGCACTTGGTGCCGTTGAGGTAGTAGTTGCTGGTGCCGTCGCGGCTGACCAGGCGCTTGACCGAGATCTCGTTGAACGCGGCGAACTCGCCGGCGATGGTGTGGTCGCTGTTGTCGAAGATCAGCTCGACCGTGGCCTGCGACACCGGCTTGCGCGCGGCCGAACCGGAGAAGATCACGTCGGTCAGCGAGTCGCCGCGCAGGCGGCTGGCCGAACTTTCGCCCATCACCCAGCGCACCGCGTCGATGATGTTGGATTTGCCGCAGCCGTTGGGCCCGACCACGCCGGTCATGTTGGTCGGCAGGTGCAGGGTGGTCGGATCGACGAAAGATTTGAAACCGGACAGCTTGATGGTGGAAAGGCGCATGCGGCAGTGGTTTCCGGCAGCGTCTGGATCAGTGTCCGCGACGCCGCGCTTGAATTATGGATTTGTATTAAGAAGTTCCGCCAAGTCATTGAATTGAATGGCAGTGCCGCGACATAAGCAGCGGTTTCACGGGCGAGTATAACTGACCGGTGGAGGCCCTTCCCTCTCCCTTTACGGGAGAGGGTGGCCGCAGGCCGGGAGAGGGTTCGGCTTTTGATCTTGGCGTCGGCCAACAACCGTCATGAACGCGGAACGGGAAGGCAATGTGCAACTGATATCGCTCCGCCTGCCCCTCTCCCGACGCGCAAGCGCGTCGACCTCTCCCACGAAGGGAGAGCCTGGACGCCGCTACTCCAACCGCCTCCCGCTCTCCGGATCGAAGAAATGCAGCCGATCGCTGGCTACGGTCAATGCCAGCCGATCGCCGATCACCGGCATCGCCGAGGGTGCGACCCGCGCTACCAATGGTTGCGCCCCGTAACGCAGATTGAGGAACACCTCGTTGCCAACGGGTTCGACCACCTCGACCACCGCCTCGAAAGCTCCCGGCCCGGCAGCACCCGGCTGCAGGTTCTCCGGGCGGATCCCGACGCTGATATCCCTGTCCAGCCAGGCCGGATCGATGCGCGCAGCGCCCACTGGCACCCGCAGTCCTTCAGCCAATTCCAGCGCCAGCCCGTCCGCCTGCACCAGGCGTCCTTGCAGCACGTTCATCGCCGGACTGCCGAGGAAACCGGCTACGAACAGGTTGGCCGGGCGTTCGTACAAGGCCATCGGCGTATCGATCTGCTGGATCTCGCCATCCTTCAGCACCACGATGCGCTGGCCCAGGGTCATGGCCTCGACCTGGTCGTGGGTGACATAGACCATGGTCGTGCCGAGTTGCCGGTGCAGGCGCGCGATCTCGGTGCGCACCGAATGACGCAGCTTCGCGTCCAGGTTCGAAAGCGGCTCGTCGAGCAGGAACACCGATGGCTCGCGCACCAGCGCCCGGCCCAGGGCCACGCGCTGGCGCTGGCCGCCGGACATCTGGCCGGGGAGCTTGTCCATCATCGGACTCAGGCCCAGGGTTTCGGCCGCCGCGTTGACCCGCTTTTCGATGGTCGCCTTGTCGTGCTTGCGCAGTTTCAGGCCGAAGGCCAGGTTTTCGGCCACGGTCATGTGCGGGTACAGCGCGTAGCTCTGGAAGACCATGGCGATGTCGCGGTCCTTCGGCGCCACATCGTTGACCACGCGGCCGCCGATGGAAAGCGTGCCGGCGGAAATGTCCTCCAGCCCGGCGATCATCCGCAACAGGGTGGACTTGCCGCAGCCCGAGGGCCCCACCAGGACCATCAGCTCGCCGTCGGCGACCTCGAAACTGGCCCCGTGCACGGCCACCTGGCCGTTGTCGTAAACCTTGCGTACGCGGTCGAGCTGGACGCTGGCCATGGGGCTCCCGGAGTTGGTGGTGGATTTGCGCGCGAGGAACGAGGAGTGAGGAGTGAGTGATAGCCGGGGAGCGCAGTCGCCTCTCACCCCTCACCTCTCACTCCTCGTTCTTCATTGCCCTCTCCATGTTATTCTGCCATGTAACCGTTTTCACAACGCAACCCCATAGCCAACATCACCCAAGCATGATCCACGACACCGCCGGAGGGGCCATGTCGAATATTTACCAGTTCCCGGAAGGCTTCGTCTGGGGCAGCGCCACCGCCGCCTACCAGATCGAAGGTTCCCCACTCGCCGACGGTGCTGGTCCCAGCATCTGGCAACGCTTCGCCCACACCCCGGGCCGGATGCTCAACGACGACACCGGCGACGTGGCCTGCGACCACTACAACCGCTGGCGCGAAGACATCGCGATCATGAAAGAACTGGGGATGCAGGCCTACCGTTTCAGTATTTCCTGGAGCCGCGTGCTGCCCGAAGGCAAGGGCCGGGTGAACCAGAAAGGCCTGGACTTCTACGAGCGGCTGGTCGACACCCTGCTGGAAAACGGCATCGAGCCGGTCGCCACCCTGTTCCACTGGGACCTGCCCGCCGCGCTCGACGACCAGGGCGGCTGGTTGAACCGCGACATCGCCGACTGGTTCGCCGATTACGGACGGGTGATGTTCGAACGCTTAGACGGCCGCATCAAGCGCTGGGCCACGCTCAACGAGCCGTGGGTGGTCACCGATGGCGGCTACCTGCATGGCGCGCTGGCGCCGGGCCACCGCAACCGTTTCGAAGCGCCCATCGCCTCGCACAACCTGATGCGCGCGCATGGCGCCGCGGTGAAGGCGTACCGCGAGGCCGGCAAGCACGAGATCGGCCTGGTGGTGAACATCGAGCCGAAGTACCCGGCCAGCGACAGTCCCGAAGACCTCGCCGCGACCCGACGCGCCGAGGCCTACATGAATCGCCAGTACCTGGACCCGGCGTTCTTCGGTACCTATCCGGAAGAACTGCGCGAGATCTTCGGCGAAGCCTGGCCGGAGTGGTCGCAGGAGGACATGGACCTGATCAGGCAGCCGCTGGATTTCATCGGCGTCAACTACTACACCCGCAACGTGTCCAGGCACGAGGAATCGAACTGGCCGCTGAAGGTCGCACCGGTCCGGCAGAAACAGCATACGTATACGGAAACCGGCTGGGAGGTTTTCCCGCAAGGGCTGACCGATACTCTGGTATGGGTCAAGGAACGCTACGGAAATCCGAAAGTCTTCATCACCGAGAACGGCGCGGCCTTCTTCGATCCGCCCAAGGCCGAGCGTGGACGCGTGCGCGACCCGTTGCGGCTCAGCTACCTGCGCCAGCATCTGCGCGCGGTGCATGCCGCCATCGAAGCCGGATGCGACATCGGCGGTTACTTCGTCTGGTCGCTGCTGGACAACCTGGAGTGGTCGCTGGGCTACTCCAAACGGTTCGGTATCGTCCATGTGGACTTCGAAACCCAGACCCGCACACCGAAGGACAGCGCACGTTACTATGCGAAGGTTGTCGCCAGTCACGGCACAGCGCTGACCAACGAGGACGATTGAGCCGGATGCCGCGGAATACTCTTTGTAACCATCGCTTGAAGTACTCCGCATGACCGGCTCCGCTACCGCTTCGGCCGCGCGCGTGCTGCTCGCCGACATCGGCGGCACCAATGCGCGTTTCGCCTTGGCCGATACGTCGCTGGCAACCCCTTTGATCGTCGACAGCATCGGCGAATACGCGGTGGCGGATTTCCCCTCGCTCGCCGACGCCGCCCGGCACTACCTCGACCAGACTGGCGCCATTGCGCAGAACGGCGTGTTCGCCGTCGCCGGCCGCGTGGATGGCGACGAAGCGCGCATCACCAACCACCCCTGGGTCATCTCGTTGTCGCGCACGCGCAGCGCGCTGGGTTTCGATGGACTGCGACTGGTCAACGACTTCGCCGCGCAGGCGATGGCGGTGTCGTTGCTGACGGCGGCCGATGTGGTCGCGATCGGCGGCGCCCGCTGGTCGCCCGCCGCTGTTTCCGAGGACAGGACCTATGCGGTCATCGGCCCAGGCACCGGGCTGGGCGTGGGTGGACTGCTGGTTCGCAACGGCCACCGCCATGCGCTCGAAACCGAAGGCGGCCACGTCAGCTTCCCGCCGGGCACGCCGGAAGAAATCGAAATCCTCGAAAAACTCTCCGCGCAGTTCGGTCGCGTGTCCAATGAACGCCTGATCTGCGGTCCCGGCCTGGTCAATCTGCATCGCGCCCTGAGCGAGATCGCGGGCGAAGACCCGGGCCCGATGCAGCCCGCGGACGTGACCGCGCGTGCCGCCGCCGGCGATCCACGCTGCATGCGCACGCTGGACGTGTTCTGCGCGGTGTTCGGCGCCATCGCCGGCGACCTGGTGCTCAGCGCCGGGGCCTGGGATGGGGTGTTCCTCACCGGCGGCCTGGCGCCGAAACTGCTGTCGTCGCTGCAGCATTCCGGCTTCCGCCAGCGCTTCGAACACAAGGGCCGGTTCTCGCCGGCCATGGCCAGGGTACCTACGCTGGTGGTGGTCCATCCGCAGCCAGGATTGCTCGGTGCCGCGGCGTTCGCCATGGAAAGCCTCGCAGCGAAGTGACCCGGGACCACCCGTCGCATCGACAGCACTGGTATCTTTCTGGTATCCAATATTCTCGCAAATTCAAGTGCAAGAACAGTTAAGATAGCTGCGACGCAGATCCGGAGCGAATGGGTTCGGATAATTGGTATTTTGCTGGTATCTCGTGGTGGAGATTCGCCGCGCTGCCGCTGGCCAGCCGATCATCCCTACCGGTCGCTTTCTGCCTTTCCCGCAGACCCAGCCTTCCGCCATGACCCTGCATCCCCACCTCCACGAAGTCACCGAACGCATCCGCCAGCGCAGCGCCGATTCGCGCCGCGCCTACCTGGAAGGCATCGAGGCCGCGCACCGCGAGGGGCCCAACCGCACCCGCCTGAGCTGCGGCAACCTGGCCCATGCCTTCGCCGCCAGCGGCCCCGACAAAGGCCGATTGCGCGCCGACGCGACCCCCAACCTGGGCATCATCAACGCCTACAACGACATGCTCTCGGCGCACCAGCCGTTCGAGCATTACCCGGAAATCGTGCGCCGGGCCGCGCGCGAACTCGGCGCCACCGCGCAGGTCGCCGGCGGCGTGCCGGCGATGTGCGACGGCGTCACCCAGGGGCGCCCGGGCATGGAGCTGTCGCTGTTCTCTCGCGACAACATCGCCCAGGCCACCGCCATCTCGCTCAGCCACGACATGTTCGACGCGGCGCTGTACCTGGGCGTATGCGACAAGATCGTGCCGGGACTGCTGATCGGCGCCCTCGCCTTCGGCCACCTGCCGGCGATGTTCGTGCCTGCCGGGCCGATGACTCCGGGCATTCCCAACAAGCAGAAGGCCGAAGTGCGCGAGCGTTACGCCGCCGGCGAAGCCACGCGCGAGGAACTGCTGGAAGTGGAGGCCGCGTCGTACCATGCCGCGGGCACCTGCACCTTCTACGGCACCGCCAATTCCAACCAGGTGCTGCTGGAAGCGATGGGCCTGCAGCTGCCGGGGGCTTCCTTCGTCAATCCGGGCACGCCGTTGCGCGACGCGCTGACCCGCGCCGCGACCGAGCGGGCGCTGCGCATCACCGCGCTCGGCAACGACTATCGCCCGATCGGCCAGTTGATCGACGAACGCGCCATCGTCAACGCGATGGTCGCGCTGATGGCCACTGGTGGTTCCACCAACCACACCATCCACTGGATCGCGGTGGCCCGTGCCGCCGGCATCATGCTGACCTGGGACGACATGGACCAGCTCTCGCAGACCGTGCCGCTGCTGGCGCGCGTGTATCCCAATGGCGAGGCCGACGTGAACCGTTTCGCCGCCGCTGGCGGCACCCAGTTCGTATTCCGCGAACTGATCGATGCCGGGCTGATGCATGGCGACATCGCCACCGTGGTCCCAGGCGGCATGCGCGCGTACTGCGACGAACCACGCCTGGCCGACGGCAAGCTGGATTATTCGCCCGGCATCGAGAAAAGCGCCGACGAAGCCGTGGTGCGGCCGGTCGGCGATGCCTTCGATCCGCACGGCGGACTGCGCCTGCTGCGCGGCAACCTGGGCCGTTCGCTGATCAAGATCTCGGCGGTGAAGCCGGAATACCATCGCATCGAAGCGCCCGCGGTGGTCATCGACGACCCGCGCGCACTCAATAAATTGCATGCCGCCGGCGTGCTGCCGCAGGATTTCATCGCCGTGGTGCGTTACCAGGGACCGCGTGCGAACGGCATGCCGGAACTGCATTCGCTGGCACCGCTGCTGGGCCTGCTGCAGAACCAGGGACGGCGCGTGGCCCTGGTCACCGACGGCCGCCTGTCCGGCGCCTCCGGCAAGATCCCCGCCGCGATCCACCTTACTCCCGAAGCCGCGCGCGGCGGCCCCATCGGAAAACTCCGCGAAGGCGACATGATCCGCCTCGATGCCGCAGCCGGCACGCTGGAAGTGCTGGTCGACGCTGACGAATGGAACGCACGCGCGCACGCGTCCAACACCGCGCCGGCGGCGCACGACCTGGGCCGGAACCTGTTCGCCTGGAATCGCAACCTGGTGACGCCGGCCGACCAGGGCGCGCTGTCGATTTCCTGCGGCCCGCCGACGCCGGAAGGCGGCTGGGAATACGATGCGGAATACGAGTTGGGTCATGATCATGCAGCGGCCGCCGCACCGCATGAAGCCAAAGACGCCTGAGAACCACGGATAAACGAATGACCATCGCCCAGCACCAGCAAAAAGCCGAACAACTGCTCCGCGCCGCCGGCATCCTTCCCGTCGTCACCGTGTATACGCTGGATGAAGCGCGCAAGGTATCGGCAGCCTTGCTGCAAGGCGGGCTGCCGGCGATCGAGCTGACCCTGCGCACGCCGGTGGCGATGGAAGCACTGGCGATGCTGAAGAAGGAACTGCCGGACATCGTGATCGGCGCTGGCACAGTGCTGACCATCGGGCAGATGGAACAGTCGATCGCCGCCGGCGCGGATTTCCTGGTTACTCCCGGCACGCCTGCGGAAATGGCCGATGCTCTCGCCAAGGCGCCTATTCCCGTTGTTCCCGGTGCGGCCACGCCGACCGAATTGCTGTCGCTGATGGCACGTGGTTTCCGCGTGTGCAAGTTGTTCCCGGCCAACGCGGTCGGTGGACTGGCGATGCTGAAAGGGCTGGCAGGCCCGCTGTCGGACTTGAAGATCTGCCCGACCGGCGGCATCACCGAGGACGACGCGGCCGATTACCTGTCGCAACCTAACGTCGTGTGCATCGGCGGTTCGTGGATGGTCCCGAAGAACTGGATCGAAGCCGGGGAATGGGACAAGGTGACCGCTAGCTCGGCCAAGGCCGCAGCCATCGTCGGCAAGGTCCGCGGCACATAAAGAGCGACAGACCGCATTTGTGGGAGCGGCGTGAGCCGCGAAGGTGTTGGCGATAAAGTCTCTTCGAGAATTGCATCCGGAATATCGCTCCGGCATCGCGACTGACGTCGCTGCCACATCGCTTAGAGCGCCAGACCACCTTGTAGGAGCGGCGCAAGCCGCGAAGGTACCGGCAATAAAACCACTTCACGAATTGCATGCCGGGATATCGCTCCGGCATCGCGACTCGCGTCGCTCCTACACCGTTCCTACACCGCTTCGCTCCTATGGAGCTTCGATGCTGACCTTTGCGGGTAACGACAAGATGCGTAACTCGCTGTCGGTCCATGCCGCCGGCTTGCCATTCACCGTGGCCTTGCCGGGTACGGAGGCATAGGGCCACGGCAGCACCAGGCCGCCAGCAGGCACCTCCAATCCCTCGCCGACCTGCAATTCGAGCTTTCCACCTGCCCGGCGCAACGCATACCCCAACTTTCCATCCGGCGTGCGCAAATCGCGGATCGCAATGCCCTCGCCTTCCAGCCAATCGGCCGGAATACCTGCGGCCAGCACGATGCTGTCGTCGATCTCGCGGGTGTAGGCGAACATGTCCAGCGTCGAACGCACGAAATCCGATGCCACCCACGCATGCGGCAGGTCGCCGACGAAGAACGGCTTGCGCGGGGTGCGCGACACGACTTCCGCCCACTGGTTCCAGGGCTGCGGCGCGCGGTCCTTGAAGAAGAACCGCACCGTCTCCCAGGCGCGCTCGCGCCAGCCCAGGCGCACGAACGCGGCGACGTTGCGCCATTCATAGGGGGTGTAGTCCTTCCATTCGCGCTTGCCGTCGCGGCGTTGTACGAATTCGCGCCAGTAACGCTCGAAGGTATTGTCCAGCAAGTCCTTGGGCAGCCTGCCCTGCTCCCCACCCGGCGCCAGCGCGATGGTGGTGGAAGTCGCGTCGAAATCGCCAAGCTCCGCCGCTCCCGGCAGGAAGTCGATGTCGTGCAGCTTCGCGGCCGCGCGCAGGGAGTCGTACAAATCATCGCGGAACTGATCGCGCGCGACAGCGAATCGTTTGGCGTCTTCGGCCTTGCCCAGCCATTGCGCCACTTCCACCGCATCCTTGTAGCCACGCAAGGCCCAGAAGTTGTCCCAGTAGGAATGCATGGGCTTGGCCGAATAACCCTCATGGCTGATCGACGCCGGCATCATCCCGTAGAACGCGGGATTGAGCGCGCGATTGGCCTCGGTACGCTCGCGCTGGCGCAACTTCTCCATGTAGGTCCAGGCGCCCAGAACGTGCGGCCACATCTTCCGCAGGAATGCCTTGTCGCCGTTGTAGCGATACAGTTCGGCGATGTTGAAGATCAGCTCGCCATGGCTGTCGTTCTCCGGCACCGGGTCGCTGCCGCGGTCGTCCACGCAGCACGGGACCATGCCGTTCTCGAACTGGTACGGCGCGTAGAAGTCCACGTAGTCGCGCACCACGTCCTCGCGGCCCATGCGCAGCAGGCCTTCGGAAATCATCGCCCCGTCGCGGATCCAGCTACGCGCATACGAGCGCGTGCCCGGTTGCAGGCGCGGACCGATGCGCGAGATCAGCATGTGCGCGGCGGCCGTGCGCAGGGTATCGACCAAGTCCTGGCCTTGCGGCGGAACCTCGATATGCACGCGGTCGAGTTTGCCGCGCCACTGGTCCGCCACGCGCTTCTGCAGAACCTCGGCTTCTTCCGGAAAACCCGATACGGCTCCCTTCTCGAAGCCACCCGTCATGGGTGCGATCAGGTCGACTTCATAGGTCTCACCCGGCGCCAGCAACACGCGATACAGCAAGGCGCCCGAAGCCAGGCCGGTAGGGTCATCGACCGCGTCTTCGCCGGTATCGGGCCCGCGATAGTGGACTCCCATCGTTTCTGTCTGGTCGGAAAAAGAAGCCCATTCCAAATCCGCGAGCCGCTGCACGATATCGCCAGAATCGAAGGGACTTGCGAACGCAGCGAGCGATTTCCTGTTGGCGCGCACACGCGGCACGCCCTCCACGCCGACAGTTCCTTCCCGGACCGTCAACCCATGGATTTCGCTGACCCCGCCGACGGTACTGAGGAACTGGGTCGGCGGATTCACCTGCAGCGGCCGCACCGCGAGCGCCAATGCGAACCGGCCCGGCGCCTCGCCGGTGTTGGTCAGGCGATAACGCGTCACCAGTTGCGAATGTTGTGGCGTGCCCTGCGCGAATGCGGTCACCTGCAGCGAGAACGCTTCATGCTTCCAGTCCACGCTGGGAATCGGCAGGTAACCGTCCTGCAACGACTGCATGGTTTCCACATCGGCCCAGGTGACGAGCTTGCGGTCGGCGATGACGAAGGGCTCGATGCTGAAGCCTCCCTTGGCCACTTCCACCGCTCCGTCTTCGCCGATCAACGCCTGCTCGGTGCCGCCATCCAGGCCGACGATGGTCCAGTAAGGCTGTTCGCCGGTGAAACCACGTGGATACCAGCCTCGCGGGGATTCGCTGGCCACCGACCTGATGAAATCGTTGGGTGTGGCCGCGAATTCCAGAGGCTGGACCGTGGCCTCGGCCAGTCCGAATGATTTTCCGGGTCCTGATGCCACGCTGAGTCGCAGGTAGCGCGCTTCCGATTCGGGCAGCGCCAGGTAATCGGTCCCACCATTGCCACCCACCACAGTACGCACATCGCGCCAGTCCGCACCATCGTCCGACAGCTGCAACAGATAATCCGAAGCGAATTCGCCCTCCTTCCATGCCAGCTTCAGGCCACCGAACTCGCGCAGCTTGCCCATGTCCAGGGTCAGCCGGGGTTGCGTCCGTGCAGCGAAATCGGCGTACCAGGCCGTCGCGGCATCACCGTCCACCGCATTGCCCGCCACGCCGCTGCCATTGGCGACCGAGGCGCTGGCCGTGGCAGTGAGCGGTGAACGATCTTCGGCGGGCAGCACGGTGAAGGTCAGTTCGTCGAAACAGACCGAGCCCTTGCCGCCTGCATTGTTGTAGACCGTGAACTCCAGCTTCGCGCTGTTGCGCAGCACGCGGTCCGGATCCGGCCCCCAGGCCTTGCCGATATGCCGCTTCTTGTAGACCACGCCGGTCCACTCGTGCGGATAGCCGTACTTCGGCTTGTTGACCCACCACACATTGTCGCCGCTGGTGTCGACCAGCTTGAACTGCAGGTCGTTCTTCGGTGAATCGCCGCGCAACTGGAAATCGAACCGGTAGTTCTCCGGGTACTCCAACGCCAGGTCGCGCTGGATGCCGGCGTAACCGGACACGCCATTGAAGTCGTAGTCCAGGCACAACGCCTTGCCCTGCGCGCCATCGACCTGGCGGAGCCTGCCGCTGACCTGGTTGGAGGTGACGGCGCGCCACTCGGAGGCATCGCTGAAGTCGTCCAGGACCCTGGATTTGTTCTGCGCATGAGCGCCAAAGGAGGCAAGTCCAATAAGCGCGCTTGCAAAAAATAAACTCGTCATTCCCGCGAAGGCGGGAATCGCTCTGGTTTCTTGGTCTCCGTGCAACCCACGATCTTCGTCGATCGGGTAACTCGCAAAGAGCGATTCCCGCCTTCGCGGGAATGACGAATTGATATTGATCGACGATTCGTTTCCGGTCGGAATCATCCTTTCACACTCCCCAGCAGCAACCCCTGCAGGTAATACCGCTGCAACACCAGGAACAACAGCAGCACCGGCAGCACAGTCACTACCGAACCGGCCATCATCAACTCGTAATCCGTCACGTGCTCGCGCGACAGCGATGCCAGCGCCACCGGCAGGGTCTGCAGGCTTTCGTCGCTGAGCACGATCAACGGCCACATGAAATCGTTCCATGCGCCCAGGAAACTGAAGATGGCCAGGGTCACCAGGATCGGTTTGAGCGCCGGCAGCACGATCTGGAAAAATATCCGCCACTCGCCCGCGCCGTCGATGCGCGCGGCTTCCAGCAACTCGTCGGGGATCGAGCGCGCGTACTGGCGCACCAGGAAGATGCCGAAGATCGCGGCCATGCCCGGCACGATCGCGCCCATGTAGGTGTTCACCAGCCCGATCTGCTTCAGCAGCAGGAACAGCGGCATCATCGCCACCTGCGCCGGGATCACCAGCGCGGCCAGCAACGTGCGGAAGGTGCGGTCGCGGCCCTTGAAGCGCAGCTTGGCGAAGGCGTAGCCGGCCAGCGTGTTGAACAGCACCGACAGCAGCATCACGCAGCTGGAGATCAGGAAGCTGTTGAACAGGAAACGACCCATGCCCGCGCGCACGAACAACTCGCGGTAGTTGTCCAGGGTCATGCGCGACGGCAACAGCGGCGGCGGGAAATGGGCCGCCTCGCCGGTCTGCATGAACGACACCGACAGCATCCACAGCAACGGCGCCAGGCTGATTATCGCCAGCGCCACCAGCAAGCCATTGATTATCAGCGAGGGCAGCAGACGACTTCTCATCGCCCGACCTCCCGGATCAGCACGACCTCTGCAGGAGCGGCTGCCCTTGTAGGAGGGGCTTCAGCCCCGACGCCTTTCCCATTATCCCGTCGGGGCCGAAGCCCCTCCCGCATGATCTTCACTCGACCCCCTTCCTGCGCGCGAACCACAGCAGGCCGCTGGTGGTGGCGACCATCAGCACGAACAACAGGAAGGCCACGGCCGAAGCGTTGCCCAGGTTCCACCACTTGAAGCCTTCCTCGTACATCAGGTAGAGCACGCTCTTAGTGCTTTCCAGCGGCCCGCCCTGGGTCATCACGTAAGGCTCGGCGAACAACTGGAAGTAGCCGGCCATGGTCAGGATGCTGACCAGCAGCAACACCGGCCCGAGCATCGGCAGGGTCACGTGGCGGAACTGCTTCCAGGTACCGGCGCCGTCGATGCGCGCGGCTTCGTACAGGTCTTCCGGGATGCTCTGCAGGCCGGCCAGGAAGATGATCATGTTGTAGCCGAAGTTCTTCCATACCGCGAAGAAAATGATAGTCGGCATGGCCCAGTGCGGATCGCCCAGCCAGTCGATCGCATCGATGCCGAGCGAAGACAGGCCCCAGTTGACCAGGCCGTATTTGGTGTGGAACAGATAGCGCCAGATCACCGCCACCGCCACCACCGTGGTCACCACCGGGGCGAAGAACGCGGTGCGGAAGAACGGCTTCAACCGGCCCAGCTTCGAATGCAGCAGCAGGGCCGCGCCCAGCGACAGGGCCACCGACAGCGGCACCCCGGCGACGACGAAATACAGCGTGTTGCCCAGGGTTTTCCAGAACAGCGGGTTCTGCAGCAGGCCCAGGTAATTGTCGATGCCGACGAAGCGCAGGTTGCGCAGGTCGGCCAGTGCGTAGATGTCGAAATCGGTCAGGCTCAAGGCCAGCGCCGCGATCACCGGCAGACCGAAGAACAGGCCGATCACGGTCAGCGCCGGTGCAGCGAACATCCAGCCTGCGATCGAAGGTTTCATGGCGCGCCCGCCTCCGCCGCCTGGTCCAGCATCCAGCGCCGCTTCTCCAGGAACCGGTCGGCGCGCCGGTCCAGTTCCGCCGCCGCCTGGTCCACGTCCATGCGCCCGTTGGCCACTTCCTCGCCGATCACCCGCATCTCCTGGGCGATGCGTTCCCACTCCGGCACCTTGGGCGTGGGTACCGCGCGTTCGAGTTGCTCGCGGAATGCCTTGGCGTACGGATCGTTCGCCAACGCTGGCGTCCGCCAGGGCGAACGTCGCGGCGGCAGATCGCCGGTGAGTGCATGGAACTGCGCCTGGATCTGCGGCGTGGACAGGTAGGCGATCAGTTTCCACGCCGCCGCCTTGTGCCGCGACTGGCCGAATACGACGAAGCTGGTGCCATTGGCCAGCGAAGCGCCCGGGCCGTCCGGGCCCGGCAAAGGCATCGTCATCCAGTCGCCCTGCTGCGCGGGCGGCAGGCGCTCCTTGAACTTGGCGATATTCCAGGGGCCGGAGATGTAATACGAATAGAAGCCCTTGCCGAATTCGTCCCAGACATTGGATATCTGGTTGTTGGTGACCACCGGCGCGAGTTTCCGGTCGAACATTTCCTTGTAGAAACCCAGCGCGCGCTTGAAGCTGGCGCTGCGGAAATTTCCATAGCGCCCACCGTCGCGCAGCAGCGGTTCGGGCTGCTGGATAGCCAGGCTCAGCAGCGGTTCGAATTCGTTCAACGGCAACAGGATCGCGTAACGGTCCGGGCCTACTTCCCGCTTGACCGCGGTCATCGCCGCCAGCCACTCGTTCCAGCTGCGTGGCTGCGTGCTCACGCCGGCCTTGGCCAGCAGGTCGGTGCGATAGAACGGCAGGCGGGTTTCCACGTACCACGGCACCGCGTGGACCTTGCCATCGACCACGCCGCTGTCCCACACGCCCGGGAAATAATCGGCAACGTCGAAGTCCCTGGTCGCGGCGATTTCCCCGTCCAGCGGATCCAGCGCGCCCAACGCCACGAACTCGGGAATCCAGGTGTTGCCGATCGGCGACACGTCCGGCAAGGATTCGCCGGCGAACGCGGTGAGCAGCTTCTCGTGTGCCGACAGCCACGGCAGTTGCTGCAAGTCGACGCGGATGCCGGGGTTGCGGCGCTCGAACTCGGGGATCAGTTGGGCGACGACCTCGGCTTCGTAACCCATGGCCCAGAAAGTGACTACTTCACGGTCGTCGGCCTCGTGGCTGCAGGCGACCATGAAAAAAAGCAGGAACAAGCACAAGCCCGTTACACAAATTTTCGTTGTCCCCGCGAAGGCGGGGACCCAGTGTCTTCGCGCATTGGGATGATGCGCATATCCGGGCAAAGACACTGGGTCCCCGCCTTCGCGGGGACGACGATCCCGTTGTCTGTTTGTCGAACCCATCATCCTCGCAGCTTACTTCGGTTGCTGCGGTCGCGGCGGTTCCGGTTGCGGGTTGTCCGGATTACTGGCACGTGATTCCGCACCACCCAGCTCGCGCGCAGCCGCGGCCTTCGGATCGGCGGGAGCCACGGGAGGCACCGGTTCGTCCTTCGGCGTCAACCAGCCGCCCTTGAAACCGGCGCGCTCCAGGCCCTTGCGGATGTGCTGATTCTTCTTCATCACGTTCCACACGAACTCGTTGCGGTAGTTGGCGATCATCGTCAGGATCGGGCCCTGGTCGATGCCGATGTAGTCGCTGGCCACCCAGCCCTCGCCCGGCACCAGGCGCCCGGTCTTGAGCGGGATGTCGTAGTCGAAGCTGCGGTTGAAGGAATCCAGGAAGCCATAGCTGGAATACAGGTATTCGCCGTAACGGTCGTGCATCTCCACCGCCGCCGGGATCACGATCTCCGGCGCGAACGGCAACGAGCCCAGCGCTGCGGTCGGGGCGATGGTGCCGTCGTCGAAGTTCACCCGCAGGCCGGCGCCGCGCGCCGAATAATGGCGGAATTCGCGCTGCTCGCCGCGGTATTCCTGCAGAGTCTGCTGCGGCCCGTCGCTGGCGGTCAGGCCCCACACGTTCTCGCCGTAGTCCTTCCACTTCATCGGATTGGCGATGGCGTAGGAACGCTGCGCGAGCGTGGCCCGGCGGCTGTTCTCGAAGTAGTCCATGCCGCGTTCGCGCATGTAGTCGTCCTGGATGCCGCGGAAGTCCACCCACACATGGCTGTACTGGTGGCCGAACATCGGGCCGAAGGCCAGGAATTCCTGGTCCTGGTACACGCCCCATACGTCGTTGTAGGTGCGCGTCCACACCTGCCACGCATCCGGGCTGACCGGATGGGTCGGCGAACCGAGCGCCAGGATGTAGACCATCATGGCCTCGTCGTAACCGCTCCAGTCGTGCTTGATGAAACCGCTCTCCGGGAACCAGCCCATCGAGATCAGCGGCTTGTTCTGCTGCAGCCAGTTCCAGTCGACGCGCTTGTACAACTCCTCGGCAATGTCGCGGATTTCCTTCTCGCGCGGATCGTCGCGGTCGTAGTAGGACTGGGCGAACAGCACGCCCATCATCAGCAGCGCGGTATCGACGCTGGAAAGTTCCACCCAGCTGTCGTAGCGCTGGCCTTTCTGCATGTCCAGGAAATGGTAATAGAAGCCCTTGTAGGCGCCCTTGCCGGTACGTTGCGGGCCTTGCGGCAGGTCGCGGAAGAATTTCAGCGTGAGCAGGGTCCGGTCCACGGCCTGGTTGCGGCTGACCCAATTGTTCTCGATGCCGATCGGATACGCGGTGAGCGAGAACCCGACCGAGGCGATGCTGGCGAACGGACGCGACGGGAAGCGGTCCGGGGTCAGTCCGTTCAATTCATTGGTGGTGTCCCAGAAGAACTGGAAGGTGCGGCGCTCGATGTCGTGGAACAGCGGCGGCAGTTCCGGCCTGGCGGGCGGTTCTGGCTTGGCGACAGGTTGCCCTGCGACCGGTGCGGGAACGACAGGTTGTTGCACCACCGGCTCCGAAGGCTTCTTGCACGCCGACACCACGGTGATCAGCGCGACAAGGCATACGCAGAGTGTTGCACGCAGGCGGCGGGATTTCATTGAAACCTGGATCCTTGGTGGAAATGATTGCATCCGTTCGCGGACGGATGCCTATTTCATGCTGTGTTGGATGGGATACGTCGGTGGGAAACCGACCACTCCTCCGGGGAGTGGTCGGCATGTTGCCTACCAGTCCAGACCGAAGGACAGCTTGAACGTGCGGGTGGGCAGCAGGATGCCGTCACCATTACGGCTGCCGTAGGCAGGATCTGGATTGTGGTCAAAACCGCGCCATGTCGAGTAGTCCGTGTAATTGCGCCAGTTGAAGACATTGAGCATGTCCGCGCGAACCCGCAGCTTGAGGTCCGTGCCGGTATTCCATTCCTTCTGCAATGCCATGTCGAACTGCTTGTAGCCGATCGTATCGGAGGCGAAGAACGGATCGAAATAGCAGTTTCCCGCAACAGTGGTGTCGTAGCAGTTGAGCGCCTCTTTAGCGACAGGCGAAGCCAACGTCAGTTTCCCGGAAACGGTGAAGCCCCAGAAATCGACGATGCCCGTAGTCACCAATCGATGCTTGGCGATGCCCAGCGCGGACGTGAATCCGACATTGTCGAGATTGGGGTAGTCGAAGGTGAATATGTCGGAGTTGTTCCGGTTCTCCTTTGCATCACTGTAGGTGTAGGCGACGCTCACGCCCCAGCCCGATGCCTGTGTATAAGGCTTGTCGAGCGAGAGCAATACCGAATTGAGTTTCGTCTCCACGGCATTGTCGCCAAGGAAAAACTGCCTGTATCCGGGTAGCGGGTTGTTGCCCACCACATTACCGTTGCCGAACTCGAGCCCGGGCGGGAAATAGCTGCCATCCGGATTGCGATTACCCAAGGCGAACAGGATTCCGTCATGACTGCGGATATGCAGCAAGGTGACCGAGGAATTCCAGTCGTTGCCGAACAATTCGAAGGTGTTGCGCATCCCGAGGCTGAACTGGTCGGAATAAGGGGTTTTCAGGTCGTTGTTGAGCAGGAAGACCTCCGAGCCGAAGTTGGTGCCCGGATCGACCAGTCCGGCCAAGGTGTCGGGATTCAGGTAGCTCGGATCGAAGTTGTAGCAGAAAGTATTGTCGACGACGCAGGAATGCCCAGGAGTATTGAACGAGAATTCATAGCGCTGGAAAGCAAGGCGATACTGCTCGTAGGAAAGATAATCGAACTGGTTGCGGTTGTACGAGCGTCCTGCGCCACCGAACAATACATGGCGCTGGTCGCCATTGAAGTCATAGGAAAACCCCAGCCGCGGCTGCCATCCGTCCTTGAACGAATCGCGATTGTTGCCGGTGCTGATGTAGTCGTTGTAATCGTAATCGACGCCGGGATTGTTTATGTTCGGGTAGTTCTGCAGCGCGGACACCAAGGTGGCGGGCGTCACGTGATCTTCGTAGCTGGGGTTCTGTTCGTAGTCCCAACGCACGCCCAGATTCAGAGTCAGATGCTCGTTGACCGCCCAGTCGTCCTGCAGGTAGATCCCCAGTTGCTTGGCGTTCGATTCAACCGAGGTCGGGAAGCCATTGCCGGAAGCCGTGAACTGCACGAAATACGGGATGTCCAGGTCCTGGTTGATGTCGTACCGGTATTGCGGGGTGTAGGGCGATTTCTCGAAGGCGGTTATGTCGATCGCCTTGTACTTGAGGCCGGCCTTGATCGTATGGCCTTCCCATCCGAAGAAAGTGAAATCGTTCTGGAAGGCATAGCCCCGCTGCCCCTTGTTCTGGTAGTCCCCGCCGCCGCCGAGATTGAGCACTTCCTCCATGTCCGGGTTGTTATTGGCTTCCTGGCCGATCCGCGGCACGAACAATTTGTATCCGTTCTCGAGGGTTGCCGGCCGCGGAGCGAAATTGGTGTCCTCGAAAGTGACGTGGGCATCGTTCAACCAGTTCTCCGCGCTGTACTGGTAGCGCAGGTCGACACGGGTTTCCTCTCCTGTCTTCAATGTGCCGTAGGCCTTGACATTGGGGCCGTTGCCTACGTTGGTGAGCTCGTCTTCTTCGCGCCGTTTCATGGTCAATTCGAACAGATGGGCGTCTCCGAAAGCCCAGTCGATCTTGCCGAAGTACAGATCCTCGTGGAATGGCGCGCCGAACGAGGCCCTGGCAGCTTCCTGGAACCGCGCCGGAAGATCCTCGACCTGGAATTGCCGCCCTGGAGTCACCGAACGGGGAGAGTTGTAGTCCTTCCCTTCGTAAGCGAAGAAGAAATGCATCGCATCCTTGATGATCGGACCACCCAACGAGAAGCCGTACTGCTCGTCCTTGGATTGCGGCTGTTCCGTCAGTCCCTTCTCTTCACGGACGGTTTTGGCGGTCCAGTCATTCCCGGTCTTGTCCCAGAAGAAACTTCCGTGGAAATCGTTGGTACCCGATTGCGTCACCGCCGTGATGCCGGCGCTGCTGAGCTGGTCGTACTCGGCCTTGTAGTTCGAGGTGATGACCTTGTATTCGGCGATGCCCAGCTGGGGAAATGGATTCCCTCGACTGGAGTCCTGGCCGGTGATGCCGCCTTTCAGCACATAATCCTTCTGGCCGACACCATCGATGAATACATTGATGCCGTTGGAAAGCTGGGCGCCGCTTCGCAATGAAGTAGACCCTTCCGCTCCCGTCGAGAACTGGACACCGGGCACGATGTCGGCGAATGCAAGGAAATTGCGTGAGGCTTGCGGCAAAGCCTGGATCTGCTTCTGGGTCACGTAGGTGGCTACTTCCGATGTCTTCGTTTCGACCAGCATCGGTGCGATCACGGTGATGGCATCGAGGTTGGTGGCTTCACCTGCTGTTGTCTCCGCGACACCGCCTACGCCGAGATTAACGGTAGCCGTTTGACCCACCTGCAGAGTTACGTTCTGCGAGTTCGTCTTGCCTCCGGCGGCAACATCGATGCGATAGGCACCGGGCGGCAGACCACCCAGCGAGTAGCCGCCATTGGCATTGGCCTGCACGCTGCGGGTCAGGCCCGTGGCAAGGTTGGTTGCGGTGACTTTCGCATCCGTGGCGGGCGCGGAATCCGCGGATACCTGGCCGCGCAGGGTCGCGCCCGTGGATTGCGCGAACACCGTTGGCGCCACGCCCAGCATCAGGCAACTTGCCAGCGCGCAGGTCAGCAGCTTGCGGGTGGGACGGATGTTGCGTTGCTTCTGGTTTTTCATGACCTCTCCCCTCCCAGGGTTGGCAGTCGGATGAGAACAGCAATTGGAACCGGTTACATTTCAGATCAAAAAAACGCGTGACTCAAATATCGCCGGCTTTCGCTCGCTGGCGCGTTGCATGCAGGGTCGATTCGCGCACGATCAACTCGGGCGCCAGGGTATGGGGAGTGAGATCGGCGACGCCATCGGCTTCTATCGCCTGCAACAGGCGGGAAAGCGCCAGTCCGCCCAGTTCGGCGATGCTGATCCGCATCGTGGTCAGAGTGGGATGGACGAAACGCGCGAGCGGGATGTCGTCGAAACCAGCCAGGGCGATGTCCGTCGGGACTTTCACGCCGGCCTCGTTGAAGGCGTACAGGCAACCCAACGCCATCATGTCGTTGGCCGCGAAAACCGCATCCGGGCGTTGCTTCTCCGTCAGGATCAGCTTGCCGGCCTCATAACCGGACGACTCGTCGAAATCGCCCGGCAGTTCCAGGGCCTCGGCCCCCGGTAGATATTCAGCCAGCGCGCTGCGGTAGCCACGCAGGCGCTCGCGCGCATCGAAGTTGTCCTCGGGGCCACAGATGAAGGCGATACGCTGGTGCCCGGCTTCGGCCAGGTGCCGGACCATGGCCGTGGCGCCACCGAAATTGTCGATGCTCAACACCGGATAGGCGGCATCGGCCAACTGGGTGTTGATCAATACCGCCGGCAGAGCCGTGGGCAGGTTGTCGGTCAGGAACCCGGGACGATCCGCGTACGGCGACAGCACCAGCAGGCCATCGACACGACCACGCATGGCCCGCAATGCCTCGCCTTGCTCTTCCGGATGGCCGTGGTAACTGGAAACCAGCAGATGCTTGCGGTGGGCCCGGGCGACCACGTCGATACCGCGGATCAGTTCCGAGAAGAACTCGCCATACAGGTCGGGCAGGACCACGCCGATGGTCTGGGTGCTGCGGCTGCTGAGGCTGCGCGCGGCGGCATGCGGCTGGTAGCGCAGGCGGCTGGCGATTTCGACCACATGCTTGCGCACGCCCTCGGCGACATTCTCGTGTCCGTTCAATGCGCGCGACACGGTGGCGACGGAGACCGAAGCCTCGCGTGCGACATCCTTGATGGTGACTGTGGTTCGCGCCATTCGCTGCCCTCAACGATTCGGACTCAGCAAGCTGGGCGGACTGTAAACGTTTCCAACAACATATGTAAAGTCAATGTTATTGCCGCTGGTAAAGCCATATAAATCATTGGCTTGCGTGGAACATTCGGGCGACATCGATGCTGCAATGCGTCATTCCCGGTCCCACCAGGACGTCAAATGTCCGGCGCAGTCTGGTCCGGGTCGCGCGCCTGGATGGAAAGCGCGTGGATATCGGTAGTCATCATTTCCCCGAGCGCGAGATAGACGGCACGGTGACGCGCCAGCGGTGCCTTGCCCTGGAAAGCGGCGCTGACTATCTCCACGCTGAAATGCCCCCGGCCATCGCGCGCGCCCTCGTGGCCGGCATGCTTGTGGCTGTCGTCGTTCACTACCAGCAGGCTGGGGGCGAAGGCCGACTCCAGCGCCTGGCGGATGCGTTCGACCCGGTTCAAGGCAGTGTCTGGCGGAAGGGACGGACTTCGACCCGCGCATAGGCGCCCACTTCCATATACGGATCGGCATCGGCCCAATCGCGCGCCGCCCGCAGCGAATCGAATTCCGCGATCACGATGCTTCCACTGTATCCGGCCGGGCCCGGATCTTCGGCGTCGATGGCCGGGCACGGCCCCGCCAGCAGCAACCGACCCTGGTCGCGCAACGCGATCAGGCGCGCCACATGGGCGGGTCTTGCGGCCATCCGCCTGGGCAATGCTTCGGCCGCGTCGTAACCCTCGATCGCATACCACATGTATTTTCTCCGGAATCATCCAAGCCTGAATTGTACGGTTCCCCGGCAGGCCGGGCGCTGGACACCGGCCTCGCCACCGCTTACTCTTGCCCCATTGCACGGCCGGAAGCAGCGGCCCGCCCGGATCCGGCCCATTCGCCAGACGTCCCGACGGCCGATTCGCTGCCCCCTACCGCCCGGGCCCGATGACCTCCTCGCTGTCCGCCGCCCCACCCCCGTGGCGCGTGCTGTCTGCTTGATGTGTGGGAATGCGATCGCACCGCGACGCGCTGTTAAGCCGTAATACCGAAGCACGCTGGCCCCAGCCACCGTGATGCCTGCAATTCATGGCTTTATTAGATGACCTCTGAACTCGCGCAAGACGCGAACCCGCAAATCGATACGTCCAAACCGCAGCAGGCTCCTCAGCAACACGAGATGCCGCTGGCGATGGTGCATGGGCAGGCGGTGCTGCAGATCCCGCAGGACCTGTACATCCCGCCGGATGCGCTGGAAGTGATCCTGGATGCGTTCGAGGGCCCGCTGGACTTGCTGCTGTACCTGATCCGCCGGCAGAACCTCGATATCCTCGACATCCCGGTCGCCGAGATCACCCGCCAGTACGTCGACTACATCGGGGCGATGCAGGACCTGCGCTTCGAGCTGGCCGCCGAATACCTGGTCATGGCCGCGATCCTGGCCGAGATCAAGTCGCGCATGCTGCTGCCGCGCCCGATCAGCGAAAACGGCGAAGAGGGCGATCCGCGCGCCGAGCTGGTCCGCCGCCTGCAGGAATACGAACGCTTCAAGCAGGCCGCCGAGGATATCGACGCCCTGCCCCGCCAGGACCGCGACACCACGCCGGTGCAGGCGCATGTGCCGGAACGCAGCGTGGTCCGCTTGCCGCCACCGGTGGACCTGCGCGAGATGCTGCTGGCCCTGCACGACGTGCTCAAGCGCGCGGACCTGTTCACCGGCCATGCGATCAAGCGCGATGCGCTGAGCGTGCGCCAGCGCATGGGCGATGTGCTGACGCGCCTGGAAGACGGCAAGTTCCACCGTTTCGAGTCCATGTTCACTCCGGAAGAAGGACGCCAGGGCGTGCTGGTCACCTTCCTGGCGATGCTGGAACTGGCCAAGGAACAATTGCTCGACTTCGTCCAGGAAGCGCCGCTGGCGCCGATCTACCTGAAGTCGCTGGCCCTGAACAACACCAATGAACCGCTGGCGTTTTCCAGCGAGTTCGATGACGGCGACGCGGCGAACGACGCCTGATGAATCTCTGAACAATCGCGACAGGGCTGTTGCGGGAGGGGCTTCAGCCCCGACGAACACGGACCGGAAAGCGTCGGGGCTGAAGCCCCTCCCACATGTTTATTGCAGTTCCCGCCCGAACCAAGAAAACACTTCAAGAAAATATACGACCGCATGGACCAAGCCCTGATCACCCGTATCGTCGAAGCCGCCCTGCTGGCGGCCAACCAGCCGTTGACCCTGACGCAGCTGCACGGACTGTTCCCGGAGGAGCAACCGGCACCGCCCGACAGCGTCGAGCAGGCGCTTGAACAGTTGCGCGACGCCTGCGCCGAACGCGGCGTGGAACTGGTCGAAGTCGCTTCCGGCTTCCGTTACCAGGTGAAGGAGGAAGTGCATGGCTGGGTCTCGCGCATGTGGACCGAGCGCAAGACCAAATACACCCGCGCCACCCTGGAAACCCTGGCCCTGATCGCCTACCGCCAGCCGATCACCCGCGGCGAGATCGAAGCGGTCCGCGGCGTGGCGGTCAGCAGCAACACCATCCAGGCCCTGGAAGAACGCGAGTGGATCCGCGTGGTCGGCCACCGCGACGTGCCCGGCAAGCCGGCGCTGTTCGGCACCACCAAGATCTTCCTCGACTATTTCGGTCTGAAACGCCTGGACGAATTGCCGCCGTTGTCGGAACTCAAGGACATCGGCGAACTGGAGCCGCAGTTGTTCATGGACGAGGCGCCGGTGCCAGCCGGGCTTCCCGGCCCGGATTCCGCACAGGAAGACCCTGCGCAGGAAGACTCCATGCAGGAAAACCCGACGACGGAAGCCGGCGACGAGCCACAGGCGGCCGATGACGAAATGCAAGGGGACGCCGACGCTGAAGACGCGGCCGACGACCTTGGACAGGACGACCCCGGACGGGAAGAGATTCCTTCCGAAGCACAATCTTCCGAAGACCCGTCTTCCGAAGAACACATCCATCAAGAACAGGACGAAACCGAAGGCGCCGATCCGGACAGCCCGATTTCGTCGGAGCAGAAACAATGAGCGACACCCCCCGCAACAAGCTTTCCCTGAAGCGCGGCGGCGACAACGCCGAAGCCGGCGACACCAGCAAGCTTTCCGAACGCCTGCACAAGGTCCTGGCCCAGGCCGGCCTGGGTTCGCGCCGCGCGCTGGAACAGCGCATCGCCGATGGACTGGTCAAGGTCAATGGCGAAGTCGCGCAGACCGGCATGAGCATCACCGGCGGCGACAAGATAGAGCTGGATGGCAAGACCTTCGTCGCCAGCGCCCTGACCGAACCGGCGCGCGTGCTGCTGTACAACAAGCCCGAAGGCGAGGTGACCACGCGCGAAGACCCGGAAGGCCGCCCCACCATTTTCGAAGCGCTGCCGGCCTTGAAGGGCGCGCGCTGGATCGCGATCGGCCGCCTGGACATCAACACCACCGGCCTGCTGCTGCTGACCACCGATGGCGAACTCGCCAACGCGCTGATGCACCCGTCGCATGAAGTCGAACGCGAATACGTCTGCCGCGTGCGCGCGCCCGAAGGCATGGAGACGGTTCCCGACAATCTCGTGGATCGCCTTGCCCGTGGCGTGGCGCTGGAAGACGGTCCGGCCAAGTTCGATGTGATCGAACGCATCGGCGGCACCGACTCGCACGACTGGTTCCGCGTGGTGGTCAAGGAAGGCCGCAACCGCGAAGTCCGCCGCCTGTGGGAATCGCAGGGTTGCCAGGTCAGCCGCCTCAAGCGCACGCGCTACGGCAAGATCAGCCTGCCGCAGCCGCTGCTGCGCGGGCAGTCGCAGGAATTGCCCGAAGCGCAGGTCGAGAAGCTGCGCGCCGAACTCAACCTGGAAACCGGCGCTCCGCCCGCACTCACCCTGCAGCCGGTGATCGGCCAACGCAAGGCGGCCAAGGCCACCGTGCACATCGGCGCGGGTCGTGGCACGGGACAGGCCTATGTCAACGGCCACAACACCGCCGATGAAGGCCGTGAACTGCGCCGTTTCGACAACGTGCGCGAAGACCGCGGCCGTGGCCGTTTCGGCAGCAAGAAGCCGCATGGCGGGTTGACGGTCAGCGGCGAAGCCGCGGCCAAGCAATCGCAGAAGCCGTTCAAGTCGCGCCCCACCAAGGGACCCAAGCCGCTTCCCGATGGCAATCCGGCCGCGTTCCGCAGCTGGTATGTGCCAGAAGGCGTGGATACCGGCCCGACCGGCCACCGCAATGCGGGACCGCCGAAGCCCTACGGTGCGAAGCCGGGTGGCCAGCGTCCCGGCGGAGCACGCCCGGGCGGAGCGGGACGTCCTGGCGCAGGCGGCAACCGTCCGTACGCGGCACGCAGCGAAGGCAACTTCGGCAACGAAGCGCGTGGCCCGCGCGGCCCCGGCGCACGCGGTCCCCGTCCGGCTGGTCAGGGAGAAGGCCAGCAGCGCGCACCGCGCCCCTACGGCCATCCGGGCAATGCGCCGAGCTTTCCTTCCGACCACGCCAACCCTGGCGCCTACAACCCGTATGGCCAGCAGCCGCGCCCACCGCGTCCGCAGGGCGCACGCCCGGCCGGCAATCGTCCTGGCAACAATGCCGGTCCACGCCCCGCGGGCCCACGCGGCGCCGGCCGGCCGCCCAGTGGCGGCAACCGCGGGCCACGCGGTCCGCGCGGTGGCGGCCACGGTTGATCGAAAGGGGCGCTTCGGCGCCCTTTTCCATGAACCCCCGCGCGCGTAGGAGCGACGCAAGTCGCGAAGTCCGTAACCTCAAACCGTGCGGATTTCGCGACTTGCGTCGCTCCTACAAGGCTCGTTTTCCCGCGCCGGCTACAATACGCACCTGACTCACCGCATCCGATCCCCATGTCCTCCGCCTTTGGCACCGAAACGGTGCTCGACGTCCGTCACTGGACCGACGATTACTTCAGCTTCACCACCACCCGCGATGACGGCTTCCGTTTCGACAACGGCCAGTTCGTGATGATCGGCTTGCAAGGGGAAACGAAACCCCTCATGCGCGCCTATTCCATCGCCAGCGCCAACTGGGAAGAACAACTGGAATTCTTCAGCATCAAGGTGCCCCACGGCCCGCTGACTTCGCGCCTGCAGCACATCCAGCCCGGCGACACGATCCTGATCGGCAAGAAACCCACCGGCACCCTGCTGATCAGCGACCTGCATGCCGGACGCAACCTCTACCTGCTCGGCACCGGCACCGGCCTGGCGCCATGGCTGTCGATCATCAAGGATCCCGAGACCTACGAACGCTTCGACCGCGTGATCCTGACCCATGGCGTGCGCCATGCGCACGACCTCGCCTACCGCGATTATTTCGAGAAGGAATTGCCGCAGCACGAATTCCTGGGCGAGCAGATCCGCGAAAGACTGCTCTACTATCCGGCGGTCACCCGCGAGGATTTCGCCAACCATGGGCGACTGACCGAACTGCTGGAAAGCGGCCGGATGAGCGAATCGCTGGGCTTGCCGCCACTGGATCCGCAGCACGACCGCGCCATGATCTGCGGCAGCCCGCAGATGCTCGCCGACCTGCGCGGGATCCTCGATGCGCGCGGCTTCGCTCCCGCGCCACGCATCGGCAGCGCCGGCCAGTACGTCTTCGAGCGCGCTTTCGTCGAAAAGTAACCGCCGCCCGCTGGCGTGAGGGGTATCGCCAGCGACGAATACGGCGTGCAGTCGCTACCCAACATGTTCGTGATCGATCGCGACGGCAGGATCGTCCATGTCCATCGCGGCTATTCGCCGGAAATGCTCGAGGGATTCATGAAGGAAATCCTGGCCCTGCTGCCGGAAGACGCGTTGAAGCGACCCGCCGGCGGTAGCTGATGCCTAGCGCATAGGGCGGGCCCCGGCCCGTCGAATGGAATCGCCATTGCCGCATGCGGCGGGCCTGAGCCCGCCTTATGCCCTACCGGAAGAAGTATTTGAACGGCAGCCGGATGGTCAACGCTCGCCGTAGCGCATCCATACGACGGCAGCCTCTTCCCGGTCGAAGATGCGTGCATTGAATCCGTGTTCGTAGGCCATCAATCCGGCCAGTTCGACCTGGGGGATCTGAGCCGCATCCCTCTCGACACAGGCGATGTGCACATCCTCCATGCCTTCGCCTTTCATCGACAGGACGAAGGTCAGCAGTTGTTCTGGCGGAGGTGGCTCGCCATCCATGTCGTCCACCACCAGCACGCCCGGCGGCCGCACCCTGCGCACTTCCTCTGCAATGCGACGCCAGTAGGCCAGCGTCGTTTCCAACGTGCCGTTGATGCCGGTCACGTGCGCACGCAGGCCATAGTCCATCTGCGTGAAGACGATATCGAAGGGGTTTGCAGCCGGGGACCCAGCCATCGCGGAATCAACCCAGTGCGGCTTCGATATCGCCAGCGATGGATTCGGGCTTGTCGGTCGGTGCGTAACGCTTGATCGCCTTGCCGTCGCGTCCGACCAGGAACTTGGTGAAATTCCACTTGATCGCATCGATTCCGAGCAACCCGCCCTTCTCTTTCTTCAACCACTTCCACAGCGGATGGGTCTGGGCGCCGTTGACTTCGATCTTGGCGAACATCGGGAAGTCCACTTCATAGGTCAGCGAGCAGAAGTTCTTGATCTCTTCCTCGTTGCCCGGTTCCTGGTTGCCGAACTGATCGCAGGGAAAACCCAGCACCACCAGGCCGCTCTCGCGGTAATCCTGCCAGAGCTTTTCCAGCCCGGCGTATTGCGGGGTGAAGCCGCATTTGGAAGCCACGTTGACGACCAGCAGGGCCTTGCCCCGGTAGTCGGCGAGGGACACCGTTTTCCCATCGATGTCGATGGCGTCGAAGTCGTATGCGGTGGTCATGGCCGTCTTCCGTATGGGGATGCGACATCAGACACCGCATCGGGCGTACTGGCAATACCGGAATGCGTGGGCCGTCAGATAGAAATGGCTGGGCTGGCTGTATCGATCCCTTCTCCCCCCGGGAGAAGAGCCTGCCCCGTACTTGATACGGGGTGGATGAGGGTACGACGAGACTGATGACGATTGAACCACCTCAGCTCCACCGTACCCTCACCCCTCTCCCGATGGGAGAGGAGCTCTTCGACCGGTCGATACGCAAAGCGGGGCGGCTTTAATGGATTGTTAGCGCCCAAGTCGGGCGACACGAGCGGCCAGCTTTCTTCGGCCTTCAATCTTTCGGGGATCAGCCCAGCGTACAAACCGGCGATGCAGATAATAAAGGAGCAAAGCAGGCGGAACAGCGAGAGCAAACAATAGCCAAGCGTGCTCACGGCCGAAAGTTTGAATCTCCGGAATCTTTATCAGCTGCCAAGTAGTAAGTGGGCCAATCGATAGAAATGAAAACATGAACCAGAAGGAAAAAATGAGATAGCGGTAGCTCCAGCGCGTGAGAAGCTTCGGGCTTCCGGTAGTCTCTGACGATAGCTTCCAGGCGGCCTCATGCCACAGCACAAAGGTGCCAGCTATCCCAGGCGCGAACGTTAAAGCGAGCAAGAGCGGGATGGATCCCATTGGGCGCTATCTATTTCCTATCCCGAGCCTTCACCCGCACCGGTTCCGCGAACGGCTTGATTCCCAACGCCTCGTCGATCTCGCTCGGGTAATACGCCTTGTCCTGCTTGATCACCAGCGCGACCTTGCGGATATCGGAGATATTGGTAGTGGGATCGCCATCGACCAGCACCAGGTCGGCGAGCTTGCCGACGGCGATCGAACCGCGGTCCTGCAGGGTGCCGGTGTACCTGGCCCCGTTCCAGGTCGCCACCTGCAATACCTGCGCCGGGGTCAACCCGGCTTTCGCGTAAAGCTCGAGCTCGCGCTGCAGGGTGAAACCCGACAGCTCGTCGGTGCCGGCCACGATCGGCACGCCCGCCTTGTACATGCGCCCTACGAACTCGACCAGCTTGTCGAACGATCTGGTGTACAGCGCCGCGGTGGCATCGTCGGGGATATCCATTTCGGCCGCGCGGCGGCTGCGCTGGATGTCCGGCGGCAGGTGATCGGCCACGTCGGCCACGATCGGCGACAACTCGCCATTACGCTGATGCAGGAACTCGAACGTCGCCAGGGTCGGATCGATCACGATCCGCTTCTGCGCCAGCATGCCGATGAAGTCCTGCACCGGCTTCGAGTCGAAATCCAGGCCCGCGGTCTTCTTCGCCACCAGATAGAAACGTTCCAGTGTGCGCGTATCGGTTTCCGGGGTGACGAAGAAGTTCAGCAGCACCTGGTTGATGTGCTGGATCTCGTCGTAGCCCTGCTCCACCGCCTCATGCGCGGTCAGGAACGCAGGAATGTGGCCGCTGACGCGCAGGCCGCGGTGGTGCGCATAGGCGGTGGTTTCCGGCAGGATCGCCTTCGGGAACGAGTTGTAGATCTTGACTTGCGGATAGCCGTGGTCGGCGTACCAGTCGATGGCCTTCTTCGCCTCGGCCAGGTCCTTGATGACGAAGCCGTTGCGCGCCGACATCTTGCTTTCGCCTTCGAGGAAACCCGCCGGCACGATGTCCGGGCCCAGCAATTTTCCTTCCCCCAATTGCACCATCAGTTGCTGCAGGGTGGCGTTGTCGTTGCCCATGTCGCGGATGGTGGTGATGCCCGACGCCAGATGCAGGCCGCCATCCCACGGACCGAAATGCGCGTGCATGTCGAACAGGCCCGGCAACAGGATCCTGCCGCCGGCGTCGACAATGTTGTCGGCCTTGGCGAGCTCACCGCCGCCCTTGGAAATCGAAACGATCTTCCCGCCCTCGACCAACAGGTCGGAAGCCGGGCCGAGGATCGCATGCTCGCTGTCGAACACGCGGGCGTTGCGGATCAGGGTCGTGCCGGGCAAGGGATGGGCCAGGCGCTGCTGCATGCCCAGCAGCACTTCGCCTTCGGCCTGCTTCTGTTGCTTTTCCAGTGCATCGGCATTGGCTTCCCAGCCTTCTTCGATGAGCTGCAGGAATCCGGGATAGATGAAGGCGAACAAGCGCGGATCGTCGCCGGTCGTGGCCCAAGCGAAGGTCGGGGTCAGGCCGACGCCGGTCATGGCGACCAGTTGCACCTTGCGCTTGTCGCTGCCGCGCGCCACCTCGGCATCGCCGACCTTGCGCACGCTCAGCGTGCCGCTGGGAATCAGCGGCAATTTGCCGTCGCTGCGTTTGGCCAGGGCCGACAGCGCTACCGAAAAACCCTCCGGAGTGCCACCGAGCGCCGAATACATCGCGCTGCCGGCGACCGCCTGCCTGCCCTGGTCGGAAGTCGACTTCCATTCCACCTGGTCGCCCTTGCGCGCGAAGGTTTCATCGACCTTGGCGCCGAAGGTGGAAGTGCCGGTCACCTTGTACTCGCTGTAGGTGCCATCGGCCGCCAGCCGGTACTCCTCTTTCAGTTCCGGGCCACGGCCGTTGTCCTTGAAGATGAAATCGACATGGATGCTGCCGTCTTCGTCCTTGCGCACGACCTGTTCGCCGGCCTTGGTGCCGCCATCGACCAGGGCGACATAACGCAGGGTCTCGGCCGCCATCGCCGGACCGGCAAGGAACAACGCAAGGCACAGGCAAAGGGCACGTTTCATCGAGGTACGCTGCATCAGGGCATCTCCAGGCAATCCAGGGACCGGGCCGTGCGCCGGTTGGCCGCAGGCCGAAGCCGCGAGCATATCCCAGCCCCGACTTCCGGCTACCCCTGCCTTTCGTCACAGGCCCGGCGGCCGGGCATCGGTTAGCCTGTAAAGTCCGACTCTGCAAGGAATCCGCAGTATGACCACCCGCCTCGCCCTGGCGCTTGCCGCCTCCCTTGGACTCGCCATGCCCGCCTATGCACAGGCCGCCGCTCCGGCCACCGCCGCAGCCGCCCAGACTTCCAATCCCTTCGCCGCGGAAAGCCCGCTGCCACTGCACTACCCGCAGTTCGACAAGATCAAGGACAGCGACTTCGCTCCCGCCTTCGACGCCGGCATGGCCGAGCAATTGAAGGAAATCGACGCGATCGCCGACAACCCCGAAGCCCCGAGCTTCGACAACACGATCCTGGCCCTGGAAAAAAGCGGTCAGCAGCTGAATCGTGCGCAGACCGTGTTCTTCAGCCTGGTCGGCGCCGACACCAACGATGCGCGCAACAAGCTGCGCGCCGATTACGCGGCCAAGTTCGCTGCGCACGGCGACGCCATCGGCCTCAACGGCAAGCTGTTCGCACGCATCCAGGCCCTGTACGACAAGCGCGACACGCTGGGCCTCGATGCGGAAGGCGTGCGCCTGGTCGAGCGCTACCACACCGATTTCGTGCGCTCCGGCGCCAAGCTTTCCGATGCCGACAAGGCCAAGCTCAAGGCGATGAATTCCGAGCTGGCCGAACTGGGCAGCAAGTTCAGCGACAACGTGCTGAAGGACGTCAACGCCTCGGCCGTGATCATCGACGACGCCAAGCAGCTCGACGGCTTCACCCCCGAGCAGATCGCCGCCGCCGCCGATGTGGCCAAGACCCGCAAGCTGGAAGGCAAGTACGTCATCACCCTGCTCAACACCACCGGCCAGCCGCCGGAATCCGAGCTGACCGACCGCGCCACGCGGCAGAAACTGCACGAGGCTTCGATCGCCCGCGGCAGCCACGGCGGCGATTTCGACAACACCGCGATCATCTCCCGGATCATGAAACTGCGCGCCGAACGCGCCAACCTGCTGGGGTATCCCAATCACGCCGCGTACGTGCTGGAAGACGAAACCGCCAAGACCCCGCAGGCGGTCAACGACATGCTCGGCAAGCTGGCCCCCGCCGCGGTGGCCAACGCCAAGCGCGAGGCCGCCGACCTGCAGGCGATGATCAGGAAGGAAGGCGGCGATTTCGAGCTGGCGCCGTGGGACTGGTCCTTCTATACCGAGAAGGTGCGCAAGGACAAATTCAACTTCGACGAATCCCAGCTCAAGCCGTACTTCGAATTGAACAACGTGCTGGAAAACGGCGTGTTCTACGCCGCCAACCAGTTGTATGGCCTGACCTTCAAGAAGCGCACCGACCTGCCGCTGTACAACCCCGACGTCACCACCTACGACGTATTCGACACCGACGGCAAGCAGTTGGCGATCTTCATCGCCGACATGTACGCGCGCCCGTCCAAGCGCGGCGGGGCATGGATGAATTCCTATGTGTCGCAATCCGATCTGACCGGCTACAAGCCCGTCGTCGCCAACCACCTCAACATTCCCAAGCCGCCGGCCGGCAAGCCGACGCTGCTGACCTGGGACGAAGTGACCACCGCCTTCCACGAATTCGGCCATGCGCTGCACGGCATGTTCTCGAATGTGGAATACCCCTACTTCACCGGCACCAGCGTGCCGCGCGACTTCGTCGAATATCCGTCGCAGGTCAACGAGATGTGGGCCGACTGGCCGGCGATCCTGAAGAACTACGCCAAGCACCACGAAACCGGCGCGCCGATGCCGCAGGAGTTGCTGGACAAGGTGATCGCCGCGTCCAAGTTCAACCAGGGCTTCGCCACCACCGAATACCTGGGTGCGGCCATGCTCGACCAGCGCTGGCACCAGATCGGGGCCGACCAGGTGCCCGATGCGGCGGGCGTGATGAAATTCGAAGCCGATGCGCAGGCCGCCGATGGCCTGAATTATCCGCCGGTGCCGCCGCGCTACCGCACGCCGTATTTCAGCCACATCATGGGCGGCTACTCGGCGGGTTACTACGCCTACATCTGGTCGGAAGTGCTGGACGCCAACAGCGTGGAATGGTTCGAGCAGCATGGCGGCCTGACCCGCGCCAATGGCGACCATTTCCGCAAGACCCTGCTCTCGCAGGGCGGCAGCAAGGATGCGCTGCAGCTGTTCCAGGATTTCGCCGGTCACGCACCGAAGATCGAGCCGCTGCTGAAAAAGCGTGGGTTGCTGGCGGAAGCCGGCGATGGCGCCGCCCCTGCGTCCGAAGCCAGCAAGGAGTAAGTCCGGCACCACCGGCCGATGCCGGCCCGGTTGTTGCCTCGACGACGCCACCTCCGGGTGGCGTCGTTGCTTGCGGTTTCACGATCGACTTTACGATCAACGCCCTTGAAGCCATGCCCGCGCCCGGCGGGCGGCCCTGCTAGTCGATCAGCTTTTGCTGCTGCCCTTCCATCCGTGTCCAGTGATAAAGACCGGTGGCCGGGTCGTACACGCGGTTGGGGGCGACCTGGATCATGCCACCGAGCGGCTTGCCGGCCGCATCGAGCACGCTTGCGGGATTTTTCCGCGCAGGCGTGGCCTGTTCCGCGGACACCTGTTTCGCCGGTCCCGTGCTGGGAATGGGACTGGACGATTGCGGGCGCTGGTCGGGATCCGTAGCCACCTTGGGAACCTGCATCGGCTGCGCCTGCTCGAGCTGCGGGCCGACTCCCGTTTGCGTGGGTACCGGCTTGTTGGCCGGAACGGAGGGTTGCAGCAACTGCTGCGCAGCCGCAGGTCCGGCGGCAAGGCACATCAGCGTGGCCAGGCCGAGAGGAATGCGTTTCATGGCGCGACTCCATGGTTGGGGAATGACCCGAAACTAATCCCCCGTTGATTCATGGACCATGAAGGAAGCCGCTTCAGCGTGGCGCCAGATAGCCTTCCTTCACTCCGCCCACCGAAAGCACCACCTGCCACAACTGCGAATTGCGGATGCGGAACGTCGCCATCGAGGCGGCCAGATAGTATCGCCACATGCGCCGGAAGCGCTGGTCGTAGCGCGCGGGCAGCGACGGCCAGGCGCGCTCCACGTTGTCGCGCCAGGCCTGCAAGGTGCGATCGTAGTCGGTACCGAAGTTGTGCCAGTCCTCGATCACGAACAGACCCTCCACCGCTTCCGCGATCTGCGCGGCGGACGGCAGCATCGAATTAGGGAAGATGTAGCGTCCGATCCACGGATCCGTATGGTTGACCGAACGGTTGGTGCCGATACTGTGGAGCAGGAACAGCCCACCCTGCGCCAGGCAGCGCCGTGCCACTTCCATGTAGCCGCGGTAGTTCTTCACCCCGACATGCTCGAACATGCCGATGGAGAACGCCGCATCGAACGGCTCATCGAGTTCGCGATAGTCCTGCAACCGGATCTCGATGGGCAGGCCGCTGCACAGGTCGCGCGCGTAATCGGCCTGCTCCTTCGATATGGTGATCCCCACTCCGCTGATGCCGTAGCGCTCGGCGGCGAATTTCAGCGCCTCGCCCCAGCCGCAACCGATATCCAGCACGCGCATGCCCGGCCGCATCCGCAGCTTGCGGCAGACCAGGTCCAACTTGGCTTCCTGCGCCGCGTCCAGGCCGTCGAGCACGCGGCCGTCGGCCTGGGTCCAGTAACCGCAGCTGTAGACCAGGCGCTTGCCCAGCATGGCGGCGTAAAGATCGTTGCCCAGGTCGTAATGGCGCTCGCCGACCTCACGGCTGCGGTCGCGCGTCTGCAGGTTGAGCAGGCGCGCGCGCAGGGCATCCCAGATTTCGCCGGCGCCATGCACGCGCTGGTCCAGCCGGGCGGCGAGCAGGTGGAACAGGAACCCGTCCAGCGATTCCGCATCCCACCACTCGTCCATGTAGCTTTCGCCCAGACCCAGCGAACCCTGCCCCAGGACCCGAGCGTAGAAATGCGGATCGTGGACCTGCAGGTCCCAGGGACGCTCGCCGTCCACGCGTATGTCCGCTCCCGCAAGCAGATCGCCGACCCGTTTCTGGAAGCGTTGCTGCGGCATGGCCTGCGACCGGTCGCCGTCAGGGTTTCGCGAACAGCCCGGTATATTCGGGCGCGAGGTGCGGCAACAGGACCGCGGCGGGCACATCGACGGTCTGGGTACCGTCGGCGTACGGCCCGACCTGGTAGGGCGGGAACACGAAGCGCAATGCGGTGATCCTGCCCTGCGCATCGACGATCGGCTGGAAAGCGGCGAAGTTGGCGACATCGGGCGCGGTACCTTCGTCGATCATCTTGTCGGCTGTGCGCACGAACTCGAGGCGTTCTTCGGGCGGCATTTCGTCGGCATCCGCACGCACCGATACGCTGGTGTGCAGCTGCTCGCGGATGTAAGTGGCGATGGCCGCCCAGCCTTCCACCCGCGGGACCAGTTCGCTGGCGGTCAACAGCTTGTTTTGCGCTGGCAACCAGACGAAGCGCGCCACCAGCGGTTCGCCATGGGCGCCACCGGTATAACGGCTGCCATCGGCGGCGACCGCGACCAGTTCCGGCGTTTCCACCAGTTGCTCGAAGCTCAGCGACAACTCGTACGGCGCGGAAGGCTTGTCGTTGCCGAAACCGGCGACGGCCTGCATCAACTCCGCGCGGGCGGCATCGGCATAGGCGGAAACGGCCTGGGCCAGGCCGGGATACTTGTTGATCGTCGGCGGGTAACTGATGCCGACGATGTAGCCCTCGGTGGTCTCGATGACGTCCTTGAGCTCCGGGACCGCGGCGACGGTGCCGGTAGCCGTATCAGCCGGAACCGTCTGCGCGGGGGCCGGCGCTGCCGGGACATCGGCTTCGCGCTTGCACGCCGCTGCCATCAGGACGACCGATACCAGCAGGGCGGGCTTCAGCAAGGCGAGGTTCAACAGGGATCGCACGGTCAGGCTCCTTCCAATGAGGCATACAGTCTATGCCGCGACGCAACAAGCCGCCACGCTCAGGCATCGACCAGATCGGCGTATCCGGGATGGCGCCGGATATATTCGGCCGAATAGGAACATAGCGGCACTACCCGCAGGCCCTCGGCACGGGCGTAGTCCAGGGCGGACCTGACCAGTTCCCCCGCCACCCCGCGCCCACCGATGGCTTCCGGCACGCCGGTGTGGTCGATGAGCAGGCGCCCGCCCTGGCGGCGATAGACCAGTTCGGCCTCGTGGCCGTCCAGCCGGGCGCTGAAACGTCCTGAAGCGGGGTCGTGGCTGATCTGGATGGACATGGCGGGATCTCCGATAGGTGGGGGGGTTGCCTGACTCTGCCATTTTGCCGTGGGCGGTCGCGGGCGGCGGCATAACTGGACGTTGCACGTCACATTCAGCCGGCGATCCGGCGCCTGCACCCCTTCCACAAGGCTTTCCGGACGCCTTCCCGGAGTTGGCACGATTACTGCTTTATCCCTCCCACGAGTTAAACAAACGGGGAACGGCATGAGCCTTGACGACGCAACCATCAGCAACAACGCTACTTCCAGCGACTTCACCCTGCTGGAAGGCCTGTACCAGCTCGCCGTCACCGGCCACACCGATGACTGGGAATTCGAGCGCCTGAACAATGCCGTGTACGAGCGCCTGCTGTCCTCGTACAACAGCGTGGACATGGGCATGCATGCCGTGGCCAATCCGCAGAGCATGATGGACTGATCTTCCGCGCCGCCTCCACCGGCGCATGAAAAAGCAACAAGAGGCCTGACCACAGGTCCGGACGCGGGCGGCATCGACCGCCTGCGTCGATTTATCTCCAGGTGAACTTCGATCCGACGCAAGGCATCAGCGATTATCGCGCTTGCCCTGGTTGTGGCGATCCTGCGTGCCGATGCTGCCCTGGATCGCCTTCATCCTGCTTTCCGCCGCGTGCAGCTCCGTTGCCTTGTCGGCCGCAACCACCGACTGATGGTCCTGCCCGGCCACGTGCGCATGCTGTGGATCGAGTTGTTGCCATGGCTGCACCTCGCGGTCATGCGCCTGTTTCTGCGCCAGCAGTTCTTTCGTCCTGGCCAGTGCCTGTGCAGGCGTCGGCTTGCGTGGAGCTGCCTTCCTTGCCGGTGTCTTGCGCACTGTGGGAGCAGTTCTGGTCGTGGCCGGCCCGGTAGCGAGCTTGCCGACCGCTTTCTTGACGGCTGTTTTCTTGGAAGCCGTTTTCTTGGGAGCTTCCTTCCTGACCGCCGCCTTCTTGGCTACAGGCGCTTTCTTGGCTGAAGGCTTCGCTGCAGGCGGTTTCGTGACTGTCCTCAGCCGCCGGGTGAATGCCGGATCAATCGCCTCCTTTCCTGCGGCTTTCCGGGCCACGGCCTTCTTGCCCACGGCTTTCTTGGCGATCGCCTTCTTGACGGCTTTCTTGGCTGCGGGTTTCTTGCCCGCGACCTTCAAGGCCATCGTCTTCTTCACTGCTTTGCGCGCCACCGGCTTCCTGGCGGAGGAGGCCTTGGCTGTCTTTCGCGGAGCAGCAGGTTTGTCGGCAGTCTTCCTGGCGACCTTCCTTGTGGCCTTACTGGCAGGCTTGCGTGTGCTGCGGGTAGCCATCGTTCACGACCTCCGGTCCGTTTTCCACGAGTCGATGCACATGAATCACTTCACATGCATCAATCGATAGCATGCGGAACATTCAGATCCGGTGATCGCGAACGATCGGCCTTCAACCGCCGAGCGAGGGATTCAACAGTTGCTGCAGGAAATGCCCCAGCACTCTTCCATCCATCAGCAGCATGAACAATATGCCGTAAGCCGCACCCGCTAGATGCGCGCTGTGGTTGATGCGATCGCCGCCGCGCCGGTCCATCCAGATGCTGTAACCCACGTAGAGCACCGCGAAAACGATCGCCGGCAACGGGATGAAGAAGACGAAGATCAGCTGCCAGGGCGCGACCAGGATGAAGGCGAACAGTACCGCCGAGACCGCACCGGACGCGCCCAGGCTCAAGTAATTGGGGTTGTGCTGGTTCTTGAGATAGGTCGGCAGGATCGAAACCACCAGCGCGGAAATGTAGAAAACCGGATACACCCAAACGCCGACCAGACCGCTCATCAGCATTTCGATCTGCCGGCCGAAAAAATACAGCGTCATCATGTTGAACAGCAGGTGCATGAAATCGGCATGGATGAATCCATACGTCACCAGCCGGTCGTACTGTTTGTGCTTGTCGATCGCCGGCGGCCACAGGATCAGGCGGTCGGCCAGCTTGCGGTTGTTGAAGGCCAGCCACGACACCAGGCAGGTGATGGCGATCAATGCGTAAGTGACGGGGGATTGCATCAGACCGCTCCTGCTGCACGGTAGTTGTCCTGCATCGGGTAGCTGCGCGCATACAGCGCGAAGACCGCCGCCGCGACGAAGGCGAACAGGGCGAAGAAGAACATCAGGAATGCGTTCTCGCTGAGCCCGGTGCCCGCGATCCTCGAAATGACCGTTTCATTGCGCACCGCCGCGTTGGTCAGCAGCACCCACAGGCTGCCGAAGGTGCTGGCCAGGTACCAGAACGCCATGATCACGCCCTTCATCGCCTGGCTGGCCTGGCTGTAGGCGAACTCCAGCGCGGTCGCGGAGACCAATACCTCGCCGAAGGTGAGCAGCGCATACGGCGCGATCTGCCACGCCAGCGACACCGGATCCCCGCCGTCTATCGACAGCTGGATCATGCCCGCCACGATCCAGGCCACGCCGGAAAACGCGATGCCCCAGCCCATCCGCCTGAGCGCGGTCGGCTCGAAGCCCCAGCGGCGCAGCGCCGGGTACAGGACCAGGTTGTTGAACGGGATGATGGCCATCACCAGCAACGGATTCAGCGCCTGCATCTGGCTGGCTTCCTTGACCAGCCAGCTCGGCCACCACCACTGGTCGTGCGGCACCATCATGGTCTTGCCCTGCAGCACCCAGGTCGAGGCCTTCTGGTCGAACAACGACCAGAACGGCGTGGTCAGCGCGAACACGATGATCACCCGCAGCACCGAACGCACGCTGTCGATGGCGGCATCGGGATGGCGGCCACGGGCGCGTTCGAGCTGCATCGACACGCCGATGCCGCCAAAGGCGATCAACGCGCCCAGCGCCAGGCAGGCGGTGATGACGAAACCGAAATCCTCCGGCCAGAAACCGGGCTTGAATGCCCAGCACAGCAGCATTGCCACCGCCAGCACCATGCCAGCCTGCACTACCCGCAGGCCCGCGCTGCCCTGGCCCTCGACGCGCGTAGTCAGTGCGGTGCGTGCGACGTTGAAGAACGAATCGGGATCCTCGCCGCGCGTGGGCGGCACCCGCACGTATTGCCTGCGCCCCAGCCAGAAGATCAGGGTCGCGATGAACATCAGCACGCCCGGGATGCCGAAGGCCACCGCGGGGCCGTAGCTGCGCAGGAACAGCGGCATCAGCAGCGAAGCGAAGAAACTGCCGAAGTTGATGATCCAGTAGAAGAAATCGAACACGACCTTGGCCATGCTCTTGTTCGACTCGTCGAACTGGTCGCCGACGAACGAGACCACCAGCGGCTTGATCCCGCCCGAACCCAGCGCGATCAGGAACAGGCCGGTGTAGAAGCCGTTGCGGTTGTCCTCGAACAACGCGAGGCAGGCATGGCCGGCGCAGTAGATCAGCGAGAACCACAGCACGGTGTCGTACTTGCCGAAAAACCGGTCCGACAACCATCCGCCGAGCAGCGGGAAGAAATACACCCCGATCACGAAGCTGTGGAACACATCCTTGGCCGCGCCCTGGCGATCCGCCTCCGGCAGATAGGCAAGGATCACGCTGCTGACCAGGAACTGGACCAGGATGTTGCGCATCCCGTAGAAGCTGAAGCGCTCGCAGGCCTCGTTGCCGATGATGTAGGGGACTTGTCGCGGCAAGCGTGCGGGTTGCGCTCCGGCGGTCGGGTTCATACGGTGTTCCTGCATTGATTTCAGGAAGGGTAACCCATGGACCCACTGCCGATCGATGTTCCCGGCTGATGCGGCGCGGGCCCGCAACGTGCATCATTGGTCCCGAATCCTCCTGAAAAGCCGCCCATGTCCAAACTGATCTGGTTCTCGCTGCTCATATTCAGTATTCCCGCCCACGCCAGCGACGACGCGCTGAGCACGGTTTCCGAGCGCTCCGGCTTCGTCCAGACCGGACGCTACGCCGAGGTGATCGCGCTCTGCGATTCCTTCGCCAAGGCTTACCCGGAATCGGTGCGCTGCATCGATTTCGGCACCTCGCCCGAAGGCCGGCCGATGAAGGCCCTGGTCGCCTCCACCAGCGGTACGCTGGATGCCGCCGGTGCGCGCGAACGTGGTTTGCCCGTGGTCCTGATCCAGGGCGGCATCCATTCCGGCGAAATCGACGGCAAGGACGCAGGCTTCCTGGCCTTGCGCGAGATCCTGGAAGGCAAGGTCGCGAAGGGCGCGCTGGACAGACTGGTGTGGGTGTTCGTGCCGGTGTTCAGCGTGGACGGCCACGAGCGCTTCGGCGCCTGGAACCGTCCCAACCAGCGCGGGCCCGAGCAGATGGGCTGGCGCACCACCGCCCAGGGCTACAACCTCAACCGCGATTACGTGAAGGCCGACGCGCCGGAAATGCAGGCGATGCTGGGCCTGGTCAACGAATGGGACCCGCTGGTCGAAGTCGACCTGCACGTCACCGATGGCGCCAAGTTCGAGCACGATGTCTCCCTCCAGGTCGAACCGCTGCATGCCGGCGATGCGGAATTGCGCAAGGCCGGCCGCGCCTGGCGCGACGGAGTGCTCGCCGATCTTGCCGCACAGGGTTCGCTCCCCCTGCCCTACTATCCTTCGTTCGTGGTTTATGACGACCCCGCTTCGGGCTTCGAGGACGGTGTGGCGCCGCCACGTTTTTCGCATGGCTACTTCTGGCTGCGCAACCGCATGGGCATGCTGGTGGAAACCCATTCGTGGAAGACCTATCCGGTACGCGTGCGGGTGACCCGCAACGCGATCGTCTCGGTGCTGGAACAGGTGGCGCAGCACGGTCGGCAATGGCTGCGGGTCGCCCATGAAGCCGATGCGCGTTCCAGCCATCCCGGCAAGCTTGCGGTACCCCTGGCTTATGCCGCGGGCAAGGAATCGCACCTGGTGGATTTCCGCGGCTACGAGTACACGCGCACGCCCTCGGAAGTGTCCGGCGCACTGATGACGCGCTATGACGAAAGCAGGCCGCAGGTCTGGAAGGTTCCATTGCGCGACAACGTGCAACCCAGCGTCAGCGTGGTGCCGCCTGCCGCCGGATACCTGGTGCCTGCGGCCCATGCGGCGTGGGTAGGCGCGAAGCTGAAACAGCACGGCATCGAGTTCCGCACAATCTCCGCGCAACCCCGGGCGGCGGTCGAAACCTTCCGCGCCAGCGAGGCGACGCCGGCCGCGGCATCCGTCGAAGGCCACCAGCGCATGGCTTTGAAAGGCGAGTGGAAAGCGGAAACCCGCGACATCGGCGATGGCGCATTGTTCGTCCCCATCACCCAGCCGAAGTCGAAACTGGCGATGTCGATCCTGGAACCGTTGGCCCCGGATTCGCTGGCCGGCTGGGGCGAATTCAACAATGCCTTCGAGCGCAAGGAATACATGGAGGACTACGTGGCCGAGGACGTGGCGCGGGAGATGCTGGGCAAGGATCCCGCATTGAAGGCGCGGTTCGAGAAGCGCGTCGCCGAGGACGCGGCGTTCGCCAAGGACCCGCAGGCGCGCCTCGACTTCTTCTACCGGCTGCATTCTTCCTGGGATGAGCGCTACAACCTGTACCCGGTGATGCGGACCGATGCTGTTCCGGATTGACGATCGCTGCAGATCCGGGCTTGCCCGGATCCGCAAAGCTGGCGCGGGAGAGTCGGCCCTCATGAAAATTTCCATCTCCCTCTTCTTCCTGCTCATCCTCTTGAATGGATGCCGGACCATGCCCGCAACCGACGCTCCGGAGCACGGCACGCTCAAGATCGCGACCCTCAACCTCTATCACGACAAGGACGACTGGCCCAGGCGGCGCGTGCAGATCGTCGAGGAGTTCAAGCGGGAACGGCCCGACGTAATCGCGCTGCAGGAAGTGATCCAGCGCGAAGGCCTGGTCAACCAGGCCGAGTGGCTCGCCGGTCAGCTGGGATACGCCTGGCATTTCGTCAGCACCGACCCGCCCGGCAAGCCGATGCGCTACGGCAACGCGATCCTCACCCGCCATCCCGTCCTGCTACGCGGCGAACAACGCCTGCGTCCGCTGGACGACAGTCGTACGGCAGGATTGTTGCGCATCGACCTGGACGGGCGTGCGCTGAATGTCTATGTCACCCACCTGCACTGGACCGACCAGGGCGGCCCGATCCGCGCTCAACAGGTGGCCGACCTGCTCCAGTACATCGCCGCGACCTCCGAAGGCATTGCCAGCATCGTCGCCGGCGATTTCAATGCGACTGCAGATTCCCCGGAGCTGACCTCATTGCACGGCGGCTTCATCGACACCTACGGCAGCCAGCATCCCGACGCCGACCCGGTTTCCAGCAGCACCTTGAACCTGAAGTACTACGCGCCGAAGCGCATCGACCATGTCTTCTACCAGCGCGGCGAGTTCACCCCGGTTTCGTCGCAGGTCATCTTCAACCAGGCCGATGCCGACGGCACCTGGGCGTCGGACCACTATGGAATGCTGGCGATCCTGCGTTTCCAATCCGCTGGCAAGGACTGAAGTTGCAGGAGGGGCTTCAGCCCCGACGGAGTCCGACGGAAAGCACCGGGGCTGACGCCCCTCCCACAAACGCCCTCGACAACTCTGGTATTTCCAGTTGCGTTGCTTGCCCTCCGCCATCCACTCGACCGCCTGGGCGATGCGGCGCCGCCGGGTTTCGTCGCGCTTAGCTTCGATGATCCATTGCATGTATTCGCGACGAGCACCGGGGCCGAAGGCATCGAAATCCCGCAGAGGATTCCACCCGCATGGCCGAAGGACGGCGCACCCCACTTGATGCTTTCCTCTACCTGCGGGCAGGCCCCGTGCACGAGGCTGCGCAGATGCCGCAGGATGGGCCGGCGCTTTTCGCGATATAGGCATCGATACGCGGGTCGGGGTCGGACATGGCAACGCTCGACTGTGAATGCGGCACTTTACTACCGGCCGTTGGCGGGCGACCATGCCGGTCCTTCCCGCGCGCTCCTTTCCCCCGAGGGTATCCGCATGAATGCACGCGCCCTGCTCCTGATCGGCGCCATCGCGCTGTCCGCTTGCACTTCGGACAAGTCGCCTTCCACCGGGGCCGTTCCGATGCCTGCGGAACCTTCGGCTCCCGCGACCGCACAGGCTTCGCCCTGGGAACAGGCCAGGACGCGCGGCATCTTCTTCCGCGGCATCGGCAACGAGCCGGGCTGGCTGGTGGAGGTCGGTACCGGCGAAACTCCCGCACTGCATGCCGAGCTGGATTACGGCGAGCGCAGGATCGACGTCGCACACGCACAGCCGCTCGCCGCAGCCACGGGTTACATGGGCACGACCGGCGATGGCGTTGAAGTGAAACTGCGACTGCAGCGCGGGGATTGCAGCGACGGCATGAGCGATGAGACCTATCCGGTCTCCGCGAAGCTCAACGTCGGCGACAAGACCTACACGGGCTGCGGCCGCTTCCTGCAGGAATGAAAACCAGATGACCCGTCGCTCCCGTTCCCGCAACCGATCCACCGCGCGCAAGCCGGGGCTCATCGCCCTGGTCCTGGTCGTGCTGCTGGCCGGCTGGTTCTGGCAGCAGCAACGGACGCAGAAGCCGACGGTTGCGCAGGAAGCCACATCTTCGACGATCTCCGGCAGCGACAGGCAGATCAAGCCACTGCCTCTGCCCGGAGCGGAAAGCGAAAACGGAAACGGAAACGACGCCGGTCGACCCGCCGACACTCTGCCCGTCTTCCTGCCGCCGGAAGCGCACGGGACGCTGCGCCTGATCGCACGCGGCGGACCGTTCCCGTATCCGCAGGACGGCAGCGTGTTCGGCAATCGCGAACGGCGCCTGCCCGACAAACCGCGTGGCTACTACCACGAGTACACCGTGGATACCCCTGGCCTGAGCCATCGCGGCACGCGCCGCATCGTCACCGGCGGGCAACCGCCCGTCACCTACTACTACACCGATGACCACTACGACACGTTCCGCAGTTTCCAGGTGGCGCGATGACCCAGTCCGGTTTTGACCTGGGGCTGGACGATCCCGCGCGCGCCGGCGTCTTCTTCGTCACCAACGAAGACCTCAACGTGCTGGGCGCGGCCGCGCACGATGCCGGCCTGCTGCCCTGCCATGTCGACCTGATGGGCTGCGCCAACAAGGCCACCCTGCTGTTGCGCATCGCCGTGGCCATGGAGTTCCCGACCACTTCCAGCCGCAACTGGGACGCGCTGTCGGACTGCCTCCGCGACCTCAACTGGATGCCGGCCGGCGGCTATGTCCTGCTGTTCGAAGGCGCCGGCGAACTGCATCACGAGGACGAAGAGGATTTCGACACGCTGGTCAGCATCCTCGACGAAGCCAACCAGGCATGGAAGGCGCGCGAGGTCCCGTTCTGGGCCTTCCTGGCTCTGCGCGAACGGGATTTCGTCGAACTCGAGGACTGATCGCGCCACTCATCCGCCGCCAGGCCTACGCAGTTCAGCGCGATGCTGCGATCATGGCGCATGACTGAAAACGACATGACCGACGACGACAAAGACTTCGCCAGCCTGGGCCTGTCGCCCGGACTGCAACAGGGCGTGGAAGCCGCTGGCTACACGCAGATGACCCCGATCCAGGCCGAAAGCCTGCCTGCGATCCTCGCCGGGCGCGACGTGATCGCGCAGGCGCCGACCGGCAGCGGCAAGACCGCCGCCTTCGGCCTGGGCCTGCTGCAGCGGCTCGACCCGGGACTGATCCGCGCCCAGGCGCTGGTGTTGTGCCCCACCCGCGAACTCGCCGACCAGGTCGGCAAGCAGCTGCGCAAGCTTGCCAGCGGCATTCCCAACCTCAAGGTGCTGGTGCTGACCGGCGGCATGCCGCTGGCGCCGCAACTGGCTTCGCTGACCCATGATCCGCACGTGGTCGTCGGCACCCCCGGCCGCATCCAGGAGCTGATGCGCAAAAAAGTCCTGCACCTGGGCGGCATCCGCACGCTGGTCCTGGACGAAGCCGACCGCATGCTCGACATGGGCTTCGAGGAAGCGATCCGGGAAATCGTCGGCAAGACCCCGAAGGAGCGGCAGACGCTGCTGTTCTCGGCGACCTTCCCCGAGGCCATCCGTGGAATCGGCCGCAACACCATGCGCGATGCGCTCGAGGTCACCGCAGGCGGCGTGGCCGAGCAACCCGTAATCGAGCAGACCTTCTACGAGGTGGAACTGTCGCGCAAGCAGACCACCCTGGCCGGATTGCTGTTCGAGCAGCGCCCCGAATCCAGCGTGGTGTTCTGCAATACCCGCCGCGACGTCGACGAAGTGGCCGAGTCGCTGAAGCACTTCGGCTTCACCGCCCTGGCCCTGCATGGCGACATGGAGCAGCGCGACCGCGACGAGGTGCTGGTGCGCTTCGCCAACCGCAGTTGCAACGTGCTGGTGGCCAGCGACGTGGCCGCGCGCGGACTGGACATCGACGAACTGGCCACCGTGATCAACTACGAACTGCCGACCGATCCCGACGTGTACGTGCACCGCATCGGCCGTACCGGCCGCGCCGGCAATGGCGGCCAAGTCCTGTGCCTGGTCACCCCGCGCGAGATCTCGCGCGCGCATGCGCTCGAAGAGCGACAAGGCGTGCCGTTGCGCTGGAAGAAACCGGTCGCGGTGGCTCCTGCCGCGCGCAGCGCGCCGCCCGCGGCGATGGCGACCCTGCGCATCGACGCCGGACGCACCGACAAGCTGCGCCCGGGCGACATCCTCGGCGCGTTGACCGGAGACGCGGGCCTGCCGGCCAGCTCCATCGGCAAGATCGACATCTTCGCCACCCGTTCCTATGTCGCCATCGTGCGCAACCAGGCCAACAACGCGCTGGCGCGGCTCGATGCCGGCAAGATCAAGGGCCGCAACTTCCGCGTGCGCAAGATCTGAATCCCAAAGAATGCAATGCAGGAGCGACGCAAGTCGCCAAGTCCGTAACCTCAAACCGTGCGGACTTCGCGACTTGCGTGGCTCCTACCACTCCGGGTCAGGAACTGCAGGACAGCATCGAACACCCGGCCCGGTCGCGCGCCCAATCCGGCCGCCGTTGCGCGAAGCGTTCGTTGCCGGGCTGGTCGTCGTAGGGCCGTCGCATCACTTCCAGCAACTCGGCGATCCCGGACTCATCGCCAGCCTCGGCCCGGTCTATCACCTGCTGGACCAGGTAATTGCGCAGCACGTAACGCGGATTGGCCGCACGCATCCTGGCTTTCCTGGCTTCGATGTCCAACGGATCGTCCGCCGCCCGCCGCGCATAGCGCTGGAGCCAGTCGGCCAATGCGGGTTCTATCGCATCGCGCTTGCCCGCGTCGTAGAACGCATCCGCCAACGATGCGATGCCCAGCATGGACAGGTCCACATCAGCCAGGTTGCGGAAGAAGATCGTCATGTCCATTTCGCCCGCATGCAGCAGCGCGTGCAACTTCTCCATCAATGCGATGTCGTCGTCGCCGCACTCCGCCAGGCCCAGCTTGCGCGCGATGTTGTCGCGCTCCGCCGCAGCATGGACTTCGCGATAGCGCTGCAACCCTTCCTGCAATGGCTCTGGAGTGGCGAACAGCGGAGAAAGCGCCGCAGCCAGTCGGGTCAGGTTCCAGTAGGCGATCTTGGCCTGCCAGCCGAAACGGTAGCGGCGGCCCTGCGCGTCGGTGGTGTTGGGGGTCCAGTCGGGATCGTAGTCGTCGATCCAGCCGTAGGGGCCGTAGTCGATGGTCAGGCCCAGGATCGACATGTTGTCGGTATTCATCACCCCGTGCACGAAGCCGACCCGCATCCAGTGCGCGATCATGACCGCGGTGCGCTCGCAGACGCTGGCGAACCACTGCGCATGGAGCGCTTCGCCTTCGCCCTGCAATTCCGGGAAATCGCGGCGGATAGCGAAGTCCACCAGTTGTCGCAGCAGCGGCAGTTCCCCGCGCGATGCGGGAAGTTCGAAGTTGCCGAAACGCAGGAATGAAGGCGCCACACGGCAGACGATAGCGCCGGGCTCGGCCCGCGGATGGCCGTCGTAGAACATGTCCCGGACCACCGTTTCGCCGGTCGTCACCAGGCTCAGCGCGCGCGTGGTCGGCACGCCCAGGTGATGCATGGCTTCGCTGCACAGGAATTCGCGGATCGAGGAACGCAAGACGGCGCGACCATCGGCATGGCGCGAATACGGCGTGGGCCCTGCCCCTTTCAACTGCAATTCCCAACGCTGGCCGGCGGCATTGACCGCTTCGCCCAGGGAAATGGCCCGGCCATCGCCGAGTTGCCCGGCCCAATGCCCGAACTGGTGGCCGCCATAGTTGGCGGCGTAAGGCTGCATGCCTTCGAGCAAGGCGTTGCCGCCGAAGATCCGGGCGAACTCGGGTGAAGTGACGTCCGCTTCATCCAGATCGAGCAAGGCGGCGGTTTCCCGGGACCAGGCCAACAAGCGTGGATCCGCGACCGGGATCGGCGCCACCCGCGAATACAGGGCATCGCGCACTTCGCGCACACCGCCCCCCGATACCGGATCCGCGGGGAGGCCGGCGATGAAGCGGTTATCGAACAGCAGCGGTTTCATCGGTACAGGCTACGCGCCAGCGACACGAATTACTGCCGCGCAGACAAAAACGCCGGGGCAAGCCCCGGCGTCGGTAACGAGCTATGCGGTCGCTATTACAGCGGCTGCACTTCGTCGGCCTGCATACCCTTCTGGCCCTGCACGGCGACAAAGCTCACGCTCTGGCCTTCCTGCAGCGACTTGAAGCCGGAACCCTGGATCGCGCGGAAATGCACGAAAAGGTCCGGGCCGCTCTGCGGGGTGATGAAGCCAAAACCCTTGGCATCGTTGAACCACTTGACGGTACCGGTTTGACGGTCAGACATCTTTGAAACTCCTGAAACGGATGAAAAAAATCACGGCCGGGGATCCGTGCCGAGACTGAGTTGCAGGTGTTAAGCAAAGCGGAAAGATGTAGCTGATCGTTTTGGATCGACTGCATCAGGCCACGATTCACGGTGACCCAAGCAAACACAGTGCCGCGCACACTACACACCTTTTCCCGGAAAAGCCAATCCCCCCGCCCAACCACCCCTGACCGGGCATGACCGGCGCCGGGCCGGTTTGGCCTAAACTGGGGGCCCCTCCCGGAAAGAAGCCCATGGCCAAGCCCAATTATTCGTTCGAAAAGAAGCAGCGCGAGATCGCCAAGAAGAAGAAGCAGGACGAGAAACTGGCCAAGAAGCAGGCCACGCGGGAGCCCGGGCAGGCCGAGAATGCGCCGCCGGCCGGTTCCGACCCCTCCTCCGGCGGTGGCCGCTAGGTAGCTGCCTCCAGCTCCCTCCGGCTCTCGAACTCCCGTTCCAGCCCAGTCAACGGGTCCACGAAGGACAGCCCCTTGGCCAGCAGCTGCAGCGGCCGGGAGTAGTCGCCGGAGGCCGGGACTGTCAGCCCGGGGTAGTACGGGTCGTTCCGGATCGGCGCCCCCAGCGCGGCCATGTGCACCCTGAGCTGGTGTTTGCGGCCGCTGACCGGGAACAGCGCATACCGCCACCATTCCCCTTCCCCTGCCAGGACCTCGATCAGGGTCCGTGCATTGGCCTCGCCCTCCACTTCCTGCATGCGGAAGAAAGGCTCGGACTTGACCAGGCGGGTCTCGCGCAACAGAGGGAAAACACATCCGGGCAAGGCGGGCGCCACCGCTTCGTAGCGTTTTTCGATCCGGTGCCGGCGGAACAGTTCCTGATACGCACCGCGACTATCAGGACGAACTGAAAACAGCACCAGGCCGGCCGTATCGCGGTCGATGCGGTGCAGCGGCACCAGTTCCCTGATGCCCAGGCGGCCGACCAGCCGGGTCAGCAATGTTTCCCGCACATGCCTGCCGGTGGGCGCCACCGGCAGGAAATGCGGCTTGTCGACCACCACCAGGTGTTCATCGACATGGACCAGGGTTTCCTCGAAGGGGATTACTGGTTCATCGATGACTTCCCGGAAATAAAGGATGGTCCTGCCCACCCGATAAGGCGCATCGGCGGACAACACCTGCCGCTCCGCATCCAGTACCCGGCCGCGCGCGAACCTGTCCTGCCATTGCTCGCGGCCGATGCGCGGGAAACGGGCGCACAAGCCATCCAGCAAGGTAGGCCACTGCCCCGGCGGCAGCTGCAGTGCGCTGGCAATTTCCTCTCCGGCCGGGATGACGCAATCTGACAAGGCAAGGCTTCCGTGGAGCAAGGCCGTATCATGGCCGACCTTTCCTCCAGGCACCTCCATGGCGCTCAAATCCACTGTGGTCAAGGCCGAGTTGCAGATCAGCGACCTGGACCGCCACTACTACGCCACGCACAACCTGACCGTGGCCCAGCACCCTTCCGAAACCGACGAGCGCCTGATGGTGCGGCTGCTGGCGTTCGCCCTGTTCGCCGAGGAACGGCTGGAATTCGGCCGTGGCCTGAGCCAGGACGACGAGCCGGATCTCTGGCTGAAGGAACTCACCGGCGAAATAGACCTGTGGATCGACCTGGGCCAGCCGGAGGAGGCGCGCATCCGCAAGGCCTGCGGCCGCGCACGGCGGGCGGTCGTGGTCACTTATTCGGGCCGCAGCGCGGACATCTGGTGGGAAAAGAACTCGAACTCGCTTGCACGCAACAGCAACCTGACCGTGATCGACATCGCCGCCGAAACCGTGTCCGCGCTCACCGCACTGATGGCCCGCGGCATGCGCCTGAACGTGATGATCCAGGATGGCGAAGTGCAGGTACTGGGCGGCGACGTGACCGTGGAGGTCCGGCCCCTGGTGCGCCAGGCGGCGAAGTAGGCGATGAGCCACAGCCACGATGTGCTGGTCATCGGCGGCGGCGCGGCCGGGTTGATGTGCGCGTTGACCGCGGGCCGGCGCGGCAAGCGCGTGCTGGTGGTCGAACACGCCAACCGCGTGGGCAAGAAGATCCTGATGTCGGGCGGCGGGCGCTGCAACTTCACCAATACCGGGACCACGCCGGCCAATTACCTTTCCGCCAATCCCCACTACTGCAAGTCGGCGCTGGCGCGCTACACCCCCTCCGATTTCATCGACCTGGTCGACCGCCATGGCATCGCCTGGCACGAGAAGGAGCTGGGGCAACTGTTCTGCGACGACTCTTCGAAGCAGATCGTGAAGATGCTGCTGGACGAATGCGAAGCCGCCGGTGTACGCATCGAAACCGGCTGCAGCGTGGAACGCGCGCAGCACGCCGACGAAGGCTTCCGCCTGCACACCACGCGCGGCAGCCTTTCCGCGCCGGCATTAGTGGTCGCCTGCGGCGGCCTCTCCATCCCCAGCATGGGCGCCAGCGGTTTCGGCTACGAACTCGCGCGCCAGTTCGGCCACGCGGTGCTGCCGACCCGTGCCGGACTGGTGCCCTTGACCCTGACCGGCAAGCACCAGGAACACCTGCAGGACCTGAGCGGCGTGGCGTTACCGGTCGAGGCGAACTGCAACGGCAGGAGTTTCCGCAACTTCATGCTGATCACCCATCGCGGGGTCAGCGGCCCTTCGATCCTGCAGGTCTCTTCCTACTGGCAGCCGGGCGACGACCTGCGCCTGGATCTCTTGCCGGGCCAGGATGCACTGGAGGTCCTGCAACGGATGCAACGCGAGCGGCCGGCGGCCGAACTCAGGACCGTGCTCGGCGACCTGTTGCCGAAGCGCTTCGCCCAGCGCCTGTGCGAGGTGTGGCTGCCGCAATGGAAGCCGCAGCGGCCGATGAAGCAGTTCAACCTGCCCGAACTGAAACAGATCGCCGCGCAGCTGCAGGCCTGGCCGCTGATCGCCAGCGGCACCGAAGGCTACCGCACCGCCGAAGTCACTCTCGGCGGCGTGGATACGGATGAGCTGTCCTCCAGCACCATGCAATCGAAGAAGGTTTCCGGGTTGTACTTCATCGGCGAAGTGGTGGACGTCACCGGCTGGCTGGGCGGCTACAACTTCCAGTGGGCGTGGGCGTCGGGGCATGCCGCCGGTAACGCGGTCTGACCGATCACTCCGGTTTGTAGGAGCGACGCAAGTCGCGAAGGCGACACTGTCGATAGATCGTTGATTGCGGCGGCCGATGATTCCGGGGCTTCGCGACTTGCGTCGCTCCTACAATCGCACCTACAACGCTCCTTCGTCAGCGCATCGCTTCGGCGGCGAGTTCGAACGAGCGCAACCTCGCGTCGTGGTCGAACACATTCGCCACCAGCAGCAATTCATCCGGACGATGCCGGTCGATGAACGCCGCGATGCCGCGCTTCACCGTTTCCGGGCTACCGACCACGCTGCAGGCCAGCGCATTCTCAACGCCCAGCTTCTCGTGCGGTTCCCAATAGGCCTCGATATCGTCGATCGGAGGCGGGATCAATCCCGCCTTGCCGCGACGCAGGTTGACGAAACTCTGCTGGGCGGTGGTGAACAGGCGTTTCGCTTCGGCGTCGGTCGCGGCGACGACGACGTTCAGGGCCAGCATCGCGTGCGGCTGGGCCAGATGCTGCGAAGGCCGGAAATCGCGGTGATAGACCGCCAGCGCCTGGTCCATCGCATCGGGTGCGAAGTGCGAGGCGAAGGCGAACGGGAGCCCCAGTGCCGCGCTCAGTTGCGCACTGAACAGGCTGGAACCCAACAGCCACACCGGCACGTCGAGCCCTGCGCCGGGGACCGCACGCACCAGTTGACCGGGCTGCACCGGCGCGAAATAGCCCAATAATTCCTGCACGTCGTGCGGGAACTGCTCGGCGCTGTCGAAATAGCGGCGCAAGGCCTTGGCCGTGGGCTGGTCGGTGCCGGGCGCGCGGCCCAGGCCCAGGTCGATGCGGCCCGGATACAGCGAGGCCAGCGTGCCGAATTGTTCGGCCACCTGCAGCGGCGCATGGTTGGGCAGCATCACCCCGCCGGCGCCGACCCGGATGGTCTTCGTGCCGCCGGCGATGTATCCGATCAACACCGCCGTCGCGGCGCTGGCGATGCCCGGCATGTTGTGGTGCTCGGCCAGCCAGTAGCGCTGGTAGCCCCAGCCTTCGGCGTGCTGCGCCAGGTCCAGGGTATTGCGGAAGGCCTGCGCGGCATCGCTGCCTTCGCAGACCGGGGCCAGGTCGAGTATCGAATAGGGAATCATGGCTGCTCGCTCGAAAGTCATTGCTTCGAGATGGGGGCTGGTTACGTCAATGGCAAACGGATGGGCGGGACGCTGAGTTCCGGGACTTGCAGGCGCCTCGTTTCGCGACTCACGTCGCTCCTACAGAACGCGTACTCAGCTCAACAAGTCGAACGGACCGCCCTGCTCCAGTGCTTTCCGGTAAGCCGGCCGCGCATGGATGCGCTGCAGGAAGGCGCGCAGGTTCGGCTTGTCGTCGAGCCCGTAACGCGCCGACGCCGCTTCCACCGGAAAGCTCATCTGGATGTCGGCCGCGCTGAATCCGTCGCCGGCGAACCAGCGCGACTTGCCCAGCTCGCCTTCCATGTAATCCAGGTGCAGCTCCACCTGCGGCCCGACGAAGGTCTTCATCACCTTATCCGAAATGCCCTTGGCCACCGGTTTCACGAAGAACGGCATCGGCGCCTTCTTCAAGCGCGAGAACACCAGGCTCATCAGCAGCGGCGGCATCGCCGAACCTTCCGCGTAATGCATCCAGTAGCGGTAGCGCAGTTGTTCCGGCGTGCCGGGCGATGGCGCGAAGTTGCGCGCGGAATCGTAGCGTTCCACCAGGTATTCCAGGATCGCGCCGGATTCGGCCAGGGTATTCCCGCCATCCACCACCACCGGCGACTTGCCCAGCGGATGCACCTTGCGCAGTGATGACGGGGCCAACATGGTCTCGGCATCGCGCTGGTAGCGCACCACGTTGTAATCCAGGCCCAGTTCCTCCAGCAACCAGAGCACGCGCTGCGAACGGGAGTTGTTGAGGTGGTGGACGGTGACCATGGAAGCCTCGGGGGAAATGGATCCGGCAGGGAGGCCGGCATCGACCACCGGATCATAGCCCGCGCGATGCGATGGCCAGGTCAGGCCGCATCCACCAGCGGATTGAGTTCCGCATCCAGGGCGACACGTTCGTCGAACACGAAGCAGCGGCCCCGGTAGCCCTGTCCGCCGATCTGTTCGAAATAGCCCAGGATGCCGCCCTCCAGCTGCAGCACGTTGTCCATGCCGGTTTCCTGCATCCACAGCGCTGCCTTCTCGCAACGGATGCCGCCGGTGCAGAAACTCACCACGGTAGCGTCGGCCAGTCCGTCACGATGCGGCTCCATTGCTTCGGGAAGATCGGTGAATTTGTCTATCGGCAGGGTCAACGCGCCGACGAAGGTGCCGTGCTCCACTTCCTGCCGGTTGCGCGTGTCCAGCAGCACCACGCGCTTGCCCCGGTCGTCGTGGCCCTGTCGCAGCCATTGCGCCAACGTCGCCGGCGCGACCGCAGGCGCCCGCTTGGCCAAGGGCGAGGCGTCGTCGCGACGGAAACTGATGATTTCCGGCTTGACCTTTGTCTTCAGCCGCGCGAACGGTTGCCTGCGGCTGTGGCTGAACTTGACCCGGATCGCGGCGAAACGCGGATCCGCGCGCAGTTGCTCGAAGAACGCGCGGACAGCACTTTCTTCGCCCGCAAGGAACAGGTTGATGCCCTCGCCTGCGACCAGCGAAGTGCCGCGCAGCCCTCCAGCGCCGGCCCAGGCATGCAACTGGCCAGCCAGCGCCTCCGGGTCGGCAATGGGAACGAAATGATAGGCAGCGGCGTTGAGGATCATGCGTCCATTGTAAATGCACTGTCCGCGCTGCTTTTCCATCGTCGTAGATCCGAGCTTGCTCGGATGCTTTTGATCGTGAGCCAAGAGCATCCGAGCAAGCTCGGATCTACAAAGACAAGCAAGGGATGCGTCCTGGGATGCGTCCTGATTTATATTCAACCAAACGGTTGACAAAGCATGTCAGCCGCCCTACTATCAACCATATGGTTGAATATGAATCCACCCGACTCGACGTCGTCTTCCAGGCGCTCTCCGACGGCACCCGGCGGCGGATGTTGCGCAGCCTGAGCGTGCAATCGCGCAGCGTCGGCGAGCTGGCGGCGCCGTTCCAGATCTCGCTGGCCGCCGCTTCCAAGCACATCAAGGTGCTGGAGCGTGCCGGCCTGGTGCAGCGCCGGATCCAGGGCCGCACCCATCTCTGCCAGCTACGCGCCGAGGCGCTGGCTGAAGCCGAACATTGGCTGCAGTACTACCGGCAGTTCTGGGGCGAGCGCCTGGATGCGCTGGAAACCGTACTGCGCGTCGATCCCGCCGAGCCATCCAAAGGAACAACACGATGACTCCTGCTGCTCCCGTGGAAGTCCGCGTCACCCGCTACTTCGAGGCTTCGCCCGAGCGCGTATTCGATGCCTGGCTGGTGCCGCGCACGCTGGGCCAATGGATGTTCGGACCGCGCGTGCGCGACGAGAACGTGGTCCGCCTGGACGTGGATCCGCGCGTGGGCGGCAGCTTCTCCCTCAAGGTCGAGCGCAACGGCGAGCTCATCGACCACGTCGGCCAGTACCTGCGAATCGAGCGCCCGCATCGCCTCATCTTCACCTGGGCGGTCAAGGACGACTCGGACGACGCGCCCAGCGAAGTGCATATCGACATCGAGGCCAGCGGCAGCGGCTGCGTGCTCACCCTGGTACACCGCATGGACGCGAAGTGGAGCGACTACGCCGATCGCACCCGCCATGGCTGGACCACGATGCTCGATGCGCTCGCCGACCTGTTCACCTGATCCCCGTCAGCGGAGAGAAACGCCATGAATAACGCCATGAATACTGCTTACGCCACGCTTGTCGCAGCGGACACGGTCCGCTTCGAGCGCATCCTGCCCGGCCCGGTCGAACGGGTCTGGGCCTTTCTCACCGAATCGGACAAGCGCGCGCAGTGGCTCGCGGCCGGCGAGATGGAATTACGCGAGGGAGGGAGCGTCGAGCTCGTGTTCCGCAATTCGGAGCTCACCGCAAACGACGATCCGCCGCCGGAGAAGTACGCCAGATACGGGGCCGAAAGCCGTATGCACGGCCGCATCATCGCCTGCGAGCCACCGCGGCTGCTCGCCTATACCTGGGACGGGACTTCGGAAGTCCGCTTCGAACTCAGCGCGCAGGGCGATGAAGTGCGGTTGCTGCTGACCCACACCCGCCTGCCCGACCGCGAGCAGATGCTCAGCGTCGCCGGCGGATGGCACACGCACCTGGATATCCTGGTCGATCGCCTCGATGGCCGCATGTCGCCAGGCTTCTGGACCACGCACACACGCCTGGAAGCCGAGTACGCGCAACGCATTCCGTGATCCATAGGGTGGGCCCCGGCCCACCGGCGATACCCTCAGCGCAGGAACAGATACGGCAACGCCAGGGTCAACGCGACGATGCCGATGATCGCCACGAGCACGCCCAGCACGTATCCCGGCCGCTGGCGCAGCAGGCTGGCGAAGGTTTCCGCGCTGCCGTCGCTGCGCGCGGCGGCACGGTCGGCTTGCGCACGCTGCCTGCGTTGCGCCTGGTATTCGGCCATCAGGGCCTTGGCCCTGGCGATCTGCGCATCTTCGCGGATCCAGATCCCGCCCGACGAAATGCCCCATGAGCTGGGTTCTGTTTCGTAGAACTCGATGCCACTGTCCTTGAGCCAATCGCGTACTTCATCGGCTTCATCGTCGGGCACGTTGCGCAGGTTGAGCAGGAGTTTGGCCATGCGCACATGATAGCGGCGCGGCCTGTCCTGCGCTGCAGGCACACACCGCATGCGTTAACCTTTGCGTCTGTCGATCGAAGGAAAAACCATGCGTTTCGCACTACCGCTGCTCGTCCTGCTCGTCCTCACCGCCTGCGCCGACTCCGCTCCCCCACCCGATGGCAGCGTGATCGAACTGCAGCGCATCGACGAAAAGGCAGGTACTGGCGCCGTGGCGACCGCGGGCTCCGATGTGACCGTGCACTACACCGGCTGGTTGTACAGCGAGTCCGCCAAGGACAAGCACGGGCTGAAGTTCGACAGCTCGGTGGATCGCGGCGAACCCTTCACCTTCCTGCTCGGCGCCGGCCAGGTGATCCGCGGCTGGGACGATGGCGTAGCCGGGATGAAGGTCGGCGGCAAGCGCACCCTGCTGATTCCCTCGGACTACGGTTACGGCCGCGATGGCGCGGGAGGCGTGATCCCGCCCAATGCCTCGCTGGTGTTCGAAGTGGAGCTGCTGGGCGTCGAGCCTCACTGATCCTTGACTGGCGTCAGGCGCAGATCCTGGAAATCGAAGCTGAAATCGGTCAACGGCGAAACCGGCTTCATGCGTATTTCGCGGATCATGCCGTCGGCATCCAGGTCGAAATCGACGAAAGCGTCGGCATTCAGGCCGCGGTCGCGCCAGTGCACGATGAAAGTATCGTGCTGCCAGTGCTCCAGTTCGCCGACCAGCTGCGCTGTGTGGCTGAAGCGCAACACCAGCTTGCCGCGCTGCTCCGCGACAGCCACGTCGCCATACCAGGCATCGCGATAGGTTCCCGCATACTTCGCCAGCGGTAATGAAGGCCTGGATTGCGTATCGCGCGCGGCGACGTGCTTGCGCCAGCTGTCTTCGGCTTCGCTTTGCTTCTTGGCCATGCCCGCAGCGTAGGCGGCGATCCAGTCGCTCTTCGGCGCGTCCGCATAGGCGTCCAGCGCGCGCAGGGTGATGGCGTGGAACGCGGCGCCCACCTCCTGGTTGGTCAGCACCACGATGCCGAGCTTCTGCTCGGGCACCAGGGTCACGCGCGACACCATTCCCGGCCAGCCGCCGGTATGCCAGACCAGCTTGCGGCCGCGGTAATCGGACAGATTCCAGCCTTCGCCATAGCCGAGGAAGTCAGGACTTGCAGCGGCCAGTTGCGGTACCGGCGGCGTCGGTATCGGAATGGGCGTGATCATCGACCACATCTCCTGCTGGCGCTTGGCGCTGAACAAGCGCTTCGCCTGTTCGCCTTCGCCGGAAATCACCCCGCCATCCAACTGCAACCGCATCCACTTGCCCATGTCGTGCACGCTGGAATAGATTCCGCCCGCACCAGCCACGTTCGACCAGGTCATGCGCGGAACCGCTTGCAGTTCGGTGAAGCCGGCCTTGGCATGGCCGGTTGCGACCTTGTCGCCAGGCTTGAGGTGGTCGCTGTTATAGCGGGTTTCCGCCATGTCCAGCGGCATGAAGATGCGCGACTGCAGGAACTCGCGATAGGACTGCCCGCTGGCCTGTTCCACCACCAGTTGGGCCACACCGAAGAGGATGTTGTCGTAGGCGTACTGGTTGCGGAAGCTTCCTGTCAACGGCACGTCGCGCAGGCGACGCGCTACTTCCTCATTGCTGTAGTCGGTAGTGGGCCAGTAAAGCAGATCGCCCGCGCCGAGCCCCAGGCCGCTGCGGTGCGCCAGCAGGTCGCGGATGCGCATCTCATGGGTGACGTACGGATCGGACATGCGGAACCAGGGCAGATGCTCGATCACGCGGTCATCCAGCTTCAGCTTGCCTTCGTCGGCGAGTATCGATAGGGATGCCGAGGTGAACGCCTTGGTATTGGAAGCGATGGCGAACAGCGTGTGCGCATCGACCTCGTCTGGCTGGCCCAACTCGCGCACGCCGTAGCCGCGTTCCAGCACCACCTGTCCATCCTTGACGATGGCCACTGCTATCCCTGGCACATCGAACTGCTTGCGCACTTCTTCCACATAGGCGTCGAAGTCCTGCAACTGCGCGGGCAGGCTCTCCGGGGATGCCTGCGCACGGGCGATGCCCGGGAACAGGAGCAAGGACAACAGCAGGCAGGCGATCGGTGGACTTGCAAGGAAACTTGGCATGGCTTGATCGATTCTCGATCCAGGGTCGGAACCGCGACGATACCGCATCGATTGGCGACGGCGACCGCCGGGCATAATACGTACATGGATATCGCCCCCGGCACGAACAGACGATTGGCCGTGATAGGCGGCGGACCCGCCGGATTGATGGCCGCGGAAACGGCCCGCGCCGCCGGGCTCGAAGTCGATGTGTATGAAGCCAAGGGATCGGTGGGACGCAAGTTCCTGATCGCCGGCAAGGGCGGGTTGAACCTGACCCATTCGGAGCCCATGCCAGCATTCGTGCGCCGCTTCCGCGAGCGATCCGATGAAGTCGGCGCCTGGCTGCGTGAATTCGATGCCGGCGCCCTGCGCGAATGGGCGCGCGGGCTGGGCGTGGAAACCTTCGTCGGCAGTTCCGGGCGCGTGTTTCCCTCCGATCTCAAGGCCGCGCCATTGCTGCGCGGCTGGGTGCGGCGCCTGCGCGAAAGCGGCGTGCGCTTCCATGTGCACCATCGCTGGCTGGGCTGGAATGGCGACGCCTTGCGCTTCGCCACGCCTGAAGGCGAAACCGGACTGCACGCCGACGCGGCGATCCTTGCGCTCGGTGGCGGCAGCTGGCCGCAACTCGGCTCCGATGGCGCCTGGCAATCGCTGCTGGTCGCGCGCGGCGTCGAGGTCGCGCCGCTTCAGCCCGCCAATTGCGGATTCGATATCGATTGGAGCGAGCACCTCGCCAGCCGCCATGCAGGCGCGCCGCTGAAACCCGTGGTCGCCCATTGGCGCGATGCCGAAGGTCGCGAACACGAACTCCAGGGCGAATGCGTGATCAGCGTCGAGGGTATCGAAGGCAGCCTGGTCTACGCGCTGTCGGCGGAATTGCGCGAGGCCATCGCGCGCAACGGACACACCACCCTGCAGTTGGATCTGGCGCCCGGACGCAGCCTGGAACGCTTGCAGAAGGAGCTGGCGAAACCGCGCGGCCACCGCAGCGTCAGCGAACACCTGCGCCGGCAGGCCGGGATCGAGGGGGTCAAGGCCGCCTTGCTCTACGAAGTGCTGGACAAGTCGCAGCGGGACAATCCTGTCTCGCTCGCACGCACCATCCATCGCCTGCCGCTTACCTTGAAACGCCCGCGCCCCATGGCCGAAGCCATCAGCAGCGCCGGTGGCGTACGCCTGGAAACGATGGACGAGCGCTTGATGCTGAAGGCATCGCCCGGCACCTTCTGCGCAGGCGAAATGCTGGACTGGGAAGCGCCGACCGGCGGTTACCTGCTGAGCGCCTGCTTCGCCAGCGGCCGCCGCGCCGGCAAGGGCGCGGCGACTTGGCTGCAGGAATCTACGCCGCTCCGATCTGGGCGCTCTTAATCTGGTCGTCCGCTATGGCCCGGCAAGGAATGCTTTCCTGCCTGCAGCGATCGCGGACGTGGCAACAGCATAGTCATTCGCATGTTGAAAAACGGTTAGGTTTCCGCGTCATCCTCATGACATGCGGCGATCAGTTCAGAATGGGAACGGCAATCCCAGATAGGGCGCCAGCAACCAGTACACGCCGGCGATCACCAGCGCCCACATCGCCAGCTTCAGCGCGAAACCGGCGACCTTGATCGCCAGATAGATGCCCACGACGATCAGTACGATTCCTACCAGGCTCATCTCCATCCTCCGGAAAAACGCATTGGGTCAGGAAGGCTTCCGCTTGCCCTGCTTCCTGGCTTGCGCGGCAACGAACATGTTGTCGACCAGGTTCGGATAGGCGCGTCCCGCGGCGGCGGCGCGTTGCCTGGCCTGCTCGACCTGTTCGGGCGTCAGCTTGGTATGCGCTTCCGCATTAAGGGGATTCTTGCGATCCCAGGGTTTCGGTGAACGATTGGTCATTTCTTGGATTCCGGTTCAGTAATTGCCCATGAAGTCGCGCTTGCCGACTTCCACGCCATTGTGCCGCAGCAGGTCGTAAGCGGTGGTGGCGTGGAAGAAGAACTGCGGCAGTCCGTAATGCAGCAGGTAGTGTTGGCCGGGCATGCGCCGTTCCTTGGGGGTGCCGGGACGCAGGACGACTTCACGCGTGTCGGCGCCATCGAAGCCTGCGCTGTCCAGTCCGCCGATGAAGTCCAGGGTGGCGGTGATCAGCGCCCGCAGGTCCGCGAAAGTCTTTTGACCTGCATCGATGACCGGCAATTCGGCCCCTGCCAGTCTTCCGGAGACGCCCCGGGCGAAATCGCAGGCGATCTGCACCTGCTTCAGCAGCGGGAACATGTCGGGGAACAGCCGCGCCTGCAGCAACGCGTCCGGATCGATCTTGCGTTCGGTAGCGTGGGCCTCGGCCTTGGCCAGCAACTGGTCGAGACTGCCGAGCAATTGCCGGAACACGGGAACGGAAGCGGCGTACAGGGAAATGGTCATCGGAATTCCTCTTGAAAAATAAGATGTTGTGGGAGCGGCGTAAGCCGCGATTGCCTAGCGCAAGGGCTTCGCGGCTTACGCCGCTCCCACAGGTAAAAAGTTGGCGGTCAATCCTGTTCGGCGGCGGCCTCGCGTCCCTGCTGGCGGATCAACGCTTCCTCGCGCGCATCGTTGATCGCATCGCGGACGCCATCCAGGTCCACGCTGCGCTCGTCGTGCACGAACTTGCCGGTAAGCGGCGTATCCGGCAGCAGGTCGCCAGCCTCGAACAGCGCCCACATTTCCTCGCCATACCAGGTATCGAGCAATTCGGGGGCGAAGGCGCCCAGCGTGGCGGTCAGGTTGTTGACGTCGCGCAGCAGCATCGCCCGCGCGGCGTTGTTGCCGCCGGCGCTGACCACCTGCGGGAAATCGATCACCACCGGGCCCTCGGCGCCGACCAGCACGTTATAGGCCGACAGGTCGCCATGGATCAGGCCGACGCACAGCATCAGCACCACCTGGCGGACCAGGAAGGCGTGGTATTCGCGGGCTTCCTCCGCCTCCAGCTGCAGTTCGCCCAGGCGCGGCGCGGAGAATCCTTCCGCATCGGTGACCAGCTCCATCACCAGCACGCCGTGGAAGTAGCCGTACGGCCGCGGCACGCGCACCCCGGCTTCGAGCAGTTGGTACAGCGCATCGACCTCGGTGTTCTTCCAGGCCGTTTCCTGCTGCTTGCGCCCGTACTTGCTGGCCTTGCCGATCGCACGCGCCTCGCGGCTGCCACGCACCTTGCGCCCTTCCTGGTATTGCACGCGCTGTTTGAAGCTGCGCTGGGCCATGTCCTTGTAGACCTTGGCGCAACGCACGTCGTCGCCGACGCGGACCACGTACACGGCCGCTTCCTTGCCGCTCTTCAGCGGGCGCATCACTTCGTCGATCACGCCGTCATCGATCAGCGCTTGCAGGCCTTCCGGGGTCTTCATCCAGTACATGGTTCGGCTTGGGGGCGCCCATTGTGCCTGTCCGGCGGCCGGAACCGGGGAAAACGGCGGTTTCCGGGGTCAGCGCTTACACTGCATGCCCGCAAACGCACGACTTTCCCATGTCCGAACCCGTCCGTCTGGCCAAACGCGTCGCCGAACTCGCCGGCTGTTCCCGGCGCGAGGCCGACCAGTACATCCAGGGCGGCTGGGTGACCGTGGACGGCGAAGTGATCGATGCCCCGCAGCACCCGATCACCACCCAGACCGTGCTGATCGATCCGGAAGCGGACCTGGAAGCGGCCGAACCCGCGACCCTGCTGCTGCACAAGCCCGCCGGCATCGCATTCGACGCTTCGCCGAAGCTGGCGACGCCCGCAAGCCATACCGCAGGCGACGACCCCGGCGTGCGGGTACTCAAGCGCCATTTCGTGCGCCTGACCCCGCTGATGCCGATGGACGAAGAAGCCAGCGGCCTGGTGGTGTTGAGCCAGGACGGCCGCGTATGGCGGCGGCTGAGTGAAGATGCGGACATGATCGAACAGGAATTCGTGGTGGAAGTGGAAGGCGAGCTGGCGCCCTACGGCCTGCCCAGACTTTGCGACGGCATGCTCTACCAGGGCCGCGCCCTGCCCAGGGCCAAGGTCAGCTGGCAGAGCGAGAACCGCTTGCGCTTCGCGATCAAGGCGGTGCGCCCCGGCCAGTTGCGGCACATGTGCGGGCAGGTAGGCCTGGATGTGCTGTCGATCCGCCGCATCCGCATCGGCCGCATTCCGCTCAGCAAGATGCCGGTCGGCGAATGGCGTTACCTGCCGGTCGCCGAACGCTTCTGAATAGCAACTGCTCCGACCGGCCCGATGGCGAATGCAGCGATTGACGCCACCCTGTCGGCTTGCCGACACTAGGCACCCGATCCACACCGACGAGAGGCCCGTATGAGCAAGGGAATGGACCAGAAGAAAAGCGAAAAGAAGGCGCCGACCAAGACCTTGAAGGAAAAGCGCGCCGAGAAGCAGGAAAAGAAGAAGAACAAGTAAGCAAGCGCTTCACGATACAAGGGCGGATTCCTACGGGAGCCGCCCTTTTTTTGTAGAGCCGAGCTTGCTCGGCTGCTTTTGATTCAATACCAGGAGCAGCCGAGCAAGCTCGGCTCTACAAGGCTAGACCGCCGCAGTCACGACGATTTCTATCTTCCACTTCGGATCGGCCAATCCGGCCTGCACGGTGGCACGGGTCGGCGCATTGTCCGGGGCTACCCAAGCTTCCCAGACCTCGTTCATCGCCGCGAAATCGCCCAGGTCGGGAAGGAATATCTGCGCGTGCAGGATCCGGCTCTTGTCGCTGCCGGCCTGCGCCAGCAAAGCATCGATGGCCTCTAGCACCTGCCGGGTCTGGCCCTGGATAGTGGCGCTGGTGTCGTCGGCGATCTGGCCCGACAGATAAACCGTGCCGTTGTGCACGGCCATTTCCGACAGACGCTTGCCTACTTCGAATCGCTGGATCATGTGTGTCCTCCGCGGACCGTCAGGGTGACGGCCATCCTACCGCGCATCCCCCGATATCCCGTGGGATATCCTGCGAGCCGACACGGATCGGTCCGATCCTGCTGCAGGGAATGCACCTTGAGCGAAACCGCCGCCTCCACGCCGAAACCGCTGAAACAGCGCGCCCGGGTCTGGTTCAAACGTTTCTTGCTGATATCGCTCGCGTGTTATCTGGCAATGGCCGTGTACCAGGTCTGGAAGCCCTTGCCGGAAGGTATCGGCCAGGAATTCCCGCTGCGGCCCGCCGGCGCGGTGACCCTGCTGACCGATGTCACCTACCTCGACGCCGCCGGCGTCCGACATAGCGACCAGCAGGTTTTCGATGAGGCGCTGCGCCTGATCGGGCAGGCACGCCAGGCGGTCGTGCTGGACATGTTCCTGTTCAACGATTTTTCCGGCACCGGCGCCGCACCCCCCTTGCGCCCGCTCAGCGCGCAACTCACCCACGCCCTGGTCGAGCGCAAACGGGCCGTTCCCGGCTTGCAGGCGGTGCTGATCACCGATCCCATCAACACGCTTTACGGCGGCATGCCTTCGAAACATCTCGATGCCTTGCGCGCGGCCGGCATCGAAGTGGTGGTTACCGACCTGGCCCGGTTACGCACGCCGAACCCGGCCTGGTCCGGCTTCTGGCAACTGTGCTGCCGCTGGGCCGGCAACAGCGGGGACGGCGGCTGGCTGCCCAGCCCGTTCGGCCAGGGCAAGGTCACGCTGCGCAGTTACCTGGCCCTGCTCAACCTCAACGCCAACCACCGCAAGACCCTGGTGGCGGATACGGGCGACGGCTGGGCCGGGCTGGTGGCCAGCGCCAACCCGCACGACGGCAGCAGCGCGCATGGCAATGTCGCGCTGCGATTCGACGGCGCCGCGGCGCTCGACCTGCTGCGCAGCGAGCGTGCGGTGGCGGCCCTGTCTGGCGCTCGCTGGCCACAGGCGCTAGCCGCCGCACAAACCGGCCCGGCATCCGATGCGGGCACAGCCGAGACGCGCGTGCAGATCGTCACCGAAGGCCGTATCCGCGACGCCCTGCTCAGCAATGTGGCCAGCGCCAAAGCCGGCGAACAGTTGGATATCGCGGTGTTCTATTTCTCCCACCGCGCCCTGCTGAAAGCCGTAGCCGCCGCCCGGCAACGTGGCGTGCAGGTGCGCGTGCTGCTGGATCCGAACGAGGACGCCTTCGGCCGCAAGAAGAATGGCATCCCCAATCGCCAGGCGGCGCTGGAACTGCACCGGGCCGGCGTGGCGGTGCGCTGGTGCGATACCCATGGCGAGCAATGCCACGCCAAGCTGGTGCTGAGGCGCGGCGTGGATGGCAGTGCGGAGTTGATCGCAGGTTCGGCCAACTACACCCGGCGCAACCTGGACGACTACAACCTGGAAAGCAGTGCGCGCGTATTGGCAACGACCGATGCGGCGGTGATGGAACAGGCGACCGCCTATTTCGAGCAAAGCTGGAACAACGGCGACGGCCGCCGCATCAGCCTGCCCTACTCCGCCTACGAGGACGCTTCGCGCTGGCGCTACTGGCGTTACCGGTTCACCGAAGCCACCGGGCTGTCGAGTTTCTAGCCATCCATCGGGACAGGTCCCCGGCAGCGCCACGAAAATACGCCGTTGTGGGCTCCGGATAAGGCCTGGAACCTGTCGCGAACGAATCATTGAACCGCGGCGGCGACCAGCGGCGTTAAGCTCCGGATTGCGGGCATGGCGTAGGATGCAGTTGTTCACACGCTCCTACGCGCGTCTCGCCCGACCGCAATTCAGTCGCCCGCTTCGCTCCTTATTCCCGCGTCCCTGGCCCGCATCGGGCTGGTCCCGTATCGGGATTGTTCCCGCGACGCTTTTCCTGGAGCCACCATGCCGGGCTATTCCACCCGCATGCTTACGGTCCGTCTCGGCGGCCATGATTACCGCATCCGCGCGCTCAGCGACCTGCAGCAATTCGCCGACCCCACCGGCCATGCGCAGCGCGCGGGCATTTCCTCGTCGCTGTGGAGCCTGTTCGGCCAGGTCTGGCCTTCCGGCCGCGTGCTTGCCGAGGCCATGAGCGGCTTCGATGTTGCTGGCAAGCGCATCCTGGAACTGGGCTGCGGGCTGGGACTGTCCAGCCTGGTGCTCGCACATCGCGGCGCCGACGTGGTGGCCAGCGATCACCACCCGCTGGCCGAACCGTTCCTGGCCTACAACGCCGGCCTCAACGACCTGCCGGCGGTGACTTATCGCGACCTGCCGTGGGCGGTGCCCGACGCCACCCTGGGCAGCTTCGACCTGATCATCGGCAGCGACATCCTGTACGAACGCGATCATGCGGCGCAGATCGCAGCCATGATGCTGCGCCATGCGAAGCCCGATGCCGAGCTCCTGGTCACCGATCCTGGCCGCGGCAACAGCGGTCCGTTCACCCGCGCCATGGCCACGCAAGGCTACGAAGTCGTCGAGATCCGCAGCCGTTTTGACGAGAAGGACAGCGAACCCTTCCGCGGCCGTCTGCTCAGCTACCGGCGCGGCGCGCCGATGGCCAATGCGCCGCGGATGCTGCAATGAGCACTATCCCCTTGCAACTGCAGCAGGAAGGCGTCGACGCCACCGTGTCGTGCACGACCTGCGATGCGGTGTGCTGCCGCCTGACCGTGGTGGTGATGCCGGAAGACGTGGTGCCACGCCACCTGGTGGAACGCAACGACCACGGAGTGGAAGTGATGGCGCACGGCGAGGATGGCTGGTGCGTGGCGATCGACCCCTTGCGCATGTGCTGCAGCATCTACGACCAGCGCCCCGGCATCTGCCGCAAGTTCGCCATGGGCAGCGAGTACTGCCGCGACGAACGCGAGACCTACCGCACCCGTTACGACCATTTGTAGGAGCGCCCATGGGCGCGAGCTCTTCGATCCGGCCGCGAAAAAACAAGAACTCGCGCCCATGGGCGCTCCTACGGTCGTTGTTGCCGCGCGCGCCAGGCCGCCAGGTCCTTCTCGTAACGCGCCAACGCCGCCTCGTAGACGTCGTAAACGCAGTTCACGCAGCCCTCGCCGCAGCAATCGGCAGGGTCCGGCTCGCTGGGACGCTTCGGTGGCGGGTCGTCATCGGGTTCCATGGGCTTACTGTAGCGCCGCGAACCGGTATGGTTGCAGCATGCAACCGCTGAAATACCTGATCGGCTATCCCGAACACCTGCAGGCCCAGGTCCGCACCCTGATCGAAGAGGACCGGTTGGGCGGCATCCTGCGCGACAAGTACGGCGAATCGCACGCGGTGCGCAACGACCGCCAACTGTACGAGTACACAGTGCAGATGAAGGACCGCTACCTGCGCAAGGCCGAACCACTGAACAAGGTCGTCTACGACGGCAAGCTGCAGGTGGTGAAGCATGCGCTGGGCACCCATACCACCGTGTCGCGCGTGCAAGGCAGCAAATTGAAGGCCAGCCGCGAGATCCGCATCGCCAGCGTGTTCCGCGAGGCACCGGCCGAATTCCTGAAGATGATCGTGATCCACGAACTGGCCCACCTGAAGGAGAACGAGCACAACAAGCCGTTCTACCAATTGTGCATGCACATGGCCCCGGACTACCACCAGCTCGAGTTCGACCTGCGGCTGTACCTGACGCATCTGCAATGCGGGAAGCCGCAAGCGAATCCAGGGGATGACGACTTCACTATTTCTTTCCTGTCGCCCGCTCCAGGTTCCTTCTCGCCGCCGCGTCATGGCGCTGGTGGAAAAACTCGCTGAGGAAGATGCGCTCGCGCGCGAGCAATCCCTTGAGGAAACGCCTGCGATTGAGCCTGAACAGGAAACCCGGCACGTGGCCGCGGTATTCCTCCTCGATGCCGCGGTCGTAGGCGTCGAACACCGTGGATTCCGCGCCGAGGATGGCCATGTCGCAATCCAGGAAATGACGCGTATCCAGGCCGAACCCGTCGTCACCGAAATCGCCAGGCGAGAATTGTCCATGGCGGGCGGTAAGGTCGATCAACTCGGCGACACGCAATGTGTCGATACCGGCTTCCGGCAACCATTGCGCGATCTGTTCCATCGCCAGCGCGGCCGAACGCGATTCGTTGTCCTTGCGCCCCGCTTCGTAGATCGCGTCGTGGTAAAGCACCGCCAGGTAGACCTCCCTCGGCTGGGTCCATCCCGGGCCGGCGCTTACCTCGGCGAAATGGCGCAACACTTCCTGTACATGGTGGAAGCCGTGGTAGGCGCGCGGCGGCGTCGCATACGCCGATTCCAGCGCGGACAGCATCGCAGTGGGCAGGGTCAGGGGTGCGGACATGTCGACCTCAGCAGGAATCCCATACGTCTTGCCACGGGCAACCATATCGACAGAGCATCGTGTTCCGACCTTGCAAGGAAGAACAAGGATTGCGCAGGGTGCATGGGTTGCCTGCTCATTTCGTTTCTCCCAGCCAGGCCAGCGCCTCGACCTCGGAACTGAATATGTTGCCGGGCAAGTTGAAGTTCGCCGCGGCAATCACGCCGAATTTCTCCGGGTCGATGAACCTGGGCGGCGCCACCATCGCGATCTTCAGCACGCCCTCTGCCGCTTCCGCCCAGGTACGCACCATGACGTGCCGCTCGGCGACACCAGGCAGCTCGAAACGAACCTCCAGAATGTCGACCAGCAAGGCGCGGAGCCCGCCCTCCCTGGCCGTCACTATCGCTTCGCGGATGGCTTTTACCGCCTGCTGGAATCCAAGATTTCCCGGCAGCCGGCAGTAGCCGACGCCGTCCACTAGTTCGATGCGATTCGATGCCGCCATATCCCGGCCTCTCCCGGACCGTAGAAGGCCCGCCGTGGAAATCAGGGCATGACTATAAGGCTCAGAGCAACCGGGTGCCCAGAGGAACGTCCTTGTCGGGCACGCACAGGACGACATCGCCATTGCCGTCATGGAAGCCGGTGACCAGGCATTCCGAGATCAGCGGGCCGATCTGCTTGCCGGGGAAGTTGACCACCGCCACCACCAGCCTGCCGACCAGTTGTTCCGGCGCGTACAGCGCGGTGATCTGCGCGCTGGACTTGCGCACGCCGATGACGTCGCCGAAGTCCACCTGCAGCACATAGGCCGGCTTGCGCGCTTCGGGAAACGGCTTGGCGCTGAGGATGCGGCCCACGCGCAGTTCCACTTTCTCGAAATCGCTCCAGGAAATCGTCTGCACCGGTCTTGTCCTCCCTGTTTCCTTCCCCCGACAACCGCTTTCCGGACGCGCTGCCAGAGGCAGCGATGCCCGTCTGTCACTTGCCGAAGAACCCGGAAATATCGAAATGCAGGTCCATCAGCGCGCCACTGGCCAGCTTCACCGTGACCACATCGTAATGCGGCGGGCCGGTGATCCGCCCGCGGGACTGGAAGACCGCGCCCGGATGATGTTCGCGGATCCAGTCAAGTTCCGCCGCCTCGCCTGCGCCGGTGCTCACCGCACCCGCGATGACGATGGATTTCTTGAGGGTCAGACCGTCGCCACCGGAGTAGCGGATCGGCGATGCGGTGGCGGCTGGCGCGGTCTCCTGTGCCGATACAGGCCCGGCCATGGCCGTGAATCCGGTCGCGGCAAGCACGGCGAGCAGCCAGGAAGGTGGGAACGGACTACGCATCGGGATTCCTTGCACGTTTGCGGCGCCGGCACGGCGCGGATCGGAGGTACGCATTGTCGACCAGGCAGCGGCGCGGCGCATCGGCACAGGCTAGCATCCACCCTGCCCGCCTTCCGCACCGGACCGACGCACGTCCGCCGCCATCGGCGCATTCCACGCCGGCGGTCACGCTTTCGGCCACGCGACATAACGGATCGCGGCCGCCTGCTGGTGATCCGCGGCCTGTGCGGCGATCGATGCGACACAGGCCAGGAAGAGCGTGGTCTTCGACTACGACGATGAAAGCGATGGCAACCGAATCCCGTTCTATCCGATCCGGGCGTAGGCCATCACCCATGCGCACTGGGTCGAGGGCGGCGCGCTGCAACGTCGACCCAGCCGGCTGCGGCCAGAGTTGCAGCGCGCGTCCGCCTCCAGGTCGTCCTGCGCCGCCTGGGGTTGCAACCGCACCTGCGGCCTTGAGCCGTCGGTGGCGCCAGCATGTTGCTGTGAGCGCACGCACTCCGACAATCGTTGCTCGTGGTTGCAGGAAAACGCAGCGTTCCAGATCCCTTGCGTATATGTAACCGTTTACGCCTTCCGCCAGCTAAATAGCACCGGATCGCCTCAGAAGCCATTCATCGCGCCGATCTATAACTAGGCGCAGGCCAACTACATCGTTGGTAGTCCAAGCAAGGTAACCGACATGAAACTCTCCCCACGCCAACAGACACTCTGGTCCGTTGCGCTAGGCGCCGCGCTTGCGCTTGGAATGGGTTCGGCCGCCACCGCGCAGGATCGCGGTGGTCGCGACCGCGACAACAAGGAGCAGCAGGACGAGAACAAGGCCAAGGCCGACCAGCGTCGCCAGCAGGCCCAGCAGAACACTGCGCGCCAGGAGCAGGCCCAACAGGCACAGCGTCGGCAGCAACAGCAACGCGCCGAAGCCCAGCATCAACAAAGCGCACGCCAGGGTGCCCAGCGCCAGCAGGCAGAAGCGCGCCAGAACGCTCAGCGCCAGCAGCAGGAACGCAACGCCAGCGTCCAACGCCAGCAGGCCGAAACCCGGCAGAACGCTGCGCGCCAGCAACAGGCCCAGCGCCAGCAGCAACAGCAACGCGCCAATGCCCAACGCCAGCAGGCAGAAGCGCGCCAGAATGCCCAGCGTCAGCAGCAGGAACGCTTGAACAACCAACGCGAACAGGCCCAGCGCCAGCAGGCCCAGCGTCAAGGCGCGCGTCAACAGAACGAGCGCCGTAACGAGGACCAACAGCGTGCCTTGCGCCAGCAAGCCGAAGCTCGCCAGAACGCGCAACGCGCGCAAACCCAGCGCGAGCAAACCCAGCGCGAGCAACAGCATCGCCAGCAGGCGCAACGCCAGGGCGAACGCGTCCGCAGCGGCGACCCGCGCCAGCAGGCCGCGCGCAACGCCGAGCTGCTCCGCCAGCAACGCCAGGCACAGGGACAGCCCGCACGGGTCACCGGTGGCAACCAGGCCGGTCGCCGTGACGCCAGGCGTGACGATGAACGTCGCAACGAACAGAATCGCCTGAGCCGCGATCAACAGGAACGTCGCATCCGCGAGGAACGCCAGCGCGCCGAACGCTATCGCCTGGACCGCCAGCGCAGCGACCGCCGCGAGCAGGAACAGCGCTATGCCCGCCAGCTGCAGCAGCAACGTCGTAATTCGCAGTACCGCTACCAGCAGCAGTACTACAACCGCCTGCGCGAGCAGCAGCAGCGCTTCAGCGCGCGCAACTACAACTATTACAACGACCCGTACTACTACACACCGGCCAGCTACCGCTACAACTACGGCGGCCGCTACTACCAGACCAACCGCTACGGCCGCGACCTGATGAACCAGGCCGTGAACTACGGCTACCAGGAAGGCCTGCGCGCCGGCCGCGCCGACCGCGAGGACGGCTGGCGCAGCGACTACCGCAACAGCTATGCCTATGAAGATGCCAACTACGGCTACAACGGCTATTACCTGGAACAGGACCAGTACAACTACTACTTCCGCCAGGGCTTCCAGCGCGGCTACGAGGATGGCTACTACAGCCGATACCGTTACGGCAACCGTGGCAGCGACGGCAATTACACGATACTGGCCGGCGTGCTGGGCCTGATCCTGGGGCTGCAATTACTCGATTGATCCACGCAATGGCTTGAAACGAAACGCCCGGCGATGCCGGGCGTTTTTTATATCGGTCGAAAGGCATCGCGCCCAAGGGGCGCTCCTACAATCCTGCTGGAGCGGACCTTGGCCGCGATGCTCTTTTACGCGACCCGACGAAAGGCATCGCGCCCAAGGGGTACGCCTACGGAGTCAGCGTTGCGCCGAAGCGAAGAACATCAGGTACACCAGCCTTCCGTTCTCCAGGGTGTCGCCGAAATTCTCGCCGGCGGTATGCCACAGCCACGGACGCAGCAACAGCAGGCGGTTGAAGCGCATCGGCACGCGCTGGGTCAATTCCCACTTCGTATCGTCGAGGCTGTCGCGGTCGAGGATCTCATCGACCATGCCCTTGGCCGACGCGAATCCCAAAGTCGCGGCTTCCGCATCGCTGTAAGGCGCGCGATCCGTGTTGGTCGGCAGGTGGCGGAAGAACTCGGTGCCGCCGCGGCAATCCTCGGGCCTGCTCAGGTAAAGGATGCCGGACCAGTGCGCGGCATCGACATGGACCTTGGCCTGGCCCTGGTCCGCGGCCAGGGTGATGCGGCTCTTGGCGTGCGCCTGCGGAGGCGGCATGGCTTGCAGCGGCTCGCCGACCAGGCGCGAGCATTGCTGGGCCAGGCCGTCGATGTCGATGCGCTCGACCGAATTGCGCCCCGGGAACATCCCCGCCTGCGGCGGATAGGTCAGGCGCAGCGCTGCTTCGCGCAGCGCGTGGGCGTTGTCGAGGAAGTCGTCGACGACGATCATTGAAGTAGGCATGGATGCCAGCCTAATCTTTCATCGCGCCTTTCTTCAACCAAAGCAACCAAAACGCGAGTCCCGCTCAACGCAACTGGCTGTCCTTGCTGCCGCGGCGGTTGTAGCCGCTATGGGCGCCGTCTTCCTCGTCGTGCGCCTGCTGGCAGGCCACGCACAGTTTCACCCCGGGCACCGCCTTGCGCCTCGCCTCGGGGATCGGCGCATCGCATTCTTCGCAACGCTCAAGGCCGGGCCCTTGCGGCAATTGGCTGCGCGCACGCTTGATCCCGTCCTTCACCGTCGCGTCGATCTGGTCCTGCACGGCGCCATCGCCGGCCCATCCGGTTGCCATGTCGGCCTCCCGTTCTGTGTCCGAGGTGGGGCGAGGATAACCCCCGCCAGAGTCGATGACATGGGGGCGGCACATGCCGATTCCACGTCCTCTGGTCCGTCGTCCGGCTCGGCGGTGTCGGCGGGCCTGCCCGATTCCGCTGCCGACAATCCGCGCAAAGCCATTGCGGCGATGATGCGGACGGAGAAGCTGGACGTCGGGATCGCGCACCGCGTCGCCATGTGAATCCGCCTTCCCAGGCAGGTCGGCAGGCACGAAGGTCTAGACTCCGGACCGACATTCCCGCTGCTGGTGCGGAGGCCTGCGGATGATCGTCTGGGTACTTGTTGCGGCCCTGGCACTGCCCGTCCCCGTGGCGGTACCGGAAGCCGTGCCGCCAACGCCCGGGCAGGGCATGGCGGTGCCGCCGCCGCTGCAGGCGCAACTGCAGGCGGAAGTGATCGACCCGGCCCGCGGCGACCTGGACCGGCTGCAGCGGCTGGTGCGGTTCATGGACGATGGCGAACGCGGCCTGGGCCTGCAATACCGGGAAGACGCCACCCGCACCGTGGCCGAGGCCTATCTCGACCGGCAAGCCAACTGCGTCACCTACACCCTGGTGTTCCTCGCCCTGGCGCGCCTCGCCGGGCTGGAGGCGTACCCGCAGGAAATCGAGGAAATCCTGTCTTGGCAGCAGCTCGGCGACATCGTCTACCGCAGCAATCATGTCAACGTGCGCGTGCACGTCGGCAGGCGGCACTATCTGGTGGACGTGGGCGGCGATTCCGTGATCGCCCGCCGTCCAGCCAAACGGATCTCGATGCAGCGTGCGCTGGCCCAGTACTACAACAACCGCGCGGTCGTGTTGCTGTCCGAACAGCGGATGCCTGCCGCACTGGCCCACGCCGCCATCGCCCTGGAACTGGATCCGGACTATCCCACCACCTGGAGCAACACCGGCGTGCTGCGCCTGCGCAGCGGGGACAGGAGCGGCGCCGAACGCGCCTACCTCACTGCGTTGAGGCTTGACCCGGACAATGCCTCGGCGTTGTTCAACCTGGTCGGCCTGTACCAACGCAGCGGCGACCGCGGACGCGAGGCGCTGCTGCGCAAGCGGTTGGAGAAAGTGGAGCAAAAGGATCCTTTCCACCATTTCCTGCTGGCAGTGGAATACGAGAAACGGGGCGATGGCGCGCACGCGGTGGAGCGCTATCTGCGTGCTATCCGGTTGCATGACGGTGAACACCGGTTCTATTCGGGACTGGCTCGTGCGTATTTGCTCGACGGCGACCCGCGTCGCGCCCGTAAAGCGCTGGAGCGCGCGCTTTCGCTGGCCAGGGACGGGGATTCCCGCGCGTCCTACCAGGCCAGGCTGGAACAGCTGCGGGCTTCGCCGTGAAAGCCGCCCACGACGGTCAACGCAGCGCCCAGGTGGCGAGGAATTCGTAGTCGTTCCTGCCCGGCTGGCTGCGTACCAACGAGAAATCCTGAACCTGCCAGCGCACCGGCTCGATGGCTTGCGGGATCAGCACCCGGCTGTCGTACAGCACGGTGACGTGCGGAACGAAATCGCGCTTCAGGTAGCGCCCCAACCCCACCGCCATCAACTGGTTGCCAAGCTCGCGCCACAGGCCGTGGATCGGCGGGCGCTCTTCCGGGCATAGCAGTACGCAAGGATGCCGGTCGTTGCGGGTCGAGAAGCTGGAAGCGCTGGCCAGGGTCATTCCGAATCCGGCATGGGCCACCCGCGATGCCGCGACGCAAGCCTTGTCGATGATGTCGCCGCGCTCGATCGCGTGTTCGCCCAGGTAATGCAGGGTCGCGTGCAGGCGATTGGACTTGATCGGCTGGCCGACCAGCGAATGCTCCACGCGCAGGGCGTCGCTCCCGACGGCGATGGCTTCGCAGGCAGCGGGGGGCGGGAATACGCCAAGGAACAGGCTGCCGGTTTCCGGCACCGCCTCCATGCCCATGAGCGATCCCTGCATCGGCAGGGGCGAGCCACGGCGAACGCTCACCCGCGGTTTCCGCCCCTGCAGGACCCCGGCGGCAAGGCACTTCGCGTATTGGAATCCACTATATCCATCTCCATGACCGTGCTTCGACGAGAGCACACGCTAACGCATGCGCGACGCACGGGCAAAATTCCGGCGCCTGCGCACGGCACCAGCATGGCGGCATGTTGCGCTGCCTCTATCGACTATCCAGTATCGCAACGGTTTAACCTGTGCGTCATCAAGCTGACACTTCTTTCCTGCTGGAGCATGGCCATGGAACCGAGCGTGCATCCGTTTTCGCAGCTGTTCGCCCAGTTGGGACTGGCCGACGACAATGCCGGCATCCAGGTCTTCATCGCCACGCATTCGCCCCTGCCCGATGGCATGCGCCTGGAAGACGCGCCGTTCTGGTCGCCGGCGCAGGCACAGCTGCTGCGAGAGGAACGCCAGGACGATGCCGACTGGGCGATGGTGGTGGACCGCCTGAACGTGGCCCTGCATGCCGCGCCCCGCTGACACAGGCATGGATCTGTCCGCTTGCCCGGCAAAATCCGCGCACCGTTGGCGTGCGCTGCAATTCCTGGCCCTGCTCGCGTTGCTGGCCGGCTGTGCCACGCAACAGCGGGTGCAGGCACCACCGCGCAGCCCCGCCGAAGTACGCGCGCAACTGGTGCGGCTACTGCCCAGGGACACCGCGGATCGCGAAGGCTGGGCGACCGATATCCAGTCCGCCTTTCAGCTGCTCGACATTCCTCCCAGCAGCGAGAACCTGTGCGCCGCACTGGCGGTGGCCGCGCAGGAATCCGGTTTCAAGGCCGATCCCGAAGTACCGGGCCTGGGCCGGATCGCGCGCGGCGAGATCGATCGCCGTGCCGCGCAGCATCACCTGCCGAAACTGCTGGTCAGCGCCGCGCTGCAGCTGCCCTCGCCTGGCGGCAAGAGCTACCAGCAGCGGCTGCAGTCGGTGCGCACCGAGCGCGAACTGAGCCGCCTGTACGAGGACTTCATCGGCAGGGTGCCGCTGGGCAGGCGCCTGCTCAGCGGCGCCAATCCGGTGCGCACCGGCGGCCCGATGCAGGTCGGCATCGCCTTCGCCGAACAGCACGCCAGCGCGCATCCGTATCCGTATGCGACCGATGCCTCGATCCGCCACGAAGTGTTCACCCGTCGTGGCGGACTCTATTTCGGCATCGCCCATCTGCTCGACTACCCCAATTCCTACCAACGGCACCTGTATCGCTTCGCCGACTTCAACGCGGGCTGGTACGCCAGCCGCAATGCCGCGTTCCAGGCCGCGGTGACCGCGGCATCCGGGGTCCCGCTTGCCCTCGATGGCGACCTGATCCTGCATGGCAGCGACAAGGTCGGCGCGACCGAAGCGGCGGTGCGTTCGCTGGGTTCCCGGTTGGACATGAGCGACGCCGCGATCCGGCGTGCGCTGGAGCAGGGCGACCGCTTCGGATTCGAGGACACTGCTGTATACGCGCGCGTGTTCGCCCTCGCCGAACGCAATGGACAGCCACTGCCTCGCGCAGTGCTGCCGCGCATCACCCTGCAAAGCCCGAAGATCACCCGCAAGCTCACCACCGAATGGTTCGCCACGCGAGTGGAACAACGCTACCGTCGTTGCGAGGATGCCGCTTTCGAACGCTGAATAACGCTAAATGCGGCAATGTCCCGCAATCGCAGTCGGTCATGTGAAGGCAATCAAGGCCGGATCGGTTCCGGTTTCGCGTTGAAGGGGCTAATACCCCAGCGAAAACACCACGATGAAATCCATCCTGGCCCTGATCCTGTCGCTCGCCGGCCTGTGCTGGCACGCGGATGCGCTTGCGCTGTACTGCGGCGACGCCATCACCCGCGACACCACCCTGACTGCCGACCTTTCCTGCAGCGGCGGCGGCTATGCGCTGTACGTGGCGACATCCGGCGTGACCATCGACTTCAACGGCTACAGCGTGCGCGGCAACGCCTCGATGGACGGCATCCGCGTCGCCGACGCCAGCGACGTGACCTTGCTGTACGGCAACCTCAGCGGTTTCCGGGTCGGCGTCAACGCGAGTCGCGCCGATCGCCTGACCGTCAACGGCATGCTGTTGTGGAACCTGGGCTCGGCGGTGATCGCCAGCGACAGCCGCGCCGTCACCCTGGTCGGCAACACCGCCTACCTGCTCGAAAGCTGGGGCTTCTTCCTGCCCGCCTACGCCGGCAGCAGGTCCACGCTCGGCGGCCATGTCATCGCCGGCAACTGGCTCGAAGGCCCGCCCTCGCTGATCGGCGTGTGCGGTGCGGCCAATGGCGGCAGTCTGGTCCGCGGCAACGAGATGCATGGCGGTGGCGTGCTGCTCATGGACGGAGCCAGCGGCAACGAGATCTCGGGCAATGTCATGGAAGGCGGCCTGCCTCGCGGCTTCGGCATCCTCCTGTTCGGCAGCCGCGGCAACCTGGTCAGGGACAATGGCCTCCATCGCTACGAAAACGGCATCGCCCTGATCCCCGCCTACAACGGCAAGTGCGCGACCGGATCGCTGCCATTGCCGCAAGTCGACGACAACCGGATCCTCGACAACGACTTCAGCCTCGGCCAGACCGCGATCCTGCTGGGTCGCGGCAACAGCCGTCGCCCGCTGGTGTTCGGCAACCTCGTTTCCGGCAACAGCATCGCCGCCTTCGACCTCGGCCTGCACCTGCGCGCGGACAGTTTCGACAACGTGGCCACCGGCAACCTGTTCTTCAATACGGGACGCGCGGTGCGCGACGACGGAATCATGAACTCGGTCTCCAGCATGCAGTCGGTCCGTCGCGGTGGTTCGTCGCGGATATCGGCCAGACCGGCGGGCGGCATTCCGCCAGCTCCGCAAGCGCAGGGGCGCCACCTTGCGGGACCCGGCGCATCCGGGAAGGTGTCCGGCGGCAAAACCAAGCGTTCCACCGGCTATTTCCGCCCAATCCGCTGACGGGTTCTAGGTGCGCAAAGCGACGGAAGCGGGATAACCCCACCCGCTCTTGCGGGGATGGCACGGATCCACCCGTTGATCGCCGATGCGAAGACGGCCTCCGTGCCGCATGCCTCCCGCTCGTGCGCCAGCGCCAGAACGTCCCCATTTCCACCCGTGCTTGCGATAATGACGGCATGGATGACAAGAACCTGGTTCCCCTGGCCAACGTGATGGATCTGCTGCTGGATGCCATCTGCGTGGTCGATCGCGAGGGCCGCTATCTTTTCGTCAGCGCCGCGTTCGAACGCATCTTCGGCTACACGCCCGAGGAGGTCATCGGCCGGCCGATGATCGAACTGGTGCACCCTGCGGACCGCGAGCGGACCCTGGAGGTCGCCTCGCGGATCATCGCGGGCGAGCCCATGCCGTACTTCGAGAACCGCTACCTGCGCAAGGACGGCAAGATCGCCTACATCATGTGGTCGGCGCGCTGGTCCGAGGCCGACCAGGCGCGGATCGCGGTAGGACGCGACGTCACCGAACTCAAGCGCGCCCAGTTCGTGCAGGTCGCGCTGTTCGATATTTCCGAAGCCGCCAACAAGGCCGAGGACGTGCTGGCCCTGTGCCGCCGCGCCCACCAGATCATCGGCAGCCTGCTGCCGGCCAGCAATCTGTTCGTCGCCCTCTACGACGAAAGCCAGGACGAACTGTCGTTTCCCTATTTCGTCGATGAACACGACCCGCAACCGGCCCCGCGCAAGCTCGACTCGGGCACCCTCAGCGCCGAAGTCATCCGCAGCGGGCAGGCGTTGCTGCTGACCCCCGATTCGGACGTGTCCCTGCCCGCGCACGTCGCGACCGCGATCGGCAAGAACCCCATCGACTGGCTGGGCGTGCCGCTGAAGACTTCGCGGGGCGTGATCGGCGCGCTGGTGGTGCAGAGCTATACCGGCGAGGTGCGCTACACGGAACAGGACAAGGCCTTGCTCCAGTTCGTCTCGACCCAGGTCGCCGTGGCCATCGAGCGCAAGCAAGCCGAGGCCGCGCTGCAGCACATGGCCCGGCACGACCCGCTCACCGCCCTGCCCAATCGCGCGCTGGTACTGGATCGCCTGCGCACTTCGCTGGCCGGTGCCCGCCACGACGACCGGCAACTGGCGGTGTTGTTCATCGACCTGGACGATTTCAAGCAGGTCAACGACCGTTCCGGCCATCCCGCCGGCGACCAGCTGTTGCAGGAAGTCGCGGCGCGCATGCAGACCTGCGTGCGCGAAGCGGACACCGTGGGCCGCATGGGCGGCGACGAGTTCATGGTGATCCTGCACGACATCAGCCAGCCGGAGCAGGCCACGCTGGCCGCGGAGAAGATCCGCGCCGCCCTGGAACAGCCTTTCGAGTGGGACGGACGGCAGATCCGCATCTCGGCGAGCATCGGCGTGGCCACCTGCCCCGCCCACGGCCACGACGACCTGCAACTGGTGCATGGCGCCGACGAAGCGATGTACGCGGCCAAGCACGCCGGCGGCAACCGCTGGCTGCTGGCCACTGCGGGAGCGGCGTAAGCCGCGAAGAGTGGCGAACCAAGATTATATGGCGCGGGATTGCGGGGATTGCGGCTTACGCCCCGAAGGAAGTCCTCTTGGGGGACACCGCTCCCACACCGGCAAGAACTGCGGCCCCGAGTAGACCCTAGGCGTAAACGCTGACGATCGCCGCGTCGCGGTCCTTCATCTCGACGATGACCGTGGTGGGCACTCCCGTCACCTCATGCCTTGCCTCGGCCATCACGTCGGCGGCTTCCAGGGCATCGTCCCAGCGGGCGAACCAGCCCCGGCCTTCCATGCCGTGATAAAGCTCCCAACCGGTCATGGACGGCATGACCACGAAGAACTCGGCATCCATACGCTCGACCCCAAACCTGGAAAGGTTGCCCCCGGCCCAGCTGACCGCTTGCTCAAGGCGGTACCCTTTTCCTTGTGCTGAGCGACATTGCTTGTCAACGCACAGGCAGGCTTCCGGGGGCAGCGACAGATTGCCTGCCGTGGCGCCCGTCCACCATCAGCCGACTGCCCGCTGTGGGGTAGGAATTTTCCTACCCCGTGCCCCGGCCCCGGGGTTATGCGGAAGAAGAATCTTCGCAGCGCACCGCGAATGAAGCCGCCTGTTCCCGGCCGATCGAAATGACCGAGACGCGGCAAGCGCGTCCGTCCGTGCCCCGGTATTCGATCCCTTCGCCACTGTTGAGGACGGCGCGCTTGTTGGCTCCGCCTCCCAGGCTGCTGAGATGGACCTCGACCGCGGTTCGGCTGATATAACCGACACCCAGGGTGTTGTCGGCATCGAGCTGCATGCCGGAATTCTCGGTGAGGATGAAACTGTATGCGCCGGGCACCCCGGTCCTGGCTTCGGCCAACTGGCTTACTCTCGATATTTCCTCGCGCGCCAGGGCGATTACCCGGACCATGTCCTGGTTCTGTCCCTCGATCTTGGCCAGCGAACCCTTGATCTGCTGCAACTCGCCGCGATTCGCCGCCGGGATCGCGCTGCTGATCCCGCTCAGGCTCTTGCGCAAGGACTCGACCTCGGCCTTCTGCGACTCGGCCAGTTGCGCTACCCCGTCCTCCGCGCCCAGTTTCTTGAATTTCAACCAGGTCAATCCTTCGCTGAGCAGGAAACCGGCGATGCCCAGCACCGCCCATTTCAGGATTTCCTTGCTCCAGCCCCGGACCACACCGCCTTTCTTTCCCTTCGCTTCCTTCGGCGCGGCTTCGGCCGCCTCGACCTCCACCTTGTCCCGCGAAATTCGATCGCCCACGGCATTCCCCCTTGATTGGCACTGAGGCACTGATGAAAGAAGTAACGAACTCCCCGTTCGCCACCCCACTTTACCCGCTCGCGGTGGCCGCAGCGACGGTCGCCGGCAACCCGCGAAAAGCGCGTTCCCACGCGTGCGCTGCGAATGGAGCCACGGCGCATTGCCAACAACCCGCTAGTCACGGCTACGCGGATTCGATGCAACAGGTGTATAAGGCTTCAGTCGCCCTGGAGCATCCCTCATGAAGCCTCTGTTGAAACTCGCTGCCACCACCGTTGCCATCGTCGGCGCGCTCGCCCTGGCCGCGCCCTCGTTCGCCGCATTGAAGGCCGGCGACCCCGCGCCCGATTTCAGCGCGCCCGCTTATCTCGCCGGCGAGCCGTTCACGTTCAAGTTGTCCGACGCCTTGAAGAAGGGCCCGGTGGTGGTCTATTTCTTCCCCGCCGCCCACACCCCCGGCTGCAACCTGGAGGCGCACCTGTTCTCCGTGGCCATCGACAAGTTCAAGGCGCAGCACGCGACCGTGATCGGCATCACCGCCGGCAATACCGACGAACTCGCCGATTTCTCGAAGGAAACCGAGCATTGCGGCGGCAAGTTCGCGGTCGCCGCCGATACCGACGCGAAGATCGCCAGGGAATACGACGCCCTGCTGGTGATGAAACCCGGCTGGTCCGATCGCACGTCCTACGTGATCTCGCCAGCGGGAACCATCGCCCACGCATACTCCGACCTGAATCCCAACAAGCACGTCAGCGAGACGCTCGAGGCGGTAAAGGAACTCGGGAAATAACCGGCGCCGCTTGAACCGGAATCATGAGCCGGCACCCGCGACACGGACTTCACCCGCATCGCGTGTGCCGCGCCCGGGTCAGGCGGGCCCGGCCAGCAACGTCGCGATTTCCGCGCCCAGGCGCAGGTCGTCGAGCAAACCGAACAACTGGCGGCGCAGGTTGCCGCGGCGATCAATCAGGCACAGGGTAGGCGTGCCCTGCATGGCGTAGGCGTGCATGGTCAGCGGCAATGGGTGCCGTTCCGGATCTCCTTCGCGATAGGCATCGACGCCGACCGGGTAAGCGATCCGGTTCTCGTGCAGGTAGACCGCCAGCGCTTCCGGGCCCATCGCGTGGTGGTGTTCGAACACCGTGTGCAGGCCGACCACCGCAAGGTCGGTGCCGGCGAATGCCGCGGCGACCTTCAGGCTCTGCGGCACCGCATGCTGCACGCAACCGGGGCACAGCATCTGGAACGCATGCAGGAACACCACGCGCCCGCGCAACGAAGCCAGGGTCAAATCTTGATCTGCGTTGAACCAGCGCGAAATCGACCAGTCAGGGGCGGGTTGCGGGGCCATGACGTCATCACTTATCGGGATCCGGGGTCAGGATATCCGAATCCTCCGCGCACACCGCCGCAGTGCATTAAGCGAAAACCGGCCAGGCTCAATCGCCTGGCAAGTACTTCAACCCGATACCTCGCGCACCGCCCGTACCGCTTGTTCCACTTGTTCCGGCGTATTCATCAGGCTGGGCGCGAGCCGCGCATAAGTGATGGCATAGGGACTGGTGCTGGCGATGATGTTGCGCGCCAGCAACTGCTTGACCACGTCGGCCGGCTTGAAGCCATCCACCTCGAAGCAGACCAGCCCGGCGGAAAGATCGCCGGACTTCGGCGTGTGGATCTTCACCCGCTTGTTTTCCGCCAGCCCGGCCTTGCACTGGTCGTTGAGGCTGCGGATGCGCGCGGCCACGCGTTCCTTGCCCATCTGCTGATGCATGCGGAACGCGGCGGCAGTCGCCCACTGGTGGTCGTAGGCGACGAAACCGCCCGGACTCATGCGGTTGGCATTGTTTGGCGAGGTCAATGGCGACCGCTGTTCCCACGCCGTGTACTGGTCCAGGTCGCTGAAGCTGGGAACCAGCGGCCGCAGCCGTGCCCAGTTGTCGGCGCTGGCCCATACCAGCCCGGTGCCACGCGGGGCGAACATCCATTTGTGCGTACCCGCGCAGAAATAGTCGGCACCCATGGTCGCGACCGTCTCATCGGTGCAACCCAGGCCATGCACGCCATCCACCACCAGTAAGACCGGCGCGCCGCTGCGCGCGCGCAACGCGGCGGAGATCTCGCGGATCGGCAGGCGGATGCCGCTGGCCGAATGCACCCAGGTCAGACCGACCACGCGGGTCTTCGGGCCGATGCCGGCCAGCAACGTCGCGATAAGCGAATCGGTGCTGGCGCTGGCCGCCTCGGCGAACAGCGGGATCATGCGCATGCTCGCGCCCGCGCGTTCGGTGGCCAGGCGGATGGATTCGTGGTGCGAGTAGTGGTCGTGGGTGGTGCACAGCACTTCTTCGCCCGGCTTGAGCGGTAGGCCGTGGTAGACCAGGGCCAGGCCGGTGGTGGTGTTGGGGGTCAGGCATACGTCCTCGGCACGGCCACCCAGGTATGCGGCGATCTCGGTCTGCACCTGCAGCGGCACGTTGTGCTCATCCTCCTCGAACAATCCACGCTCGACCACCAGGAAGGGATTGGCGTCGATCGCGCGGCGATAGCCTTCGATCGCCTCACGCACCGGCGCCGGGTGGCTGGCGATGAAGAAGCTGGCGAAGTGCAGGTAGGCCGGGTCCAGCACGAACTGCGCGCGCACCTTGTCCCAGTCGGACAGATCGGGCGGCGCCGGGGTTTCCGCAGCCAGCGCGGACAGCAATCCGGTAGGAAGCAGCGCAGTGGCGGTCAGCGCCGCCGGCGTGGTGAGGAAGCTGCGTCGGCTCAGGCCCATGTCGTTTCTCCCGGGTTGGACCGGGAGGGTCCATTCGGGATTTCCAACGCACCGGGATGCCAGCAACGGACATCGCACGATGCCCCCTCGTCCTGCGGGATTCACGGCAGTCGCAGGGGCGGCGTAAGCCGCGAAAGCCGTAGCTCGTGCATCGACCCAGGTGAGCCAGCACCAGATCCATCGGGATTCTTTTCGCGGCTTACGCCGCTCCTACGGCTGCCGCAGCACGCTTCAACCCCCGCTTCTCGAACCAGTGGTCGGCGTACGGGTTGTCGTTGTAACGGGCGATTTCGCGGTAGCCGTTGCGGACATACAGCGCATGGGCTTCCTTCAAGCTGCGGTTGGTGTCCAGTTGCAACGTGGTCAGGCCCATGCCCACGGCGTGCCGTTCCAGCGCATCGAGCAGGCGCTGGGCGATGCCGAGGCCGCGTGCGTCGGGCGCGACCCACATGCGCTTGATCTCGCCCAGCCTGCGTCCCGTCACCTTCAGCCCACCACAACCCACCGGGCGTCCATCCAGGTACGCGAGCAGGAACAGTCCGGACGGCGGCACCAGTTCCTCGGGATTGGCCGACACGCTGCGTGCGGGATCGAATCCCGATTCGAAACGCTGTTCCAGTTCGCGCAGATACGCCTCGATGCACAGGCGGGCATCGACGCTGGCGGGATCGGCGGGTTCGATCGCCACCGCCGCCGCGCGCATCAGCCGCTCCACCTCCGTCATCGCCGCGACCATGCGCTCGCGCTGCGCCGCGCCCAGCGACGCCAGCAACGAAGTCGCGAAATCCTGCGAACGGCGATCGAGCGCGGCGAACTCGCGCAACCCCTTCCGCGTCAGCACCGCCCGCCGCACCCGGCCATCGCCGGCGGCGCGCTGCGAATCCACCAGTCCCTGCGCCTCCAGCGAACGCAGCATCCGGCTGAGGTATCCCGAGTCCAGCGACAGTCGTTGGCGCAGGTCGCGCAGGTCCGCGCCACTCCTGCCGATCTCGAACAACAACCGCGATTCGCCCAACGGGCGGCCGCGGCTGAGGTAGTCGTCCGACAGCACCCCGATCCGCTGGGTGACGGCCCGGTTGAAGCTGCGGACTCGCTCGATCTGGGTCTCGTCCATTTTCCTGACTTTAGTCAGGTAAATGGGCACTGTCAACGCAGGACCACCTGTCCTGCATGACGGAAAAACCGTGGACAAGACGCGCGCCAGCAGGATGAACAGGCATTCCCGGCATCGCCGCTGCCGTTGGTCGGCAACCGCGGAATCGCACCCTGGGCCCTGTCCGACCGGTCTTCAGCGGGGCGTTGGAACCATAGCCTGCCCAGGCCACCGGCCTCCCGCACGCGCCCTGTCCTCCATGCCATGGAAATCATCATGAAACTATCGCCGCAAGCGCCGGGGAACCACCTGCTCCCCCACCACCTCCCGCGCCGCTGGCCGTTGGCCAGCGCCCTGTTGCTGCTGTTGCCTGGTTCCGCGTTCGCGGATTCGGTGACCGACTGGAGCGCCTTCGCCGACCAGGTCATCGCCGGCGCCGGCGCGCCACCGCAGCAGTTCCGCGTGCTGGCGATGACCCAGATCGCCGTGCACGATGCGCTGAACAGCATCGACCGGCGTTACCGCACCTACACCATCCTCGGTGCGGTGAATCCGAATGCATCGCCGGATGCCGCGGTCGCGCGCGCCGCCGCCGACGTGCTGCGCGCGGCCATTCCCAGCCAGGCCGCAGCGATCGACGCCCAATACGCACTGTCCCTCGCCGCCTTGCCGGCGTGTCCGGTGGCCGCCCCGAACTGCATCGACCAGGGCATCGCCGCCGGCGCGGCGGCGTCCGCGGCGATCCTGCAACTGCGCCAGGGCGACGGCTCAGCGACCCCGCACCTGCCCTATACGCTCGCGCCCGGTCCCGGCGTCTACCAGCCCACATTGCCGACACCGCCGCCACCGGCGCCCTATCCGCAGTTCGCCGGCTGGGCCAATCTCAGGCCCTTCGCGATCGTCAACCGGCGCCAGTTCGTCGCTCCGCCGGCGCCGGAACTCAGGCTCAGGAGCCGGGCGTACGCCGACGAGTACAACGAGGTGAAGTCGATGGGATCGTTCGCCGTGCGCAACGCCGCACCCGACTCCGAGGAAAGCCGCGTGGCCCGCTATTTCCCCGCCGGCGGCGCCAACCTCAACGCGATCGCCCGCGCCGCCGTGGCCGGGAAACCACTCGACCGCTGGCAGCACGCGCGCCTGTTCGCGATGATCAACATGGCGGTCAACGACGCGCTGATCACCACCTTCTACGCCAAGTACCACTATACCTTCTGGCGCCCGTACACCGCGATCCGCTGGGCCGATGACGGCAACCCGCTGACCCAGCCCGACCCGGCCTGGACCAGCTACATCACCACCCCGCCCTACCCGGACTACCCCTGCGGCCTGCCGACCACGATGGGCGCCGGCGCGCAGGTGCTGCGTTCGTACTTCGGCACCGACCGGTTGCCCTATACCCTCACCGCCGGCGGCATCACCCGCACCTACACGCGCCTGTCCGACGCCGAATCCGACTCAGTCGATGCACGCGTCTACGGCGGCATCCACTTCCGCTTCGGCTGCGAGGCCGGCGTCGTGCAGAGCCGCAAGGTGGGCAAGTGGGTGTATCTGACGCAACTGCGGCCGAAGAAGAGCCACTGGTAATCGCGGACGCGAAGCGCTGCATTCTGCAGGAGCGGTTTGTAGGAGCGGCGCAAGCCGCGAAAGCATCCCACCGCGGAATTGGCTGCTGGCCAACCCTGCAGATTGATGCGCCGGGTTGCTTTTTTCGCGGCTTGCGCCGCTCCTACAACTGCGTTGCTACGCCGTGACTTGGATGTGCCCCAGCATGAAATCGATCGCCGCGCGGACCGCCGCCACTTGCGCGTCGTTGCATTGTTCGGGAGTGGCGCGGGGGCTGTCGGGATAGACCTCGGTGGTGGTCGTGTAACGGGCGTTGGTGACGCCTGCGCACAGGCCGAGTTTCTTCAGCGAGTACTCGATGACACCGGCGGAGACCACGGTCGAACCGATGATCTGGCCATGCGCATCGGCCGGGGCGATGTGGGTGACCTTGGCCACCGCCTCGATCACCGCCCGCTGGAATTCGGGTTGCCGGTTCTCGGTATCGTCGACCAGGTAGAAACCGTCGGGGATCTCGCCCGGCTCGTAGGCCACGCCGTCGCGTGCGGCCAGCGCGGGACGGAATTCCGATTCGTCGGTGTCGGTGGTTTCGTGCAGGTCGATATGCATGCCCACGCGATCGCGCAGCGGCGCGACCAGGCGCATCAGTGCGGCCGATTCCTGCGCGGGGCTGCTGTCGCGGAACGAGCGGTTGGGATCGATGGCGTCTGCGTTCCAGCGGTTGATGCGTTCGTAGGCCCACGGGCTGACGCAAGGCGCGACGAGGAGATTGGCCCGGCCCGCGTAGTCCGCCGCATGCTTTTCGATGAACTGCAGCGCGCCGTGCACGCCGCTGGTTTCGTAGCCGTGCACACCGCCGGTGACCAATGCGCAGGGAAGCGCATCGTTCCAGTCGCGGCTCCTGATCGCGAACAGCGGGTAGCTGTCGGGCGCGTAGTCGAGACGTCCGTACTCGACCACGTCGAAGCACGAACGCAGGCCGTCGATGGCACGCAGCACGTCGGCTTCATAGCTGCGCTGGCGGGTCTGGCGCGACCGCCATTCGGCCACCTCCGCCGGTCCCCATGGTTGACCGGGGATGCCGATCGGATAGAACGCATCAGTCGTCATTGCATCGCTCGCTTTGCCGCAGCGTCAGGGGAAGGCGGAGAATTTTAGCATCGCGGTCCAGTCTGGCCGCCTGACCGGTCTGATCGGCGCATGCGGCGAGCATGAGCCCATCCGGGTTCGGCGACGGGACCGGCTCATTCCATCCGCTTTTGCGCTTTTGCGCTTTTGCGCTTTTGCCTGCTCACCGCAGCAATGCCGTCGATTCGGCGTATTGAACTTATCGCGCGCCGATGCCCGCGCCAATTCATCCTGCGCAAACTGCCGGCAACCCGTCCGCCATGGCGACTGTGGAAGGTTCCGATCACGCGTGCCGGATCAAGTACGAAGAACAGGACCAGGGTGAACCGCATTTTTACTTACCCATATCCAGGCGCTTGCCCGGCACAGCCAGAAAACAACATGAACCGTCATTTCGCCGGAATTATGCGGAAATAACATCGTGTTCAGTGGGAAAAGCGCACTATGCGCGCACTTCCCGCTCACCCTCCACGCCACCGCACTCGCCGTGGCGCACACGCGCCTTCGCGCCAAGCCGAGGGGAAGTTCCGATCCTGGCAATCCTACCGTCCCGGATACGTTGCCCTTACGCCGGCCAGCAAGTCGCTCGCCCACGGCGAATCGAAAAAAGGAGATTCCATGCCACTCAAGGCCACCAGTACCCGCAGTACCCCTTCCCCGCGGACCAGGCGCAGCAGCCAAGGCAAAGACCCGGGCCTGAACATCACCAGCCAGAGCATCGCCTCGGACCTTGTCGCCTTCCGTAAACAAGGCGGCCGTATCGAAGTCCTGGGCAATACGCCGCTGCGCGCGAATGTCGCCGCCTTCAGCTCCAAGGCAAATACCCAGCACAAGGCCGCCCCGCGCGAGACCACTCCCAAGTCCGTGGCCCGAGGCTGACCTGGCAACCGGGCCGACGAGAAAAAGCCCCGCGATGCGGGGCTTTTTCCTTCGCGTCCATTGGACTGTCGAAACTCCTGCGGGAACCGGAAACGGATAGCCGGAAATAGAGAGCCGCGATCAGACCAGCGGCCCACCGCTTCCGCAGGGAGGACGGAAGTTATCGCGCCCTACGCAAACTGCGCTGGAACAACTCGACCGTGCGCTTCCACGCTTCGCGCGCGGCGGCCTCGTCGTAGCGCGGCGTGGTGTCGTTGTTGAAGCCGTGCTGCGTGCCCGCTGGCTGGTAGGAGGCGTAACGCACGCCGGCCCGCTTCAACGCCGCCTCGTACGCGGGCCAGGCGGCGTTGATGCGCTCGTCGTTCGCGGCCAGCACCACCAGCATTTCGGCCTTGATCTTCGGCACGTCCTCGAGCGGCGGCGGGCTGCCGTAGAACGGCGCGGCCGCGCGCAGTTCCGGCAACTGCGTGGCGAGGAAATTGGCGATGCCGCCGCCATAGCAGAAGCCCACCGCGCCCAGGCGGCCATTGCCGCCTTCGATGCCCTGCAGCATCCGCGCCGCGGCGATGAAGTCCTGCCGCGTCTTCGCCTGGTCGAGCCTGGCGAATTCGGCGCGCGCCTTGTCCTCGTCGCCGGGATAGCCGCCCAGCGGGAACAGCGCATCCGGGGCGAAGGCGATGAAGCCCTCCAGCGCGAAGCGCCGGGTCACGTCCTCGATATGCGGGTTGAGACCGCGGTTCTCGTGCGCGACCAGCACCACCGGCAACGGTCCCCGCGCATGCGCGGGCCGCACCAGGTAGCCGCGGGCGCGACCATAGCCTTCGGGCGATGCGAATTCCAGGTACTTCGCCAGCAGGCGCTTGTCGTCCGGCTTCACCTGCTGCGCGGCGGCGAACTGCGGCGCCAGCGCCGCCAGCAACCCGGCCGCGGTGCTCGCGCCGACCGCGAAGCGCGCGGCACCGCTGAGGAATCCGCGACGGTCGATCAGCCCATGCACGTACTGGTCGAACAGGCGCAGCACTTCCGGATCGAAATCGTCGGCGGTCTTGCGGGGAGGAGTCGTCATGGGAGCCTCGGATGCGCCTGGTTGCGCGAACCATACCCCTTGCCGCAAGCCCCACGCCAGCGGCCCTCCCCTCTCCCTTTACGGGAGAGGGGCCGCTCCGCGCAGCGAAGCAGAGCCTGCCCCCGCGAAGGCGGGGGGAGAGGGCCGGATTCCAGGGAATATCCTCAGCAACCCAAGCCAGCGATTTCTTCACGCCAACTGAGCAGGCAGTAGCGAACATATCGCCACTGTCGATTCCCACCCACCCAGGAGGCTCAACATGACCCGCAAGCACGCCCTTTCCACGACCGCCCTCGCCCTGTTGCTCAGCGGCCCGCTTTGCGCGCAGGAAACCACGGCGCCGGCGATGACGCCCGAGATGCAGGCGATGATGGAGGCCTACCAGAAAGCCGGCACGCCCGGCGCCGAACACAAGCAACTGGCCGCGATGGCCGGCACCTACGACCTCACGGTCAAGGCCTGGCACACACCCGGCGCCGCGCCCACCACCGACACCGGCACCGCCACGCGCAAGACGATCCTCGGCGATCGGGTCATGGTCGAGGAGGTGTCTTCGCAGATGATGGGCCAGCCCTACACCGGCCAGGGCCTGCACGGCTTCGACAACGTCACCGGCAAGTACTGGGCGACGTGGAGCGACAGCATGAGCACCGGCCTGATGGTCAGCGAAGGCAGCTGCGACGCCGACATGGCCTGCACCTACACCGGCAGCTACCACGATCCGGTCAGCAAGCAGCCGCAGGCCACGCGCATGACCACGCGTTGGACCGACAAGAACACCGAAGTCTTCGAGATGTACGCGCCCGGCCCCGACGGCAAGGAAGCCAAAATGATGGAGATCACCTACAAGAAGCGCACACAGTAACGCGGCCATAGGGCGGGCCCCGGCCCGCCGAATGCAATCTTCGCTCCCGCATGCGGCGGGCTTGAGCCCGCCCTATGGGTTCTGTTTTTCCAACGCCTCCTCCAACGCCGCTTGCGCCAGCGGCGCCATGACCGCGTAACCGGCGGGTGTCGGGTGCACACCGTCGGCGGCCAGGCGGGCGTCGAGGCCGCCTTCGGCATTGGACATCGCCGCGTGATAGTCGAGCCAGGTCGCATCGTGCGTCCGCGCGTAGTCGCGGAGCCACGCATTCAAGGCCCGCACCTTCGCTGCGGGCCGCACGCCCGGACGCCATGGATAGTCGGTCACCGGCAGCACCGACGACAGCACCACGCGGATGCCGTGGGCCTGCGCCAGTTCGGTCATCGAACGCAGGTTGTCCTCGATCATCGCCAGCGTCGCGTAACCGGTGTTGCCCGCCAGGTCGTTGGTTCCGGCCAGGATCACCACCGCTGCCGGATCCAGTTCGATGACGTCCTGGCGGAAGCGCACCAGCATCTGCGCCGTGGTCTGTCCGCTGATGCCGCGATTGACGTACGGCTTGTCCGGGAAGAACGGCACCCCGTCCGCGCCCCAGCCTTCGGTGATCGAGTCGCCGTAGAACACCACGCGCCGTTCGCCCGCCAGTGGCGGCGGCAACGCTGCGTTGTCCTTGCGGTAGCGCCCCAGCCGCGCCCAATCGGCCAACAGATTCTGCAGCGACGCCAGGTCCTGCGAGGTCAACGACGTGGGCGCCGCGATGTAGCGCGGGTCGATCGCTTCGGGTGCTACCCCATCGGGTGCCGGCGACCGGGACTGCTGGCGCCCCGCTTTCGCCGAAGCGGCGAGCGCCAGGGCGATCGTGGCGGCAAGAACAAGTCGGGCTGCGAGTCGCATGCATCGGTCTCCAAAGCCGGTTCTGGCCGCACACAGTCTCACAGCCGGAATTTGAACGGCAACACGGACTTCCCGGACAGAGGCCGTCCCGCGAATAGTCGATCTTGCGACGACGGTTCGCCCCGCCTTGCGCGCGCCTGGTTCCGGTCGGCTTGCACAGGAGAGTTGACAGCAGGGAAGGCAGAGGCGAACAATGTGACTACACTTGTAGTCACATTGGATTCCGATGAGCCTTCGCCTTGTTGTGCTGTTCCTGCTGTCGATCGCCTGCGTGCCGTTCGCCAAGGCGGCCGGGGCGAATGGGCAGTGGCTGGTCACCACCGACCTCTGGGGCAATCCCGCCTACCAGCAGCTCGATATTACCGACGGCGACGGCGCCCTGAGCGGAGTGTTCGACGGCGACCCGCTCGTCGGCAATCGCAACGGCACCACCCTGCAGTTCACCGTGACCGGCAGCGATGGCGCGATCTACCGCTTCGCCGGTACGCAGACCCAGGACGCGATTACCGGCAACGCCGACTATCCCGATACCAACAACAAGGACCAGCGCGCCGCCCACGCGTTTTCGGCCAGGCGCCTGCCGCAACGTAGCGGCAATGCGCCGCAACGGCATGAGTTCGTCCCCACCGATTACTCGAACGAATTCTCCCCGCATCGCGCACCGGTGTTGACGATCTGGCCCGGCGACAGCGTGCACACCACCACCCTCGATTCCGGCGGCGTGGACCAGCACGGCAAGACCCGGGCGCTGTTCGGCAATCCGCAGACCGGGCCGTTCTTCGTGATGGGCGCCAAGCCCGGCGACGTGCTGGCCATCCGCATCAAGCGCCTGCGCTTGAACCGCGACTATGCCGACAGCCTCGACAGCCTGGTGGGCCGCGCGATGTCGACGGCGGTGGCGGCCAAGGCGATGGAACTGGGCAAGCCGGTGCGCTGGACCCTGGACCGCGAACGCGGCGTGGCCTTTCCGCAAACGCCCACGCCGGGGCTGCGCACGCTGTCGGTGCCGCTGAGCCCGATGCTGGGCGGGCTGGCGGTCGCGCCGGGTTTCGGCTCCGCCCCGGTTTCCACCGGCGACACCGGCCGCTTCGGCGGCAACATGGACTTCAACGGGATCCGCGAAGGCGCCACGGTCTACCTGCCGGTGTCGCAACCCGGCGCGCTGCTGTACCTGGGCGATGCGCATGCGTTGCAGGGCGATGGCGAGACCTCGCAATACGCGCTGGAAACGTCGATGGAGGTGGAATTCAGCGTGGACGTGTTGCCCAACAGGAACCTCTCCGCGCCGCGTGTGGAATCGGAGCGGCAGTTGATGGTGCTGGGCCAGGCCGGCTCGCTGGACGACGCGTTGCGCAGCGCGACGTCGGGCATGATCCAGTGGCTGCAGCAGGACTACGGGCTGACCCTGTCCGAATGCGCGCAGCTGATCGGCAGCTCGGTCCATTACGTGGTCGCCAATCTGGCCGGGCGCAGCGTCGGCATCGCGGCCAAGCTGGACAAGTCGGTGCTGCGGACGCTGAAGCCCGCCGATGGCTGATCCCCGGGCCAGGTGCCCCTGGGTTCCTGTGGGAGCGGCGTCGGTCGCGATCAAGCCTCGGTGATGCCGGCTTCGCGACTGACGTCGCTCCTACAAGTGTCGTTCGACTGAACTCGCCCTGCGCGCGCCTCGCCTAGCGCACCGGCGCCAGCTTGAGGAAGCGTGCCGCGTTGTCGTGGAAGATCGCGCGCTTCTGTTTCGCGTCCAGGAACGGGGCGCTGTCCACGCCTTCGATGGCTTGGCCGATGGCCTCGGGCCAGACCATCTGGTCGGAGCCGAACATCAGGCGGTCGCCGAAGCCGGCGGTGAGCAGCGACTGCAGGTACTGGTGGAACTCGGCGCGCGGGATGATCCAGTCGATCACCGCCACGTCGGCATGCACCTGCGGGTACATGTAGAGGATCGCCTTGGTCTCCTGCAGGTACGGCCAGCCGGCGTGCATCAGCCAGACGCGTAGCTTGGGATGGCGCTTGAGCAGGGGTTCCAGTTGCATCGGATTGCCGAGCGCGACGCTGAACTTCGGGCAGCAGCCATACGCCGCGCCGGGCGGGCCGAGACCGGTGTGGATGCCGACCGGGATGTCGAACTCCTCGGCCAGAGCGAGATAGGATTCGAACCACGCGTCGCTGGGGTCGAGGCCGTGGTACTGGGCGGCGATCTCGCCCATCACTTTCAGGTCGCCCGCGGCGAATGCGGCGCGCAGGGTCTCCGGTGGCGGCAGCGGCGTGCGGCCATCGTCGAGAAACGCGCCGGCCCATATCCGCTCGCCACCGCGCTTGCGCATGCTGGCCATGGCCGCCTCCGGGCCGCTGACCAGGCCCAGCACCACGTTGTGTTTCTGCAGTTGTTCGAAGGTGAGCCGTTCGCGCTCTTCGTCGGTGTTGGCGCTGGTCGGCTGGCCGGTCGCCGGGTTGGGCGCGCCCGGCGCCGCGGCGCCCACGTGCAGGTGCACGTCGATGATCGGACCGGTGTAGGGCTGCGCGCACACCGAAGTCGCGCAGGCCAGCAACAGGGACAACAGGAGGATCGATCGCATGGCCTGGCTCCACGGGTGTCAGGAAAATCAACGCGCCAGGGACCGCATTCCGGACAGGCGAGGACCGTAGGGCGGAACCGCCGCAGGCGACGCGCACTTTCGTCCTTGCCGCCAGGGCGTAAGGCCTAGCCGCCCAGGAAGTCCAGCAAAGCCGCGTTGAATGCATCCGCATGGCTGACGTTGCAGCCGTGCGGCGCATCCGCCAGCAGCACAAGCTCGCTGCCGGCGATGGCGGCGTGGGTCCGCTTGCCCGAGCCTTCGAAGGGCACCGTGCCGTCGCTGTCGCCGTGGATCACCAGGGTCGGCACGCCGACCTTTTCCAGGTCCTTGCGGAAATCGGTAGTGGCGAACGCCTTCATGCAACCCAATGCCGCCGTCTGGTCGCACTGCAGGCAGAGCGCGATCGCCTGCTGGCGTTCGGCTTCGCTGACCTTCAGCACCCCTTTGGCCGAGAAGAAATCCCGGGTGAACCCGTCGAAGAATTTCTCCCGGTCCGCCTTCAGTCCATTCTCCTTCTGCCTGGCCTTGTCCTCGGTCAGCGGACCCTCGGGGTTGTCGTCGGTCTTCATCAGGAAAGGCGGTACCGCGGAGGCGAAGACCACACTGCGCAAGCGGTCCTCGCCGTGATTGGCGACATAGCGGGCCACTTCGCCTCCGCCCATCGAGAACCCCACCAGGGTGACGTCGTTCAGATCGCGCGCCTCGAGCAGATCGGCGAGATCGTCCGCGAGGGTGTCGTAGTCGAAACCGCTCGCCGGCTTTTCCGAACGACCGAAGCCGCGACGGTCATAGGCGATGACGCGATGGCCGGCGTCGCGCAATGGGCCCAGTTGCGGCTTCCATGCTTCCGCCGACAACGGCCAGCCATGGATGAGCACGATCGCCCGGCCCTCGCCTCCGCTGTCTTCGACGTGCAGGCGGACACGGGCATTCTGGTTTGCAGTGGCGGACATCGTCTGACTCCTGGTGACGGGCGCTGATGCGCACTATGTCCGTAGCCTCGGTGATCCGCCGTTCCACACTGGTGAACGGCATGCGCATCGACACTCACGCGGTCCTTGCAATTGCGCAAGCGCAAGTCTTTCGACACGGAACGAAGAGCCCCGGGTTGACCAGCTTCGCTGTTGAAGACCGCTGCGCGCTATCCAGGCTACATAACTGCATCGCTCGCGGATTCCGCCATGCGCCGGATTTTTTCCCGGCGGCTGTCGATTCTCCGCCCCGCCGCTCGTCGTTGAAGACAGGCAGGCATACAACGCCTGGCCCGGACTTTCCGTTCACCACGATTTTGCACGGACCCGGGGATGCTCAAGGCCCGGATCCGACCCCTACCCCACCGACAAGGAGAACAGCGATGACCCCGAAGAACACGATCTGCCTGTGGTACGACCGCAACGCGCTGGAAGCGGCGACCTTCTATGCCGCCACCTTCCCGGACAGCGAGGTCAAGGCCGTGCATTACGCGCCCGGCGACTTTCCCTCCGGCAAGGAAGGCGATGAGCTGACGGTCGAATTCACCGTGCTCGGCATTCCCTGCATCGGCCTCAACGGCGGGCCGGCGTTCAAGCAGAGCGAGGCGTTCTCGTTCCAGGTGGCGACCGACGACCAGGCCGAGACCGATCGCCTGTGGAATGCGATCGTCGGCAACGGCGGGCAGGAAAGCGCCTGCGGCTGGTGCAAGGACAAGTGGGGCCTGAACTGGCAGATCACCCCACGCGCCCTGACCGACGCCGTCGCCGACCCGGACCGCGCCGCCGCCAAGCGCGCGTTCAACGCGATGATGGAAATGCGCAAGATCGATATCGCCACGATCGAGGCGGCGCGACGCGGCTGACCCATCGCAGGGCGGGTCGGGACCCGCCCTGCGAACTGCCTCAGGACTGGAACACGGGCTCCAGCATGCGGAAGCTGCCGGCGTCGGCATCCATTTCCACCTTGCCGCCGATCGGCACGATGAACTGTTCGCGGATATGGCCGATCATCGCGCCGCGGTAGGCGGGGATCCGCAACGGCTTGAGGTAGTCGTCGAATATCCCGGCCAGGGTCAGCGAGCCGTAGCCATCGCCAGGATCGCAATCGGTGCACTGGCCGAAGATCACGCCGGCGACCCGGTCCAGCACGCCCATCAGCTTCAAGGTGCTGAACATGCGGTCGATGCGGTAGGGCGCTTCGGACACGTCCTCCAGGAACAGGATCTTGCCGCTGAAGTCCGGCAGGTAGGGCGAACCGGCCAAGGCCACCAGCACCGACAGGTTGCCGCCGACCAGTTCGCCCTGCGCCTTGCCGCCGGTGATGGTGACGGTGCGGTTCTTGCGTTGCACCAGCTCGTCGCCGCGATCGGTCGGGTTCTGGTATTGCATCAGTTCGCGGTCGAAGAACATGCGCTGGAACTGGTCGACGTTGAAGCGATTCCAGCTGCCCGAACCGATCGGCCCATGGAAGGTGACCAGGCCGGTGCGCGCATGGAGGGCGCTGTGCAAGGCGGTGATGTCGGAATAGCCCAGCAGCGCCTTGGGATTGCGGCGGATGGCGTCGTAGTCCAACAGCGGCAACAGGCGCGCGGCACCGGAACCGCCACGCGCGCAGATGATGGCCTTGACCTGCTTGTCGGCGAACATCGCGTTGAGGTCGCCGGCGCGCCCCGCATCGGTGCCGGCCAGGTGGCCGCGCCGCTGCGCGTAATGCGCGCCGGTCTTCACTTCGAAGCCCAGCGCCTGCATCGCTTCCTGCGCCAGTTGCAGGTCGAACGGTTCGTCGGTGGCCGACGACGGGCTGACCAGCGCAACGGTGTCGCCCTTGCCCAACGGCACCGGCAGCAAGCGCTTGCGCGCCGTCGCCGCCCGCGCATCGCCACCACCGGCCAGGGGCAGCAGCAACGCCGCCAGTGCCGCGTTGCCAAGGAATTGTCTTCTGTGCATGTCGCCGCCTGCCTCTGGGGAATCCGCAATCAGGGTAGCAAGCAAACCGCAGGACATCGCAATTGCAGGAGCGACGCAAGTCGCTACGAAGCCTCGATAAAGTCGGCTTCGCGACTCACGTCGCTCCTACATTGCCTCAGGGTGGCCTTCTTGTAGAGGGTCGCGTCGATGGCAAGAGGTATCAGCGGATCTCGAGTGGCGTAGCCCGGGTAGAGCCGCAGGCGAAACCCGGGGATTTCCGTCGAAGGCAAAGAGCCCCGGGTTGACCAGCTTCGCAATGTTGAAGACCGCTTCGCTCTACCCGGGCTACATCGCTTCGCGACTCACGTCGCTCCTACACTGCCTCAGGGTGGCCTTCTTGTAGAGGGTCATGTCGATGGCAAGAGGTATCAGCGGATCTCGAGCGAGGCGATCAGATCGTCCCGCACGACGAAGGCGTAGGTCAATTCGACCGGGCTTCCGGGGAAATTGCCGGCAACGCGCGCGGTCAGCAGGACCGCGTCGCCTTCCTGAGTGCAAGCCAGCGGATCGACCACGTACTGGTATTTCCGCCTGCTTTCCCGCTTCCAGGCCTTGATGGCGGGCAGTCCCTGGATCGTGCGCGCCTCGTCGCGGACTTCGGCATCGGCGGCGAAGCAGGTGGAGAATCGATCTTCGTCGGCGCTTGCGTCGGCACGCAGGTAGCGTTCTACGGCAGCAGGCAGTGCAATGGTCATGGCGGGCCTCTTGGATGGTTTGCGATGAGCCAAGGGTGGGGATAGGCTGGCCAGACCGCAAGAACGCACTGGAAAGTGAGTGGCTAACGGAAAAGTAAGCGCGAAGACCTACACGCCGGATACTGCCGCGGCTGGCGTGGAATCCGTGCTCCATCTGTTCGAAGGCCGGTGGAAGCTGGTCATCCTGTTCCACCTGTTCGGCGGCAAGGTGTAGCGCTTCTCGCATCTGGAAAAACTGATCCCCGGCGTGTCGCAGAAGATGCTTGCGCAACAGTTGCGGCAGTTGGAGTCGGACGGCATCGTCCTGCGCACGGTGTATCCGCAGGTTCCGCCCAGGGTCGACTACCAGCTCACCGGATGGGGCCAGGCGCTATGCCCGGCGCTGGATGCGCTGTTGAACTGGGCGGAGCAACGAAACGCCGGATGACGCCTCTGCCGCAGGAAATCGGAAAGCCGTAGGGCGCACCCCCAAGGAGGATTGCCCCCTACTTGCCGATGCGCCTTGCGGCCCTGGCGTGAAACGGGTGTCCGGGCGGTGAAACAGGAAGGCCCCGCATTGCGGGGCCTTGCTTGTGGCGGCCGCGGCGTGGGATCGCGCCGTAGCCGGTCCTGCGGCAACCAGGTGGAAGCGTCCCGGGTGCGCTTCGCTTACCCGGGCTACGCTGTTTGCAGGCCCTACTTCACTTCGTCGAAAACGTACTCATGCTGGCCATCGCGGACGATCAGCTTGCGCACGCCGTCCTTGTCCGCGCGCACGAACAGGAAGCCGAGCGCCTGCGGGTCGATGGTGACGAAGCCCAGGCTGCCGTCGGTTTGCGGCATGGTCGCCACCTCGGAAGCGAACGCACCGAAATCGAAGGACGCCTTGCCGCCCGCGCGCGTCACCCGCAGCTCGCCGAGCGCATCGTTGTGGTAGCGCGGGGCCAGCCCGGCCAGCGCCGTCGCGTCTCCCGGCACCTGCAGTTGCTTGCGGAACGCCTCGAAGCCCTCGCGGTTGGCCTTGGCCCCGGCCTTCGCCGCGGCCTCGGCCTGCGGTTCGCCGTCGAACATCAGCTCCATCAGGCGGCGCTTGAACGGGCCGCGCAGGTTCACGCCTTCATCGGCATTGGTCAGGATCACCGCGCCGACCTTCTGCCCGGGCCACCACATCATGTTGGAGTGGAAGCCGCCCATGTCGCCGCCGTGGTCGATCACGGTGGTGCCGTCGCTCTTGTCCACCATCAGCGCCATCGCGTAATTGCGGTCCACGCCCAGCGCGATCTGCGGTTCGCGCCGCTGCAGCAGCGCGGCCTCGCCGATGTAGCGGCTGCCGTCGGGCAGCAGGCCGTGGTCGATCTCCATCCGCACGTACTTGAGCAGGTCGTTGACCGAACTCCACGCCGCGCCCGCCGGACGCGACGCGACGATGGTGTCGTTCAGGCCCATGCCCATGACTTCCACCTGGTGCTCGATGTCGTAGCCGTGCGGCGCGGCATAGTCGCCGGTCTGCGCCCTGGCGTAGTCGAAGGTGGTGTTGCGCATGCCCAGCGGATCGAACACCAGCGCCTGCATGGCCTGGTCGTAGCCCGCGCCCAGTTCGGTGCCGGGATAGGCGACCTGGCCGCCGATGTAGCCCGCCGCCGCGGCCATCGGGTTGGAGTACTGGAACAGTTCGCCGAAGCCGCTGGTCGGTTGCATGGTGCCCAGCGTAGCCATGACCGTCTTCGGCGTCTGCTTCTCGCCGTCGAACAGCCACTCGTAGTCCTGGCGCGGAACGCCGGTGCACGCGCAGATCAGGTGCTTGACCAGCACCTGGTCGGTGGTGGCCGCATCGCCCAGTTTGAAATCCGGGTAGACGTCCTCGGCGCGCGCGTTCCAGTCCAGCTTGCCGGCATCGACCAGCTTGGCCAGCATCAGCGTGGTCAGCGCCTTGGTGTTGGAGGCGATCATGAAGCGGGTGTCGCCATCCACTTTCCCGGGCTTGCCCAGTTGGCGCACGCCGAAGCCCTGCGACATCACCACCTTGCCGTCCTGGACGATGCCGATGGCCACGCCGGGCACGTCGAATTCCTGGCGCATCCGCTCGACGAACCCGGCGACCTGCTGCAGGCGCGCGTCGTCCAGTTTGTGCGCGGTGCGTCCGGCGAAGCTCTCGCGCTTGTAGCCGGCGGGCTGCAGGCGCTGGGAGATCTTGCCGAATTGCGAGCCGCGTTTTTCGGCGATGGCCTGGTCCACGTCGACCACCACGGCGGTCCAGGCCGTGCCCTTGCGATAGGCGCTGGCGCCGACGGCGCGTTTGGCATTCGCGGCGACGTCGTAGTCGTAGAAGCGCCGGGCTTCCCAGCCGTCCTTGGGCGCGGCGTCGGTGGCCACCAGCAGCTTCGGGGTCATGCCGAGGATGGCCCAGGCCTCGGCGATCGCTTCGTCGGCGGTGGCCGCCTTGGCATCGACGATGGCCAGGCGCGAGCCGTCGCCTTCGGGCGGCATGATCAATACGGCGTTGCCCTGCACTCGCTGGCTCCAGCCGCCGGGCAGGACGAAGGTGGTGCCAGCCGGCGTCCTGGAAGGCGTGTCCGCCGCAGTTTCTGCAGTGGCTGCCGCCGCGTCGGCGGCATGGGCAGGCGACGTAGCGAAAGGCGACGCCAGCAGCAGGGCCAGGACCAGTGGATGGACGGAAGGACGCATCGAAAATCTCCGGCAAGAGGGGTGGCGCTAGATGCGCATACTCCCCGCCGGCTACGCAAGTCCCATTGCGGATGGGCCAGTGCGAGCTTGTGCCGCTTTTATTCGACAGCGTCCCGCACGCCCTTTTTCGCGGCGAACCTGGCCCCTGCTTCCAGCATGGCGGGTCGATGCTCCACCGCCCACTCGTACAGCGCATGCAGCGGCACGATCAAGCTGCGGCCCAGTTCCGTCAGTTCGTAGTCCACGCGCGGGGGAACAGTCGGGAACATCGTGCGTTCGACCAGCCCATCCTGCTCCAGCCCTTTCAACGTCAGGGTGAGCATGCGTTGCGAGATGCCCTGCACGCCGCGCTGGATCTCGCTGTAACGCAACGGTCCCTGCCACAGCGCGGCGACCACCATCACCGTCCACTTGTCGCCGATGCGCGCCAGCGTTTCCAGCGCCGCGCGGTAATTCGGGTCGGCGCCGTGGACCGTACGCACAGAAGTGTTCGTAGCGCTCAAGAAAGTGCCTTCTTGCCTTGGTCCGCGAAGATCCTATCATCACCCGCGCGGCCTTCCGGGCCGGTCCTGCGGAGACGGAAATGTTCAACAACCTCATCCCCAAGATCTTCTACGACAGTCTGGAAGACGGACTGGAGTTCTTCGTGGAAGGACTGGGCTTCGAAGTCGGCTATCAGGACGCCACGATGGCGGTCATCGTCCGCGACGGGGCCAAGGCCTACCTGGTCGCGAATGCGGAATGCGCGGCGCTGGACCGACCGGAACTCGGCATCGACACGGACGACATCGAAGCGGTCTACCGCGAGCTGTCGACGCGTTCGCCGCATCTGCTGCACCCCAACTCCAATCGCGTCACGCGCAAGCCCTGGGGCTCGCGCGAGTTCGCCATGCTGGACAAGACCACGGTCTGCGTGATCTTCCGCGAGTGGCCGGCCGAAGGCTGAGCGGCGTCACCCGCAACAAACCAGGCCCATAGGGCGGGTCCCGGCCCGCCGGATGGAATCGTCCTCGACTGGCATCACCTGCTCCCTGGTTGAACAATTTTCCGATTTACTTTCCGCCGTTCAGATACTGACGCTCCAGTTCGTCCGCGCGTCGCGCAGTCATATCCATGATGCATGTCGATTGTGCCGCTGGCCCCATCGTGGAACCAGCCCCCTCAGCAACCTTTCCACAGGCACTTTCGATCTGCGACAACCATCGCGACTGGGAATCCCGCAGACGGGCCGATGCACCGCTTTTATCATTCCGCTTCTCGAGCGCATCTTCGGCCTGACGGTAAACCCGATCCAGCCTTGAATCCTGGAATTCGGACTCCTTGTCGGCGCAATCCTGCCGATGGCCAGCAGTGCTGACGTCTTCGGGTTGATGCGTCATGCAGGCTTGGTATTCGGGCCGCACTCCATAGTCGCTGCCATAGGTTCCACTGCCGCCCGCAGAGCGCGCAGGCTCACGTCCAATCACACCATCTTCATGTTCGGCGACAAGCCTGCCAGCAGGTTCCGACGACCTCGCCGCGTACTGCGGATCCAGCGCTGCATCCGACTTCATCGATGCAGTCCGGCCGCAGCCGTTGGCCGTCAGAAAGAAGATCGGCACGGCCAGATAAATCGGAAGGCGTTTCATCGTACTGCTCCCTGTAGCGACGGACGGATTCTGACACACCCGACTCGGATGACTTGGTCAGAACTGTGCCGTGGGCCACGAAACAGAGCCCGCTTGGCCGCCCAGCCTTCGCAGGATACGGGGGATGAACAGCAGGCCCATGGGGCAGGCCTCGGCTCGCCGAATGGAATCATCATTGCCAGCTGCGGCGGGCTTGAGCCTGCCCTATGTTGGCTTACAGCCTTCAGGCACCGCTTCCCCACAGCACCGCCGGCGCCGCCTTGCAGTCGCGCACCGGTTCGGGCTCGTCGTGTTTGCTGTCCAGCAGCCAGCACTCGTCCAGCACCGAGCAATAGCACAGGCGCATGCCCACGCCCGGCAGCGACCGGGTCAGGGCCGCGTAGACCGCCGGCGAGGTCGACGACGGGGGCACGCGCATGGCCTGGATCCATTCGTCGGCGCCGATCACGCGGCGCTGGATGGCGCTGCTGACGATGGATGCGTCGGGCGTCGTGTCCTGGTCGCCGCAACAGGCGGCCAGCAATGCCGAAGGACCGGCGACCGGCTTGCCGGCGTACAACACTTCGGCCCAGCGCACGCGGGCCGGTCCCACGCCGCGGTTGAGCAGGTCGATCGACAGCTGCGGGCTGCCGTCCTGGGCGAGGTCGCTGGTGCCGAAGACCAGCGAAGGCCAGACGCTGGCCGCCAGCATCCGCTCCTGGGTGCGGTTGGCGCTGTACGCCACGAACACGGACACCGCCGAAATCAGCAGCACGCCGGCGCCGATCAGCAGTTCGAACAGGCGATACCGCGGCGGCATCGGTGCGGGTTGCGCCTCGGAGGCGGGTTCGGACGCACTCGGTGCGGGTTCTGTCATGGGATTCCTTTGGATGTTGTTGCGCAAGGCAGGTCATGGCGGGCCTGCCGTCGCGCGTCATTATGCGATGCGCGGACCCGGCCTAGAGCCGTAGGGCGGAACCGCCGAAGGCGTTGATCCGCTTCGCTGTTGCGGGAGCGGCGTCCCCCAAGGGGACTTCCTTCGGGGCGTGAGCCGCGAAGGCGACGATCCCAGGCCACCGGTTCGCATGGCGCCGTCGAGCTCCCGTTCGCGGCTGACGCCGCTCCCACAAGAGCCGGACCGGAGAGCCCGTGGGGCGCAATCCCCTTGGAGAATTGCGTGCCGCTGCCGGGGACACGAGTGCCACCGCGTAGACACCCCGCTCCTCGCCCACGCCGGGTCGCCGATGCGGCGCCTCGCCGAGCCGCTGCTCTTCCACCTGGGCCAGGATGTCGCGCACGGCGGCCGCACCGTCGAAGATCGCGTACCCCAGCATGGGCAGGGTGTGCTTGGCCAGGTCGGGCATGTCGCTGCTCGACACGACATCGCCATGGGCCGAGATCGTCTGGATCAGGCGGCCGAGCGTGTCGATCTGGTCGAGGGTGACGCCGAAGATGAAGCGGCCGGTGTTCGTGCCAGTCGCCCCTGGCCTCGCCGCGGACATGACGTCGCGCTCCGGCACCTCCACCGTCGCCGTCCCTTGCGCGGGCCACGAGACCTCGTCCAGCACCAGGTCCAGCTGATCCGCCAGCGCCTCCAGGCAGAACGTCAGTTCGCCCATGCTCACCTCCGGCGCGTGTTCCAACGATCCCTGCGCGATGCGCGATTGCGCCATCCGCGCCAGGAACCTGATGTGATCGCTCAACCTCGCCAGCCGCAGCTGGCTCTCCTCGGGCAGCAGATAGCCCAACCCTTCCCGATCCTCCGATTCATGCCTCGACATTGTGTTGCCTCCTCATTCCATGAAATGGCCACTCACCGCTTCGCGCCTGATCTCCGCCGTACAACGCCGAAGCTTTTCCACCCAGTCCCTCCAGGCAAGCAAGTGCGCCTGCTTTCAGGCCTCCGGTAAATCAGGGATGGCCGAACCTGATCCCGTTCTTTCGACTCTGTTCTTCGCCGACACCGTTCTTCGCTTGTGCATACTTCTCCACGGCGCGGAATCTCCAGCTGCGCATACCGCAGGTTTCCGTTCTCGCGACCTTCGAAGTATCCGATACGGATATACTGGATGTCAACCATGCAGAAACGACAGATGTTTCCCGGGCGCCGAGAATGCCGCCCATGAGCAGCACTTTCGGTACACGCCTGAAGGAATTCCGCGATGCGCGGGGTTGGTCGCAGGAGCGCGTCGGCTTCGAACTCGAGGTGAGCAAGGCCACGGTTTCGAAATGGGAGACCGGCCGCGCCGAGCCGAACCTGGGCAACCTGGCGAAGATCCGCCGGCTCTACGCAGCCGATGGACTGACCCTGGACTATCTGATCGACGATACGTATGCCGCGGCCAAGTCCCGCCAGTACATCAGCGAAAGCACCCGCGAGCCCGCAAGAGCGGCGCAGAGCCAGGAAGAAATGACCCTGCTCACCCGCTTTCGCGCGTCACCGACGGCCCGGCGCCGCAGTCTGCTGAACCTGCTGGAAAAATAGCCGTGGCCCGTAGGGCGCAATCCCCCAAGGGGACTTCCTGCGCGGCATAACCGCAGGGCATTGCGCCACGGAAATCCGCGAGTGGCCGGCTGAAGGCTGAGCGGCATCGCTCGCAGCAACCAGGCCCCTATCGTCATTGCCACAGGCGGCGGGCTTGAGCCCGCCCCATGCGCTGTCGTGGGAGCGGCGCAAGCCGCGAACGGGAGCTAGACGGCCCCATGCGAATCGATGGCCTGGGATCGTCGCCTTCGCGGCTTGCGCCCCGAAGGAAGTCCCCTTGGCGGCGCCGCTCCCACAAGGACCGACTCGCCAGGTTCCGGCAATCAGCAAGAACAAGGGTCGGAGTCGTCTTTCCCGTTGAATCAAAAGAAAGTGCACTGCCAACAAAGGCAACAAAGGGGCCAGAGGAAATATCTGATTCAAACGGATATTCACTCTGGCCCCTTTGTTTGATGCGCTGTTGTGGGAGCGGCGTAAGCCGCGAACGGAGCTCGACGACGCCATGCGAATCGATGGCCTGGGATCGTCGCCTTCGCGGCTTGCGCCCCGAAGGAAGTCCCCTTGGCGCCGCCGCTCCCACAAGGACCGACTCGCCAGGTTCCGGCAATCGGCAAGAACAAGGGTCGGAGTCGTCTTTCCTGTTGAATCGAAAGAAAGCGCACTGCGACCCCTGTTGGCTCACTTCATATCTCGCGGCACGTCGTTGCCGACGCGTCGCTTTCGGCCAGCACTTCGGGGCGCGCGATGGGCAGGTCGTGGGAACCGCGCACCGGGCGCACGCCGCCGCGCGGGCCGGCGGTGGCTCCTGTCAGCACCGGCGCGGGCAGGTACACGATGCGGTAGGCCAGTTCGAACTCGCGCAGCGGCACCACCCGCGGCTTCGGCGTGCCCGGCACCACGATCGTGCGTCCGGTGGTGATGGCATGCGGCGCGCCCGCGCCGAAGCCGGCATCGCGTGCGAACTGCGACCAGACCGCGCCGCCCAGCGCATTGACGAACAGCAGTTGCAGGCGGTCCATGCCGTCCAGCGGCACCGTCCTGCAATAGTTCAGCGCCACCGTTCCGCCCGCGGGCGGCAGCCGCAATCCGTCCGGCGCTTCCAGCGGCGGCGGAAACGATACGTTGGCGCCGTTGAGGTAGGCGTTGAAGTATCCCGCCTCGACCGCGCCGGGCCGCGCATGCTCCGGCGCCACGCCGACCGGTAACGGATGGCGGGTGATGGAGAGGAACTCCACCCGCGCCCGTTCCGCCCGCACGCCGCCGATGGCGTCCAGTCCCGGGCGCACCACGCGACCCGGCGTCGGCGCCAGGTCGAACGGCATCGCATCGAACTTGGGATCCTGCGCGCGGCTCACGCCGATGGAGCGGCAGGGTTCGCCGCCGATGGCCGTGGTCGGTATCGAGCGGAGCTTGCTGCGGATGAAGGACTCGATGCGGCGCGAGATCTGCACCGGCAGGAACAGGAAATCCAGGGTCGATTCCAGCGTATGCGGATCGCCCAGCACCGGCTCGCCCACGTCGACCTTGACTTCGATATCGCCGTTGCGGGCGCCGTCCGCGGCCTTGCACTGGACGTGCACCTCGTAGCTGTAAGTGAGGTCGCGATCCACCGGGCCGGGCGGGTCGATCTTGAAGAGCAGCCGGCCGTAGAGCATGGCCTCGCGCAGGTTGGGTTTGTCCACGTTGCGGGTGACGCTGTTGAAGGGCCGGCCGACGCAGTCGCCGCCGCACTTCAGCGGTCGCGCGTTCTCGCTGCGCCAGTGCACCAGGCCGTCGCGGTCGCGCACCCTGGCCGCGAACTCGGTGGTGCAATCCTGCGGGCGGAAGCCATTGGGAAATTCGTGGCCGGCCTCGCGCATCAGGGCTTCGCACAGGCCGAGGTCGGCGGCGTCTTCGATGGCCTTGCGCAGGAAGGGCATGGTGACCGCGCGCGGCGCGGTTTCACTGGCCTGGAACGGGTATTGCAGCGCTTCCGGCGGCCCCAGCGCTTCGTCCTGCGCGAACGCCGTGGTCGTCATGAACCATTGGCCCGTCGCCAGCACCAGGGCCGCAAAAATATGCCTCCGCATGAAACACCTCCGTGATTCAGCATCCCCTGCACTTCATGTCACGCAGTCGCGGGGAGGAAGCGGCCAAGGGCGGCCTCCATGAAGCGCTGGCGAGTGGGCCTCCGGGAAACTGGGGATAGTCCGGAGCGCATATTCGCTTCGATCGAATATGTTCCCTGCTCCATTTCTCTGTCGCCTCAAGCAACAAAAGGGTCAGAGGAAATATCTGATTCAAACGGATATTCACTCTGGCCCCTTTGTTCGGGCCCCTTTGTTCGGGACCCCACCGCCGTGAACGCAACGTCAAGCGCCTTCCATGCGATCCGACGCTCTTCGCGCGCTTCTAACAAGCGACAGGCCAGCGTAGCGAGCGAGTGAGGGGATGGCGACCCGGTCGCGCCTGGGGCGGCTGTTCCACCCGCTTCTCCCGTAGGCCGCATTACGCGATCGCCCGTGCTGGTCCGACAGATCCATGACGAGAAAAACCAGCGATGCCACCCGCCAGCCGCAAGCAATGAACCGGGAAAAGGAAAATGCCATGCCGCTTACCGGCGATGCGTCCGTCGATCGACCGGCCTTCCACGCGGTCCTGTTCGATGCGGTTTCCGGCGACCGGCAACTCGGCGCAATCGATGCGGCCGTGCTGGCAGGATTGGGAGACAAGAAACTCCTCTGGATAGACCTTCTCAATCCCGCGGAGGAACAGCTGCGTGCCCTGGCGACACAATTGTCCCTACCTCCCGCTGCCATCGAGGGATACCTGGGGTCGGACACCAACCCCTGCCTGGATCCCCGCGGAAAATGCTTCTGGTTGCGCGTGGTGTCGATCAACGACGAACCCGGACTGCAGTTCTCGGGCACGGTGCTCTCGATGATCGCTGGTCCCAATCTTGTGATCACCCTGCACCACCACCCCGTGGCTTTCCTGGATGAATTCCGGGCCACCCAATCCGACCACGGCGACGCAGGTGAGCTTGGCGCAGCCAGCTTCGTATCGGCGTTGCTGGATTGGCAGCTGGGAACCTACTTCGAGGCGGTTTCACGATTCGAAAGGGAAGTCGAGCGGTTGGAAGTGGACATCCTCTCGGAAAATCCGCGCGATTGCCTGGCGGAACTGCGTACCCTGCGCAAGGGCGCCTCCCGCTTGCGTCGCATGCTGGCACCGCATCGGGTGGTTTACACGGCGCTGGCCCGGCCCGACTTCCGGCCCGGGGAAGACGAGCGCACCGAACAGCATTTCAGCGCCCTGGATATCCATTACGAACGCGCCATGGACATGGTCGAAAATGCACGGGACCTGGTGGTGGGCAGCTTCGAACTGTTCAGCAGCCAGACCGCCTTGACCGCCAACGAAACGATGAAGGTGCTGACCTTCGCCACCGTGGTCATCGGCGTGCTGGCCGTGCTTGGCGGCGTGCTGGGAATGAATTTCGAGGCCCCGTTCTTCAAGACGGGAGCGCTCGGCTTTTACGTGGCTCTCGGTTTGATGCTGGCCATAGCAGGCGTGTCGATATGGATAGGCAAGCGCAAGCAATGGTTCTGATTGGCGCGAGGCGTGGCCCTCCCCGATTGGCAAGCAACGGTTCCCTGCGTTTTACGGCCAGGACATGGTGAAGAACACGCGAAAGAAAAGTTCACGCGCAGCTAGCGGGTCATTGCCCTAAATGATCCAATCCCACCGAGGAGATACCCATGGCCAGCAAAGCGAAATACGACCCGTCCGCCGTCAAGGAACTGTTGTTGCAAGCATTGGAAACTGAACGCGGCGGCATCCAGGTTTACACCGCCGCCATCAAGGCGGCCAGGAACAAGGACTTGAAAAAGGAGTTCCAGGAATACCTGGACCAGACCAGACATCACGAGGAAGTACTCACCGGCGTATTCGCCCAGCTCAAGATCGATGCCGAAGAACAAAGCCCCGGCCGTGCCGTCGTGGCCCACAACGGCGCCGCACTGGTGCAGGCGATCGAGATGGCCATTGCAGACGCGGAACCTGCCGCAGCCGAGCTGGTAGCGTGCGAATGCGTGGTGCTTGCGGAAACCAAGGACCACTCGAACTGGGAGCTGATCGGCCGGGTGGCCGACGAGGCCAGCGACACGGTCGCTAAAGCGCTCAAGGCCGCGTTCGACGAGGTCGAAGAAGACGAGGATCACCACCTGTATCACACCAAAGGCTGGTGCCGCGAGCTGTGGATCCAGAGCCTGGGAATGCCCGCCGTGCTGCCGCCGCCCGAGGAAGTGAAAAAGGTGGAGACCGCCATCGGCGCAGCGCGTGCAGAGAAATCGCGGGACGCCATGCTCTGATCGCCACGTTTGCTTTTGTCAGCTCGTTGCTCTGATCACGAAGCTCGCCGGTCAGTACCCTCGCCGGCGAGCGTCCGCATGAAAAACTGGGTGGCACCGCTTCGTGACTGCTTCCACACTGGAAGCGGCGGACCCCACACCGCTATAAAGGGGCCAGAGGAAATATCTGATTCAAACGGATATTCACTCTGGCCCCTTTGTTTTGCAGGATCGGCAGGATCGCTGACCGCCGCGCCGGGTGCGGCATAGGGATCTTCCGCGCTCATCGTTCGGAATCCGCCTGTTCCTGGTCCCGCTTGTCGTTCTCTTCCAGGATACGCATGGACTCATCGTTCTTGCGCTTCCATTCTTCGAGCTCAGCGCCAGTCATTCCCTTTTCGAGGACCGGCGATTGCTCGGTCGTAGGACTGATCGCGGGCTTCTCCACAGGGACGCGGGCTGTCTTTGGTGACTGGGCAACGGGTTGGACACGCTGCGGAAGATCGACTTCGATCCGATGACTAAAGAAAGGAAAGGTGAGCAGGCGGTACACAGCGTAACAAACCAATGGAGCACCGATCAGAGCGCCAACTAGCAATGGACCACGGTCGGCGGGTGGTTTTCTTTTGCGGTTACGGTAGTGTGTTGAGGCGCGCGGCAGCGGCGGCGGCATAGTCGATGCCATGCCTTCCAGTTGCGGGCCGAGCATGGCACGCAGCGCATCGCCATCAATGAGCTGGACGTGACCCAGGCGCGTAGCGGCTTCTTTGGCAGCCTGGGTGAACTCGCCACTGGTAACGACGATGGCGCCGGTGGCGTTCTCGTTGACCTTGATGCCGAGCAGTTCGTGCACGGCGTTGTGGGTGACCTGCTTGGCGTTCCAGTGCTTGCATTGGACCAGGACGTACTCGCCGTCCTTGCGCAGTTTCAGGTCGATGCCGCCATCGAACCGGGTGCGGCCACTACCAGTGCCGACATGGTCAACACTCCAGCCTTGCGCCCGATAGTAATCAGCCAGCATCGTCTCCAGCCGATCCCACCCCACCCGCGTCAACGTATCATCGCGGCGGTTGCGTACATTCTTCAGTCCGTTCATTCCGTCCCCACGGAGGTTGATGGGCATCATTTCTTTCAACCCCCTCTGCATCATCCGCGCAGGCGGCTTCGCCGACCTGGGCCAACTGCTCAACACCGGCGCGATCCACCAGCTGCAGCCCGCCCTGTCCCAGTCCGCCCCTCCCTCCGCGCTCGACTAAACGACTAAAGGAAACGGAGGTAATTATTTCACTGACCCCATCCTTCCCTGAACTCAGCAACGGCTAATTCAACGTCTGCCGCGATCCGACAACTGCCTCAGCCGCACCCTTTACCCCCACTTCACCAATCATCGCAACCCGCCTCTGAAATTCCTCATCCGACAACGCCCCCTCGCTGTGCAACCATTTGAACCGCTTGCGCTGCTGTTCCGGCGTCTCGTCCGCATCCATGAAGTCGTATTCGCGCAGGAACTGCGCCGCACGGCGCGACTCGATCTCCTGGATCAGGCGCGGACCGTCGTCGTTGTCGATCACCAACAGATTGCCCTTGTCGGTGGGCAGGATCGTGAACTTCGTGCGCCGGAACCAGTACACCGCATAACAACCCAACCCGATCCACAACCAGAACGACGCCCGGAACGGGCCCTCGCCGAAATAGCTCATCGCTGTCAGCACGCCACCCAACGCGATCCACAACAACCCCGCATTCCGCAACCACTGATTGCGCTCTTCCAGCGTCTGCCGATCGCGACTGATATCGGTGTACTGAACCGAGAAAGACCGGCTACCCGAACTGTCTTCGAGCGAGTAGTTCAGTTCGTCTTCCCCAAACTGATAACGGATACGGTTGGAATTACGACTTTGCTTTATTTCCACTTGAAGTCCCCCTTCAATTTCCAATCTCAACCCTGCACCGCCTGCCAAACCGCCTCAGCCCTGCAGAACACCCCACCCCGCTGCCGCATCCCACTCGCCAGCCACACCCCCGACACCTGGTCCAGCGGCAGGTCCAACACCCGCCACTGGATGCTCAATGATCCCGGCGCCACCGAAGCCAACCGATCCGGTTCCGACAACAACGCCGACAACGACTGCCGCTCGCGCACCGGCGAATCCGCCAGCGCGTGCAACGCAGTCCCAAGCAGACCGAGTTCCTCCAGCGCCTCCCCGCCCAGCCCGCTGACCAGGTAATCCAGCTGCAGCCCGATCTCCGGCCGCATCCGCCGCCCATCCGCACCCAGCACCGGCACCGCCCGCACCAGCGGCAACACCCCGACCCGGTACAGATGCACCGACAAGCCCGAGACCTCTTCGGCCTCCGGCGAAGGCGGCCCCACCAGCACCGCACTGCCCGCGGGCAGCACCGCCTGGATCAAGCCACGCAAGGCATCCGTGGCGACTGCAATCAACTGGTCCGACGACATGGCGACCCCCCCCCTCGCTGCGTTCAGTGGCTTGAAGATACGCCAGGAACGCAGGCTGGGTCAGCTTCACCAACCCAGCGCCCTTGTCCCCGCCTCCCGCTTGCCGGGTTGATGGAGAGCCGTAGGCTGGGTTGGCTTCATCAACCCAGCGCTTTGGTTCCAGCCTCCCGCTTGCTGGGTTGATAGAGCCAACCCAGCCTACATTTTCACTTGCCCAGTTCGTACAGATACTCGACGAACGACATCACCGCACCGTCGTAGCCCTGCACCGCCGGGTTGCTGGATTCGATCAGGTAGTACTCGTCCGGCGCATGCGCGCCGCTGCCATTGCCCAGGCCGAAGTGCCCGGAGGCCAGGCTCAAGGGCGCATCGGTGAAGACGAAGCCCGGATACGAGCCCGCGTTGCGCGGCCAGAACAGCGGCTTGATCCCGCGGCGTTCCAGCACCGCGCGCTGCGCCTGGATCAGCGGCGCATCGGCGGACGACTGGGTGCCGTCATAACCGCCACTGACGTTGACCTCGATGTCCCCGTAGCCGCGCTTGGCCAGGTGCGCCTTCAGCGCGGCGACCGCGTCGTCCTTCTTCATGCCCGGCACCAGGCGAAAATCCATCTTGGCCACCGCGCGGCTCGGCAGCACGGTCTTGCCGCCCGGGCCGGTGTAGCCGGCGACCAGGCCCTCGATGTTGACCGTGGGCTGCGAAACCAGGCGCTCGTTGGCCTGCTGCCAGGGCAGATCGTCGATCCAGTGGTCCACGCCCAGCAGCTTTTTGCTCTTGGCTTCGCTGCGCACCTTTGTGGCGGCGGCGATCATCGCCTTGTGTTCGGCGCTGATCGGCGGCGCCACGGGATAGCCGTCGATGGCGATGGTGTTGCCGTCGTCGGAAACCAGCGTGTCCAGCGCCTTCACCAACCGCCAGGCCGGACTGTCGACCATGGCCTTGAGCGAGGAATGCACGTCCTTCTTCGGACCCCTGCCCCACTTCTCGCCGCTGGCGACCAGCTCCAGCTCGATCACGCCCTTGGCGCCGAGGCTGATGGTCACGTTGCCTTCGGCGTCCTGCGAGGCCGAAGGCATGAACACGCCGACGGTATCGCGCAAGGCGGCTTCCACTTCCGGGCGATGCACCAGCTGGCCGATATGCGGCGAGCCGATCTCCTCTTCGCCTTCGGCCACCAGCACCAGGTTCACCGGCATCTTCTGGTTGGCGGCCTTGATGGCGTGCAGCGCGGCGAGCAAGGCCGACTGCGGGCCCTTCTGGTTGACCGCGCCGCGTCCGACCAGGACCTTGCCCAGGCCGGGCTTGTCGACGAGCTTCGATTCAAGCGGTGGCGAGGACCATTCGGCAGGATCGAACTGCTTCACGTCGTACATGAAGTAGAGGCCCACGGTTTTCTGCGCACCGGCATCGAGCGTGGCGAACACGCCCGGCTTGCCGTCGGTGTCGAGGATCGAGACCTTTTGGAAGCCAGCCTCGCGGGCGAGCGTCGCCATGTACTCGGCGCCTTCGCGCGAGTTGAGGTCTTCGGCGGCGATCGACGGCAGCGCGATCCAGTCCTGCAGCCGCTTGAGCGAGGCGTCGTGCTGCGCGGCGACGGTGCGCTGGAGGGCGGCCATGTCGGCCTCGACAGCGGAGGCCATCACCGGTGCGCCGAGCAGGACGACCAGCATGGCTACGGAAAGAGCAGGAGGACGGCTACGGTAGGACGGGGGCATGCGGCGCTCCAGGTCGGGTGTTGCGCGATGCTACGCCGGTTGCACGATAGCCGCGAACGACCCCGTAGGAGCGGGCCTTGCCCGCGATGCTTTTCATGCGGGACCACGCGAAGGGCATCGCGGGCAAGGCCCGCTCCTACGTCGCGCCGGGGTTACCAGATCAGGTCGTCCGGCACCTTGAACTGGCTGTAGTGGTCGTCGTCGTCAGGCGCAGCCGATGCATTGCGCCCATGGTCGAGCGCGATCATGGCCGGGTCGCGCGCCTCGATCTTCTCCGCGACGGCGCGCGGCACGATCGCATAGCCGCTGTCGTGGCAGGCGACGACCAGGCTGCCGTTGGCCAGTTGCCGGCGCAGCGCATCGGTGACCAGCAGGCTGCGGATCGCGCCGTTGTGAGTGAAGCGGTAGTCGATCCCGCCCTCGGGCTTGAGCCGGTTCTGCTCCACGATCTGCCGCACCTGCGCACGCAGTTCCTGCGCCTTCGCCTGCGCGTTGCGCTCGGCCGACAGCGCGCGGTCGCGCTCGACCTTCTCCAGGCGAATGCGTTCGGCCTCGGCCTGTTCGACGTTGACTGCAGGCGCCGATTTCGCATGCCGCTGCTTCGCCTGCTCGCGCGCCACCTGGTCCAGCTTGGACTTCTTCGCCAGGCCGGCCTTGAGCAGTTGTTCCTGCAGGGGATTACGCATGGAGAGGGAACCTGTCGCGGATGCCGGAGTACATGCCGGCCATGATAACCGCCGACACACGGAACCATCGCCGCCGGCCCGCGGCCATCACCGCATCACGAATCCGTCCTGCATGCCCACCTGCAGCACGTATTCGAAATTCTGCACCATGTGGTGGTAGCCGCCTCCGGGCGCGCCGTAGTTGGCGCCGACGGTGATCGTGTGCCGGCCGATCGGCAGGGGTTCGATCATCAGCCAGTAGCCATCGCTGGCCGCGACCGGGGTGATGTAGCGATCGTCTTCCGGCAGCTTCGGGTACATCGGGAAACAGCCCTCGCTGCGCACCCGGTAGGACACCACGTTCTTGACCAGCGCCCCATCGATCAACACCACCGCGCTGACCAGGTGATCGTTGTTGACCGCGGCCGACGCCTGCAGCTCCTTGCACGACGCCACCTTGCCTTCCTTCTTCACCCCCAACGGGGTCTGGTGGATCATGTTGATGATCGGCAGGAACAGGTATTTCCCGAGCGGTATGCGGCATTCGCGTTGCGCATCGAAGCTGCCGTCCGTCCCGGCCAGGAACCAGACCGGTCCTTCCTGGCCCAGGTCGCAAAAGCGGCCGTCCGGATCCACATAGGGTTCCACCGGCATCGACATCGCCCACTGCCACCAGGCCGCCGACCATTGCGCGTAACCCTTGCCCTCCACCTGCGCGGTCAGTGGCAGCACCGGCGAAACCGTCGGGCGCTCGACTGGAGGCGCCGCAACCGCAACCGCGACCGCACTCGCCGTCGCCGTCGCCAAGAACAGCGCCATCGGCACCACGCGCATGTTCCTTTTCATGGATTCCCCCGTTTGCCACTGCCGGATTTCGCCGGCTGCACACCGCTGGCCAGCAAGTCCTTCTTCAACGCTTGTTGTCGTGGATCCCTGGGATTGGCGTACAGCAGGAACTGCCCCGCCGCCTCCACCCATCGCTCATCGCGCGATGCCGACAACGTGGTGTAGCGCCAGCCCCAGTACTCGCCATGGGTGGGTACCTGGCTGACCAGCGCGGCGGTGCAATCGCGCGCCTGTTTCGTCTTCAAGCCTTCCCAGTAGTTGATCCAGGTGAAGCAATAGCGCTCCAGCGCGGCCAGCTGGCGGCCCGGCTGCTTCTGCGCACGCAACAGGTACGGCCGCGACTCCTCGAAACGCCGAAGCTCCAGCAACGTCGAGCCGGTGGCGTACTGCAACTCCAGGTCGCTGCCGTCCGCGGCGGCGGCCGGCAGCAGGTCCTTCACCGCCCATGCGTAGTCGCGGACATGGTGCAAGGCCCTGCCCCGCATGCCACGCACCTCCATGTCGTCCGGCCAGAAGCGCATCGCCTGCGACCAGTACACCAGCGCCATCCACGGGTCGTCCTTCGCCCAGTAGGCATAGCCCGCCTTGCTCATCATGTAGGCGCCCGGCCCGGCACGCGAGGCGGCGACGAAACCTTCCTGGCCGTCGGCGTACTTGTCCATCAGCGAGGCCTCGTAGCCGGGCGGCTGCGACAGCAACGAATACAGTGTGGGATTTTCCGGTCCACGCTGGCGGATGTACGCCGCGACCATGTCCATCGCCTCCATCGAGCCGCCCCACTTGGGCGTGGCGCTGTTCATCCATTCCCACACGACGTAATAGGAAAGCGGATCGGCCTGCAGGCATTGTTCCAGTGCCGACCGCTGCAGGGTATCGGACGATTGCCGCCCGATTTCGGCCAGGGCCACGCAAGCCGGCGTCAGCCGCGGTTCGCGCTCCAGCGCATCGGACAACAGCGGCGCAGCCCCGGCGAACAGCTGGCGCATGCGCTGCAACTGCGCGTCGGAGGTCTTGTAGACGTATTGGGTGCCGCGCGAGGCCCAGCCCTGCGCGGCGCGGTGCTTGCCCATGGCGGTGAGCGCGAACGGGCTTTGCGGCATCTGCCGCAACCAGAGGGTAGCGACGCTGCCGGCGCGCTCGCTGGCATCGAACAGGTTGAGCACGGCGAAGATCCGGTCGCGTTCGCGCGGTTCATCGTTCGCGTCGAGCATTTCGTCGAGGCGCTGTTCCAGCCAGGCACCGCCATCGGCCGTGGCCAGCCGGGATTCGATCTCCGCCAGCGGCAGCACCGGCGCGCGCACGGTCAGGCAGCGCGACTGGGCGGCGCCAGCGGGCCAGGCGTTGTCGGGCAGATCCGGATACGCCAGGCACCGCTGTTCCGGATCCTGGATGACCTCGGCCTGCCGCACCTGTGCGAAATAGGCGATCAGCGCTTCGGGCGGAGCCGGTGGCGTCCGCGGCTGGGCCTGGGCCTGGGCCTGGGCCAATCCTGGCAAGGCCAGCAATCCAAGCAGCATCCTTGCGCAAGCGCCCCGCATGCGAATTCCCATTCCCTTCCCCGTTTGCCGTATTCCCCACCCGCAAGCTAACCGGCAGGAAGACCGGAGTAAACCTCCGCCTGCAACAGCAGCGCAGCCAGGCCGCAAAGCGCCTGGAACAGACCGGGGGAGCGGCCGCGGAGCTTTCCTGTCCGCCGGTTCGATCCCCACCGGTCGGGTGGCGCCATGACCTCCGAACCGGTAATCAGGACCGTGCGGGGCACGGCGTCACATGTTCCGGCGGTATTCCCCACCCACGTCGTACAGCGCGTGGCTGATCTGGCCCAGGCTGTGGGTCTTCACCGCCTCGACCAGGGCTTCGAACACGTTGCGGCGTTCGCGCGCGGCGTTCTGCAGGTAGGCCAGGCCGTGGCCGTCATGGGCCTCCTGGTCTTCCGACTCCACCACATGCCCGTGCGAAGTCTCGCCCGCAGGCGCGAAGGCATTGCGCGAGCGCTGCCAGCCGAGCACGTTGGCGATCTGCTGGCCCTTCTCTTCTTCGGTCGATCGGATCAGCTCGATCTCGGTGACGATATCGCCGCCGTGCTCGCGCGGCAGGTAGGTGTTGACGCCCACCAGCGGCAGGCTGCCGTCGTGCTTCTTGTGTTCGTAGTACAGCGACTCTTCCTGGATCTTGCCGCGCTGGTACATGGTGTCCATCGCGCCGAGCACGCCGCCGCGCTCGCTGATCGCCTCGAATTCCTTGTACACCGCCTCTTCCACCAGGTCGGTCAGGTACTCGACGGCGAAGCTGCCCTGCCACGGGTTCTCGATGAAGTTGAGGCCAAGTTCCTTGTTGATGATCATCTGGATGGCGACCGCGCGGCGCACCGATTCCTCGGTCGGCGTGGTGATGGCTTCGTCGTAGGCGTTGGTGTGCAGCGAGTTGCAGTTGTCGAACAGCGCGTACAAGGCCTGCAGCGTGGTGCGGATGTCGTTGAACTGGATTTCCTGCGCGTGCAGCGAGCGGCCCGAGGTCTGGATGTGGTACTTCATCATCTGGCTGCGTTCGTTGGCGCCGTAGCGCTCGCGCATGGCGCGGGCCCAGATGCGGCGGGCGACGCGGCCTATCACGGTATACTCCGGATCCATGCCGTTGCTGAAGAAGAACGACAGGTTGGCGGCGAAATCGTCCACCTTCATCCCGCGGGCCAGGTAGTACTCGACGATGGTGAAGCCGTTGCTCAGGGTGAAGGCGAGCTGGCTGATCGGGTTCGCCCCGGCTTCGGCGATGTGATAACCGGAAATGGACACCGAGTAGAAATTGCGCACGCCGTTGTCGACGAAGTACTGCTGGATGTCGCCCATCATGCGCAAGGCGAACTCGGTGCTGAAGATGCAGGTGTTCTGCGCCTGGTCCTCTTTCAGGATGTCGGCCTGCACGGTGCCGCGCACGGTCTTCAGGGTCTGCGCCTTGATCCGCGCATAGGTATCGGCATCGACGACCTGCTCGCCGGTGACGCCGAGCAGGCCGAGGCCGAGGCCATTGTTGGTCGGCGGCAGCTCGCCGTGGTACTGCGGACGCTGGCGGCCTTCGAAAATCCCGTCGATCTTCTTCTGCGCATCCTTCCAGCGCTGCTCATCCTGCTTCAGGTACAGCTCCACCTGCTGGTCGATGGCGGTGTTCATGAACATCGCCAGGATCATCGGCGCCGGGCCGTTGATGGTCATCGACACCGAGGTCGTCGGCGAGCACAGGTCGAAGCCGGAATACAGCTTCTTCATGTCATCGAGTGTCGGGATGTTGACGCCCGAGTTGCCGATCTTGCCGTAGATGTCCGGACGCGGCGCCGGGTCTTCGCCATACAAGGTCACGCTGTCGAAGGCGGTGGACAGGCGCGCGGCCGGCTGGCCGACCGACAGGTAATGGAAGCGGCGGTTGGTGCGCTCCGGCGTGCCTTCGCCGGCGAACATGCGGATCGGGTCCTCGCCGCTGCGGCGGTATGGATACACGCCGCCGGTGTAGGGATAGCTGCCCGGCAGGTTTTCCTTGCCGAGGAAGGTCAGCAACTCGCCCCACGACTTGTAGGTGGGCGCGGCGATCTTGGGAATGGGCTGGTGGCTGAGCGACTGCCGGTAGTTCTCGCCGGTGACCGCCTTGCCGCGCACTTCGTAGGTGAAGTGTTCGTCGGTGATCGACTTCAGTCGCTGCGGCCAGTCGCGCAGCAGCTTGAGGTTTTCGTTGGTCAGCGACTGCACCGCGTCCTGGTAACGCTGGCGCAGGGTGAGGAGCGAGCGATCCACATGCTTCCCTTCTCCCTCCGGGAGAAGGTGGCGCGAAGCGCCGGATGAGGGAGGGGGAGTGACTTGCTCAGGAACGTTACCTAGAGACTGATGGCTCATTCCCTCATCCGCCCTTCGGGCACCTTCTCCCGAGGGGAGAAGGGAATCAAAGGCAAACAACTCCAGCGCCTTCGGCAACTTTCCATCCCCGATCTCGCGCAACGATTCCCACAAATGCTGCGCGCGGCTGGCGATCTCGGATTGCTGCTCGACCGCCTTGTTGATGCCGCGGCCCTGCTCGGCGATCTCGGCCAGGTAGCGCACGCGTGCGCCGGGGATCAGCACGGTGGCGCGCGGTTCCTTCAGCGAAGTGTCGAGCTGAGGCGTCCATTTGTTCGCCGGCAGCGCGAGCTTCTCGCGCAGCAGCCGGCACAGGTTGACGAACATCCAGCTGATGCCGGGGTCGTTGAACTGGCTGGCGATGGTCGGATACGCGGGCACGTCCTCGTCGGCGGTCTGGAAGGCGACGCGGTTGCGCTTCCACTGCTTGCGCACGTCGCGCAACGCGTCCTCGGCACCGCGCTTGTCGTACTTGTTGAGCACGATGAGCTCGGCGAAGTCGAGCATGTCGATCTTCTCCAGCTGGCTGGCCGCGCCGTATTCGCTGGTCATCACGTACATGGGGAAATCGACCAGGTCGACGATCTCCGAATCGCTCTGGCCGATGCCGGCGGTCTCGACGATGACCAGGTCGTAGCCCAGTCCCTTAAGGAAGCCGATGCAGTCCTTCAGCACCCTGTTGGTGGCCGCGTGCTGGCGGCGCGTGGCCATCGAGCGCATGTACACGCGATGGCTGCGCAGCGAGTTCATGCGGATGCGGTCGCCGAGCAGCGCGCCGCCGGTGCGGCGGCGGGTGGGATCGACCGAGATCACCGCCATGCGCATCTGCGGGAAGCTGGCGAGGAACCGGTTCAACAGTTCGTCAGTGACCGACGACTTGCCGGCGCCGCCGGTGCCGGTGATGCCGACCACCGGGGTCTTACTGCCGGCCAGTTGCCATTGCTTGCGCAGGCGGACGAGTTCGGATTCGTCGAGCGCGCCTTCTTCGATCGCGCTGAGCATGCGGCCGATGGAGATCTCGTCGTCGATGGCGATATGGGCGGGTTTGTCGGTGGGCAGGCGGTGCTCGCTGGCGCGTTCCACCACATCCTCGATCATCTGCACCAGGCCCATGTGCATGCCGTCGTTGGGGTGGTAGATGCGCTCCACGCCGTAGGCCTGCAGCTCGCGGATCTCCTCCGGGGTGATGGTGCCGCCACCGCCGCCGAACACGCGGATGTGCGGCGCGCCGCGCTCCTTCAGCATGTCGACCATGTACTTGAAGTATTCGACGTGGCCGCCCTGGTAGGACGACAGCGCGATCGCGTCGGCGTCTTCCTGCAACGCGGCGCGGACCACGTCCTCGACGCTGCGGTTGTGGCCCAGGTGGACCACTTCGGCGCCCTGCCCCTGGATCAGCCGGCGCATGATGTTGATCGCCGCGTCGTGCCCGTCGAACAGGCTGGCGGCGGTGACGAAACGCAACGGCGAGTGGTCGTGTTGCGTGGCGGGAAGATTGGAAGCCGGCGTGCTCATGCGCGCTCTCATGCGGGACAGGCCCCGATTGTAACGGCCGGCGCGTTATCTCCCTATGCGGCCAAAATTGGGCGGGCTTCCATTCCCACCCGTACGTCGCCTGCTAGGAGGTTCAGGCGACGCCAAACGGCAGATTGGGCGAGGACACCACGCGCTCGCCGACGGTTTCCCCAGCGAGGAAGCGCAGCGCATCGGCGATCACTTCCGGCTGCGCGGCGATGCGGTGGTGGCCCAGGCCGGTGGTGCTGAGCAGGCGCGCCTGCGGCCAGTAGCGCGCATAGCGTTCGCCTTCGGCCCACGGCACTTCGCGGTCCTCCAGGTCGTGCACGACCAGCGCCGGGCGGGCGATGAAGGGGGCGTTGACGTGTACCTGCATGCTGGCGACCGGGAGTTGGAAGCGCTTTTCCCACTCGTCGAAGAGATGGTCGCGCAGCGATTGCGCCAGCCCCACCGCGCGCCCGAAACGATCGCCGGCGGCCATGGGGTCGGCGGCCGGCGCGATCAGCACGGAGCGCTCTGCCTGCATGCCCCTGGACAAGGCGAGCATGGTCGCGGCGCCGCCCAGCGAATGTCCGACCACCGCAGCGAGCGGGCCATAGTGCCTGGCGACCTGGAACAGGGTTTCGGCGAAAGACGGCAAGGTCGCGCGCTTGCCGCTGCTGCGGCCATGCGCCAGTTGGTCGAAGGTGATCACCGCGTACCCGGCCTGGCGCAGCGCGCGTATCCAGGGTGCGAACCGCAGACCGTAGCTCGACCAGCCATGCGCCAGCAGCACCAGCGGCTGCGCGGCCGGATCGCCCCACGTGTAGGTGGCGACGCGGTAGCCATCGTGTTCGAGCATTTCGATGCGTGCGCCCAGGGTGTCGGCAGCCAGCGCTTTTTCGCGCGCGCCCGGCATCGGCGTGCCGAACAGGCGGAACGCGCGATGCAGCGTCGCCCGCGGCATCAGCCAACTGCCGACGGCGAAGCCGGTGCGCATGGCAATGGAACGAAGCGAATTCCTCAATGATTTTAGTACGATCGTGCTATTCGCAGGCGTAGTCACGGCAGCCATGGCGGTTTCCTCGATGGACATCAGGGGGAGTACGAGCGGATCAGTCGTTCGAACGAGCGACGCGCCATTTCTTCGGCGCGGGTCGGGTCGATCAGGCGCGTGTTGTGCAGGCCATCGGCAAGCGCCGCCAGCTCGAAGGCCATCAGTTCGGGATCGGTGTCGGCGGCCAGTTCGCCGGACTCGATGCAATGGCTCACCGCCTTGACCAGCTGGACGTTCCACTGGCCCAGCCAGCCGACGATGCGATCGCGCATCAGGCCCGGGCGGCCGTCGTACTCGCCGGCAGCGGCCAGGATCACGCAGCCTTCCTCGTGCATCAGCACCCAGTCGAACCAGCCCGAAACGATGGCGCGCAGGCGTCGCAGACCACGTGGCTGGGCCAGTGCCGGGCGCACCACGATCTCGGTGAAACGCCCCGCGGTCCACTCCAGCACGCTCAGTTGCAGGTCCTCGCGGGAGCCGAAATGGGCGAACACCCCACTCTTGGACATGCCGACCGCATTGGCCAGTTCGCCGATGGACAGGCCTTCCAGGCCATTGCGGCGGGCGATGGCGAAGGCACGCTCGACGATCAGTTCGCGCGTGGCGGCACCTTTGGAGGTGGCGATGGGAAGGCTCACGACGGAATTAATAGCACGACCGTTCGTTTTATTCAAACCCGTTCGTCGGTTCTTTCAGGATCCGGCGTCCCGCCCCAGGCCGCCCGCCTCCAGGGTCTGCCGCAGGGGCTGCAACCAGTCCTCGTAACGGCGCCATTGGCCGATGAAACGCTGGTGGATGGGCTCGCGCATCTGCACGCTGCTGGCGGTGGCCACCGCACCGGTACGGGCCTCGATGGCGACCACCGACGGATCCCAGGCCAGGCCGCAGAAATCCAGCACTTCGCGCGCCACCCGCTCCGGCTCGGCGACCAGCGCGTCGTAACGCACGTCCAGGATCCTGCCCGGATATTGCCGGTGCCAATGCGCCATCAGCTGCCGGTAGCGCAGGAAATGGCCGGCCATCTCGGCCTGGTCGTAACTGTGCGGATAGGCGTTGGCGAACAGTTCCTTGAGGTTGGAGAAGCAGGTGTCCATGGGCTCGCGGACCATGTGCAGGATCCGCGCCTGCGGCAGGGCGCGGACGATGTAGCCGGCATGGACGAAGTTGGCCGGCAGCTTGTCGGTGTAGAACGGCTTGCCACGGGCATGCCAACGGGTATGCGACAGATAGCGGCGGCCGAGTTCGGCCATGTCGATGGCCTCGGCGCGTTGCGCCAGATCCAGGTCGAGTTGCGGACCGCCGGCGCGATCGCACATCCAGCGCAGTTGCATGGTGAAGTCGCGCAACTCGCCGGCGTCGGCGACCTGCGGGTGCGCGCCGAGGATGCGTTCCAGCAGGGTCGTGCCGGAACGCGGCATGCCGACGATGAAGATCGGCGACGGGCCTGCGTCATCCGCACCGAGAGTGCGCGTGATCCCGGCAGCGCCGCTTCGCTGCAACTGATCGAACAGGCGCGCCTCGGCGTCGGCATCGAAATCCACCTGCCGCCGGCGCAGGCGCATGCCGGTTTCCAGCGCCTGCCAGGCCTCATCCCTGCGGTCCAGATCGTCCAGTTCCTTGAACAGGGCGTAATACAGCGGCGGCGCATCGGCGGCATCGCCGGGCATGCGCGCGATCGCCGCGGCCAGGGCGTCGACATGGTTGTCGGCGACGGTCTGCCTACGCAGTCTGGCGCGCATCCGGTGCGCGGGAGCGAAGTCGGGATCGGCCTGCAGGCAATGATCGAATTCGTTACCCGCGCTGCCCAGGTCGCCGGCGTACATTTCCGCCAGGCCGATCAGGTAATGCAATGAAGGCGCGTCCATTCCCAAGCGATTCGCCCGTCGCAGCAACGGCAGAGCGAGATCGGGGAAGGACTGCTCGCTCATCAGTTTGCCGACGCCCGCCAGCACCTCCGGGTCGTGCGCCTGCGACACCACCGGGGATTGCGCGCAATCGACTGCGGCTTCAAGTTCGCCCACCGCGATCAGTTGCCGGCACAGGGCCTCCAGCAGCACCGGGTCCGGTTCCCGCACCGCATACGCCGCCAGCGCGTGGGCCACGGCATCGCGCAGGCGCCCGTCCTGGAGGGCGATCGCGGACAGGCGCAGGTTCGCCGGCAGCGTCCAGTCCGGATCGCCGGCAATGGACTCGTATCCGGCGCGGGCCGCGGCGTGCTGCCGGGCCTGCAACAGGCGTTCGGCGTCGTGCCAGGTCTGCTGGGCGGATAAGGTCATGCGTTTGCTTCGGGTTGCCGGAGACTGGCGATTGTAGCGGGCGCCCTCGTCGCCCCTGGCCTGCAGGACGTATCGCGAAGACGGACAGAGCCGATTCGGAACCCGGGCGGAACCCGTCGCAACCTCACTGCCCAAGGAGTCTCTGACTAATTCCCTCTTTCGCGCTCATTGCGCAAAGCAGGAAAGGCAGAAGCCTTTAGACACGGATCAGAGCGGAAACCACGGATAAAGCAAACGCTGTATCTGTCTTTCGCTGTATCTGTCTTTTCCGCTCTGATCCGTGTCTAAGAGCTCTTATGTCTTGAGTTTCCCGTACGGTAGGTGCCGAGAGCCCGACGTGGCGCCCCGGACCCCGTATCGAGTACGGGGCAGGCTTGATCCGGGGCTCATCACGAACGGCATTTCAGCAGTCGCGCCTGCTTCCCGGAATTGTTCGGAACTTCCCTGCCGCAAGAGCCTGCCCGAATGGCAACGCCTGTCCGCACCGGGCGACATTGCAACGCGGCGCTGCGGGAAGCCGGCCCGCTGCACTGGCTGCGGGTTGCCGACCCGGCAACGACGATTGGATTAGACTGGCAGCCTGCGACGCCCTTGCCCGCTCCTGGCATCGTCGCTTTTTTGTTTCCGGTCAACCTCTTAGGCAAAGTTCCTGGCAACTTGCAGCAGCCAGATGGCAGCGCAATTCGGAGCCCTCCCCATGATTTTCGAAACCCTAGACACTTCCGGCCACGAACAGGTGGTGTTCTGCAACAACAAGGACGCGGGGCTGAAGGCGATCATCGCCATCCACAGCACCGTGATCGGTCCGGCCCTGGGCGGCGTGCGCATGCGCTCATACCCCGATACGGCCGATGCGGTGACCGATGCGCTGCGGCTCAGCCGCACCATGACCTACAAGAACGCGTTGGCCGGGCTCAACGTGGGCGGCGGCAAGGCGGTACTGATCGGCGACCCCACCAAGGACAAGACCGAAGCGATGTTCCGCGCCCTCGGCCGTTACGTCGATTCGCTGGGCGGCCGCTACATCACCGCCGAGGACATGGGCACCGACGTCAACGACATGGAGCATGTGTACCGCGAGACCGAGTACGTGGTCGGCGTGCACCAGGTCCACGGCGGTTCCGGCGATCCGGCGCCGTTCACCGCCTACGGCGCGTTGCAGGGCCTGATGGCCACCTTGAACAACAAGTTCGGCAACGAGGAGGTCGGCAAGTACAGTTTCGCCGTGCAGGGCCTGGGCCACATCGGCATGGAGTTCCTGAAGCTGCTCAAGGAACGCGGGGCCAAGCTGTTCGTCGCCGACCTGAATCCGGCGCTGGTCGAACGCGCTGTCGAGGAATACGGCGCCGAGGCGGTCAAGCCCGACGAGATCTACGACCTGCCGGTGGACGTGTTCTCGCCCTGCGCATTCGAATACGCGATCAACGCCGAGACCCTGCCGCGACTCAAGGCCAAGGTCATCTGCGGCACGGCCAACAACCAGATGTCGCACAAGACCGGCGACGAAGCGGCCAAACGCGGGATCCTCTACGCACCGGATTACGCGGTCAACGCCGGCGGGGTCATGAACGTGTCGCTGGAGATCGACGGCTACAACCGCGAACGCGCCATGCGCCTGATGCGCAACATCTACCACAACGTCGGCAAGATCTTCGAGTTGTCGGAGCGCGAGGGCATCGCCCCGCAATACGCCGCCGACCGCATCGCCGAGGCGCGCATCGCCTCCATCGGCAAGCTCAAGCTGCCGCTGGGACGCACCGCGCCGCGTTTCATGGGACACCTGCGCGGAGAACACTAGGTTCATCGTGCAATCCAAGGCCGCGACAAGGGGAGGACCGAATGCGACCCGCTTCAACAGGTGCTGCTTCACTAGGTGGATTTCCGTTAGGGGAAGAGATAGACGCCTTGCGCGAGACCGTACGCCGCTTCGCCGACAGCGAGATCGCGCCGCGCGCCGAAGCGATCGACCGCGATAACGCATTCCCGCAGGATCTGTGGCCGAAGCTGGGCGAACTGGGCCTGCTGGGGCTGACCGTGCCCGGCGAATACGGCGGCAGCGACATGGGCTACCTGGCCCACCTGGTGGCGATGGAGGAGATTTCGCGGGCCTCGGGCTCGGTCGGCCTGAGCTACGTCGCCCATTCCAACCTCTGCGTTTCCAACCTGTACGCCAACGGCACCGAAGCGCAGCGCCTGAAGTACCTGCCGAAGCTGTGCACCGGCGAGTGGAAGGGTGCGTTGGCGATGAGCGAGCCGGGCGCGGGTTCGGACGTGGTCGGCTCGATGAGTTGCCGGGCCGAGCTTCGCGGCGATACGTGGGTGGCCAACGGCAGCAAGATGTGGATCACCAACGGCCCCGAGGCCGACGTGCTGGTGGTGTACATGCGCACCGCGGGCAAGGAATGCGGATCCAAGTGCATCACCGCCTTCATCGTGGAAAAAACCATGAAGGGATTCCGCACCGCGCAGAAGCTGGACAAGCTGGGCATGCGCGGCAGCAATACCTGCGAGCTGGTGTTCGAGGACTGCGAGATCCCGGCGGCAAACGTGCTGGGCGATGTCAACAACGGGGTCAAGGTATTGATGGCCGGCCTCAACACCGAGCGCCTGGTGATCAGCGGCGGCCCGCTGGGGCTGATGCAGGCCGCGCTGGACGCCGCCCTGCCCTATGTGCGCGAGCGCAAGCAGTTCGACGCGGCCATCGGCACCTTCGGCCTGATGCAGGGCAAGATCGCCGACATGTACACCGCGTTGCAGTCCAGCCGCGCCTACGCCTACCAGGTGGGACGCGACTACGATGCCGGCCACCGGTCGCGCGCCGCCGCCGCCGGCTGCCTGCTGCACGCCTCCGAGGCCTGCGTGCAGGTCGCGCTGGAAGCCATCCAGGCGCTGGGCGGCAACGGCTATATCAACGAATACCCGACCGGACGCCTGTTGCGCGACGCCAAGCTGTACGCGATCGGCGCGGGCACCAACGAGATCCGGCGCATGCTGATAGGCCGCGAACTGTTCGAGGGTCGGGGCTGATCATCCTGCGCATGCGCGGAATCGAACTGTGGGAGGGGTTTCAGCTCCGACGCTTTCGGTGAGAAATTGTCGGGGCTGAAGCCCCTCCTACATGCCCCCAGCTCAGCCCCTTACCACCGTCCATCCCGGATAGCCGATAATCCGAAGCTCATCTAGAAGTTCATTTACTGGAGTTCCCCCATGTCCGACATCGTCATCGCCGCGGCCAAGCGCACCGCGATCGGTTCCTTCCTCGGCCAGTTCACCGGCGTTCCCACCCCGACCCTCGGCGCCGCCGCGATCCAGGCCGCGCTGGAGCAATCCGGCATCCCGGCTGCCGACGTCTCCGAAGTGATCATGGGTTGCGTGCTGCCGGCCAACCTCGGCCAGGCACCCGCCCGCCAGGCGTCGCTGGCCGCGGGCCTGCCGGTTTCCACCGGTTGCACCACCATCAACAAGGTCTGCGGTTCGGGCATGAAGGCGATCATGCTGGGCCACGACCTGATCAAGGCCGGCTCTGCCACGGTCGTGGTCGCTGGCGGCATGGAGTCGATGACCAATGCTCCGCACATGATCCCCAACTCGCGCACCGGCAACCGTTTCGGCAATTTCCAGGCGGTCGACCACATGTCCTGGGACGGACTGGTCAATCCCTATGACGGCCAGGCCATGGGCGTGTTCGCCGAAGCCACGGCGGAGAAGTACGGCTTCACCCGCGAAGCCCAGGACGCGTATTCCATCGAATCGGTCACCCGCGCGCAGGCCGCGCAGCAGTCGGGCGCATTCGCCGACGAGATCGTCCCGGTCAAGGTGACCACGCGCAAGGGCGAGGTCGAGTTCGCCACCGATGAGCAGCCGGGCAAGTCCGACATCGCCAAGATCCCGGGCCTGAAGCCCGCCTTCAAGAAGGACGGCACGGTCACCGCCGCCAGTTCCTCCAGCATTTCCGACGGCGCCGCGGCCACGATCCTGCTCAGCGCCGACGAGGCGGCCAGGCGCGGAATCACCCCGCTGGCCCGTATCGTCGGCCACAGCACCTGGTCGCAGGAACCGCAATGGTTCACCACCGCACCGGTCGGCGCGATCGAAAAACTGCTGAAGCAGGTGGGCTGGACAGTGGCGGACGTGGACCTGTTCGAGATCAACGAGGCCTTCGCGGTCGTGGCCATGACTCCGATCCAGGAACTGGGCATCCCCCACGCCAAGGTCAACGTCAACGGCGGCGCCACCGCCCTCGGACACCCCATCGGCGCCTCCGGTGCCCGCCTGGTGGTGACCCTGGTCCATGCCTTGCGCAAGCGCGGCGGCAAGCGTGGAATCGCTTCCCTGTGCATCGGCGGCGGCGAGGCGACCGCTATCGCCATCGAGCTGACGTGATGCCTTCCGGAGCACGTTTAACAACAAGTTGACAAAAATAACTGCGCAACCGCTTGACAGCCGAATCCGGATTGTCATCATGTCACCGGCGCGCAATAGCGCGTTGCCATCTAAACGACGAGGAAATGCAAAATGACCATCAACAAGACGCTGATCGCGCTGGCTCTGGGCCTGGCCCTGGCTGCTTGCTCGAACAAAGAGCAGGCTGCTGACGCCGCGACCGACGCTGCCGCCACGGCTACCGAAGCCCAGGCTGCTGCCGACGCCGCCGCCGCTACCGGCGCTGCCACGGCCGATGCCGCCCAGACTTCCGCCGACGCCGCCGCCCAGGCTGCCGACGCTGCTGCCACGGCCGCTACCGACGCTGCCGCTGCTCCGACCGCTGCCGCCGCCGACGCTGCTGCCGACACGGCCGCTGCTGCTGCCGACACGGCCGACCAGGCCAAGGACGCTGCAGAAGAAGCCAAGAAGTAATACCGCAAGGTATCGCTTCAAGCTAGCGTAAAATGGAAAAGGTCGCCGGTGCATGCCGGCGGCCTTTTTCAGTATCAGGCCGAGGGGGTGGCATTCCAGACTCCGCCTGTATTGCCGATCTGTTCCATACAACCCACCGGAGAAAAACCATGAAGACCAAGTTCTATGTCCTGCTCGCTGCTTCCGTGCTGGCCCTGAGCGCCTGCAACAAGGCCCAGACCGACCAGGCCGCCAACGACGCCGCCGCCGCCGCCGACCAGGCCGCCACCGCTGCCGACACCGCCGCCAACGCCGCTGGCGATGCCGCGACCGCTGCCGCCGATTCGGCTTCCGCTGCCGCTGATTCCGCCGCCGCCTCGGTGACCGACGCCGCGAACGCGACCGCCGCCGCCGCCGGCGACGCCGCTGCCGCGACCACCGATGCCGCCAAGGACGCTACTGCCGCCTCCACCGACGCCGTCGCCGATGCCGCTGCGGCAACCGCCGACAAGGCTTCCGACCTGGCCGACAAAGCCAAGGAAGTCGCGGACAAGGCCGAAGAAGCCGCCAAGAAGTAAGCACCGACTGCAGCCATCCGCTGCGAGTCCGACAAAGCCCGCCTACGCGGGCTTTGTCGTTTCTAGGGCGTAGAACGGGTCGGGTTGTATCCTTGTCGTCTCCTTCCGCAGGCGTCGATGGCATGTCGGTACTGGCTTCGCAACTCGATCCACGCTCCACCGAATTCATCGATACCGCCGCTTACCACCGCGCATTGGTGGAAGAACTGGACCAGCGCCTCGCGCGCGTGGCCGGTGGCGGCGGCCAGAAGGCCCGCGACAAACACACCGAACGCGGCAAGCTGCTGGCGCGCGAACGCATCACCGCCCTGCTCGACCCGGGCTCGCCGTTCCTGGAAATCGCCGCGCTGGCCGCCGAAGGCATGTACGACGACGCGGCCCCGGGGGCCGGCATGGTCGCCGGCATCGGCCGGGTCCAGGGACTGGAAGTGGTGATCGTGGCCAACGACGCCACGGTCAAGGGCGGCACCTATTTCCCGATGACGATAAAGAAACACCTGCGCGCGCAGGAGATCGCACGCGAGAACCGCCTGCCCTGCCTCTACCTGGTCGATTCCGGGGGCGCCTTCCTGCCGCTGCAGGACGAGGTCTTCCCCGACCGCGAACACTTCGGCCGCATCTTCTACAACCAGGCCCGGCTCAGCGCCGAGAACATCCCGCAGATCGCCGTGGTCATGGGCAGCTGCACCGCCGGCGGCGCCTACGTGCCGGCGATGTGCGACGAGAGCATCATCGTCAAGGAACAGGGCACGATCTTCCTCGGCGGCCCGCCGCTGGTGAAAGCGGCGACCGGCGAAGTGGTGGATGCCGAGGCGCTGGGCGGCGCCGATGTGCACACCCGCGTTTCCGGCGTGGCCGACCACTTCGCCGAGGACGACCGCGATGCGCTGCAGATCGCACGCAACCTGGTCGGCAACCTCAACCGTACCAAGACTACGACCCTGGCCCTGCGCGAACCGCGCGAACCGCTGTACGCCGCCGATGAGCTGTACGGCATCGTGCCGCAGGACACCCGGCGCCCGTTCGACATCCGCGAGGTCATCGCGAGGATCGTCGATGGCTCGCGGTTCGACGAGTTCAAGGCGCGCTACGGCAAGACCCTGGTCACCGGCTTCGCCCACCTGCACGGTTATCCGGTCGGGATCATCGCCAACAACGGCATCCTGTTCGCCGAAAGCGCGCTCAAGGGCGCGCACTTCATCGAACTGTGCAACCAGCGCGGCATCCCGCTGGTGTTCCTGCAGAACATCACCGGCTTCATGGTCGGGAAGAAATACGAGAACGCCGGCATCGCCAGGGACGGGGCCAAGATGGTCACCGCGGTGGCGTGTTCGTCGGTGCCCAAGTTCACCGTGGTCATCGGCGGCAGTTTCGGCGCCGGCAATTACGCCATGTGCGGCCGCGCCTACGGCGCGCGCTTCCTGTGGATGTGGCCGAACGCCCGCATCAGCGTGATGGGCGGGGAACAGGCCGCCAGCGTCCTGGCCACGGTCAAGCGCGACGGCATCGAAGCCGCCGGCAAGTCGTGGAGCGCGGACGAAGAGGAAGCGTTCAAGGCGCCGATCCGCGAACAGTACGAATCGCAGGGCAGTCCGTGGTACGCCACCGCGCGCCTGTGGGACGACGGCATCATCGATCCCGCGGATACGCGGCGCGTGCTGGGGCTGGCGATCTCGGCTTCGCTCAATGCACCGATCGAGCCGGCGAAATTCGGCGTGTTCCGGATGTAGGCGATGGACGGGATCCTGCTGGTCACCGGCGGCGGGCGCGGCATCGGCGCGGCCACGGCAATGTTGGCGGCACGGCGCGGTTATGCGGTCTGCGTGAATTACCTGCGCGACCAGGCAACGGCGATGCGGGTCGTGGAGGCGATCGACCGCGAAGGCGGCCGGGCCATCGCGGTCGCCGCGGACGTATCGGTCGAAGCCGAGGTGCTGCGCCTGTACGACTCCATCGACCGGCAACTGGGTCCGGTCACGGCTCTGGTCAACAACGCCGGCATCCTGGAGCGACAGACTCGCGTGCAATCGATCGACGCGGCCCGCCTGCAGCGCGTGTTCGCCACCAATGTGATCGGCAGCTTCCTGTGCGCACGCGAAGCCGTGCTGCGCATGTCCACCGCACAAGGCGGACGCGGCGGGGCCATCGTCAATGTCTCTTCCGTGGCCGCGCGCACCGGTTCCCCGAACGAGTACGTCGACTACGCGGCCAGCAAGGGCGCGATCGACAGCTTCACCCGCGGGCTGGCCGCTGAAGTCGCCGCCGAGGGCATCCGGGTCAATGCGGTGCGCCCCGGTTTCATCCATACCGGGATGCATGCCAGCGGCGGCGAGCCGGACCGGATCGAACGGGTCAAGGCATCGCGGTGCCGCTGGGCCGGGGCGGCCAGGCGGAGGAAGTCGCGCAGGCGATCCTGTGGCTGCTGTCCGCGGAAGCTTCGTATACGACCGGCGCATTCATCGACGTGGCGGGCGGGCGCTGACGTTCAGATATCAGGTGTTACCTGAAGTCCCGGCGCCAAACCTGTGCTCAGGCGAGCATTTTGGTGAGCGCGGTCACAGCAAAATCGTCACTGGACCGCGATAGTCTGCGATCCCCCGTACTTCGCTGGAGACCACGCCGATGTCTATCTGGAAGGATCAGAACCCCGCCCGCAAGGATTCGATCCCGCTGCCGCCGGAACCCGTGCGCGATGCGCCGGCCACCGCCGCCGACTTCTCGCCCACGACCACCGCGCCGCCGCGCGCCGTGCCCGCTGCCAGCAACGAGCGTGAACCCAAGGAATCGCTGATCGCCGCCGACCTGACCATCGAGGGCAAGATCGAAGGCACCGGCCATGTCCGCATCGCCGGCAAGTTCAAGGGCGACGTCAATGTGCAGGGCGACCTGACCATAGAGACCGGAGCCAAGTTGAACGGCGGCGTGCGTGCCAAGAAGGTCACCATCGCCGGCGAGCTCGAAGGCAATATCGAGGCGGCGTCGCGGGTCGAACTGCTCAGCTCGGGCGTGATCATCGGCGACCTCAAGGCGGGTTCGCTGACCGTCGCCGCCGGTTCGCGCATGCGCGGCCAGGCCGACTTCGGCTGGGACGACGGCAAGGCGGCCTCCACGTCGAAATCCGGCGGCAAGGAAACGGGTAACGACGCGGCTTCATGAGCACGCCGCGTCCGGGCACTGCGGGCGCGACGCGCAGCTGCCCGCATTGCAAGACCACCATCCTCGAAAGCGCGAGCGTCTGCCCGGCGTGCAAGCATCACCTGCGTTTCGATGAGGCCGCGGTCACCGCCAGGCGCGCGGCCGAAACCATCGTGCCCCTGCGCGTGCAGGGCACGGTGAAGCATCCGGCCGAAGGCGCCGCCTGGGAATATACGGTCGTGCTGACGATCAGGAACGGCCGCGGCGACGAGATCGCGCGCCACGTCGTCGGCGTGGGCGCGATGCAGGTCGACGAGGAGCGCACTTTCACCCTGGCGGTGGAAGCCGTGCCGCGCAGCGACCTGAAGGGTCCGCGCGGACGCAGGGATCACTGATCCCTACGCGACCGTAGGAGCGACGTGAGTCGCGACCGAAAACCCGTCGCCTGAGCGCATCGGGGGGGGCACGCAAAATGATTCGCGACTTACGTCGCTCCTACGCGCTTTCTGCTCAGCGCTCGGGCCCGCAGTTGTCGCAGCCGCCGCACGCGGAACCGCTGGTCCGGGTCGCCGGGGCGACCCGGCGCCCGATCGAACGCAACCACGCCGGCTTGCCTTCGCGCAGCAGCGGCAAGGCGATCGCCACGCGCAGCTTGCGCACGCCGCCGGGAAACTGCTTCTTCGCCACCCCCCACGCGCTCAGCAGCACCGCCAGCGCGATGATCGCGTACTGCAGCAGCAGCGACATGCTCATCCCGCCCCCAGCAGCACCGCGACCTGGTAGGTCAGGAGCGATGCGGCATAGGCCAGTGCGAACAGGTAGATCGTGGCGTAGGACATCTTCCTCCACGAATTGGTCTCGCGCTTGATCGTGGCCAGGGTCGAGATGCACATCGGCGCATAGATGAACCACACCAGCAGCGACAGCGCGGTGGCCAGCGACCAGCCGTCGGAAATCAACGGCGTAAGCGCCTGCGCGGCGGCATCGTCGTCCGCGGCCGACAGCGCATACACCGTGGCCAGCGACGATACCGCCACTTCGCGCGCGGCCATGCCCGGGATCAGGGCGATGCAGATCTGCCAGTTGAAACCGATCGGGGCGAAGATCGCGGTCATCGCGTGACCGATGCGGCCGGCGAAGCTGTAATCGATCGCCGGCATGGTCGCATCGACGGGGGCGCCGGGGAACGACAACAGGAACCAGAGCAGGATGGTCAGCGCGAGGATGATGCCGCCGACCCGGCGCAGGAAGATCCAGGCACGCTCCCACAAACCGATCAGCAGGTCGCGCGGATGCGGGATGCGGTACGAAGGCAGCTCCAGCAACAAGGGATGCTCGCTCTTGTCGCGACGCCATTTCTTCATCACCCAGGACACGATCAGCGCACTGACCACACCGGCGAAGTACAGGCCGAACAGCACCAGGCCCTGCTGGTTGAGCACGCCCCAGACCTGTTTCTGCGGAATGAACGCACCGATCAGCAGTGCATAGACCGGCAGGCGCGCCGAGCAGGTCATCAGTGGCGCCACCAGGATCGTAGCCAGGCGATCGCGCGGATCCTGGATGGAACGCGTGGCCATGATTCCGGGAATGGCGCAGGCGAAACTGGAAAGCAGCGGGATGAAGGAACGCCCCGACAATCCCGCCGAGGCCATCATCCGGTCGAGCAGGAACGCCGCGCGCGGCAGGTAGCCGGATTCCTCCAGCGCCAGGATGAAGGCGAACAGGATCAGGATCTGCGGCAGGAACACGATCACCCCGCCGAGGCCGGCGATGATGCCGTCCACCAGCAGGCTGTTGAGCGGACCTTCGGGCAATACGCTGCCGACGCTCGCGCCGAGCCAGCCGGTGGCGGCTTCGATCGCGTCCATCATCGGCGTGGCCCAGGCATAGACCGCCTGGAAGATCAGGAACATGACCACGGCCAGGGCCAGCAACCCGAACACCGGATGCAGCAGCCAGCGATCCAGCGCATCGTCGATCCTGGCCGTGCGGGTGGGCATGCCGACCGCGGCCGAAAGCAAGCGGATGGTTTCGTGATGCAGCGCCTGCGCCGACGCTGCTCCGGAAGCCGCGCCTTCGGCCAGGTGGACGCGCGGGACATGCGGCTCGGCGACCAGGCGGTCGATCCGCTCGACCAGCGCACGGGCGCCATTGCGCCTGACCGCGACGGTTTCGACCACCGGCACGCCCAGCTCGCGCTGCAGCACTTCCAGGTCGATGGTGATCCCGCGGCGCCGCGCGACGTCGGCCATGTTCACGGCCAGGATCATCGGCTTGCCCAGTTCCCGCACCTCCAGCGCGAAGCGCAGGTGCAGGCGCAGGTTGGTGGCGTCGACCACGCAGACCAATACGTCCGGCGCGGGTTCGCCAGGCAGGAAACCGCGGCACAGGTCGCGGGTGATGGCTTCATCCAGGCTGGCGGCGTTCAGGCTGTAGGCCCCTGGCAGGTCCAGCACCGCATAGCTGCGGCCGCTGGCGCTGTGCAGGCGCCCTTCCTTGCGCTCTACGGTGACGCCGGCGTAATTGGCGACCTTCTGGCGGCTGCCGGTCAGCTGGTTGAACAAGGCGGTCTTGCCGCAGTTCGGATTGCCGACCAGGGCCAGGCGCAGCGGAAAGGCGGCGGCGCTCACATCCCGTCTCCCGCCGGTCGCAAACGCACGCGGGCCGCTTCGCTGCGGCGCAGGGCGAAGCGGGTGAAACCGACCTGCACCAGCAGCGGCTCGGCCCCGAGCGGGCCCTGGGCCACGATCCGCACCTGTTCGCCATCGACGAAACCCAACTCGCGCAAACGGCGCGCGATATTGTCGTTTTCGCCCACTTCCTGCACGGAATCGACTATGGCCAGGGTTCGGTGCGGCAGGTCGGTCAACGTCACGTACAGGGCTCAAATAGGAATTGTTCTCATTCTACCATCGCTGCGCTGCCCGCACGTGGGTCGCGGGCGACCGGCTATCATTCAGCCTCGCCGCCGGGAAGGGTTGTGATGCCGCAGATGCTGGAATTGTTACGGGAAGGCGCGGTCCTGCGCCTGCGCTTGAACCGGCCGGCGCTGCACAACGCCTTCGACGCGGGGCTGATCGCCGAATTGACCGCCGCGCTGGCCGCCGCCGGCGCCGACCCCGCGATCCGTGTCGTGGTCCTGGAAGGGGCCGGCGCCTCGTTTTCCGCCGGGGCCGACCTCAACTGGATGCGCGGCATGGCCGCCGCCAGCGAGGCCGAGAACCGCGAAGACTCGCTTGCCCTCGCCCACCTGATGCGCGCCCTGGACGAACTGCCCAAACCGACCGTGGCCCGCGTGCATGGCGCGGCCTTCGGCGGCGGGGTCGGCCTGGTGGCGTGCTGCGATATCGCCATCGGCGTGCCGGGGGCCAGGTTCGGGCTGACCGAAAGCAAACTGGGCCTGCTGCCGGCGGTGATCTCGCCCTACGTGATCGCCGCGATAGGCCCGCGCCAGGCGCGGCGCTGGTTCGCCACCGCCGAGATCTTCGATGCGCAGACCGCGCTGCAGATCGGGCTGCTGCACCAGGTGGTCCCGGAAGAACAGCTCGATTCGGCAGTGCAGCGCCAGATCGACCTGTTGCTGAAAGCCGGACCGATAGCGGCGGCGAGCGCGAAAACGCTGGTGACCCGTGTCGCGGGCGAAAGCGATCGCGACATCCTCGATTCCGACAACGCGGACCTCATTGCGAGGCTGCGTGTTTCACAGGAAGGACAGGAAGGGCTTTCCGCTTTCCTGGACAAACGAGCGCCCTCGTGGGCGAACCAAGAAGAAAAGCGATGATCGACCATACCGGCATCCCCGTCTCCGACTACGCGCGGAGCAAGGCGTTCTACGAACAACTGTTCGCCGTCATCGGCGCATCGCTACTCATGGAAGTCACGCCCGAACAGACCGGCGACGGTACCTGGGCGGCGGGCTTCGGACGCGACCACAAGCCCAGCTTCTGGATCGGCAGCGACGCCCGCGGCGTCGCCGCGCATACCCACATCGCCTTCACCACCGACAGCCGCGCCAAGGTCGATGCCTTCCACGCGGCCGGCCTGTCCGCCGGTGGCCGCGACAACGGCGCGCCCGGTCTGCGTGCGCACTACCACCCGGACTACTACGGCGCCTACATCACCGATCCCGATGGACACAATGTCGAGGCGGTGTGCCATCTACCTGGATAAACCGATGTTCTCCAAGATCCTCATCGCCAACCGCGGCGAAATCGCCTGTCGCGTGATCCGTACCTGCCGCAAGCTCGGCATCCGCACGGTGGCGGTGTATTCGGAAGCCGACGCCGATGCGCAGCATGTGCGCCAGGCGGACGAGGCCTATCCGATCGGCGGGCCGCGTCCCGCCGACAGCTACCTGCGTGGCGACGCGATCCTCGAAGTCGCCAGGCGCAGCGGTGCGCAGGCGATCCATCCGGGTTACGGCTTCCTGTCGGAGAACGCGGACTTCGCCGACGCGGTCGAGAACGCGGGCATGGTCTTCATCGGTCCCAAGGCCGCGTCCATGCGCAAGATGGGCAGCAAGGCCGGGGCCAAGGACCTGATGATGGCGGCCGGCGTGCCGGTGGTGCCCGGCTACACGGGCGAGGACCAGTCGCCTAACGTGCTGTCGCGCGAAGCGGCGCGGATCGGCTTCCCGCTGATGATCAAGGCTGCGCACGGCGGCGGCGGCAAGGGCATGCGCATCGTCCACCGCCTGGATGAATTCATCTCCCAGTTGGAAAGCTGCCAGCGCGAAGCCGGCAATGCCTTCGGCCGCGACCGCGTGCTGCTGGAGCGCTATGTGCGGACGCCGCGGCATATCGAGATCCAGATCTTCGGCGACGCGCATGGCAACGCCATCCACCTCAACGAACGCGAATGTTCCGCCCAGCGCCGCTACCAGAAGGTGCTGGAGGAATCGCCCTCGCCTTTCCTCACCCCGGAACTGCGCGCGGCGATGGGCGAGGCCGCGGTGCAGGCCGCGCACGCCATCGACTACGTCAACGCGGGCACGGTGGAATTCATCGTCGATCCCGACGGCGCGTTCTATTTCATGGAGATCAACACGCGCCTGCAGGTCGAGCACCCGGTCACCGAACTGACCACCGGCTTCGACCTGGTCGAATGGCAGTTGCGCATCGCCGCGGGCGACGCCCTGCCGGTCACCCAGCAGCAGGTGCCGCAACACGGCCACGCCATCGAAGTGCGGCTGTACGCGGAAGATCCCGAAGCCGGTTTCCTGCCCGGCTCGGGCAAGCTGGAGAAACTGCTGCTGCCGCCGTCTTCGCCGCAGGTACGCATCGATTCCGGCGTGGTCGAAGGCGACGTGGTCAGCATCTTCTACGACCCGATGATCGCCAAGCTGATCGTGTGCGACCAGGATCGCGCCTCCGCCCTCGCCCGCCTGCGCGATGCGCTGGCCGCCTGCGAAATCGTCGGTCCGAAGTCCAACATCGATTTCCTCGAGCGACTGGTGCGCCACCCGGCGATCGTCGAAGGCGACATCGATACCGGCTACCTGGATCGGCATCTCGAAGAATTCATGCCGGCGCATGCCGTCGATCCGGCCCTGCTCCATGCCGCCGCGACCGCGACCCTGCTGCTCCAGGAAGCCGGGGCCCACGTGCAGGCCGAGGCCTCGAACGATCCATGCTCTCCCTGGGCGATCGCCGATGGCTGGCGCCTGGGCCATGCCGGCCGTCGCCCGCTGGTGTTCCTGCATCGTGGCGAGGAACTCGCTCTGGTGGCGCAAGGCGCAACCGGCGAATACGTGATCGAATCCGACGGCCAAAGCCAGCCGATCAGTGGCGCCCGGCTCCATGCCGGCGGGTTGAGCCTGCGCCTGGGCGACCAGGCGCGACGATTCCGGGTACACGCCGATCAACGCCGGGTCACCGTGCACGACGGTGAGCAGAGATTGAGCCTTGCGCTGGTGCCGGTGTATCGGCCGAAGAGCGCCACCGCCTCGGGCAACGACGGCCGCATCGTCGCGCCGATGCCAGGGCGCGTGGTCGTGCTCAAGGCCAGCCCAGGCCAGGCCGTGGTCGCCGGACAGGAGTTGCTGGTGATCGAGGCGATGAAGATGGAACTGGCGATCAGGTCGCCGCGCGACGGGGTGGTGGCCGAACTGCGCGCCGCGGCCGGCGATTTCGTCGAAGCCGACGCCGTGCTGGCGACACTGGAACCGCAGGCGTGATCCCCCTCATGCGACTCATCCCGCGCACCGCCCTCCAGGCCGGATGCGGCGGTGATTCGCGTTTGCACCTGACAACCACGGAGTCTTCATGCTCTCGCGCACCCGCTTGCTGCTGGTCCTCCTGTTCCTGTCGCTGGCCGGCTGCGTGACCTTCGAAAGGTCGCCGCTGCCGCTGGCCTGCGATGCGCGCCTGGAAGGGCGTTGGTTGCCGATCGCCAACAGCGCCGAGGAAGCGGAGAAGCTGACCACGGACGACTACGCGACAGTCGATGGGCAGTGCCACGCCACTCTCTCGATGAGCCAGACCGCGGACAAGCCGGCCCGCAAGGCCGAGGTGCAGGCCTCGGGTTTCGCACTGGGTGGCGAGCATTACCTGGTGCTGGGCGAAAAAGACCTCATCCGCCTGTTCGCCGGTTCCGACACGCTGTCGCCGGACAGGACCCCGGGCAGCAGCGTCAGCCTGGTGCGCTACCGCATCCAGGGCGATATCCTGAAGCTCGAAACCATCGACGTGGACACGGTCAAGCGCATGGTCGACCAGCACGAACTGTCCGCCAGGGCGCAAGACCAGCTCAACTACGTCATTCCCGGCGACGAAGCGCAACTGCGCGATGTGCTGCTCAAACATCCCGGCCTGTTCGGGCAAGGCCAGGCCCCACCGATGACACTGCGCCGCGCGCCTGCGCTGGAGACCCCATGACCGACTTCGTCCGCATCGTCGAGGTCGGCCCGCGCGACGGCCTGCAGAACGAAAAGGCCATCATCGCCACGGCCGACAAGATCGAGCTGATCGACCGCCTGTCGCGGACCGGGCTGCGCAGCATCGAGGCCACCAGTTTCGTCAGTCCGAAGTGGGTTCCGCAACTGGCCGATGCGGCCGAAGTATTCGGCGCCATCGCACGCAGGCCGGGCATCTCCTATCCGGTGCTGGTGCCGAACGAGAAAGGCTACGAACGGGCGCGCGAAGTCGGCGCGCAGGAAGTGGCGGTGTTCACCGCGGCCTCGGAAGCCTTCAACCGCAAGAACATCAACGCCGGCATCGACGAATCCATCGAGCGCTTCCGCCCGGTGCTGGAACGGGCCCGGGCCGACGGAGTGAAGGTGCGTGGTTACGTGTCCACGGTGCTGGGCTGCCCCTACCAGGGCGAGGTACCGGTGGCCGACGTGGTCCGGGTCGCCGCGCGCCTGCATGCGCTGGGCTGTTACGAGGTCTCGCTCGGCGATACCATCGGGGTCGGCACCCCCCGCAAGGCCCGCGCGATGCTCAAGGCCGTCGCCAGCGAAGTTCCCTTGTCCGCACTCGCGGTGCATTTCCACGACACCTACGGCCAGGCCCTGGCCAATATCCTCGCCTGCCTGGAAGAAGGCGTGGCGGTGGTCGATTCCGCCGTGTCCGGCACCGGCGGCTGTCCCTACGCCAAGGGCGCCAGCGGCAATGTCGCCAGCGAGGACGTGGTTTACCTGTTGCATGGAATGGGGCTGGAAACCGGCGTCGACGCCGCCATGCTGAGCGAAACCGGCCTGTGGCTGTCGGCCCTGCTCGGGCGCGAAACCGGCAGCAAGGTGAGCCGGGCCCTGTCCGGCGCATGAGCATGCGGCCACCCGCGGATCCGGCTGATCCCGGCGCCAGGCCCACTTGCGAAGCAGTCGCCGCCACGCTGGCGTCCTTGCAGGAAGCACTGGCCGGCTCCGCGCTGGATCCGGCCCTGCGCGCGCTGCTTGAGCAGGCTCAACTCGCACTGCACGCCTCCCTCGCCGAAACCGACGAGGCGCGGCTGCGTTACCGGGCGCTGTTCGACGCGGTGCCCGACCCGGTCAGCATCCTGGCCGAGGACGGCACCGTGCTCGACCTCAACAAGGCCGGCATGGCCGCCTACAAGCGGCCGCGCGAAGAGATCGTCGGCAAGAACATCAACGTGCTCAATCCCGAGCTTCCGCACGATCACATGGGACCGGTCTGGGAAACCCTCAACCGCGGCGAGACCTACGTCATCGAGGTCACCAACATGCGCGCCGACGGCACCCGCTTCCCCGTCGAGGTGCATTCGGCGAACCTGGTCTACGACGGCCGCAAGAGCCTGGTCGCGGTGGCTCGCGACCTCAGCGGCCGGCGCGATGCGGAACTGCGCTACCGCGAACTGATGGAAGTGATCGACAAGGGCATCGTGGTCCAGAACCAGGCTCACGAGATCGTCTACGCCAATCGCGCGGCGATGCGCATCTTCGGGGTCGGCGAAGGCAAGCGCATGGATGAGGAGTTGAGCCTCGACCACTGGCGGATCGTCGACCAGCATGGCCGCGAGATGGCCAGGGACGCATTGCCTTCGTACCGCGCGCTGAGCACCGGCCAGGTGGTCGAGAGCCAGGTGCTGGGCATGTACCACCGCGAAAACAAGCAACTGCTCTGGTTGACGGTGACTTCGGTGCCGCAATTCGCCGCCGGTGGCGACCAGCCGGCCCAGGTCACTTCGATCTTCAGCGACGTCACCGCGCTCAAGCGCGACAGCGCCCTGTTCGACCGCGCCCAGTCGCTGGCCCATATCGGCGGCTGGGAATGGGACACCGGCCGCGACCGGATCTACCTGACCGACGAGGCGGTACGCATCCTGGGGCCGGCGCAGGCGCCGACCGGCATCGAGGCGATGCTGGCCTGCCTGCGCGAACCCGACCGCCGCCGCTTCCGCGGCGCGATGGAACAGGTGATCGAAACCGGCGGTGGTTTCGACCTGGAACTGCAGGGCAGCCGGCTGGACGGCCACCCCTTCTGGATACGCGTCATCGGCGAGGCCGAAGCCACCGACCCGACCTCCGCGCGCATCACCGGCACCCTGCAGGACATCTCGCTGGACAAGCGCGCCGAGGAAACCCTGCGCATCCAGGCGCGTACCGATCCGCTGACCGGACTGATGAACCGCGACGCGGTGCTCAACGAACTCGGCACGCGCCTGATCGACCCGGTGCACGCGCAGGTCGCGCTGCTGTACATCGACCTGGACCGCTTCAAGACCGTCAACGACGTGCTCGGCCACAGTGCCGGCGACGAGCTGTTGATGCAGGCCGCCACGCGCATCCTCGATGCGGTGGGCACCGAGGGCCTGGTGGCGCGCTTCGGCGGCGACGAGTTCCTGGTGGTCTGCGATACCAGCGGCGATCCGGCCCAGCCGGAACGCCTGGCCGACGCGGTGCTCGGCGCTTTCGCCGAATCGTTCCGTTTCGACAAGGACGAATTCGCCATCACCGCCAGCATCGGCATCGCCCGCGCGCCGGCCGACGGACTGCGCCCGCAGCAACTGATCCAGCATGCCGACATCGCCATGTACGACAGCAAGCATCGCTCGCGCAACGCCTGGCAGGCCTTCACCCCGGAACTGGCGCGCCGCCAGCAGGACCGGCTGCAGATCGAGACGCAACTGCGGCGCGCGGTGGACAACCAGGAATTCCGCCTGGTCTACCAGCCGCAGGTCGACCTGCGCCGCGGCCGCATCGTCGCCGCCGAGGCGCTGATCCGCTGGCAGAACCACCAGCTCGGCGAGCTGCGTCCGGATCTCTTCATCAGCCATGCCGAAACCACCGGCGACATCGTCCGCATCGGCAGCTGGGTGCTGCGCGAAGCCTGCCGCCAGGTGCGCGAATGGCGCGACATGGGTCTGGGCATCGTGCGCGTGGCGGTCAACGTCTCCTATCGCCAGTTCGCCGGCGACGAGCTGGCCGAGAACGTGCGCGCGGTGCTCGCCGAATACGATCTTCCCGGCTCCGCGCTGGAACTGGAATTCACCGAACGCGTGCTGATCGAGGACGCGCCGGCCACGCTCAAGACCTTCGCCGAACTGCGCGCGCTGGGCGTGGTCCTGACCATCGACGATTTCGGCGAAGGCTACAGCGCGCTCAACTACCTGCGCCGCCTGCCGATCCACGGGCTGAAGATCAGCCAGCTGTTCACCGAGGGCGTGCCCAACAACCGTTCCGACGTGGCCGTGTGCCAGGCGGTCTCGGCGATCGCCCGCAGCCTGGGCCTGGGACTGGTGGCCGAAGGCGTGGAATCGGAGGCGCAACGCCAGTTCCTGCTCCAGCTCGGCGTGCCGATCGGCCAGGGCTTCCTGTTCGCGCCCGGCCTGTCGCCGGATGAATTCGCCAGCCGCCTGCGCTCGCCGGAGGAACGCGTTTCCAATGCCTGAATCGAATGCGTACCTGCTGCGTCCTATCGAGCCGCGCGACGACCCGGCGGTCGCGGCCATCATCCGCACGGTGATGCCGGAATTCGGTGCGGTCGGCTGCGGCTTCGCGATCAGCGATCCGGAAGTGGACTGGATGAGCCGGGCCTATGCCGAACCGCGTTCGGCCTACTTCGTGGTCGAACGCAAGCCTGCCCCCGCGAAGGCGGGGGGCGCGGTGATCGGTGGCGGCGGCATCGCGCCGCTCGTGGGCGGCGATGGCGCCACCTGCGAATTGCGCAAGATGTATTTCCTGCCCGAGGCGCGCGGCATCGGCGCCGGCACGGCGATGATGGCGCGTTGCCTGCAGGCCGCCCGGGACGCCGGCTTCGGCCGTTGCTATCTGGAAACCCTCGGCGGCATGGACGCGGCGATGCGGCTGTACGAACGCAGCGGCTTCAGGCGCATCGACTCGCCCCTGGGCGATACCGGACACGGAGGCTGCAATACCTTCTACCTGCTGGACCTGTAGGAGCGGGCCTTGCCCGCGATGCTCTTGGCGATATCGCAAAAGGCATCGCGGGCAAGGCCCGCTCCTACGGACATCGCGTAAAATGCCCGTTTCCCAGCGCTGGACCCCCGCATGCAGCTTTCCGATACCCGCGCCCTGATCACCGGCGGCGTTTCCGGCCTGGGCCTGGCCGTGGCCCGGCATCTCGTGGCGAACGGCGGCAAGGTCGCCCTGTTCGACGTCAACGACGACAAGGGCGCGGCCGCGGTCGCCGCACTGGGCGAAGGCAACGCGCGCTATTTCCGCACCGACGTCACCGATGAGGACGGCGTGGCCGCCAACGCCGCCGCCGCCCGGGAATTCCTCGGCGGCCTCAATGCCGCGATCAGCTGCGCCGGCATCCTCGGCGCCGGGCGCGTGCTGGGCAAGGAAGCTCCCATGCCGCTTGCCAACTTCCGCAGCACCGTGCTGGTCAACCTGGTCGGCAGCTTCAACGTGGCCAAGGCCGCGGCCAACCTGATGCAGCACAACCCGGCGGGCGAAGACGGCGAACGCGGCGTGATCGTCAACACCGCCAGCGTGGCGGCGTACGAAGGCCAGATCGGCCAGGCGGCGTATTCGGCTTCGAAGGGCGGCGTGGTCGGCATGACCCTGCCGATGGCGCGCGAGCTTGCGCGTTTCGGCATCCGGGTGATGACCGTGGCCCCGGGCATCTTCTGGACGCCGATGGTCGATGGCATGTCCGAGGAGGTGCAGAAGTCCCTCGGCGCCTCGATCCCCTTCCCCGCCCGCCTGGGCCGGCCGGAGGAATTCGCCGAAACCGTGGCCTTCATCGTGCGGAACCGCTACCTCAACGGCGAGACCATCCGCCTCGATGGCGCGGTGCGCCTGGCTCCCAAATAACCCCGTAGGAGCGGGCCTTGCCCGCTATGCTTTTCCACGATACCGCCAAGAGCATCGCGGGCAAGGCCCGCTCCTACAAAAAACCATTCTCCATTCCCGGCACTCCAATGAAAGCCCACGAAATCAAGAAAGGCAACGTCGTCGACCACAACGGCACCGTGTACCAGGTGCGCGACATCGAACGCAGCTCGCCGCAGGGTCGCGGCGGCAACGTCAAGTTCCGCTTCACCCTGTACAGCGTGCCCGGCGGCGTCAAGTACGACCTCAGCGTCGGTGGCGACGACGAGCTGAAGGAAGTCGAGCTGAGCCGGCGCATGGCCACGTTCTCGTACAAGGATGGCGATGCGTTCGTATTCCTCGACGACGAGGACTACACGCCCTACACCTTCGACGCCGACGTGATCGGCGACGACGCCGGCTACATCGCCGACGGCCTGGCCGGCAGCTACGTGCAGATCATCGACGACCAGCCGGTGGCCCTGCAGCTGCCGCAGCACGTGACCCTGGAAGTGGTCGAGACCCCGCCGGAACTGAAGGGCGGCAGCGCCACCAAGCGGCCGAAGCCGGCCAAGCTCAACACCGGGCTGGAGATCATGGTTCCTGAGTACATCGTCAACGGCGAGCGGGTGCTGGTGAATACGACGACGGGTGAGTTTGGCGGCAGAGCGGATTGATTGCCCTCCCTCTCCCCTTGCGGCGCCCGCAGGGTGTGCAAGGGGGAGGAGAAGGGTGTCATTTCAATCGCACTGACCAGCCTGCCCGCCATTCACGGCAACTGCAGCCCACCTTGTTCCTGGTGCAACCTCCGCAACCGTTCCCCCAGCAAGGCAATATTCGCTTCAGTCCCTTCCAGCATCACCCTGCGCCCCGGCGACAACCACCGGCGCGCATCGGCGCGCAAGGCAACGCCCTGTCGTTTCAACTGCGCCGCATACCGTTCGCTCTCCAGCTCAAGGGCCCTGCGCTCATCCGCCTGCGGCACCCCATAGCCGCTATCCGGCAACAAGGCCGCCGGGCGGCTGAAGAAACCCTCCAGGCGCAGGAGCTCACGCAGCGCTGCTTCGCCCTCGAAGTCACTAGCCTCTTGCTTGCCCTGCCCCAGGTAACGGCGCTTGAGTTCATCGCGCACCAGCAATTCCTGCTGGCGAAGCGCCGCTTCTTCGAGCAACAGCAATGCAGCGCTTGAGCGGAGGTCGGCTCGGCCCAACCAAGACGCACGTTCGGCCGGTGGCAATTCCAGCCAGTCCTGCACGCGACGCTGCGGCAATGCGAGCCCGGCGCGCGCCACCTCGAACATGGCCTGGTAATGCGCGCTCGCCGGCGCGAAGCGATAGCCCAGGCGCAAGGCTTCCGCCTCATCGTCCAGGACCGCGCCATCGGCGATGCCTGCCTTCTCCAGACGCCGCAGCAGGCCGGTCGGAGTGACGCTGGACAGGTTTTCCGCAGCCAGGCGCGGCACGCCGTCGTGCAGCAGCTTGAAGGTCTCGACCGCGCAGTTGTTGCCGATGAAGTAATAGCGACCGTCATAGGCCCAGTGCAACTGCGCGGCGCGCTCCAGCAGACCGGCGATTTCCGCCGGGTCCAGGCGCAACGGAATCGACTGCAGTCCGCGCAGCTCGACCTTGGTGTATTCGTCGATCACCTGGTCCAGCGGCAGCAGGAACAATCGCGAGGGATACGAACCGGTGAGCCCGCGCCAGCTGGAAATCTGCACGTCGTCGACGAAGGCGCGGAACGACAGCACGCGGTGGTATCGCAGGTCCAGGCGACAGTCCGGCCCCGGCGCACGTCCCGGCGCGCAGATCACCAGCCGCAGCATGCTGTGGCCCCAGCGGCTCATCGGCTGCTCGTTGGCCTCGGCCAGCAGGTAGTCCACTGCGTACACGCGCGACGCTTCCAATGGCAGCAACGCCGCTTCATCGTCTTCGGGATCGGCCTGCAGGAAAACCTGTCCCGATGCGCAGGCGGACTGCGGCGGCGACCAGCCGAAATGCCCTGAAAAATAGCGATGCAGGCCGGGACGCCTGCAGGCGTAGTCCGGATCCAGCAGGAAGTGCTCCAGGTTGACCGCGACGAACTCCGACGGCCGGCTCAATTCATAGCGATCCGGGCTGCGGTCGCTGAAGGCGTTGTGCGGCGTGCGCAGGCCGAATCGCAGCGGGCGTACCTGCCAGCCGGCGAGATCGAGCAGGCGCGGATCCTGCGACAACCGTCCTTGCGGCGTGCGGTCGTAGAAATGCGCGAGTTCGTGGATCACTGCCGACAGCGCCGCGCGCGTGGCAGGCTCATCGATTCCGGCATTCGGCGGGCGCGCCATCCAGTCGTACAGCAGAGCGCGTTTCAGCAGCAGTTGCCTGGCTTTTGCGCGCCCGTGGACCTCGGCAGGCAGATCGTCGCGCCATGCGACATCGATGCGCCGGTCCAGGGCGGTCGTCCATGCGGGGGGCAGCCGTTGCACGGCGGCCTCCAACAGCTGTCGCGTGGCCGCAGCCTGTTCCTGCGTCAGCGATGCGGTTTCAGGTTGCAACTGCAACGCGGCCTGCGCATTTCCCGCGCAGGCCAGCAGGCACGGGACCAGGTTCCAGGCCAGCCGGCTCACCGGCCCGTGCCGCAGGATCACAAGGCCAGGATGGCCTGCGCGAGTTGCATGTCGCTGGCGGTGCGTGCGGCCGGGTTGCGTTCGCGGAGCTGGCGCAGGGCCGCTTCCAGCCGGGCGCCACGGATGCGCCCTTCGCTGGCGACGAAACTGGCGGCGTCATCGCGTGCCCGCAGCACCACTTTGTCGTCGCCGGAAGTGCTGCCGGAGGAAGCCGAGGAGCCGGCCGAGGATGCGCCTGCCGAGGAGCCGGCGAAACTGGAAGCGAAGGCCGGTGCGGAAAACGCCAGCAGAGCGGCAACGAGAAAGAATCGGGTCATAGGAGGCAGGGTTCGGTTCGCGTGAGCCCGGTGGGCAGGTGCGGGAAGACTAACCGCAATCGCTGCGACTCGCCTGAATTCCTGCCGTCTGGACGAGATCGATGCGCATCTGCCCGGCTCGACCTCGTCCTCTCGTCGTCATGACCCGACATGCGTCGGTTGAAAACCCCGCGAAGGCGGGAATCGCTCTCGTTCTGTAGAGCCGGGCATGCTCGACTGTGTTCCTGGAAGAGAAGGCTGGAGAGCAGGAGCGATTCCCGCCTTCGCGGGAATGACGAGCAAATGGGGAATGACGGGTAAAAGCCATCCAGCTGTCAGGGATCGAACAACTTGCCCGGATTCATCAACCCGTTCGGGTCGAGCACGCGCTTGATCCCGCGCATCGCCTCGATCTCCGCCGCGCTGCGCGTGCTTCCCAGGTAGCCCTTCTTGACCAGGCCGATGCCGTGTTCGGCGGAAATGCTGCCCTCATGGCGCTTCAGCGATTCGGCCAGCAGCTTGGTCACCTGCTCGCACTGGGCGACGAAATCCGCATCGCCCAGATCGTCCGGTTTCAGCACGTTGATATGCAGGTTGCCGTCGCCGATGTGGCCGAACCAGACCACGTCGAAATGCGGATAGGCCTCGCCCAGCAGCTTCTGCGTTTCCGCGAGGAAGGCCGGCATCGCCGAAATCCGCACCGATACGTCGTTCTTGTACGGCTTGAAGCGCGCCAGGCTCTCGGTGATGCCTTCGCGCAGCCGCCACAGCTGCGCGGCCTGGGCGTCGCTCTGGCTGATCACGCCGTCGCTGACCCAGCCGCTTTCCATGCAGGCCTCGAACGCGGCCATCGCCGCGGCTTCCTGCGCCTCGCCGCCGCAAGCGAATTCGGTGACCACGTAATACGGGTGGGTTTCCTCGAACGGTTGCTGCGCGCCATGCGCCAGCACGTGCTGCAGGGCGCGATCGGTGAAGAACTCGAAGGCTTCCAGTTGCAACCGCTCGCGGAACGCTGAAAACACCTGCATCAGCACCTCGAACGAGGGCAACGCCAGCAGCATCACGTTGGACAGCGGCGGCGGATCGGTCAGGCGCAGGGTCGCTTCGACCACGATGCCCAGGGTGCCTTCGGAGGCGATCATCAGATGGCGCAGGTCGTAGCCGCTGGAATTCTTGACCAGGCCGCGATTGAGGTCGAGCAGCTCGCCGCTACCGGCCACCACCTTCATCCCGGCGATCCATTCGCGGGTGTTGCCGTAGCGGATCACGCGGATGCCTCCGGCATTCGTGGCGATGTTGCCGCCGATGGAACAGGAACCGCGCGCGGCGAAATCCACCGGGTATTCCAGCCCGTGTTCGCGGGCGGCGTTGTGCACGGCCTCCAGGGCGATACCGGGTTGCACGGTCAGGGTGCGGTCGACCGCGTTGAAGTCGAGCACCTTGTTCATCCGTTCCAGGCTGAGCACCAGCTCGCCGTTCGCGGCGACCGCGCCGCCGGACAGGCCGGTGCGGCCGCCGGAAGGCACGATGGCGACACGATGCTGGTTGGCCCAGCGCACGACGGCCTGGACTTCCTCGATGGAGACCGGCAAGGCGATCGCCAATGGGGCTGGAGCCCAGCGCCGGGTCCAGTCGCGGCCGTAGTGCTCCAGGTCGGCCGGGTCGTTTTTCAAGCGCAACTGCGGCACGGCTTGCAACAGGGTGTCGAGATGCGGGCTGCTCATCGGTAACGATCCGGTTGGGGGCAGCCAGCGTGCCAGCGATGTTGCGGTGCGTCCAGAAACCGTTTTGTGGTTGCGGTTGAAACCATTTTTACTGCTGCTGGCAGACCGGAAAACCATCTGCCGCACCGCAGCAAACCCCCGCCCCATCTGGCATAGTGACTGTCCCGCCACTCAACGTCCCGCCGCCCGCATGTCGAAGAAGAAGACCTCGTACCCCAAGCAGGACATCCGCATCCTGCTGCTGGAAGGCCTCAGCCAGACCGCCATCGACACCTTCCATGCGGCCGGCTATTCGCAGATCGAGGCGCATGCCAAGTCGCTGCCCGAGGACGAACTGAAAGCGCGCATCGCCGACGCCCACATCATCGGCATCCGTTCGCGCACCCAGCTCACCCCCGAGGTGCTCGCGCACGCGCGCCGGCTGATGGCGATCGGCTGCTTCTGCATCGGCACCAACCAGGTGGACACGGACGCGGCCGAGCTGGCCGGCATCCCGGTGTTCAACGCGCCCTATTCCAACACCCGCAGCGTGGCCGAACTGGTCATCGCCGAGGCGATCATGCTGATGCGCGGCGTTCCGCAGAAAAGCGCCGAATGCCACCGCGGCGGCTGGTCGAAATCCGCCGCCGGCAGCCATGAAGTCCGCGGCAAGACCCTGGGCATCATCGGCTACGGCCATATCGGCACCCAGGTCGGGGTGCTGGCCGAGGCCATCGGCATGAACGTGGTCTTCCACGACATCGAAACCAAGCTGTCGCTGGGCAACGCGCGCTCGGCGCTGAACCTGGACGATCTGCTGGCGCGCTCGGACGTGGTCACCCTGCACGTGCCGGAAACACCGGCGACCAGGGACATGTTCGGCGCGAAGCAGATCGCGAAGATGAAGCGCGGCGCGCACCTGATCAATGCCGCCCGCGGTACGGTGGTCGACATCGACGCGCTGGCCGCAGCACTGGAATCGGGCCAGGTCGGCGGCGCGGCCGTCGATGTGTTCCCGGTGGAGCCCAAGGGCAACGGCGACGCCTTCGTCTCGCCGCTGGCCGGCCACGACAACGTGATCCTGACCCCGCATGTGGGCGGCAGCACGCTGGAGGCGCAGGACAACATCGGGATAGAGGTCGCGGCCAAGCTGGTGCGCTACAGCGACAACGGTTCGACCCTGTCGGCGGTCAATTTCCCCGAAGTGACCTTGCCGGAACACGCCGCCAGCCACCGCCTGCTGCACATCCACCGCAACGTGCCGGGCGTGCTGTCGCAGGTCAACGAGATCTTCGGCAAGCACAGCATCAACATCGACGGCCAGTTCCTGCGCACCGACGCCAAGGTCGGCTACGTGGTCATCGACGTGTCGGCGACCGACGTGCAGGCCGTGGACCTGAGGGAGGCGCTGGCGGCGATCCCGGGGACGCTGCGGACCCGCGTCCTGTATTGACCAATATCATGCGCGTAGGAGCGACGTAAGTCGCGAAGTCGCCGACAACGTGTCATCCCGGTTTCGCGACTTACGTCGCTCCTACGTCGCTCTGCATCGCTACCTCATTCCCAGCCATTTCCGCGCCATGCGGCTCAGCGACTCGTCCGGATCATCGGCCATACCGGCGATCGGCCGCCAGGCCAGGTCGTGCGATTCGTCGCTGACCACGTAGTCCTCGTCGGCGCCTGCACGCACCACGTAACGCACGTCGTAATGCCAGTGCCCCGGCACGCCTTTCCGCTCGGGGATCCAGTGCCGGTCGAGGTCGAAGATGGAATCCCCCTCGACCGACAAACCGGGCAAACCGGATTCCTCCTGTGCTTCCTTCAACGCCACCCTGGCCATGTCGGTGTCGCCGTCGGCATGCCCGCCCAGCTGCAGCCAGCGCTCCAGCTTGCGGTGATGGGTCATCAGCACCCGTGCGCCGTCGGCGCTGACCAGCCATACGCCGCTGGTGAAATGGCCCGCGAGCCGCTCGCGCACGAACGGATCAAGCGGATCGTCCAGCAAGGCCAGGAAATCCTCCACCACCGCGGATTCCCCCGGCCAGCGTATCCGGTAGTACACCAGCTGCGCGGCCAATGCCACGGGCCCTGCCCGATTCCGATCATCCATCGATGTTTTCCTGGCTGCCTGTTCAGGGTCGCATTATCGGCGCTGGCGAAGTCGCCGCGCCTTGTGCGACTTTGGTATGACAGGTAAGGTTCGGCAACCCCGCGCCGGCCATCCGTGGCCGGTCCGGCTCACAGATCAACGGCACTGGGGAATCACCGAATGTCATCTTGGCGTGTAAAACCGCTCGATCAGATCCTTGCCACCGCCGAGAAAAAGTCGCTGAAGCGACAGTTAGGCGCCTTCCAACTGACCATGCTGGGCGTCGGCGCCATTATCGGCACCGGTATTTTCGTGTTGACCGCCGAAGCGGGCCAGAAGGCCGGGCCGGCGATGATGGTGGCGTTCGTGATCGCTGCCGTGGTCTGCGGCCTCGCTGCGCTGGCCTATTCCGAACTGGCCGCGATGGTCCCGGTTTCCGGCTCCGCCTATACCTACACCTATGCGGTCATGGGCGAAGCGCTGGCCTGGACCGTGGGCTGGGCGCTGGTACTCGAATATGCAGTGGCTGCCGGTGCCGTGGCGGTGGGCTGGTCGGGCTACATGAACGGCCTGCTGCTCAGTGCTGGCTACCAGATACCCGAAGCATTGCGCACCGGCCCCTACGCAGGCGGCACTTTCAACCTGCTGGCCTTCCTGATTTCGCTGCTGGTGACCTTCCTGCTGGTGATCGGCACGTCGAAGTCAGCCAAGGTCAACGCGGTATTGGTGCTGATCAAGGTTACCGCCTTGACCGCTTTCATCTTCATCGCCGTTCCCGCAGCGAAAGACGTCAACTTCCAGCCGTTCTTCCCGACCGGCTGGGGCAGCCCATTGGGTGGGATTGGCGTACTGGGTGCAGCCGCCTCCATCTTCTTCGCCTACGTGGGTTTCGATGCAGTCTCCACCGCCGCCGAGGAAACCAAGAATCCCAACCGCAACATCCCGATTGGCCTGATCGCTTCATTGGCCGTGTGCACGATCTTCTACATGCTGGTGAGCTACGGCGCAGTGGGCGCCAATGGCGCCCAGCCGATGATGGGCGCGAACGGAATGGCCCTGCATCCGGGCACGCCGGAGCTGGCGGCCGCCTGTAAAGGCAGTGAAGCGCTGGTTTGCAGCAACGAGCCCTTGGCCCATGTGCTGCGCATGCTTGGTTTTGCCAAATGGGGCAATGCGATCGGCATTGCTGCGGCTCTTGCGCTGCCTTCGGTCATCCTGATGATGATCTATGGCCAGACCCGCATTTTCTTCACCATGTCGCGCGATGGCCTGCTGCCGGGAATCCTGTCGAAGGTGCACCCGCGCTTCCACACCCCGCACGTAGTCACCATCATCACTGGCGTGTTCGTCTCGCTGTTCGCGGCGCTGTTCCCGGTGGGCATCCTGGCCGACATCTCAAACTCGGGCACGCTGTTCGCGTTCATGATGGTGTCGATAGGTGTGTTGGTGCTGCGCAAGACCCAGCCCAACCGTCCGCGTCCGTTCCGCACCCCGCTGGTATGGCTGGTGTGCCCGCTGGCGATCGCCGGCTGCATCCTGCTGTTCCTCAACCTGTCCATGTACACCATCAGCCTGTTCTTCATCTGGGCGGCCATCGGTGCCGTGGTGTATGCGGTCTACGGCTATCGAAAGAGCGAGCTTGCGCCTGGAAGTGTGGCCCATCAGGCCGCGGCCGCCGACAGGCTGGAGCCGGAACCGCCGTTCCACGAAGGTCCGCAAGCCTGACGACCGGCTCGCGATGCAACAGGGAAACGGCGCGGGATTCCGCGCCGTTTTCGTTTGTCACCCGGGTTTTGTAAACTCGGCGCATGAACGCATTGCCTTACGACCCGGTCCGCCTGCAGCAACTCGCGCAGGAAATCATCGCCAACGTGCGCGAACTGGCGCAGGCCGGATGGACGCCGGCGACCAGCAGCAATTTCTCCGAGCGCCTGGACGACCGCCACGCGGCCATCACCGTCTCCGGGCGCGACAAGGGCCGGCTGACGGCCGACGACATCATGGTGGTCGATTTCGATGGCAAGGGCGTGGCCACCGAGCATCGTCCTTCCGCGGAAACCCTGCTGCATACCCAGCTGTACCGGCGCTTCCCGGAAATCGGCTGCGTGCTGCACACCCATTCGCCGGTGCAGACCATCGCCTCGCGCCTGTACGCCGGCGCCGGCCACCTCCGCCTGGAAGGCTACGAACTGCAGAAGGCCTTCCACGGCAACAGCACCCACGACGACAGCATGGACGTGCCGGTGCTCGCCAACACCCAGGACATGCACACGCTGGCCGCGCAGGTCGATGCCCTGCTCGACCGGCAGAAACTGTGGGGCTACCTGATCGACGGCCACGGTCTGTACGCCTGGGGCCGCGACATGGCCGAGGCGCGCCGGCACCTGGAAGCGTTCGAGTTCCTGTTCCATTGCGAACTGGAGCTGCGCAAGCTGGGCTGCCGCGGTTGACCGTGTCTTTGTAGGAGCAGGCCTTGCCTGCGATGCTTTTGCCCCGCTTCGTAGGAGCGGCCCTTGGCCGCGATGCTCTGGTTTTTACAGGTCCGAGCAGGCTCGGACCTGTAAACCGCGCGAAAGCATCGCGGCCAAGGGCCGCTCCTACAGTCACGAGTTTCCATCCTGTGTTTGCTACCCTTTCTCCTTCCACGACACTCGAGCCCCCGCCATGAGCCGTCTGCGCATCTTCGACGAAAACAACCCGGATACCCCCGAGTTCGCCAGCTTCGATCCCGATTTCATCGCCACCGAACTGCAGAAGATCGGCGTGACCTTCGAGCGCTGGAAGGCCTCGCATCCGCTCGCGCCGGGCGCCAGCCCCGAGGAAGTGATGGCGGCCTACAGGAGCGACATCGACCGACTGGTCGCCGAACACGGCTTCAAGACCGTGGACGTGGTCAGCATCGCGCCGGACAACCCGCAGCGCGAGGCCATGCGCGCCAAGTTCCTCGACGAGCATTACCACAAGGAAGACGAAGTGCGCTTCTTCGTCGCCGGCTCGGGATTGTTCACCCTGCACGTCAAGGGCAAGGTCTACGAGGTGGAATGCGTGCAGGACGACCTGATCGCCGTGCCCGACAGCACCCTGCACTGGTTCGACATGGGCGACGAGCCCAGCTTCATCGCCATCCGCTTCTTCACCGAGCCGGACGGCTGGGTCGGCCATTTCACTGGCGAGGACATCGCGAAGAAGTTCCCGCGCTATCACGGCCTGACGCAGCCTACGGCAGCGACGTGACTTCGTCATGACCAGCCATTCGGCTGTTAAGAACCCCGCGCAGGCGGGAATGACGAGTACTAGCAAGACCGGACTTGCGAACCCCATCTCCAATCCCGACCACTGACCCATGCCCACTCCCCGCGCCATCCTCACCGACATCGAAGGCACCACCAGCAGCATCTCCTTCGTCAAGGACGTGCTGTTTCCGTATGCGCGCCGCGCCCTGCCCGGCTTCGTTGCGGCGCATAGCGATGATCCGGAAGTGCGGCGCTGGCTGGATGAAGTGGCCATCGAGCACGGCAGCATGTGCAAGGACGAGATGATCGTGGAGACCCTGCAGGGCTGGATCGACCAGGACCGCAAGCACACCGCGTTGAAGGCCTTGCAGGGAATGATCTGGAAGGCGGGCTACCACGACGCCGATTTCACCGCGCATATCTATCCCGATGCCGCGCCGGCGCTGCGCCGATGGCACGAATCGGGGATGCCGCTGTACGTGTATTCCTCCGGCTCGGTGCCGGCCCAGCAGCTGTTCTTCGGCCACAGCGATGCCGGCGACCTCGGCCCGTTGATTTCCGGCTGGTTCGACACCGAGATCGGCGGCAAGCGCGAGGCCGGGAGCTATGCACGGATCGCGGAACAAGTGGGGATCGAACCGTCGGCGCTCCTGTTCCTGTCGGACGTGGTGGAAGAACTGGACGCGGCGCGCGTGGCCGGGCTGCAGACCGTGCTGGTCGATCGCCGCGAGGATTATCCGCAGCCTCGCGAGGGCGAGGCCGCGCACGGTCATCGGCGCGTGGACAGCTTCGCCGACATCCAGTTGCCCGACTGAGCGCGCAACGACCATGACGACCAAGACCGCGACCCTCAGCGGGTTGCTGGCGATCCTGCTGTGGTCGTCGCTGGCGCTGCTGACCACCGCGACCGAAGGCCTGCCGCCCTTCGAGGTGCTGGCGATCGGTTTCGGCTTCGCGGCGCTGTTCGGATTCGCGCGCACGGTTCTTCACGGCCGGCACGGCTGGCGCGAACTGCATCAGCCGTTATCCGCCTTGGCGCTGACTACTGCCGCCCTGTTCGGTTACCACGCGCTGTATTTCATCGCCCTCAAGCGCGCGCCCGCGGTGGAAGCCAACCTGCTCAATTACATGTGGCCATTGCTGATCGTGCTGTTCGCCGGCCTGTTGCCCGGCGTGCGCGTGCGCGGCGCGCAGGTCGCCGGAACCCTGCTGGGACTGGTCGCGGCCATCGTCCTGGTCACCCGCGGCAGCGGCATCGAGATCCAGCCGCGTTACCTGCCCGGCTACCTGGCGGCCTTGAGCGCAGCGGTGATCTGGGCGGCGTATTCGGTGCTCAATCGCCGCCATGCCGCGGTGCCGAGCGCAGCGATCACGGTGGCATGCGCATTGGTCGCCATGTTCGGGGCGATGGCGCACCTGGCTTTCGAGCAGAGCGTGCAGCCGAGCGCCCTGCAATGGGGTGCGTTGGCACTGATGGGTCTGGGTCCGGTTGGCGCGGCTTTCCTGTTGTGGGACCACGGCACCAAGCACGGCGACATCGCGCTGCTGGGCAGCCTGTCCTATCTCGCGCCGCTGCTGTCCACGCTGTTGCTGGTACTGGCCGGCCGCGCCGCGCCGCACTGGTCGCAGGCGGTGGCGATCGCACTGTTGCTGCTGGGCGCGTGGTTGAGCGTGCGCGCTCAGAAGACACGGGAAAGCTGATTCTCCCGGATCAGTGTATTTTCTCGCCCCTGGCGAGCATCTCCACGAATTTCCGCGCACGCGCCATGCGCGTCTCCGCTTTCTTCGCGGTGTGCACGCGCCAGCAGAACGCGTAGCGGTTGGTCTTGTCGAGCCGATCGAAGAACGCCTTGGCCTTCCTGTTCTTCTCCAGCGCTTCGACGAGTTCGACAGGCACTTCCATGCCGGAGAAGCTTTGATACGCGGCGTCCCAGCGTCCATCGGCCCTGGCCGCCTCGATCTCGCGCAGGCCATTGGCCTGCATGCGCCCTGCGGCGATCAAGCGCTCCACATGGGCGATATTGATCTTCGACCACAGGCTGCGTGGACGACGCGGGGTGAAGCGCTGCAGGAAGAACTGTTCGTCATGCCCACGCTTCTGCCCGTCGATCCAGCCGTGGCAGAGCGCGACCTCCAGCGCTTCGGCATAGTTCACCGAAGCGATTCCGGAATCCTTCTTGGCGATCTGCAGCCAGATGCCCTTCCCGTCCGCATTCGCCACCAGCCATTTCTCCCAGGCCTTCTGGTCCTTGAAGTGCTTGATGGGCAAGTCGTCAGGCACGGGCATGGCCCTACTCCGCAGCTTCCTGCAGTCGATACACGGTGGCGGCGGTCTGTTCGCCACGCCATCGATCGTTTGCGCGCACCTCGACCCGATGTTCGCCCACCGCCAGATCGGTAGGCAAGGCACCACGCCACAGGTGCTGCGAAGGCTCCGCCTCGGGCGAACGATCGTAGCCACGCAATGCGTCGGCGGCATCGTCCTTCGTGTTTTCTGCAAGCAAAGCCGGATCAGGCTGGCGCACGAGCACCATCGGTTTCCATCGGCCTGCATCGACGCGATATTCCACCTTGCTGTCGTCCTGGCCCATGAACACGTTGGCGTAGACCGCAAACGCGGGATATGCGCCCTTCCGCAGCGCCTTGGGTGCATGCAGCGACATCGCACGCTCCGGATCCCGCGCCGGATGCCAGGCCAACGAATATTCACCGCCAGCGCGCACCTGCAGGCTGGCGTAGCCATTGGGCGTACCGTCGGCCATGGTCGCGTCGGGGATGCCCTGCGCGTCCTTCACCCCCGACCAGAACGCCCCGCAGGCGGCGCCGACGTTGTATTCGTGCAGCGGCGCGGCCCCATGCCAGTCGCTGCCGGCGCCGTGGTACACGTGCTGCTGGGTGTGGCTGTGGCCGCTGAGCAGCAACACGTGCGGAAAATCCTTCAGCAAGGCGAACAGCCGTGCACGGTCGGCGTGGCGGAAGGTTTCACGCCCGGGATCCGCGTCGAAGAACGGGATATGCACGCCGACCACCAGCAACCGGTCCTTCGGTATCGTCGGCAGATAGGCTTCGAGGAAGGCGAACTGGTCCTCGCGCAGTCCGCCGATGTAGGCCGGCTTCTTGCCGGGCATGTAAACCACATCATCCATGCCGATGAACACCGCCTGGGTTTCCTCCCAGGCGAAAGTATCGGGGCCATAGGTATTGCGGTAGGTCAGCAGCGAATCCTCGTCGCCGGCCGCATCGAAGTCGAGATCGTGGTTGCCGGCGATGTGCAGCCACGGCACCTGCAGCATCCGCGTGACCTGGTTGAGCTGCGGATAGAGCGAGAGATCGTCGTTGACTACATCGCCGAGGGTAAGACCGAGCGTGGCCTGGTGCTTGCCTGCCAGCGGCTCGACGATGTCGCGCTTGTAGTAATCGATGTCGGCCCGGCTCTTGGTCTGGGTGTCGGAGAACACCAGCACGTCGAGTGGAGTCGCGTTCCCCGCAGCAGCCGGCTTCGGCAGCAGACCGAAATCCCCGCATCCGTGAAAGGCCGCGGGAATACCGCCGTATTTCAGCGCGGGACCGGCCTCGCTGCGGATGTTGTTCCAGAAATCAGGCAAGCCGTCCTTGCGTTCGGGAAGATCGTATTGCGCCGGCTTGATCACGAACATTGTGCGTCCATCGACCATGGGCAGCCGGTACCTGCCAGTTCCATCGGTCAGCGCCAGTTCCGCGCCATCGGAAACCTTGATACCCGCCAGTGGACGTTCGTCGGGGTCGTGGGTGCCGTTGCCGTTGGCGTCTTCCCAGACCATGCCTCCGTCGCATGGCGCAGGTTTCGCGAACACTGGCGCGGCCAGCAGCGACAAGGCGATGGATACGAGCAGGCGCATGGACGGCTCCCGGTGGCGTCGCGCGGATTATGGCCCGATCCGGCGACGCGCGCGCGCGTAGGAGCGACGTAAGTCGCGAAACCCATTCCCCTGAGATTCCCATCGCGACTTACGTCGCTCCTACGCGCGGCCTATTTGCGGTGCCGCTGCTCCAGCACCCCTGCGACGTCACGCAGGGAAAGCCCGCGCGCGCGCAGCAGCACGATCATGTGGAACAACAGGTCCGAAGCTTCTCCCAGTAATGCCTCATCGTCCTGCGCGACCGCGGCCAATGCGGTTTCCACGCCCTCCTCGCCCACCTTCTGTGCGATCCGGCGCACGCCGCCCGCGAACAACCCGGTCGTGTAGCTGCCGGCAGGACGCTCGCGCTCGCGTTGCGCGACCAGCGCATCGAGGTCGGCCAGGAAGTCGCCGGGTGCATCGGGAAAACAGCTCGCACGCTGCAGATGGCAGGTCGGTCCCTGCGGGCGGGCCAGCACCAGCAACGTGTCGTTGTCGCAGTCCGCCTCTACCGACACCAGTTCCAGCACGTGGCCGGAAGTCTCGCCCTTTTTCCACAAACGCTGCTTGCTGCGGCTGTAGAAAGTGACCAAACCGCTGGCCCGCGTCGCCGCCAGCGCCTCGGCGTTCATGTAGCCGAGCATCAGCACGCGCAGGTTGGCGGCGTCCTGGACGATCACGGGCAGCAGACCATCGCCTTTCTCCCAGTCCAGATTTCCGAACTCATCCGGCATCGCGCACCTCGATCTGTTGCGAACGCAAATAGCGCTTGAGCGCGGGAATGGCGATGGCGCCGCTGTGGAAAACGCTGGCAGCCAGTGCCCCGTCTACATCGGCGTCACGGAAAACGGCGGCGAAATGCTGCATTTCTCCCGCTCCCCCGGAAGCCACCAGCGGCACTTCGCAAAGCGTCCTCGCCTCCTGCAACTGGGCGAGGTCGTAACCACGACGCACCCCATCGCTGTCCATGCAGTTCAACACGATTTCGCCGGCACCCAGCCGTTGCGCCTCGACCAGCCAGTCCAGAGTGCGTAATGGCAGCGCCCTCGTCTTCGAAGGATCGCCGGTATTGCTGCGCACCCGCCATTCGCCGTCGGCTTCGCGGATCGAATCGATGCCGACCACGATGCACTGCACGCCGAAGGCATTGGCCAGTTCGCAGATCAACGCAGGCCGTTCCAGCGCCGGACTGTTGACCGAGATCTTGTCCGCGCCCGCATGCAGCACCGCGCGCGCGGTCGCCACGTCGCGGATGCCGCCGGCCACGCAGAACGGGATGTCGAGCAGGCTGGAAACGCGTTCCACCCAGGCATGGTCGACGGAGCGGCCTTCCGGACTGGCGCCGATATCGTAGAACACCAGTTCATCGGCGCCCTCGTCGCGATAGCGCAATGCCAGCTCCGCGATATCGCCCACGTCCACATGGTCGCGGAAACGCACGCCCTTGACCACGCGGCCATCGCGCACGTCCAGGCAGGGAATGATGCGCCGGCTCAGCATGCCAGGGCCTCTTCCAGCTCCAGCTTCCCTTCCAGCAGTGCGCGGCCGAGCACGATGCCGGCGCAACCCTGAGCCTTCGCCGCGGCAACGTCGGCCACGTCACGGACGCCACCGGATGCCTGCACCTGCAAGCCTGGGGCGATGGCCCGCAGATGCGCGTACAGGTCGCCGTTCGGGCCGGACAACATGCCATCACGCGCGATATCGGTGCTCAACAGGTGTTCCAGGCCGGCGTCGGCATAGCGCACGGCGAGTTCATCCAGCGTCGACGCGGCGGTCTCGGTCCAACCATGCACTGGCAGGCGCCAGCGGCCGGCCTCATCCTGCCGGCTATCCAGCGCCACGGTGATGCGATCGACGCCGAATTCGTCGACCCATCCCAATACCCGTTCCGGATCCTTCACCGCCAGCGAACCGATGACCACGCGCGCGGCGCCTGCGGCGAGGATCCGCACGACATCGTCGCGCTCACGCACGCCGCCTCCGGTCTGCACCCGCAAACCGGTGAAGGCACGGATCTCGCTCAGCAGTGGTGCCAGGGTGTAGCCACCGGCACGCGCGGCATCCAGATCGACGAGATGCAGCCAGGTAGCGCCTTGATCTGCATACCGGCGCGCGGTCTCGAGAGGATCGCGCTCATAACTGGTTTGCCGCGCATAGTCGCCCTGCGCGAGCCGGACCACGCGCCCTTCGCGCACGTCGATGGCGGGATAGACGGTGAAGCCGCTCATGCCAGCCCCTGTTCGAGGAAATTGCGCAGCAACCGCGCGCCGGTCCCGGCCGAGCGTTCCGGATGGAACTGCGCGCCGGCCACGTTGCCGCGTTGCACGACCGCCGCGAAGGCAGCGCCGTGCTCGCAGGAAAACACGCAATCGGGCGTCACCGGCGCGGCGTAGCTGTGCACGAAGTAGGCGCGATCGTCGCCACCGATACCCGCGGACAGCGAATTGCTGCGCACCGGCAGCAACGTGTTCCAGCCCATGTGCGGAACACGGATGCCCGGGCCGGCGGGCAGTTTGGCTACCCGGCCCGGCAACAGGCCGAGGCATTCCACGTCGCCCTCGTCGGAGCCTTCGAACAGCAGCTGCATGCCGATGCAGACCCCCAGCAGCGGTTTGTCCAGGTTGCGCAGCGTTTCCACTAGGTCCAGTTCGCGCAGCCGGCGCATCACCGTGCCGGCGGTGCTGACCCCGGGCAGGATCACGCGATCGGCTGTGCGGATCACCTGCGCATCGCCGGTCAGTGTGGCTTCCACGCCCAGGCGCTGCAGTGCGAACCGCACCGAACCCAGGTTCGCCCCACCCGCATCCACCAAAGCCACTTTCATCAGAGCGCACCCTTGGTGCTGGGCAACTCGGCGCCTTCACGCTTGATCGCCTGGCGCAGTGCGCGGGCGAAGGACTTGAAGCAGGCCTCGACCTTGTGGTGATCGTTGTCGCCCTGCACCTGCAGGTTCAGGTTGAGGCCGGACGCATCGCATACGGAACGGAAGAAATGCGGGACCAGTTCCGTCGGCAGATCGCCGACACGCTCGCGCTTGAATTCACCGGAGAACACGAAGTACGGGCGCCCGCTGAAATCCAGCGCCGCACTGGCAAGCGTTTCATCCATCGGCAGGGTGAATCCATAGCGGCCGATCCCGCGCTTGTTACCCAGCGCTTCCTTCAAGGCCTGCCCCAGAGCGAGTCCGGTGTCCTCGACGGTGTGGTGCTCGTCGATGTGCAGGTCGCCGTCGGTGCGGATGTCCAGCGCGAAGCCGCCATGCTTGCCGATCTGTTCCAGCATGTGGTCGAAGAACGGAAGACCGGTGGCGATGGCGGGTTCGGCGATGCGATCCAGGTCGACTTCGACACGGATCCTTGTTTCCTTCGTGTTGCGTTCGACCGCGGCGCGGCGCGGCGCATCGGCCAGTTCATGGGCGATGCCCATCCAGTCCCACTCGCCGCCGAACTGGGCGCTTTTCAGCTTGAAGCCGCGGATGCGCAGGTTGTCGGCGAAGGCGATATCGGTGTCGCGGTCGCCGACCATCGCCGAACGCGGCCAGTCGATGCCGCGGTCCTGCAGGTACGGAACCACCAGGCCGATCGCGGGCTTGCGCGTGGGCGCGTTGTCGCTTGGCCAGCTGCAATCGATCAATACATCGCGGAACACGACGCCCTGGCTCTCGAAGACCTGCAGCATCAGATTGTTCGGACCATCGAAGGATCCGCGCGGATAGCCCTCGCTGCCCAGGCCGTCCTGGTTGCTGACGATCACGAATTGGTAGCCGGCGTCGCGCAGCTTCAGCAATGCCGGCACCACGTCCTTCACGAAGCGTATTTTCTCGTAGGCATCGATCTGGAAGTCGGACGGTTCCTCGATCAGGGTACCGTCGCGGTCGATGAACAGGATCGGGGTCATGCGGCGGCCTCCTGCAGGCGCAACGCGGAAACCACCCGATCGTTCTGCTCCGGCGAACCGATCGTGATGCGCAACGCATCGCCAAGCTGTGGGGCTGCCCGCTGGTCGCGAACCACGACGCCTGCCGCCAGCAGCGAACGGAACGCGGATTCGGCATCGTGGAATCTGACCAGCAGGTAATTGCCCTGCGACGGATATACACGCAGTACGTCCGGCAATGCGGCGAGCGCCGCCTGCAACCGGGTCCGTTCGGACCGGACCAGCGCGACCCTCCTCGCGGTTTCTGCCAACGCTTCCGGCGCCAATCCCGCCAACGCCAGTTCCGCGCAAGGCGTCGGCACCGGATAAGGCGCCTGGCAACGACGCAGGACTTCGATCAGCGACGCGTCGGCCATCGCCACACCGATGCGCGCGGCGGCCAGCGCGTGGGCCTTGGACAGGGTCCGCAGGACGACGATGTTGGAGTGATCAGGCAGCAGCGCGGTTGCGGACGGGATGTCGGAGAACTCCCCATAGGCTTCATCCACCACCACCAGCGCGACACCTTCCAGCCGCTGCGCCAGTCGCCCGATGTCGGCGAGCGGAATCGCGGACCCCGCCGGGTTGGAGGGCGAGCAAAGGAAGACGAGCTTCGCGCGCGCCTCGATCGCCGCCCTGGCGATGGCATCGAGATCGGGCTCAAGGCCATCGGCAGCTTCCTGCAAAGGCACCTCGATGACCGGTGCATTCTGCAATCGCGCGCTAACCGCATACATGCCGAATACCGGCGGAGTAACGACCACCGCATCCTTGCCCGGATTGCACAATGCGCGCACCAGCAGGTCGATGGCTTCGTCGCTACCCCGCCCGACCAACAGCTGCGATGTATCGCAAGCATAGAGCGCAGCCAGCGCGCTGCGCAGGGCGACGGGTTGCGGGTCGGGATAGCGACGGCAGCTGGCGGTGGTATCGGCCGGATTGGGCCATGCCGATTCGTTCGCGTTCAACCACACGTCGCCCTGCAATGCTTCGCTGCGCGCGGACTTGTACCCGGCGAAACCACGCAGGTCCTCGCGCACCAGGGCAAGCAGGTCGCTCATGCCGCGACCTCCTGCATGCGCAACCTGACCGCATTGGCGTGCGCTTCCAGTCCTTCCGCCGTGGCCAGGATCACTGCGCAAGCGCCGATGCCGGCGATGCCCGCAAGCGAAGCGGACTGCACGCTGACGGAATTCTGGAAACTGGACACGTTGACCCCGCTGTAGGCCGCCGCCGCGCCGCTGGTGGGCAGCACGTGGTTGGTGCCGCTGCAGTAATCGCCCAGGGCTTCGGGCGTGAAGTCGCCAAGGAACACCGAACCCGCAGCCTGGACCTGGTCCAGCCAGGCGCGCGGTTCGCGCAGGGCCAGGATCAGGTGTTCCGGCGCGTAATCGTTGCTGATGGCGAAGGCCTGCTCCAGCGATTCCACCTTGACCAGGCGCGAGGCCGACAATGCGATACGGGCGATGTCCGCGCGCGGCAGTCGTGCAAGTTGCAATTCGATCTGCCGTTCGACCGCGGCCAGCAACCCCGCATCGTCCGAAAGCAGCAATACCTGCGAATCGGGCCCATGTTCGGCCTGTGAAAGCAGGTCCGCCGCGACGAAGGCGGGATCCGCGCCGCCATCGGCGATGACCAGCACTTCCGATGGACCGGCCGGCATGTCGATGGCGACCACGCCGGCGCGCGCGACCTGCTGCTTGGCTTCGGTGACATAGCTGTTGCCGGGTCCGAAGAGCTTGTCGCACTTGCCGATCGAACCTGTGCCGAAAGCCATCGCCGCGATGGCCTGGGCGCCGCCGAGTTTGAGCACGCGCGACACGCCGGTCATTCCTGCCGCGACCAGCACCGCCGGATCGGCGCTGCCGTCCTTGCGCGGCGGCGTGCACAGCAGCACTTCCGGGCAACCCGCGAGCCGTGCGGGGATGCCCAGCATCAGCGCGGTGGAAGGCAACGGCGCGGTGCCGGCCGGCACGTACAGGCCGACCCGGCGTATCGGGCGCAGGATCCGTTCGCAGATCACGCCCGGTGCGGTTTCCACCGCGTACGGCTGGGCGATGCCGGCTTTGTGGAAGGCCTCGATGCGCTGCGCGGCCTGGCCCATGGCGGCTTTCAGCTCATCGGAAACCGCGGCTTCGGCGGCCGCGAATTCCTCCTCGCCGACCTCGAAACCTTCCAGCGCGACCTTGTCGAAACGCGCGGTGATTTCGCGCAGAGCCGCATCGCCGCGCTCGCGCACGTCTTCAAGCAGCGCAGCCACCGCGTCGCGTGTTTCCGCGGCGACTTGCTGCACCGGGCGCAGCAACGCGACGCGGCGCGCTTCGGCATCCAGCGACGGCCAGTCCAGCCGGTTCATGCCAGCGACCTTTCCACCGACAGCACCATCAGGCCCTGGGCACCGGCACGCTCCAGCTCCTCCAGTCGTTGCCAGGTCACCAGGCCGTGGCACATGGTCTGCAGCGACAGCGGGCCACCGTTCTCGGCCGCCAGGTAGGTCGGCGGATCCGCATCGGGCAGCAGTCGCAGCAACGCGGGCACGGTGGCGGGTTCTGCGCGGAACATCAGCAGCTTGCTGTCCTTGAGCTTGAGCACGCCGTCCATCCGCCGCAGCAGCATCGCGGCCAGATCGGCGCGCTGGTCCTCGAGCGCACGCGTCGGACCGGCCAGCACGGCTTCGCTTTCCAGCAGCGTTTCCACCGGCTTGAGTTGGTTGGCCAGCAGCGTGGCGCCGCTGGATACCAGGTCGCAGATCAGGTCGGCGGTGCCGAGTTTCGGCGCTATTTCCACCGAGCCGGACAATTCGACCACGCTGGCGCGCACGCCCTGCTTCTCCAGCCAGCCGGCCAGGATCGCCGGATAGCTGGTGGCGATGCGCATGTCGTGCAATTGCGAGGCGCCGGTCCATTCCCAGGTTTCCGGCACCGCCAGCATCAGCCTGCAATTGCCGAAGCCCAGTGCGCGGACTTCCGCATAGGCGTCGGACAGGCCGAAACTGGCGCGGGCGGCGGCCTGTTCATTGAGTTCGTTGCGCCCGACCACGCCGAAATCGCAGACCCCGTCGGCGATCAGGCCGGGGATGTCGTCGTCGCGCACCAGCAGCAGATCGACCGGCAACGATTCGCCGTAACAGAACAGCTTGTCGCGGCTTTCGCGCCAGCTCAGGCCACAGGCTGCCAGCAGCGCACGGGCGGGCTCGGCGAGGCGCCCGCTTTTCTGGATAGCGATGCGCAGGCGATCGCGCGTCGCAGGGGCGACTGAAGGACTCATTCGGGCGGACTCAGTGGGAAGCGGCGGCAGGACGGGACTGCTGGCGGCGCAATGCCGATGCGTAACCGCCAGTACCGCTCTCCAGCGTGCGCGCCACGCGCCCGATGGTGGTGACGCTGACCTCGGTCAGGTCGTGGATTTCACGGTAAGGCACGCCCTTGAGCAGCAAGGGCACCACCCGCCAGCGATCGGCCATGGCTTCCAGTTCGGCGGGGGTGCACAGGTCCTGCAGGAAGGCGCGCACGTCCTCGGGCTTGCCCAGGGACGCCAACGCCCGCGACAGCGCCTGCAGCGAGGCGGAGGCGGCCCGGTCATCGGCGGGGGAACGGCGCTTCATGCGGACATCTTCACGGGGATATTTCCATGGGAACGGCTTGTATCAATGTATTAGCGTGCTATTACATTAGTCGATACCTGCGGCGCCCGTCAAGCCGGCATCGAGCGACGACCTGTCCCCGGGCCATCGGTTATTCCGTTCAAGTAACAAAGGAATCCGGACTGGAGCCCGTTGGGGCCATGATCCGGCGAGAGTAGACTCGGGGCCGGTCCCCGTGGTGGACCCGCAACCCGGAAACAGACTTTGGGGAGTTAGCAGGATGCTGCGTTGGCGGAGTCGACTGATTCGGCTGTTATCGATCCTTCTTGCCTTGCTGGCAGCGAACGCATTCGCGCGCACGCCGCTGCAACTCGCTGCATCCACTGCGCAGGTGTCGCTGGCCCCGTACACCACCTTCCATCACGACGAAACCGGCAAGGACGATCTTGCCGCCGCCCGGGCAAGACTGGCCGGGGGCGGTTTCCAGCGGATACCCGGCGACAACCCGTCCTTCGGCTTCCAGGATGGCGCCTACTGGTTCCATTTGCAGGTCAGCAACCGGGACAGCCCCGAAGACAAGTGGCTGCTGACCCAGGAGTACGCACTCAGCGACCGCATCGATCTGTATGCGACCTATCCGGATGGCCGGGTGGTGCACGCCTCGGGCGGCGATCACCTGCCCTTCGACCAGCGCAACATCCGTTACCGGCACCCGAATTTCTGGTTGAGCGTGCCGCAAGGCACGACCGTCGACCTGATGGTCCGCGTGCAGAGCGAAAGCTCGATGCAGGTGCCGTTGCGCCTGTACGCGCCCGCCGCCTTCATCGAGCAATCGCGCGATGCCCAGTTCGCCATCGGCCTGTACTACGGCATCCTGCTGGCGCTTTTCATCTACAACTTGGTGCTGTGGCTGACCCTGCGCGACCCCGGCTATTTCTGGTACCTGTTCCATATCAGCGCCTTCGGCCTGGTCCTGTTCACCCTCAACGGACTGGGCTTCGAATACCTGTGGCCGCGATCGGCGTGGCTGGCCGACCACATGGTGCCGCTGTCGATCTGCCTGGCCCTGATCGGCATGCAGCAGTTCGCGCGGATATTCCTGGAACTGAAGCAGCGCTGGCGCTTCGGCGACCGGGTCGCGCTGGCGATCATCGCCTTCTTCGTCCTCCTCGGCATCGCCGCCACGCAGTTGCCCTATCGCAGCGTGGTGCCGCTGGCATCGGCGGCGGTGTTCCCGTGCATCGGCTGGATCCTGGTGGAAACCATCGTGGTCCTGCGGCGCGGCTACAAGCCGGCCAAGTTGTTCCTGCTGGCGTGGTTCCTGTTCCTGCTGGGCACCGGCATGTTCGCGGCCATCGCTTTCAACCTGCTGCCGAAGAACTTCGTCACCGAGTACGGCGTGCAGATCGGTTCCGCGCTGGAAATGCTGCTGTTATCGATCGCATTGGGTTACCGCTATGCGGCCCTGCGCAACGAGAACGAACGCATCGTGCGCGAAGCCCGCGACCAGCTTGAGCACAAGGTCGAACAACGCACCTCGGAACTGCGCAACGCACTGGGGCAGCTGGAGGACGCGCACCATCGGCTCAGCGAGTTCAGCCGCCACGACGGCCTGACCGACCTGTACAACCGCACCCATTTCCGCGAGGCCTTCGAGCACCTGCTGTCGGAGGCGCGCAACAGCCGCCATCCGATCTCGCTGCTGATGATCGACCTGGATCATTTCAAGAAGATCAACGACAGCTACGGCCACCTGGTCGGCGACGACTGCCTGCGCTGCACCTCCAACACCATGGCCGAGGCGCTGGCCCCGCATGGCGCGCTGCTGGCGCGTTTCGGCGGCGAGGAGTTCATCGCCGCCCTGCCCGGCATGGACCTGGCCCAGGCCAGCGCGGTGGCCGAAGAGCTGCGGCAGAGCCTGAATCGCCGGCCCTGCGTGAGCGGCGAACTGGTGATCCCGGTCTCGGCCAGCATCGGCGTGCATTCGGTCGACGTCGCCGCGAAGAACAGCGTCGAATCGGCGCTGCAGGTGGCGGACCAGGCCTTGTACGCGGCCAAGGCGGAAGGGCGCGATTGCGTGCGGACGCTTTGATCGCGAATGATTTCAAACGCCTGCGGGCACAGTCATGCAAACGCAAATAAATATTGTCCTGGCGTGACATTAGCTGCGCTTGAAAGTGCGGCGCGACATTCCGAATGCCGGCCTACTTGGTGGTGAGCGCAGCATGGCAAAGGCGTACGCGCCAACCCAGAATCGCTAGCTTCTCGCGGTTTTGTAGAGCCGAGCTTGCTCGGCTGCATTGCCATCCAGGCAAGAGCAGCCGAGCAAGCTCGGCTCTACAAGGCTCAGCCAGCCTGACGTATCGCGTCCAGCAACCTGCCGGATTCCACCAGGCTTACCGCCCTGGCGACTTCCCCATCCATCGCCCGATCACGATCCAGGAAAGGGATCTCCGTGCGGATCGCCGTGTGCGCCGCCGCGACGGCACGGCCCGGATGGAATTCATCGGCCTTCGCAAGCTCCGCGCGCAGGCCTTCGACCTCGCTGTGGAACGCTCCGTCGGCAGCTGCGTCGCCATGCGGACCACCCTGCACTTTCGCCGCGAACGCCGCCGCATCGGTACGCCGCGACAGGTCGCGCGCGGCATTGATCATGTCCATGCGCAAATCCAGCGCCTGTGCCGCGGTGTACAACTCAAGCGCCAGCACCTTGCCCAGGTCCCGCGTCATCGCCAGCACCTGGCGCGCTTCGTTCGCGCCCATCGACACATGGTCCTCGGCGTTGGCGCTGGTGGGAATGGAAAACACCGAGGCCGGATGCGCGCGGCTGGCCAGGTCGTTGACGATGGCCGCGGCGGTGTACTGCACGATCATGTGGCCTGACTCGGTGCCGTCTTCGTTGCCGATGAGGAACGCGGGCAGGCCGTCGTTGGTGGCGGGGTCGACCAGCTTGTTCAGCCGGCGCTCGCTGATCGAGGCCAGCACCGGAATCGAGGCCTTCACGTAGCTCATCGCCAGGGCCAGCGGCATGCCGTGGAAATGGCCGGCGGAAATCACCTGCTCTTCCACGTGCGCCGCATCCCTCTTGTCCGGGAACACCAACGGATTGTCGGTGACCGAATTCAATTCGATATCGAGCACGCGCTTGGCTTGCGCCACCGCGTCGCGCACCGCGCCATGCACCTGCGGAATGCAGCGCAGCGAGTAGCTGTCCTGCGGCTGGTGCTTCTTGCCGCCGCGGAACGGGCGGAAGCGGTCGTAGAACTTCTCGCGTCCATGGCGCTGGTCGCTGGGCACCCAGTCCCAGCCGATATCGAAACGCAGTTGCTGCGATTCCGGTGTGTCCCAACTGTGCGGCAACCATTGCTTGAACTTCGGCACCAGGTGATAGGAAATATCGGCCAGGGTGGAGCCCTGCAGCAGGTCGCGCAGGCGCGAGGCCACGTGCACCTGTCCGGGGTGCGGACGCAAGGCGTGCACTTCTTCCGCGAAAGCGCCGAGTCGGCCGGCGAAGGCATCGATGGTCATCGCCGCGGCAAGATCGGCGGTATCCAGCAAGGCATCCAGCTTGTGCAGCGACAGCACGCCCATCGCCAGCATCTGCGCGGTGCCGTTGTTCAGCGCCAGGCCTTCCTTGTAGGAAAGCTTGACCGGCGTCAGCCCGGCACGCTGCAGGGCCTGCGCACCTGGCATGCGCTCGCCTTCGTAGAAGGCTTCGCCACCACCGAGCAGCACCAGCGCCAGATGCGAAAGCGGCGCCAGGTCGCCGGAAGCGCCGACCGAACCCAGCTCCGGCACCACCGGCACGATGCCGGCATTGAGCATCGCCGCCATCGCTTCCAGGGTCTGCACGCGGATACCGGAATGGCCACGCAGCAGGGTGTTGATGCGGATACCGAGCATCGCCCGCACCACTTCGGCGGACATCGGCTCGCCCACGCAGACGGCGTGGGTGATGATCAGGTTGTTCTGCAGCTCCTCGTGCAGCGAGCGACCGGACTTCTGCGCGCCCGGCAGTTCGTCGCGCAACGGATGCGCGCCCAGCAGCTTGTCGGCGTTGCTGCCGAAGCCGGTGGAGACGCCGTAGATCGGCTCTTCCCGGCGCACCTGCTCGGCGAGGAAATCGGCGGCGCGCGCCACTGCTTTCAGTGCGCCCGGGTCGAGCCCGACGCTGGCGCCACAAGCGATCGCAACCAATTGGTCGCGGGTCAGGGATTGTCCATCGAGGCGGATCGGTTTCATTGAATACTCGGTTTCATTGAATGCAGGCTCTCTCAGCGACCGGCGAGCGCGCGAGTCTGTTCCAACTCCACGCGCAGGCTGGAAGCCAGCTCATCGCGCGTCACCTCGAATTGCTGCTCGCGGGCCAGGTCCTTCACCGTGACCACGCCACGCGCCAGTTCGTCCTCGCCGGCCAGGACCACGAAGCGGATCCCGGCGCGCGAGGCGTACTGGAACTGCTTGCCCAGTTTCTTCGGCTCCATCTGCACTTCGGTGTTGATGCCGCCGGCGCGCAGGCGCCGGGCGATATCCAGCGAATCGGTGAGCTGGGTTTCCTCCATCAGCGCGACCATCGCCTGTACCGAACTTTCATCGACGCCAGCCACCAGGCCCGCTTCGCGCAGCTGCCAGAACAGGCGGGTCAGGCCGATGGAAATGCCTACGCCCGGCAGCTTCGACTTGCTGTAGTGGCTGGCCAGGTCGTCGTAGCGTCCGCCGGAACAGATCGAGCCGATCTGCGAGAAATCGTCGAGCACGGTTTCGCACACGGTGCCGGTGTAGTAATCCAGGCCGCGCGCGATCGACAGGTTGAGGCAGTAATCGCTTTCCGGCACGCCCAGCGCATGCACCAACTCCAGCACCTCGCGCAGTTCGGCGACGCCCTGGTTGAAGGTGTCGCTACCCTGCCCCAGAGCGTCGAGGCGGGCCAGCGCATCGGCATGGCTGGTCGAACGCACGGCCACGAATCCGAGGATCTTCTCCACCGTCTCCGCCGACAAGCCGAAGCCTTCGCCGGTCAGCGTCTCGCGCACGTAGTCGGCACCGCGTTTGTCCAGTTTGTCCACTTCGCGCAGCACCGCCATCTGCTGCTCGCCATCGGCGACGCCCAGGCCCTCGAAGAAGCCGCGCATCAGCTTGCGGTTGTTGAGCTGCACGGTGAAGTCGCCGATGCCCAGTTCCGAGAACACCGCATGGATCACCGCCAGGATCTCGGCGTCGAAGCGGATGCTCAGCGAATCCTTGCCGACCACGTCGATGTCGCACTGGTAGAACTCGCGGAAACGGCCGCGCTGGGCGCGCTCGCCGCGATACACGCGCTGGATCTGGTAACGGCGGAACGGGAAGGCCAGTTCGTGTTCGTGCTCGGCCACGTAGCGGGCCAGCGGCACGGTCAGGTCGAAACGCAGGGCCAGCTCCGGCAGGGCGGATCTCGACCCGCCATCCGCCTCGCTCCCGGATTTCTCCAGCGCGCCGGTGGACTGGGCGAAATACACCTGGCGCTCGGTCTCGCCGCCGGATTTGGTCAGCAAGACCTCGGACAGCTCGAAGACCGGGGTTTCCACCGGCAGGAACCCGAAACGCTCGTAGTTGCGGCGGATCGTGTCCAGCATGCGCTGGAAGGCGATCTGGTCGCGGGGCAGCAGCTCCATGACCCCTGGCGGCGTGCGCGGCTTGATCAAGCGAAAACTCCCGGATGGCGGCCGCACAGCGGCAAGTAAGGGCGAGCCGGCATTTTAGCGGCTGAACGGCCCAGGCAGGCGGGAACCCACGTACTACTTGCCCCACCCCGGCCCGACTGAATACAATACGCGGCTTCATCGGGGTGTAGCTCAGTCTGGTAGAGCGCTACGTTCGGGACGTAGAGGTCGCAGGTTCGAATCCTGTCTCCCCGACCAAGAAGACCAGAAAACCGGCCCCGTGCCGGTTTTTTTGTGGCTCTTCGCCGATCACCGGAAGGAATCGCCACCCCTGTAGGAGCGCCCATGGGCGCGAGCTCTTCGTCCAGATCGCCGAAATTTCCGTTAAGAGCTCGCGCCCATGGGCGCACGGAGATGGCCGGATGCCACGGCAAGCGACCGCGCGACACACGGAAGACGCAACGTTCCACGCCCCATCGGCGTCATCCGCATCGACGATAATCACCGTGCATGAATAACCCCACTCCGCCGCAAGGCACTTCCTCCTCTCTTTCCGGATCGCTCTGGTCCGGCCGTGGCCTGGTGCTGGTCGGCATCGTGCTGTCCGCGTTCAACCTGCGCACCGCCGTCACTTCGTTGACGCCCTTGCTCGACGAACTGGGCCGCACCTTCGGTTTCGGCGCAACCATGACCGGCGTGTTCGGGATGATGCCGACCGCCGCTTTCGCGCTGTTCGGCGCATTGACCCCGGGCATCGCCCACCGCATCGGCCTGGAACGCACCGCGCTGTTGTCCATGCTGCTGGCCACCGCCGGATTGCTGCTGCGTTCGGCCGCGGGCGGTACCACCGGCCTGCTGGTCGGCTCGGCGATCGCGCTGGCCGGCATGGGCATCGGCAACATCGTGCTGCCGCCGCTGGTGAAACGCTATTTCGCCGATCGCGTGGGCACGGTCAGCACCCTGTACATCACCGTGCTGCAACTGGGCACCATCCTGCCCGCGCTGTTCGCGGTGCCGCTGGCGGCTGCGGCCAACTGGCAGGTATCGCTGGGTTCCTGGGCCTTGTTCGCGATCGTGGCGACGCTGCCGTGGGCGACCTTGCTGGTCATCGAGCGCCGCCACGCATCGCCGCTGGCCCAGGTCCACGACAGCGCGGTGACGCCCGGCGACGAGGCGCCGGAACTGGCTGAGCCGGCCGCTGGCGGCCGCATCTGGCGCTCGCCGGTCGCCTGGGGCATGGCCCTGATGTTCGGCATGACCTCGCTGATCACCTATTCGATGTTCACCTGGTTGCCGAAACTGCTGGTCGAAGCCGGCGGCAGCCCCGCGTTGGGCGGCGCGATGGTGGCGTTGTTCTCGACCCTGGGACTGATCTCGGCGCTGACCATGCCGGCACTGGCGGTGAGGATGCGCAACCCGTTCCTGATCGTGCTGGGTTGTTTCGTGTTCTATGCGCTGGCGTTCGCCGGCCTGCTGCTGGCGCCGATGAAATGGCCGGTGCTCTGGGTGGCGCTGCTGGGCATGGGCCCCAGCACGTTCCCGCTGGCGCTGACCCTGATCAACCTGCGTACGCGCACGCCGGGAGGCTCGGCCGCGTTGTCGGGCTTCATGCAGGGCGTCGGCTATTCGCTGTCGTGCCTGGGCCCGCTGCTGTTCGGCCTGTTGCACGAATACAGCCACGGCTGGGGTTTGCCCTTCGCCTTCCTCGGCCTGTGCGCACTGGTCCTGCTGTTCGGCGGTTACCTGGCCAGCAAGCCGCGGATGCTGGAAGACAGCTGGTAGGCAGGATCTTCTTTAATTAGGGAACGTCCGAGACACCGTTTTTGATCGTCATTCCCGCGAAGGCGGGAATCGCTCTTCAACAGCCGAAGGCTGGTCATCCAGCGCCTTTGCTATTAGAGCGATTCCCGCCTTCGCGGGAATGACGACAACTTGTCACGGCAGGTTGCGTGTCTGTCCGGTACCGCGAACCACGAAACGCTCGACCGTCAACGCTTCCAGCCCCATCGGGCCGTAGGCATGCAGGCGCGTGGTCGAGATGCCGATTTCCGCGCCCAGCCCCAGTTCGCCGCCATCGCTGAAGCGCGACGACGCATTGACCATCACCACCGCCGAACGTAGCGACTGTACGAATTGCTCCGCATTGGCCCCATCGCGTGTCGCGATGACCTCGGTGTGATCCGAACCATAACGACGGATATGGGCGATGGCTTCGTCGAGGCTGTCGACCACGCGCACGGCAAGAATCAGATCGAGGAATTCAGCGGCGTAATCGTCTTCTTCCACCGGCCGGGCCCCGCTCAGCAACGCGGCACTACGCGGATCACCGCGCAACTCCACCTTGTGCGCGGACAGTACCTGGGCGGCACGGGGAAGGAATTGCGCGGCGATGTCGGCATGGACCAACAGGGTTTCCAATGAATTGCAGGCGCTGGGCCGCGACACCTTGCCATCGACCAGCAGGCGCAAGGCCAGATCGGGATCGGCGCTAGCATCGACGAACAGGTGGCACACGCCCTTGTAGTGCTTGATCACCGGCACCCGTGCGTGCTCGGCGACGAAGCGGATCAGGCCTTCACCGCCACGCGGAATGGCCAGGTCGACGATGTCGATGAGCTGCAGCAACTCCAGCATGGTTTCGCGACGCAGGTCTTCGACCAGGGTCAGGGCGGCATCCGGCAACCCGGCTTCGCGCAGGGCACGCTTGAGGGAAGCGGCAATGGCCGTGTTCGAATGGATCGCCTCGGAACCACCGCGCAGGATCACTCCGTTGCCGGCCTTCAGGCACAGCGCTGCGGCATCGGCGGTGACGTTGGGCCGGGCCTCGTAGATCATCGCGATCACGCCCAACGGCACGCGCACGCGCTGGATGTCGATGCCGTTGGGACGCGTATCGCGACGGGTGACCAGGCCGACCGGATCCGGCAGCGCGGCGACTTCGCGCAAGGCGTCGGCGATGCCGGCGAGCCGCGACGGGTCGAGCCTGAGGCGATCCAGCATCGCCCCCGTGGTCCCGTTGCCTTCGGCGGCGGCCATGTCCTTCGCATTCGCTTCGAGGATCGCGCCGGCATCCGCTTCCAGCGAAGCGGCCATCGCCCGCAACAACGCGTTCTTCGCTTCGGTGGACAGTTGCGCGATCTGCTGCGCGGCGTCGCGGCATTGCAGGGCCTGTTGCTTGATATCCATCAGGAACATCCAATTCTTGCAGCAGTTGACGATTCGTAGGAGCGGGCCTTGCCCGCGATGCTCTGGCTTTCCTACATCGAAAAGCATCGCGGGCAAGGCCCGCTCCTACGTTCCGAAGGAAATCCCCGTGGGGGACAAGAGGACCAGATCGTCGCGATGGATCACGTTCCCGCCGTAGTTGTAGCCCAACACCGCCTCGATGTCGCGCGAGTGGCGGCGGGCGATGCGGCGGATGTCCACCGCCGAATACTGGCTGACCCCGCGGGCGATGCCGCGATCGCCCTGTTCGTCGCGCAGCCGCACCTCGATCATGTCGCCGCGCCGGAAATCCCCTTCGGCCGTCACCACCCCGCCCGGCAGCAGCGAGGCGCCCTTCTCGCCCATCGCGCGGGCCGCACCGGCATCGACGATGATGCTTCCCGATTCCAGCGGCACGTTCCGCAACCAGTATTTGCGTGCCGCAATGCGGTTCTGCGCGGGGCGGAAACGCGTGCCGCGCAACCGGCCTTGGGCAAGAGAGCTCACCACATCGGCGTTGGTGCCGTTGAACAGGAAGGTCTCGATGCCAGCCGCCGCCGCCTTGGCCGCCGCTTCCAGCTTGGTGCGCATGCCGCCGGTGCCGCTGCTGCTGCCGGCATCGCCAGCCATGGCGAAAAATTCCGGGGTCAGCGCCTCCACTTCGTCGATTGGTTTTGCGCCGGCATGGGTGCGCGGATTGGCGGTGTAGAAACCATCGATATCGGTGGCGATGAACAAGGCATCGGCATCGACCAGTGCCGCGATCACCGCGGCCAGGTTGTCGTTGTCGCCGAGCTTGAGTTCATCGACCGAAACCGTGTCGTTCTCGTTGATCACCGGCAAGGCGCCCAACGCCAGCAGCTCGTTCAAGGTGGCGCGCGCGTTGAGGTAGCGGCGACGATTGCGCAGGTCGTCGTGGGTCAGCAACACTTGCGCCACCGGACGCTCGAACAGGCCCTGCCAGAGCCCGATCAGTTGCGCCTGGCCCAGCGCCGCCAGCGCCTGTCGTTCGGCCATGGCCGCGCCGCTCTCGGACTTGCGATGGATCACCGCGCGCCCGGCGGCGACCGCACCCGAGGAAACGATCACCACCTCGCGTCCGGCGGCCAGGCTGTCGGCAACGAATCGGGCGAGGCCCAGCGCATGGCGAGTACTCAGCCCTTCGCCCTGGGCCGCCAGCAGACTGCTGCCCACCTTGAGGACCGCGCGCCGCCATTGCGGCAGCGTCTGTTCGATGAAGGGCGAGTCGGCCTGGCTCATGTCATGGACTCAGCGCGTGTTCCATTCGTAAACGGCGACCGCCGAAGAACCGGAGGTCGCCAGCGGATCCGCTGTCGCCAGGGCTTGCGCCTCCTCCATCGAGGCTACTCGCAGGACATAGGCGCCACCGGACTTGTCGCTGAATCCGCCGGTCATCTCCAGCTTGCCTTCGGTACGCAAGGCATCCAGGAAGGCGAGGTGCGGCGCGATCACCTCATCGCTGAAGCTCGGCTTGCGCATGGCCATGACCAGGTAGCGCGTGATTGGTTTCGATTCGGACATGAGGAGACCAGCGTAGATCGGCGTAGGAGCGACGTGAGTCGCGACTGGAACGATGCGGCATTGATTTGAAGATTGGGAGATACGTATTCGCGACTCACGCCGCTCCTACGGCGACATCAAGACTTTCCAGCGCTTGCGCAACTCATCCAGGCGCAGGTCGGCCGCAGCTCCCGGGGACACGCGCGCGGCCAGGCTGGATTCGGGCGTACGTCCTTCAGCGGCCTCGTTCGCCGAAGCCGCCGCTGCGCGATAGGCATCGCGGAACGGCACGCCCGCGACGGCCTGCTCGACCGCTGCATCGGTGGCGTACATGCCCGAATCAATCGCCGCACGCATCCGCTCTTCGCGCCATTCCAGGTTGGCCAGCAGGTCCGGCAGCAGCTCCAGCGCCGGCAAACCACGGCCGAAGCCATGGAAGATCGCGCCCTTGCTGGCCTGCAGGTCGCGGTGGTAACCGGAAGGCAGCGACAGCAACTGCTCGATCTCGGTGCGCGCCGCGGCGACACTGGCATGGGTGGCGCGCATCAGTTCGATCACGTCCGGGTTGCGCTTGTTCGGCATGATCGAACTGCCGGTGGTGTACTGCGCCGGCAGTGCGACGAAACCGAATTCGGCGCTGGTGAACAACGACAGGTCCCAGGCCAGCCGGCGCAGGTCGAGTGTCGCGCTTCCCAGGGCTTCCAGTGCCGCCATTTCGAACTTCCCGCGCGAGAGCTGGGCATAGACCGGGCTGACCTGCAGGCGCGAGAATTCCAATGCCCGCGTGGTGTGGTCGCGATCCAGCGGCAGATTGACCCCATAGCCGGCGGCCGTCCCCAACGGATTGGCATCGATCAAACGATGGGTATCGTCGGCACGGACCGCGTTGTCGATGAAGGCCTCGGCCCAACCCGCCCACCACATGCCGGTGGAGGAGACCACGGCACGCTGGATATGCGTGTAGCCGGGAAGCGGCAAGTCCTTTTCGGCTTCCGCGCGATCCAGTGCGATCCTGGCGATGTGGCGGCTGAGCTCCGAAACGCGCGCCAGCTTTTCCTTCAACCACAGCCGCGTGGCCACCAGGATCTGGTCGTTGCGGCTGCGCCCGGTGTGGATCTTGCGACCCGCATCGCCCAGGCGCTCGGTCAGGCGCGATTCGATGGCCGAATGGCAGTCCTCGAAGCGTTCGTCCAGCACGAACTCGCCACTGCGGAAGTCCGCCGCCAGCAGGTCGAGCTCGCGCAACAATCCAGCCAGCTCTTCGCTGGAAAGGATGCCGATGCGCTGCAGGCCTTCAGCATGCGCCTTGCTGGCGGCGATGTCGTGCAGGAAGAACTCGCGATCCAGGATGACGTCGTCGCCGGCGAGGAATTTCTGGATCCGCGCATCGACGGTGACGCCGGGTTTATGCCATAACAGGTCGCTCATGCGCCCTCCTCCATCGGAATGCTGGTGAATTCGTCGAAGCCGAAAGCAAGATTGAGGTTCTGCATGGCCTGCGTCGCCGCGCCCTTGAGCAGGTTGTCCAGCGTCGCCACCACGACCACCCGCTTGCCGCCGGGCGCCACGGTGAAGCCACCGAGCTCCGCGCCGTGCTTGCCGGCGATATTGCTGACCCAGGGCGCCTCGTCGAGAACCCGGATCAATGGCTCGCCGGCGTAACGCTCCCGGTACAGCTCACGGATCGCATCGGCCTTCACTGCCTGGTCCAGCCACAGGTTGACGGTCATGGTGATGCCGCGGAAGTGCGGAGCCACGTGCGGCATGAATTCCACCGGTACGCCCAGGTGCCGCGAGACCTCTCGCTCGTGCATGTGGTCGGCCAATGCGTAAGGCATCAGGTTGTCGCGCAGCTTGTCCACATCGTTCTTGTCCGAAGGCGTACTGCCGGCGCCGGAGTAGCCGGAAACGCCGAAGCATTGCGGAGGCCCCGCCAAGCGGTCGAGCAAGGGCGAGATCGCAAGCTGCATGGCGGTGGCATAGCAGCCGGGATTGCTGATCCGCTTCTGCCCGGCATAGCGCGTGCGGGTCAATTCGGGCAGGCCGTAATACCAGCTTTCATCGAAGCGATAGTCCGCGGACAGGTCCACCAGCACCGTATCCGGCGTCCTGGCGTCGATGGCCGCCACGATCTCTCCCGATTTGCCGTTGGGCAATGCCAGGATCACTGCATCGGCGCCCTTGGCCGCGACTTCGCCATGGGTGAGGTTCTCGTAACGGAGCGAGCCGCTGAAACTCTCGATATGCTCGCCCACCAACTGTCCGGCCAGCTCGCGCGACGACACGAACGCCAGCTCCAGCGAAGGATGCCGGGCGATCAGGCGGATGAGTTCGGCGCCGGTATGGCCGCGCGCGCCGACGATGCCGACCGAATGACTAGCCATCGCTGCGGCCTCCGCGTTCCAGCCTGTATTGCAGGTTGCTTTTCACACCGATCCATTCGCTGTCGAGGATGGAGAACACCACCGTGTCGCGCAGGCTGCCGTCGGCATGGCGGCGATGGTTGCGCAGCACGCCGTCCTGCTTCGCGCCCAAGCGCGCAATGGCCGCGCGCGAGGTGTGATTGAACCAGCTCGTCTCCAGGTAGACCGACGCGCAGCCCAGGGTTTCGAAGGCATGGGTGAGCAGCAGAAGCTTGACCTCGGTGTTGAGCCCGGTGCGCTGCACGCGCGGCGCATACCAGGTGTAGCCGATGCTGAGCCGGGGAATGGAAGGATCGAGGTCGTAGAAGCGTGTGCTGCCCGCGACCACGCCGTCGGCATCGCGCACCACGAAAGGCACTTCGACGCCTTGTGCCTGCTTGTCCAGCGCGCCGCGCAACCAGGCGCCCGCGTCGACCGCCTTCGGCACGTTGGTGTACCAGAGCCTGGCCAGCGCATCGCCGTCCAGCGCCTGGTCGATTCCATCCAGATGTTCGATGGCCAGCGGCTCGAGCGACGCATGCGCGCCGGACAACCGGGGCGCGTGCCAATTCGCGGGGAGGTTCGATAAGCTCATCTCAGTCCACCAACGTGGGCGTGCGGGTCTTGCAATGGGCGACGCAGCGCTCGATGTCGGCGAATGCATCGATGCCGTACCAGAACACTTTCCACTTCTCCTGCTTGTAGCAGCCATCGGATTCGGCGTAATAGAAGATATTGACCTGGTTGTTGTGGCGCGAGCGCCAGAACAACTGCGGATTCTCCTCGCGCATCACATGCCAGACCGCGCGGCCCAGGCCCTCGCCTTGCGCATCGTCCAGCACGGCGAACTTGTCCAGGTAGGCGAAGCCCTCCTCCTGGGTCAGGATGAGAGCGGTGCGGTAGTTTTCGCTGATGTAGATGCGATAGGGCTTCGTGTTCTCGAAGTAGTCGGCGACCAGCGTGCGTCCGAAGCTCGATTCGATCAGTTCGCGCATCCGTGCCAGGTCCACGCCCTCCCAGGAATCGAAGCGCAGCACGCGTTCGCCACGGCGCACCAATGTTCCGGACCCCTTGTGGGTGAACAGTTCCTTGGCCAGTTCGGCGGGCCGGGTGATCGACACCGAGGAAGTCAGCGGCAGTTTTTCCAGCAGATCCTTGATCTGCTCGATCTTCACCCGCATGCCGCCGTTGATCCACGGCTGCGCCATCAGTTCGTCGTATTCGGTGGACAGGTTGATCGAATCGATCACATTGCCCTGCGGATCCAGCAGGCCGCCAGTGCCGGTCAGGAAGATGATCTTGTACGGCTGCAGCACCTGCACCAGCTCGTTGGCGGCGAAGTCGGCGTTGATGTTGAGGATCTGGCCACCGTGGGTCTCGCCCAGGCTGGCGATAACTGGGATCGACCCGGCTTTCAGGCTCGCCTCGATCGGCGACTGGTTGATCCGTTTCACTTCGCCGACCAGGCCGTAGGTTGCCTGGTCCAGGTACTCGGCTTCGAACACGCCGGACACGATCGAGGTCGCCCGCGCACCCGATTGCTGCAGCGCCTCGACCAGGGCCAGGTTCTGCTGCAGGAACACCTTGCGCACGATCGCCAGCACGTCCGGGGTGGTCACGCGCAAGCCGTCGACGGTCTGCTTGGCGATGCCGGCGGCGGCCATTTCCTCGTCCAGTTGCGGGCCGGCGCCATGCACCACGATGGGAGTCAGGCCGACTTCCTGCAGGAAAGTCAGCGACGAGGTCAGCGCCTCGAGGTCGTCGCGCAGCACCGCGCCGCCGACCTTGACCACGGCGAAGCGCTTGGCGTCGAGCTGCGAGAAGCGCTTGACGTACTGCGAGATCTCCTTGGCGCTGGCCATGCTGGAGAGCAGGCGGATGATGGTCTGACGGGTCTGCTTGTGCGATTCCATGTCGTTCTTTCTATGTTCTTGTTGGCTTTTGTGGGAGGTGCTTCAGCCCCGATGCGATGATCGCAAGGCAGTCGGGGCTGAAGCCCCTCCCACAGTCAATTCGTTTTTCCGAGCACCCGCATGATCGATTCGGCATAAGCGTAGAGTTGTTGCAGGGAAACCCATTCGTCGGCGGTATGCGCCTGGGCGATGTCGCCGGGGCCATAGACCAGCGCAGTCAGGCCGGCACCGGAGAACAGCGAGGCCTCGGTCCAGAAATCGACCGCATTGCCAACCGGCAGGTTGAGTTCGTCGGCAAGGTCGCGTGCCGCCAACCTGCGTTCCTCGGCGCGGGCCACATCGCCGGAAGGCAGCGAAGGACCGCGGAAGGTTTCCTCGTATTCCGCCAACGCATCGTCATTGGCGAAGTTGCGGAACTGCGCGTGCAGCGCCTGCATGTCCTGCGACGGTAGCGGTCGGAACCCGAAACGGATTTCCGCGCTCGGCGCGATCATGTTGGCCTTGATCCCGCCTTCCACACGACCGATGTTGAAGCGCAGGCCGGTCAAGCCGCCGAAGCGGAGGTGGTTCTGCGACTTGACGAAATCCAGCGCATCGACGCCCCAGCGCATGGCGTTGTGCACCGCGCTCAGCGACAGCGCATTTTCCGCGGAAGCGTGACCCGCCTGGCCCTTGAACGCCATGCGCACCGCGCTGATCCCGCGATGCGCCAGCACGGCCTGGCCTTGGGTGGGTTCGGCGATGATCGCCTCGCTGAAACCATGGTCGCGGGCAAGGAAGGCGGCGATGCAGCGCGGATCGTTGGCTTCCTCATCACTGCTGAACAGGAATGCGGCGTCGCCCTGGGTGACCTGCGCTGCGGCGATCAAGGCTGCGGCAGCGCCCTTGATGTCGCAGGCACCCAGGCCGATGGCGCGGTCGCCGGTCACGCGCAGCTTCAAGGGATCGGCCGTCCACGCTGGCGACGAAGGCACGGTGTCCAGGTGCACGTTGAAGACGCGCTTCGGATTGCCTCGCACGGCGAACAGCGACACCGCGCCGGCACCATGATCGACCACCTCGACCTTGAAGTCGGACAGCTGCGCACGGATGTAGTCGAAGATGCCACCCGTGTTGATCGCACGCGGCGGATTGCGGGTGTCGAAGGACACCAGCACTTCAAGATGTTTGAGGACCGACTCCAGCATTTCGTTTCCAATGTCGTCGTAGGAGCGGCCCTTGGCCGCGATGCTTTCACTGATTTTCCGGTGCAGAGCATCGCGGCCAAGGGCCGCTCCTACAGGGTTTCAGCGATTGATTTCGGCCCAAAGGGTGCTGCTCATCCCGAACAGCTTGATGAAGCCCTCGGCCTCCTCCACGCCCCAGTCCGCCGACTGCGCGTAGGTCGCGTCCTTGGCGTTGAGGATATGCGGCGATTCGATGGCCACGGCATCCACACGGCCGCCGCGCGTTTCCAGCGCGACGGTGCCGTTGACGGTGGATTGCGAGGACGCCAGGAAGGCTTCGAGATCGGTCTTCAACGGGTCGTGGTAGAAACCCTCGTAGACCAGTTCCACCCATTTGCGCGCGACCTCGGGCTTGAAGCGGTTCTGCTGCTTGGTCAGCACCGCCTCTTCCAGCGCGCGGTGCGCGGTGAGCAGCGCGATCAGGCCGGGCGCTTCATAGACGATGCGGCCCTTCAGGCCGATGGTGGTGTCGCCGGTGTACATGCCGCGCCCCACGCCGTACTGCGCGAACAAGGTATTGAGCTTGGCCAGCAGCTTGGCGCCCTCGGTAGGTTTCCCGTCGAGTTCCACGGCCACGCCGTTCTCGAACTTCAAAGTGACGTTCAAGGGTTCCACCGGCCATGCATTGCGCGGCGCGCACCAGCCGCGCGCGCCTTCGCCCGGCGCTTCCCAGCGATCGATCTCGCCACCGGACATGGTCAGGCCCAGCAGGTTCTCATTGATGGTGTAGGCCTTCTGCTTGGCACGCACACCGAAACCGCGGTCCTCGAGGTATTTCTGCTCGTAGGCGCGGGTCTGGGTGTGTTCCTTCTGGATTTCCCGGATCGGCGCGACTATTTCGTAGTCGCCGGAAGCCTTCACCGCCAGGTCGAAGCGCACCTGGTCGTTGCCCATGCCGGTGCAGCCGTGGGCGATGACCCTGGTGCCGAGCTCTCTGGCGCGCGCCAGCGCGGCATCGACGATCAGGTAACGATCCGAAACCAGCAACGGATACTGGCCCTGGTAGCCCTCCCCTGCCCACACGAACGGTTTGACGAAGCCGTCCCAGATGGCGGGACCGCCATCGACGGTGACATGGCTGGCGACCCCGAGTTCGGCCGCACGTTTCTCGATGAAGTCGCGTTCCTCCGCATCCACGCCGCCGGTATCGGCGAACACGGTGTGCACGGCGTAGCCCCGCTCCTGCAGGTAGGGAATGCAGAAACTGGTGTCGAGGCCGCCGGAGAAGGCGAGGACGATGTCTTTGGTCTGGGTCATGGGGTCTTGAGAGGAGTGAGTGGAGAGGAGTGAGGAGTGAGGAGTGAGTAGAAGCGGAGGTGCGGGAGAAGTAGGGGGCAAGCGCTTTCGCTCGCTCCTCACTCCTCTCCACTCACTTCTGCGCTAAAGCCGCCATCACCGCCTTCTGCACGTGCAGGCGGTTCTCGGCTTCATTGATAGCGATGCATTGCGGCGAATCCATGACCGCGTCGGTGGCCTTGATGTTCCGGCGCAGCGGCAGGCAGTGGCTGAACACGCCGTTGTTGGTCAGGGCCATCTTGCGTTCGTCGACGATGAAGTGCTTGTACCGGTCGCGGATGGGCTTTTCCGGTTCCCAGTTGCCGAAGTACGGCAACGCGCCCCAGCTCTTGGCGTAGACGATGTCGGCGCCGGCGTAGGCGCTGTCGGTGTCGTGGCTGATGCGTAGCGAGCCGCCGCTCTCGGCCACGTTCTGCTCGGCCCAGCCCATGTAGCGTTCGTCGAGGATGTACTCGGGCGTCGGGCACAGCAGGGTCACGTCCATGCCCATGCGCGTGGCGATGGTCAGCGCGGAGTTGGCGACCGCGGTGTTCAGCGCCTTGGGGTGGTAGGTCCAGGTCAACACGTATTTCTTGCCGCGCAGGTCCGGTGTGCCGAAGTGTTCCTGCAAGGCCAGTATGTGGGCCAGTTCCTGGCAAGGATGGGTGATGGTCTCCAGGTTGATCACCGGCACGGTCGCGTGCTGGGCGAAACCGCGCAGGACGTGGTCCTGCCGGTCCTGCGACCAGTCGATGAACTTCGGGAAGGCGCGCACCGCAATGAGATCGACATAGCGCGACAGGACCTTGGCCACTTCGGCGATGTGCTCTTCGGTATCGCCGTCCATCACCGTGCCGACGCCGAATTCGATCGGCCACGCGTCCTTGCCCGGCTGCAGGACCACCGCATGGCCGCCCAGCTGGAAGGCGCCGAGCTCGAAGCTGGTGCGCGTGCGCAGCGATGGATTGAAGAACACCAGGGCGATGGACTTGCCCTTCAGTTCATCGCCCAGCTTGTGCTTCTTGTACAGCGCCGCCTGGGTCAGCAAGGCGTCCAGTTCGTTGCGCGACCAGTCCTGCGTATTCAAGAAATGTTTCATTTGTGACTTCCAAAGGATCAGAAACGAGAAAACCCAGCGCCAGGCTGGGTTCCGGTTGAACAAGCACACACGTCCGGCGACCCAGCTAGATAAGCGGTTCCGGTCGGCGCGCACGCGAAGTCATGCCGGAGGCCATCCGGGCAGAGCTGGCGTACGAGTGCAGGTTGATCTTCATTGCCCGCATCGTCGCATGCGGGAAGCCGTTGGCGCAAGGCTCAGGGGCTGGCAATGTCCTGGCCGGGCACATAGGGCATCACCGAAACCCGGATCCGCAGGCGGTTGCCGGGGTCTTCGGCCAGGCGCGAACGGTACTTGAAGCCCTTGTAGACGTAATCGACGTCGTAGGCGATGGGGCGGCGGAACTCACGGTCCACGGGCACCATGCGACAACTTGATTTTGCCGGCTCCGCCCTGGGTTCGGGTTCGGGGTCGCTGGTGAATACCCCCTTGACCGAATCGACGAGCCTGGACCAACGCCCTTCCTCGGCGGGTCGCGCAGGCCTGGGCGCGGGGATTTCCTCGCAACGCATCTCGGTCCGCGAAGCACGCAAGGTCTGGTACACCGGCTCCACCGCGAGCACCTGGGCATAGTCCAGGCGGACGTTCTCCACTGGCACGACCGTGGTTTGCGGTTGATCCTGCGCGGCCACCGGCATGCTGGCGAAAGCCGACAGGCACAGGCAGAGCACTGGATAACAGATCAGACGCATTGGGCCGCTTGGTTGGAATCCCGGACCACAGTGTAGGCAGCGCGGATGGAGAGGGGCTGAATCGATGCTGTCGGAGCCCTGTACCGGCCGGTAGAATCGTCCTGCTACCTCCACTGCACCCACAGCCGATGACCCTGCGACTGCACAACAACCTGACGCGACAGGTGGAAACCTTCGTGCCCCTGGATCCCGCCTGCCCCACGATGTACCTGTGCGGACCGACGGTCTACAACTACGTGCACATCGGCAACGCCCGCGGCCCGGTGGTGTTCGGGGTGCTGGCCGCATTGCTGCGCCGCCGCTTCGGCGGGCTGCGCTACGCGCGCAACATCACCGACATCGACGACAAGATCAACGCCGCCGCGAAGGAACTCGGCGTACCGATCTCCACGATCACCGACAAATACGCCGCCGCCTATCGCGAGGACATGGCCGGCCTGGGCGTGGTCCCGCAGGACCTGCAGCCGGAAGCGACCGCCCACGTTCCGCACATCATCGCCATGATCGAGCGCCTGATCGAAAGCGGGCACGCCTATGCCGCGGAGGGCCACGCGCTGTTCGCGGTAGCCACGTTCAAGGAGTACGGCAAACTGTCGCGCCGGGATCCGGAGGAAATGCTGGCCGGCGCGCGCGTGGAAGTGGCGCCATACAAGCGCGACCCGGGCGATTTCGTCCTCTGGAAGCCTTCTACCGATGATCTCCCCGGCTGGGAATCGCCCTGGGGCCGCGGCCGTCCGGGCTGGCACATCGAATGCTCGGCGATGATCGAGGCGATCTTCGGCGAGACCATCGACATCCACGCCGGTGGCGTGGATCTGCAGTTTCCGCACCACGAGAACGAAATCGCGCAGAGCGAATGCGCCCACGGCGGCAAGGTCTTCGCCCGTTTCTGGCTGCATAACGGCATGCTGAATTTCGGCGGCGCCAAGATGTCGAAGTCGGTCGGCAACGTGGAGCGCGTGCATGAGCTCCTCAAGCGGCATCCGCCCGAGGCGCTGCGCTACGCACTGCTGTCCGCGCACTACCGGCAGCCGCTGGAATGGTCGGATGCGCTGATCGAGCAGTCGGTGCGGACGCTGGATCGCCTTTACGGAACCCTGCGCGATCTCTCCACTGTCGAGGCGGAGCCGAAGATTCCGGGTGCGGTCGAGGATGCGCTCGACGACGACCTGAATACGCCGCAAGCGCTGGCCGAGCTGGCGCGCATCGCAGGCGAGGCCCGCAAAGCGGTTACGGCCGAGGACAAGATCCGGCTGAAATCGGAACTGCTGGGCGCCGGCCTGGTTCTGGGCCTGTTGCAGCAGGAAGCGGCGGACTGGTTCGGGCGCGGCGCCTCCGACGACGACGACGCCCGCATCCAGACGTTGATCGACGAGCGCAACAACGCCAAGAAGAACCGCGATTTCGCGCGCTCCGACGCCATCCGCGACCTGCTGGCCGCCGAAGGCGTTTTGCTGGAAGACACGGCGCAGGGCGTACGCTGGAAGCGTGCCTGACAATAAGCATCCAATGCTGATCGTCGTGACCAGCCATTCGACTGTTGGAAGCCCCGCGAAGGCGGAAGCGCTTCTCAACGGCAAAGCCGGTCAACCCAGCGACTTCGCTTTTGCCCTTGCGCGATGAGAGCGAAAGTCACTGGGTCCCCGCCTTCGCGGGGACGACGAAATCCGAATAGACGAAAAACATTGAGCAGTCGACCGGCCCTGAGTACAAATATTCCCGTGGACACCAGCACTTTCCCCCTCGAAGCCACCCCCACCGGCGCGCAACTGGCGATCAAGGACGAGTTCGGCTTCTTCAGCGACTGGTCCGAGCGCTACCAGTACCTGATCGACCTGGGCCGCAAGCTGCCGCCTTTCCCGGAAGAGTGGAAAACCGAGGAAAACCGGCTACTCGGTTGCCAATCGCTGGTCTGGATCGTGCCGCAGGGCGATGCGGACCGGCTCGACTTCAGCGCGATCAGCGATTCGGCGATCGTTTCCGGGCTGATCTACCTGGCGCTACGCGTCTATTCGGGCCGCAGCGCGCAGGAAATCCTCGCCACCACGCCGGACTACATCGCCGACATCGGCCTGGCCAAGCACCTGTCGCCGACCCGCAGCAACGGGCTGGCCTCGCTGCTGGCCTTCATCCGCGACACGGCGCAACGCGCCACCGCATGAGCGAAGCTCCAGCGTCACCGCTGCACAGCGTTGGCTTCCGCTGGCTGATGCTGTATCGCATCTGCACCCTGTTTTCGTACCAGATCGTGGCAGTGACGGTGGGTTGGCACGTGTACGGGATCACCGGCGATCCGTGGTCGCTGGGCCTGGTCGGCCTGGCCGAGGTGATTCCGTTCTTCTGCGTCGCTCCATTCTCCGGCTACCTGGTCGATCACCTGCCACGACGCAAGCTGGGCGCGGCGGCCTGTCTTGGCCTGGCTGCGAATGCCATCGCCTTGACCCTGATTGCCATGGACGTGCTGCCGTTGCACGGCCTGTGGCCGATCTACCTGGCCATCGCAGTCGGCGGCGTCGGCCGCTCGTTCCTGGGGCCGGTCTACAACGCGTTGTTCGCGCGCGCGCTCAAGCGCGAGCAGTTCGCGCGCGGTGCCGGCCTGGGCAGCGTGGTGTTCCAGGGCGGACTGGTGCTGGGCCCGGCGCTGGGCGGCCTGCTGATCGGCAGCCTCGGCACGCCTTTCGCCTATGGATTGGCTGCCTGCTTCGCCATCGCCGCCGGCGGCGCGCTGCTGCTGATGCCGGTAACCGAGCCTGCCCAGCAACAGCAGCGTGGCCCGGTGTTCGCCAGCATCGCCGAGGGCGCGCGCTTCGTCGCCTCCAACCAGATCATGCTGGGCGCGATGGCGCTGGACATGTTTTCGGTGCTGCTGGGCGGCGCGCTATCGATGCTGCCGGCCTTCATCAAGGACATCCTGCACCATGGCCCGGAGGCGCTGGGCATGCTGCGCGCAGCGCCTGCCGTGGGTTCGATCGTGGTGGCGTTGTGGCTGACCCGCCATCCGTTGCAACGCCACGCCGGCCGCGTGCTGCTGCTGGCGGTGGCCAGCTTCGGCTTGTGCACCATCGCCTTCGCCCTGTCGCGGCAGTTCTGGCTGTCGGCGGCGCTGCTGGTCGCCTACGGCATGTGCGACGGCGTGTCGGTGGTGCTGCGTTCGACCATCATGCAACTGGTGACTCCGGACCACATGCGCGGCCGGGTGTCCTCCATCAACAGCATCTTCATCAGCTCGTCCAATGAACTTGGCGCTTTCTACGACGGCGTGATGGCGCGCCTGCTGGGCCTGGTACCGGCGGTGTTGATGGGCGGCTTCGTCACCCTCGGCGTGGTCGGCATCACCGCATGGAAGGCGCCGAAGCTGCGGCGGCTGAACCTGCAGGATCTGCAGTAAGCGGATATCCCGCACAATCATCGCGCGGCGGTTGATTTATGGGGGGCTTCGGCCCGGACGGACGCAGCGGGAAAAAAGCGTCGGGGCTGAAGTTCCTCCCATAGGCAATGATCTTGGCCAACCGTTCTGGGTCTGGAATGAATGCGGATCGAGAGCTCGCGGCGAGGACGCCGCTCCCACGAAAAACCCCGCCTTGGCGGGGTTTCGTTGCGAGCCGGAGCTGGGCGAAGAATCAATCGCCCTGCTGTTTCTGCATGTGTTCCCAACGCTCCTGCGCATCGATCGTGCGCTCGGCGGTCAGGCGCGCTTCCAGGCGTTCCAGGCCGATTTCCTCGCCGGTGTCGGCGCAGTATCCGTAGTCGCCGGCTTCCAGGCGCTTGAGCGTGCTGTCGATCTTGCCGATCAGCTTGCGGTAGCGGTCGCGGGTGCGCAGCTCCAGCGAGTTCTCGGTTTCGCGGGTGGCGCGCTCGGCTTCGTCGCCGACGTCGCGCACTTCGTCCTTGAGGTTCTCGATGGTCTGCTTGGATTCCTCCACCAGGTCCGCGCGCCAGTCGAGCAGGCGCTGGCGGAAATACTCCAGCTGCAGCGTGCTCATATATTCCTCATCCGCCGCCGGCTTGTAGCCATTGGGGATGAGCGGGCGACCGGTGGCTTCATCGGTCTTGAAGGGCACCACCTTGACCTTGCCGCGCGGTGCGGGCGTGGACGAGGGCCTGGAAACCACGGCCACAGCCACCTTGCCCACGGGACGCGGGATGGGTGCCTTGGCAACGGGGATCGGCGGTACTGCGGAGGCTTTCGAGGTGTTCTTTGAGTTTGCTTTGGGGGAAGGCACTGATTTATTGGGAGTCGGTTTGACGGCTGGCGCCGGTGCCGGGGTTGCGGCCTTGGAAACAGGCGCTACGGCACGGCCAGCGGCCGGGGGGGCGGTCTTGGCAGGAGTCGCTTTGGCCGCAACCGGCTTGGCGGCCGGTTTCGGTACGGATTTGGACGGGACGGACTTGATCGGGGCCGGTTTGGCGGAGGGTTTCTTGGCCGGCACAACTTTCGCAGCAGCCTTGGCTGCGGGTTTGGGCGCGGGCTTCTTGGCGACCGGCTTCTTGACCGGTACCGGTTTCTTGGCGACAGGCGCCTTCTTGGCTACTGCTTTCTTGGCCGCGACCGCCTTCTTGGCTACCGGCTTGGCCGGCGCCTTCTTGGCCACGGGCTTGGCCGCCGGTTTCCTGGCGGGGGCCGCTTTGGCGACGGGCTTCTTGGCGACGGGCTTGGCGGATTTCTTGACCGGCTTGGCGGCCTTCTTCGCAGGTTTCTTTGCAGCCACGAAAAGCGTCCTTCAACTTCCCGAGGTCCGGGAAGGGGGCGCCTTTATAGCCTACCCGGCCGGGTCCGGCAACCACGAATTAGGCCAAGTCGCATATCATCAGCCAATGATTGGCCGCTTCCTCATCGTCCTGCTGCGGTTTTACAAGCGCTTCATCAGTCCGCTATTGGGGCCGCGCTGCCGCTTCGAGCCCACCTGTTCGGAATATGCGATGCAAGCCATCGCCCGTTTCGGTCCGCTGCAGGGCAGCTGGCTGGCGATGCGCCGTATCGGCCGCTGCCATCCGTTCCACCCCGGCGGGCATGATCCGATTCCCGGGAAATAATCAGAAACGTCACATCCACCCCTCCCTCTCCACAGGAACCCGCTGATGCCCGGTACGCTGATAGTCAACGCCCGCCTGGTCAACGAAGGCCGTGAATTCGACGGCGACCTGCGTTTCGCCAATGGCCGCATCACCCATGTGGGCGGTGAATTGAGCGCGCAACCGGGCGATCAGGTGATCGAGGCCGGCGGCCGCTGGCTGTTGCCGGGCATGGTCGACGACCAGGTGCATTTCCGCGAACCCGGGCTGACCCACAAGGGCGATATCGCCACGGAATCGGCGGCGGCGGCGGCTGGCGGCCTGACCACTTTCATGGACATGCCCAACACCACTCCTCCCACACTGGACGCGCGGGCCCTGCAGGCCAAGTACGACGCCGCGGCGGGCCGGGCCTGGGGCAATTTCGGCTTCTACCTGGGCGCCAGCAACGACAACCTGGAAGCGGTGCGCACCCTGGACCCGAAGACCGCGCCCGGGATCAAGGTGTTCATGGGCGCCTCCACCGGCAACATGCTGGTCGACAACCCGGAGACCCTGGACGCGATCTTCCGCGAAGCGCCCACGCCGATCATCACCCACTGCGAAGACACGCCGACCATCGATGCCAACCTGGCCAGGTTCAAGGTGCGTTACGGCGAGGACATCCCGGTGGAATGCCACCCGGACATCCGCTCGCGCGAGGCCTGCATCAAGTCGACCCGGCTGGCGATCTCGCTGGCGCGCAAGCACGACACCCGCCTGCACGTGCTGCATATCTCCACCGCCGACGAACTGGCCCTGTTCCAGCCCGGCCCGCTGGTCGGCGCCGATGGCGTGCGCAAGCGCATCACCGCCGAGACCTGCATCCACTTCCTGCGCTTCGACCGCAACGACTACGCGCGCCTGGGCAACCTGATCAAGTGCAACCCGGCGATCAAGGACGCCAGCGACCGCGAGGCGCTGATCCGCGCGCTGGCCGAGGACGTCATCGACGTGCTGGCGACCGACCACGCGCCGCATACGCTGGAGGAAAAATCCAGGCCGTATTCGCAGGCGCCTTCCGGTCTGCCGCTGGTCCAGTACGCGCTGGTCGCGGCCCTGGAACTGGCGCACGAGAAGAAATCGACCCGCGCGCAGATCGTCAACAAGCTGGCGCACGCGCCGGCGCGGCTGTTCGACGTGAAGGAGCGCGGTTTCCTGCGCGAAGGCTACTGGGCCGACCTGGTGCTGGTGGAGGACGAACCGTTCACCGTGCGTCGCGAGGACGTGCTGTCGAAATGCGGCTGGTCGCCATTCGAGGGCACCACGTTCCAGTCGCGCATCGGCGCCACCTGGGTCAATGGGCGCATGGTCTGGAATGGGGAACAACTGGTCGGCACGCCGAACGGGCAGCGGTTGGAGTTCGATCGTTGATTCTGCAATCCCGTTCTTGTTCTTGTTCGTCATTCCCGCGAAGGCGGGAATCGCTCTTCACTCGAATCGCAGCAATCCGTCCGAAGAGCAGAAGAGCGATTCCCGCCTTCGCGGGAATGACGATGCTGTTGTTCGCGCTGGCTACCTGTGCGACATCGGCTTTTGCGCAGACGCAAGCGGGTACTCCACCCTCCCCTGTGAACGTCGCTCCGGCACAGCTGCAAACCGACACCCGCATCGCCTTCCCCGCCAGCGTTTCGCAGGGCGCGCTGGTCATCGGCAAGGTGCCGCCAGGCAGCAAGGTCAGCTATGCGGGCCGCGAACTACGCGTTAGCAGCTACGGCACCGTGGTCTTCGGCGTGGGCCGCGACGAGAAGGGGCCGCTGCAGATCGAGGTCAAGCGCCCCGACGGCATCCGCGACGCCGCGCAGGTCATGGTCACCGCGCGCGACTGGCCGCTGGAACACGTCAACGGCGTGCCGCCGAAGACCGTCAACCCGCCGCCGGACATCGCAGCGCGGATCAAACGCGAGCAGGCGCTGGTGGTCGCCGCGCGCAGCCGCGACGACGACCGCACCGACTTCGCCCAAGCCTTCGTCTGGCCGGTACAGGGCCGCATCAGCGGCCGTTTCGGCAATGGCCGCGTGTACAACGGGCAGCCAGGGTCCGGGCATTCGGGAATGGACATCGCGGTGCCGACCGGCACCCCGGTCAAGGCGCCCGCGGCCGGCGTGGTGACTTTCGCCGCGCCGGACCTCTACCTCACCGGCGGCACGCTGCTGCTCGACCATGGCTTCGGGGTCAGCTCCAATTTCCTGCACCTGTCGCGCATAGACGTGAAAATCGGCGATCGCGTGGAACAGGGCCAGGTCATCGGCGCGGTCGGTGCCACGGGGCGTGCGACGGGACCGCATCTGCATTGGGGGATGAACTGGTTCGATGTGCGCATCGATCCGCTGCTGGTGCTGGAGCGGAAATAAACCAATCAACGCTGTAGGAGCGACGTGAGTCGCGATGGAATCCCGTCGGAAAGATCATTCGCGACTTACGTCGCTCCTACGCAGATCCTACGCGAGGCGGCGCCATCAGGCGTTGCTGCCGCTTACCCGCGCCACCGCATCGTGCGGATGCAGGCTCTCGAAGTGCGATACGGTCGCGTCGTAACGCTCGATCCGCGAATCCTTCGACAATACCGAGGCCACGCGGCGCGCGGCGTCTTCGCAGAACATCAGGTTTTCGGCATTCAGGCGGGCGAAGGCCTGCTCGTCGATGCGCTTGACCGCGGTCTGCACCGGCGTGGCCAGGGCCGTTTCCAGCGCATCGATCAACGCCACCAGCGGCAGTTCGTCGAACTGGGTGCGCAGTTCCACCCGCACCTGCGCGCGGCTGCGCTGCGCATGCGGGGTGGCGGCGAGGCCGCGCTCGGAGGCCAGCCAGTCGTGGACCACGCCTACCGACAATGGGCGCGCGGCAGCGAAATCTTCCGAGAAACGCTGCGCATTGGCCTGGCGCGATAGCGCGGCCGACGCCGGGCAGGTGCTCGAGTATTCCAGCGAGAACGACAAGGCGAGTTGCAAATGACCTTCGTCGAGCGTCGCTTCGATCTCGACCGGATAGCGCTTCCAACCCGTGTATTCGCTCTCCAAGGCACGACGCTGCAGCAGCGCTTCATAACGGATCTTCAATCGTGCCCGCGAGGCAAGGCCGGATTGCGAGGCGATGCTTTCCTGCAACAGATGGCGCAGGCCGGCCGGGGTGATGGTTTCGCGGGCCAGGCTGTCCTGCAATTGCAGGTACAGGCGCGACATATGGATGCCGCGCGCTTCGGGATCGGCCAGGTCGACCGACAGGTCGATGCTGGCGGCGACCTGCAGTTGCCCGCCGACGCCATCGGACACGCGCACCGGCAAGGCGATGCCTTCCATGCCTACCCAGTCCAGCGCACGCGCCAGGGGCACGGCATGGCCGGCGACGTCGGGAAGGTCGGTGCTCGGGAGGGTCGGGCGTGTAGCGGACATCTAAGGGGCCGTGGGGGCGGAACAGAGGCGAATTGTACCGGCTCGGGGCCTGGCGCCCCTGCAACGGTACGTTACGTCAGCGCCGCCTTGCCGCGCGCCAGCCCAGCCACAAGGCACGCAGCGGCGGCAGCGTGGCGATGCTTTCCCCGCCTGCCCCGGACCGTTGCAGCTGCGAGCGCGCCAGTGCCGCGGTCAATCGGCGCGGCAGCGGGCCGCCCTCGCGCGCTGGCCAGCGCAGCAACAGCTCCCCGACCCAGGCGTCGCGCGTCGGGCCTTCGGCACCGGCGACATGCAGCGGCACCGCGACCTCGCCTGCTCCTTCCAGCCGTGCCGCGAGCAACTGTGCGCCAAGCGCCTGGATCGCTACGTCGCTGGCCGGCGCAGGGAACAGCGCATGCTCGACACCGGCAATCGCGACCGCCAGCGGACGCACCGCATCGAACGCCCTTTCCGCATCGAGCGGACGTTCACGCAAGCGGATCAGGGTCGGCAAGGCTTCGGCCAGTTCGAACCACGGCGCGCGCTGCGGTTCCAGCACCCGGCCCAGCGGATGCCGCGAGCGTTGCCGGCTCCAGTCGCGCAACTCCTCGCCCCACCACGCCAGCTTGGCGTCGGCCGGCAGCGGGTCGCCGGCGATGTTCATCGCATCGGTGAATTCCTGCTGCAGGGCGAACCAGGCGATCGCAAGCCGGCGCTGGGGAACGGGGACGAAGGTTTCGACCACGCGCCATTCCGGCCAGCGTGCGAGCCATTTGTCGAGGAAATTGTCGAGTGCGGTGGAGTCGGTCATGGATCGATCATGGGTAGGAGCGGGCCTTGCCCGCGATGCTTTAATCCGGACACCATGCAAGAGCATCGCGGGCAAGGCCCGCTCCTACGCGCCGGGGGACGACAGGGGCTGGGGCCAATTTGCGGGAATGAGCAATTCAGCCGGAGATTCGAGCACGCTGTCCGCACCCCACTCCGCCGGTCGCTCGTGATCCTGGCGGTAGCCCCACAAGGCGGCGATGGAAGGCATGCCGGCCGCGCGCGCGGCCACGATGTCGCGCTCGTCGTCGCCGACGTAGACGCAATCGCCTGCCGCCAAACCCATGCGCTCGGCCGCGATCAGCAGTGGCAGCGGATGCGGCTTCTTCTCGGCCAGCGTGTCGCCGCCGATCAGCACCGCGCAGCGGGTTTCCCAGCCCAGTTGCGGCAGGATCTCGCGTGCCAGGTATTCGGGCTTGTTGGTGACGATGCCCCAGGCCGCGCCATCCGCCTCCAGGGCCGCGAGCATGGTCTCGATATCGTCGAACAGCACGCTGTGCCGGCCCAGCTCCTGCAGGTAGGTCTCCAGGAACAGCGGTACCATCGCCTCGCGGGCAGCTGTCTTCAGCTTCGGGAAAGCCGCGGCCAGCATCGCCCGCGATCCCTTGGACACGTGCGGGCGGATCTGCGCCAACGCCATCGGCGCCAGTCCCTGCGCATCGCGCAGGCGATTGGCCGTGGCCAGCATGTCCGGCGCGCTGTCCAGCAGCGTGCCATCCAGGTCGAACAGTACGGCGCGTGGGAACAAAGCGCCCGGTACTTGTTGTTGCAACTCCCTATTCTCCATTCCCGATTCCCGGCTTCATCGCGCAGGCCAGGTAGTTCACCTCGGTGCGGCCGATGATCCGCGCCGCGTTGCGCCAGGGTTCGTAGGCGAGGCCGCTGACGTCCTCCAGTTGCAGGCCGGCCGCGCGCAACCAGCCCGCGAGTTCCGACGGCTTGATGAAATCCTGGTAGTGGTGCGTGCCCTTGGGCAGCAGCCGGGCGACGTATTCGGCGCCGACGATGGCCAGTGCGAACGCGGCCGGAGTGCGGTTGAGCGTGGACAGGAACAGGCGTCCGCCCGGCTTCAGCAACTGCGCGCAGGCGGCGATGATCGCGGACGGATCAGGCACGTGTTCCAGCATTTCCATGCAGGTGATCGCATCGAAGCTGCCCGGTGCTTCCGCGGCCAGCGCTTCGGCCGATTGCAGGCGGTAATCGACCTCCACACCCGATTCCAGCCGGTGCAGCCTGGCGACCTTGATCAGTTCCGGCGCCAGGTCGATGGCGGCGACGGCCGCGCCCTCCTTCGCCAGGGCCTCGCTGAGCAGGCCGGCGCCGCAACCGACATCCAGTACCGCCGCATCGCGCAGCGGGATGCGTTGCTTCACATAGTCCAGGCGCACCGGATTCAGCGCGTGCAACGCCTTCTGCGGACCTTGCGGATCCCACCAGCGGTTCGCCAGGGCGCCGAATTTGTCGAGTTCGGCCTGGTCGAAGTTGTCGCTGGGGGCGGTTGTGTTGGTCATGGCGATATTCTCTCACGTCGTCATTCCCGCGAAGGCGGGGTTTTCAACAACCGAATGGCTGGTCATGACGAGCAAAAAAGTTATTGGGTGCCGACCGCCGCGATCCGCCCACGCCATTGCTTCGCATTGGCGAGGATTCCCGGCACGTCCATATCGACCAGCTCGCGCGCAATCATTTTCGGCTTGCCGGCGATCCACACGTCGCTGACCTGGTGGCGGCCGGTGGCGTAGATCAGCTGCGACACCACGTGGTGCAGCGGCTGGGTTTCCAGCGCGGAAAGATCGACGCAGGCCAGATCGGCCTGCTTGCCCGGCTCGATGGAGCCGACCAGATGATCGAAACCCATCGCCCTGGCTCCGCCGAGGGTCGCGGCGCGCAAAGCGCTGAAGGCATCGAAGCCGGCCGCATCGCCGGCCACGGCCTTGGCCAGGATCGCCGCGGTACGGGTCTCGCCGAACATGTCCAGGTCGTTGTTGCTGGCCACGCCATCGGTGCCGATGGCCAGGTTGACGCCGGCCTTCTGCAGGGCGCAGACCGGGCAGAAACCGGAGGCGAGCTTGAGGTTGGATTCGGGGCAATGCACCACCGACACGCCGCGCTCGGCGCAGAGGTGGATTTCCGCCTCGGTCAGCTGGGTCATGTGCACCGCGATCAGGCGGTCGTTGACCAGGCCCAGGCGGTCGATCCGGGCCAGTGGCCGTTGCCCGTGCTTCTGTTGCGATTGTTCGACTTCCTGCGCAGTCTCGTGCAGATGCAGGTGCACCGGCAGATCGAGCTGGTCGGCGAGCATGCGGATGCGCGCGAAATTCTCGTCCGACACCGTGTACGGCGCATGCGGCGCGAACGCGGTGGCGATCAGCGGATCGTCGCGCCACTGGTCGTGGACCTCGCCGGCGCGGTCGAAGTATTCGTCGTCGGACTTGGCCCAGGCGGTCGGGAAGTCGATCACCGGCAGGCCCACGCGCGCGCGGAACCCATGGCGCTTGTAGGTGGCCGCCTGCACGTCGGGGAAGAAATAGTTCTCGTTGCAGCAGGTGGTGCCGCCGCGCAGCATCTCGGCGATGGCCAGGGTCACGCCATCGGCGACGAATTCCGGGCCGATCACCGCGCCCTCGATCGGCCAGATATGTTCCTGCAGCCAGACCTTCAGCGGCAGGTCGTCGGCGACACCGCGCAACAGCGTCATCGGGTTGTGCGCATGCGCGTTGACCAGGCCCGGGATCAACGCCGCTTCCGGGCGCGACACCGTTTCCGTCGCCCGGAAGCGCGTGCGCGCTTCGGCGATCGGCAGGATGGCGACGATCGCGCCGCCGGAAACGGCGACCGTGTGGTCTTCCAGCACCACGCCATGCGGCTCCACCGGCACCACGAAGCCGGCTTCGATGAGGAGGTCGCAGGTCTGGGGATTGGGATCGGTCGTCATTCTTCAGTTTTGCTCGTCATGACCAGCCATTCGGCTGTTGAAAGCTCCGCGAAGGCGGGAATCCAGTGACCTGGCTTCTTTATACGGTGCAACAGCCGAAGTCGCTGGATCCCCGCCTACGCGGGGATGACGATTTGGCAGAGCCGTGGCCGCAAGCGGCCACGGGCCAAATCGTCACTTCACCCGCGACACGTATTCGCCGGTGCGGGTATCGACCTTGATGACTTCGTCCTGGCCGACGAACAGCGGCACCCTCACCACCGCGCCGGTTTCCAGCGTGGCCGGTTTGCCGCCGCCGCCGGAGGTGTCGCCGCGCACGCCGGGGTCGGTCTCGGTGATCTTCAGCTCGACGAAGTTGGGCGGCTGCACCGCGATCGGCACGCCATTCCACAGCGTCACCACGCATTCCTCTTCGCCTTTCAGGTATTTGGCCGCATCGCCCACGCCGTTCTTGTCGGCCTGGACCTGCTCGAAGGTTTCCGGCTGCATGAAGTGCCAGTACTCGCCGTCGGCGTAGAGGAACTGCATGTCGGTATCGATCACGTCGGCGGCTTCCAGGTCGTCGGTGGCCTTCATGGTCAATTCCACCATGCGCCCGGACTTGATGAAGCGGTATTTGATCCGGGTGAAGGCCTGGCCCTTGCCGGGTTTGACGTATTCGGTTTCGGTGATGACGCAGGGCTCGTTGTTGACCAGGATCTTCATCCCGTTCTTGACGTCGTTCATGCCATAACTGGCCATGGAAACTCCTGGGGGTAAGACAAGCCAGCCGCGTTCTGCGGCCGGCCGGATAGAATGGGAAGCCCGCCGGAACCGGCAGGCGCTTGTTTGAGACCACATTGTTCCAGGCCGTCATGATACCTGCAGCCACCGTTCCCTTACACACCGCCCCCCTGCCCGCCGCCCCGCCGCCCGCGCTCCCGTTGCAGCCCGTACGCTGGCAACAGCTGTGGCGCGAAGCCGTGCGCGATCCGGGCGAACTGCTGGCGATGCTGGGACTGGAGGCGCTCGCCAACCGGGTCTCCGCCGAGGCCGACGCCCAATTCCCCTTGCGGGTGCCGCGCGGCTTCGTGGCCCGCATGCGCCACGGCGATGCCCGCGACCCGCTGCTGCGCCAGGTGCTTCCACTGGACGAGGAGATGCGCGCAGCGCCCGGTTTCTCGCTGGATGCGGTCGGCGATGGCGCCGCGCGCGCCGGCGCCGGGGTCCTGCAGAAATACCGCGGCCGGGCCCTGCTGGTGACCACCGGCAGCTGCGCGGTGAACTGCCGCTACTGCTTCCGCCGGCATTTCCCCTATGCCGAGGAAACCGCCGCACGCGATGGCTGGCGCGAAGCCGTGCAGGCGATCCGGGCCGACACCGGCATCGACGAGGTGATCCTGTCGGGCGGCGATCCGCTTTCGCTGGCGACTTCCCGGCTGGCCGAACTGACCGCGGCCCTTGCCGGCATCGGCCACCTCAAGCGCCTGCGCATCCACACCCGCCTGCCGGTGGTCCTGCCCGAACGCGTGGACGCTCCGCTGCTGCAATGGCTGGCGGAATTGCCGTGGCCGGTGGCCGTGGTCATCCACGCCAACCACGCCAACGAGTTCGATGCCTCGGTGGACAGCGCCCTGGCTGGTTTGCGCGATGCCGGCGCGCGCCTGCTCAACCAGGCGGTGCTGTTGCGTGGAGTCAACGACAGCGTAGAAGCGCTGGCCGACCTGGGCGAACGCGGCTTCGCCGCCGGGGTCCTGCCTTATTACCTGCACCAGTTGGACCGCGTGGCCGGCGCAGCGCATTTCGAGGTGCCGGACCAGCAAGCCAAAGCGCTGCATGCCGCCCTCGCGGCGCGGACCTCGGGCTATCTGCTGCCGCGGCTGGTTCGTGAAGTGGCCGGCGATCCGGGCAAGCGGCCGCTGTAGCGCGGCCAGGTCGCTTGCTGCGCGAGCTGTGAGGTCGGGGGCGCAGCCGCCTGCGAACAGTCGAACCAATCGACAGCGGTAGCTTTTTCTTGGCAGGCCGCATGCGGCCGACTTCACCCTTGACAGCGCCGAAGGCGCGACTTCGCCCCCCATTTCCAGGCACCGGGAATGGACGCCCTCGCACTCATCGTGTATTAAATCGGCTCCCCCGGCGGATGTGCTGCATGCAGATCGGCAAAGACACCACCATTCGATTGATCATCATCGACGACAGCGGCGAAGACGCCGAAGCCGTCGTCAGCGCGTTCCGCAATGGCGGCATCGCCATCCGCCCGCACCGCCCGCTCAACGAGGCGGAACTGGGCGCGATGCTGGCCGCCCAGCCGATCGACATGATCCTCGCCTCGAAATCCTCGCAGGCGATCTCGCTCGAAACCGTGCTCGCCCAGGTCAAGGCCAGCGGCAAGGACATCCCGGTGATCGCGCTCGCCGACGGTATCGACGAGGCCGCCTTCATCGGCGACCTGGCCCTGGGCGCGCGCGCCATCGCCCTGCGCGGCCGCTACGAGCACCTGCTCAAGGTGCTGCAGGGGCAATGGGCCGACCTGGAGGCGCGGCGCGCCCTGCGCCTGCTGGAAGCCCAGTTGCGCGAAACCGAGCGCCGCTGCGATGCGCTGATCGCGTCCTCGCGCGACCCCATCGCCTATATCCACGAAGGCATGCACATCCGCGCCAACGACGCCTACCTGGAAATGTTCGGCTTCGAGTCGTTCGAGGACGTGGAAGGCCTGTCGCTGCTGGACCTGGTCGCCCCGCAATACGTGGCCGAGTTCAAGCTGCTGCTGAAGAAACTGGGCAAGGGCGAGGCACCGCCGCGTTTCGAACTGGAGGCGCGATCGCTGGATGGGCAAAGTTTCCCGGCCGCGCTGGAATTCGCCACCGCCAGCTACGAGGGCGAATCCTGCGTGCAGGTGGTGTTCCGCCGCCGCGAATTCGAGCAGGATCCCGAACTGGCCCGCGAGGTCGAAGACCTGCGCCAGCGCGACATCGCGACCGGCCTGCTGAACCGCTCCACCTTCCTGCATGCGCTGGAAGACGTGGTCAGCCACGCGGCGCGCGGCGAAGGCCAGTACGCGCTGCTGCTGGTCGAACCGGACCACTACCAGCGCCTGTTGCAGGATTTCGGCCTGGATTCGGCCGATCTGCTGATCGCCGCGCTGGCCGCCCGGCTCAGCGAGACCGTCGGCGCCGGCATCACCACCGCGCGTTTCGGCGAGCGCAGTTTCGCGGTCCTGCTCAAGGGCGACCATGCGAGCACCGCCGAGCTCAGCGAACGCCTGCGCACCGCCTTCGCCTCGCACGTATTCAACGTCGGCGAACGCTCGGCGGCGATCACCGCCAGCATCGGCGGCGTGCAGATCGGCGAAAAGATCGCCACCGTCGGCCAGGTCCTCAACCGCGCCAGCGAAAGCCTGCAGAACGCGACCGCGCTGGGCGGCAACCGCAGCGAGATCTTCGACCCCGGCGCCGTGGATCGCGCCGAGGAAGAGCGCAAGCAGAACTGGGTCGACATGCTGCGCCAGGCGCTGGAGGGCGGCGGCTTCGTCCTGCACTACCAGCCCGCGGTCAATCTGCAGGGCGAACCGGGCGAGGTCTACGAGGCCTTGTTGCGGCTCGAGAACAACGGCGAGCTGGTCACCCCGCAATCGTTCCTGGGCATCGCCGAGGACAACGGCCTGCTCGACGCCATCGACCGCTGGGTCGCGCAGCGGGCGATCGAACTGATCGGCGAGCGCAACCGCGCCGGCCACGACACCCGCATGCTGGTCAAGGTCAGCCCGGCTTCGTTCGCCGACGACCGGCTGCTGCAGGTGATCGAACAGCAGCTGGCCACGCATGGCGTCCCCGGCGAACGCCTGTGGCTGGAGATACCGGAAGCGAAGGTGTTCACCCACCTGCGCCAGGCCCAGGCATTCCTGGCCGGCGCGACGCGCCTGGGCTGCAAGGTGGGACTGGAGAAATTCGGCTCCGGACTGGATTCGTTCCAGCTGCTGGCCCACTTCCGGCCCGCCTTCCTCAAGATCGACCGCAGCTTCACCGAGGACCTGTCCAAGGCGCCCGAACAGCAGGCCAAGATCCGCGAAATCGCCGAGCGAGCGCGCAACGGCAGCATCCTGACCATCGCCGAGTACGTGCAGGATGCGGCCACGATGAGTTTCCTTTTCGGCGTCAGCGTGGATTACGTGCAGGGTTATTTCCTCGCCGCGCCTGCGCCGGCAATGAACTACGATTTCTCCTGAGCGGGCCAGCCACACGAAAAGAAGAAGCCCGCCTGATGGCGGGCTTTGCTTGTGCCGCTGCGGCGGGCTTCAACCCGCGAGGGCGTCCTGGTTGCGCAACGCCGCGATGCGCTCCTGCATGGGCGGATGGCTCAGGAACAGTTTCTTCAGGCCCTGGCCGATCCCGCCGGCGATGCCGAACGCTTCCACCTGGGTCGGCAACGTGCTCGGCCGAGGGTTGGCCGACAGGCGTTCCAGCGCTGCGATCATCTTGTCGCGCCCCGCCAGGGCGGCACCACCGGCGTCGGCCCGGAACTCGCGCCGGCGCGAGAACCACATCGCGATCATGGTGGCGAACAGGCCCAGTACCAGCTCCAGCGCCATTACGATGAGATAGTAGGCGATGCCCGGGCCGCGGCTGTCGCGATTGCCGGAAATGTAGTTGTCGATGATGCCGCCGACCACGCGCGCCAGCACGATCACGAAGGTATTCAACACGCCCTGCAGCAAGGCCATGGTCACCATGTCGCCGTTGGCCACATGGCTGACCTCGTGACCGAGCACTGCCTCGGCCTCGTCGCGGTTCATTGCCCGCAACAGTCCGGTGGAAACCGCCACCAGTGCGTTGTTGCGATTGGCGCCGGTGGCGAAGGCGTTGATCTCCGGCGCGTCATAGACCGCCACTTCGGGCATGCCGATGCCGGCAGCCTGGGCCTGGCGCTGCACCGTGGCCAGCAGCCACTGTTCGCCCTCGTTGCGCGGCTGGGCGATGACCTGCGCGCCGGTGGCGCGCTTGGCCATGGTCTTGGACAGCAACAAGGAGATGATCGAGCCGCCAAAGCCGAAGATCGCCGCCATCACCAGCAACCCGCCCATCTGGCTGGAATTCACCCCCAGCAACGACATCACCAGCCCCGCCAGCAGCATCACGGCCAGGTTGGTGGCGAGGAACAGGGCGATGCGATTGAACATGGGTGGTCTCCGTCGGGATGCAGCGTCGCGGAACAGGCAACGACACCGGCAACGACTGCCCGTGCGAGGCGGATTTGCGGTTGCCGGCGCTTGAATTCAAGCGCGGTACTGACCGAGGATTCAGCTTTACCGAAGCGGACGCATGCCAGCAATGACAATCTATCGCGGGCGCTTCGCGCCCTCGCCTACCGGCCCGCTGCATTTCGGCTCGCTGCTGGCCGCGTTCGGCAGTTGGCTGCTGGCGCGCCATGCGGGCGGCGAATGGTGGGTGCGGATGGAAGACCTGGATCCGCCACGCGAAGTCGCCGGCGCCGCGCGAACGCAGCTCGCCACGCTGGAGGCTTTCGGCCTGCACAGCGATGCGATCGTGGAATGGCAGAGCCGCCGTTCCGCTTTCTACCAGGCCGCGTTGCAACGTCTGCTGGAGCAAGGCGAGGCCTTCGAATGCCATTGCAGCCGCAGCGAACTCGCCGCCAATGGCGGCATCCATCGCGCCTGCGTCGGTAACACCCGGCGCGCCGATCCCGCCGTGCGCCTGCGCGTGGCCGAAGGCACCGTGGTGACCTTCGAGGACCAGTTGCAAGGCCGCTTCAGCCAGGACGTAGCCGGCGAAGTCGGCGATTTCGTGCTCAGGCGCGCCGACGGCCTGTGGGCTTACCAGCTCGCGGTCGTAGTCGACGATGCGGCGCAGGGCATGACCGATATCGTGCGCGGCGCCGACCTGCTGGATTCGACGCCAAGGCAGATCCTGCTGCAGCAGGCATTGGGTTTGCCGACGCCGCGCTATCTGCATCTTCCACTGATAGTGGATGGCAACGGCCGAAAACTGTCCAAGTCCGACGCCGCGCTTCCCATCGATGCCGACGCTCCGCTGCCCGCGCTCGACGCGGCCTGGCGAGCGCTGGGACAGGATCCCGCCTCGTTGCGCGGAAGCACGGATGCAGCGTCCCTGCTGGCTGCGTCGGTGGCGTCGTTCATGCCGTCACGACTGCCTCGCGCGGCATCACTGTCGACCGCTGCACTGCACAACACCACTGACACCAACGCTGTCTAGAATCCTTGCAGACCTCGCATTCCGGCAGGACAAGGGAGACTCCGACATGACTTCACGCGTCGCACTGGTGACCGGCGGCACCGGCGGTATCGGCAGCGCCATCTGCAAAAAACTGGCCGACATGGGCCACAAGGTCGCCACCAACTACCGCAACGAGGAAAAGACCCAGGCGTGGCTGCAGCAGATGCGCGCGCAGGGTTACGACATCGTCGCGGTCAAGGGCGACGTGTCCTCACCGGAAGAAGCCGAAGCGCTGGTGCGCGAGGCCGAAGCCAAGCTCGGCCCGATCGACATCCTGGTCAACAACGCCGGCATCACCCGCGACACCACCTTCCACCGCATGACCGCGCAGCACTGGAACGAGGTCATCAACACCAATCTAAACTCGGTCTACAACATGACCCGCCCGGTGATCGAGGGCATGCGCGAGCGCAAGTGGGGCCGGGTGATCCAGATCAGTTCGATCAACGGCCAGAAGGGCCAGTATGGCCAGGCCAATTACGCCGCGGCCAAGGCCGGCATGCATGGTTTCACCATTTCCCTGGCCCAGGAAAACGCCAAGTTCGGGATCACCGTCAACACCGTTTCGCCCGGCTACATCGGCACCGACATGGTGATGGCGGTGCCGGAGGAAGTCCGCAACAAGATCGTGGCGCAGATTCCCACCGGCCGCCTCGGCAGTCCGGAGGAGATCGCCTACGCGGTGTCGTTCTTCGTCCCCGACGAGGCCGCCTGGATCACCGGCGCCAACCTCTCCGCCAACGGTGGGCAGTACATGGGCTGGTGAGTTGGCGGTTGCAAGAAGACGCCTGTCTTTTGCTGCACAAACCACCGACTACCAGCCCCGAACCAGCAGCCCCATGGCCGACGGATAGCCCTACGATCCCGGACGGCCACCCGCCTTTTCCTGAATACGTACGGCCCCCCCTCGCCCCTGTTGCATCCACTGCTGCGCTGCGTCATGCTGCATGCCATTGGATTTAGAGTGATTGCTCAATGGCTGCGATGCGCATCATCAAGAAATATCCCAACCGTCGCCTGTACGATACCGAGATCTCCAGTTACATCACCATCGAGGACGTGCGCCAGCTGATTGTCGATGGCGAGGACTTCGAGGTCCGCGACGCCAAGACCGGCGACGACCTGACCCGCACCGTGCTGCTGCAGATCATCACCGAACAGGAACAGGACGGCGAGCCGATCCTGTCCACGCAACTGCTCAGCCACATCATCCGTTTCTACGGCGACTCCATGCAGGGTTTCATGGGCAATTACCTGGAGCGCAGCGTCACCTTGTTCATGGAGCAGCAGCAGCAGTTCCGCCAGCAGATGGGCGGCATGCTGGGGCAGACGCCGTGGACCATGATGAACCAGCTGACCGAGCGCAACATGGAGCTGTGGCAGGAGTTCCAGCGCAACCTCAGCGGTGGCGGCCTCGGCCGGCCGGCGGTCAAGCCGGAAACCACGCAGCGCGAAACGCCGAAAACCTCGCGCTCGCGCTGAACCCGCGGATAGACAACCCAGGCCCGCACATCGCTGTGCGGGCTTTTTAATGCTTCCCTGTAGGAGCGTCCCTTGGGCGCGAGCTCTTGATTTGTTTCGCGATCGGGCTGAAGAGCTCGCGCCCAAGGGACGCTCCTACAGGGGAAGCCTTTATTGATGCAACAGAAAATGGAACAAGGAAAAAAATGGGCAAGCGCATAGCTGTAGTCACCGGCGGGATCGGCGGACTGGGCACGGAGATCTGCAAGGCGCTGGCGCTGGCCGGACGCACCGTGATCGCCGTGGACCTGGATTCTCGCGAACAGCGTATCGCCGGCTTCAAGCGCGAAGTCGAAGGCCTCGACATCCATTTCGCCGCCGCCGATGTCGCCGACCACGAAGATTGCGGCCGACTGGTAAGGGACATCGAGGAACGCCACGGCTCGCTCGACATCCTGGTCAACAATGCCGGCATCACCCGCGATTCGACCCTGCGCAAGATGGATCGCGCGCAATGGGATGCGGTGCTGGACGTGAACCTGGGCAGCGCCTTCAACCTGTGCGGGCACGCGATTGCCGGAATGCAGGCGCGCGCTTTCGGCCGCGTGGTCAACATCAGTTCGGTCAGCGGCCAGACCGGCAATTTCGGCCAGACCAACTACGCCGCAGCCAAGGCCGGGTTGCATGGCTTCACCATGTCGCTGGCGCGTGAAGTAGCCAGCAAGGGCATCACCGTCAACAGCGTTTCGCCGGGTTACATCCACACCGCGATGACCGGTGCGATGCCGCCGGAAGTCCTGGACAAGGTCGCTGCTTCCATTCCCGCCGGCCGCCTGGGCCAGCCCACCGACATCGCCCGCACCGTCGCCTTCCTGAGCGACGATGCCGCCGGTTACATCACCGGCGCGAACGTGCCGGTGAATGGCGGGTTGTTCATGAGTTTCTGAGTAGCGGGATTAGTAGCCCGGGTAGAGCGTAGCGAAACCCGGGGCTCTCGGTGGGTTGGACAACAGCCCCCGGGTTTCGCTGCGCTCTACCCAGGCTACAGTTGTCCCGCGCCCTGCTTGCGCAGATAGTCCGCCAGCCCACCCAGCTGCAGCCCCTGCACCTGATCGATCACCGGCACGAACTTGCCCAGGTCGTCCGGCGTATAGCCGCCGGCGCGATACCACAGAGTGATGCGGGTGCCGCCCTTCTCTTCGGCGAAGCGCCATTCCAGCGCGCCACCGAGGCCCATGCCCTGCAGCGGACCCAGGCCGCCGCTCATGCGCATGGTCTTGCCAGGATCGACGAAAACCACGGTCATGTGCCAGGCCTGCCGGGCGCCATCGATTTCGCAGAAGCAACCGCCGGCTTTCTGCGAAATCGAAAGCTTCGAGGCATCGCCCCACCAGGTGTGGTCGGCCGGCCACCACTTGCCTACGTCATCGACCAAGGCCTTCCAACTGGTGGCCGGATCGGTGGGAACCCACTGCGAATTCTCGACCGTGAAGCCGTTCGCCGCCTGGTCGACGATCCCGGCCTTGGCAACAGGTGGCGCGACAGCGAAAAAGACCAGCGCCGCGCGCAGCACCAGGCCGCGCATCACTTCGCCCCGGTCGCACCGGCGGCCGCGCCCTGGCTGCAATACTTCTGATAGAACTGCTTCGCCTGCGGCATCAACTGCTGCAGATGCTGGATCCGGTTGGCGGGATCGGGATGGGTGGAAGCGAATTCGGGCGGACGCGCGCCGCCACCGAGCTCGGACATGCGCTCCCACAACGGAATCGCTTCCTCCGGGTTGTAGCAGGCAGCGGCGGCCAGCATCAGTCCCACTTCGTCGGCTTGCGATTCATGGCTGCGTCCATAGGGCAGGACCAGACCGTACTGCACGCCGGCACCCAGCGCCGACATCGTCGACTGGTCCACCCCGGCCACGCCGGCCGCCATCTGGCCCATCTGCACCAGTTTCTGCTGGGCCATGCGCTGGGCGCCATGGCGTTGCAGCGCGTGGGCGATTTCATGGCCCATGACCACGGCCATCGCATCGGCGTTCTTCGCGATCGGGATCAGCCCGGTATAGACCGCGATTTTTCCTCCAGGCAAGCAGAATGCATTGGCCTCTTCGGATTGGATGACGTTCACGTCCCACTGATAGCTGCTCAGGTCCGGTGTGGGCTGCTGGTGCAGCGCTGCCAGGTCGGCGGCCACCTGCGGTACACGGGCCACCAGTCGCTGCGCGATCTGCCGGATCTGCTGGCTGGTCGGGTCGTTGGGCGGCAACAGCGCCTGCTGTGCTTGCGCATCGCCCAGCACCTGCTGGTAAGCCTGTGCGCCGAGTTGCGATTCTTCCTCGGGCGTCGCGCCGTAGTGAGCGGATTCGCCGGTATAGGGATCGGTTTCCTTGCTGCCGAACCAGCTGAAGGCCGCATAGCCCGCGAACAACAGAAGTATCCACCAGCGCACGTTGCCGAACAGGCCCCGCCGTCGTGGCGCCTGTTGTTGCTGCTCGTAACCCTGCTGGCCGAACCGGTTGCTGCTCATTTCCTTTCTCCTGTTCAGATGCCGCGTGCCACGCGGAAGCCGGTCCGCGCGCTAGTCATATCCGAATTCGACGACGAGCGCCATGCCGCGCGCGCCTGCACCGGCGAGCCGGCCCAGGAACCACCGCGGACCACCCGCGAACGGCAGCCTGGATTGAACCACGGCGCCCCCCCGGCCGGGGCGCGGCGATAGCTGGCATGCCAGCAGTCGCTGACCCATTCGCTGACATTGCTGCCCATGTCGTACAGGCCCCATGGATTGGCCTTGTAGCTGCCGCCCGGCGCCGGGCCCCAGTAACCGTCGCCGTAGGAGACGAAGGCGTTGTTCCAGTGCCGCCCGCTGGGGGAAACGTCGTTGCCGCCGGTAAGGTTGCCGAAACCCTTCGGCGGGATGCCGTTGTTGCCCCAGGGGTAACGGCCCTGCACGCCGGCGCGTGCGGCGTACTCGAACTCCGCTTCGCTTGGCAGCCGATAGCCGCGACCGGTCTGTTGCGACAGCCACTCCGCATAGGCCTCGGCGTCGCGCACGCTGACATGCAGCACCGGCAGGTCGTCGGCGGCCTTGGCACCGGCGTAATCGGATTGCCAGTCGACGCCGCTGCGCCGCGCGAAGTTGCCGCTGCGCTCGTCGTACACGGTGGAATGACCGCGCCGGCTGGCCCGTGGCCGGTATCGGGTCGCCTGCACGAAGCGCCGGAACTCGCCCACGCTGACCGCTTTCCGCGACAGGGCGAAACCGCGCTCGAAACGCACGTAATGGGCGGGCTTTTCCGCATCGGCCGCACCCGGCTCGCTATCGGCGGCGCCCATCCGGAATCCGCCGTGCGGCAGCACGATCATTTCCGGCGCGCGGCCTCCGTTGGCCAGCGCATCGGTGAACGCCTGGCCGGGCCGGAACAACCCGTAGTGGGTGGCCAGGTCGATGCGCTCGCGGAAATCCGCGGCCACCGGGTCGCCGGGTTCGGCGATGCGCAGGACTTCGGCCAGCAGGATCCTGGCGTTGCGCAAACCGCGTGGCGTGACCAGGTCCTTGCTGCCGCTTTCGCGCAACGCCGCGATCCGCGCATGGCGGATGCCCGCGATGCGTCGTTGCGCGTCCGCGATCGTGGGCGATGCCTCACGCACCTCGCCCGCCAACGCCAGCCAGCGCCCGGCGGCGATGAAATCGCCGGCCGCCGCGCTTTCCTCCGCTTGCCGGATCAATGCGCTTTCGGTGGCCGCGAGGCCTTGCAAGGCGCGCGCCTGCTTGGGCTGCAGCGCCAACACTTCGCGGAAGCGGGCAAGCGCAGCCTCGCCGGATGGGCCGATCCGGTCGTCGCGCAAGACGCGTTCGCCCTCGGCGTTGAGCCGCCACAACTGGTCGGCCAGGTCCACCTTCGCCAGATAGGCGACGACCGCGGGATCCTGCGGTGCCAACGTGCGCGCGACCGCGGCGATCTCGCCCGCGCGGCTCAGCGCATCGGCATCGTCATCGGCGCCGGCCAGGGCCGTATCGCCGCGTTGCAGCAACTGCCGCAGCGATTTTTCCAGCCCGCGCGCGACCTGTTTGTCCCCGGGTGCGATTTCCTTCAGTACCAGGTACAGCGGAATCGCATCGTCCGCTTCCGTGTACAGGCGTCCCTCGGCCAGGGCCCGGGCCGCATCGCGCTTTGCCCTGGCGACGTCCTGCGCAAGCACCTGCGGCCGCGGCGGCTGCCAGTTCCACGCAGCGGCGCCGCTTTCGTCGCCGCTGACGGTGATGCTGGGCAGGCGCGGATCCACCGCTTCGGCGACCGTCACCTTCGCCGGAGCGACCGGCTCGGGTGCACGCCCGCAGGCGCACAACAGCGCCAGGGTCGACAGCAACAGGTACCGGATCGCGCGCATCTTCCTCCACAATGTCGGTTCGCCGCGGTCGGCGTGGCGTTAGGCTATTGTCGCCCGACCCGGCGATCGATGCATTCACCTGGAGATTTCGTGCCCGTCTGGATAGATGACCCCGCAACATTGCGCACCCGGCTACAGAACCCGCCCGCCTGGGTCGGCCTGGATACCGAATTCGTCCGCGAACGCACTTACTGGCCGCAACTGGCGCTGGTGCAGATGGCGATCGGCGACGAGATCCTGCTGATCGACCCGCTCGCCCCCGGCATCGCCGAAGCGCTGCGGCCGCTGCTGGCCGATCCCGCCGTGCTCAAGGTGATGCACAGCGCCAGCGAGGACCTGGTGGCGCTGTCGCATGATTGCGGCGTGTTGCCCGTGCCGTTGTTCGACACCCAGATCGCCGCCGCGCTGTGCGGCATCGGTGGCGGCATGGGTTACCAGAAGCTGGTCCAGGAAATCACCGGTGTGGCCCTGGCCAAGGGCGAGACGCGCTCCGACTGGCTGCGCCGTCCGCTCAGCGATTCGCAGCTGGAATACGCGGCCGACGACGTGGTCCACCTGGGCGCGATCTACCACGAACTCGATACCCGCCTTCGCGCACTGGGACGACGCGAATGGCTGGACCAGGATGGCGAGCGCATGCTGGCCAATGCCAGCCAGGACGGCGAACGCTGGCCGCACCTGTCCATGCGCAGCGCGCAGTTCCTCGAAGCACCAGCGCAATTGCGCCTGCTGCGCCTGCTGCGCTGGCGCGACGCGCAGGCACGGGACAGCGACAAGCCGCGCAGCTGGATCCTGGACAACGAACTAGCCACCAATCTGGCGCGTACGCCGCCCGGCGACCGCGCCCAGCTTCAATCCCAACTCGAGGCCCACCCGAAGGCGCCGCGCAAACTGGGCGACGCGATCTGGCAGGCATTGGCCACGCCACTGGAAGACGAAGCGCAGGCGCCGCTCGCGCGCAACGCCAGCAACGAGGACAAGAACGCGCTCAAGCGGCTGCAGGATGCGGTGTCGGCACGCAGCGCCGAACTGGGATTGCCGGACGGAATCCTCGCCTCCCGCCGCTATCTCGAATCGCTGCAGGAAAACGGCACCTGGCCCACCGCGCTCGCCGGCTGGCGCCGCGAGGTGCTGGAGCCCATGCTGGCACCACTGTTGCCGCAGGCCGGGTGAACCACGGGGCTTCTTCAGCTCATTTTCTGTTGTCGATCGGAGGTCGTCGATCGAAGCTTGTCCGGCGGGTACCAGCCTGCATGTGCCAACCCGCATGATGACTGCCGGGCGGCATTATCGAGACCAGGACCACGGGCCTGTCCTGCCGCGGCGTTTGGACTTGCCGCTCGTTGGCGAACATTTGCTGCGCCTTGTCCGCCAGCATTTCCAGGATATTCGTTAGATGCCGTTCTCCTCATTGGGCTTCTCGCCGTACCTGTTTCCCCTGCTCGAGCGTGCGCTTGACCAGGCAGGCTACGCGGCACCGACACCGATCCAGGAGCGCGCCATACCGGCCATCCTGCGTGGGCAGGACCTGCTCGCCCGCGCCCGGACCGGCTCCGGCAAGACCGCTGCCTTCGCACTGCCCTTGCTGCAGCGGTTCGCCCTCGCGTCCTCCGCACCGCCGCGCCGGGTACGCAGCCTGGTCCTGGTCCCCACGCGTGAACTGGCCGCGCAGGTGGGCGACACCTTCGTCCAGTTGGGCCGGCACCTTTCCCCGCCCATCAAGGTGGCTGCGGTATTCGGCGGAGTTTCCATCAATCCGCAGATGATCGATCTGCGCTGGGGTGCCGACATCGTGGTCGCCACCCCGGGCCGCTTACTGGATCTGGTGGACAACAACGCGCTCAGCCTGGCCGACGTGAACACCCTGGTGCTGGACGAGGCGGACCGGCTGCTGGACCTGGGCTTCGAGGACGAACTCCGGCGCCTGCTTGCACTGCTTCCACCTGCGCGGCAGACATTGCTGTTCTCCGCCACCTTCCCGGCTTCCATCCGGGCCCTGGCCAACGATCTGCTGCAGGAACCCGAGCGCATCGACGTGCAGGCCGAATCGCAGCCTTCGCCGGATATCCGGCAACGCGCGCTTGAAGTGGATCCGGGACAGCGCACGCAGTTGCTCCGGCACCTGCTGCTGCAGGAAGGCTGGGGCCGCGCCCTGGTGTTCGTTGCCAGCAGGCACGCGGCCGAAGTCGTCGCGGCCAAGCTTTGCAAGGCCGGCATCCAGGCCGAAGCCTTGCATGGCGACCTGAGCCAGGGCCGGCGCACGCGTGTGCTGCAGGAGTTCAAGCAGGAGCAGGTGCAGGTGCTGGTGGCCACCGATGTGGCGTCGCGCGGCATCGACATCATGGAACTGCCGGTGGTGGTCAACTACGACCTGCCGCGTTCGACCACCGACTACACCCATCGCATCGGCCGCACCGGCCGCGCCGGACAGAGCGGCGTGGCGATCAGCTTCATCAGCGCGGGCACCGCGGCGCACTTCCGCCTGATCGAAAAGCGCGGGCGCTTGCGCGTGCCGCGCGAACGGATCGCAGGATTCGAACCGATGGAGGCCTTGGCGCCCAATCCGGCGGATCCTGCCGCGACCGGCGGCATCAAAGGTACGCGGCCCAGCAGGAAGGACAAGCTTCGCGCGGCGGCGGCCTTGGAGAAACGCGACAAGGATTGAAAACGGCGCGCACGTAGGAGCGACGTGAGTCGCGAAGGATATCTCCTGGCGTTTGTTCCGCTCGCGACTCACGTCGCTCCTACGTCCCGGACTCCTCGCGCGGCTTTCCCCACACATCGGGCGGCGGCGCTTTCACGCTGCGGTGGCCGGGCTTGCTCACCACTTCCACATAGAACTGGTCGCCGCCATCGGCCACCAGCGCATCGATGGAACTGAACAGATCGCCGTACGGAATCACTACCGCACTGGCCTCGTCCACGCCCGACTTCGTATCGAAATCCCAGTAATCGACACCCGCGGGCAAGGTCTTGTTGCGCTCGCGCTTGAGGTATTTGCGGATATCGTGCTTGCTGGCCTCGAGCAATCGATCGCGGTTCTTGCCTTCTATGTTGAGCGTGTAGGTTTTTCTCACTGGGATCCTGATGGGTTATCGGTTCTGGTCGGCATGCCGGCATGGCGCTGGTGGCGGGCCTCGGCGGGTGCCGGTCCTCGCCTGCGGAGGCAAAGCGGCATCCGGCGCATGCCGGAACGATACTCCACCTCGTCGGGCAAGGGTCCGCCTTTATTGCATGTGTCGATACCGGGCGACCTGAAGGCGAGCTTCCCAAGCCGCCCGGACTGGCGCCGCACTCACCCATGGCGTTAGAATTCCACCGCACCTGGGGCGGTAGCTCAGCTGGGAGAGCGCCACGTTCGCATCGTGGAGGTCAGGGGTTCGATCCCCCTCCGCTCCACCACAGGATCGCAAAGGGCTGCGGGAAACCGCAGCCCTTCTTTGTTTTTTGGAATCGGCTTCCCGGCGACACCTCGGCATCGCCGTAGGAGCGGGCCTTGCCCGCGATGCCCTTGCGCGATCTGGCCGAAGAGCATCGCGCCCAAGGGGCGCTCCTGCGGAAATGGGAAAGGGCTGCGGTTTTCCGCAGCCCTTTCTTGTCGCCACTACTTGCCGACCGCTTAGAACTTGTAGGTCAATCCCAACAGGTAGGTCCGGCCCCATTCGACGTATTCCAGGGGGCGGTCCTTGCTGCCGGCGTAGGTCCGGTAGGCCTCGTTGGTCAGGTTGCTGGCCTGGAGCAGCAGGGACAATCCGCTGAGGGCGGTTCCTTCGCCGAAGGTGTAGCTGACCTGCGCATCGGTGATGTTTTCGCCGATGACATAGCGCAACGTGCGGTTGCCGTTGAAGTTGCCGATTTCGCCGATGAAGTCCGAACGACGACGCTGGTTGACGCGCGCCTCGAAACCATTCCTTTCGTAATAGACCGTCAGGTTGTAGATGCGCTTGGACAGGCCCGGCAGGTCGATTTCGCCGCTACCCACGCTGCTTGAGCTTTCCGGGTCGCGGATCTTGATGTTGCTGTCGTTGAAGGTGGCGCTGGCCACTACGCCGAAACCCTGCAATGCGTCGGTGACCATCTCGAGCGGCAAGGAAGCGGTGAGCTCCAGGCCTTGCAGGGTGCCGCCCTCGCCGTTGACCGGCCTGGAGTAGCTGCCGGTCGGGTTGACCCCGACGCCCGGGAAATTCGCATGCTCGGGAATGTCGGGCGTGTACGCGGACAGATCGTAGAACGGATCGGTCTGGGTATAGATGTACGACTGCAGGTCCTTGTAGAAATAGGCGGCCGCCACATAAGCCCGGGTACCGAAGTACTTTTCGTAGGAGATATCGAATGCATTGGCGCGCCATGGATCCAGCATGGGGTTGCCGCCACTGGCGAAGCTGTCACGCAGGTTGGTGCCGGTGTCCGGGTTCGGGCCATCCGAAGCGGTCACTTCGAGCGAGGCGCGCAACTGGTCCACGCGCGGACGCGCCACCTGCCTGGCAAGGGCTACACGCAAGGTCTGGTCGTGGTCGAAACCAAACACCAGGTTCATGCTCGGAAGCACGTCGGTGATGGTCTTGCCCATATGGATGGGCTGGGGATCGCTGCCGCCGGAGAGCCGGATCGCATCCGAGGATTGATCGACACGCTGGAGTTGTACGCCCGCATTGCCGCGCACCGTTACGTTGCCCCATTCGGTGTCGATATTGCCCCGCAGGTAGGCGGTGGTGGTTTCCTCGTTCACGTCCCAGGCCTTGGCGACGAGGTACGGGAACGCCGTGGCACTCGGTTCGAAGGTCATGTAGCGGGCGACCGCGCCCGGAACGTTCCAGGCGGGGATATAGCCGATGCCGGCGAAGCCGAGGTTGACCGGGTCGTATTGCAAGTCCGACGCGATGGTCGTGTTGCCTTGCGCGCCGAGATTGATGTTGCCTTCGGGCTGGCGCTTGTTCTTTTCGCGATCGGCGTAGTTCAAGCCGAAATCGATGTCCGAGAACCCCTTGAGCCAGGCCGGCGCCGGCAGCGAAACGGCCAGCTTGGCGGTTCTGAGTTCATCGACAACTTTCGGCACCTTGCCGTAGCCCGAGCCGTAGATCGTGCCGGTGAGGTACAGCGAATTCGGATCCGAATAGTCCCGGCCCGGATTCAGCTGGGAAAAGCCGTTGTTCCTGATCTGCAATTGCAGCGTATCCGGCTGCGGGGCAGGCAACATCTGGGTATTGTTTTCCAGGTTGAGTTCGTCGCGCTTGGCGCGCGACCAGCCGATGTCGGCGACGATGCGCGCCTGGCCGACGGTGAAGTCGTTGTTCCAGCCGAAGGCGTTGATCTCGTCCTCGCGCTTGTTGTACATGCCGCGCACCAGCGGATACACGTTGCCCACCGTACCGCCGGTAAAGGTGTTGTCGCCGTTGATGACCGGATCGGTGACTTCCAGGCGGCCATAGCCGCCGTTGTAGTCGCCGATATGGACCTCAAGCTGGTTGGCGGTATCCACCTGCTCGGCCGAGGAATGGAACATGTCCAGCGTGCTGGTCCAGGCATTCGAAGGACGGTACTGCAGCGTGGCCATCAAGCCGGTGCGGGTTTGCTCGCCGGTGCGGCGCAGCGCCTTGATGCCGTCCGAGTAGAAGGTCCCGGCAGGCACTCCCGGACGCCAGTTGTCGCCGATGGCCTGCCAGGGTTCGTACAAGCCGACCTGGTTTTCCTGGATGGGCGTATTCGAATAGGAGTAACCCAGCGCGATGCCGAAGGTATTGTCGGCGAACTGGTCGATGTAGCTGATGTTGTAACGGCCGCCGGTCGCATCGCTGTCTGCCGCCGAACCCAACGAGTTGCGCTGGCCGCGGATGCCGACGATGGCCGCGGATCCGTCATAGCTCAGCGGACGCACGGTTTGCATGTCGATCGTGCCCGACAGCCCCTGGCCGATGAGGCCGGCGTCCGGGGTCTTGTATACGGTCACGCCGCTGACCAGTTCGGAGGGATATTGGTCGAATTCCACGCTGCGGTTGTCGCCTGTGCTGACCATTTCGCGGCCATTGAGCAGTGTGGTGGAGAAGTCCGGCGACAGGCCCCGCACGCTGATCACCTGCGCACGGCCAGCGACGCGCTGCGCGGCCAGGCCCGGCAGGCGGCCGATGGATTCGGCGATGCTGACATCCGGCAGCTTGCCGATGTCTTCCGCCGTCACCGCCTCGACGATGGAGGTGGAATCGCGCTTGACCGAGATGGCGCCTTCGATGCCTGCGCGGATGCCGGTGACGGTCACCGTTTCGAGTTCGGTGGTGGCGTCTTTCCTGGCATCGCCTTTCTTGGCAGCTGCGGCCTCGGCCTGCGTTGCCTGGTCGGTGGTTTCGTCAGCCGATTGTGCGTAGGCAGCCGTCGCGCTCATCGTCACTACGGACGCCAGCGCCACGCTCAGCAGATTGCGCTTGAGCTTTACCATCTCCCCTCCACTCCCATGGTTGGTTTTTCAGTTTCACGGCTCTGTCGCGGTGCCGTTGCGGCACCCGCATGGAGCCGTGCGTCCGGTTACGCAGGCCGTTCCCGATACGTGCGGCAATGGTAGTCGCGGCACTCGCCGCACAACTTGTGCTGCATACGTATTCATGCAAATGCGTCATCCAATGACGCAGCACTCGTCATGCACGCGGGCTTCGAACGGACTGCTCGCTCGGACACCTGCGTATTCAGGAGACCCGGTCGCATTGCCTGCGCTTCGAATCAAATCCTTGCGATGAGAAACGATTCAATCCCCTGCCGATCCGGACAACACGCACACGCATGTTGCGACGCAGCAAGACGATCAAGATTTCAGCGGCGCGTAATTCCGGATACAGCGCGGCAGCGAAAAGCAACTCGAGTGCATCGTCAATCCGCAATCATGGAAGCGGCGTCCATCTCATTCCTGCGGCTGTGCGTCTGGCCGCTCCTTCCCGTAAGCCCACCGCAGGAACAACGGCAGCATCCGCGCCCACGCGGCCTGGTTGTGCCGGCCATCCGGCAGCAACTCGAAGGCGACTGCTTCTTCGCAGGACGGATGCGATGCGTATTCCAGGTTCGCGGAATAACCCAGCCGCGCGAGCCCGCTGGCCAGGTCGAGGGTGTCGTCGACGGCGTCGATCACGCCATCGCCGTCGCGATCATCGGTTTCCTCCGCGCTGCCGACCGCGAACCAGAACCGCGAGCCGGCACGCTTCGGCCCGGCCTCGACCCTGCCCTGCGCCAGCCGCGTGCGCTGCACGCTGGCCGCGTCGGTCCGATCGGACGACAGCCAGAACGAAGGCGAGAACGCGCCGACTCGTCCGAACACATCCGGATATTCCCAGCCCAGGTTGAAGGCATTGAGTCCGCCCAGCGACCAGCCGAGCACGCCGCGCGCTTGGGGTTCGCGACGGGTGCGATAGCGACTGTCGATGTAGGGAACCAGTTCGCCAGCGACCCATTCGGAATAGTCGTGCGCGCGGCGGCCTATGGGACCGAAGCGCGAATCGCCGACGATACTGCGTCGCCCCGCCCGATCGGACAGACCGTACGTGCCCATGCGATCCGGCAGCATGTCGATGGCGACGACGATGACTTTTTCCATTGCATCGTCCGCGTATAACTTCTCCAGCGTCGGACCCAACCCAACCTCAGCCGCGTCCTGTCCATCGTTGAGATACAGCGTCGGATAGGCCGTTCCGGAAGCCGGTTCATAACCCGGCGGCAGGTAAATGGCGACCTTGACCTTGTCCGGGGCGAACGCCTTCGCCTCCAGCTCGGCACCGATTACGGTCGATGCGCCAAGTGCTTGTGGGAGCGGCGTCAGTCGCGATGAGAGCGCATCGATACCCGGATCGCGACCGACGTCGCTGCTACGGACTCCGTGATGGGTCGCACAGGCGGCAAGGATCGCGATCATTGCGACGATCATGGTCCTTGCTGGCAAGCGGCATGGTTCCGTCATTGATTCACCTCGTGGGAGCGGCGTCCCGCCGCGAGCTTTTCGCCCTTGCCCGATTCCCCAGGAAACACAAGCGGCAACAAGATCAAGAGCTCGCGGCGGGACGCCGCTCCCACGATCAAGCGATCGTTGCGTAGAACACCCCTTGCGCGGGCAATTTAAGCAAGCCATCTTCTACCTGCCCGGCGATGAGGCCGTGGCTGTCGATGGCCCGCACTTGCAGGTCGCCAGGAATTTCCCATTCCACCGCCGCGGCGGACAGGTTGAAGGCCACCAGCAAGCGCTGGCCCTCGAAGCTGCGGATGAAGGCCAGCACCGGCTCGGCCGTGTCGAGGAAACGGATGTCGCCCCATTGCAATGCCGGCTGGGTCTTGCGCCAGCGCAGGAACCCGCGCGTGGCGTTGAGCGTGGAGTGCGCGTCGCGCTCCTGCCCTTGCACGGCCAGCGCGCGATGCGCCTCGGCGATGGGCAACCAGGGATGGCTGCCGGTGGTGAATCCCGCCTGCGCGCTGTCGTCCCAGGGCATCGGCGTGCGGCATCCATCGCGGCCCTTGAAGTTGGGCCAGAAGGTCTTGCCGTAGGGATCCTGCAGCGCTTCGTAAGGCACGTCGGCCTCGCCCAGACCCAGTTCCTCGCCCTGGTACAGGCACACCGAACCGCGCAGCGAACATACCAGCGCCACCAGTTGCTTGGCGAAGGTGCCGCTCGCCTCCGCCCCGCCCCAGCGCGTGACCGCGCGCTGCACGTCGTGGTTGGAGATCGCCCAGCACGGCCAGCCGTCGGCCATCCTCGCCTCCAGCGCCTCGGCGGTGCCACGGATGTAGGCGGCGGAAAAATCCTCGGTCAGCAGTTCGAAGCTGTATCCCATGTGCAGGCGACGATCGTTGACGTATTCGCCCATGGTCGCCAGCGAATCCTCCGACGATATCTCGCCCAGCGTGGTCGCCCCCGGATAGCGGTCGAACAATTCGCGCAACTGCTCCATCAGCGCGAGGTTCTCGGGCTGGGTGTTGTTGTAGTGGTGGTACTGGTAGGCGTACGGGTTGTCGGCGCTGAAGCCGCGGCCGACGCGCAGGTGCGCCGGCTTGGCCGGGTTGTCGCGCAGTTGCGCATCGTGGAAGCAGAAATTGATCGAGTCCAGGCGCATGCCGTCGACGCCGCGGTCCAGCCAGAATTTCAGGTTGTCCAGCATCGCCTCGCGCACCGCCGGGTAGTGGAAATTCAGCTGCGGCTGCGAGGACAGGAAGTTGTGCAGGTAGTACTGCTCGCGGCGTGGTTCCCACTTCCAGGCCACGCCGCCGAACAGCGACATCCAGTTGTTCGGCGGGGTGCCGTCGGGTTTCGGATCGGCCCATGCGAACCAGTCCGCCCTTGGGTTGTCGCGGCTTTCGCGGCTTTCCCTGAACCATTCGTGCTCGACCGAACAATGGCTGAGCACCTGGTCAATCATCACCTTGATGCCCAGGCCGTGGGCCTTGGCCAGCAGGCGGTCGAAATCGGCGAGGGTGCCGAACAGCGGGTCGACATCGCGATAGTCGGCGATGTCGTAGCCGAAGTCGGCCATCGGCGACTTGAAGAACGGCGATATCCAGATCGCGTCCACGCCCAGGCTGGCGACGTAGTCCAGCCTGTCTACGATCCCGGGCAGGTCGCCGACGCCGTCGCCATTGGTATCCATGAAACTGCGTGGGTAGATCTGGTAGATCACCCCGCCACGCCACCAACGATTCGTCGCCATCCGCGTCCTCTGACTTTCATGCCCCGCGCAGCCGTCCGCTGCGCGCAATGGGCGACACTATTCCATGCCGCGCCGTCCGCGGCATTGGACCGGTTCGCGTGCTGGCGATGAATACGTATGCGACGCGAGCTGTCGTCGCATGGGCCAAAACGTCCTCCGGATCGCCTGCGGCCCATCGATACCACGAAAAAAGCCTTGCTTTCAGCGGTTTTCGTTACCTCTGCTCGCGCGCGCCGGCATTACACAGGAAAGCACGGAGAGCGTGGAACGTCTCGCAGTGCAGCATGGTTTCCGCAAGCATTGCCTGCAACATGCCCGGGGTCGTCGCCCAGTGCGGCGGGGGACATGCGGAATGAGAGCACGCAGAATGAACACATCGGACACGAGCACATCCGCTACGAGCGTGGCCGGCACGAACAGGAAGCCGCAGCTTTCGTTCTGGCAGATCTGGAACATGTGCTTCGGCTTCTTCGGCATCCAGTTCGCCTTCGCCCTGCAGAACGGCAGCATGAGCCGCATCTTCCAGACCCTGGGCGCGAAGATGGACGACCTGGCCATCCTCTGGATCGCCGCGCCGATGACCGGCCTGCTGGTGCAACCGATCATCGGTTACTACTCCGACCGCACCTGGACCCGGCTGGGCCGCCGCCGTCCCTACTTCCTGGTCGGCGCGATCCTGACCACGCTGGCGCTGTTCGTGATGCCGAACTCGTCGGTGCTGTGGTTCGCGGCGATCATGCTGTGGCTGCTGGACGCATCGATCAACATCTCGATGGAACCGTTCCGCGCCTTCGTCGGCGACCAGTTGCCGCCCGAGCAGCGCACGCGTGGTTTCGCCATGCAGAGTTTCTTCATCGGCGCGGGTGCGGTCGTCGCTTACCTGCTGCCCGAGATCCTGACCCAACTGGGCGTGGCCAACACCGCCGCCGCGGGCGACATCCCGCCTAGCGTGCGCATGTCCTTCTACATCGGCGGCGTGGTGCTGATCTGCGCGATGGGCTGGACGATATTGCGGACGCACGAGTATCCGCCGGAACAACTGGAACGCTTCGACGACGCCCATCCCGAAGTCGCCGCCGCCCCGCCCCCCGTCTCCGGCAGCCGGCTGGCGAAGGAAATGGCGGTTTTCCTGGTGCCGGCGGCGGTGCTGGCGTTCTGCGTCGGCCGTCATGGCCTGGACAAGTCCCTGTACCTGCTCGCTGGCGGTCTTGCCGCCTATGCGTTGCTGTTGCTGCTGACCTTCGGCGGGCGCCGTGGCGGCGCGCTGGGCGAAATCATCCACGACATGCGCCACATGCCGGTCACCATGCGACGGCTGGCGGTGGTCCAGTTCTTCTCCTGGTTCGCGCTCTTTGCGATGTGGATCTACACCACGCCGGCGGTCACCGCGCTGCATTTCCACAGCACCGACACCACATCTGCCGCCTACAACGACGGCGCCGACTGGGTAGGCGTGCTGTTCGCCGCCTACAGCGCGTTCTCCGCGCTGGCGGCGTTCGGCCTGGCCCCGCTGTCGCAGCGCATCGGCCTGCGCGCCACCCACCTGACCTGCCTGGTGATCGGCGGCCTGTCCTTCCTCTCGTTCCGCTTCATCCAGGATCCGAGAATGCTGTTGCTGCCGATGGCCGGCATCGGCATCGCCTGGGCGGCGATCCTGGCCATTCCCTATTCGCTGCTCAGCGGCGCGGTGCCGGCCAGGAAGATGGGTGTGTACATGGGCATCTTCAATTTCTTCATCGTCATCCCGCAGCTGGTCGCCGCCAGCCTGCTGGGTTTCCTGCTGAAGACCTTCTTCGGCAACCAGCCGATCAATGCGCTGATGATCGGCGGCATCAGCCTGATCCTAGCCGGACTATGCGTGCTGATGGTGCGCAAGGAGACCGTGGCATGACCTCACCCCGCATCACGCTGCTCGCTGCAGCAATGCTGTACGCAAGCTCTTCTGTCTCCGTGCTCGCTGCGGACGCCGACGATTTCTACGGCACCACCGAACCCTTCGCCAGCGAAGCCATCTACTTCGTCATGACCGACCGCTTCGTCAACGGCGATCCGTCCAACGACCATCGCGACCAGGGCGGGAAGGATCCGGCGCTACGGACCTTCGACCGGCCGGTGGCGGATGCGGACGGGGACAACATCGGCTACCTCGGCGGCGACTTCAAGGGCATCGTCGAGAACGCGGACTACATTCGCGGCATGGGCTTCACCAGTGTCTGGGTGACGCCGATCGTCGACAACCCGGACCAGGCCTTCACCGGAGGCTCGCCGATCGGATCCGATGCGTTCTTCAAGGACCAGGGCAAGACCGGCTACCACGGCTACTGGGGCACCAACTTCTACAAGCTGGACGAACACCTGCCCAGCGAAGGCCTGGACTTCGCCGGCTTCACCCGGGCGATGAAGGACAAGCAACTGGACGTGGTCCTGGATATCGTCGGCAACCATGGCTCGCCCGCCTACAGCATGCCGAAGATGCAGCCGCAGTACGGCAAGGTCTACGACCGCGACGGAAAACTCATCGCCGACCACCAGAATCTGGATCCGGCCAAGCTCGACCCGGCGCACAAGCGCCTGCACGCGTTCTACAACACCGCCGGTGGCCTGGCCCAACTATCCGACTTCGACGAGGACAATCCGGCGGTGCTCGACTACCTGGTCGGCGCCTACGGACAGTGGATCGACCAGGGCGCGGCGGCATTCCGCGTCGATACCATCGGCTGGATGCCGCACCGGTTCTGGAAGGCCTTCGCCGACCGCATCCGCGCCAGGCATCCGGATTTCTTCCTGTTCGGCGAGGACTTCAACTACGACGCGGCCACCATCGCCGGGCACACCCTGCCACGCAACGGCGGCATCAGCGTGCTGGATTTCCCTTTGCGCGGGAAGCTGGCTGAATTGTTCGAGAAGCCGGGCAGCGATTTCGCCGAACTGGAGAAGGCGCTGTACCTGGAGGATGGTCCCTACGCCAATCCCTACGACCTGGTGACTTTCTACGACAACCACGACATGGCCCGGATGAATGCCACCGACCAGGGTTTCATCGACGCCAACAACTGGTTGTTCACCGCGCGCGGCATCCCCGCGGTCTATTACGGTTCGGAAACCGGCTTCATGCGCGGCCACGCCGAGCATGATGGCAATCGCAACTATTACGGCCAGGAGCGCGTGGATGCGGCTGGCAAGAGTCCGATCTACCCCGCGTTGAAACGCATCGCCACCCTGCGCCGCGATTCACCCGCATTGCAGCGCGGATTGCAGTTGAACCTGCGGTTGAAGGGCGACGAAGCGGTGTTCTACCGCGTGTACGAACACGAGGGCATCACCCAGACCGCACTGGTGCTGTTGAACAAGGGCGACGCCGCACGATCGATCCAGGTCAGCGAGTTCCTGCAGCCCGGGACGTGGCGCGACGGATTCAGTAGCAAGAAGATCAAGGTCGGCAGGCAGCTGCGTATCGACATCCCTGCCCATGGCGTGCGCGTGCTGTTCTTCGACCAGGCGCTGACCCGCAAGGACCTGCGCGCGAGGCTAGCCGATTCGATGTCGCGCAAGAATCGCTGAGCCCCGGATCACCGTAGGAGCGACGTAAGTCGCGAAACAAATCACCCTTCGCGACTTACGTCGCTCCTACGACACTGCCGGCCCCGATGCCCAGACGCTGTTCGGCTCCCCCGTGACCGCGCGGCGGGCCGTAGCCCGCGCCAGCGCGGCGAAGCCGAACGCCATGGCCAACGCCCCCGCGTCGATACAGAACAAACCCCACTGCCCCGCCGCTGCGCTCTTCCAGAACCACCAGCCCGTGGCGAAACCATGCGCGACCGGCACCAGCACCGTTACCAGTGCGGCCAGCCACAGGAGCTCCTGTGCGGCGCGCACCGGCGTGCGTGTCGAAGACCACAGCAGGCACAGGCCCCAGGTGCCGAAACATACCCAGCCGATGGCGGAAGCCACATCGACATCGCGCCGCTGCGCCAGCCATTCGGACCACTGCGTGGCCACGAACGCCGCCGACACCGCCACGCACAGGCCGATGCAGACACCGACGGTGGCCCGGGCCAGGTTGATCTGCGCACGCCCCTGTTGCCGCTGCCTGCGCTTGCGCCGCGACTCCACCCACAACAGGTTGCCGGAATAGAACAGGAACGCGCCGCCCACGCCCATCAGGAAGTACAGGAGCTTGACCCAGGCATTGCCGTACTCGCCGAAGTGGAGCGCATACGCGGACGCCAGGGTGGCATGGTTGGCGTCGCGCGCACCGGGCAACTGCGTGCGCAGCAATGCACCGGTATTGGCATCCAGCGCCACTGCGCCCAGCGGACCGAGTGCGCCGGGCGATTCGCCGGTGACTTCCACCACGGCATTGCGGTCGCCGGCGTTGGCGAGTTTCAGGTAAGCGGGCTCGAAGCCCTTCTCGCCCTGCTGCAGCGCGATTTCGACCGAGCGCGCATGCCACATCGCCAGGGTTCCCGGTCGCACCGCCTCCTGCGTCGCCGGCCGCACTGGAGCGGTATCGAATGCCGCCGGCAGCGCAGCCATCAATCCGCCGCGGTAGACCAACGGGTTCAGCACCATCATCGTCACCAGCAGCAGGCACAGCATGGCGCCGGTGACTGCGAACATGAGGTGCATGGGCAGGCCGAGCACGCCGACCACGTTGTGCGCGTCCTGCCAGAACCGCTTGAGGTTGCGGCCAGGGCGCAACGCGAACAGATCCTGGACCAGCCTGGGCAAGTGGATCACCAGTCCCGAGAACAGCGCCACGCCGTACAGCAGGCTGACGATGCCCATCAGGTAGGTGCCAGCGACGGGTATCCCCAATGAATAGTGCAATGCATTGACCAGCTCGGACAGCGCGGCCTGCGGCGGTTCCGTCGAGCCCTGCGGATCGTCCAGCGTGGCGAACTGCCAGACGCCTTTCGCATCCTGCCAATAGATCACCGAATGCGGCGATTCATCGCCCGGGATCAGCATGCCCGCGTGCTTGCGCGCTTCGGGATGCCGCCGCAGCGTCTCATCGAGCAGGCGCTGCGCATCGTCGAGCGTCTGCGATGGGCGACCGGCCGCATGCGGCGACTGCCAGACCTGCAGCTCATGATGGCAGACGGTGATGGCGCCGGCGTAGAACGCGACGAACAACGCGAACCCCGCGACCAGGCCCACCCAGGTATGCAAGGTGGTGAACGTGCGCAAGGTGGCTGACTTGAGCTTCATGCGTATCGCCTCACTCGACCAGGCGCATGGATTGCAGCAGCCACAGGAATCCCATCGCGACGAGGGCGGCGATGCTGAGCCATGCCCATGCGCGCTTGCCGTCGCGGAAGAAGAAACTCGCTCCGATGACGCACATCCATATCGGAAAGACCGCGATCAGCCCCGGCACCAGTGTCGCCTGCCAGGGGCCAGGCCACAGCCAGGACACGGCTCCCACCAGACCGGCAGATAGAAAAAAACCCGGAAAGACGCCCGCAAGCGCACGCGCCCACATCAGCCTTCCCCTTCATGCCGACCTGCAGCCGTCCCACCTGTTGCCAACGCAACATAGGGCAACGCCATCATCGCCAGCATCCAGGTTCCCAGCATCACGCATAACCCGGCACCGCCGCCCAGCGTCAGCACCCACAGCCAGAGCGAAAGGCCGGCCAGCGCCAGCCCGGTCCAACTACCGGTGCCGCGCCAGCCGTGCAGCGCCGGCCATCGGCAATGGGCTGAGCCCGCATACAACGCCACCGCGGAAAGCAGCGAAGTCGTGAAAGCAGCGACCGCGATCAGGATGCCCATCGGATGGCGCTAGCGCGCTCCTACCACTGGTAACGCGCCGTGGCGGTGACGTTGCGGGCGTAGCCGTAATAGCACCAGTACACCGCGTTGCAGGCGCTGATGTATTCCTTGTCGGTGACGTTCTGCGCGTTCAATTGCAGGCGCCAGTTGCCGAAGTCGTAATGCACGGCGGCATCGAAGACCGTGTACGACGGCGTCCGCCACAGGTTGGGGGCATCGCCGTAATGCTCGCCGGTGTAGCGCACGCCGGCGCCGAAGCCCAGCCCGGAGAGCGCGCCTTCGGTGATCGTGTAGTCGCCGCCCGCCGACGCGGCGTGCCTGGGCTGCAACGCGATCTGCTTGCCCAGCGTGTCCGCCACGGTCGTTTTCGTCACTTCCGAATCGATGTACGCGTACGCGCCATACAGGCTCAGGCCGCGACCGACGTTCCAGCGACCCTCGAGCTCGGCGCCGCGGACCCGGGTTTCGCCTTGCTGGATCTGGAACAGGGTGTGCTCCGGGTCGACCGTGAGGGTGTTTTCCTGGGTGATCTGGTACAGCGCCAGCGTGGCCAGCAGGTTGCCGCCCGCGGGCTGGTACTTGAGGCCCAGTTCGACCTGTTCGCCCGAGGTGGGCACGAACGCACTGCCACCGCGATCCGGATGCTCGGTGCCGATGGTGGCCTGGAACGACTGCGACCAGCCCACATAGGGCGCGAAGCCGTTGTCGAACAGGTAGTTCACGCCAACGCGCGCCGAAAACTTGTCGTCGCTCTGGTGGCTGCCGTTGCTGTCCGTGCCGACCCAGTCCTGGCGACCGCCGACGGTGACGACCCAGCGGTCTATCTTCATCTGGTCCTGCACGTACAGGCCCACCTGCGATTGCGTCTGCCGCGTGCCGGCCGTGGTCGCCGGATCGAAATCGGGCGCCAGGTCCGGCATCGACCCATAGACCGGATTGAACACATCCAGCGAAGTCGCGGCGAACACGAAGTTGGAATCGTAGCTGTAGCGCGAACGGCGGTAATCCAGCCCGGCCAGCAGCGTGTGTTGCACGCGGTCGCCGAAATGCCATTGCAGGTTGTTGTCGACGCCCAGCGTCTTCTCGTCCTCGCGGGTGGACCACAGGTAGCGGAACAGGTTGCGCTGGTCGGCCAGCAATCCGAATGCACCGACCGCCACGTTCGGGTCGACCTCGGCCGTACCGTAGCGCAGGCTCTGCTGGAAGATCGTGCCGGCGCCGAAGTCGTGCTGGAACCCGTAGCCGAGCGACTTCAGCGTCTTCACGTAATCGTTGGCGTTGGGCTCGCCGGTGAAGCGGTTGGTGGGGATCCTGCCGTTGGGATTCGGCAGCAAAGTGCCTTCGGCCGGCAGGAAGCCCGCGCCCGACTTGGTGTCCGCCTTCTGGTAACGCGCCAGCACGGTGAAGCTGTTGGCATCATCCGGCTTCCAGGTCAGCGCCGGGGCCAGGAAATAACGGTCGTCGTGGATATAGTCGACCGAGGTATCGCTGTTGCGGGCTAGGCCGGTCAGCCGGTACAGGAGCGTGCCACTGTCGTTCAAGGGCCCGCCGAAGTCGAAGGCCAGTTGCCGCATGTCGTCGCTGCCCACCTGCGCTTCGACTTCATGCAAGGGCGCTTCGACCGGACGCTTGCTGACATAGTTGACCAGGCCGCCGGGCGGCATCGCCCCGTAGTTGACCGAGGCCGGTCCCTTCAGCACTTCCACGCGCTCCAGGCCGTAGGGCTCGATGCGGGTGATGCCGGTTCCCGAACCTTCCGGCAACGCCAGCCCATCCATGTAGCGCGCCGGGGTGAAGCCGCGCACCAGCAGCCAGTCGCTGCGGCTGTCGGTGCCGTAACCGCCGCCCTGCGCGCCGGCGGTGAACCACACCGCTTCTTCCACGCCATGGATGCCGCGGTCGCGCATCTGCCGGTCGGTGATCACCGAAATGGACTGCGGAATCTCGGCGATCCGGGTGCCGGTCCTGGTCGCCGTGCCGCTTTCCCTGGCGATGGGAGCGGTGACCTCGACCCGGTCCAGCGTGGTCGCGTCGACTTCGATACCGCTTTCCTGCGCAGCCAGAGGCAGCGAAAAGGCGGAAGAAAAAGCCAACGTCAGTCCCAGGTCCCGGTACAGGCGGGTACGGGAATACGGGGAAAACAAGGATGGGTAAGGCATGGGAACCTGCAGTTCTGGCGAATCGTGGGCAGCTGCAAGACCGCTCGCAGGGCGGTGGACGCAACCGGAAGGTATCGCCGCCCGTGGCGAAGGCTGGGGTGACGCGACAGATAAGAATGATTCTTATCTTAGAGACCAATGCCCTGTTCAGCAAGACACGACGGCCTCGATGTTTGTGGGAGGGGCGTAAGCCCCGATGCTCCTGCTTCAAAGCCTTCGGGGCTGACGCCCCTCCCACAGAAGCTTCAGCCCGCGCCGGAAGACCTGCGCAGCGCCAGCTTGACCGGGATGGTCCGGCTTTCCGCGGGTTCGTTGTTGATCAGCGCCAGCAGGGTTTCCACCAGGATCCGGCCGGCCAGCTTGGTGTCCTGCTGCACGGTGGACAGGCTGGGATTGACGAAAGCGGCCAGCGGGATGTCGTCGAACCCGGCCACCGCCACGTCGTCGGGCACGCGCAGGCCACGCTCGTGCAAAGCCTTCATCGCGCCGATCGCGATCAGGTCGCTGGCCGCGAAGATGGCGTCGAACGGTTGGCCACGCGCCAGCAATTCCTGCGCGGCCTCGTAGCCGGATTGCTCGGCGGTCACCGCGTCCACCTGCAAGGCGGGCAGCACCCGCTGGTCTTCGCTCAGCAGCGCGTGGGCATAGCCGCGATAGCGCTCGAAGAATTCCGGATAGTGGTTCGAGGCATGGCCCAGGAAAGCGATGCTGCGCCGCCCCTGTCCGAGCAGGTGCGTGGTGATGTCGTGGCCGCCCTGGAAATTGTCGCAACCGATCGAAATGCCGGGCTGCCCGGGCAGCACCGCGCCCCAGCGCACGAAGTGCGTGCCCTGCTCGACCAGGCGTTCGAGCCGCGATTGCGACTCCAGGTAGTCCCCATAGCCCAGCAGGATCAGGCCGTCGGCCTTGTTGCTGTCCTCGTAGTCGGCCTGCCAGTTGGTCGACAGTTGCTGGAACGAGATCAGCAGGTCGTAACTCTGCAGCGCGCATGCGCGCGTGATCGAACCCAGCATCGACAGGAAGAAAGGGTTGATCTGCGAATCGTCGGGGGTGGGATCCTCGAAGAACAGCAACGCGATGGTCCCGGAGTGCTGGGTCCGCAGGTTGGAGGCGTTCTTGTCGACCTTGTAGTTCAGCTGCTCGGCGATGGCCTGGATGCGCTTGCGCGTTTCCTCGCTGACCATCGGGCTGCCACGCAGGGCACGCGACACCGTCGGCTGGGAAACCCCGGCCAGGTGCGCGATATCCAGCGAAGTCGCCTTGCCCTTGATCGTCATGGCGCCATGGTCGCAGAAACGCCCGGCATAGGCATGGCGCGCCGCACACCGCAGCCGCAGCCGCAGCGCTGCGGCCGCGCCATCAGCCGCGGGCGACGTATTCGCGAAAAACGCTGTAATCGGCGGCAATGGGATCGGCATGCGCCGGGCGCGCGAGCAACCCGGCCAATGCCGGCGGCACTTCCAGAGTGCGTCCGATCAAGGGCTCGACCACGCTTTCGAACTTGGCCGGATGCGCGGTCGCCGCGACCGCCCAATCGCCGGCGGCGCCCTGCCCGCGCAGGTCCTGCAGCACCTTCACCGCGGTCGCGGTATGCGGGCAGAACACTTCGCCATGGGCCTGGTAGCGCGCACGGATCGTGTCGCGGATCTGCCCGTCGTCCACGCTGGACGCGGTGAAGGCCGCGCGCAGGGCCGCGTCGTCGCCCCGGTAAAGCCAGCGCAGGCGTTCGAAATTGCTCGGCGCACCGACATCCATCGCGTTGGCGATGGTGGCGGCGCTGTCGGCGGGCGAATAGTCCGCGCCGGAGAAGAACTTCGGCAATACGTCGTTGGCGTTGGTCGCCAGCACGATGCGGCCCAGCGGCACGCCCAGCGCGCGCGCGATGATCGCGGCCATGGCATTGCCGAGGTTGCCGGTGGGAATGACGAAATTCAGCGCTTCGCCGGTGGCGCGCTTATGCGCCAGCGCCGCATGCGCGTAATAGCTCATCTGCGGCAACAGGCGGCCCAGGCTGATGCTGTTGGCCGAGCTCATCGGCGCCTGCGCCTGCAGCGCCGCGTCGTTGAGCGCGCGCTTGACCAGGGCCTGGCAATCGTCGAACGAACCGGCCACGCGCAACGCGGTGATGTTGTCGCCGAAACAGCCCAGCTGATGCGCCTGGCGCGGCGACACCCGGCCATCGGGATAAAGCACGATGACCCGCAGTCCGGGCCGGTTGTGGAACGCGGCGGCGACGGCGGCGCCGGTATCGCCGGAGGTGGCCACCAGGATGGTCAGCGGACGATCTTCCTGTTTGCGCAAGCGGGTCAGGCAGGCAGCGAGGAAACGCGCGCCGAAATCCTTGAAGGCTGCCGTGGGGCCATGGAACAACTCGAGCACGTGATCGTCCGGCGTCGCCAGCGGCAGCATCGGCGCGGGGAAGTCGAAGGCTTCCCGGCAGATCGCAGGCAACGCATCGGCCAGCGCATCGCCGGCGAAGAACGGAGCGATGAGCAGCGCGGCGGTGTCGGCCAGGTCGCTGCCGAGTTCCAGAGGGCGCGCGGAGGGCAACGTCTCCGGCACGTACAGCCCGCCATCGGGCGCGAGGCCGGCGGCGATGGCCTGACTGAGGGTGGTTGCGGGGGAATTGTCGCGGGTGGAGATGAAGTTCATGGTTGGTCGTTGATCCGTTTCTTCCCTTCTCCCACCGGGAGAAGGTGCCCGAAGGGCGGATGAGGGAAGGAGAATGATGTGCTGCGGTAGCCAGATGCGCCGGAAAGTACAGTCCCTCATCCGTCGCTTCGCGCCACCCTCTCCCCGCGGGAGAAGGAACAGCTAAAGCACCTTCGCCCCCGCACTATTGATCGGCGACACCCAGGCCTGGCTGCCGAATCCTGCGGCGGCGAACGCGGCCTGGATCGCAGGCGCAGCCGCTTCGGCCTGCAACCGTGTCTCGAACCAGCCGAACACGCTGGGGCCCGCGCCGGAAATGCTCGCGCCCATCGCGCCCGCCTGCAGCGCCGCGCGCTTGGCCGCATCGAAACCGGCGATCAGCGGCGCGCGCCTCGGTTCGACCAGCACGTCCTGCAATCCCGCACGCACCAGCGCCGCATCGCCGGCATGGCAGCCCGCCAGCACCAGCGCCAGATTGGCCGACTGCGCCACGAATTCGCCCAACGCGTAATGACCCTTGAGCGCTCCGCGTGCGCGCCGCGTTTCCAGGATCGCATCGGGATGCACCAGCACGCTGTGCCACGCATCGGGCACCGGAATCCTGACCAGTCGCTCGGCCGTGGACAGGACCAGTCCGCCCAGCAGCATTGGACCGAGGTTGTCGCCGTGGCGACCGCCGCTGGCGACGGCTTCGCCGGTCAGCGCGAACGGATACAGCGCTTCCCGCGACAACGGCGTCTCCAGCAATTCGTTGGCCGCTACCAGCGCGGCCACGCAGGAAGCCGCGGAACCGCCCATCCCCGAACCCAGCGGGATGCCCTTGTCGATCTCGATCTCGAAACCGAACGGCAACTCCAGCGCTTCGCGCAAGGCGATCAGGGAAGCACCGGCGGTATTGCCCGGCGCATCCATCGGCAGATCGATCGTCGCACCGCGGATCGCGGCGATGCGCACTTCCGACGCGTCGATGCGACGCACGGTGACGGTATCGCCGACACCTTCGATTACGTGACCAAGAATGTCGAAGCCGACGCCGACGTTGCCGACCGAGGCGGGCGAGAAGGCGGTTGCCGTGATCTTCATGCGCAGCCTCTTCCGACAAAGGCATTTGCACGCGGATCAAATCCGAAAAGAGCGGATAGAGCATTCTTTGCAGATGTCACGAGCGCTTCATATCCCATCGTTTTATCCGCTTTATCCGCCTTCATCCGTCCTGATCCGCGTCTAAAAACATGCCTCGACAAGCTCACAGCTTCGCCCCCTGCCCCGCAGCGACGCGTAATAGATCGGCGAACACGCCGGCTGCGGTGACTTCCGGGCCGGCGCCCGGGCCCTGCACGATGAGTGGATTGTCGCAGTAGCGGCGGGTGGTGAACTGGACGATGTTGTCGGTCAGGCGCAGGTTGGCGAAGGCGTGGTCCTTGGGCAATTCGACCAGGCCGACGCTGGCATGGCCTTCGGCATCCAGCCTGGCCACGTAGCGCAGCACCTGGCCGCTTGCGCCCGCCTTCGCCAGCCGGTCGGCGAACTGCGCATCCACTTCGCCCAGCCGCGCCATGAAGTCGTCGACACTGGCCTCGCGCAGGGAAGCCGGGACCAGGCTCTCGACCACGACATCGTCCAGGTTCAAGGTACGTCCCGCTTCACGTGCAAGGATCACCAGTTTACGGGCGACATCGGTACCGGAAAGATCGTCGCGCGGATCCGGCTCGGTGTAGCCCAGTCCGCGCGCCTCGGCGACCAGTTGCGAGAACGGCACGCTGCCGTCGAAACGGTTGAACAACCACGCCAGGGTGCCGGAGAAGATGCCTTCCACCGACAGCACGGTATCGCCGGTGTCGACCAGATCGCGCAGGGTCGAGATCACCGGCAGGCCCGCGCACACCGTGGCCTCGTAGCGGAAGCGCGCGCCACTGGCGGCAGCGGCTTCGCGGATCGCGTCGTAGCGTGCATCCGGGCCGGCACCGGCCTGCTTGTTCGGCGTGACCACGTGGATGCCTGCGGCCAGCCAGTCGGCATAACGGTCGGCCACCAACGGGCTGGCGCTGCAATCGACGATCACCAGGTGCGGCAAATGCGAGCCGACCAGGTGCGCGGTGAAGGCATCCAGGTCCAGCGCCTGGCTTGCGCAGGCGAAACGCTCGCGCCAGTCGCCGCTGATGCCGCGTTCGTCCAGCAACATCTTCTTGCTGGAGGCGATGGCGCGCAGGCGCAGGTCCAGGTTGGCCTTGCCCAGCAGCTGCGGTTGCGCGGCGCGCAGCTGATCGAGCAAGGCGGCGCCGACATTGCCCGGGCCGATCACCCCGACCGCGAAGGTCTGCGGCGACAACCAGAAACCCGCATGCGCGGCGCGCAGGGCCTTGGTCGCATCGGCGCCGTCGATGGCCACGGAGATGTTGCGCTCCGAGGAACCCTGGGCGATGGCCAGGATGTTCACCCGCGCGCGGCCCAGCGATTCGAACAGGCGCGCGGCGACGCCCGGCTGTCCGGCCATGCCGTCGCCGACCGCGGCCAGCACGCTGACGCCTTCGGTGAGTTGCACGCGCTGGATCTGGCCGATGTTGAGCTCGTGCGCGAACGCGGTAAGCAACGCGGCCTGGGCGCGCCGCGATTCGGCCGCGCGCACCACGCAACAGATCGAGTGTTCCGAAGAGCCCTGCGAGATCATCACCACCGATACGCGCGCTTCGCGCAATGCCGCGAACACCCGCTCGGCGGTACCGGGGACGCCGATCAGGCCGGTGCCCTCCAGGTTCAGCACCGCCAGGTCGGCGCTCAGGGTCAGGCCCTTCACCGGGCCGGCGACATCGCGTTCGGCGGTGATGCGGGTGCCGGGATGCTCGGGGTGGAAGGTGTTGCGGATGATGATCGGCAGGCCGCGCTCTATCGCCGGCGACATGGTCTGCGGGTGCACGACCTTGGCCCCGAAGTAGGCCAGTTCGCAGGCTTCGTCGTAGCTGAGCGCGCTAAGCTGCACCGCTTCGGGCACCACCCGCGGATCGGCGGAGAGCACGCCATCGACATCGGTCCAGATGTGCAGTTCGGCGGCGTCGAACAAGGCCGCGAAGATCGCGCCGCTGTAGTCGCTGCCGTTGCGGCCCAGGGTGGTCAGGCGGTCCTGGCGGTCGCGCGCCACGAAACCGGTGACGACCACGCGACGCTGAGGATTACGGGCCCGCCAACCGGCCAGGCGCGAGGCGCTGGTTTCCCAGTCCACTTCCACGCCCAGGTCGCTGCGGTCCACCACCAGCACTTCGCGCGCGTCGAGCACCGCGCAGTCCTCGCCCTTCGATTTCAGGTAGTCGCCGAGCAATCGCGCCGAACAGACTTCGCCCAGTCCCTGCACCCGGTCCAGCACCTCGCGCGGCAGTTCGCCGATCACCGACAGCGCGGCCAGGATCTCGGCCAGCTTGTCGAAGCGTTCGTCCAGCCATTCGAGCGTGGCGCCGGAATTTTCGCCCAGCAGCGAGACCACCGCGCCGCGATGGCGCGCGCGCAGTTCATGCCAGGGTTCGCGCCATTCGCTGCGGCTGGCCGAAGCCACTTCGCACAGCCTGATCAGGGCATCGGTCACGCCCTTCATCGCCGATACCACGGTGACCTGCACCTCCTCGTCGCGCGCCAGCAGCAGTCCGGCGACATGCCGGTAGCGATCGGCATCGGCGACGGAAGTGCCGCCGAACTTGTGCACGATGGTGCGTGGAGTAGACCCGGTTGATTGCGCTGCGGACGACATAAAGCGAAGAACCTCTGGGTGAGGTCACCGCTCGGGCCAGGATCCGGGTTCCCCCGCCTCCTGATCCGGGTGCGGGGACGTGGTTTGCGAGACTTACGCGAACACGATCCACCGCCCCCCGGTAATCGGGGTAGTGGCGGTGGTAATGCGGCCAAGGCCGGAACCGGCATGCGCGCGCGACGCGACCGGGAGGGTCGTCGTGCGAAGCGATGCGAGGTCGGCGAAGGAAGGCATGCGCCTAGAGGACATGAATACGCGGGCGGCTGTCAAGTGCTGCAGTGCGACAAGCCGCAATTTTACAAGTTGCCCATGAAACTAAAGATGGTGACCCCGGCGCGATTCGAACGCACGACCTGTCCCTTAGGAGGGGACCGCTCTATCCAGCTGAGCTACGGGGCCATGGGTAAATTGTAGCGGTTGGTGATTGCGAGTTGGTGCTTCGGGAACAGCAAGCCATCGAGACCCCCCGTAGGAGCGGGCCTTGCCCGCGATGCTCTTCCTCACGCCGCGATAAGCCCGACGAAGATCATCGCGCTCGACGGAGAGCATCGCGGGCAAGGCCCGCTCCTACGCAACCTCCAACCCCCTGCCCCAGCGCCGTGCTACCTTTCCAAAGCCGGTCCGCGCGTGTTGCTGGCCGGCATCGGGGGGCTTCATCGGGGGAAATCGGGAGCCTGTGGCGCGTTGCGCCGCCCGGCTCCCGTCGCGGCGGCGTTGCGCGAAGCCCTTCAGCTGTCAGGAGTCGTACTGCATGTGTCCCAGCAAGGTCGCCGATGGTGGCGAAAGAGGTTGGATCGTTCCCATCGGCGGCGCCGAGAACAAGGAAGACAACCCCCGCATCCTCAAGCGTTTCCTCGGCCTTTGCGGCGGCCGGGACGCCAATATCGTGGTCATTCCCACGGCCAGCCAGCTGGCTGAAACCGGTCCCCGCTACGAGGCGATCTTCGAAGGCCTGGGTGCCGCCAGTGTCGACGTGATCGATTTCGACACCCGCCGCGACTGCCAGGAAGCCAACCGCCTGGCCCGGATCGAGCGCGCCAGCGGGATCTTCTTCACCGGCGGCAACCAGTTGCGCCTGTCCACCATCCTCGGCGGCACCCCGGCGGCCAAGCTCGTCCGCGAGCGCAATGCCGCCGGCGTCACCGTGGGCGGGACCAGCGCCGGCGCCAGCATCCTCAGCGAGCACATGATCGGCTTCGGCAAGGAAGGCTCCTCGCCGCAGGCCGACAGCGTGCGCCTGGCCCCGGGCCTGGGCCTGACCAACCGCTTCGTCATCGACCAGCATTTCCGCCAACGCGACCGCCTCGGCCGGCTGGTCGCGGCACTGGCCTACAACCCGTTCGCCATCGGCGTCGGCCTGGACGAGGACACCGCCGCCTTCATCGGCCCGGACAACACCCTGGAAGTGGAAGGCAGCGGCGCGGTCACCGTGGTCGATGCCGACGGACTCACTTTCTCCTCCATGGCCCAGGTGCGCGAGGACGAGCCGGTCTGCCTGCTCGGCCTGACCGTGCATATCCTGGTCGCGGGCGCTACCTTCAACCTGCATACGCGCAAGGCTTCGGCCGGTTCGCTCGCCCTTTCCAAATCCAGCTAGTCCCGTATCCACAAGATTGTTCCCATGATCAAGAGGCAAGGCATGCGCATCCTCGAACGCTCCGTCTACGTCGGCCCCTCGCAATACGCCCACTTCCCGGTGATCCGCCTGGAGCTGGACCTGCAGGCGCTGGAGGCATGGCCCACCGGCAAGCTGGGCGCTGCGTTCGTCGATGGCCTGGTCGCCGCCCTGCCCGGCCTGGCCGAGCACGGCTGCTCCTACCGCGAACCCGGCGGCTTCATCCGCCGCATGCGCGAGGGCGAAGGCACCTGGCTGGGCCATGTACTGGAACACGTCGCCATCGAACTGCAGAACGTGGCCGGCGAAAACGTCACCTTCGGCAAGACCCGCAGCGTCGGCGACGACCGTCCCGGCGTGTACAGCGTGGTCTACGAATACGCGCAGAAGGAAGAAGGCATCGCCGCCGGCGAACTGGCGCTGAAGCTGCTTTCTTCGCTGCTTCCGGTCGAGATCAGGCCCAGCGGCAGTGTGCCGGAGGACTGGAACTGGGATACCGCGCTCGTCGATTTCATCCGTTACGCCCAGCGCCGCGCGCTCGGTCCATCCACCGCTTCGCTGGTACGTGCGGCCGAGGAACGCGGCATCCCGTGGCTGCGCCTCAACCAGCAGTCGCTGATCCAGTTCGGCCATGGCAAGTACCAGCAACGCATCCAGGCCACGGTCACCGGCAAGACCTCGCACATCGCCGTGGAACTGGCCAGCGACAAGGAGGAAACCAACAAGATCCTCGGCTCGCTCGGCCTGCCGGTGCCGCGCCAGGAACTGGTCAGCGATGCCACCGGCGCGCTGCGCGCGGCGAAGAAGCTCGGCGGCACCGTGGTCACCAAGCCGTACAACGGCAACCACGGCCGCGGCATCACCATCAACATCTCCGGCGACGACGAAATCCGCGAGGGCTTCGCCGCGGCGCGCGAACATTCGCGCTCGGTCATCGTCGAAACCTATATCGGCGGCGACGACCATCGCCTGCTGGTGATCAATGGCGAGTTGATCGCCGCGACCAAGCGCACGCCCGGGCACGTGGTGGGCGATGGCAAGAGCGACATCGTCGAACTGGTGGACATCGTCAATTCGGATCCGCGCCGCGGCGTCGGCCACGAAAAGGTGCTGACCCAACTGGAACTGGATGCGCAGGCCGACCTGATGCTGGAGCGTGTCGGCTACAACCACTTCTCCGTGCCCAAGGAAGGCGAAATCGTCTATTTGCGCTCCACCGCCAACCTTTCCACCGGCGGCACCGCCACCGACGTCACCGACATCATCCACCCCGACAACCGCGACATGGCGGTGCGCGCGGTGCGCGCGATCGGCCTGGACGTGGGCGGCGTGGATTTCATTTCCCCCAACATCGCCGAGAGCTACCGGTCGGTCGGCGGCGGCATCTGCGAAATCAACGCCGCGCCCGGCTTCCGCATGCACGTGGCGCCCAGCGAAGGCACCCCGCGCGACGCCGCCGGCCCGGTGATCGACATGCTGTTCCCGCCGGGCACGCCGGCGCGCGTGCCGATCGCCGCGATCACCGGCACCAACGGCAAGACCACCACCGCGCGCATGCTGGCGCACATCGCCAAGATGGCCGGCTACACCCCGGGCCTGACCACCACCGACGGCGTCTACATCGACGGCCAGCGCACCGTGGAAGGCGACATGACCGGCCCGGTATCGGCGCGGATGGTGCTGGCCGACCCGCAGATCGACCTGGCCGTGCTGGAAACCGCGCGTGGCGGCCTGCTGCGTTCGGGCATGGGCGTGCCGGAAGTCGACGTCGGCGCGGTGTTGAACGTGGCCTCCGACCACCTGGGCCTGAAAGGCATCGATACGCTGGAGCAACTGGCCGAGATCAAGCGCATCGTGGTCGAAGTGGCCAAGGACTGCGCGGTGCTCAACGCCGACGATCCCAACGTGCTGAAGATGTCCGCGTACACCGATGCGAAGACGATCTGCTACGTGACCATGAACCCGTCGCATGCGCTGGTCCGCGAACACATCCGCGCCAACGGCCGCGCCTGCGCGCTGGAGGCCGGGGTCAACGGCCACATGATCACCCTGTACGACAAGGGCAGCTACATCCCGTTGATGTGGACCCACCTGATCCCGGCCACGCTGGAGGGCCGCGCCCTGCACAACGTGCAGAACGCGATGGTCGCCGCGGCGATGGCGTTCTCGCTGGGGATCAAGCTCGACGCGATCCGCCAGGGCCTGCGCACCTTCGACACCACGTTCTTCCAGGCTCCCGGCCGCATGAACGTCTACAACGAGCATCCGTTCAAGGTGCTGATGGATTACGGCCACAACGCGCACGCGGTCGGGATGATGGCCGACCTGGCCCAGCGCCTGGATGTCACGGGACGACGCATCGTGGTGTTGGCCGGTCCCGGCGATCGCCGCGACGAGGATCTGCGCGCGATCGCCGAGGCGGTGGCCGGCAAGTTCGACCACTACGTGGTCCGCCGCGACGATTCCTTGCGCGGCCGCGACGGCGACGAAGTGCCGCGGATCATCGCCCGCGCCTTGCAGGCGCAAGGCGTTGCGGCCGAGGCGATGTCGATCATCCCCGACGAGCAGCAAGCCACCGATGCCGCCCTGCGCATGGGCCAGCCCGGCGACCTGATCCTGGTCTTCGCCGATGCGCTGACCCGTTCGTGGAAGCAGATCATCAAGTTCCAGCCGCAGGGCGAAATGGCGAAGGCCGCGCCCAGGGTCGAACTGCCTTCCCTGGAAACCTCGGCCGAGGACTCGCCGTTCGCGAGCATGGAAGGCGTGATCCGCGAGGAACGCGGGCTGGTGTTCGAACGCGAAGAAAGCGACTGAGCCTTCCGTGCTTCCCGAACCGTTCGAAGACTCGCGCCGCCTGACCGGCAGCAACCTGTATTTCAACGGCGCCGGCGCGGCGCTGGAGGCGGCGCGTGGACTGGCGTTCGATGAGGCCATGCTCGCGGCGTGGAAGAGGAACATCGGGACGGCACGCATGGCGCTCGGCTGGCCGGAGGAAAAGATCGTCCTCCGCCACCACCGCACTGGCGTCTCGCTCGCCTTCATCGCGCCCGTCGACCAGCTCTACACCGCCACCGAGGTCAATGAGTGGGCGTGGTGGTCGGCTGTTGCTTTTCCCTTCTCCCCCCGGGAGAAGGTGGCCGAAGGCCGGATGAGGGAAGAACCCATCAGTGGCGATGCAAGCCCCCGCCAGAAACTTCCCTTCGACCAGAAATCGCTGGATTTCATACGTGAATTGAGGAAGAACTCGACCGATGCCGAGCAACTCGTCTGGTCGTATGTGCGCGACCGTCGCTTGCATGATCAGAAATTCAGGCGTCAGAAGTCGCTTGGCCCTTACGTACTCGATTTCTACTGCCACGAATTGAAACTCGCGATCGAGCTGGATGGTGGACAGCACAATGAAGATGAACATCTGACTCCCGATAGTCGGCGTGATGCTTTTGTCGCAGGCAAGGGCATCACGACGCTGCGGTACTGGAATCACGATGTACTCGAACGGACTGAATACGTTCTGGCAGACCTATGGGAGCAAGTGCATGCGCGGGTAGCCAGCGATACGGTTACCGGAAGGTCCATTCCCTCATCCGCCCTTCGGGCACCTTCTCCCGGTGGGAGAAGGGAAATGCCAGAGCCATACCACTCACCTGGCCACGCTGCGGTCTGGGATGAGGAATCCGCGCTGCACACCCTGCGCGCGGCAGCAAAAGCGGAAGCACGGCCAGGACTGATCGAGCTCATGCAGGCCGCCGAAGCCCACCACCTGCCCTTCCTCGCCGACGACGACGAAGCGACCCTCGGCGAAGGCAACGGCAGCCGCAGCTGGTTCGTCGACGAATTGCCGTCGCCCGACACCGTGCCGTGGGGTGAGCTGCACGCGATCCCCACCGCACTGATCACCGGCTCCAACGGCAAGACCACCACCGTGCGCCTGCTGGCGGCGATGACCCGGGCGCATGGCTGGCGCACCGCGCACAGCTGCACCGATGGCGTGTATTTCGATGGCAAGGCGCTGGAGGCCGGCGATTTCTCCGGCCCCACCGGCGCCCGCACCGCGTTGCGCCAGGGCGAGGCGCAGGCCGCGATCCTGGAAACCGCGCGCGGCGGCATGCTCCGCCGCGGCCTGGCGGTCGCGCACGCCGATGCCGCCATCGTCACCAATATCGCCGCCGACCATTTCGGCGAATACGGCATCCACGACCTCGATGACCTCGCCTCGGTGAAGCTGGTCGTGGCCCGCGCCATCGATGACCGGGGAATGCTGGTGCTCAATGCCGACGACCCGGTCCTCGTCCGTCAGTCGAAGGTCCTGTCCTGCCCGCTGGGTTGGTTCGCGCTGGATTTCGACCTACCCGCACTGGCCGAGCATCGTCGACGGAGCGGCTCCACCTGCGGCGTTCGCGACGGACGCCTGTTGCTGCATTTCCACGGCATTACCCACGACCTGGGCGAAGTCGCGGCGATGCCGCTGACATTGGGCGGCCGGGCGGCCTACAACATCGCCAACCTGGCCGGCGCCGCACTGACCGGCGCGGCGCTGGGCATAGCTCCTGCCACGCTCGCCGCGGTAGCCGCCGGTTTCGGGCGCTCGCGGGCCGACAACCCCGGACGCCTGCAGCACTGGCGGTTCGGGACGACGGACGTATTCGTCGATTACGCCCACAACCCCGATGGCCTGCAGGGCCTGTTCGAGGCAGTGGACGCGCAAGGAAGGAAAGGCCGCCTGGCCCTGATCCTGGGCCACGCCGGCAATCGCGAAGACGCCGACCTGCGGGCGGTGGCTGCGACCGCAGCCGGCGCCCGCCCCGACCTGGTCATGCTGAAGAACATCGCCGGCTACGAGCGCGGCCGCGCTTCGGGCGAGGTCGCGGCCGTCATGCACGCGCGATTGCTGGAGGACGGAATACGACCGGAAGCCATCATCACCTGCCTGGACGAAGTCGAGGCCGCGCGCATTCCCCTGGCCTGGGCACGCGATGGCGACCTGCTGGTGCTGCCGATCCACGAAATGGACGCGCGCGAACAGGTCACGACGCTGCTGGACCGCATGGATGCCGCGGGCTGGCTGCCGGGAAGCCCACTGCCACTGTAGGAGCGGGCCTTGCCCGCGATGCTTTTGCTTCACCGGAACGAAGAGCATCGCGGGCAAGGCCCGCTCCTACAAAAAAAGCAAGGCCCGGCGCGCTTCCCCGGTCTGCTAAAATCGCCGCACTCTCGGCCGCGTTCCCCCGCTTCGCGGCCTTCCCCAAACATCCACATGGTTCCCAGGAGTTTTCATGTCCGCTGACCTGCTCAAGGCGCTTGCCCTTGGCCCGACCAATTCCGGCACCTACCTCGGCCGCGACGAGTGGTCCACGACCACCGGCGCAGGCGTGCTGCAGTCGGTCAATCCGACCACCGGCGAAACCATCGCCACGGTCGAAGCCACCAGCGACGCCGACTACGAGCGCATCGTCGCCCGCGCCCAGGCCGCGTTCAAGATCTGGCGCACCACCCCGGCCCCGCGCCGCGGCGAAGCGGTACGCCTGTGCGGCGACGCGCTGCGCAAGCACAAGGACGCGCTGGGTTCGCTGGTCGCGCTGGAAATGGGCAAGAGCAAGCCCGAAGGCGACGGCGAAGTACAGGAAATGATCGACATCGCCGATTTCGCCGTCGGCCAGTCGCGCATGCTGTACGGCTACACCATGCACTCCGAGCGCCCCGGCCACCGCATGTACGAGCAGTACCAGCCGCTGGGCCTGGTCGGCATCATCAGCGCTTTCAATTTCCCGGTCGCGGTATGGGCCTGGAACTCGTTCCTCGCGGCGATCTGCGGCGACGTCTGCATCTGGAAGCCGTCCAACAAGACTCCGCTCACCGCCATCGCCAGCATGAAGATCTGCAACGAAGCGCTGAAGGCCGGCGGCTTCCCGGACATCTTCTTCCTGATCAACGATGCCGGCATCGAACTGGCCGAGAAGTTCGTCGACGACAAGCGCATCCCGCTGATCAGCTTCACCGGCTCCACCGCCGTCGGCCGCCGCGTCGGCGAGCGCGTCGCCCATCGCATGGGCCGCAGCCTGCTGGAACTCGGCGGCAACAACGCGATCATCCTCGACGAAACCGCCGAACTGAAGCTGGCCATTCCCGGCATCGTCTTCGGCGCGGTCGGCACCGCCGGCCAGCGCTGCACCACCACCCGCCGCCTGATCGTGCATTCGTCGATCTACGACAACGTGCTGGCCACGCTGATCAAGGCCTACAAGCAGGTCGAAGGCAAGATCGGCGATCCGCTGGATCCGGCCAACCTGATGGGCCCGCTCAACAGCCAGCATGCGGTGGACCAGTTCCTGGCTTCGATCGCCAAGGCCAAGGCCAGCGGCGGCACCATCGAAACCGGCGGCACCGCCATCGACCGCCCGGGCCACTTCGTGTTGCCGGCGATCGTCACCGGCCTGAAGAACACCGATGAAGTCGTGCAGCACGAAACCTTCGCCCCGATCCTGTACGTGATGAAGTACGAGACCCTGGACGAAGCCATCGACATGCAGAACGCGGTGCCGCAGGGCCTGTCGTCGTCGATCTTCACCCAGAACCTGAAGGCTGCTGAGCAGTTCCTGTCGGCGGCCGGTTCCGATTGCGGCATCGCCAACGTCAACATCGGCACCAGCGGCGCCGAGATCGGCGGCGCCTTCGGTGGCGAGAAGGAAACCGGCGGTGGCCGCGAATCGGGCTCGGATGCGTGGAAGGTGTATATGCGCCGCCAGACCAACACCATCAACTACTCCGATTCGCTGCCGCTGGCCCAGGGCATCAAGTTCGACCTCTGAACCGCAAGGAGCCGATCGATGAATGTTCCCGTTCGACAGAACAGCTCGCTTGCGATCATCAGCCTGGTCGCCGGCATCCTCGGCTGGACCCTGCTGCCGTTCCTGGGCAGCATCGCCGCGATCATCACCGGGCACATGGCACGCAAGGAAATACGCCGCGACCCGGCGCTGGACGGCGACGTGATGGCGGTGATCGGGCTGGTCCTGGGTTGGGCCTCGGTGATCCTGTGGATCGTCGGCATCCTCCTGTTCGTGCTGTTCTTCGGCGGCCTGGCCTGGCTGGGCACGCGCTGAGGGATGTACAACCTGGCCCGCCCCTTCCTGTTCGGACTGGATGCAGAACACGCCCATGGACTCGGGCTCAAGGCGATGGAGCTGGCCTATCGCACCGGTACCAGTCCACTGCTGGCGAAGAGGATCGAACCACTTCCCACCAGGGCCTTCGGCCTGACCTTCCCCAATCCGGTCGGCCTGGCCGCCGGCCTGGACAAGAACGGCGCGCACATCGACGCGCTGCTCGCATTGGGTTTCGGTTTCGTCGAGATCGGCACGGTCACGCCACGCGCGCAGGCCGGTAACCCGAAGCCGCGCATGTTCCGCCTGCCGCAGCACAAGGCGGTGATCAACCGCCTCGGCTTCAACAACGAAGGCGTGGACGCGCTGGTCCGCAACGTGGAACGCGCGCGTCGCAAGGACGGGCTGCTGGGCATCAACATCGGCAGGAACAAGGACACCTCCAACGACCGCGCCGCGTCCGATTACCTGTATTGCCTGGAGCGCGTGTACCCGCTGGCCGACTACATCACCGTCAACATCTCCTCGCCCAACACCGCCGGCCTGCGCGAACTGCAGGAAGAGCAGGCCCTGCGCCAGCTGATCGGCGCCTTGCGCGAATCGCAGGAAGAACTGGGCGCGCAGCACGGCAAGCGCGTGCCGATGCTGGTCAAGATCGCCCCCGACCTGTCCGACGAGGACATCGACGCCGTGGCGCGCGTGCTGCGCGATCTTTCCGTCGACGGGGTCATCGCCACCAATACCACCGTTTCGCGCATGAGCGTGCAGGACCATCCCTTGGCCCATGAAACCGGCGGCCTGTCCGGCGCGCCGCTGATGAACCAGTCGACCATGGTCCTGCGCAAGCTGCGTACCCGCCTGCCCGACAGCATCCCGGTGATCGGCGTCGGCGGCATCCTCTCCGGCGCCGATGCGGTGGCCAAGATGGCCGCGGGCGCGTCGATGGTGCAGTTCTATACCGGCATGGTCTATCGCGGCCCGGAACTGGTGCACGAATGCGTGGAAGCCATCCGCCGCCGTCGCGAGCACCGCAGCGGCGGCGCGGTTCCTCCCGCATGAGTGGGTGGCGGTTGATCGCCGACGCGGAGCTGCAATCACGCAATACCTTCGGCGTCGCGGCCCGCGCGCCATGGCTGGTGGAAGTGGAAGATGCGGGCGCGCTCGGCGAAGTGCTGGCGCTGCCAGAGTTGCAAGGACCGGCGCCGTTACTGCTCGGTGGCGGCAGCAACCTGCTGTTCGCAGGCGATCCGCAGACCGCGGTGATCGCCCTGGACACCCATCGCACCGATATCCTTGAAGACGATGGCGACCTCGCCCTGGTCCGCGTCGATGCCGGGGTCGAGTGGCATGCGCTGGTCCTGTGGTCGCTTGAGCAAGGCCTGATGGGACTGGAGAACCTGGCCCTGATCCCGGGCACGGTGGGCGCGGCGCCGATCCAGAACATCGGCGCCTACGGCACCGAAGTCGGCGAGTTCGTGCGCACGGTCGAGGCCTGGGACCGCGAGGCCGGCAACATGCTGCGACTGGATCGCGAGGCCTGCGCCTTCGCCTATCGCAACAGCCTGTTCAAGCAGGTGCCGGACCGCTACCTCGTCGCCGCAGTGGAATTCGCATTGCCGCGGCAGCGCGCGCTGAAACTCGATTACGCAGGCATCCCCGAAGAACTCGCCGCAATGGACGCCATCGCGCCGACCTTTCGCGACGTGGCTGAAGCGGTGATCCGGATCCGCCGCCGCAAGCTGCCGGATCCGGCGGTGATCGGCAATGCCGGCAGTTTCTTCAAGAACCCCATCGTCCCGGCCGCCGTTGCCGACGAACTGCAAAAACAGCACGGCGGCTTGCCGGTGTTTCGCGGCGATGCCGCGGACAACCGCAAGATTTCCGCAGCATGGATGATCGAGCATTGCGGATGGAAGGGTTTCCGCGAAGGCGATGCCGGCGTGGCCGCCACGCATGCGCTGGTGCTGGTCAACCACGGCGCCGCGAGCGGCGCGCAACTGCTGTCGCTGGCCCGACGCATCTCAGAATCGGTGCGACTGGAATTCGGCCTGGGTCTGGAGCCGGAACCGAGGATCATCGGAGCCATCTGGTAGCGACTGGACTTCCCCTTTTGAAAAGGTTCTTCAGGAATCCGGGGAGCGAGTGCGATAAAGAAACCGCGGAGTCAGGCGAAGATGCTTCCAGCGACGTTGAGCGGACGTAGGAGCGACGTGAGTCGCGACCGTAATCGCTCCCCTCCCTAGACTGGGCATTCCTCGACCCGCCGCCATGGTGTTGTTCCTTGTTTTCTCCGCATCGCCTCAGGGCCACGGGCGGGCTCGGTCGCGACTCGCGTCGCTCCTACGCCCGCGAATCACACTCCAGGGAATCGAACTTGCCGGCGTAAACCCCGGACTTCCGTGAAGCATGAACGAACGCTGCCGCAGGGTGGCCTGCGGCAGCGTGTCGTCTCACCTGCAATCCGTGGCTGCAATCCGGGTCAAGCCCACATCAGAAGTCGATATCCAGATTCACGTACATCGCACGGCCCTGGATGCCATAGGTATTCTGGTAGAACGGATACCAGGTCATGGTCGAATCCTTCGGCCCGTACGTATCGAACAGGTTGGTCACGTCCACGCCCAGGCGCACCTTGTCGGTGATCTTTTTCGACAGGCTGGCGTTCCACTGCACGTACGCCGGCAGGTGACCGGTGGCCTGCTCGTTCACGCGCGCGCCGTTGCGGTAGCCGTACACGCTGCCCGACCACGCTTCCTTGTTCCAGCTCAGGGTCCAGTTGGTGCGGGTGCGGAAAGCGAGCGGCTGGCTGCCGCAACTGTAGGTCGCGGAGTAGGAGCAGTTCATGTAGTCCTCCCACGGATCTCCGTCGGCGACTTTCACGTCGTAGCCCAGGGTGCGGCTCAGGCCGGCATTCAGAGTGAAGTCGCCCAGCGCGCCCCAGCTCCAGGCGTACTTCACGCTGGCGTCGAAGCCGTTGGTGCGCACCCCGGCCTGGTTGATCGCACCCAGGAAGTACTCGGTGACCTTGCCGGCGGCGTCGCGCTGCACATAACTGGCGTAAAGCGCGCACGCACCCGAATTCGGATCGACCGGGGTGCCGTCGACCCGTTGGCCCAGCAGGCAGTCGGCGTTGGCATTGAGCAGCGTGGCGGTGTCCAGGTACTGGCTCTTGCCCTCGAGCTCAATCTCCCAGTAATCGGCGCTGACCGACAGTCCGTCGGTGATGTCCCAGACGAATCCGAATCCGTTCGAGGTAGCGGTCTCCTCGTGCAACTTGGTGTTGTTGCCGCCTTCGACATACCACGAACCCTGGGTGTAGTCGCTCCTGCACTGGGTGAGGCCCGCGGGGGTGCTCAGGTCCAGGCCATCGACGCGGCACAGGTATTCGTTGGTCACGTAGTCGTCGTATTCCGTCACCGGCTCGCCGTAGATCCACATGATGTTCGGCGCCATGAAGCTGGTCTGGTGGCTGGCGCGGACCAGCAGGCTTTCGATCGGGCGCCATTCCAGGCTGGCCTGCCAGGTGGCGGCGCCGCCAACATCGGAGATGTCGTCGTACAGGTCGTAACGGCCGGCCACGTTCGCGGTCAGGCTCTGCAGCAGCGGGATGCGGAACTCGACGCCCGCGCCGTAACGGTCGCGCGGGCCGCCGCCGACCACGCCGGTGTGGTTGAAGGTCTTGTCGGCGCCTTCATAGGTGCTGATGCTGCGCGCATCCGGGCGCAGCTGGTACTTGGAGTGGGACGCTTCGACCACCGCGGCCATTTCCAGATCGCCGGCCGGCAGCGAAAACAGCGGACCGCTGATCACCAACTGCGCCTGCGAGGTCTGCGACAGGTTCTTGTTGCGGATGGTGTCGGTCATCGCCGCGTATTGTTCGGGGCTGACCGTACCGAACAGCACCGTCGGGTCGATGTCGTACAGCGGGTCTCCATCGATGGTGCCGACCCGTTCGCCGAACAGGTAGCGGTGCACGCGATCGGTGATCAGTTGTTTCCAGCTGCTCTTCATCTCGTCGCGCGAAAGGCTGAGGCTGGCGTCCCAGTCGAAGCGGCCGGCGCCCAGGGTCCCGCGCACGCCTGCGTTCGCGCTGATGGTGTTCTCTTCCCAGATCCGCATCGGCGCGCCGCCGATGCTGTTGGGATTGAGTGCGCGCCAATACTCGAACTTGCCGATGTCCACATCGTAGGCATTGCCGGCGTTGTACAGGTACATGCTGGTGCGGTGGGCGGCCTCGGCCTTCGAGCGCTGCATCAGCAATTGGCCGTAGCCTTCGATGCTGTCCGTGAACCGATAGCTTCCGGCCACATAGGCCGAGGTCTTGTTCTGCTTGTTCGCCAGCGTATCGCCGTCGTAGTAGCTGGCGTTGCCGCAGGCGCTGGGCAAGGCGTCATCGACGGACCAGTACAACGGGAAGTATTCGGGGTCGGCGTTGCGGCAGGAATACTCCAGCGCCCCGTCGGCGTTGGACGTGCCGGTGTCGCCGGTATAGACCAGCTCTCCATTCGGGTTCATCCAGTAGTAGCCGTTGTAGTCGCCGTCCGTCAAGGCGCTGTCCAGCCCCCAGGTCGGGCGGTTCGGATTCTCCGCGTTGCCCGGCGCATTCATGCCGGTGCGGATGATGTTGTCGCGCTGCCAGGAGAAAATCGGCTCGCGGTTGAACTGCTCGAACGCATAGGTGACGCTGCCGCGATCCCAGGCCTTGCCGCCGCTGAACTGGATCTGGCCGGTATCGCCGCCGCCGCGGGCGGTGGTGCCGCCGCGGATGCGCAGGTTGTTGCCTTCCCAGTTCTGCTTGGTGACGATGTTGACCACGCCGGCCACCGCGTCGGAGCCGTAGATCGCCGACGCGCCGCCATTGAGCACTTCGATGCGTTCGACCGCCGCGGTCGGGATGCTGCCGATACTGACGCCGGTGGAAGCCGCGCCGGAACTGGCCGCGTATTCGGTCATGCGCTTGCCGTTGAGCAATATCAACTGGTAGCCGACGCCCATGCCGCGCAGATTGAGGAACGAGGCGTCCGGTTGCGAGGAGCTTGCGTTCCATTCGCCGGCGACGACCTCGCCGTTGTACTGGGTCAGGGTCTGCAAGGCTTCGGCGATGGTGCTGTAGCCCTGCTTCTTGATGTCTTCGGCGGTGATCACCGTCACCGGCGACGGGCCTTCGATCTCCGCGCGCTTGATGCGCGAACCCGTCACCAGGACCGCGTCGAGGGTCTGGGCCGGCTTGGAGCCCGTGTCCCCGGTCGCATCCACGGGGTCGGTGGCAACGTCGGTCGCGAATGCCGTCGCCGGCATGGCCAGGGCCACGAGAATCGCGGCGCGGAGGCGGTATCGTTGCAGCGGATGATGGTGAGTTGACATCAGGATTCGTCTCTCTGGGTTGCTCGGCATGGAGTGATTGGGTGACGTTGCGGCGGTAACGATCGAACCCTGAAGGGCTATTCCTGCGCCCGCGGCCATGGCATGGGCGCATCGCCAGCGAAGCTATCGTCCGTGCCCGCCGCGCCCCTTCGCGATGACCGTTCCGTGGTCGATGTCCAGGCCATGCGGCAGACCGCAACGGCAGGAATCGCAACTTCCGTGGAGCGACGTCGCCGATACTAGGTGGGAAGAATCCCGGGACGCATCGGGAAAAACCCCGATTCTTCGCCGGATCCAGCAACGCCATGGACACGTTTCCATCGGCGTCATCGAACGACACGACGCATCGCGCCGAGAGCTTCCTATCGGGCACGGATGCGGTATCGTTCCTGCAGTTCGTCCAGTTCGCCATCACGCGAAAATTTCCGCGGCGGCGAAGTCATCCAGGCCAGGCCACGAATCGCCTGAACGATCGTCGGACTCGAGATCCGATGACGCATCCATCCATTGCAACCACCGAGGACAGAATGAAGAAACAAACCTTGCGCGCGACCTTGCTTGCGGCAGCACTACTTCCCCAGGGAGCTGCCTACGCGATGCCGCCGGCCGCCGATGCGGATTGCATCAGGACCAGCGATTTCTCCGCCTCGAATGACGGCGACGCCGCTGGCATCAGGCTCGGCAAGTTCAGCGAGGCGATGCGGGAGCAGGCAATCCCCGGCGCCCAGTTGATCCACGCGCGCCAGGGCGCCTACCAGGCGTATTGCCATGGCGTGATGAGCAATGAATCGGGGAAGGAAGTCACCGGCAAGACGGTGTTCCAGGCGGCATCGCTTTCCAAGGTCGTTGCGGCGTACATCACGCTCAGGTTCGTCGACCAAGGAAAGATCGACCTGGACACGCCACTCTGGAATTACTGGCAATCGCCCAGAACCAGGGACAACGCGCTTGCCATGAAAGTCACCGCGCGCATGGTGCTCAACCACACCACCGGGCTTCCGAACTGGCAGATCTCGCCGTCCAACCCCGCTATAGACGACACGCCGCTGGTCAACGAATTCGCGCCAGGCGAACGTTTCCAGTATTCCGGGGAAGGTTTCTATCTACTGCAGAACACGCTTGAGCACCTTGCAGGCATGCGCTGGGAGGAATTGGCCGAACGTGAAGTCTTCGCGCGGTTCGACATGCCGAGCAGCAGCTTCCACACGCTCGCCGCGTTCGATGCATTCAATTCCACCGGGCACGAACAGGATGGCACGGTCAGGTCGGCCAGGGTCTTCCCGAAGGAAAACACCGCATGGACCCTGGTGACCAACGCCCATGATTACAACAACTTCATCCAGGGAGGCTTGTACAAAGGCGAAGGGCTCAAGCCGTCAACGCACGGAATGATGCTCGCCCGCTCTAGCAATGCCGATGACAAATCCGTCCCCAACCCCGCGGATCCGTTCATCGACTGGGGCCTGGGCGTCGGCATCCAGTCGACGGAAGGCAGGAAGCTTGTCTGGCACTGGGGCGACAACCCGGGCTTCAAGGCTTTCTTCGCACTCGATCCCGCCACCGGCGAAAGCATCGTCCTGTTCACCAACAGCGAGAACGGACCATCGACCTACAAGGAAGTGCTGGAATTGTTCATGGGCGAAGGCGAGTACCCGGCCGTCGATTGGGCCAGCGCGCATAGTTGAGGCGTCCCGGGTATTCCGGAGGCCGTTTCCCTGGCAAGGCCGCGATCAGCGCATGACCAGCCTCCGCCTTCGGCAAGCGGCGCGCTTTCGGCGACGAGCGCGAACCGTTGCATGCCGTGCCGCTTTCACTGGACCGGATCGTCTTCGTCCTGTTCGCCCTTGGATACGATCGTCGCCAACACCAGGTCGCCGGTGACGTTCAGCGTGGTGCGGCACATGTCGAGCAGTCGATCCACGCCCAGGATGATGCCGATGCTTTCCGGCGGCACACCGACCATCGCGCAGATCAGCGCGACCACCGGCAACGAGCCGGCAGGCACGCCGGCGGTGCCGATGCCGCCGAGGATGCAGACGAACATCACCAGCAGTTGCTGGCCGATGTCGAGGTGGATGCCGAAGAATTGCGCGAGGAACAGCACGGTCACGCCCTCGTACAGCGCGGTGCCGTTCTGGTTGGCGGTCGCGCCGACCGTCAGCACGAAGCGCGAGACCTTGTTGGGCAGTTTCAGCTTGTCCTCCGCCACCCGCAGCGAAGTCGGCAGCGTGGCGTTGCTGGAGGCGGTGGAAAACGCCATCAGCATCGCTTCCTGCACCCGCCCGAACCAGACCAGCGGCGACCAGCCGGCGCACTTCAGCGCCACCGAATAGACCACGCACAGATGCAATGCGAGCGCCAGCACGACGACGAGGACGTAGGAGCCGAGCTTGGCCAGCAGTTCCCAGCCGAACAACGCAGCCAGGTTGAACATGAAGCAGAACACCGCATACGGCGCCAGCCTGATGACCAGCCCGATCAAGGTCATCGAAATCTTGAACAGGCCATCGACCGCACGCGTGAAGGCCGCGATGGACTCGTCGCCCTTGGTCAGGACCAGACCCACCCCGATCATCAGGGCGAAGAACATCACCGCGAGGATCTCGTTCCTGCTGGCCGCGCGAACCACGTTTTCCGGCACCAGCGACAGCAGCATGTCGGCCGCGCCCGGTTGCTGGGCGTTGTCGCCGATGACCGCCTGCGCGCGTTCGCTGCCTTGCGCGAGCAACTGTTGCGCCGCGACCGGATCGACCCCGGCACCGGGTTTCAGCACGTTGACCAGCACCAGGCCGATCAGCACGGCGATGCCGGACACGATGACGGTGTAGGCCAGCGTGCGCCAGCCGATGCGGCCCAGCGTGCGCACGTCGCCCATTTCCGCCACGCCCACGACCAGCGCCGAGAACAGCAACGGCAGCACCAGCATGAAGATCAGGCGCAGGAAAAGCGTGCCGGCCGGCTGCAACACGTGGCCCGTCAGCCATCGCACCCAATCCGCATCGGCGCCGACCGTGGCGTTCACCGCCAGGCCCAGCAGCAGGCCCAGGGAAAAGCCGATGGCCATCTTCCAGTGCAACGGGAGCTTTGCGCGCCCGCAGGCTTGTTCCACGATCATGGTCTACCTTCGCTCGGACTGGTTGCAGTGACACCGGAAACGGACAACCCTGGCGAGTCCGCGCAGCGTTCTGGAAAACCTGTGCAGCGCCGCGTACGCGGCGCTGCCGCTCGCCTCACCCCCACAGCGCAGGTGTGGGCGTGGACATGCGCCCTTGGCGATAGACGATGCCCGACGGCCAGTCCTCGGCCTGCAGCCAAGGGCCATCCAGGTCGCAAACCTCGCATTGCTGCGCCAGTACCATGCCCGGCGCGACCGAGATCGAACCACCGAGCATGCAGCCCACCATCAAGCGGAACCCGGCCGCGCGCGCCGCCGCCGCCAGTTCCAGGCCGGCGGTCAGGCCACCGACCTTGTCCAGCTTGATGTTGACGAACTGGTAGCGCCCGACCAGGCCAAGCAAGTCCTCTTGCGTGGACAGCGACTCGTCGGCGCAGATCGGGATCGCGCCCGCATAGCCATCGAGTCCCTGGTCGGCGCCAGCGGCGACGGGTTGCTCGATCAGATCCACGCGATACGGCTGCAACTGCTCCACATAGGCCAGCAGCTCGTCCACGCTCCAGGACTGGTTCGCATCGACGATAAGGCGCGCATTCGGCGCTCCCTTGCGTACCGCGGCCACTGCTTGCAGCGGCGAGCCACGTCCCACCTTCACCTTGAGCCAGCGGAAGTCCGCATGGCCACGCGCGGCTTCTTCATAGGCGGCGATGTCGCGCATGCCGATGGTGACCGCGCTCTCGACCGGCTCCCAGCGAGCCATGCCGGCGCGCTTCCAGACGGGCACACCGGTGCGTTTGGCTTCCAGATCCCATAGCGCCGCATCCAGCGCGTGGCGCGCGCCTCCCGCCGGCAGCGAATCCAGTAATTCATGCCGGTCGCAGCCGGCTTCGACCATGGGACGCACCTGCTCGATCTGGGCCAGCATGCTCTCCGGGGTTTCGCCGTGGTAGAGGACGCCGCCGGCCTCGCCCAGACCCACGACCCCGTCTTCGTGCAACTCGACGATGATCACCCCGGCCTCGCTGCGCACGCCGCGGGCGATGGCGAAAGGTTCCTTCAACTTCCAGGCATGCGGCCTGGCCTGCAGCCTGCGCGCCATGCCCGCGTCAGCCGAGGATCGCCGCGACCGCCCGTTCCAGCGGAGTGCGCATCGGATCGAAGGCCGGGACGCCCAGTTCGCGTTCCGCCTGCGCCAGTGCGTCCTGCGCCGTGGCTTCGTCCATCGCGAAGGTATTCAGGCTCACTCCCGCCAGGCGTGCGTGCGGATTGGTCCTGCGCGCCATCTCCAGGTAGAGCCGCTCCGCGTCCTTCAGGCTGGGCAACGGATAGTCGGGCCAGCTGACGGTGTGCGTGCGCCGTGGGTCGTGGCACAGGATCAACGCATCCGGCTGCGAGCCGTGCAGCAGACCCAGCGTGACTCCGGCATAGGCCGGATGGAACAGCGAACCCTGGCCTTCGATGAGATCCCAGTGGTCCGGCGCCGCCGCCGGCGAGATGCATTCGGCGGCGCCGGCGATGAAATCGGAGATCACCGCATCGACCGGGATGCCGGCGCCGGCGATCATGATCCCGGTCTGGCCGGTGGCGCGGAAATCGGCGTCCACACCCTGTCCACGCATCGCCCTGGCCAGCGCCAGGGCGGTGTACTTCTTGCCCAGCGCGCAGTCGGTGCCGACCATGGCCACGCGCTTGCCGCTGCGTCGCTTGCCGGTGGCCCGCGGCAAGCCGTCCGGGGGCCTGCGCACATCCACCAGCCGCGCGCCGGAGCCTGCCGCGGCCTGCGCCAGGCCAGGCACGGATTCCAGCGGCGTATGCAGGCCACTGACGATGTCCAGCCCGGCCTCGGTCGCCGCGACCAGCAGCCGGCTCCAATGCGGCGGGATGCTCCCACCCGGCGGAGTGACGCCTAGCACCAGCGAACGCGCGCCCGCGGCGACGGCCGCGGCCGGCCCCAGTTCCGGCAATCCCAGGTCCACCGTTCCGCCGGGCATCCGCGTCTGGCCGATGCAGCTTTCCGCCGCCCAATCGCGCAGCCCGAAGGCGGTCTTCGCCTTCAACGGATTTGTTTCCTCGCCCAGGAACAGCAGATAGGGTTTGCGCAACGCCACCGTGCCGAACGACTGGCTCGCGGCATCCTCGTTTGCTGTCCCCGTCACTTGCTGCCGCTCTGCACTGGTGTGGTCCATGGTCGCTCCTTATCCCTGCACGGGCCTGTTCGGAATGCTCGACATTCGAGCACACATCGGCGCAACTGGAATCGGAAGAAACCCGGATATTCCCCATGGAAAAACCGGCCTTCCAACTTCCCTGCAGTCTCCTGCCCGATGCTTGCCACTGCATTGGGCGGGTGTTAAAAGATGACGGTCGCAATACGGCGGAACAGAGCCATCGACACGACCGACAACCGATGCCCGGGCGCGCACATGCCTGCTTTACCTTCGCTGGTTTTACCTTCGCTGGAGACGACATGTTGATGCTTGATGCCTTCAGCCCCTCCGCCCCCGCGGACAACATGGCCGTCGAGCGCGCAGCGCTGGTGAAGTCGCTCGACATGGGTGCGCTGTGGCAATCCTGTTCGGCCCTGATCAACATGGCGCTGCCTTGCCACTCCTGCAGCCTATTGTTCGATATCGACGATTACCAGCCGCAGCAGGGCAGGCATCACCTGACCGAAACCCGCGACGACGGCGCGCACCTGATCACCAGCCTGGACGTCGCGGCGCCTTACCTGGACGCGAATCCGCGCATCCGCTGGTACACCTTTTCGCAAATCGCCTCGCAGGACGCGCTCGCTCCCGAACGGCTCAGGGCACAGAACCCGACTCCCGGCTGGCGCGAGTTCATCCATCTCGCGTTCTGGGATGGCACACGCCTTGAAGCCGTGCTGAGCATCCGCATCCGCGCCGAGCATGCCTACCTGTCGGAATCCGAACTGTCCTTCCTGAAGGATCTGTATCCGTTGCTGGATGCCAGCCTGCAGCGCATCCGCTCGCTGGAATCCGACCGCATGCGGCGCAAGGCCATCGAGGATCTGCTGTACGAGCTTCCGCTTGCCGCGATCCTCGTCGACGGCGACCTGGCGCCGTCGTACATGTCGCTGGAGGCCAAGCGCGTCTGTCGCCGCTGGAGCGAGGACACGGACAAGGACGGACGCCTGCCGCGGGCGATCGAAGCCCCCCTGCGCCTGTGGATGGAAAGCATGCCGGAGGCGCCGCTCCACCTCGGCAACAGGGCCGCTTTCACGATCGGACACCCTCGCCATCCGGACCTGCGCCTGCGCCTGGAAGTCAGTTCCGCGCCGGGGAATTCCTCCCGCCACACCCAGCACCTGCTGATCCTGACCCCCGACGACGAAACCGATGGAGCGGTCGACATCGACTCGCCGCGCGCATTGTCTTCGCTGAAATGCCTTTCGCCCAGCGAGCGGAAAGTCGCGGGCCTGGTCGCCGCCGGCCTGCGCAACGAGGCGATCGCGCAACGGCTGTGCCGCTCCCGCAAGACGATCGAAAGCCAGATCAGTTCCATCTTCCGCAAGTTGAACATCGCTAACCGCACGCAACTGGCGCGGCTGCTCAACTGATTCGGAAAGCCGCCGTCGCCCGCTCTCCCGTGGCAAGCGCAAACCCGTTTCAATCGCCCGGGACGAACACGAAGTAGTCGTAAGCGGCGCGGGCCACCTGCGCGATCATCCTGTCCCTGGCCCGGTCGCCCTGGTCGGATTTGAGGAAAACCGCGACGACGACATCGCCCTTCCCCGCCGGCAGCGTGATCACGCCCACGTCGTTGATCACTTCGTCGACCGTGCCGGTCTTGTGCGCGACCGGCGTGGCCTCGGGCAGCATGCCCTTGAGCCGATCCTGTCCGGTGCGGCAGTCCAGCAGGATCGTCTTGAGCGCATCGGTCGTGGCGGGCTTGAGCGCCTTGCCTTCCCAGACCAGCCTGAGCAGCGACGCCATGCCTGCGGGCGTGCTGGTGTCGCGGGGATCGTCGTTGTACAGGCGGGTGAAACGGTGGCGTTCCTCCGCACTTCTTTTCGCCGAGTCCAGCAGCGCGTAATCGGCCGGGCTGACCGGTTTCGAAGGCGATGCATCCAGCTTGCCGAGATAATGCGACAGCATTTCCCAGATGTAGCGATCGACACGGATTCCCTGCACGCCCAATGCGCGCATCCGTGCGTTCACCGCCGCAGCGCCGCCACCCAACCGGATCAGGATGTCGGTGGCGTTGTTGTCGCTGACCGTCAGCATCATGTGCAGCAGGTCGCGGAGGGTGATGGCCGAACCAGGGGTCAGGTGGATATCCACGGGACCGCCCATCGAGGGATAGATGTCCCCTTCCTTCAGCAGCACCTGCTGGCGCAGGTCCAGCTTGCCCTCGTCGACCAGGCCGAGGATATGCACCGCCACCGGCACCTTGACCGTGCTGGCCATGGGAAAACCGACCTCCGCGTTCGCATGGGCGGTGCGTCCGCTGCGAAGGTCGAGCGCGTATACGCCGGCCTCCCCGTCGAAGGACGACACCAGGCGATCCAGTTCCTGCTGCAGACCGCTGGCGCCGGCAGGCGCGTTGTCGGCGGCAACCGACGTGGGGCAAAACAGGAGGAATACCAGCGCCGTCAGGATCGACCTGACCAGGGAACGGGCCGGGCCCGGGCGCAATGGCATTGGCACGGCAAATCCACTCATTTTTTTCTCTCCGTCGGGAATACGTGGATCAGGGCATCGTGGTGGCGGCGCAGAGCTGATGCCCGAAGAAACGCGGCGTGGCCTGGTCGATGCGCAGGATGTCGGCGTAGCGCAACAGGTGATGCGTCGTGGCGCACGATCAAGGCCCGATGATCGATGCCGCGTTCGTGCGCCGCCGCGCCAGGTCGATGGCCAGTTCGACATCGACGTTGCGGGCGCCACCGGGACGATCGGGGCCTCCGTCAGGGTTTGTCCGGTCGTGCCGGCTCCAGTACCCGCGCCTTGCGCAGCGCCTGCAGCACCGGCTCCAGCGGCAGCGCCGCGGCGGTGCCGCGATGGCCATGCACGGTGCGCGCGCGGAACAGCGAATTGAGGATGGCTTCCTCGGTCGCCTCGGCCGCGGCTTGGAACAGCGGCGACATGCTCTCGCCGGCGAGGCTGCGCGCCGGCTGCACCGGTGCGTCCGGATCGCGCAGGTTGTCCTTGGCCGTGGAGAAGGCGATGACATAGTCGCCGGAACCGTTCGACATCACCGAACCGGTTCGCGCCAGCCCGACCAGCGCGCGCCGCGCCAGCCGCTGCAATTGCGCCGCGTCCAGCGGCGCGTCGGTCGCCACCACCATCATGATGCTGCCATCGCCGCTGCTCGGCGGCGGAACCGCAAGACTGCGCGCGTACTCAGCCGGATCCGGCAAGGCCTTCCAGACCGGCACCCCGGCCACGGTCAGCTCACCGCCGAAGTTGCTCTGCACCAGAACGCCCACCGTGTAACCGCCGTCGGCATGCGCCAGGAGCCGCGAACTGGTGCCGATGCCGCCCTTCCAGCCGAACGCGACCGTGCCGGCGCCCGCACCGACATCGCCTTCACCGACATCGCCATAGGACGGTTCGGTCAGCGCCTGTTCCACCAGGGCCGGGGTCAGCGGCCGCGCGCGGATATCGCTGAGGTAACCATCGTTGGTTTCGCCCACCACCGGATTGATCGATCGCACCTGCTCCATTCCCGGCTGCCGCAGCAGCCAGTCCACAGTGGCGTCGGCGACCTTCCAGGTGCTCAGCGTTCCGGTCAGCAGGATCGGCGTTTCCAACTCGCCCAGTTCCTGCACCTGGGTGATGCCGGCCAGCTTGCCGAAGCCATTGCCGACGACGATCGCCGCCGGCACCCGTTGCCGGTACAGATTGCCGGCGTGCGGCAGGATCGCGGTGACGCCGGTATGCAGACGCGTGCCTTCGGCCAGCGTGGCATGGCCGACACCGACCCCGGCCACATCGGTGATCGCATTACGCGGACCGGTCGGCAACGTACCGATGACAACCCCGATCTCGCGCGCACGCGGGCGCTGCTCGGCAGCCGTGGCAGGCAGCGCCGCACTGGCCACAACCAGGACATGCAACAGGATGGACCGGAGTTTCATCTGAGAAAAATCCCTCTTCGCGCAAGAATGCAAAAGTCATGGGCATTACGCCGCAAACACCCTCCATGCTGGGGCAGGCGCCACCCGGGCGCATCAGTGGAAATCCCTAATTCCGGCCACGGCACGAGCTTCGTGACGCGCACCGGCATCCAAGCCCCGGAGGCATGATGCGGACAGATGAAGAAAGAGCCACGCGGATCGGATATGCCGTCCCACGCGATCCCGGTATGCGCGGGCGGATCATGCGCCGTGGCCCCGCAGGAATCGCAACCCGGGGTTTCCCCATGCTTCCACTGCAATGCCAATGCCCCCGAGCGGATCGGGCTTGAACCCGCGCGCATGGCGAGATCCCGGTGGCGACGAACCGCGACCGACCACAGCCCGTTCGCGCGATGGCAGTCTTGCGAATCGCCTGGCCCCGGCACCAGGATCGATCAATGCCGCTTCGCATCGATGGCACCAATCGCAGGCCCGCAATTGCATACGCGCATCCGCGACCGCAGACTAACGCCACAAGCAACGAGCCGCCCTCTCCCCTATGCCTCTCCCCACACCCATACGCGCCGCCCTGCTGATGCTCGGCAGCACCATGGCCTTCGGCATGATGGCGGTGGCCATCCGCCTGGCCACGGCGTACGTGCCTACCCTGGAAGTGGCGTTCTTCCGCAACGCCTTCGGCCTGCTCGCACTGCTGCCGATCCTGCTTCGCCCGGGCCACGCATCCCTGCGCACCCGGCAACTGCCGCGCTACTTCCTGCGCAGCGTGATCGGCCTGGGCTCGATGCTGTGCGGGTTCTGGGCACTGGGCCACCTGCCGCTGACCCAGGCGGTCTCGCTGTCGTATTCGACCCCGCTGTTCGTCACCATCGCCGCGGTGCTGTGGCTGGGCGAAACCGTGCGCATGCGCCGCTGGGGGGCGGTGATCATCGGCTTCATCGGCGTGCTGGTGATCGTGCGTCCGGGCTCCACGGATTTCACTCCCGGCACCCTGATCGCCGTGCTCGCCGCGGTACTCAGCGCGCTGGTCGCCATCCAGATCAAGCAGCTGACCCGGATCGACGGCGCCGACACGGTCGTGTTCTACACCTATGTGTTCTGGGTGCCGCTGTCGCTGGTTCCGGCGTTGTTCGTGTGGGTGTGGCCGTCCGGCATCGCCTGGCTGTGGCTGGCGGCCACGGGCATGTTCGGCACGCTGGGGCAATTGCTGTGGACGCGCGCGTTGCGGTTGGGCGAAGTCTCCGCGCTGACCCCGATCAGCTTCATGCAACTGCCGCTGGTGGCTTTGTTCGGATGGTGGCTGTTCGACGAATCGCTGGATCGGTGGACGATCATAGGTGTGGGCATCATCCTCGGCGCGAATGCCTATATCGCCCACCGCGAAGCGCTTCTGGCCCGGCGTGCGGCGACCCAGTCGCCCACCGCTGCGGCGAAGCCCGGCGAATAGCCGCTCCCCACCCAATCACGAAACCCAGGAAAAACCGCCATGGCCATGTCCGAATCCGATATCCAGAAAGGCTGGATCTACCGCACCAGCCACAACCAGGAGCGCCTGGTGCTGGGCTGGGACCGCGACGGCCGCGTGGTCTATTGTTCGAAGGGCAAGGACGCGGAGCGGCCATTCGAGAACTGCCATGTGCGCATCACCGGCTTGAAGTTCGCCCAGCGTGCGATCGGCAAGGTCAGGCAGATCGAGGACCTGAAGCCCTATCTGATCGCGAACAAGGCGACCACGGTAGTCGTGCGCTGACCCGCGACAAGAAAGTCGGGAGGCTTTTCCCCTCGTCGCCTGCGGAATCGCGGGCATTCCACTGAAATGGCGGGCGACTTCGCCGCGCGCCAGCAGCGACGCCTGCAACCGGACGATGGCCGCCGCCGCGCCATGTCTCGCCAAGGGCCAAGGCATGACCCCCGATACCGGGGGCCATGCATGGTGGATTGCGAAGTGCTTAAAGGTCGAAGCCGAAACCGACGCCTGCCGACTTCTCGCCGCTGCTGAAAGCGCCACCCAGCGAGAATGAACCACGGCTGCCAACGCGCTTGCCATAACCGATGGACAAGGCCTGTTCGCCACCCTGGAAGCCCGCACCCACCGCAATGCGCCCGCGCGGAGTCTGCGAACCGGCCGCATTGATGGCCATGTTCATCATCGCCGAGCTCATCGCGCCCTGACGGTCGATCCGGCGATCCTGGTGTTCTAAGCGACGTTCCACCTCGCTGCGGAAACCGCCGATATCGAAGTCGAAGGCCGCGATCGCGGCATCGGTATAAGCATTGGCCGATTCCAGGGTTTCGGTGGCCTGTATGTCCGTGTAGTTGTTCGCGGACTCCAGGGTCGCCGCATCGCCTGCGTCGGCGTGGGTGTTGGCCGAACTCAACGTCACTGCCGATTGCGTGTCGGTGTAGGTGTTGGCCGAAACCAACGTCGCCGCATCGCCTGCGTCGGCATGGGCATTGGCACTGGCCAACGTCACCGCCGATTGCGTGTCGGTGTAGGTGTTGGCCGAAACCAGCGTCGCCGCATCGCCTGCGTCGGCATAAGTGCTGGCGGAAGCCAGTGTGGCGACGTCGCCGGCATCGGCATATGCATTCGCCTGCGTCAGCGTGACCGCACTGGCATTGGCGACTTGGCTGTCGGTATAACCATTGGCACTGGTCAGCGTATCGGCCGCCACCGTGTCGGTGTAGCTGTTGGCGCTGGCCAGCGTGTCGGCGGCCACTGTGTCGGTGTAGCTGTTGGCACTGGCCAGCGTATCGGCCGCCACCGTGTCGGTGTAGCTGTTGGCACTGGTCAGCGTGTCGGCCGCCACCGTGTCGGTGTAGTCGTTGGCATCGGCCAAGATCCCGGCTGTGGCCGTGTCGGTGTAGGTATTTGCGCCCGCCAACGTCGCGGCGTCGCCTGCTTCCATCTGCTCCAGGTTCACCGCATCGGTAGCCAGAGTGCCGGCTGCGACGCTGGTGATCTGGCGTTCCGCGCCTGCGCTTCCTACTGATACCGAATCGGCACGATCAGCGATGGAACCCGCGCCGAGCGCGACACTGTTGTCCGCACTCGCATCGGACAGCGCGCCAATGGCGGTGCTGCTGCTGTTGTTGGCCATGCTGCCTGCACCGATCGCGGTGCCGAAATCGCCCACAGCACTGCTGCTGGAGCCGATGGCGCTGCTGTATATCCCAGCAGCGCTGGCGCTGTCGCCGACAGCAGTGCTGTTGTCGCCCGAAGCGGTAGTGCCAATGCCCATTGCGGTGCTCTGCACGCCCGACGCCGTGCTGTTGGCACCGTATGCGGAACTGCCTGTGCCCATTGCGATGCTATTGGTGCCGAATGCCGCCGCGAAATCGCCTTCGGCCGACGCGCCTTGTCCGCAGGCGATAGCCAGCGAGCCGATGGCCACAGCGCCTCCGGTAGTAGTGCCGCCTATACCGTCGTCGAGCACGCAGGTCTCGCCCGCCCACGCGGGCGAAGTGACGAGGATCAGTGCAGCGGCAAGGATGTTCTTATGCAAAGTCTTCAAGGTAACCCCCTGGTCGGAACTCGTTCGGAATGGAAATCGGAATGCGGAGCGGACAGGCCCGGATCCTTGGCGGGATCCGGGCCGGGAGAGTGCGCTATGGCATGACGGTCAACGCCACGCGCACGGCCGTTTTCGGCCTGGTCGGGTCGTTGCTGCCCACGCACACATAGCCAGCGCGTGTCCCGGGTGTCAGGCCGACCGTGTTGATCTGGACCTGTACGGTGCGATTCGCGGCACCCGGGGCGATCTGCCCGATTGCGCCCGTGGCATTTCCGATCCACGGCGCACCGCAGGCGAAAGCCGCCTGCATATTGAACGCCAGGCCGGCGAAGCCGGTGGAAGCAGTCCAGGTGCCGGTGCCGGCAGTGCCCGGGGTGATGGCCTGGAAGGTGTTGTCGCCGGTGGTGCTGGCGAACCACACCCAGCGATTGGCGAAGCTGCTGTGCGAATGCACGATCAACCAGTAGCGGCCCGGGGCCAGATTCACATTCTGTCCGGCCGCGGCCAGGTTGAGGGTGATGTTGGCGCCCTCGACGATCACGCCGGCGGAGGTCGGCGATGCGCTGTAACTCCAGACCGCCACGCCCGGCGAGGTCTGCGGATTGCCTTCCGGATTCCCAGCCACGTCGCGATAGATGGACCAGGTCAGGCCGAACGTTGTCGTTGCCAACGGCTGGCCGCTGGAAACGAAGCCTTCGGTGAACAGACGACTCACTGCACCCGACTCGGTCATGGTGAAGTCATCGGCGGAATACTGGCCCGGATTACCGGCAGTGGCGGGATCGGCATATCGGGTGCTGCGGAAGCCGCTGCTGACCGCGCCCCTCGGTGCATCCACCAGCGTGCGCATGCCCGATCCCGTGTTGTCGACCTGATAGTCCAGGCGCGAACCACCGGTATTGCCGACGGTGAAGGAGACCGAGCCGCTACCGCCGGCCGGCAGACTGAGTGCGATGCTGGCCGGGTTCACCGCGATGACCGCCGGCGGCACGCGTACCGCGATCGGCAGGCGCAGGATCGGCTGGGTGGTATTGCCGCCCTGCGGCGTAATCACCAGCTTGCCGAAGTTCCACGTTGCCCTGGGCAGGGATCCGGTGCTGATGGTCACTTTGACCGACTTGGTTTCGCCCGGGTTGAGGCTGATCAGCGATGGCGACACCAGGGCGGTCATGCCCTGCACTTTCACCGTCCACGATTGGCGGGTGGTCAGCACGTTGCGGAACACGCGGGTGAATGTGCAACTGTCAGCGCAACTGGCCTTGCCCAGGCTGGGGAGGTTCAGCGAGGACACATCGCCACCGGTTGCCGGGTTCGCCGCAAGGAAATTGGCGGTGGTCTCGTTCATGACCAGGCCCGCACGCAGCGCCTGGTCGACCTGGACGCGGCCTGCGCCCATGTCGAACGCATTCGCCGGAGTGACCGAATTTTCCTTGAAGACCTCCTGCTTGGCGGTCATCATCAATGCGGACTTGATCTCCTGCACGGTCCAGGCCGGCTTCGCCTGGCGCAACAGGCCGGCCGCGCCTGCTTGGTGCGGGGACGCCATCGAGGTGCCGTTGTAGAGCTCCAGTGCGTTTTCGGAACCGGTGACGGCAGTGCCGGACACGACTCCCAGCACGCCGACACCGGGCGCGGTCAGGTCAGGCTTGACCAGATCGAACGTGCCCGCCGGACCACGCGAACTGAAGTCGCCCAATACATCCGGCGTGTTTGGCAGCGCCACCGCCGGATAACCGATCGCAAGCGTGGTATTGGCATTCGCGGCTGCGAAGTCGCGCACGGCATCGCCGTCGGCCTGGGTCATGCCGAAGCTGGGAATGGTGGTGCCCGTTACCGTCGGCGCAATGACGCCGGTCGTGTTGTTGGCAATGAGGGTGGCAATGGCACCCGCCGCGGCCGCGTTGTTGACCTTGATCGAAAACGAGCAGGTGCCGCGACGGATCAGGGCAACTGCATTCTGGAAGGTTCCCGCCGGGTACGCATCGCATCCGTCGTTGACACTGTTGATGCCGGCGCTGACGCGCAACGCGGTGGTGCCGGGGAGCGACGAGGTGAGGCTTACGCTATCCGCACCCACGTTGATCTCGATTGCCCGCAGCGCGGCCGGGACGGTACCCGGACCGGTGACCTGCATCAGGATGCCGAACTCGCCGCGCCCGTGTGTTGCAGCAGCGGTGGACGCCGTCCACGGCTCCAGATGGCCGGCCGTGCTGGCGGCCGGACCGGAGTTGCCGGCGGAGGTCGCGATGTAGATGCCGGCATCGGTGGCATTCAGGAACGCCAGCGAAACCGCCTCGCTCCATGGCTGGGCACCGCCGCCGACCGAGTAGTTGATGACGTCGACGATGCCATCGGCGATGGCCTGGTCGATGGCGTCAACCGCGGAGACGTTGGGGCACAGGCCCTGGCCGGTGATGGTGTTGGTATAGCAGATGTCATAGGCAATGATGTTGGCGCGCGGCGCGACCCCGGAGAGGTGCACGGGGGCGCTCTTGTACTGGGCAGTCCGCGCATTGCCTGCGGCGGTGGACGCCGTATGGCTACCGTGGCCATTGGTATCGCCGAAACCCGGCTCCTCGCGTATGCCGGCCTGGCCGCAGGTGTTGGCACGGGCGGTGCAGACGAAATCATAGCCACCGATGAGCTTGGCGTTGCAACGACCCGCATCCACGCCGCCGCTGGCGCAAGTGCCCAGGTAGTTGCCGTCGCCCAGCGGATTGACATGCTGGTAGCCACTCTCGTCCTGAGCCGCGAACGAAGGGCTGCCGAAATTGATACCGGAATCGAGGATGCCGAAGACCACTCCCTCGCCGCGGTAACGGGTGGGGGTGGCATTCCAGAGGGCCGGCGCGCCAATCAGCGTCGGACCGGTGTCGGTGTCCATCTGGTATTCGCGGTACTCCTCGACGAATGCGACTTCCGGCAGCTTGCGCACGCGTTGCGCTTCGGTCTCGCTCATCGATGCGATGGCTGCGTTGAGCGCGTGCTGCAGGCGGCGGTCGACCTGCAGCGGGCGGCCAATCAGGTTGCGGATCTTCGATTCATGCGCTATTTGCCTGCCTTGCAGGTAACGCACGTAATCGCGCGAACGAGCGCCATTGACCGACACGCGCCCGGAACGCGATTTCATCCGGTCCGGCGCGGGCAGGTTCCTGATCTCGCCCTTGTAGCTGGCCAGCGGAGCCTCCCGGTATACGATGATGTACTTGTTGTTGTGCCGCACCGCATTGTCACTGGCGGATGCTGGAGCCTTGCCCGCAGCGGCCGCCGGCACGCTTGTGGCGCTATGCGCTCCATTCGGATTCATCGCACTGCGCACAGCCACCACACTCGCGGCGGCGGCGGCCAGCACGGCGACGCCTGCGAATGCCAGGCCTATCCACTTGTTCCTGATCAACCACGTCCTAGACATGTTTTCCCCTTGGTTTTCGATCTGGAGGTGTGCGCCAACCCCATGGCGCACACAGATGCACTGCACTTTGAACGCCCGATTCGGGATTCCTTGCGGGCCCGGCGCCGACGACACTCCGTCCGGGGCCCGCAAAAAAAATGCGGGCCTTTGCCCGCAGCGCTCCCCAGCGCCTAGCTGAACGATACCTCATCTTTGTGAGCCGCAACACATTTTTCGCGAGCCACATCGAACGAGCGCCAGCCCTATTGCGGGACGATGCACCGATAAACAGGGATCAGAGTACTAATTCTCTAGGCGCCCCCTTAGAAAAGCGAAAACAGAAATGCGCTCTGGACTACCCCTGTTTACATACCCGATCGCGAACAGGCGACCACGGTGGCGGTGCGCTGATCGCGAAAGAGAAAATCAGGACGCGTTTTCCTTGTCCGACTGGCGGATGTGTTCCGCCAGCCTGGACTTCGCCGGATCGAGCTTTTCGGCACTCGCTTCCAGCAGCGGCGTGACGTAACGCTTGCGCAATGCGGCGCCTTCCTCGCGCTTGCCGTAGTAGTCGAGCGCCTCGCCCAGCTGCCACGCCGCTTCGATGGTCTTGGCATCGTCCTCGCCCAGCTTCGCGCGCCGCATTTCCAGCAGTTCGCGATAGGCACCGATCTCGTTGGCGGAATCGCCCCTGTCTTCCGACGCATGCGCCACGATCTTCAGCGCCTCCTGCAGTTGCGGATGGGCGGGTTCCAGCACCTCGCGCGCCAGCGGCAGCACGCGCTGCAATTCCTTCAACGCCGCCGCGGGCTGGCCGGCCTGCTGCAGCGACCCGGCGTGATTGATCATGATGAAGAGCGTGTCCGGATGCCTTGGGCCGAGTACGCGGATGCGCGCATCGATGACCTTCTGCTGCAATGCCAGCGCGGACTTGAAGTCCTCCAGCCGCGCGTAAAGCGTCGACAGGTTCAGCATCCCCCGCAGGGTCTGCGGATTGTCCGGGCCGAGCACGCGGGTGCGCGCCTCGACGACGGCCAGCCCCTCCGGCAAGGCTTCCTTGGCCTGTCCCGAATCCATCAGCATGTTGACCAGGTTGCCGCGTGCAGCGAGGGTGGCCGGATGCTCGCTGCCCAGCCGGCGGATCTGCGTGGCCACCAGTCCGCGCTGCAGCTCGGCGGCACTCCCGAAGTCGCCATCCATCGCGCGCATGCTGGCCAGGCTGCCGATGGCGAACAGGGTGTCCTTGCTGTCGGCGCCGAACACCGCCGTGCTCAACGGCACCTGTTTTTCCATGAGCGCGCGCCCGGCCTTGATCTCGCCGGAACGCGCCAGGGTCACGGCCAGGCTGGTCGCGGCCTGCATGGTCAGCTGGTCGCGTTCGCCATAGGCGGCAAGCGCGCGCGCATGGATTTCCCGCTGCATGCGCAACGCGCGCGGCCGGTCGCCCAACGCGGCGATGGCGTCGCTCTGCACCAGCTCCATGCCGAGGTGGATGCGGTCGCCCGGCAGCAGTGCGGGGGCAGCGGCCATCGCCTTGTCGAGCACCGCGATCGCATCCTTGGGCCGGGCCGCGTTGAGCAGTGCATTGGCCTGTTCGCGCCTCGCTTCCAGGGTGGTTGCCGCCATCGGCCCGGCTACGCCGGCGCGGTAATCGGCGACCTGGCGGAAACCTTCCGCCGCTTCCGCATACAGGCCCAGGGCGTTGCGCACCCGCGCCACCGATTCGCGCAGGTCCGCGGCCAGCGCGGGTTCGCCGGCGAAATCGCGGGCGATGGCCTGTTCGGCGCCGGCCAGGATGTTGCGCTCGATCAGTCCGCGGGCCAGGTCGCTGGTGCTGGCATGGCCCAGTGCTTGCTCCAACGCCGCGGTGTCGGCGGGATCGGCCTGCGCGACCTGTCCGCGCAGGTCGTTGGCCATGCCCAGGCCCATGGCTTCGATATCAATGTCTTCCAGCATCGATTGCTGGAAAGCGGAGACCTTGCCCAACTCGATGCTGCGTTGTTCGGCGACCGCGCGTTGTTCGCGCGCCTGCTGCAAGCCGTACAGCGACAGCGCCAGCCCGCCGACCAGGGCGCAGGCCACCAGACTCGCCGCCGCCAATGCGCCACGATGGCGGCGGGCGAACTTGCCCCACACGTAACCGCGGCTGGCCGGCACCGCCAGCAGCGGACGGCCATCGAGGAAACGCTGCAGGTCCTCGCCCATTTCCGCGGCGGAGGCATAACGCCCGCCGCGGTCGTGGTTCATGGCTTTCAGCACCACCCAGTCCAGCTCGCCACGCAGCATCCGGCGCATGCCAGACAGGCTCACGCCCTGGGCCTGCGCGACCTGTTGCGCCTGCCCCGGCGGAAGCGTGGCCAGTTGCTCGGAGGGACGGCGCACCGTCGTGTCGGCGGTGCCGGCAATGGTTTCATGCGTGGCCGAAGGGCGGCTGCCCGCCAGCAGTTCGTACAGGACCACACCCAGCGAATACACATCGCTGCGCGTATCGACCGCGCCCGCGACATCCGGATCGGCACCGGCCTGTTCCGGGCTCATGTAGTCGGGCGTGCCGGCGCGTTCGCCGGCTTCATTGCCCGACGCCAGCGAGGCCGCCGTGGCGATGCCGAAATCGATGATCTTGGGAGCCGGTTTTCCATCCACCTCGTCGACCAGCAGGTTGCCCGGCTTCAGGTCGCGATGGATGACGCCCTTCTGGTGCGCGTGCTGCACGCCCTGGCAGACATGGATGAACAACCCGATGCGCTGGCGCAGCGGCAGCGCGCGCTCTCCGCAATAACGGTTGATCGGAGTGCCGTCGATGAACTCCATGGCGAAGTACGGGTGGCCTTCCGCGGTGGCGCCCGCGTCGTAGACCTGGGCGATGCCCGGGTGGCGCATCTGCGCCAGCATCTGCCGCTCCACTTCGAAATAGGCCAGGTGCCGGGCATCCAGGCGCTGCCGCAGCAGCAGTTTCAACGCAACCGTGCGCCGTACCGGTTCGAGTTGCTCGGCGCGATAGACCTCGCCCATGCCGCCGCGGCCAAGCAGCGATTCGATGCGGTAGCGGCCCACGCGCGTGCCGGCAGCCAGCGTTTCGCCCGCCTGCGCGGCGGCCTGCGGCACGCGTGCCGGCAGGATCTCAGTCGGGTCCGGATCGTCCGGCGGGTCATGCGGGTTCATGCCATCCCCCTGTCGATAGCGGATCCATCTTAGCGGATGCGCCGGTGCCGAAGCGGCCATGGGCTACACTTCACGCGCTCATTCCGGCGCATCGCGCATGGCCCCCAAAGACGAAAACCCCGCCACCACGCAACGCACGATGCTCAGCGCCGGGCCGCATCGCGCCGGGCCGCGTTCGGCCTGCGTGGTGGTGATCCATGGCGAAGGACTTGGCCGGCGCGCGGACGTGGACGAGCGCGCGGTGGTGGTGGGACGTTCGCAGGAAGCCGACCTGCACATCCCGCACAGGAGCGTATCGCGGCAGCACTGCCAGGTCTGGCGCGACGGCGACGAATACCGGATCCGCGACCTGCAGGCCACCAATCCCACCCAGGTCAACGACCAGGCGATCGAGGAGGCCGTGCTGGTCGATGGCGACCACATCACCCTGGGCGAGAGCATCCTCAAGTTCATCAGCCACTGCAGCGTGGAGGCGCGCTACCACGAGGAGATCTACCAGCTCGCCACCCACGACTCGCTGACCGACCTGCACAACCGCCGCCATTTCATCGAGATGGCGGACAAGGAGATCGCGCGCGCCATGCGCCATCGACGCGTGCTGACCATGTGCATCATCGATGTGGACCTGTTCAAGCCGGTCAACGACCGCTACGGCCACATCTCCGGCGACAACGTGCTGCGCCAGATCGCCGGCGTGCTGCGCCGGCACGTACGCAGCGACGATTTCGCCGCGCGCATCGGCGGCGAGGAATTCGCCGTGCTTTTGCCCGAATGCGACATCGACGCAGCCTATGGTTTCGCCGAACGCCTGCGCCAGGCCATCGCCGGGGCCGAATTCAGGCCGGGCAACGAAGCCCAGACCATCACCATAAGCATCGGCGTTGCAGCGATGAACGCCGAACGCGACACCTGCAGCCGGATGATGGCTGCGGCCGATGCCGCGCTCTATCGCGCCAAGAGCCAGGGTCGCAACCAGGTGTGCATCCAGGACTGATGCCGCTTTGCCCCCAATGGACTTCATCCGGTACGTGGATCCGGGCTTGCCCGGATTCCGTTACCCGCTTTACAGATCCGGGCCTGCTCGGATGTTTTTCGCGAAGATCAAGAGCACCCGGGCAAGCTCGGATCTACAAGGCATCGCAATTCCCGGACTGCTGGACAGCCGTTGATGCCCGCTTCCAGGGCCGCAGGGAACCGCGGAAGAGCAGCAAGTGTGCACCCGCCACCCATGCCATCGCCGCAACCCACCCGCCCAGTATGTCGGAAGGGTAATGCACGCCCAGGTAGATCCGCGAAAACCCCACCAGCAACACGAAGACCACGGCCATCGGCAGCACCGGCCAGCGCCAGCGGGTCGGCCAGGCCAACAGGATCACCACCATCGCCAGGGTCATCGACCCCATCGCATGTCCGCTGGGGAAACTGAATGTGGTTTCCGGCGAGACCGATTCCCACAGCGAAGGCCGGTCGCGCTGGAACAACTGCTTGCTGCCGAGGTTCAGCAGCGCCGAACCCATGAAAGCGACCGCGGCGAACGTCGCCTCGCGCCAGCGCTTGAAGCCGAGCAGAGACAGGACGATGACGACGTCGATCGCAATGACGCCTTCATAGCCGATCCGGGAGACGACTATGAAGAACCGGTCCAGCGCCGGGCCGGCATGAGCATGGGCGCGCAACAGGATCGGATCGTCGAACACGAACCGCTCCAGTTCATGCACTTCGTCGGCCAGCTCGGTGAAAACCCACAGCGGCAGCAGTACGCCGACGAACAGCAATGCGATCCAGCCGCCGTGGCGTTTCAGCAGTGAGGCGATGACTCGCGCGCCGCGCGCGGCCGCTTCACCCAGCGCTTCGTGCATAGCGCTTGTCGACGTAAGCGTCGATCAGGGCGACGAATTCGTGGGCGATGTTCTCGCCACGCAGGGTCACCGCCTTTTCGCCGTCGATGAACACTGGCGCGGTCGGCGCCTCGCCGGTGCCCGGCAACGAGATGCCGATATTGGCGTGACGCGATTCGCCAGGCCCGTTGACCACGCAGCCCATCACCGCCAGGGTCATGTTCTCCGCGCCCGGGTGGCTGACTTTCCATTCCGGCATCTTGCCGCGCACGTGGTTCTGCACCACGCCGGCCAGTTCCTGGAAAAACTCAGAGGTGGTGCGCCCGCAGCCGGGACACGCGGTGACCATCGGCGTGAACGCGCGCAGGCCGGTGGTCTGCAGCAGTTCCTGGGCGACGATCACTTCCTGGGTACGCGACTGGCCGGGTTCCGGCGTCAGCGAAATGCGGATGGTGTCGCCTATGCCTTCCTGCAGCAGCACCGCCAGCGCGGCGGACGAGGCGACTATGCCCTTGCTGCCGATGCCGGCTTCAGTCAGACCCAGATGCAGGGCGAAATCCGAACGCTGGGCCAGATCGCGATAGACCGCGATCAGTTCCTGCACGCCGCTGACCTTGCAGCTGAGCACGATGCGCTCGCGCGGCAGGCCTATTTTCACCGCGCGTTCGGCCGAATCCAGCGCCGAGCGGATCAGCGCTTCGCGCAGGACCAGGCTGGCTTCCCAGGGCTCGGCGCGCTTTGCATTCTCGTCCATCAACTGTGCCGCCAGCGACTGGTCCAGCGAACCCCAGTTGACGCCGATGCGTACCGGCTTGTCGTACTTCAGCGCGAATTCGATCAACTGCGCGAACTGGGTGTCGCGCTTGCGGCCGAAGCCGACATTGCCGGGGTTGATCCGGTACTTGCCCAGCGCCTCGGCACAGGCCGGCTCGTTGGTCAACAGCGTGTGGCCGTTGTAGTGGAAGTCGCCGATCACCGGCACTTCGACGCCCATCATCCGCAGCTTCTCGACGATGTGCGGCACGGCCGCGGCGGATTCGGGATTGTTGACCGTCACCCGCACCAGTTCCGAGCCCGCGCGCCACAGTTCCGCCACCTGCTTCACCGTGCCGGCGATGTCGGCGGTGTCGGTATTGGTCATCGACTGCACCACCACCGGATGGCCGCCGCCCAGGGTGACCGCACCCACGTTGACGGCGCGGGTGATCCGGCGCGGTGCGGCGCCGGCTTCGATCGGGAGTTTGCAGGGAGTGATCAGGTCGTTCATGACCCGCATTTTAGCGCCTGCCGCTCTTGTGGGAGGAGTTGCTCTTGCGGGAGGGGCTTCAGCCCCGATGCTCTTCAACTGGACAAGCGTCGGGGCTGAAGCCCCTCCCACAAGATCGGTTAGGGTATCGCCATGCTCGAAGACCCCGCCCGCGACGTCCTCACCCCCACCCAGCTCAATACGCTGGCCCGCGACCTGCTGGAAAGCGCGTTCCCGCTGGTCTGGGTGGAAGCGGAACTGGGCAATGTCACCCGCCCCGCTTCCGGGCACCTGTACTTCACCCTGAAGGACGCGCGCGCGCAGGTGAAGTGCGCCATGTTCAAGCCCAAGAGCCAGTGGTTGAAGTTCGTGCCGCGCGAAGGCCTGCGCGTGCTGGGGCGTGGGCGCCTGACCCTGTACGAAGCGCGTGGCGATTACCAGCTGGTCCTGGATCACCTGGAGGAAGCCGGCGAAGGCGCATTGCGCCGCGCATTCGAGGAACTGAAAGCCAGGCTGCAGGCCGAAGGCCTGTTCGACGAGGCGCGCAAGCGTCCGCTACCCCTGTATCCACGGCGTCTGGCGATCATCACCTCGCCCAGCGGCGCGGCGGTGCGCGATGTGCTCAGCGTGCTGGCGCGTCGTTTCCCGTTGCTGGAAGTGGAGATACTGCCGACCCAGGTGCAGGGCGCGACGGCAGCGGCGCAGATCACCTCGCTGGTGCAGCGCGCCGGCGCCTCGGGCCGCTACGACATCGTGCTGGTGACGCGCGGTGGCGGTTCGCTGGAAGACCTGTGGGCTTTCAACGACGAGCGCCTGGCCCGCGCCATCGCCGCGTCGCCGGTTCCCATCGTTTCCGCGGTGGGCCACGAAGCCGACTTCAGCCTGTCCGACTTCGCCGCCGACCTGCGCGCGCCCACGCCTTCGGCCGCCGCGGAATTGCTGGTTCCCGATCGCAACGCCCTCGACGCCCGCCTGCAGGGCCTGCAGCGCCGCCTGTCCGCCCTGCAGCTGCAGTCGCTGCGCCAGTCGATGCAGCGCGCCGATCGTGCGGTCCTGCGCCTGCAGGCGATGCGTCCGCAGGCGCGGCTGCAACTGTTGCAGCGGCGCCAGCAGGAAGCGCGCCGACGGCTGGAATCGGCCTGGCGCGAGCAACTGGAGCGCCGCCGCTCCAGCCTGCGCCATGCCGCGGCCGTGCTCCGCGCCACCCAGCCGCAACGCCGGCTGGCCATGTTGCGCGAACGCCTGCAATCGCTGGGTCTGCGCCCGCAGGCGGCGATCGCGCGCGAGCTGCAGCGCGACACCCTGAAACTGCGCGCATTGGCACGCTCGCTGGAAGCGGTGAGCCCGCTGGCGACGGTGGCCCGTGGCTATTCGATCATCGTCGACGCCGAAGGGAGGCTGGTCCGATCCGTTTCCCAGGCGCAACCGGGAGATCCGGTGAGCGCCCGACTCAGCGACGGCGAACTCAAGTTGCGAGTCGAATAAGCGGGGCGATCACGAGGCGACGCAGGAGCGGCGTGAGTCGCGAATGATTCGTTGCGATGGTTTTTCCATCGCGACTCACGTCGCTCCTACGCCGTTCGCCATTCGGAAATCGCTTAACCCCACCTCGGAACATGGCGCGTTCAACCCTCCCGACCACCACGGGAGAACCACCATGCAACGCCACCTGCCCCGCACCGCCCTGTTCACCGCCAGCCTGATCGCCCTCGCCGCCATCGCCGGCTGCAAGTCCAGCCCCGAGAGCACTGCGGAAGCGCCTGCCGACACTCCTGTACGCCAGGAAGCCGGCACACTGGATCGAGTCGAAGTCACCGGCGCCCACATGAAACGAGCGGAAATGGAACGCAGCCAGTTGCGCGCCTCCGCCCAGGCCAAGTCCGCTTACGCACCGCCCGCACCACCGCCGGCCGCATTGATGGCCTACGCCGCCAGCGCGGCCGATGGTTATGCCGCGACCGCGCCGGTTTATGTCCAGCAACAGCCCGTCGATACCGAGAAATACGAACAGCGCACCGATAACCCGGTGCATCGCGCCAGCGAGGAGCCGGTCTCCACCTTTTCCGTCGATGTCGATACCGGCAGCTACAGCAATGTGCGCCGCATGCTGCGCGACGGCGTCCGCCCACCCGCCGATTCGGTGCGTTCCGAAGAGTTCATCAACTATTTCAGCTACGGGCATCCGGCCCCGGTCAACCGCGATATCCCCTTCCGCGTCACCACCGAACTTGCGGCCGCGCCGTGGAATCCGCAACGACAGCTGCTGATGATCGGGATCAAGGGTTACGACGTGCCCAAGGCCACGCTGCCGCCTTCGAATCTGGTGTTCCTGATCGACACCTCCGGCTCGATGGATTCGCCCGACAAACTGCCGCTGCTGAAACAGGCGTTCTCGATGCTGGTGCCGCAATTGCGCGAGCAGGATCGCGTCTCGATCGTCGTCTACGCCGGTTCCGCCGGACTGGTGTTGCCGCCGACCCCGGGCGATCGCCACGACGAAATCCTGGGCGCTCTGGACCGCTTGCAAGCCGGCGGCAGCACCAACGGCGGCGACGGCATCCGCCTGGCTTACGACATGGCGGAAAAGGCTTATATGAAGAATGGCGTCAACCGCGTGATCCTGGCCACCGATGGCGATTTCAACGTCGGCACGGTCAGCCAGGAAACACTGGAAACGCTGGTCGGCGATCAACGCAAGTCGGGCATCGCATTGACCACGCTCGGCTTCGGCCAGGGCAACTACAACGACGCGATGGCCGAACGCCTTGCCGACGTAGGCGACGGCAACCATGCCTACATCGACACCCCGCAGGAAGCGCGCAAGGTGCTGGTGGAGGAAATGCAGGCCACGTTGCTGACCATCGCCCGCGACGTCAAGATCCAGGTCGAGTTCAACCCGGCGCAGGTGTCGGAATACCGGTTGATCGGTTACGAAAACCGTCTGCTCGCTCGTGAGGATTTCGCCAACGACAAGGTCGATGCCGGCGACATCGGCGCGGGCCACGAGGTCACCGCGTTGTACGAGATCACACCGGTCGGTTCCGGCGCAGAGCGACTGCCGGCCCTGCGCTACGGCAAGGAAAAGAGCCTTGCCGGCCAGGGCAAGGGGGAACTCGCCCACCTGCGCCTGCGCTACAAGCTGCCGGGCAACGACAGCAGCCGCCTGATCGAGAATCCGATCCTGGCTTCATCGCTGACCTCCCGTCCCGGCGAATCGTTCCGCTTCGCCAGCGCGGTAGCGGCATACGCGGACCTGCTGCGCGGCGGCACCCATGTCGATGGATGGAACTGGATCGATGTCGCCAAAGCCGCGCGCGATGCCGAAGGCGGCGATCGCTACGGATTGCGCCGGGAGTTCGTGGACCTGGTCGATCGAGGCCGGCGGATCGTCGCCAACGACAGCAAGCCCCAGGTGATCGCCGGCGAATGATCCAGCCGCAATGGGTTCCTCCGTAGGAGCGCCCCTTGGGCGCGATGCCCTTCGGCCAGACCGCGCAAGAGCATCGCAGGCAAGGCCTGCTCCTACGGTGTGGGTGTAGGAGCGCCCCTTGGGCGCGATGCCCTTCGACCAGATCGCGCAAGAGAGCATCGCGGGCAAGGCCCGCTCCTACGGTGTGGGTGTAGGAGCGCCCCTTGGGCGATGCCCTTCGGCCAGATCGCAAGAGCATCGCGGGCAAGGCCCGCTCCTACGGTGTGGGTGTAGGAGCGCCCCTTGGGCGCGATGCCCTTCGACCAGATCGCGCAAGAGCATCGCGGGCAAGGCCCGCTCCTACACCGGTCGGTTCAATCCCAGTTGGGATACAGCGGCGCTGCCGGCAGGCCGCCCATCTGCGGTGCCGGCCGGCCAAGCAGGTATCCCTGGCCGAGGCTGCAGCCGAGGTCGATCAGGGCCTGCTTCTGCTCTTGCGTCTCCACGCCTTCGGCGATGGTGTCGATGCCCAGGGTACTGGCCAGCGCAAGGATCGCGCGCACCAGGGCCAGGCTTTCCGGCCGCCCTTCGCTACCGATGCCGGAGATGAAACTGCGGTCGATCTTGAGCACCGAGATCGGGAAGCGATGCAGATAGGACAGCGCAGAAAAGCCGGTGCCGAAATCGTCCAGCTGGGCCAGGATGCCGTGCTGGCGCAACGTACGCAGGGTGCGCAAGGTGCGCGGAGCGTCGTCGAGCAGCGCCACTTCGGTTATCTCCACGCGCATCCGCGAAGGATCGGCGCCGACCGCATCGAACATCGACAGCAGGCGATCGGCGAAATCGGGCGAACGGAAATGCCGTGGCGAGACGTTGACCGAGATATAGCCTTCGCCGCCGCGCGCCAGCTGCGCCACCACCTGTTCGTACAGCAGCCAGTCGACCTGTTCGATCAGGCCGCTGTCCTCGCCCAGGCTGATGAACTCGGCCGGCAGCAGCAGGCCGCGGCGTTCGTGCTGCCAGCGCAACAGGGCTTCGTGGCCGATCACCGCCCCATCCTCCAGGCGGACGATGGGCTGGTAGAACGGCAGGAAATCGTGGTTGTTGATGGCCCGGCGCAGGTCGGCCTCCAGGTCCAGGCTCTGCATCGCCGCTTCGCGCATCGGTTCGTCGAACACGGCATAGCAATCGCGTCCCTGCGCCTTGGCGCGGTACATCGCGGCATCGGCGTCGCGCAGCAGCTCCTCGCCGTTGCGGTAACGCGGATGCCAGGCGGCGATGCCGAGGCTGGCGGACGGGAACAGTTCGCGCCCCGCTACCCACATCGGCCGTCCCAGCACCGAAAGGATGCGCTGGGAAAGCTCGCGTGCGCTGTCCAGGCCATCGGTGTATTCGATCAGGACCGCGAACTCGTCGCCACCCAGGCGCGAAACCACGTCGTTGCTGCGGACCATGGAAGTGATGCGACGCGCGACTTCGACCAGCAACTCGTCGCCCGCGGCATGGCCGATGCTGTCGTTGACCAGCTTGAAGCGATCAAGGTCCAGGAACAGCACCGCGAACTCCTGGCCATCGCCATGGCGGGCGCGGTCGATCGCGGCCGAAAGCCGGTCGAGCAGGTGCGGCCGATTGGGCAATCCGGTCAGCCCGTCGTGGGTGGCCTGGTGGGTGAGGCGCTGCTCGGCGCGCAAGCGCTCGCCGATCTGCGCCATCAGCTTGGAATTGGCTTCGGCAAGCTCGTGGGTACGCGCATCGACCCTGCGCTCCAGTTCGGCATGGGCCACGCGCAGGTGTTCCTGGGCGCGTTGCCGGGCCAGGCCGTTGCCGATGTTGTGGGCCACGAAGGTCAGCAGGCTCTGGTCGTACGGGCTGAAACTGACATCGGGCGAATAGCTCTGCACGGCGAGTACGCCGACCACTTCCTCGTCGCGGAACAAGGGCACGCCCAGCCAGCTGTAGGCGTGCGGGCCGTATTCGTGGACCTTGCCCTGCAGGCCGAGCTCCACCAGCCTGCCGCGATCGGCCAGCAGGGGCTGGCGGCTGGACAGGACGTGTTCGGTCAGGCCGTTGGTCAGCTTGCGCGACAGCCGCATCGGGTCGCGTTCGTCGATCGAATACGGGAAGTCCAGACGCTCGCCATCGTCGGACAGCAGGGCGATGTAGAAATTCCGCGCGTAGATCAGTTCGTCCACCACCGCGTGCACGTCGGCGTAGAAGCGCTCCAGGCTTTCCGAGGTGATGGCCAGTTCGGCGATGCGGAACAAGGCACGCTGCAGCTTCTCCGCGCGCTTGCGTTCCAGCACCTCGGCCTGCAGCTCGCGGTTGGCGCGCTGCAGTTCGTGGGTACGCGCCTCGATGCGGCGTTCCAGGTCCACGTGCGCGTGCTTGCGGTCCAGCGCCGTCAGGATGTGCTGGGCGACATAACCCAGCAGGGCCCGGTCCTCGTCCGTGTAGCTGGCCGGGGTGTCGTAGCTTTGCACCACGATCGCGCCGCAGACGCGATCCTCGCGGCGCATCGGCACACCCATCCAGTCCAGGCTGTCGGGGCCGTGGCTCGCGTCCGGGACCACGCCGAGCTTCTGCCGGATCACGGTCGAAGGCCCGCGCACCGGCTGGCCGTGGCGCAGCAAGGCGAAGGTCATGCTGTTGGGCATTTCCTCCTCGGTGAATTCGCGATCGGGGTCGGCGACATAGGGATCGCGCTGGTCGACGAAGTGCAGGAAGCGCACGCTGCGGCGCTGGTCGTCGTAAAGCACGATGTAGCAGTTGTCGGCGTACATCAGCGAGCCCACCACCACATGGATCCGGCGCAGCATCTCCGGCATTTCCAGGTCGGCGCTGGCCAGGTCGGCGATTTCGTACAGGGCCTGCTGCAGGCGCTTGGATTTTTCCAGGGAAACGATGCGCGCCTGCGCCCGCGAGGCGTCCAGGGTGGACACCAGCAGGGTCTTGGCCAGCGCCAGCCAGGACTCGCGTTCGGCGCTGGCCACGGTCTGCGGCAAGCTCGCCGCGACCGCCATGCGCGCATTGCCATCGACGTTGTCCCAGGCGTGGACCAGCCACTCCTGCTCGTCGCACGCCGCATCCGGACGTGCCGCCTCAAGATCGGATAGCGCAAGCTCGGCGCGCTTGCGCAACGCCTGGCTTCCGCCCGCGGACAACGCACTGCCACTACCCAGGGCCCAGTCGCGCCAGCAAACCGCCACGGACGCTTTGTTCGGCAGCAACCCTGACAGGACGGCCACGATCTGCTCGGTCGGCGATCTGGCCACGTCCGCAGGCTCCTGGTCCGGGGTCGCGATCTGGACAGGAGACGGGATTTCCGCAGCTTCGGTATTCGGCAAGTGCACGGATTCCCCAGGTTGAATTCGTTGATGCGATATACCGGAAGCCATCGCGGGCGGAAACCCCATCTCCGCCACGGGGACGTTAGCAGGTTACATGCGCCGCGCCATGCCCCCTCCGGTTTTTGCACCTGTTTCCTGTCTATACGCGGTAAACCGGCGTCTGCGGCCAGTCGGCAAGCGCCGGCACGGCTATGCGGATCGGGGCCGAGGCCGTACGCTTGTCAGGGTGAACGATTCCGCGGAAATCGCCGACGAAGCCCTGATGCTGGCCTATGCCGCTGGCGACACGAGCGCTTTCGAGCAGTTGTATTCGCGCCACCGCAACCGCCTGTATCGCTACCTGCTGCGCCAGGTCCGCGACCCCGCGCTGGCCGACGAGCTTTTCCAGGACAGCTGGCAACGCGTGATCACCGCACGTGAAGGCTGGAAGCCTGAAGCGGCTTTCACCACCTGGCTGTTCCGGATCGCGCACAATCGCCTCACCGACCACTGGCGCGCGCTCAAGCACCGCCCGCCGGCACCCGTTGATGGCGATGAACGCGCCGCGAGGATCCCCGACCCGGACACCCCGGAGCGCAATCTTTCCGAATTCGAGCAACGGCGGCGCCTGCAACTGGCCCTGGCCGAACTGCCCGAAGACCAGCGAGAGGTCCTGCAGCTACGCCTGGAACAGGAACTGTCGCTCGAGGAAATCGGTCAGATCACCGGTGTAGGCCGGGAAACGGTCAAATCGCGGTTGCGCTACGCGATGGACAAGTTGCGCACGAGACTGAACGAATGAACCGCCACCCTTCGGAACCCCTGACCCAGGAAGAGCGCGAGCTGGCCCAGCTCATCGCGCGCACGGGCCCGCATGGGGAACCTCCAACCACGCTGGATGCGAAGATCCTGGCCGCCGCGCATGCCGCGGTGGCCGGCAAGCCGCAACGCGCGTACAAACCACGCTGGCCGGTGGCGATCGGCCTGGCCGCTTCGATGGTCCTGGCCGTGGGCATCGCCTGGCAGCTGCGCCCGGTGCAGCCAGTGGCGACCGCGTCGTCCGAGGCGCCCGGGCCCGTGGCGGCGGAAATGATGACGCAGACCGAAGCGGAACCCGCCGCTGAACCCGCATCGCCACCACTTCCGCATGCAGACGCAGTGGCGCAGGACTCGGCAGTAGCGGCGGAGATTCCGATGCCCGCACCTCCGCCACCACCTCCGGCCGCGAAAACCGCGCCGCCGCGCGCGACGTCGATGCCGCCGCCCCGGCGCACGGTCCGTCCACCGCAAGCCCCACCGGTCCAGCGCCAGACGCAGGGTGGCGATCGTCTTCGTTCCCTCGGTGCGGTGCCGCCACCTCCCGCCCCGCCTGCTCCGGTCATGGCCGCACCTGAACCTGCCACTGAATCGCCGGCGGCGTTCGCACCCGATCCACACGATGCGGCCGTTGCAGTGAGCCTTTCCGCGAACGAAGCGGCCGGCTATTCCGCCACCCGTGCAACAACGGCGAAGCAAAGCGCTGCCCGCGCGGAGACGAAGGCCAGCACGGCCCTGCGCGAACAGGAGCGCGGCGCGCAAGAACCCGGCACGCAGGATCGCACCAGCCTGGATCGCGTCGAAGTCACCGGCTCGCGCCTGCAGCGCACCGACCTGCAGGTGCCGATCTCCGACGATGCCCGGCTTCCGGTGGACGAATGGCTGGAGCGCGTGCGCACCCGCTATGGCCTGGGCGATGCCGAAGCGGCGAAACGGAGCCTGCTGCTGTTCGTCCGGGACCATCCGGAGGAAGCCGTACCGGGCGACCTGGAACCCCTGCTGGAAAAATGAGCGACACCTTGGCCGCAATCGCGACGCACGCTCTCGAGGTCAAGCACAGCCGCTTCATCGTCCAGGCGGCACCGGCCACTTCACCGGAAGCGGCCCTGGCCTTCCTCACCCAAGTCTCCGATCCCGAAGCGACCCATAATTGCTGGGCCTACCGGATCGGCGCCGAATACCGTTCCAGCGACGACGGAGAACCCTCCGGTACCGCCGGCCGGCCGATCCTGGCGGCGATCGAGGGCCAGGGCTACGACCAGGTCGTGGCCGTGGTCACCCGCTGGTATGGCGGCATCAAGTTGGGCGCGGGCGGACTGGTCCGCGCCTATGGCGGTGCGGCGACCGAATGCCTACGCCGCGCGGAGCGCCGGGCCTTGGTGGTCATGAGCGAAACCACGATCGCCTGTTCGTTCGACGACCTGGGCAGCGTGCATGCCGCGATGGGATCCTGGTCAGCCGAGAAAATGAGCGAGGAGTTCCACGAAACCGGCGTCATCTTGCGCCTGCGCCTGCCCACGGCACGGCTCGACGCCTTGAAAACCCACCTGCGCGACGCCACCCGTAACCGTGTGCGCTTTGCCGAATCGGATGCCGAATGACCTCTCCTGCCGTTGATTCCTCCGACGCGACAGCCGCAAAACCTGACCCGGTTGCTGAACCCGCTGCCGCCAAGCCCAAACCCAGGCTCGGCAGCCTGCGCGCCCTGTGGCCGTTCGTGCGCCGGCACAGCGGCCTGTTCGCGGCCTGGCTGGTCGCCTTGGCGGTGGCCTCGGCCGCGACCCTGAGCCTGCCGATGGCGGTCCGTCAGATCATCGACCAGGGCTTTTCCAGCGGCACCAATGTCGACCAGGCATTCCTTTCCCTGTTCGGCGTGGCCGTGGTACTGGCCCTGGCCAGTGCGACGCGCTTCTATTTCGTGTCGCTGCTGGGCGAAAAGGTCGTCGCCGACCTGCGCCAGAAACTCTATGGCCACCTGATCGGCCTCGGCGCCGGTTTCCACGACCGCACCCGCAGCGGCGAACTGGTCTCGCGCCTGTCCGCCGACAGCGAACTGCTGCGCAACGTGGTCAGCACCAGCATGTCGGTGGCCCTGCGCAGCAGCGTGACCGTGGTCGGCGGCCTGGTCCTGCTGTTCGTCACCAGCCCGCGCCTGGCCTCGTTCGCGCTGATCGGCATCCCGGCGGCGGTGTTGCCGATCGTGCTCGGCAGCCGGCGCCTGGGGAAGATATCCCGGGCCAGCCAGGACCGGGTGGCGGACGCCAACAGCCTGGCCAGCGAAACCCTCGGCGCAGTACGCACGGTGCAATCGCATGCGCGGGAACCCTACGAACGCGAACGCTTCGGCGGCGCGGTCGCGACCGCGGTGGACACCGCGCGCAAGCGCATCCGCGCGCAGGCCTTCGTCACCGCCTCGGCGATCACCCTGGTATTCGGCGCGATCGTGCTGATGCTGTGGACCGGCGCCCACGACGTCATCTCCGGCGACATGAGCAAGGGCACGCTGGCCCAGTTCGTGGTCTACGCCCTGATCGTCGGCGGTTCGGTCGGTGCCCTGGCCGAAGTGTGGAACGACCTGCAACGCTCGGCCGGCGGCATGGGCCGGATCACCGAACTGCTGCAGGAAACCCCGGACATCGTCGCGCCCGCGCATCCACGCTCCCTGCCGTCGCCGTTGCGTGGCGACATCCGCTTCGACAACGTCGTCTTCCACTACCCTTCGCGCCCGGACCTGCCGGCGCTCGATGGCTTCGACCTGCAGATCGAGCCGGGCGAAACCGTGGCCCTGGTCGGCCCGTCCGGCGCCGGCAAGAGCACGGTGTTCTCGATGTTGTTGCGCTTCCACGATGCGCAGTCCGGCAACATCCGCATCGACGGCATGGACCTGCGCGAACTGGACCCGGCCGAACTGCGCGAACGCATCGCCCTGGTCCCGCAGCAACCGACGATCTTCGCCACCAGCGCCGCCGAAAATATCCGCTACGGCAGGCTCGATGCCACCGATGCCGAACTGCAGGCCGCAGCCGAATCGGCCGAAGCCGACGATTTCATCCGCGAATTGCCCGAAGGTTTCGCCAGCGAACTCGGCGAACGCGGCGCGCGCCTGTCCGGTGGCCAGCAGCAACGCATCGTCATCGCCCGCGCGCTGTTGAAGGACGCGCCGATCCTGTTGCTGGACGAGGCGACCTCGGCATTGGACGCGCAGAGCGAGCGAGCGGTGCAGCAGGCGCTGGAAAGGTTGATGGAAGGCCGCACCACGCTGGTCATCGCGCACCGGCTTTCGACGGTATTGAAGGCCGACCGCATCGTGGTCATGGATCGCGGCCGTATCGTCGCCCAGGGCACGCATGCGGAATTGATCGCCCAGGACGGCCTGTATGCGGAACTGGCGCGCCTGCAGTTCATCGATTGAAACCGTAGGGTGGGCCTTGGCCCACCATCGACAATCAGCCCGTAGGAGCGGGCCTTGCCCGCGATGCTCTTGCGCTACCTGGCCGAAGGGCATCGCGCCCAAGGGGCGCTCCTACAACAACCCCTGTAGGAGCGGGCCTTGCCCGCGATGCTCTTGCGCGACCTGACCGAAAGGCATCGCGCCCAAGGGGCGCTCCTACATGGATCAGCTGGATTGCGCCTGCAATAGCGGCGCCCGCGCTTTCCTGGGCCGGCTGGGAAACGCGTGCCGCAGGATCCGCCAGATCACCTGGCCGAACTGTTTCGGCAACGAACCGGTGTTGTAGTGCTGGCCATAGCGGGCGCAGATCTCCTTCACTTCCACCGCCATCGCCGCATAGCGGTTGGCCGGGATGTCGGGATAGAAGTGGTGCTCGATCTGGTGGCTCAGGTTGCCCGACATCACGTTGAGCAGCTTGCCGCCCGACAGGTTGGAGGAACCGCGCAGCTGGCGCACGTACCAGTGACCGCGCGATTCGTTGCGGATCGATTCCTTGGGGAAGGTTTCCGCATCGGCGGTGAAGTGGCCGCAGAAGATGATGATGTAGGTCCACAGGTTGCGCAGCACGTTGGCGGCCACATTGCCCAGCAGCACCGGCAGGAAGAACGGACCGGCCAGCAGCGGGAACGCCACGTAGTCCTTCAGTATCTGGCGCAGCATTTTCCTGCCGGCCGGGCGGAACATTTCACGCATCTTCGCCTTGCTGGTCTTGCCGGCCCACCAGCGCCCCAGCTTCAGGTTCTGGATCGCCACGCCCCACTCGAACAGGACGGCGAACACCACCGCGATGATCGGCTGCGCCAGGTAGAACGGCTTCCAGCGCTGCTCGGGGAAGATCCGCAGCAGGCCGTAGCCGATGTCGTCGTCCATCCCGCGCACGTTGGTGTAGGTGTGGTGCTGGAAGTTGTGGGTATGGCGCCAGTTGTCGCTGGTGCCGGCGATGTCCCACTCGTAGGTCTTGCCGTTGAGGTGCGGGTCGCCCATCCAGTCGTACTGGCCGTGGATGACGTTGTGGCCCAGTTCCATGTTCTCCAGGATCTTCGACAGCGCCAGCAACAGCGTGCCGACGATCCATGCCGGCACCAGGATGGCGGGAACGAAGGCGCCGGCGAACAGCAGCGCGCGTCCCGCGATTTCCGTGTAGCGCACGGCCTTGACGATGCGGCGGATGTAGTTCGCATCCGACTGCCCCAGGCGGGCGGTGGTGCGGGCGCGCACGGCATCGAGTTCGGCGGCGAAGCCGTCGAGTTCGGCCGCGGTCAGTGCGCGGTTTTTGATTTTAGTGGCCATGTGGGGATTCAGAGGTCGAGTACGAGGTCGCTCACCGCGCTGCTGATGCAGAGCTTGAGCGCCGAGACGGGTTCGCCGGCGAGATCGCCGGTATTGAGGTTGCGGGTGGTTCCCGACGATTTGCCGCAAGAGCAGGTATTGCAGATGCCCATGCGGCACCCGGAGGCCGGCCTAAGCCCTTCCGCTTCCAGCGCGGTCAGCAGGGACTGGCCGCGCGCCAGGGTCAGGGTGCGGCCGCTGGCGGCCAGGGTGACCTGCACGTTGCCGCCCCCCTCGACCACCCTTGGCGGCGGGGTGAAGGCTTCGGCATGGAAGGTGGGAGCGCCTGCGGAGAACAATGACTTGGCGATGTCCACGAAACCACCCGGTCCACAAGCGAAGACATGCCGTTCGCCTGCGTCATCGAGCAATGAGTCGATCAGCGCGCGATCGATGCGGCCGGAGGACTCGCCTTCGGCCCGTTCCGCCTCCCGCGTCAACACGAAGTGGACCTTGAAGCTTGCGTGGGCCGCGGCCAGTGCGCGCAGTTCCGCGGCGAAGCAGAGTTCTTCGCGGTGGCGCGCCCAATAGACCAGGTCGAGCGGCACCGGCATCGCTTGCGCGGCAAGCGTGCGAACCATCGCCACCAACGGAGTGATGCCGCTGCCGGCGGCCAGGAACAGCCAGCGGCCGTCCAGGCGTTCCGGCAGGGTCATGCCGCCGAAGGCGGCGCCGAGTTCCAGCACATCGCCGATCCTGGCCTCGCGGCACAGGTGCTGGCTGAGCTTGCCGCCCTCGATGCCCTTCACGGTGATGGCGATGCGGCCGTCGGCGCGCGGCGGTCCGGTCAGGCTGTAGCTGCGGGTCACCCGGCTGCCGTCGATCTCGGCGCTCACGTTGAGGTGTTGGCCGGGCTGGAAGCCGCGCCAGTGCCGATTGGGCTTCAGAACCAGGGTCACGGCGTCGCGGGAAGCCTGCTCGCGGGCGATCACGCGGGCCAGCGGGCGCTCCCAGGACCAGGCCGGATTGAGCCGGGAAGCCCAGAAATCGAACACGGACGGGGCCACGACAGGCCTGAGCAGGCGCCTGACATGGCTGGTCGGGGACTTGGGGGACGGATCCAGACGAGCATTCATGAGCTCACTATACGGATGCAGATACAATTGTCTAGACAACTGTATATTCCATTCAGCCGATATGATGCTCCCATCACCTTTCAATGGCATGACGGCCCTCGTGAACCCCACCGACACCCTTGCCGATACCGAGCACGCCGCCCCGCGCAAGGCGGCGATCTCGCGCGACGATCTGATCGCGGCGGCACTGAAGCTGGTCGGCCCGCACCGCAGCCTGTCCACCCTGAGCCTGCGCGAGGTGACCCGCGAGGCCGGTATCGCGCCGAACAGCTTCTACCGCCAGTTCCGCGACATGGACGAGCTGGCGGTGGCGCTGATCGACCTGTCCGGACGCTCGCTGCGCAAGATCATCGGCCAGGCCCGGCAGCGCGCGACCACCGAGCGCAGCGTGGTCCGCGGCTCGCTGGAAACCTTCATGGAGCAGCTGCGCGCCGACGACAAGCTGCTGCACGTGCTGTTGCGCGAGGGTACGGTGGGCTCGGATGCGTTCAAGCAGGCGGTGGACCGCGAACTCAATTTCTTCGAGGAGGAATTGCAGATCGACCTGGTCCGCCTGGCCGCCGCGGACAATGCGCGGCTGCACGAACCGGCGCTGGTGGCCAAGGCGATCACCCGCCTGGTGTTTGCCGCCGGCGCCAGCGCGATGGACATGCCGCCGGAAAAGGATCCGGAGCTGATCGAACAGCTTTCGCAGATGCTGCGCATGATCATCACCGGCTCGCGGGCGATGGCCGAGGCCGGCAAGGCATAACGACAGTACTCACTCGAGAATGACGGACATGAACCTGTTGGCGGTCGTGGTGGCGGCGCTTTCCAGTTTCCTGGTGGGTGGCCTCTGGTATTCGCCGGCGTTGTTCGGAACGGTCTGGAATCGCGAATCGGGGCGCGATCCCAAAGGCGAAGCCGGCGGTCACCCGGCCAGGGTGTTCGGGGTGAGTTTCCTGTTCTCGCTGATCGCCGCTTATCTCTTCGCCTGGCTGCTCGGACCCAGTCCCCCACTCCATATCGCGCTTCACCACGGATTGCTCGTCGGCGCCGGTCTGGTCGCGGCCAGCTTCGGCATCAACTACCAGTTCGCCAACCGCAGCTTCAAGCTGTGGTTGATCGACGGGGGCTACCACACAGTGCAGTTCGTGTTGTTCGGGTTGGTGCTGGGGTTGTGGCATTGAGCGATCCGGTTTTCCCCGGGTCGCAGTCGATCTGTTGGTTACGCGGCACACCCGGAGCGCACAATGATTCGAGTAGTTGCCCATGATCCTGCCTGGCCAGTCAGGTTCGAGGCTGAGGCTGGACGGATTGCGCAAGCATTGGGAGAGGTTGCCGTCCGGATACACCATATCGGCAGCACTGCGATTCCGCAGACCAAGGCAAAGCCAATCATCGATATCTTGCTGGAGGCCACTTCACTCGAAGCTCTGGATCAGCATGCACCCATACTTGAAGCCATGGGCTATGAGGCAAAGGGTGAGTTCGGAATTCCGGGCCGCCGCTATTTCCGTCTGAACGATTCTGATGGAACACGGACGCACCAGATCCATGCGTTCGAAGCAGGCACACCGAATGTCGTCCGCCATGTCGCTTTCCGCGATTACATGCGGGCGCATCTTTCGTTAGCCGAGGAATACGGCGCGCTGAAGGAACGCTTGGCCATTGCCCATCCACACGACATGGCCGCGTACATGGATGGCAAGGACGCATTCGTAAAAGAGCACGAAAGACACGCCCTGCTCTGGGCAATACCCCGTAGGGCGCAATAACCGCAGGGCATTGCACCGCATGGCTATACGCAGCCGGCAGCATCCGCTACCGAATGATCGGGTTGTCTTGCAAGCCGATGCCGCGTCGTCATTCCCGATCGGCGCAATGCCCTACGGTTATTGCGTCCTACTGATCCGGGCAAGATCGAGGCGCATCGCGCTTCCCTTCTCCCTCCGGGAGAAGGTGCCCGAAGGGCGGATGAGGGAATGCATTGTCAGATCGCGATGAAAGTTCGGTACGGGGGGAATTCTTCCTCCCTCATCCGGCGCTTCGCGCCAACTTCTCCCGGAGGGAGAAGGGATTTAAAGCGGCAACGCGCGTGCTATCAACGCATCGATATCATCGCTGGCACGCAAGGTGCCGAACGCCAAGCCATGTTCCCCACCTAATCGGCTGCGCACGAACAGGCTCGCCGCCGGGCTTCTGGAACCTAGCAATACCGCAGCCTGCAACGCCAGCGCGAGCCGCTCCACCAACCAGCGCGCACCGATCTCTTCAGTCGAAGCCGCAGATAGATCCGCCCGCAACTTCGCCGCATACTCATCGAACACCGCATCGCGACCACCCACGGCTTCCAGCTCCGCCAGCAACGCAGCGCCGGTTTCCGGTTCCCGCGACAATGCCCGCAACACATCCAGGCACTGGATGTTGCCGCTGCCTTCCCAGATGGAATTGAGCGGCGCCTGCCGGTACAGGCGCGGCAGGATCGATTCCTCGATGTAGCCGGCGCCGCCCAGGCATTCCTGCGCTTCGTTGACGAAGGGAGGCGCGCGCTTGCACAGCCAGTACTTGCCGATGGCGGTGGCGATACGTGCGAACGCCGCCTCCGCGGCATCGCCTGGCGCGGCGTCCACCGCCCGCGCCACGCGCAGCGAGAAGGCGAGCGCCGCTTCGGATTCCAGCGCCAGGTCGGCCAGCACGTTGCGCATCAATGCGTGTTCGACCAGCGTCTTGCCGAAGGTGAGGCGATGGCGCGCGTGGTGGATCGCCTGGGACAGGGCCATGCGCATTTCCGCGGCCGCGCCCAGCATGCAGTCCAGACGCGTGAACATCACCATCTCGATGATCGTGGCGACGCCGCGCCCTTCCCCGCCGATGCGGCGCGCCCAGGCCCCGCAGAATTCTATTTCGGAGGACGCATTCGACCAGTCGCCCAGCTTGTCCTTCAGCCGCATCAGCCGGAACGCATTCTTGCCGCCATCGTCGAGCCGGCGCGGCAGCAGGAAACAGGTCAGTCCACCGGGCGCCTGCGCGAGCACGAGGAAGCCATCCGACATCGGCGCGGAAAGGAACCATTTGTGTCCTACCAGCGAATATTCGCCTTCTTCCGTCAACGGCGTCGCGACGGTCGCATTGGCGCGCACGTCGGAACCGCCCTGCTTCTCGGTCATGCCCATGCCCAGGGTGATGCCGGACTTCTGCGCGACAGGCAGGTCGCGCGCATCGTAGGAAGGCGCCGCCGCCTTGTCCGCCCATTCGCGCAAAGCGGGTTCGCGGCGCAGCACCGGCACCGCGGCATGGGTCATGGTCAACGGGCAACTGGTCCCGGCTTCCACCTGGTGATGCAGGTAGCTCAAGGCCGCGCGGGCGACGTGCGCGCCCGCCTGCGGCTGGTGCCAGGACAGGCCGGCGACGCCATGTTCCTTCGCGGCCTGCATCAACCGGTGGTAGGTGGGATGGAATTCCACCATGTCGATGCGATGGCCGAAACGGTCGTGGGTCTTCAGCCGCGGCTTGTCGCGGTTGGCGTCGAAGCCGATGCGGTACAGCTCGTCGCCGGCCAATTGCGCGTAGTGCGAAAGTTGCGTGGCGAAAGTGACGGCGCCCTCGCGGGCGATGGCCTCGCGCAACACCGCGTCATCGGCCCACAGATCGCGTGGCTCGAACGGCGGCGGCTGGTTGTCGACGTTGTGGGTTTCGAATGGCGGCAGATCGTTCACGGCGTCACCTCGCCCCGATTCTAACCGTAGGAGCGGGCCTTGCCCGCGATGCCTTTGCTTCGCTTCTCGTGGATCCGAGCTTGCTCCGATGCTTTTCGCATTGAAGCCAGAGCATCCGAGCAAGCTTGGACCTACCAAGCAAGAGCATCGCGGGCAAGGCCCGCTCCTACGCCCCGAAGGAAGTCTCCTTGGGGGACACGGGAGTGCGATGTGCGGATAGGGCGGCGATGAACCCGGGTTCCAGCGCCAGTTTGCCCAGCCATCCTTGCTGGGTGCCGCTGAGGATCCGCAGCATGTGGCCGCTGCCGCCGGGCAACCTGCCCAAGGGCAGCATGCTCATATCGCGGATCTTCGCCACCACATCGCGATCCGACTGGAACAGCGGGGTCAGCCAGTGGCTCCAGAAATGGTAGATGGACACATGCCTTCGACGCACGCGCTGGTAACGCGCCAATGCATCGCCCACCCGCGCCTCGTCGCGCAATGCGTCGCGCAGGGCCATCGCATCCATCAGCGCCATGTTGACGCCCTGCCCCAGTTGCGGACTCATCGCGTGCGCGGCATCGCCGGCCAGCACCAGCCGCCCGCGATGCCATTGCTTCTGGATCGCATCGCGATAACTGGCGCGCGCCAGCTGCGAGGCATCGATGATGCCTTGCAGGCGCGTGCTTGCTTGCGGCCAGATTCCGTCTATTTGCTGCAACCACGCCTGCAGTCCACGCTCCTTCCACGCATCGAAGTCGGAGGTCGGTAGGCTCCAGAAGAAACTGAGCCGCGGCACGTCGTCCCCCGGCCGCGTACCCACCGGCAGCAGGCCGATCATCTTGCGTGCGGCGACGTAGCGCTGGCGCAGTTCGCCGGCCCATGGCCAGTCGCCACGCGGCACCAGGCACCACAACGCGCCCCAGGGATACACGCGGTCGACGCGGCTTTCCGATACCTGCCTGCGCAATTGAGACGCCGATCCATCGGCGGCGATCACCAGATCGAAAGGACCATGCTTGCGGCCATGCTCGTCGGCCAGCCGTCCGGTTTCATGGTCGACACTGGCCACGCGGGTGCCGCGATGCAACCCGGCAATGCCTTCCCAGGCATCGGCCAGCAAGGTGAACAAGGCGCCACGCTGCATGCCCAGTCCGTGCATCCGCGAATCAAGTCCCTGGTAGCGCATGTCCATCACCCCGCGCCCGTCGGGAGTTTCGCCATACAGGCGGGTGACCGGCGCGCCGTATTCCAGCGCTGCGGGAAGCAGTCCCATCTGCCACAGCACCTGCAGGCCGGTCGGTTGCAGCAGGAAGCCGGCGCCGACCGGGCCGGGCTCGGCGGCGCGCTCGAACACTTCCACCGCATGCCCGTCCCGCGACAGCAGGATCGCCAATGCCTGTCCGGCAGTGCCGTAGCCGACGATGGCGATGTTCAACTTCCCGATCATCCGTGCTTTCCCAGCCATAAAAAGGTTCTTCACCGATTACCGGGAAGGATCGTCATCCCGTAGGAGCGTCCATGGGCGCGAGCTTTTGATCTTCTCGCGATCGGGACGAAGAGCTCGCGCCCATGGGCGCTCCTACAGGGAACAGCCATAAAAAACCCCGCCGTAGCGGGGTTCAAATAAATCCAGACAATGGGGTCAGGCGACAGGTTCGATGTTCGAGGCCTGTGCGCCCTTCGGGCCCTGGGTCAACTCGTAGCTGACGCGCTGGCCTTCCTGCAGGCTGCGGAATCCCTTGCTGTTGATCGCGGAGTGGTGCGCAAAGACATCGGCGCTGCCATCTTCCGGCGCGATGAATCCGAAGCCCTTGGCGTCATTGAACCATTTCACGGTACCGGTCGGCATAGCTCTGGTATTTCCTTGGTTTGGATGCGGGTGGTGGTGGTGTGCGCAAGACGCACGGGCGGAGTATGCAAAGACCGGGCCGCGTTGACAATCACCCGCGTGCCAATTCGGCAATCAGCTCCGGCAACCCGTTGGAGGCCGCCTCGACATTGGCCAGCACCTCGCCCATGGTGATTTCCTCGCCGGTGCCGCAACCGGCGGCCCAGTTGGCGACTATGGCCAGGCAGGCGTAGTCCAGGCCCAGTTCGCGCGCCAGCGCCGCCTCGGGCATGCCGGTCATGCCGACCAGGTCGCAGCCGTCGCGGCGCAGGCGCGCGATTTCGGCCTTGGTCTCCAGGCGCGGTCCCTGCGTCGCGCCGTAGCATCCATGGCCTTGTAGCGAAACACCGGTTACGCGCGCGGCCGCGATGATCTTGTGCCGCAGCAACGTAGTGTAGGGGTCGCCGAAATCGACATGCAGCACCTCGGAATCCATGCCTGTATCGACATCACCCTCGCAGATCGTGGAGATACGGCCCCAGGTGTAATCGATCAACTGGTCGGGGCAAGCCAGCACGCGCGGGCCGAAATCGTCGCCGATGCCGCCGACCGTGTTCAGCGCCAGCACGCGGGTGGCGCCGATATCCTTCAACGCGGCCAGATTGGCGCGGTAGTTGATCAGGTGCGGCGGCACCGAGTGGCCTTCGCCATGGCGGGCGAGAAAAGCCACGCGTTGGCCCAGCAAGGTGCCGATGCGGATCGGGCCGGAAGGTTTGCCGAAGCGCGTATCGACTTCGCGCGTGTCCACGTCCTGCAGGTCGGCGAGCTTGTAGACGCCGGTTCCGCCAATCACCGCCAGTGCGATCGCGCTCATCCGCTCAATCCTTCAATGCGTAGATGCCCGGCAGGTTGCGGCCCTGCTCGTGGTAGTCCATGCCGAAACCGAACACATAGCGGTCGGGCACTTCCAGGCCGACGTAATCGGCGCTGATGCCGGCGATCGTGCGTGCATGCTGTTTAGTGGCCAATGCGGCGATGCGCACGTCGGTGGCGCCCTGCTCCCTGCACCATTCGCGCACCGCGGCCAGGGTGTAACCCTCGTCGAGGATGTCGTCGACCAGCAGCACGCGACGGCCGTAGAGCGCGGTGGCGGGACGATGCTTCCAGACCAGTTCGCCGCCGCTGGTCTCGCCGCGATAGCGGGTGGCGTGCAGGTAGTCGAACTCCAGGTCCAGGCCCAGCGCGCCCAGCTCCAGCGAAAGCTGGCCGGCGAAGGGCAAGGCACCGTGCATGACGGTCAGGTAGACCGGCACTTCGCCGGCATAGTCGCGCGCGATGGGCGCGGCCATCGCCGCGATGGCGGCATCGAGGGTGGCGCGGTCGACGATGAGTTCCGCATTGGCCAGTGCCGCGGACAGCGGATGCGGCTGCATCAGGCGAGGTTCCCGGCGTCGTTCGGCAGCCGCGACTGCGCCGCGCCGTAGCGCGCGTCGGCCAGCAATCCGTCCCAACCGAGGCCACCGCGCCCGATCAGGCCCAGCAGCGCGGCGGTATTGGAAACACGACCTTCCATCGCACGCAGCGATTCCTCGACCAGCTTCGGCGAGCACACCAGGACCACGTCGCAGCCGGCATCCAGGTGGTCGTCGATGCGCGCCTTGATTCCACCGGCGGAAAAAGCCGCGGCCATGCCGATGTCATCGGAGAAGATCACCCCGCGGAAGCCCATTTCCTTGCGCAGGACCTGCTGGATCCAGAAGGGCGAATAACCCGCCGGTTCCGGTGCCACCGCCGGGTAGCTCACGTGGGCCAGCATCACCGCATCGGCGCCGGCCTCGATCCCGGCCACGAACGGCACCAGGTCTTCCTTGCGCAGCACATCCAGCGGGCGCGGATCGATCGCATCATCGAAATGGGTATCTTCCAGCACCGTGCCGTGGCCGGGGAAATGCTTGAGCGTGGCGGCCATGCCGACACTGTGCATCCCGCGCACATAGGCCCGGGTGAAAGCGGCGACCACCTGCGGATCGGCGCTGAAGGCGCGGTCGCCGATGGCGCGATTGCCGCGTGCAAGGTCCACCACCGGCGCGAAACTCAGGTCCACGCCGCTGGCCCGCACTTCGCTGGCCATCAGCCAGGCGTGTTCCTCGGCCAGCTTCAATGCGGCGTCGGGATCCTGTGCGTACAGCGCGCCGAAACCTTCCAGCGAGGGCAGCGGGCTGTAGCCGTCGCGGAAACGCTGGACGCGCCCGCCTTCCTGGTCCACGCAGATCAGTTGCGGACGCGGCGCGGCCTCGCGGATCGCCGCGCACAGCTCCACCACCTGCTCGCGCGAGGAGAAATTGCGGGTGAACAGGATCACCCCGGCCACCGCGTCGTGCTGCAGCCATTCGCGCTCCTGCGCGGTGAGTTCGGTGCCGGAAATGCCGATGACGAGCATGCGTGTGTTGTCCTCAGGGAATGTCGGTGGCGGCGCGTTCGTGGTCCGCCCATTGCGAATACGGGCGCGAGGCCAGGGCCAGATTGTAATAGCGCAGCGAGTCGGTGACCTGCCTGCCGGCCCAGGCCGGCGGGACGAAGGCTTCGTCGGCGTGTTGCAGTTCTATTTCAGCGACCACCAGGCCGGCGTTGTCGCCCAGGAATTCGTCGACTTCCCACAAATGGCCTTCGTGGCGCACGTAATGGCGGCGCTTGTCGATCAGGCCGCCGATGCACAGGGCCAGCAGGGAACGGGCCTCGTCCACGGGAATGGCGTAATTGAATTCCTGGCGGGTGTGGCCGCGCTCGCGCGATTTCAGGTTCAGGTAGGCATCGCCGCCTTCGATGCGCACCCGCACCGAGGCCTTCTGCGCACCGCCTTCGACCATGGCCAGGTCGTTCAGGTAGCCCTGCGCCATCGGCATCACTTCATGCGCTGCGGCGCGCCAGGCGTCGCTGGTGACCAGGAATTTGCGTTCTATTTCGATGCCCATGGGGTTCTTTCGTTGGTGATTGGTGGTTGCTGCTCTTGGCCTCCTCCCTTGCGAAGCAGGGGAGGATTGAGGAGGGGTGCCTTCGATCTTGATCCTTGCGTCCTGCAATCAAAAAACAACAATCACCCCAATCGCTTACTTCATCTCGAACAACGCAATGCTTTCCACATGCCCCGTATGCGGGAACATGTCCATCACTCCCGCCGCCTTCAGCTTGTAACCACGCTCATTGACCAGGAATCCGGCATCGCGGGCCAGCGAGGCCGGATGGCAACTGACATAGACGATGCGATCGATATTCTTGAGCGGCAATTGTTTCAATACCTCGTCGGCGCCCGAACGTGGTGGGTCCAGCAACAGCTTGTTGAAGCCCTGCCGCATCCACGGCGTGCCGCGTTGATCCTCGGTCAGGTCGGCAGCATGGAAATGCGCATTGGCCAGGCCGTTGCGCCCCGCGTTCTCGCGTGCGCGCATCACCAGCCCGGCCTCGCCTTCCACGCCCACCACTTCGCCGACTAGCCTTGCCATCGGCAGGGTGAAATTGCCCAGCCCGCAGAACAGGTCGAGGATCCGATCCTCGGGTTGCGGATCCAGCAGTTCGAAAGTACGCGCGATCATCTTCTGGTTCAGCGTCGCATTGACCTGGATGAAGTCGAGCGGGCGGAACACGAGCTCCACGTTCCATTGCGGCAGCGCGAACGCCAGCTCCGGCGCTTCCGGCCACAGCGCCACCACCGTGTCCACGCCACCGGACTGCAGGTAGATGGCGAAATCGTGCTGCCGGGCGAAGGCCGTCAATGCGGCGCGATCAGCGTCGCTCAACGGACTCAGGTGACGGAACACCAACGCGACCGTTGCATCGCCGGCGATGAATTCGATCTGCGGGATATCGTTGCGCGCCTCCAGGCCTTCGACCAGGTCGGCCAGCGCTTCCACGCGTTCGCCGATGTGCGGGATGACGGTGTGGCAAACGTGCAGGTCGGCGACGAAGCGCGGATCGGTTTCGCGGAAACCGACCAGTGTCTTGTCCTTCTTGTTCACCCGCCGCACCGAGAAACGGCCCTTGCGCCGGTAACCCCAGCTGTCGCCGGTCAGCGGCGGCAACACCGTTTGCGGCGTGACATGGCCGATGCGCTCCAGGTTCTCCAGCAGGACGCGCTGCTTGAGCAGGATCTGCTTGTCCTCGGCCAGGTGCTGCAGCACGCAGCCGCTGCAGGTGCCGAAATGCGGGCAGCGCGGCGTCACCCGGTCCGGCGAGGCGTGCAGCACCTCGACCGTGCGCGCCTCGTCGAAATGGCGGTTCTTGGCGGTCTGTTCCGCCATGACCCGTTCGCCGGGAAGCGCGCCCGAAATGAACACGGTCTTGCCGTCGCGCCGCGCCACGCCACGACCGTCGTGGCTGTGGTCGACGATCTCGGCTTCAAAGGGAGTCTTGTCGATGCGGGGGGGACGGGGTCTTGCCACGTGGCGGGAGCTGCGTGCGTTTGCGGGGCGCTATTGTCGCAGAAGGCGGGGAGCTAGGAACGAGTGGCTGGAGCGAGAAACGAGGAACGAGTAAAGGCAAGCTGACGGATAGAAGAAAAGGGGCCTGGAACTCACTCCTCACTCCTCGTTTCTCGTTTCTCGTTTCTCGCTCCCCCTCACTCCTCACTCCTCGTTTCTCGCTCCCCCTCACCCCTCACTTCTGCTTCCAGCTCCCGCCCGAATCCTGGTACCACCAGCCACCATGCGCGCTGGCGATCCACTGCTGGGCGAAGGTCTCGCGGATCTTGGCTTCCCATTCCGGATGGCCGTTGGCGACCGCGACTTCGCGGTAAACCGCCTTACGGTCGCGGTTGTCGTCGGCCACGGCCTGGGTGATGGCCACGCGATCCTTCAGCGCCAGCTTGGAAGCGTCGCGCAGCTCGACCATGCCGTCGCGGGTCAGGCCCAGCGCTCCGGCATCGAAGCCCGCCGCCAGTTGCGCCTTGAAGCGCGTGGCCATGCGGCCCTGGATGGCCTGGATCGCCGGAGTCCTGATGCTGATGTCGGCCTTTTCCTGCGCATAGGCGGTGCCGATGCCGACCAGGGCCAGCCAGTTGAACGCACGCTCCGGTTTCCGCAGCGAGGCGCTGCCGCCCTGCCCGGCCGGCGGTTGCGGTTTCGCATCGGTGGCCGGCACCGGGTCGCCGATCACCTTGTCGACGAACTCCTTGGCCGCTTCCTTGGCTTCGGCCGCCGGGAAATAGACGTTGATGGTGACGCAGGCGGTGAGCAGCAACGATGCTGCGAGTGAGGTTCCCAACCAACGATGCATGTCGCTTCTCCCAGAGATTATTCGATGACCGGCTTGGTTTCGCCTTGGGTGACCGCCACCAGTCTTTCGACCAGTGTGGGCCAATCGACGCGGCGGTTGTATCCCGTAACGGTCAGGCGCGGCAAGCCCGATCCTTCGACGATAATAAAGCTGTTGCCCGCTGAACGAAGCCCGTCCATGTCGCAGACCTGCTCGGCCAGCCTGCAGCTGATGCCGATTTGCCGGTAACCGAAATCGTCGAACAGCTTCAACGCCTGCGCCTGCAGGCTGTTGCCCAACCCTCCGCCACCGCCACCGACACTGGACAGGTCCTGCACCGCACGCTGGCTGATGCGGCGCTTGCCTTTCCAGGAGGGATCGGTATGCAGGTCGGCATCGAAACCCTCGGCGCTCCAGTCGACCAGGCGCAGGTTGCGGACGCTGCCATCCAGTGCGCCGGTGATTTCGCCGAAGCCGAACACCTTGGTCAACGATTCCAGGTTCAGATCGTCCATCACGATATCGGCGGACAGCGTGGGTGCAGTGCCGAACGGGCGCTCCATCGCCAGCCCCGAGACTTGCACCGTGCCGTCGAACATGCGGGTGGTGAGGATGCCCTCGAAATCGAGCCGGTCGTCGGCATAGCGCGCCCTGGGAATGCGTCCGTCGAGCCGTCCCTCGAACGCCGGCCAATCCATCGTCGCGGCCAATTGGCCTACATCGAGCCCTTCCACAGCCAGGCCGAATTCGAATTCCAGGCCACGCTCGCCCGCGGGCGGACGCAGGTTGAGCGTCTCGAAGCGCAAGTCGCCGCTCAGCATGGGCACCGAGACCGGCTCGCGCAGACCGATGACGCCCGCGGCACTGGTCAGCGGCAATGCGGCCGGACCGAACGCCAGTCCATGGATCGCTCCCCCACGCCAGCGCAGGTTGCTCTGCATCGGGGCACGCGCCGAAAACACCGGACTGCCGTTCAGTCCATCGAAACGGAAGCGCTGCTGCCCATCGATTACCGACACTTCGCGCAGGTCGGCTTCGGCCAGGACCATGGCCCCCTCCCGCATCCGTACAAGCGCATTGATCGCTCCGTGCAGCTGCAGTTCGCCCAATCCGGCCATTCCCAGCCAGCCGGACAGATAGCGCGGTCGCAACGGCGCGAGATCGCCGCTCTGCACACGCAGGTCCGCATTGTCGAGATTCAACCGTGGATCGAAACCCAGTGAACCTTCGATTTTCAGCGCATTGCTGTCGTCCCACAGCAACTGCGGAATTTCCCAACCGCCCGCGCCCTGTTGCCGCGCGGCGAGGCTGACCGCCACCGGCGTTGCCGGCAGAGCGATGTAGCCATTGCCCACCAGCATCTCGCCGCCACGCAGGCTGCCGTCCAGGGTCACCAGCGACAACCCCGCGGACTTGCGGTAGTCGATGTCGAACTGCGCGCCAAGGCCTTCGGCGGCGATGCTGCCATCCGGCGTATCCAGGCCAAGTCCGGCCAGCGTCAGGCGCCCTTCGACGCGCAACGGCCGTGCGCTGGGGGTGTGGATGTCGAGGCGTCCGTCCATCGTGCCGGCTTTCAGGTTCGCCGCGGGCCATGCCTGCGCCAGCAGCGCCTGCGACCAGGCCAGCGGTACCCGGGTCAGGTCGATGCGGGTGATGTCGGGGCTGCCGGCATTGCGGTGCAGCGCCAGGTTGGCGGTGCCATGCGAGAGCTCGGCATCGGTGGTCGCCGTGGACAGGTCCACGCCAAGTTTCAGCGGACGGCGCCCCGCACTGCGGATCTCGCCTTCGCAGCGCCATCCCCGCTGATTGGACGGGCGCTGCAGCGGGCAGTGCCAGGTGAGGTCGTCGAAACGGTAGCCAAGGTCGGGCGCCAGCATCCGCCGCGCGCTGAGGGTCAGTTGCCCTGCTTGCGCATCGGCCGGCCACTCCAGGCGCACGCTGACCTGCTCCAGGCTGGCGACCGGGGTCGTGAGCCTGGCGATCCGCGCGCTGAGGATCCTGGCCTGCGCGGGAGCACTGGTCGCAAGCAGGCTGACCACCAGCAGGCCGGTCGCAAGCAGGGACAGCAACAGCGGCGGTAAGATGCGGCGGGGCATGGAAGGCAGCATAACGATGTCAGATCACAAGGGAATGAAGCCACGCCTGCTGCTGGTGGAGGACGATCCGATCAGTTGCAGTTTCATGGCCGCCGCATTGGAGGCATTGCCTGCGCAGGTCGATACGGCCGATTCGATTCGTGCCGCGCTCGCGTGGGAAGGCACCCAGGACCTGTGGCTGCTGGACGCCAACCTGCCCGACGGCCAAGGGACCGAGTTGCTGGCAGAACTACGGGTCCGGCACCCCACGACACCGGCACTGGCCCACACCGCTGACGACTCCCAGGCGCTGCAGGCGCAGTTGCTCCAGGCCGGTTTTGCCGAAGTGCTGGTCAAGCCGCTGAGTGCTGCGCGCTTGCAGGAAGTGGTGCGTCGATGGCTGGGAATGGCTTCCGATGCGCCGCCGCGCATAGGCGAAACTTCGAGCCCGTTCACGGCGCTGCCGTTGTGGGATGAGGCTGCCGCACTGGCCGCACTGAATGGCAGCCAGGAACATGTCGCGACCCTGCGCAGGATGTTCCTCGATGAACTGATGCGGCAGCACGATGCGATCATCGATGCGTTGGACAAAGGCGATCCCGGGCCCGCGAAACAGATCCTGCATCAATTGAAGGCCAGCAGCGGTTTCGTCGGCGCGTCGCGCTTGAACGCGGCGGCGAAAAACCTGGAAGACGCATTGTCCGAACCTTCCGTGGCCATGAACTTCACCGCCATCGTCCACGACACGCTGGCTTCAGGCTGATGCGGGAACGGCGCGGGGTAGTTGTGGGAGCGGCGTAAGCCGCGAGAGCTTCGCGGCTTACGCCGCTCCCACAAACATCGCTCAGGGCTTTGCCGGTCCAGGACGTTTCAAGCGCCCCAACTCGCCCAGCATTTCCCATGACTTGAGGCCGCGCCCACCGAGGTGATGGCTGAGCACGCTGCGCAGGGCCAGGCGCAGGCTGGCGAGGTCGTCCGCCTCCGGTTGCCGGTCGGCGGCCAGGGCCAGCAAGGCGCTGCCGGTCGCGGCGCTGCTGCGTTCATCGCGCCCGCGATCGCTCAGCAACCGGCGCGGGCCCTGTTCCGGATCGATCTGGTAGCGCGCCGCCGGGTCGACGGCGAGGCCGTCGCCATCTTCAGTCAGATCGAAACCCGAGCCCAGCGATTCCAGCAGGTCGCGTTCGAAGCGGCGCAGGGTCCAGGCCAGGGGATCGATGCCGTCCAATCGCGAGCGGGTTTCTGCATAGACGCGATACAGGCCTCCATGCGGATCCTGGCGAGGCGCCAGGCGCATCACCAGCTCGTTGATGTAGAACGCGGCCAGCATCGCTTCGCCTGCAAGCCGGGGAGCGGCGTCCAACGCCTCCGCGGAGACCAATTGCGCCAGTTCGCCACGCTGCACCGCTTCAAGGCGGATGTGTTGCAGCGGTTGCAATGCGGCGCGCAGGACCTGCTTCTTCGGACCCTGCACTCCACGTGCGACCAGGCCGAGCCGTCCATGGTTTTCGGCCAGCACTTCGACCAGCAGGCTGGTCTCGCGCCACGGGCGCGCATGCAGGACGTAGGCGGGTTCGTTTTCGATGCGCATCGGCACGGCATTGTAAGAGCTGAGTCGTGGGAGCGCCGTCCCGGCGCGAGTCTTTCGCTGGGGATTGCGGACGCACGGCCAAGGCAACGGCTCGCGCCTGGACGGCGCTCCCACGTGTCGCTATCCGTCGGAACTATTCGCTGTAACCGAACGCCTTCAACGCAGAGGCATCGCCGGACCAGCCCTCGCGCACGCGCACCCAGGTCTCCAGGAATACCTTGTTGTCGAACATCCTCTCCATCTGCAGCCGCGCCTTGCTACCGATTTCCTTGAGCCGCGCGCCGCCCTTGCCGATGACGATGGATTTCTGGCTCTCACGCTCCACCCAGATCACCGCGCCGATGCGCAACAGCCCGTCTTCCTCGGCGAAACGCTCGATCTCCACCGTGGTCGCATACGGCAACTCGTTGCCCAGCTGGCGCATCAATTGCTCGCGCACCAGTTCCCCGGCCATGAAACGCTGGCTGCGGTCGGTGATCTCGTCTTCGCCGAACATCGGCGGCGCCAGCGGCAGCAGAGCCAACATGTCGCGCACCAGCTGCTCCAAGCCATTGCGCTTCAACGCGGAGATCAAGTGCACGCTGGCGAACGTGCGGCCTTCGGTGATCCGGGTCAGGAATGGCAGCAGTTCGGACTTGGCCTTTATCTGGTCGACCTTGTTGACCACCAGCATCACCGGGATGCCGCTGTCGCCGAGCACGTTGTAGGCCAGCGTGTCGGCGTCGTCCCAGCGCCCGGCCTCGATCACCATCAGGGCGGCGTCCACTTCCTCCAGCGCGCCGCGCGCGGCGCGGTTCATCACCTTGCTCATCGCCGAGGCCGAGAACTTGCCTTCCTGCTTGTGCAGGCCAGGCGTATCCACCAGCGCGATCTGTCCTTCCGGGAAAGTGGCGATGCCGAGCAACCGATGGCGCGTGGTCTGCGGACGGTTGGAAACGATGCTGACCTTGGCCCCGACCAGCGCATTGGTCAGGGTCGACTTGCCCACGTTGGGCCGGCCGATGACGGCGATGCTGCCGCTGCGATGACCGCCCTTGGCCGAGGTGTCTGTGCTCACTTGGAGATGTCCAGTTTTTCCAGCAAGGCCGCGGCGGCGGCCTGTTCCGCATTGCGGCGCGAACTACCCTCGCCTTCAGCGGTGAGTGTGGGATCGATGATGGTGCAACCGACCTTGAACGTCTTGGCGTGGTCGTCGCCGCTTTCGGAAACCAGTTCGTAGGCCGGCAACGGCCGCTGGCGTGCCTGCAACCATTCCTGCAAACGCGTTTTCGCGTCCTTGCCGGGCTTGCCCACCGGCAATGCCGCCAGCGATTCCTCGAACCATGGCAGCACCGCCGCACGGCAAGCCGCAAAATCGGAGTCCAAGTAGATCGAAGCGACCACCGCTTCCAGTGCATCGGCAAGGATCGAATCTCGGCGGTGGCCGCCGGATTTCATTTCCCCGGGCCCCAGGGTCAGGCGCGCGCCCAGTTCGAGATGGCGGGCGATCGTGGCCAGCGAGGCTTCGCGCACCAGTTCCGCGCGCGCCCGGGTCAAGGCTCCTTCGTCGGCCTTCGGCCAGCGCTGGAACAGCACTTCGGCGACCAGCAGGTTGACGATGCCATCGCCGAGGAATTCGAGGCGCTCGTTGTGCGGAGCGCCGGCACTGCGATGGGTCAGGGCCTGCTCGAGCAGGCCCGGATCCGAGAAACGGTAGCCATCCAGCTCACCGCGTCGGTATTTGAGGTCAATCGGTCCCACCGCGACGGGTCAGATCCTGGGAGATATCGAACACGCCGACCACGTCCAGGTTGCCGACCAGCGAGCGGCGCACTTCGTAGTTGACCTTCATGTTCCAGCCGCTGTCGATCCGCTCGAATTTCACGTTTTCCGGCTTCACGCTTTCCGAGTAGCTGATGTACAGCCGCTTGAAGAACATGTCCTGGATCTTGGACGGATCCATGTCGCCGACACCGGGTTCGGAGGCAAGCGACTTGGTCGCAGTACGCACTGCGTAGTATTCCTGGTACATCGGGAACAGCTTCATGCCGAGATAGGCGGCGAAGCCAACCACCGCCAGCACCACCAGGAAACTGGTCAGCGTCATGCCCCCCTGGGCTTGACCCACGCCCAGCTTCCGATTGATTTCAAGCCTGCGATTCATATGCCCATTCCCCCAACGTGATGACGCGTTTATTGGATTTTGGTCCCGATCCTGGAAGCATCGAAACCGTCCTTGCAGAACCAGCCTTCGCAATTCAGCCATACCAGGAACGCCTTGCCGCGCAGGTTTTCCTCGGGCAGGAAGTTGTGGTTCGGCAGGGGCTCGCCATCGGCGCCACGCTCCGGCCACAAACGTCCGTCCTCGCTATTATCGCGGTTGTCCCCCATCACGAAATAGTACCCCTGCGGCACTTCCCATTCGCCCTGCCCGACGATGTTGTCCAGCCCTTCCAGCACCTTGTGCGGCTTGCCGGGCAGGTTTTCCTGCAGCAGCGAGGCCGATTCAGTCCCCATGGCCACGCCCCGGCCCGAATAGGCGCCCAGCGTCTGATAGGTCACGGCCACGCCATTGACCGACAGGGTATTGCCCTGGAAGGCGATCCGGTCGCCCGGCAGGCCGATTATGCGCTTGATCCAGTTGTTCTCCGGATCGTGCGGCGGCTTGAACACGACCACGTCGCCGCGCTTGGGCTCGCCCAGCGACACGAACTTCCTGTTGTTGATCGGCAGGCGCAGGCCGTAGGTGAACTTGTTGACCAGGATGAAGTCGCCGATCAGCAGGTTGGGCATCATCGACGCCGAGGGGATCTTGTACGGTTCGGCGATGAAGCTGCGCAGGATCAGGACCACGGCCAGCACCGGAAAGAAAGCGCGCGAGTAATCGACCAGCACCGGCTCCTCGTCCAGCAGGCCGTTGCGCGCGGCGCGGCGCTTGGCCAGGAACAGTCTGTCCAGCAACCAGACGGCGCCGGTCAGCAAGGTGAGTACGACGAGGATTGTTTCGAACCAGACCATAAAATTCCTTGAGAGCGGTGAATAGCTAAAGGGTGATGGGTGAAGAAAGCGCTTCTCTTTACCCTTTACTATTTACCCTTCGCCGTCGTTACTTGTTGTCCATCTGCAGCACCGCCAGGAACGCTTCCTGCGGGATCTCCACGCTGCCCACCTGCTTCATGCGCTTCTTGCCTTCCTTCTGCTTTTCCAGAAGCTTCTTCTTGCGGCTGATGTCGCCACCATAACATTTGGCCAGCACGTTCTTGCGCATCGCCTTGACCGTGCTGCGGGCGATGACTTGGGCGCCGACGGCGGCCTGGATGGCCACGTCGAACATCTGCCGCGGGATCAGTTCGCGCATCTTCTCGGTCAGCTCGCGGCCGCGGCGATCGGCATATTGGCGATGCACGATCAGCGACAGCGCATCGACCTTGTCGCCGTTGATCAAGGTGTCCACGCGTACGAACGGGCCGGCTTCGAAGCGCAGGAAGTGGTAGTCCAGCGAGGCATAACCGCGCGACACCGACTTCAGCCGGTCGAAGAAATCCAGCACCACTTCGGCCATCGGCAGCTCATAGCTGATCTGCACCTGCGAACCCAGGTAATTGATGCTGATCTGGCGACCGCGCTTCTCTTCGCACAGGGTGATCACGTTGCCCACGTAATCCGGCGGGGTCAGGATATTGGCGCGGATGATGGGCTCGCGGATCTCGTCGATCAGGTTGGTCTGCGGCAGCTTGGACGGGTTGTCCAGGGTCAGGATGCTGCCGTCGGTCTTCAGCACTTCGTAGACCACGGTGGGCGCGGTGGTGATCAGGTTGAGGTCGTACTCGCGCTCCAGGCGCTCCTGCACGATCTCCATGTGCAACATGCCGAGGAAGCCGCAACGGAAGCCGAAACCCATGGCCTCGGAGCTTTCCGGTTCGAAGCGCAGCGCGGCATCGTTGAGGCGCAGCTTCTCCAGCGCCTCGCGCAGGTCCGGATAGTCGTCGGCATCGACCGGGAACAGGCCGGCGAACACGCGCGGCTGCATTTCCTGGAATCCCGGCAGCGGCTTGGCGGCCGGATCGCTGGCCAGGGTCAGGGTGTCGCCGACCGGTGCGCCGTGCACGTCCTTGATCGAGGCGTTGATCCAGCCCACTTCGCCGGCGCCGAGCTTCTTGGTCTCCTTGCGCTTGGGGGTGAACACGCCGACCTTGTCGATCAGGTGGGTGCGGCCGGTGGACATGACCAGCATCTTGGTGCCGGGCACGATCTCGCCCTGCATGACCCGCACCAGCGAGACCACGCCCAGATAATTGTCGAACCACGAGTCGATGATCAGCGCCTGCAGCTTGTCGGTGTCGCGCGGCTGCGGTGGCGGGATGCGCTCGACGATGGCTTCCAGCACGTCGACGACGTTGAGCCCGGTCTTGGCGCTGATCGCCACCGCGTTCTCGGCGTCGATGCCGATCACCGCCTCGATCTCGGCCTTGACCTTTTCGATGTCGGCGGTGGGCAGGTCGATCTTGTTGATCACCGGCACCACTTCCAGGCCCTGCTCCACCGCTGTGTAGCAGTTGGCGACCGACTGGGCTTCCACGCCCTGGGCCGCGTCGACCACCAGCAGCGCGCCTTCGCAGGCCGCCAGCGAACGCGAGACTTCGTAGCTGAAGTCGACGTGGCCGGGGGTATCGATGAAGTTCAGCTGATAGACCTGCCCGTCCTTGGCCGTGTACGGCAGCGACACCGACTGGGCCTTGATGGTGATCCCGCGTTCGCGCTCGATCGGGTTGGAGTCGAGCACCTGCGCTTCCATCTCGCGGGCCTGGAGGCCGCCGCAAAGCTGGATGATGCGATCGGCCAAGGTGGACTTGCCATGGTCGACATGGGCAATGATGGAGAAGTTGCGGATATTCCGCATGGACGCAGGGGGCGGGCTGGACTTGGGCTGCATGGGGGCGGCCGCAAGGGCCGTCAGGAAGAATAACGGCGCATTATCGCACGGCCGCCCCGGGGACTGGCCGACCTGCGTCTGGCGCAGGTCGGCCTTTCAGTGCCTATGGCGCGGGAGCGGATTCCCGTGGAATCAGTTGCCATCCCCGGCCGTGACCGCCACGAAGGCCGAACCACCGCGCGGGCTGCGGACCAGCAGCATCACCACCTGGCCGGACTTGACCCCGCGCAGCTCCTGGTTGAATTCGGCGACGCTGCCCACCGGCTTGCGGCCGACCTGCAGGATCACGATGCCCGGCCGCAGCGCTTCGCTGGCGGATTCGCCGTAAACGCGGGTGATACGCACGCCTTCACCGGACTTCAACCCCAGCTGTTTGCGGGTGGCGGCATCCAGGTCGGCCACGGAGATGCCCAGCAAGGCCGATTCGGCACGCCCCGGGGTTGCCGGCGAATCCTCGCTCTGCGCAGCCGCGCTGGCGACCGTGCCCGCATCTTCTTCCAGGGTCGAGAGGGTCACCGTCACATCGCGCGGTTTGCCGTCACGCAGGATGCCCAGGGTCACCTTGGTGCCCGGCGCCATGGCGCCGATTCGCGGCGGCAGGTCGCTGGAAGTGGCGATCTCGGTGCCGTTGACCGCACGGATCACATCGCCCGCTTCCAGCCCCGCCTTTTCCGCGGCGCTGCCGGCAAGCACATCGTTGATCAATGCGCCCCGCGTATCAGGCAGACCGAAGCCTTTGGCCGAATCCGTGGTCACGGCGCCCACCTGCACGCCCAGCTGGCCGCGACTGACCTTGCCGGTCTTCTTCAGCTGCTCCACCGCGCTCATCGCCAGGTCGATCGGGATCGCGAAGCTGATGCCCATGTAGCCGCCGGAGGCGGAGAAGATCTGCGAATTGATGCCGACCACTTCGCCGCTGGTGTTGAGCAGGGGTCCGCCCGAGTTGCCCTGGTTGATGGCCACGTCGGTCTGGATGAAGGGAACGTAGCGCTGGTCCGCATACGGATTGCTGCGACCGGTCGCACTGACGATACCGGCGGTGACCGAATGGTCCAGGCCGAACGGAGAACCGATCGCAACCACCCACTGGCCGGGCTTGAGCGAGTTGGAATCGCCCAGGCGTATTGAAGGCAGGTTCTTGGCTTCGATCTTCAAAAGCGCCACGTCGTATTGCTGGTCGCTGCCGATGACCTTGGCCGTCAGTTCGCGCCGGTCCGAGAGCTTGACCGTGACTTCATCGGCGCCGTCGACGACATGGTGGTTGGTCAGCACATAGCCATCGGGCGAAATGATGAAGCCGCTGCCCATGGAAGTACCGCGACGCTGCGGTCCACGCGGGCCCTGCTGCGGCCCCGGCATCTGGAAATCGGGGCCGAAGAAACGGCGGAAGAATTCGGGCATGTCGTCGCTGCCCGGCAGCGCGTCGCTATCGGCGTCCTGCCCACGTGCGACCTGCTTGGTCCCGACCTTGGCTTCGATATTCACCACGCCAGGCCCTACCTGCTCGACCAGCCGGGTGAAATCCGGCAACCCGGTGACGATCTGCGGCGCACTGCTTTGGGCAATGGAACCAGCAACGGCCGGCGCCGAAGCCTGCGGCGTGCTGCCCGCCTGTTGCGCACAGGCGGCCAACGGGGAAGTGAGGATCAGGAGACCGAACAGACTATTGCGGACACTGGGAGTCATCGAACGCATGCCTCGAGTTGGTTTGGGCCAGGGATTGGGGTTGCAGGATTCCGCAGGATGCAGCCGAACGGCATCGTCCGGATCAGTCGCGCGGTGCGGACGATGGCGGTATCACCGGCGGCTCTTCCGGCAGGCGCGGCTCGAACGGATAGAAAGTCTGCGCCGCACGGTCGGTCGAGTAGCCGGCATTGAAGGCGCCGCTGCCCGAATACTGCGGCAGCACCGCACGCGGCCACGGCCGGGCAGCGGGTGTATTGATCTGCACGTTCGAGAACGGATCATGCACTGCGCCCGCTGCCGGCGCAGTGGCGATGGCCGGACTGGCGACCGCACGGATAGCGGGTGGCGCGGCGGCGGCGGCCACCGCGCGATCGGGAACGGTCCGTACGATCGCCGCTTTGCGTGCCGCTTGCTGGTTGCGGGTCGCACTGCGTCGCGCATCGTTCTGCCGGCGCGGAATGCTGGCCACGGCGACACTGGCCGCGGTCACGGCGGCGGCGCCCTCGCCCTGGATGCCGGAGCCTGCCCGGTTGGAGCCTGCCTCGTTGTTGCTGGCGGGCGCCCGGCTGGCCATCGTGGGCGTCGCCTGGACGGGGGCTTCCTCGGGAACCTGCTGGCGCACCACGAACAAGGCGATGGCGGCGACGGAAGCCGCCAATGCGCCGCCGCCCCACTTGGCCAGGTTGCCGCGATTGCGCGCGGATGCCGCTCCAGCGGCCGGCGGTGCGGCTTCGGCCGCAATGGCGGCGGCAATGCCGTCGGCGAAACCCGCCGGCGCCGGCGCCCGGGCCTGGCCGCACAATACATCGCCGCAGAGTTGCCAACGCTCCAGGCAGCCGCTCAGCTCGGTGTCGTGTTCCATCCGCCGCAGCAGGAAGCGCGCCTGGTCGGGGGCCAGATCGCCGTCCACCAGCGCGGACAGTTGCTGGAAATAATGGTTGTCGATCTTGTCGGTAGTCATGTGCGGGCTCGCTCCCGGGTGGCGCTCTGGGTATCGACCAGGGGTCGCAATTCGATGTCGATGGCTTCGCGGGCGCGGAAGATGCGCGAACGCACCGTGCCGATCGGGCAATCCATCTTCTTCGCGATTTCCTCGTAACTCATGCCTTCGACCTCGCGCAAGGTGATCGCGGTCCGCAGTTCTTCCGGCAACGCATCCACCGCCTTCATCACCGTGCGCTCCAGTTCCTGGCGCATCAGCTCGCGTTCCGGCGTATCGGTATCGCGCAGGCGGCTGCCGGTGTCGTATTGCTCGGCATCGCTGGCGTCGACGTCATCGGTCGGCGGGCGGCGGTTGTGGGCGACGAGATGGTTCTTGGCTGTATTCACTGCGATCCGGTGCAACCACGTATAGAACTGGGCATCGCCGCGGAAATTCCCGATAGCGCGATAGGCGCGCATGAAGGTGTCCTGGGCGACGTCCTGGCATTCGCTCCAGTCATGGATGTAGCGTCCGATCAGGGCGATTATCCGGTGCTGGTACTTGCGCACCAGCAGATCGAATGCCGCACTGTCGCCACGCTGGACACGCCTGACCAGTTCGAGGTCCAACTCCTGGGGTGGAGTGCTTTCCTTATCGGTTTGTGTATCCACATCGGCCATGCCGGGCCGCACTCCTGTCGGCTCGGCTGATGACCGAGCACTGTGACCGCCATCGCGGGAAAAAGTTCAGAAGCACGCCTGAACGGCTTCCATGTCGGGGATTTAACCCGGGGATTTACCAGGGAAACAGGCCCATGCCCATGCCACCGGTCATGTCCCTTTGAATCAGTGGGGATTTGACGTGGGTTAAACAACCTCGGGATGATAGTCGCCTTACCCATACGCGAACGGATGGTTTGATCATGGCAGCAAGCTTCGATGGGCTCCGATTCAGTCATTGGCAGACCGAGTCGCGCGTGGACGGGATCGTGGTGCTCAGCCTCGATCGCCAGGGCGCGCCGGTCAATGCGCTGTCGCAGGATGTGCTGATCGAGCTGGGCGACCTGATCGAACGCATCGCCATCGATCCGCCCAAGGGCGTGGTGATCCGTTCGGCCAAGGCAGCGGGCTTCATCGCCGGCGCCGACCTGAAGGAATTCCAGGAATTCGACCGCAAGGGCGTGGTCAACGACGCGATCCGCCGCGGCCAGGCCGTGTTCCAGAAGCTGGCCGAACTGCCCTGCCCTACAGTATCCGCGATCCACGGCCACTGCATGGGCGGTGGCACCGAGATTTCGCTGGCCTGCCGCTATCGGGTGGCATCGAACGACGGCTCCACCCGCATCGGCCTGCCGGAAGTGCTGCTGGGCATCTTCCCGGGTTGGGGCGGCAGCGCACGCCTGCCGCGATTGGTCGGCGCACCCGCGGCGATGGACATGATGCTCACCGGGCGCACGCTGTCCGCGTCCGCGGCCCGTGGCATCGGCCTGGTCGACAAGGTGGTGGAACCGGCCCTGCTGCTGGATGCCGCGGTGGCGATGGCGCAGAAAGGCACCGTACGTCCGTTCAGGCAGCGCTTCCTCGGCTGGATCAGCAACACCTGGATCGCACGCCAGATCCTCGCGCCGCAAATGACCAAGCAGGTCGCACGCAAGGCGCGCAAGGAGCACTACCCCGCTCCTTATGCGCTCATCAACACCTGGCAGAAATCCGGTGGCGGCAATATCCAGGCGCGCCTGGACGCCGAGCGCCGCGCCGTGGTCAAGCTGGCCAGCACACCCACGGCACGCAACCTGGTCCGGATCTTCTTCCTGCAGGAACGCCTCAAGAGTCAGGGTGGGAAGGATCACGGGATCAAGCACGTGCACGTGGTCGGTGCCGGAGTGATGGGCGGCGATATCGCCGCGTGGTCGGCCTACAAGGGCTTCGAGGTCACCCTGCAGGATCGCGAGCAGCGCTTCATCGATCCGGCCATCGCCCGCGCGCAGGAACTGTTCGCCAGGAAAGTGAAGGACGAAAGCAAGCGCCTGGCCGTGGCCGCGCGCCTCAAGGGCGATCTCGCCGGCGAAGGCGTAGCCAGCGCCGACCTGGTCATCGAAGCCATCATCGAAAACCCGGAAGCCAAGCGCGACCTGTACCAGTCGCTCGAGCCGCGGTTGAAGCCCGATGCGCTGCTGACCACCAACACCTCGTCGATCCCGCTGACCGAACTGCGCGAACACATCCAGCGCCCGGCGCAATTCGCCGGCCTGCACTATTTCAATCCGGTCGCGCAGATGCCGCTGGTCGAAATCATCCGCCACGACGCGATGGCGCCGGAAACCGAGAAAAGACTGGCTGCGTTCTGCAAGGCCATCGACAAGCTCGCCGTGCCGGTCGCCGGCACGCCGGGCTTCCTGGTCAACCGCGTGCTGTTCCCGTACATGCTGGAAGCGGTGACTGCTTACGCGGAAGGCATTCCGGGGGCGGTCATCGACAAGGCGGCGGTGAAGTTCGGCATGCCGATGGGTCCGATCGAGCTGATCGACACCGTGGGCCTGGATGTCGCCGCGGGCGTGGGCAAGGAGCTGGCGCCGTTCCTGGGCCTGCCCATTCCCGCCGCGCTGTCGGCGCCGCCGGAACCGGGCAAGCGCGGCAAGAAGGACGGCCAGGGCCTGTACAAGTGGGTGCATACCGAGAAAGGCAGCAAGGCGGTGAAACCCGAGGTCGCCAAGGACTACCAGGCGCCCTCCGACCTGGAGGACCGCCTGATCCTGCCGCTGCTCAACGAAGCCGTCGCCTGCCTGCACGATGGCGTGGTCGGCGACTCCGATCTGCTCGATGCCGGGGTGATCTTCGGTACCGGTTTCGCCCCGTTCCGTGGCGGCCCGATCGAATACATCAAGGCCACCGGCGCAGATGCGCTGGTCGAGAAGCTCAAGACCCTGCAGGGCCGCTACGGCGATCGCTTCGCACCGCGACCGGGCTGGGACTCGCCGGCATTGCGCGGCCCGACCGCCTGATCGCGCGACACCCGATATCCTGCAAACTGTCCAGGGTGCCAACCACGGCGCCCCGTTCCCTTCCCAATCCGATCGAAAGACCTATCGCATGTTCAATCTGAGCGCCCCGACCGCGGGCATGTTCTTCCTTTCACTTCTGCTGGGCGGCCTCGGCGTGGCCGCGAAGCTGGGCTACATCCCGGCGCTGGTGCCGTACGCCTTCTGGATCCTGTGCGCAGGATTGGGGACGTTGCTGCTGGGGAACCTGTTCAAGGGGCTGTAAGCCGATCGGTGGCCGGTTGCGGCAGTGCGAAACCGGCACTGCGGATCACATCGTGTGCGTGGGTTTTTCCGCGTTGAGCGTGCCGGCCAGCAGCGTCTCGATCTTGCTCTTCACCGCTTCGCCTTCGTTGGTGTCGGCGAACTGCACGCCGATGCCGGCGACGCGGGCGCCTTGCGCGCCCACTGGCGTCACCCAGATGACCTTGCCGGCGACCGGCAGGCGTTCGCTCGAGTCGGGCAAGGTCAGCAGCAGGAACACCTCGTCGCCCAGGAAATAGCGCTTGGGCGTGGGCACGAAGATACCGCCGTTCTTCACGTACGGAATGTAGGCGTTGTACAGCTGCGCCTTGTCCTTGACCGCCAGCGACAGGATGCCCTGTCGTCCACCGCCTGCCACTGCATTCATTTCGGTTCTCCTTTGGCGGCCCGCACGCGATCGCCAACGCGCCAGGCCAAGAGCAAATCCACCATCGCAAGATCGCCGCGAACGGTAGTACGCAGCAGGTCGCGGGTGCGGTTGGCGGCATCGAACCACGTCGCCAGCTTGTGCAATCGCGCCGGATCGGTCAAGCCGGCATCGCCGGCCTGGGCCAGCACCAGGTCGGCGGCGTGGCGCAGGCGCAGGTCGGCGTGCTCGTCGGCGGCCCAGCGCTGCGCGGTTTCGATCACCGCGATCTCGCCGCGTTCGAGCTTGTCGAGATCGCCGGCGACCGACTTGCGCAAGGCCAGGCCGCCTTCGCCCAGCCACTGGTCGGCAAGCCCGGGATGGCCGCGCGCGGCTTCCAGCGCCTCGTCGGCGTCTTTCGCGGAATGGCCCTGGGTCCGCAACCAGGCCAGCGCCTCGTCGTGCGGCGGCAGCTTGAATTCCAATCGCTGGCACCGGCTGCGGATGGTGGCGGGCAGCCGCGCGGGTTGCGCGCTGACCAGCCACAGGTAACGGCCGGCGGCCGGCTCCTCCAGCGTCTTGAGCAGGGCATTGCAGGCGGCGCGGTTGATCGAATCGGCCGGATCGACGATCGCCACCTGGGCCGCGCCGTACTGCGGGGTCAGCGACAGTTTCTGCGAAAGTTCGCGCATCTGTTCGATCACGATCTCGGTGCGCAGCTTGCTGCCGTCCTTGGTCGGGACGAAGGACACCGCATGCAGGTCGGGATGGGTGCCGGCCGCGATCAACTGGGCATTGCGGATTCGCGCGGCGGGATCGCCACCCGCCAGCACATGCTGGGCGAGGCGATCGGCCACCGCGCGCTTGCCCAGTCCCGCCGGTCCGCAGATCAGCAATCCGTGCCCCAGTCTTCCCGTGTCGAGCGCCGCGACCGCCTGGTCGTAGGCGCGCTGCTGCCATGGCGAGAATTCAACGCTCACGCCGACGACTCCAGCCATTGCAAGACCGCACTGGAAACCGACGCGCCGACCGCCGTCGGCGACTGGCTGGCGTCGATCACGCGGAAGCGTTCGGGTTCGGCGACGGCGCGCTTGCGGAAACCTTCGCGCACGCGCTCGAAGAAATCGTCCTGCTCGCTCTCGATGCGGTCCGGCCACAGGTCGCGGCCGCTGGTGCGGGCGCGGCCTTCGCGCACGTCCAGGTCCAGCAACAGGGTCAGGCTCGGCTTGAGGCCCACGACCTTGCGTTCCAGCTCCTCGATCAGGGCGCGGTCCAGGCCGCGGCCATCGGCCTGGTAGGCGTAGCTGGAATCGGTGAAGCGATCGCTGACCACGTAGGCGCCGCGCTGCAGCGCCGGCCGGATCACTTCGCGCACGTGCTGCGCGCGCGAAGCGAACATCAGCAGCAGTTCGGTTTCCGGCGCCAGCGCTTCCTCGTGCGGACTCAGCAACAGTTCGCGGATGCGTTCGGCCAGCGGCGTGCCGCCGGGCTCGCGGGTCAGCACGACCTCGTGCCCACGCGCCTGCAGCAGCTCGCGGATCGCGACGATCGCGCTGGTCTTGCCGGCGCCCTCGCCGCCTTCGAGGCTGATCAAGCGTGGATGTTTCAACAGGGCTTCGCTCATTGCAGCGGCTTTTCCTCCGGCAGCGGCGGGCGACGCATCTGCTGCAGGTAACGGGCCACGGCGGCGTTGTGTTCGGCCAGCGTGGCCGAGAACACGTGGCTGCGGCTGCCATCGCCGAGGGCGACGAAGAACAGCGCATCGCCGGGGGCGGGGTTGACCGCGGCGCGCAACGCGTCCACGCCCGGCATGGCGATGGGAGTCGGCGGCAGGCCGGCGCGGGTGTAGGTGTTGTACGGTGTGTCGGTCTGCAGGTCGCGGCGACGGATGTTGCCGTCGTAGGCGCTGCCGATGCCGTAGATGACGGTCGGGTCGGTCTGCAGCCTGATGCCCTGCTTCAGCCGGCGCGCGAATACGCCGGCGATCTGCGGACGCTCGGAGGCCACGCCGGTTTCCTTCTCGATGATCGAAGCCAGGATCAGGGCCTGCTCCGCCGATTGCAGCGGCAAGTCGCGGGCCCGCGACTGCCACGCTTCTTCCAGTGCCTCGTCCATCGCCGCATACGCGCGCTTGAGCACGTCCACGTCGCTGTCGCCGCGCGAATAGACGTAGGTCTCCGGCAGGAAGCGCCCTTCGGGGTGCTGGCCCGGATGGCCCAGTTGTTTCATCAGGGCCGCGTCGTCCAGCGCAGCGGTTTCATGCCGCAGCGGGGTGGCGGCGTTGAGCGCCGCGCGCAGCTGGCGGAGGTTCCAGCCCTCGATGATCGTGAACCGGTAACTGATGACCTTGCCATTGCGCATGTTGAGCAGCAGCTGGCGCGGGGTGATCCCGGGAGCGAGCGCGTATTCGCCGACCTTCAGGCTGCCGGCCACGTCGAGGTGCCGCGCCAGCGCACGCCACTGCAGGTCCTCTCCGTCATCCACGCCCGCCGCGCGCAACTTGCGCAACACGCCCGGGAACGAGTCCCCGGAAGCGACGATCACGCTGTCGCCGGCCTGCAGGCCGGCGATGGGCCGGTCGCTGAAACCGGCATAGCGCTGCCAGAGCCAGGCGCCACCTGCGGCAATGGCGATCAGCAGCAAGAGACAGGCGATGACGAAGTTTCGGCAACCGCGTTTGGAACCTTTGGCCACGATTTCCTCGAATCCCGATCCAGGCCGTGCAGGATACCTTGCCCACCTGTTCTTGTAGGAGCGCCCCTTGGGCGCGATGCCTTTGACCTGCCTGCCTGCCTGCCTGCAAGCAAGCAAGCAAGCAAGCAAGCAAAGAGCATCGCGGGCAAGGCCCGCTCCTACAAGACCAGGGCCTTGAGCACGCCGCGTGCCTTGGCGCGGGTTTCGTCCAGCTCACGTTCGGGGAGGGAATCGGCGACGATGCCCGCCCCGGTGCGGAAAACGACTTCCGAGCCACCGTCCCGCCCGGGCAGGATCTCCGCGGTGCGGATCAGGATATTCAGGTCCAGGTCGCCATCGCGGTTCAGCCAGCCGAATGCACCGGTGTAGGCGCCGCGCGCCTGGCCTTCCAGCTCGGCGATGATTTGCATGCAGCGCACCTTCGGGCAGCCGGTGATGGTGCCGCCGGGGAAAGTCGCGCGGATCACTTCGCCCGGGGTGACATCGGCGCGCAGGCGGCCGCGTACGTTGCTGACGATGTGGTGGACGTGGGCATAGCTTTCCACGGTCATCAACTCATCGACCTCGACGCTGCCGGGCTCGCAGACGCGGCCCAGGTCGTTGCGCTCCAGGTCGATCAGCATCACGTGTTCGGCGCGCTCCTTGGGATGGCCGACCAGTTCGCGGATGCGTTCCGCATCATCGTCGCCCTCGAAGCGCGGACGGGTGCCGGCGATCGGCCGGGTCTCGACCACGTCGCCACGGATCGACACCAGGCGCTCGGGCGAGGAACTGGCTACTGCCCGGCCACAGGCAGCGAACAGACCGGCGAAAGGAGCCGGGTTGGCGGTGCGAAGACGTGCGTAAAGCGCGGCCGGATCGAGGGCTTGCCCGAAACGCGCGCGCCAGGCGCGCGACAGGTTCACCTGGAAGATGTCGCCTGCCACCAGGTATCGAAGGATGCGCTGCACGCCGTCGAGGAAGCGTTGCGGATCGTCTTCGGCGATGTGCTCGGGACCGCCCCATGCCGGCCATGCCGGTTGGCTTCGCGACGCGTCGATGTCCGCGGCGATGCGATCGATCAGCCCGTTCGATCCGGCCTCGGCCAAGGCGACGCATTCGCCGCTGGTGCGGTCGCGCAGGATCGCGGCGGGACAACGCAGGGCCAGTGCGACCGGAACCATCGGATCGCCTTGCGGAAGCTCCAGCACCGGCTCTATCTGCCCGGCCAATTCGTAATCCAGCAGCAAGCCCCAGCCGCCACGGAATGGCCAGCGCGGTTCTTCGCGGGCGATGCGTTGCGCTTGCCATTCGGTATCGAGCGCGCCGAGGAAGTCGCCTGCGAGCGGTTGGCCGGCGAGCGTCCGTGTCACCCCTTGCGCGTCCAGCTGCAGGCCGGTGCCATCGGTCGCCAGCAGCAGGTCCCAGCGTCCTTGCGCCGTACCGGACGCGACCGACTCGAGCAGCAGCGGATAGCGCGACGGCGCCTGCCGGTGCAGAGCGAGCAGGTCGGTATCGGGAGGGAGTGCGCGGGATTCGATCACATTACGCTCGTCATTCCCGCGAAGGCGGGAATCGCTCTTCGCTCCTGTTCTTTCGATATGGAGAACGCAAAAAAACAAGAGCGATTCCCGCCTTCGCGGGAATGACGAGCAATTGTCAAACCCGCTTGAACACCAGCGTGCCGTTGGTGCCGCCGAAGCCGAAACCATTCGACATGGCGACATCGATCTTCTTCTCGCGGGCGACGTTGGGCACGTAGTCCAGGTCGCAACCCTCGCCCGGGTTCTCCAGGTTGATGGTCGGCGGGATGATGCCCTTGTCGATCGCCAGCACCGAGAAGATGGCTTCCACGCCGCCGGCCGCACCCAGCAGGTGGCCGGTCATGGATTTGGTCGAGCTGACCATGGTCTTGTAGGCGTGGTCGCCGAAGGCGCGCTTCATCGCCAGGGTCTCGGCCAGATCGCCCAGCGGCGTGGAAGTGCCGTGCGCATTGAGGTATTCGACCTGGTCGGGATTGAGCTTCGCGTCCTTGAGCGCCATCGCCATGCAGCGTGCGGGGCCTTCGCCGTTCTCGCTCGGCGCGGTCATGTGGTAGGCATCGGAACTGGCGCCGAAGCCGACCAGCTCGCAATAGATGCGCGCGCCGCGTGCCTTGGCGTGTTCGTATTCCTCCAGCACCAGGACGCCGGCGCCGTCGCCGAGCACGAAGCCGTCGCGGTCGCGGTCCCAGGGACGCGAAGCGGCCGCGGGGTCGTCGTTGCGCGTGGACATCGCCTTCATCGAGCAGAACCCGCCGACCGAGGTCGGCGAGGAACCGCGTTCGGCACCGCCGGCGAACATCACGTCGGCATCGCCGTACTGGATCATGCGCATGGCCATGCCGATGGAATGGTTGGAAGTGGCGCAGGCCGACACCGCGGAAAAGCTCGGCCCCTTGATGCCCTTCATGATGCTCAGCTGGCCGGGCAGCATGTTGATGATGGTGCTGGGGATGTAGAACGGCGAGATCTTGCGCGGCCCGCCTTCGAGATACCTGGCGGTCTGCTCCTCGATGCCGAGGATGCCGCCGATGCCCGCACCGATGATGGCGCCGATGCGCTCGGCGTTCTCCTCGGTGACTTCCAGACCGGAATCGTCCATCGCCATCAGCGAAGCGGCGATGCCGTAATGGATGAACGCATCCATCTTCTTCACGTCTTTCGGCGACATGTAGGTGGTGGGATCGAAGTCCCGGATCTCGCCGGCGATGCGCGTGGTGAACAACGAGGCATCGAAGGAGGTGATCGGACCCAGGCCCGAGCGCCCGTTGGCGATGGCGTCCCAACTGCTGGCCAGGTCGTTGCCCAAGGGCGAGATCATGCCCATGCCGGTGATCACTACGCGACGCTGGCTCATACGATTACTCCGACTTCTCGCACCCTGTCCGGGCGCATTGACATGCCACATATGCGCGGGGCCGCATCCGCGGCCCCGGCACGACTCATCGAAACTACGGGCTTACGCCTTGACGTGCGCCTTGACGTAATCGATGGCCTGCTGCACCGAGGTGATCTTCTCGGCGTCTTCGTCCGGGATTTCGCACTCGAACTCTTCTTCCAGGGCCATCACCAGCTCGACGGTGTCGAGCGAATCGGCGCCGAGGTCATCGACGAACGATGCGCTGGTGGTGACTTCTTCTTCTTTGACGCCAAGTTGTTCTACGACGATCTTCTTGACGCGTTCTTCGATGCTGCTCATTGGATATGGCTCCAGACGGAGTTGAGTGAACGGGGGGTAGTTTAGTGGAAACCGGGGATGCGGTGCACGCCCCGGCAATCATCGCTTAATCAAACACTTACGGCACAATTGTGCTAGGGCATGTACATGCCGCCATTCACATGCAGGGTTTCGCCGGTGATGTAGCTGGCCGAAGGTCCGGCCAGGAATGCGACCGCGCGGGCGATATCCGCCGGTTCGCCCAGGCGTCCCAGCGCGATCTGGCCGACCAGCGCGTTCTTCGCATCGTCCGACATCGCCTTGGTCATGTCAGTGTCGATGAAGCCCGGCGCGACCACGTTGACGGTGACGCCACGACTGCCGATTTCCTTGGCCAGCGACTTGGAGAACGCGATGATGCCGGCCTTGGCCGCGGCGTAATTGGCCTGCCCGGCATTGCCGGTCACGCCGACCACCGAGGCGATGTTGATGATCCGGCCCTTGCGCGCTTTCATCATGCCGCGCATCACCGCCTTGGAGGTGCGGTAGACGCTGGTCAGGTTGGTATCCAGGATCGCCTGCCAGTCCTCGTCCTTCATCCGCATCAGCAGGTTGTCGCGGGTGATGCCGGCGTTGTTGACCAGGATGCTGATGGCGCCGAACTCCTTGCCGATGGAATCGATCAACGATTCCACCGCGGCCGCATCGGTGACGTTCAATTCGCGACCGTGTCCGCCATGGGCCGCAAGGCGTTCGCCGATGGCCTTGGCGCCGGATTCCGAAGTCGCGGTACCGATCACGGTAGCGCCTTGCGCGGCCAGCTCATCGGCGATGGCCGCGCCGATGCCGCGGCTGGCGCCGGTGACCAGCACGATTTCGCCCTTCAACAATTGCGTGTCGCTCATGCCTGCTTCCACTCTTCGATCGCGGATTGGAAATCGCCCGGCGTGGCCAGCGATCTTGCTTCAAGTGATTTGTCGATGCGCTTGACCAGGCCGGTCAGGACCTTGCCCGGCCCGCATTCGGCGATGCGGATCGCGCCTTTCGCCTTCAAGGCCAGGGTGCAGTCGGTCCAGCGCACCGGCAGGTACAACTGCCGCACCAGGGCATCGCGGATATCGTCGATTCCGTGATGGACCTGCGCATCGACATTCTGCACCACGGGGATCGACGGATCCTGCCAGCGCATGCCGCGCATGGTTTCGGCGAGCCGGTTGGCGGCTTCGCGCATCAACGGCGTGTGCGAGGGCACGCTCACCGCCAGCTTCACCACCTTGCGCACGCCACGCCCGGTCAGCAGCGCGATCGCGCGATCCACGGCCTCGGCATCGCCGCCGATCACGATCTGTCCCGGCGAATTGTAATTGGCGGGCACCACGACCTGACTGCCCGAGGCCTGCGCGCAGACTTCCGCGACCAATTCGTCGTCGGCGCCGAGTACCGCCGCCATCGCGCCCACGCCAGCCGGCGCGGCCTCCTGCATCAACTGGCCGCGCAGGCGTACCAGGTGCGCACCCTCGTTGAGGGAAAGCGCATCCGCTGCAACCAGCGCCGAATATTCGCCGAGGCTGTGGCCGGCGAACACCGAAGGATTGGCTCCGCCCTGCTGCCGCCACGCGCGCCATACCGCGACGCCTGCCGCGAGCAACGCGGGCTGGGTGTATTCGGTGCGGTTGAGCATTTCCTCCGGGCCGCCTTGCGACAACGCCCACAGATCCACGCCGGCGCCGTCGGAGGCTTCGACGAAGGTTTCGCGGACGATCGGATGCAGCTCGGCGAGCTCGGCGAGCATCGCCAGCGATTGCGAACCCTGGCCGGGGAACACGAAAGCCAGCGTCGGGTCGGTATGGAGTCGTGGAGTCACTGGCCAATCCGGTGGGGGTCGGCGCGCATCATAAGGGCGAACGGCCCGCATCGTCTGTACCGGTGCGTATCGTCGGACCATGCTGCTCCACGAATCAGCGATGATCGATCACACCTCGATTACCTTGCCTTTGTTTCGATCGCAGCCACATACAGCATCCTGGAGCAGGCAATGATCCGGAAACTGACCTCAGGCGAATTCCGCCTGTATTCGCGCAAGAAGGATCCGCGCACCGGCAAGCGTCGCAACCTGGGCACGTTCAAGACGCGCGCCGCAGCTGAAAAACACGAACGCGAGGTGCAGTACTTCAAGCGCAACGGCTGAGTGTCGGCCAGACTCGACCGCGCAAGCCTCAATAGCGCAGCAGCGCCGAGCCCCAGGTGAAGCCGCCGCCGAAGGCTTCCAGCAGCAGCAACTGGCCGCGTTGCACGCGACCCGAGCGCACCGCGGCATCCAGCGCCAGCGGCACCGAGCCCGATGAAGTGTTGCCATGGCGATCGACGGTGACGATGACGCGGTCCATCGGCATTTCCAGGCGCTTGGCCGTGGCCTCGATGATGCGTAGGTTGGCCTGGTGCGGGATCAACCAGTCCAGGTCGTGCTTGTCCAGGCCATTGGCCTCGAGGGTCTCATCGACCACGCCGTCCAGCGCCTTGACCGCGTACTTGAAGACGTCGCTTCCTTTCATCTGGATGTGCGAGCCGCCGTTGGGCTCGTCGTGCTTGAAGCCGACCGAGACACCGACCGGATTCCACAGCAATTCCTTCTTGGCGCCATCCGCGTGCAGATGGGTGCTGAGGATGCCGGTCTCGCCGTCGGCCTTGAGCACCACCGCACCGGCGCCGTCGCCGAACAGCACGCAGGTGGTGCGCTCGGTCCAGTCGACGATGCGGCTGAGGGTTTCCGCTCCGATCACCAGCACGGTCTTGACGTCGCCGGAGCGGATGAACTTGTCGGCCACGCTGAGCGCGTAGACGAAACCGGAACAGGCGGCGTTCACATCCATCGCCGCGCAGCCGTTGGCGCCCAGGCGGGCCTGGATCAGGCAGGCGGTGGACGGGAAGATCAGGTCGGGGGTGGTGGTGCCGACCACGATCATGTCGATCTCGGAAGCATCCACGCCCGCAGCCTCGAGCGCGCGCACCGCGGCGTGGTAGCCGAGGTCGCCCGTGGTCTCGCCTTCCGCGGCGATATGTCTTTCGCGGATGCCGGTACGGCTGCGTATCCATTCGTCGCTGGTATCGACCTGCTTGGCCAGATCGTCGTTGGTCAGCAACTTCTCGGGCAGATAACTGCCCGTGCCGGCGATGCGGGCATAAATGCGCCCGTTGGAAGCAGGCCCAACAGAAGCCTGCCCGCCCGAATCACGCTTGCTCATGCCCGCTCCAGCTGCTGGCCCACGCAGGGCCTGGAAAACTTGCCGCACCCGATCCTATCCAGCACGCACAATCCAGTGCGTTCGATCCAACGCGCACCCGCAAGGTGCGCAACCGGATCAATCTTCGTCGGAGACTGCGTCGGCCTTGGTCGCGATGACCTTCTTGCCACGGTAATAACCGTCGGCGGTCACGTGATGGCGGATGTGGGTCTCGCCGCTGGTCGGGTCGGTGGCCAGCTGCTTGGCGGTCAGGCTGTCGTGCGAACGACGCTGGCCACGGCGGGACGGGGTGACGCGGGATTTCTGCACTGCCATGGTATTGCTCCGAACTTTTTCGCTGTGTTGCGTTGTGTTGATGGTGCCGACCGATGCAAAGGCCGGATGTTCTTGATGAGGCAGCTCTTGGTGAGACAGCTCCCGACCGGATGTTCCTGATCAGTTTTTCTTCAGCGAGGACAGCGCCGCGAACGGGCTGGCCTGCGCCAATTCTTGTTCCGGTATCGGCCAGTCGCGATCCACCGCGTCGGACTCCGGATTCATCGGCACCGCGGGAACCGCCAGCACCAATTCGTCCTCCACCAGATCCAGCGGCCGCAGCATGCCGTCTTCGGGCACCAGCAGCGCTTCGTATTCCGCAGGTAGCGCGGCCTCGTCCGCTTCATCGCGAATCAGGCCGAGCCGCTGCACCATATGCACCGGAAGCAGGAACCGTTGCAGGCTGCGCTGGCATTCCAGCGGCAACTCCGCGTCGATCCGCAACTCCGCGTAGGACACCTTCAGCAGCGGATCGCTGTCGAACTGCAGCGTGAACCCGACTTCGCCTTCGGTATCGAACAGCAACCCCTGCAGGCGCTTCAGCGCGGACAGCGGCAGGCGCCCTTCAAAACCGCGTCTGGCCGCGACCATGCGCCAAACATCCAACATCTCGGGCACGTTCACGGACATAAGCCGCTGAATATTAAGGATGCGAGGCCGAGCTGTCAAACCCGCAAAGCCCGCCAGACTGGGGTTTGCCGCCCTTGCCGGGCTTCGGCAGAATGCCCGCCCCTGCCTGAGGACCCTCTTCCATGCCGCTGATCCTGGCCTCCACTTCCCGCTACCGCCGCGAACTGCTGGAGCGCCTGCGCCTGCCCTTCCATGTCGCCCGCCCCGACGTGGACGAATGCCAACTGGCCGAAGAAACCCCGCCCGCCCTGGCCCAGCGGCTGGCACGGGCCAAGGCGCTGGCCATCGCCAGCCAGCACCCGGAGAGCTGGATCATAGGCTCCGACCAGGTCGCCGCCCTGGAATCACAGGCACTGGGCAAGCCGGGAACCCGTGAAAACGCGGTTTCCCAGCTGAGCGCCATGTCCGGGCGGGAAATCCGCTTCCATACCGCTGTGTGCCTGGTCCGCGGGGAGGCCGTGCTCGAGGCGATGGACACGACGCTGGTACGCTTCCGGACCCTGGACACCGACGAGATCGCGCGCTACGTCGATGCCGAACAACCGCTCGACTGCGCCGGCAGCTTCAAGAGCGAGGGACTGGGCATCGCCTTGTTCGAACACATCGAATCGCGCGATCCGACCGCACTGGTCGGACTGCCGTTGATCGCGCTGTCGAAAATGCTGCGGGAAGCCGGGTTCTCCCTGCCCTGAGGTCAGGCCCTAGTCGGCGACCTCGATCGGCTGTTCCGACCAGTCCTCGACGCTGCCATCGGCGCCATGCAGGCGCAATCCCAGCCAATGCCTGCCTGGCGCGGCCGTGGCCAGGTCCACTTCCGCGGCGAAACCGACATCGGGGTGGTTGGGGTCGGTGGATATCTTCCAGAACGCAGCCGTGCCCGGACTGGACAGGCCATAGCGCGCTTCGGCGACCGCCTTTCCATCCAGCAGGATATCCACGCCCTTCAAGCCCACGCCGTCCTTGAAGGCCCACCCGCTCACGTCGAACCGGCGCGCGACACCGGCCTTGCTGTGCGGCGTATCGACCCATGCGAACGCGGGTGTGGTGCACGGCCCCGCAACCTTCTTCGCCGGCAGCGCGAACAGCAGGAAGCGTTGCCGGCCGTGATCGACGTTGACCACGCGCGGCGCCGGCAGCGGACCGACCGTGGCGCAAAGCCGGTGGTAGTAATCCAGCAACGATTTGTATTGCACGTCATTGGTTCCGAGCACCAGCAGCAGCGGCCCATCGCGGCTGCCGTCGTTCTGCAATCCCCACAGGTTCAATTGCGGCGCGCGGCCGTGCTTGTGGTTGAGCGGATGGTCGAGCACGCGGATGTCGGCATCGCCCAGGGCGAAGCCGAGTTCGGCCCCGGACTTGAAACTGTCCGCCAGCAACGTGGTATTCGCAGGCAACTTCGCCTGCTCCTCGCGTACGGCGTCGACCAGTTCATCCCAGCCGACGAAATTGATGGGATAGAACTTCTCCGCAGCGAATTGCGCGCGCCAGGCCGGCGTGGACAGCACCAGGTAATAGCCGAGCACGAGCACGAGCACGATGCCGGCGGACACCCAGGTGGCGACGCGCCAGCCACGCGGCCATTGCCGCAGCAAGGCCGGCACCGCGATCAGCAGCGGCAGGTAGCCGGGCAAGGGCCAATGGAAACTCACCCGCTCCACGTCCGCGAAAAAACCCAGGACGAAGAAGCCCAGCGTCGAAACCCCGCCCAGCAATCCGAAGTACCGCCATTGCGCCGACATGTCCTGCTGCTTGCCGAACGAGCGCAGGAACACCCAGCCCATGGCGAAGAACAGCAATGGCGTGACCAGCGCCGCCTGCACCACCAGGAACCACCAACCATCGGATTGGAACGACCAAGGATGGCGGTCGACCAACTGGAAACGCAAACCGGCATCGGCGTTTTCCAGGTTCCAGGCGATCAACGGCGCCCAGGCGGCGATTCCCAGCGCCAATGCGACCCACACGCGCGGATCGCGCAGCACGCGTCGCCCCTGCGGCAGCAACAGCAAGGCCATGAAACCGACGCCGATCACGCCGATGAAGCGATAGTGGCTCAACGCGCCTATCGCCAACCCGAGCGCCAGCTCGGCGGCGGAAGTCGCATCGATCTCGCGCAACAGCCGCGCACCGGCATCCAGGCACAGCACCGTGGCGAACGCCATGGGCACGTCCGGCAAGGCGAGGATGCCCAGGCTGCCGGCCAATGGCATCAGCAAGACAAGGCTGCCCGCACGCCAGCCGACCGCCTCCCCGAACCAGCGGCTGGCGATGTGCGCCGCCAGCCAGGGCAACAACGCCGCCAGCAACAGGAATGGCGCGCGCAAGGCCAGCACATGCTGACCGCCGATTTCCGTACCCAGCCGGGTCATCCATGCGGTCAATCCCGGCAGGTCCGAATAAGCCGCGGCCAGGTGCCTGCCTTCCTGCCAGTAGAACGCTTCATCCACGAACAACGGCAGGCGCGCCGCGATCAGGATCTTGATCGCGGTGATCGCCGTCCACAGCACCAGGAAGGTGCGTTGCGCGCTCTTTTCGTCCTGCATATCCCGTTAGACTTCCCTGGAAACGAATCCGGAAAAACAAATGCCCGCCGATACCCCTGCCCGCGGAATGCTAACCGATACCCTGTTGCAGGCCATGAAGGCAGCGCAACAGCAAGTCAATTCGCTGGTGCTGGGCAAGCCGCATGAAGTGCGCCTGGCCTTCGTGGCGCTGCTTTCCGGCGGGCACCTCCTCATCGAGGATCTGCCCGGCCTGGGCAAGACCACGCTGGCGCACGCGTTGGCGGCGACCCTCGGGCTCGGTTTCCAGCGCGTGCAGTTCACCTCGGACCTGTTGCCGGCCGATGTCCTGGGCGTATCGGTCTACGACGCGCAATCGCGGCAGTTCCAGTTCCACCCGGGGCCGGTGTTCACCCATGTACTGCTCGCCGACGAAATCAATCGCGCGCCGCCCCGCACCCAGAGCGCGTTGCTGGAGGCCATGGCCGAGCATCAGGTGACTCTGGACGGGATGACCCGCGCGCTGCCCGATCCATTCTTCGTCATCGCCACGCAGAACCCGGTCGATCTCGCCGGAACCTATCCGCTGCCTGATTCGCAACTCGACCGTTTCCTGTTGCGGCTGACCCTGGGTTACCCGAACGCCGAATCCGAACGCGCCCTGCTCGCCGGCACCGATCGCCGCGAATTGATCGCCCGGGCTTCGCCACTGCTGTCCAGCACCGATGTGCTGCAATTGCGGACAGCGGTCAACGAAGTGCACGCCAGCGAGGCGCTGGTGGATTACGTGCAGGCCCTGCTGACCCGCAGTCGCCAGCAACCGGGCGTGCGCGTGGGCCTGTCGCCGCGCGCCGGCATCGCCCTGCTGCGTGCCGCGCGCGCCTATGCCTTGCTGCTGGGGAGACAGCATGTGCTGCCGGAAGATGTGCAAGCCTTGTTCGGCGCGGTCGCTGCGCATCGCCTGGTCGCGGAGGCGGAAGCGTCTTCCGCGCAGGCATTGGCCAAATCCATCCTCCATGCGGTGGCCGTGGACTGATCGCGATGCTGCCGACATTGCGCGAACGCCTGGCTGCCCGTGCCGCGCTGCTCGCCCACCCGCGCAGCAGCGAAACCCTGCCGGTGGAATTCGACCGGCGCCGGGTCTATGTGTTGCCGACGCGTTTCGGCCTGTTCTTCGCCGCCTTGTTGTTCGCCATGCTGCTGGGCGCGCTGAACTACAACAACAACCCGGCTTTCCTGCTGGCCTTGTTGCTCGGCGCCACCGGGTTGGCAAGCCTGATCGCCGCGCACCTGCAACTGTCCGGTTTGCGCGTCGATGCGATTTCCGCCGAACCGGTCGCCGCCGGTTCGGTGCTGTCGTTGCACGTCGCCTTGTCCACCGCCGATACGCGGATGCGTCGCGGCCTGCAATTGCGCTGTCGCGAGGCGCATGCCACCGCACCCCCGATGTCCGTCGAACCGGTCGTGGCCACGCTGGAACTGGCGACCGAGCGCCGCGGCTGGATAGAACCGGGCCGGATCCGCGTTTCCACCACCCAGCCGCTGGGCCTGGCCATGGCCTGGTCGTGGGCGTGGCCGGACGCACCGTTACTGGTCTATCCCTCCGCCGAACCGCAAGGCCCGCCCTTGCCATCGGGGAATGGCGGCGCCAGCCACGCGCGACTGCATCCGGCCGGCGACGACGTGCACCACCTGCGCGGTTATCGCAGCGGCGATCCGCGTCGCGCGATCGCCTGGAAACCTTCGGCGCGCCGCGACACCTTGCTGGTCCGCGAATACGAACAGCCGCTGGCGATCGAAGTCATCCTGGACTGGACCACGCTGTCGCCGCTCGCCTACGAACAACGCATCCACCGGCTGGCCCACTGGGTGGACCTGGCCGAACGCGAAGGCCGGCGCTATCGCCTGCTGCTCCCGGGGCAGCCGGCCCTGGGGCCCGCCCACGGCAGCGCCCACCGGCACCTTTGCCTGCGCGCACTGGCATTGTTGCCCGACGCCGGAGACCGGTCATGGCCATGATCCGGATCGACGACGGTAGTCGCATATGGACCCTGGCGACGGCTGGGCTCGCTCTGCTGCCCTTGCTGCTGCAGCTGCCCCCGCAACTCGGCTGGAGCATCGCGCTGGCGGCGGTGTTGGTTGCCGCGATGTCGTGGCGCAAGGCCTTGCCTGCACCGTTGCGCCTGCTGTTGGCATTGCTGGTGCTGGCAGCGGTGTTCTCGCAGACCGGATCGCACCTGGGCCGCGACACCGGTTGCGCACTGCTCGCGGCGATGATCGCGGTCAAGCCTTCGGAAACTTTCACTCTGCGCGACGCGCGCAGCCTGCTCGGGTTCGCCTTGTTCGCGCCGTTCGCCGCCTTCCTGCTCGACCAGGGTCCGTTGACCATGGCCCTCGGACTGACCGCGGTGTTGTGCGCGCTGGTCGCGCTGCAACGCCTCGCCGACGTGGAGACCGACTCGCTGTCCAGCAGCATCGCCCCATCGCGAAAACTGCTGGCCGTGGCCCGGCTGGTGATGATCGGATTGCCGTTGATGCTGGCCATGTTCTGGCTGTTCCCGCGGCTGGGCACGCCCTTGTGGGGAGTGCCCGAACGCGCGCTCGGCCGTCCCGGCCTGTCCGATCGCATGACGCCGGGCGAGTGGCTGGACATGATGGCCGACGACACTGCAGCGCTGCGCGTGCAGTTCTTCGGCACGCGCCCGCGCTCGCAGGACATGTACTGGCGTGGCCCGGTGTTGTGGGACTTCGACGGGCGCAGTTGGACCCAGCCGGGAATGATGCGGCAGTTGCCCGCCCAGCCGGTCCAGCGCAGGAACCTCAGCTGGGATTACCAGATCGAATTCGAACCCACCGACAGGCGCCAACTCGTCGCCCTGGATTTGCCCCACGCCGCGCTTGCGGGAACCACGCTTTCGCTCGACTACGGCCTGTATTCGGACCGGTCGTTGAGTTCGCTGACCCGCTGGCGCCTGCAGTCGTCGCCGCCGGCTTCTTTCCAGACGCAACTCAGCGACCCGCTACGGCGACGCGCGCTGGCGTTGCCGGCCGGCTACAACCCGCGCACCGTTGCCCTGGCCGCGCAGTGGCGCCGCGAGGCGGGCAACGACGACGCGGCCATCGTACGCAGGGCGATGGACTGGATCCACCGCGATTTCGGCTACACCCTGGAAACCCCGTTGCCGGGACGCGATGGCGTGGACGAATTCCTGTTCGACGAAAAGAAAGGCTTCTGCCAGCATTTCAGTTCCTCGTTCGTGGTGTTGATGCGCGCCGCGGGCATTCCCGCGCGCGTGGTCACCGGCTATGCCGGCGGCGTGCGCAACCCGATCGGCGACTACTGGGTGGTCAGGAAGATGGATGCGCATGCGTGGGCGGAAGTCTGGCTGCCGCAGCGCGGCTGGGTGCGGACGGATCCGACCGCCGCGGTGGCGCCGGAGCGCATCTACGACACGCTGGAGGATCGCCTCGGCGAAGGGTCGGCTGCAGGCGCCCTTGGCCGGCTGGCCAGGTTCGGCGACCTGAGCGACTGGATGCGGCGCGGCTGGAACAACTGGGTGCTCGGCTTCAACGCCGATCGCCAACAGCGCCTGTTGCAGGCATTCGGCATCCGCCATCCGGATGGCCAGCACCTGGTCCTGCTGTTCGCCCTCTCCGCGTTGCTGGCACTGACATGGATGGCCTGGCTGCTGGCCCGTGGCGAGCGTCAGCGCGACCCGCTGTTGCGCGCCTGGCATGTGCTGGGCGCACGCTACGCCAAGCTCGGTCTGGCCCGCGAAATGCATGAGCCGGCCCCGTTGTGGGCCGAACGCGTGGTCGAAGCCCGGCCGCAGTCGCAATCCCTGGTTCCACTCAGCCACCGTTTCGCCGATGCGCGCTACGCTGCAGGCATCGGCGACCCGACTCTGGTCCACGATTTGCGCCGGCACCATCCCTGAAACCCGGAGATTCGCCATGAACAGCAAGATCCGCATCCTCGCCCTGGCCGCCAGCAGCCTGCTGCTGGGTGCCTGCGCCACCGCGCCCAAGCCATTGCAGGGCACCTTCACCCCGGTCACTCCGCGCGATGCGGTGGCCGGCAGCCAGGCCGGAACTTCGGTGCGCTGGGGCGGGCGTATCGTCGAAACCACCCCGCGCCAGGACAGCACCTGCTTCCAGCTGATCTCGCGACCGCTCGGCGCGACCGGCCGGCCGCTCAGCAGCGCGCCCGATGCCACCGATGGCCGCTTCATCGCCTGCCGCGCGGGTTTCTACGATCCGGCCGTGTTCGCCGAAGGCCGCGAAGTCACCTTCATCGGCCGCGTCGATGGCGTGGAGACCACCCGCATCGGCGACTACGACTACCGCCTGCCGAAAATGTCCGCCGACGTGGTCTACCTGTGGCCCGAGGTGCGCGAAGTGCAGGTAATGCGACCCTCCCCGTTCTATGATCCCTTCTGGGGTCCGCGCTGGGGCCGTTGGGGCTGGTGGTAATCGCCTGCCGGACCGAACAAGAAAAGCCGCTCATCGAGCGGCTTTTTTTATGGCTTTTCCCGTAGGAGCGTCCATGGGCGCGAGCTCTTTACGAGAATCTCCGCGACCTGGACGAAGAGCTCGCGCCCATGGACGCTCCTACGACGACGGGCTTTCGCGATAAGCCCCTTTCTTTCGGAGGCGCATTTCAGCGCGGCGTGCCGAAATGACCGAGCTGCGCGCCCGCCAGCAGGTGCAGGTGGATGTGGAAGACCGTCTGTCCGGCATCGTCGCGACAGTTCATGACCACCCGGTAGCCGTCCTGCGCGAAACCTTCGCGGCGCGCGTATTCGGCCGCGGCGAGCACCAGCTTTCCGACCAGTCCGGCATCATTCGGGCGAAGGTCATCCAGCGTAGGAATGTGCACGTTCTTCGGAATGAAAAGCACGTGCACCGGTGCCTGCGGGGCGATGTCGCGGAAGGCCAGCACGTCGTCGTCCTCATAGACGATGTCGGCGGGAATTTCGCGGCGGATGATCTTGCCGAAGAGGGTGTCGCCGGTCATGGCAGTCTCCTTGATGGATGGATAATTGTAGGAGCGCGCATGGGCGCGAGCTCTCCGACCGGATTGCGAAACACGCGAGAGCTCGCGCCCATGGGCGCTCCTACAAAGGCATTTCGCTGCGGGTGCCGAACGCATGCGACAGCGTGCCGCGATCGACGTATTCCAGCTCGCCTCCCAGCGGTACGCCATGGGTCAGGCGGCTGGGATGCACGTTCTGCTGCCGCGCCAGCTGCGCGAGGTAATGCGCGGTGGCCTCGCCTTCCACGGTGGGGTTGGTGGCGATGATCAACTCGGTGATCCCGCCTTGCGCCAGCCGTTGGGACAGCGCATCGAGTCCGAGTTCGCGCGGACCGATGCCATCGAGCGGCGACAACCGGCCCTGCAGGATGAAGTAGAGCCCGCGGTAACCGGTGGCCTGTTCGATGGCCAGGCGATCGGCCGGCGACTCCACCGCGCACAGCAGCTGCTGGTCGCGGCTGGAACTGGCGCAAATGGCGCAGACCTCGGTCTCGGTGAAGTCGCGGCAATATTTGCAATGGCCGATATGTTCCAGCGCCACGCCCAGCACCGCGGCCAGGCGCTTGCCGCCCTCGCGTTCGCGCTCGAGCAGCTGATAGGCCATGCGTTGCGCGGTCTTCTGGCCGACACCGGGCAGGATGCGCAGGGCTTCGATGAGTTGTTCGAGTAGGGGAGCGCTCATGGCTTCAAGCCCCTCCCCTTGCGCAAGCAGGGGGAGGCTGGGAGGGGGTCAAATGAAGGGCCAATGTCGTATGGATGCCACGCGAACCCTTCCCCGCTTTCACAAATAAAACGAGCGGGAATCAGAACGGCATCTTCATGCCCGGCGGCAATTGCATGCCGGCGGTGGCCGCGCCCATCTTGCTCTTGGACTCGGCGTCGATCTTGTTGGAGGCGTCGTTGAACGCGGCCGCGATCAGATCCTCGGCCATTTCCGGGTCGGACAGCACACTCGGATCGATGCGTACCTTCCTGCACTCCTTGGCCCCGGTCAGGGTCACGCTGACCATGCCGCCGCCGGCGCTGCCGGTGACTTCCAGGTTGGCCAGCTCTTCCTGCGCACGCTGCATGTTTTCCTGCATCTTCTGCGCTTGCTGCATCAGTTGGGCGATATTTCCACGCATTGTCTTACCTGTTATTCGTCGAAGGGGCGGATGGAATCCGGAACCAGCTTGGCGCCGTGCTGCTGGATCAGGCGCTGTACGTCCGGGTTGTTCATGAAATTTTCTTCATCGGCGCTCTGGCGGATATTGCGCTCGCGATGGCTGCGCTGCTGCAGCGTTTCCGACTCGCCGCCGAGCGCATGATCGAACACGACACTGGGCGCGGCGCCCAGCCTGGCCGCCAGGACGCTGGACAATTCGGCCAGCGATTTTTCCGAACGCAGATAGTCGAAGCCCGCGTCCAGCGACAGCTTCAGCACGCCGTCGCCATAGCCGACGAACGCAGCGTTCTCAGCCAATTGGCGCGCGGCGCCTTTCATGCCGCTGTTGCCGGCGAACTGCAACCATTCCTCGGCGGTCGCGATGGCGGCGGCGGCGTTGGAAGCCGCAACCTTGACCGGCTCCGATGGCCGAGCAGGTTTGGCGACGGGCTCGACTGCAGCAACGATTGCCGGCTTGGCGGCTGGTGCCGCGACTTCCGGTTTCATCGCTGGCGGCGTCGCTGGCGGCAGAGCCGCGGTCGCAGCAGCTGTTGCAGTCGTCGGCGATGGCTTCGCTGCTTCGGCCGCGCCCGTGGGCTCCGCAAGCACCTGCCCCGCCCCTGCGGGGCGGAACGCCAGCATCCGCAACACGCTCATCTCGAAACCGGCGCGGGTGCTCGGCGCCAGGTACAGGTCCCGACGGCCATTCACCGCCATCTGGTACCAGAGCTGCACCACTTCCGGGCGCAGGCGCCGGGCGAAATCGTCGGCGTCGATGCCGTCGGCTTCGACTGCCACGGCCGGCACCAGCTGGCGGACCTGGATGCGATGCAGCGCCTCGGCCAGCGCGTCGAGCACGCCATTCCAGTCCGGCGAGAATTCGGCCAGCGCGGCAATGATCTGCAGCAGGCGGGCGCCGTCGCCATTGGCCAGCGCGTCGAGCATGGCGCCGACCTGGGTGCGATCGACGGTGCCGAGCATGGTCCGCACGCCTTCCTCGCGCAGCGCGCCGCCGTCGCCGCTGCCGGTGTAGGCGATGGCCTGGTCCAGCAGCGACAAGCCGTCGCGCAGACTGCCGTCGGCGGCCTTGGCCAACTGGCGGATGGCGCTGGCGTCGGCTTCGATCCCTTCGGCGGCCAGGATCTTGCCGATCTGGCCGGAGATCTGGTCCTCATCCAGGCGCTTGAGGTTGAACTGCAGGCAGCGCGACAGCACCGTGACCAACAGCTTCTGCGGGTCGGTGGTGGCGAGCAGGAACTTGACGTGTTCCGGCGGTTCTTCCAGGGTCTTCAACAGCGCGTTGAACGCCTGTTTCGACAGCATGTGCACTTCGTCGATCAGGTAGACCTTGAACTTGCCGCGCGAAGGCATGTATTGCGCGTTCTCGATCACTTCGCGCACGTCGTCGACGCCGGTATTGGAAGCGGCGTCGATTTCCAGCAGGTCCAGGTACCGGCCCGAATCGATGTCCAGGCAGGTCGAACACTTGCCGCAGGGCTCGGCGCTGGTGCCTTCCTCGCAGTTCAGCGATTTGGCGAAGATCCGCGCGATGGTGGTCTTGCCCACGCCGCGGGTGCCGGTGAACAGGAAGGCATGGTGCACGCGGCCGCTTTCCAGCGCGTTGGTCAGCGCGCGCACCACGTGTTCCTGCCCGACCAGCTCGGAAAAACGCTTCGGGCGCCACTTTCTGGCGAGGACGAGATAGGACATCAGGCAACCGTTTTCATCTGAACGGTCATTGTGCCGCGCCGAGTGGATCTGTCCAAGGAAAGAATTTCCCGGCCCGCCGCCACGGGCCCGGATAATGAATGGCCGGCGGAATCCCGCTGCCGGACAGGGGGACTCGCTTTAAGTCGCCGCGACCGCTAGAATTCGCGGCCCTGAAAGCGGCTTTGCGCCGCCTGCAGGTCCCGGAGAGGTGTCCGAGCGGTTGAAGGAGCACGCCTGGAAAGTGTGTAAGCGTCTAAACCGCGCTTCGGGGGTTCGAATCCCCCTCTCTCCGCCAGTTTCGAAGTTTTGATGCGTCGCCAGATGCATGTCCTATGGTGGCCCCGTCGGCCCCTCGCGACGCTAGGTTGAAAACTCCGCCAGGGCCGGAAGGCAGCAACGGTATTGACTGATGCGGGTGCCGAGGTCAGCCGGCGGGGCCGCCACTCTTCCAGGGAGCCCGGATCGCCGACGACTTGCCTGGGCTCAATCGCCAGACACGAAGCCGAGCGCATCAGGCTCACGGCCTGCTGGCCAGCGATCCACGATCTCCCATGTCCGGGTATCGATCACCGCGACCCGGTCGCCACCGCTGATCGCCACGTAGGCACGTCCGCGCACGGGGTCCACCACCACCCCGATCGGCAATGCAGCGCGGCCCAGCATGGTCTGGTTGTAGTCCATGCCCGCCTCCGCCAGTTCGACGGTCGCAATGCGCAACCTGGTGCGGGTGTCGAACACGGCCACGTTGGCTGCCCCGGCATTGACCACCAGCGCACGGCGGCCATCGTTGGTGAACGCCACCCGGATCGGGAAGCCCTTGCTGCTCATCCGCCGCCGCAATGCCAGCGTGCCCGGATCGTGGACGGTGATGGTGCCGTCCTCGCGATTGGCCACCCAGACCTCGCGGCCATCGGGACTGACCGCCACTCCTTCGGCGCCTTTGCCTGCTGCGCGTTCGTGGGTCTTGCGACCGGAAGCCAGGTCGATCCGGCCGATGGAGCCCGCATTGATCTTGGTCACGTAGGCGAACTTCGAGTCCGGCGACAGCGCGAGCATGTGCCCGGTGCCGCCACCCACGTCGATCACCCGCTCCAACTTGCCGCTGGCGACGTCCACCATCAGCAAGCTGGCCGAACCTTCGGTCGTCACCAGTACGCGTCGATCGCCCGGCAGCAGGCGCAAGCCGTGCGGCGCGCCGTGTTCGCCCAGGTCGATGCGGCGGGTCGGCTTGCCGCCGACCAGATCCAGCACCGACAAGGTGTTGCCCGAGGTCTCGCGGCCATAGTTGCTGACCAGTGCGAAGCGGCCATTGGCGGCCACGGCGATCTCATGCGGCGCCTCGCCGGTGCGGAATTCGCCGGTCTTGTGGCCGTCGCGTGGCGACAGGCGCCACACGCTGTCGCCGGACTTGTTGCCGACCAGCAGCTCATCGGCATGCGCACCGCCAGTCGCAAGCGCAAGAAACAGCAGCAGGCAGGACAACGACCGTCGTGGAGGAGTGGGCATGCGTGGCTTACGTATCGGAATCAGTCTTTGCCGGCGGCAGCCGCAGCCGGATGCAGCCAGCCCATATCGCCTTCGCGATAGCGCTCCTGCTTCCAGATCGGCACCCGCGACTTCACTTCGTCGATGATATGGCGGCAGGCGTCGAATGCCGCACCCCGGTGCGCCGCGCTCACGCCCACCCATACCGCCAGCTCGCCGATGCGCAATTCGCCGATCCGGTGCACGCAGCGTGCTTCGACGATGTCGAACCTGCGCATCGCCTCTTCGACGATCCGTTCGCCTTCCTTTTCGGCCAGAGCGACATAGGCCTCGTAGTGCAATCCCAGCACTACCCTGCCCTCGTTGTGGTCGCGGACCCAGCCCTCGAAGCTGGCGAAGGCGCCCGCGGTCTGATGGCAAAGGCTATCGCGCAAGGGCTCGATGCGGATCGGAGTATCCGAAAGCTGGAAACGTTTCATCGGCGCACCACACCCTGGGTCGTCGTTCCAGCGACCGCTGGAACCCATTTTGACTTTGCTTCTCCGCAATATCGATGCGCGAATGCCGGATCAAGATGGATCCCGGCGTATGCCGGGATGACGGCAAGGATCGGCCTGATCGAAAAGAGCATCGCTCTATCCGCCCGAAACCGGTGGGATGAATGCGATCTCGCTTCCTTCGCGCAATCCATCCTCCCAGTGCGCGAACTCGCCATCGATCGCCACCCGCAGGCGATCCGCCGGCCAGGCGAACCCATGACGGGATTGCAATTGCGCAAACAGACCCTGCAGATCGATCGCATCCGATTCGATACGCTCGGAAGCGACTCCCGCGGCATCGCGCAGGCTGGCGAAATAAAGCACCGTCACCGCAGCCATCACGCCGCCCCGAAATCGCGCTTGCCACCGCGCTTGCCCAGCAACCTGGCCGGGCCGATGACGATGCGGTGCGAAAGCGCCTTGCACATGTCGTACACGGTCAGCGCGGCGACGGTAGCGCCGGTCAGCGCCTCCATCTCCACGCCGGTGCGATGCGTGGTCTTGACCGCGCACTCGATCCTCAAGGCACTGTCGCCCTCCCAGGCGATGCCGATGCGGCAACCATCGATCGGCAAGGGATGGCAGAAGGGAATCAGTTCGTGGGTGCGCTTCACCGCCATGGTGCCGGCGATGATCGCGGTTTCGACGATGCCGCCCTTGGCGCTGCGCAAGCCGTTGCCGCGCAGTTGCGCGGCGACGTCCTTCGGGAAACGCACGCGGCACTCCGCCTTCGCCCCGCGGGCGGTCACGGCCTTGGCGGAAACATCCACCATCGCCGGCAGGCCGGCGGCATCGAGGTGGGTCAGGATCTTGCCGCGGGTCGCCATTCAACCACCGATCAGGAACATTTCGACATGCCTGCCTTTCGCCGCCTCGCGTTCGCCGCGCAGTTCGCTGTAGCGATCCGTGCGCCGCGACCACAGCCCGGCGACCCGTTCGACCAGGGCTTCTTCGCCATGCGCCAGCGCATCGCGCAGATTCGTTCCCTCGCTCGCGAAAAGGCAGGTGTAAAGCCGGCCGTCGGCGGAAACGCGCGCGCGATGGCAGTCGCCACAGAAGGTTTCGCTGATCGAACTGACGAAGCCGACTTCGCCCGCACCATCCTCGAAGCGGTAGCGCGTGGCCACTTCGCCGCGATAATTCGGATCCAGCGGCCGGAGCGGCCAGCGGGCGGCGATGCGGTCGCGCAGTTCGCGCGAGGTGACCACCTGTTCGCGTTTCCATCCGTTGCAGTTGCCCACGTCCATGTATTCGATGAAACGCAGGACGTGGCCGCTGCCACGGAAGCGCTCCAGCAGGGGCATCACCTGGTCTTCGTTGATGCCGCGCTGGACCACGCAATTGATCTTCAGCGAAGCGAACCCGGCCCGCGTCGCCGCCTCGATGCCTTCCAGCACCGCCGCCACTTCGCCACGACCGCCGGACATGCGCCGGAACAGGACCGCATCCAGCGCATCCAGGCTGACCGTCAGCCGCCGCAACCCCGCGCGATGCAATGCGCCGGCCTGCGCGGCGAGGAGCGAACCGTTGGTGGTCAGGGCCAGGTCGTCGATGCCGGGAATGGCTGCGAGCCGCGCGACCAGCTCCGGCAGACGCTTGCGCAACAGTGGCTCGCCACCGGTCAAACGCAGCTTGCCGACGCCCAGGCGGGCAAAGCCGCGCACCAGGGTCTCGATCTCGTCGAACGACATCCGCGAAGCTGCGTCCAGTCCGTAATCGTCCGCCACCTGGTCGGCAGGCATGCAGTAACCGCAGCGGAAGTTGCAGGCCTCGATCACCGACAGGCGCAGATCGCGCAACGGCCGGCCACGCGCATCCGACGGCACGCTCGGCGGCCAGGTCGTGGTTTGCAGGGCTGCGTTCATGGGGAAGGAATGCGGGCCGCGGTCGTCTCTTGCAAGGCTACCACTTCGCCGGGAAGCGCCACCCGATACCCGCGGGCCGCGAGCGCGCGGCCATCCTCGGCGCTGGCATAGTGGTACAGGATGCAGCGCTGCAGCAGCTCGGCCGGGTATTCGCGCTCCAGGTCGTCGATGCCGCTGTGCGAGGGATTGCCATGCAGGCTGCAGTCGTGGGCGATCACTTCCCCCGCATCCGCGTATCTGGCCAGGGCCTCGGGAATCGGCCGGGTATCGCCGGTCCAGACCAGGCTGCCGCGCAGGCGCAGCGAATACGCGGTCTCGGGCCAGTGATGGCGCGCCGGGAACACTTCCAGGCGCACGCCGTCATGCCAGAACGAATCGCCGACCGCGATCAACTGGAACGCATCCCAGAAGTTCACCCCGCCCTCGGCCAGCACGTTGGGATAGTCGGCGATGCGCTTGTGCAGCAGCGGGACCACGGTCGCCGGGACGTAAAGCTTCACCTTTCCGCGCCGCTGCGGATCGAACCAGGTCGCGACAAACAGGCGTTCGAAACCGGCGACGTGGTCCAGGTGCACATGGGTGACGAACAGGGCCTGCGGCATCGCGCCGTAATGGGCCAGATAGGCCGACAAGCCTTCGGCGCCGCAATCGATGGTCAACCAGGGCTTGCCGTCGCGCTCTAGGGTGGCATTGGCCGATCCCAGCTCCACCGCCGCGGCATTGCCCACGCCGAGGAATCGCAATGCCCAGCCCATCAGTAGCCCCGCTGCCAGGCGGTGTCGTAGGCGTGGCGCAGGCGCGCGAAGTCCTGCAGCACTTCCTCGCGGCTGCGCGAGCCGCGCAGCTTCAACAGCGAGCGCTGCAGGCGCATCAGGTTGTTCTCGCGCCAGCGCGTGGCCGGGATGCGCAGGGCACCGCGATCGAAATCGATCAGCCAGCCCTTGCCCTGCGGGTTGAACAGGATGTTGTGCGCGTTGAGATCGGCGTGGTCCAGCCCAGCGCGATGGAAGCGCGCGACCAGGCGGCCGGTCTCCTCCCACGGCGCGTCCTTGCCCGCGACCTGCGCGCGGTCGGCGAGCGAACGCACATCGGGCAGCCGTTCGATCAGGATCGCGGCGCGATAACCCATGCCCCCGCGTACATAGCTGGCGGCGATCGGGCGTGGCACCGGCAGACCCTTGGCCAGCAGGGCGCGGGTCAGGCGGAACTCCTCGAAACTGCGGGTCCGGTTGGCTCCATTCCACAGATACCGGTCGCGGCTGACCCGGGCCGCCCAACCGCCGCGCAGGTACAGGCGCAACAGGCTTGGGCCGAAAGGCGCATCGATGAACCAGGCCCCGCCACGGCCGCCGCTGTCCACCGGCCGGGCCCGTTCGCCCCACTTCGCCGGCAGGAACCATTCCGGATCCGCTTGCCGCAATTGCTTGCTGTCGAACAGAATCGCTCCCAATCCGCTACCTTCGCGGAACGGGATCATGGATTCCGTGGCGTCAAATTCGACCATATCTTCCGAGTCTAACAACACTTGTCGATCAATCCCTTATCGCTGTGCCTGCTGCGCCTGTCGGCGCTCGGCGATGTGACCCACGTCGTACCCCTGGTCCGCACGCTGCAGAAGGCGTGGCCGCAACTGCGGCTCGACTGGATCATCGACAAGGGCGGGCAGAAGCTGCTCGATGGTCTGGACGGCGTGGTCTTCCACGCCTACGACAAACGCTCGGGACTGGCCGGCATGCGCGCCCTGCGCAGGCAGCTGCCGGCGGAAGGATTCGATGCGCTGCTGCAGATGCAGGTCGCCTTCCGCGCCAACGTGCTGTCGGCCTTCATCCCGGCGCGTCGCCGCATCGGCTACGACCGCACGCGCTCCAGGGATCTGCACGGGCTTTTCATCAACGAACGCATCCCCGACCGCCCCGGTATCCATGTGCTCGATGCCATCGGCAGCTTCTGCGAGCCGCTGGGCCTGAAGCAGACCGAGGTCGTGTGGAGCCTGCCGGTGCCGGAAGCGGCGCGGGAATGGGCGCGCGCGCAATGGGCCGACGATGGCGCCCCGACCCTGATGATCTCGCCCTGTTCCAGCCATGTGCGCCGCAACTGGTATCCGGATCGCTACGCCGCCGTCGCCGACCATGCGGCAGCGAAGGGTTGGCGAATCGTGTTGTGCGGCGGCCGCAGCGAGCTCGAGCGCAGCACCACCGACGCCATCGTCGCGGCCATGCAGGCACCCGTGCTGGACCTGGTCGGCAAGGACACGCTGAAGCAGTTGCCCGCCCTGCTGGAACGCGCCGCACTGGTGATGACACCCGACTCCGGCCCGATGCACATCGCCAACGCCATGGGCAGCAAGGTGCTGGGCCTGCATGCGGCGAGCAACCCGTTGCGCAGCGGACCGTATTCCGACGTGCGTTACTGCGTGGACAAATACGACGCGGCGGCGCGGAAATTCCTGGGCAAGCCGGCCAGCGAGCTCGGCTGGGGGACGAAGATCGAGTTCGACGACGTGATGGGTCTGGTCGGCGTGGAAGATGCGGTTGCCGCATTCGAGCGCTACGTGTCCGACCATCCGCGCGCATAATCCCGGTTCCGTTTTCCGCACCGGAGATCGAAATGTCGCTGCAATCCCTGCTCGGCATCGACCTGCCGATCATCCAGGCGCCGATGGCCGGTTCGCAAGACCACGCATTGGCGGTCGCTGTGTCGAATGCGGGAGGTCTGGGCTCGCTGCCCTGCGCGATGCTGGGTGCGGATGCCTTGCGCGCGGAACTCGTTGCGATCAAGGCGCAAACCGACCGACCTTACAATCTCAACTTCTTCTGCCACGCCACGCCCGTGTCCGATCCCGTGCGAGAAGCCAGGTGGCGCGCAGTACTGGAACCCTACTATCGCGCCTTCGATCTCGACCCCGGACAACTGACGGCCACTCCGGCACGCCTGCCCTTCGATGCGCCAACCGCCGAATTGCTGGAGGAATTCAGGCCGGCGGTGGTCAGCTTCCATTTCGGCCTGCCTTCCCACGCCCTGCTGGAAACGATCCGCCGCTGGGACTGCAAGGTCTTGTCCACGGCCACCACGGTGGAAGAAGCGCGCTGGCTGGAAGCCCGCGGCGTGGATGCGGTGATCGCGCAGGGACTGGAGGCCGGCGGGCATCGCGGGCACTTCCTTTCCGACGACCTGACCCGGCAATCGGGAATTTTCGCCCTGCTGCCGCGGATAGTCGACGCAGTCCGCGTCCCGGTGATCGCCGCCGGCGGCATTGCCGACCACAGGGCAGTCGTCGCCGCACTCGCACTGGGTGCGTCCGGCGTGCAGGTCGGTACGGCGTTCCTGCTCTGTCCGGAAGCCACCACCAGCGCAGTGCATCGCGCGGCACTGGCGGACGGGGGACCCCAGCATACGGCACTGACCAATCTCTTCAGCGGGCGCCCGGCACGCGGCCTGGTCAATCGCTGCATGCGCGAACTGGGACCGATGAATCCGCTGGCTCCCGAATTCCCCCTGGCCGCGGCAGCGATGGCGCCGCTGCGGGCGTATTGCGAGCGTCAAGGAAGCGGGGATTTCTCGCCCCTGTGGTCGGGGCAGAATCCCGATGGCTGCAGGAACATTCCCGCGGCCAAACTGACCAGACAACTGGCCGGGCGGGCCTAAACCGCGATCAGAGCGGAGCGGCGTCGCTCTTGTAGTCCTGGTAGGACTTCTCTTCCACGTAGCTCGAGCCCAGCGCCAGATTGATGTCCTTCTTGATCCGCGCGCGTTCGTCGTTCTCGAAATAGACGCTGCGCGCGAGCTTGATGAATTCGGCGTCGAAAGCCTGGGCCTTTTCCTTGACCCGGATATCGTCCTCGATCACCCACAGGCGCTCGTTGACCGCCTTCAGCTGCGCGCGCAGATCGACGATGTTGTGGCCGGCGGCGGGATGCGCCATCCAGGTCGTCTCCAATGCCGACAGCTCGTTGCGCACATTCGCCAGCTTGGCTTCGTCGTTCATGCGCTCGGACTTGATCTGCAGGATGGCGATCTTGTCGAGCAGCTCGCCGAAGGAAACGGGGGCCTGGATTTCGGACATGGCATGGGTTCTCGCTGCGGGGACAGCGATTGTAACGGCACCGGTATTTCCCGGCAGCGATGGCCAGATACGCAAAAGCCCCCTTGCGGGGGCCTTGGCGTATTGGCGGAGAGGGTGGGATTCGAACCCACGGTACGCTTACACGTACGCCTGATTTCGAGTCAGGTACATTCGACCACTCTGCCACCTCTCCGGTCGCCCCGGCCGTGTAGCGAGCCGGGGGCGTGCATGATACGGGCCGGACCGGGCCGGGACAAGTAAAACAACGCCATGCCCGGGCCGCTGAACCCCCGCATGCGCGCGAACCCGCGAAACCTTGCCGCCTGTCCGTTTCCCCGCGATCATTCCGTTGAGACCGATACGGACAATCGGATTCAGACCAACAGGGCGCCATGATCGAATTCGGACACCTCACCCACGTGGGCCTGCGCCGCGACTTGAATGAAGACACCTATTACGGCGACAGCGAGCTGGGTTTGTGGCTGGTCGCCGACGGCATGGGCGGACACGCCTGCGGCGAAGTCGCCAGTGCCCTGGCCCGGGAAACCATCGTCCGCGAGATCCGCGACGGCACCCCCCTGGCCCAGGCCATCCGCATCGCCGACGAAGAGATCATCCGCACCTCCAGGCGCCGCAACGACACCCTGCCCATGGGCACCACCGTGGTCGCGGCGCGCGTGCACGGCAACCGTTTCGAGGTGGCCTGGGTCGGCGACAGCCGCGCCTACCTGTGGCGCGACGGCAACCTGGCCCAGCTCAGCCAGGACCACAGCTACGTGCAGGAATTGATCGCGCAGGGCTCGCTGACCAACGAACAGGCGCGCTCCCACCCGCACCGCAACGTGGTCACCCAGGCCTTGGGCGTGACCGACCCCAACCACCTCAACGTGGAAACCATGACCGGCGAACTGAAGCCCGGCATGCAGCTGCTGTTGTGCAGCGACGGCCTGACCGAGGAAGTGGACGACCAGGGCATCGCCGGCACCCTGCGCCACGACGACTGCAGCGCGCAGGAATGCGTGGATACGCTGATCGCCGCGGCGCTGGACGGGGGTGGCTCGGACAACGTCACCGCGATCCTGGTGCGTTGCCACTGACGTCCCCGTAGGAGCGGGCCTTGCCCGCGATGCTTTCCCTCGGGTCGTACATTCCTCAGGCCACGCAAGAGCATCGCGGGCAAGGCCCGCTCCTACAGAGGCAAATCCCACAGGCATTTGTCGCCTGATTTCTTGCGCAGCACGGCCAGGCGCGATTCGTGGGCAGCCAGCTCGGCCGGGCTGACCAGTACGCGCGGACGCGCACCCTGCGCGGGAATCGAGAAAGCCGGCATTACCGCAGTCTGTTGCGAAGACTCGTCGCCGCCGAAGCCGATCTCGCCCTGCCCTGCGGTCATGTACAGGTACACCTCGCACAGCAACTGCGCATCGAGCAGCGCGCCGTGCAACTGGCGGTGGGCGTTGTCCACGCCCAGGCGCTTGCACAACGCATCCAGCGAGTTGCGCTGCCCGGGGAAACGCTGGCGCGCCATCAGCAGCGAATCCTCCACCTGCACGCGGTCGCGCATGCGTCCATAGCGCTCGCCCAGCAGCGACAGCTCGTAGTCGAGGAAACCAATATCGAAGGTCGCGTTGTGGATGATCAGTTCGGCTCCGTCGATGAAGGCGAGGAAATCGTCGGCGATGTCGGCGAACAAGGGCTTGTCGGCCAGGAATTCCAGGCTGAGGCCGGTGACTTCGGCCGCGCCCTGTTCGAATTCGCGCTGCGGATTGATGTACTGGTGGTAGGTATTCCCGGTAGGCCGCCGTTCCAGCAGTTCGACGCAGCCTATTTCGACCACGCGATTGCCCTTCTTCCATTCCAGGCCGGTGGTTTCGGTGTCGAGGATGATCTGACGCATGCCTTCAGCTTACCTTGCGGCCTCCCGTGCGAACAGCTTGAGCTCGATGTCGTCGGCTGTCAGGCGCACCCTTTTTTCGAAGTGGAAACCTAGCCGCTCGAGCACGCGGATGGAACCTTCGTTGCGTGGATCGGTGATGGCGACGACCCGCTGCAGGCCGAGTCTGGAGTGCGCGTCGGCCAGCACCGCCGCACCCGCTTCCACCGCATATCCATGGCCGCAGTATTCAGGCAACAGCGCATAACCCAGGTCGACATCGTCCAGCGTCGCGCGCTTCACCAGTCCGCACATTCCCGCGGTCGCGCCGTTTTCCTTCAGCTCGATGCGGCACAGGCCGAAACCGTTGGCGGCATAGCTGGCCATCGGGCCTTTCGACAGGTAGGCGCGCGCATCCTGCAGGCTGTGGACGCCGCGGTCTCCTATGTTCTGCAGGAAGCTGGGTTCGTTGAGCAGGCGATTGATGAACATCGCATCGCTGTCGCCGTCCACCGACAGCGGGCGGATTTTCAAGCGCCCGGTTTCGAGGACCGGCATGTTCATCGGCATGCTCATCCCGCAGGAGCCAGGTCGCGGCAGCGGATCGCCGCATCGCGAGCCAGTAGGTCGACGCGCTCGTTGTCGGGATTGCCCGAATGGCCCTTGACCCAGCGCCACTCGACCGTGTGCCGCTGGTTGGCCGCATGCAGGCGTTCCCACAGGTCGCGGTTCTTGACCGGGCTGCCGCCGGCCGTCTTCCAGTTGCGGCGCACCCAGTTGGCCATCCACTCGGTGATGCCCTGGCGCACGTATTGCGAATCGGTGTGCAGGACGATGCGGCAGGGTTCGCTCAGCGTTTCCAGGGCCATGATCGCGCCCATCAGTTCCATGCGGTTGTTGGTGGTCAGCGCTTCGCCGCCGGACAGTTCGCGTTCGCGCCCCTGGTAGCGCAGCACCGCCGCCCATCCGCCTGGGCCTGGATTGCCCAGACAGGAGCCGTCGGTATGGATTTCCACTTCTTTCATTGGTCGCCTTCTTTCATGGGGTTGGATCGCGCAGGGGCTGGATCGCGCCTGGCTCATGCGGGAGTGGCGCCGGCCTGCCATTGGCGGGTGACCGGTGCGGGAGGAACAAGGGCGGCGCTGCGTTTCTCGAATTCCAGCACGCAGGCGGCACGCAGGCGGCTGGATCGGGGTTTCGCCAGATCCGCCGGGCCGCTGGCCATACGCCAGATCGGGCCCAGGTAACCCATCCCGCCCATGCGGGGCTGCAGGCCAAGACTGCGCAAGGCCCCGCGCCAGGCCTGGGGATCGCGTGCCACCAGGCCGCTGTGCCGCCAGCGCGCGCGATACGGGCTCCAGGGGTTGAGGGTGAACAGCCATAGCCGTCCGCCCGGCTCCAGCACCCGGGCGCATTCGTCCAGCAATCCGTCCATGCCATCGTCGAGCGCGTGCTGCACGATCAGGTTGCCGATCGATTCGTTGGGCAGCGGCAGTGGCAGGCCGCAGCGCAGACTGCCGGAAAAGCCGTCCTGCCGGCGATCCAGGACCAGGGTCCGTCGCGGCAGTTCGGGGATGCCGGGCCCTGGGGCCTGCGGGGCCAGCCACAACCAGGGCTGCTGGGCCGGGCGCGAGGCCATGGCTGCTGCAATCAGCACCTGTTCCGCTGCCAGCAGGGGCTGGCCGCGTACGCTGTCGAACCAGGCTAGGGCATCGGGTTGACGGCTGATCTGCAGGACGGGCATGTTCGGAATTGTAGAGGACGCCTTCTTCCGCCGCCCTGTCGGCTCTCCCCTTCTTCCCGGTAACCACCGATGCGTCTGACCGCACTGACCGCCTTCGAAGACAACTACATCTGGGCCCTGGTCGACGACGAGGGCAACGCCGTGATCGTGGATCCGGGCGATGCCGCGCCGGTCCTGGCCGCCAGCGACCTGGGCCTGTGGCCGGCCGGGGTACTGCTCACCCACCATCACCCCGACCACTGCGGCGGCGTGGCCGCGCTGCGCGAGCGCTGGCCGACCCTGCCGGTGTTCGCCCCCGACGATCCGCGCATTCCGCATGCCACCGAACGGGTCGGCGAAGGCTCCCGCTTCCAGCTGAACAGCTGGGATTTCAGCGTACTGGCCGTGCCCGGGCATACCCTGAGCCATATCGCCTTCCACGGGGCCGCAGGGCATTTGTTCTGCGGGGATACCCTGTTCAGCATGGGCTGCGGGCGCCTGTTCGAGGGCACGCCGGCGCAGATGCTGGGGTCGCTGGAGCGCCTGGCCGCCCTGCCCGGCGACACGGCCGTATGCTGCGGCCACGAGTACACTTTGGCCAACGCAGCCTTCGCCCGGGCCGTGGACCCCGCCAACGACGCCCTGCGTCGCCGCACCGAGGAAGCCCAAGCCATGCGCAACGCCGGACGCCCCACCCTGCCTTCCACCCTCGCCACCGAGCTGGCCACCAATCCGTTCCTGCGCGTGGACGCGCCTGCGATCCACGCGGCCGTTGCCACGCGGCTGGATCGCGAACCCGCGGACCGGGTCGAGACTTTCGCCGAATTGCGGCGCTGGAAAGACGGCTTCCGCGCATGACCCGGCGTTGCCGTGGCGCCTGGTTGTTGCTGTGCGCGTGTGGATGGGCGGGCGGATCGCTTGCAGCCGACACAGCGAATCAGCAAGCGGGCACGCCTCCTCCGGTAGTGATGGTGGCCGCAGCCGCTTCCCTGCCCGAAAATCCGCCGATCGAACTGGAATCGGTGCCTGTTCCCAAGCCCGCTCCCAGCCAGCGCAATGGCCGCCAGATCTACGAAAGCTTCCGCGCCGGCCTGGCCGAACCCGAATGCAACGCGGCCGCCACCAGCGTGCGCTGGAAAAAGCACTTCAGCCAGGCGCCGGTACGGCTGGCGCGGACCAATGACGACCTGCTGCCCTTGTTCGGCTACGTGGTGGACGCGCTGCGCGAAGCCGACCTGCCTACCGAATTCGCTTTGATCCCGTTCGTGGAAAGCGGCTACAAGCCGGGCGCGCGCAGCGCCAGCGGTCCCGCGGGCCTGTGGCAGTTCATCGGCATCACCGCGCGCAACCACGGCGTGGCCATGCGCAATGGCTACGATGGGCGTTTGTCGCCGGTGGAATCGACCCAGGCCGCCGTCCGTTACCTCAAGACCCTCAATGGCATGTTCGGCGGCGACTGGCGGTTGGCGGTAATGGGCTACAACGCCGGCGAATATCGCATCCTGCAATCGATGCGCCGTGCCGGCATGAATGCGCAGAATGCGAAACCCGCGCAATTGCCCGGATTGTCGGGCATCACCTATGCCTACGTGGAAAAACTGCATGCGCTGGCCTGCATCTTCCAGCAGGCCGACGATCGCGAGGAGTGGATGCGCACCCTGGACCGGCCGGTGCCGCGCCTGGCCTCGCAGGTCCTGCCCGCCGATATCGCCAACCTGGATGCCTGGGCCCGGCGCCAGGGCCACGACAGCGCCCTGTTGCAGCGGCTGAATCCCGCACTTGCCACGGGTTTTTCGCGTGGCGGAAAGCCCTTGCGGGTGCTGGCCCCGGCCGGCAAGGAAGCCATGTCCTACATTGCGGACACGGCGGTTGCACAAGCTGCACCCTCCGGCAGCTCCGCCGCACCGACACCGGTGCGGCCCATTGCCGCCAAGAGCACCGGAAGTGCGCTTTCCCATACCGTGCGCCGCGGCGAATCGGCCTGGACCATCGCCCGCCGCTACGGCATGCGGCCGCAGCAGTTGCTGGCCCGCAATGGCCTGGCCAGCAGCGCCATCCTGCAACCCGGCATGGTCCTGCAACTGGAAGGCGACGGCATCGGCAAATAGCTGCAGTGGTACATGCGGCAAGTCGGGCGGCGAAAGATGGCAAAATGGAGCCGTTGCTCAACAATCGAGAGAATCCATGGGTTTCCTGCAAGGCAAGCGCGCACTCATCACCGGCATCGCCAGCGAACGTTCCATCGCCTCGGGCATCGCCGAGGCCATGCACCGCGAAGGCGCCGAACTGGCCTTCACCTACCAGAACGACAAGCTCAAGACCCGCGTGGAGAAGGCCGCCGCGGAATACGGCGGCAAGTTCGTCGCGCCGCTGGACGTGGCCAGCGATGAACAGATCGCCGCCTGCTTCGATGAAGTCGGCAAGCACTGGGGCGACGGCTTCGACATCCTGGTCCATGCCATCGCTTTCGCCCCGCGCGAAGCCATCGCCGGCCAGTTCCTCGACGGCCTGACCCGCGAGAACTTCGCCCTGGCCCACGACATCTCCGCGTACTCGTTCGCCGCGCTGGCCAAGGCCGCGCGGCCTTTCATGAAAGGCCGCAACGGCGCGCTGCTGACGCTCACCTACCTGGGCGCGGAGCGCGCGCTGCAGAACTACAACGTGATGGGCGTGGCCAAGGCCAGTCTGGAGGCGACCACACGCTACCTGGCGCTGGACCTGGGCCGCGACGGCATCCGCGTCAACGCGGTCTCGGCCGGCCCGATCAAGACCCTGGCCGCCTCCGGCATCGCCGGCTTCCGCAAGATCCTTGGCCATGTCGAGCAATACGCGCCGTTGCACCGCACGGTGACCATCGAGGACGTCGGCAACGTCGGCGCGTTCCTCTGCTCGGACCTGGCCGCCGGCGTGACCGGCGAAGTGACCTATGTCGATGCCGGCTACAACATCCTGGGCATGACCGGGATCGGCGAGGACTGAGTGCTTTCCCGGACCGGCATGGTTCTGGAATGGAAAAAGCCCGGCGGCTGCCGGGCTTTTTTGTGGACGCAGGGCTGTCGACCGCCGGAATCGCCGGTTACAGCTGGTCTTCCCGGCGCGTGATCCGGTACTGCTTGCGCAGCGCGGCGACGAACGCATCGACCGCGGTGCCGCCTTCCATCTGCATCACCTGCTGCTGCAAACCCATGCGTTCCTCAGGCGTGATCTTGGACAGATCGCCTTCGTTGACCTTGCTCACCACGAAAACCGCGTAGGCCCCGGTTTCCATCCTGGCCTTGCCGGCCGTCACCTTGCCGGCAGCGGGCTTCTGCACGGAGAAAACAGCCGCGTTGATTTCCGGCGACGGCATCGGCGCGCCACGCGGCACGCCCGGCAACTCGCCGGACTGCAGCTTGTCGGCAGTGGCGATGTCCTTCAGGGTTTCGCCCTTGGCGATGCGGGCCAGGATCGCATCCGCCGCCGCTTCAGCGGCCTTGGCGCTGCGGTCGGCGCGGATCGCGGCGATCACCGCATCGCGCACCTGTGCCAGCGGTTGCGCCTGTTCCGGGGTGTGCTGGAGCACGCGGATCACCACGCTGTGCTTGGGTCCGACCTCGATCGGGTCGCTGGCCGTGCCGTCCTGCACCAGCGCATCGGAGAACGCCGCGCGCAACACCGCGGGATTGGCGGCGATGCCCGACGCGGTGGCCCGCGAGAACGGCCCGATCCGCTGCACCGGCAAGCCGACCGCTTTGGCCGCGGGGCCGAGCGCGGTGGGGTTCTTCAATACTTCGTTGACCAGGCGCCCGGCCAGGTCGTTGTAGGCGCGCTCGCCATCGGCTTCGGCCTGTTCGCGGGCAAGTTCATCGCGGACTTCCTCGAAGGATTTGCCATGGCCCGGCCTGATCTCGCGCAGTTGCAGCACGTGGTAGCCGAAATCGGTCTTCACCGGATCGCTGATCTGCCCGGCCTGCATGGCGAACAACGCATCCTCGAAGGGCTTGACCATGGTTCCATCGTGCGCGACCCAGGAGAGATCGCCACCGCCCGCCTTGGAGCCGGCGTCGTCGGAATTGGCCTTGGCCAATGCGGCGAAATCCGCACCCGGCTGTCTGGCCTGCGCTGCCAGCGTGGCCGCCTTCTGTTCCGCGGCCTTCTGCGTCGCCGCATCGGCACCGGCGGGCACCGCGACCAGGATGTGCGAAGCCAGGCGCTGCTCGGGGCTCATGAAGCGCGATTTTTCGTCTTCGTAGCGCTTGCGCAAAGCGGCTTCGTCGGCCGGCGCGGCAGTATTGGCCAGGGTCGCACCATCGACGTCGACGTATTCCAGCGTGACCGACTCGCCCTGCTTGAAATCGGCCGCATGGCCGTCGTACCACGCCTTGATCTGCGCATCGGTCACCGGAGTGTCGTCGGCCGGAGCCGGCGGCAACGCGGCGATGGTGATGTCGCGGGTTTCGCCCAGCAGCCTGATCAAACGATCGAGCTCCTTGCTGGTGGCGAAACCGGAATCGGCGATGCCCTGCGGGATCAACGCCAACTGCAACCTGTCGCGCTGGTCCTTCTGGAACTGGACCGGGGTCAACGCGGGAGTCTGCGTGGCCAGCATCTGGGTGTAGCGCGCGGGATCGAACTTGCCGTCCACCTGGAACGCCGGTTCCTCGGCGATCGTCTTGCGCACCGCCGCGTCGCTGACCTGGATGCCGGCACGCTTGGCGGCCAGTTGCAGGACCTTGCGATCGACCAGCTGGTCGAGCACCTTCAGCTTGTTATCCAGGGTTTCGAAATCGCGCGGATCGAAATTGTCGCCCAGCGCCTGCCGCTGTTGCTGGCGAGCCTGTTCGAAGCCGGCACGGAATTCCTCCTGGGTGACTTCCTCGTGCTGCCAGAGCATCGACAGCGGCCACCAATGCGGCGCGGAATGCCACCAGGCCGGCGGAGCCTCGACCTTGGCCACCGTGCTGTCGGAACCCCCACCCATGTATTCGTTCACGCCGACGAAGGCGAAGGGAACGATAAGCAAACCGAGTACGGCGGTGGCGATCCAGCCGGAAGTCTTGTCGCGGAGTTTCTGCAGCATCGGAGAGTCGGGCCCGGTTACGTAAGCCGCGCAGTTTAGCGCGCTTCGGCCGATCCCAAAACCGGAGGCACGCCCAGCGCGGCATCCCGGACCGGATGTGCGTATTGCAGGGGCCGGCATCCCAAACAGAAAGGGCGCCTTGCGGCGCCCTTTCGGCTCAAATATGGCGGAGTGGACGGGACTCGAACCCGCGACCTCCGGCGTGACAGGCCAGCATTCTAACCAACTGAACTACCACTCCGCTTTGAAGAACTCTTTGCATCACCCGAAGGTGGTGGGTGCTGAGGGTTTCGAACCCCCGACCCTCTCCGTGTAAGGGAGACGCTCTACCGCTGAGCTAAGCACCCAGGTGCTGAGCCGATGCCAAAGCACCGGCGGTAGCCAGTTAGTTTACGGCATCCTTCAGGGCCTTACCAGCCTTGAATGCAGGATTTTTCGAAGCACCGATGTTGATGGTGTCCCCGGTCTTGGGGTTGCGGCCGGTGCGGGCGGCGCGTTCGCGTACCTGGAAGGTACCGAAGCCCACCACGGTCACGCTGTCGCCTTTCTTGAGCGCCTTGGTGATGGAGCCAATCACGGCGTCAACGGCCCGGGCGGCGTCGGCCTTGCTCAGGTCCGCGCCCTCGGAAACGGCTTCGATCAAATCGGTTTTGTTCATGTAGAAACTCCCTGTGCGGCGATGCCGCGGAATGAGTGATCGAATTTGCCCAGCGGTGCAGTCTGGGGATCATCCGACGAGGTGTGCCGTGAAGCGCGTCATGGAATCGGGCGCCAGCGGGTGACGCAGTTATACCAGCGACGAAAACCCCGCGCAACCCGAAAAGCCAATAACGGCGCGGGTTTTGCGGGTTTTTCAGCACTTGCCCAAAGGCAGGATCAATGCTTGAGATCGGGTTGCACGGACTCCTTGCCGGTCCCGCGCACGGGCAATTTTTCGCCGCCGCCCGACGCGGCAGGCGTCAACGGCCGCTCAAGCGCGAGATCCAGTACTTCATCGATCCAGCGCACCGGCACGATCTTCATCCCCTGGGTGACGTTGGCCGGGATGTCGGCGAGATCCTTTCGGTTCTCCTCCGGGATGATCACCGTGGTGATGCCACCGCGGATCGCTGCCAACAGCTTCTCCTTCAGCCCGCCGATCGCCGAGACGCGTCCACGCAGGGTGATTTCGCCGGTCATGGCGACGTTGGCCCGCACTGGATTTTTGGTCAACGTGGATACCAAAGCGGTGGCCATGGCGATACCGGCGCTGGGGCCGTCCTTGGGCGTGGCGCCGTCGGGCACGTGCAGGTGCACATCCTGTTTCTGCAGGAAGTCGGTGTCGATGCCCAGGCTTTCGGCGCGCGAGCGCACGACCGACAGGGCCGCGGACGCCGACTCCTTCATCACATCGCCCAACTGGCCGGTCAGGGTCAGTCCGCCCTTGCCGGGAACCAGGCTGACTTCGATCTGCAGCAGGTCGCCGCCGACTTCGGTCCAGGCCAGGCCGGTGACCAGGCCGATCTCGTTCTGCTCTTCGGCGCGGCCGTAGTCGAAGCGGCGCACGCCTTGGTATTTCTCAAGGTTCTTCGAGGTGACGCTGATCGCGGCGACCTTCTTCTTCGCGGGCTGCGGACCCGCCAGCGCGATCTCCTTCACCACCTTGCGGCAGATCTTGGCGATCTCGCGCTCGAGGTTGCGCACGCCGGATTCGCGCGTGTAATAGCGCACGATGTCGCGGATCGCGCTTTCGGCGATCTTCAGTTCCTCGGGCTTCAGGCCATTGGCCTTCAACTGCTTGGGAACCAGATAGCGTTCGGCGATGTTGAGCTTTTCTTCCTCGGTGTAGCCGGGGATGCGGATCACTTCCATGCGGTCCAGCAGCGGGCCGGGGATGTTGAGCGTATTGGACGTGGCCACGAACATGACTTCGGACAGGTCCAGGTCGACTTCCAGGTAGTGGTCGTTGAACGTGTTGTTCTGTTCCGGATCCAGCACTTCCAGCAACGCGGAAGACGGGTCGCCGCGGAAATCCATCGACATCTTGTCGATTTCATCCAGCAGGAACAGCGGGTTCCTGCTGCCGGCCTTGTTGAGGTTCTGCACGATGCGGCCGGGCATGGAACCGACATAGGTACGACGGTGGCCACGGATCTCGGCCTCGTCGCGCACACCGCCCAGCGACATGCGCACGAACTTGCGGTTGGTGGCCCTGGCGATCGACTGCCCGAGCGAGGTCTTACCCACGCCAGGCGGCCCGACCAGGCACAGGATAGCGCCCTTCATCTTGGTCACCCGCGATTGCACCGCGAGATATTCCAGGATGCGCTCCTTCACTTTCTCCAGGCCGTAATGGTCGGCGTCCAGCGTGTCCTGCGCGACCTTCAGGTCCTTGCGGATCTTGGTGCGCTTCTTCCACGGCACGCCGAGCAACCAGTCCAGGTAGTTGCGCACGACGGCGGCTTCGGCCGACATCGGCGACATCTGCTTGAGCTTGCTCAGCTCGTTCTTCGCCTTGGTCTCGACCGCTTTGGGCATGCCCGCCTCGGCGACCTTGCGGGCCAGGTCCTCCAGTTCGTTGGGCGCGTCGTCCAGTTCGCCCAGTTCCTTCTGGATCGCCTTCATCTGCTCATTGAGGTAGTACTCGCGCTGGCTCTTCTCCATCTGCGACTTGACCCGGCCGCGGATGCGCTTTTCCAGTTGCTGCACATCGATTTCGCCATCGACGAAACCCACCAGCAGTTCCAGCCGGTCGCCGATTTCAAGCGTTTCCAGCAATCGTTGCTTGTCGCTCAGACGCACGCCCAGGTGCGCGGCGATGGTGTCGGCCAGGCGGCTGGGTTCGTCGATGCCGGCGAGCGTCTGCAACAGTTCCGGCGGCAGCTTGCGGTTGGTCTTGACGTACTGCTCGAACAGGCCCATCAGCGAACGCGCGACCGCTTCGACTTCGCGTCCTTCACGGATATCGCTTGAGCCGATTTCCACGCCGCGCCCGTACAGCGAGCCGTCGCGCTCGCTGACCTCGCTGACCTCGACGCGCGCCGTGCCTTCCACCAGCACCTTGATCGTGCCATCGGGAAGCTTCAGCAGCTGCAGCACCTGGGCAAGCGTGCCGATCGAATACAGGTCGGCGGCGGTCGGGTCGTCGGTTTCGGCGGACTTCTGCGCCAGCAGCAGGATGCGCTTGTCCGCTTCCATCGCCTGCTCCAGCGCGCGCATGGATTTGTCGCGCCCGACGAACAGAGGGATGACCATGTGCGGGAATACCACGACATCGCGCAGCGGCAGGACCGGCAGGTCGAGGAATTCGGGTTCGGAACGGGCCATGGGGGCTCCAGAAGATTGCGGACAAGACGGTGCAAGGCACCATGGCCCCGTTATGGGGCCATCCGCGAAGGGATGCAATAGGAAACCCGGAAGCCGTTTTGGATCAACGGCTTGGGCGACTTACTCGGCGGCAGCGACCTTGGCCTGCGGCGGCACGTTCTGGTAGATCAGGTACGGCTCGGACTTGTGCTCGATCACCGATTCGTCCACCACCACCTTGCCGACGTTTTCCAGCGACGGCAGGTCGTACATCGTGTCCAGCAGCACCGATTCGACGATGGTGCGCAGGCCGCGCGCGCCGGTCTTGCGCTTGAGCGCCTTGCGCGCGATCGCCGACAGCGCGTCGGGACGGAACTCCAGTTCCACGCCTTCCATGTCGAACAGTTTCTTGAACTGCTTGGTGATGGCGTTCTTGGGTTCGGTCAGGATCTTGATCAGGGCCGGTTCGTCCAGTTCCTCCAGGGTGGCGACCACCGGCAGGCGGCCGACGAATTCCGGGATCAGGCCGAACTTGATCAGGTCCTCGGGCTCGACTTCCGACAGCACCTTGCCCATCTCGGCCTTGATCGTGGAACTCTTGATCTTCGAGCCGAAACCAATCCCGCTGGCCTCGGTGGAGCGCTGCTGGATGATCTTGTCCAGGCCGGCGAACGCGCCGCCGCAGATGAACAGGATGTTCTTGGTGTCGACCTGCAGGAATTCCTGCTGCGGGTGCTTGCGACCGCCCTGCGGCGGCACGCTGGCCACGGTGCCTTCGATCAGCTTCAGCAGCGCCTGCTGCACGCCTTCGCCGGACACGTCGCGGGTGATCGACGGGTTCTCGCTCTTGCGCGAGATCTTGTCGATCTCGTCGATGTAGACGATGCCCTGCTGCGCCTTTTCTACGTCGTAGTCGCACTTCTGCAACAGCTTCTGGATGATGTTCTCGACGTCCTCGCCCACGTAACCGGCTTCGGTCAGGGTGGTGGCGTCGGCGATGGTGAACGGCACATTGAGCAGGCGCGCGAGGGTTTCGGCCAGCAACGTCTTGCCCGAACCGGTCGGACCGGCGAGCAGGATGTTCGACTTGGCCAGCTCGACCTCGTCGTTCTTGCTGCGGCTCTCGATGCGCTTGTAGTGGTTGTACACGGCCACGGCGAGGGTGCGCTTGGCGCGCTGCTGGCCGATCACGTACTGGTCCAGCACTTCCAGGATCTCGCGCGGCTTGGGCAGGCTGCTGCGTGCGGACTGCGCCTTTTCCTCGAGTTCCTCGCGGATGATGTCGTTGCACAGCTCCACGCATTCATCGCAGATGAACACGCTCGGGCCCGCGATCAACTTGCGGACTTCATGCTGGCTTTTGCCGCAGAACGAACAGTAGAGGATCTTGTTGCTGTCGCCGGAACGGCTTTGCCGGTCTTCGCTCATGCTTCGGTTGTCCAGTCACCCGACCCGTCGAGCGGGTGTTCGGTTTGAGAATAGCAGTTCCGGCCGCGCGATGTGGGCGCGGGCCGGAAATGGGTGGAAACGTTATATCGCGGGGCTTTCAGCGGCTTCGTCAACTTGCTCAGCCGGCCTGGATGGAGTCGTCCGGACGCCGTTCCAGGACCTGGTCGACCAGGCCGTAGGCGACCGCGTCGGCGGCACTCTTGAAATTGTCGCGTTCGGTGTCCCGTGCGATGGTCTCCAGCGACTGGCCGGTGTGCTTGGCCATGATCTCGTTCAGGCGGGCGCGCATGGCCAGGATCTCGCGGGCCTGGATATCGATATCCGTGGCCTGGCCCTGGGAGCCGCCCGACGGCTGGTGGATCATCACCCGCGAGTTGGGCAGCGCATAACGCTTGCCTGCGGCACCGGCGGAAAGCAGCAACGCGCCCATGCTGCAGGCCTGGCCGACGCAGATCGTGCTCACGTCGGGCTTGATGTACTGCATGGTGTCGTAGATGGCCATGCCGGCGGTAACCACGCCACCCGGCGAGTTGATGTAGAAACTGATGTCCTTTTCGGGATTCTCGGCTTCCAGGAACAGCATCTGCGCGACGATGACGTTGGAGACGTGGTCGTCGACGCCGCCAACCAGGAAGATCACGCGTTCCTTGAGCAGGCGCGAATAGATGTCGTAGGCCCGCTCGCCGCGGCTGGTCTGTTCGACCACCATCGGGACCAGGTTCAGGGCTTGGGGCTGGATATTGCTCATAAGAAGTATCGGACCTGGTTGAGGGCGGGAAAGCCCGGATGCGCGCACCCGGGCCCTGGACTGGGCTGGCCTTTGCTTACTGGCGGATGGCTTCCTGGAAAGACAGCGCCTGTTCGGTGTGCTGGGCGCGCTCGGCGATCCAGTCGATCACCTGCTCTTCCATCACGCGGTTCTGCAGCCCACTCATCAACTGGGGATCGTTGCGGTACAACTCAATGACCTGCTCGGGCTCTTCGTAGGTCGAGGCGATCAGGCGCAGCGTCTCGTTCAGGCGCTTGGGATCCAGGCGCAGCTGGTTGCTGCGCGCGACCTCGCCGACCAGCAGGCCGACGAGAACCCGCTTGCGGGCAGGATCCATGAAGCCCTGGTGGGCATCGGCCGGAACCTGCACGTTCTGACCATTGCGCTGGGCCTGTTCCACGGTCTGCTGGACCATCGCCCTGGCCTCGTTCTCGACCAGGCGCGGCGGCATTTCCACGTGCGAATAGGCTGCGATCAACTGTTCGCCCACTTCACGACGCAGACGGGTCATCAAGGCGCCCTTGAGTTCGCGCTCCAGGTTGCTGCGGATATCGCCGCGGAACTGCTCCAGGTCGCCGCCCTTCACGCCGAAACTCCTGGCGAATTCCTTGTCCACTTCCGGCATCACCGACTCGGAAACCTCGGTGGCCTTCAAATACACATGCACCTGGCGACCGGCCAGCTGGGCCACGCGCCAGTCGGCCGGGAAATCGACGGTGATGTCCTTTTCCTCGCCCTTGGACATGCCCACCAGCGCATTCTCGATGCCGCTGTACATGACCCCCGAGCCGATCAGGGTGGCACCCTTCTCGACGCCCTCGGCAGGCAGGCGCTCGTCGCCGGCCTGCGACCAGGTTTCCAGGGCCACGCGATCGCCCTGCTGGGCTGCGCGCTGCACCGGCTGGAAGGTGCGGCGCTGCAGGCGCAGGTTCTCGATCATCTGGTCGATGTCGGCCTCGGTGACTTCGGCCGTGTGCCGGGTCACGTTGAGCTTGGACATGTCGATTTCGCCGAAATCCGGCACCACTTCGAACGTGGCCACCCACTCCAGCTCACCGGTACCGGCCGGCTCCAGGCGCGGGTTGCCGGCCAGCTGCAGCGATTGCTCGCGCACTGCCGAGTCGAAGGTCTCGCGCAGCAATCCGTTCAAGGCTTCGCTGCGGACCTGCTGTCCGTAACGCTGTTCGATCACTTTCTGCGGCACCTTGCCGGGGCGGAAGCCCTTGATGCGCGCGGTGCGGGCCAGTTCGCGCAGGCGACCGCCGATATGGGTATCCAGGCGCTCGGCCGGAAGGGTGAAGCTCATGCGGCGCTCGAGGTTGCCGAGCGATTCGACGGAAACTTGCATATCCACTGACTCCTGCGGCCACGAGACGGCTCGTAGCACGATGTTGATGATCTGGTTGGCGGAAGATGCCCAGTCTCAGGACTGGTGCGACCCCGGCGCAACGCAATAGTTTCGCCGATTACGGGGCTGGCTGCCAGCGTGGGAGCGGGCTTTGTGGCCGAAAAGGCTCGCCGCATGGGGTTGTGGTGCTGCGGCGCGCCGGGCCTGACCATGGCGGCAAGCGCCCGCTGTCTGATATCGGGCAAGCTGCGGCGCGTTCGACACCTTGTGAATCAGCTTACGGACGGCAAACCGCAAACGCTCGCCACTTACGAATCAGGGCGCGCTGCGGCGCGTTCAGCATTATCGCGACTGGGTTTAGCCGCGGCGCGGTGCGAAAGGGGGGACTCGAACCCCCACGGGGATTACCCGTCAGAACCTAAATCTGGTGCGTCTACCAATTCCGCCACTTTCGCTGGTCCGTCGCCATTGTATCCGTCGACCGGGCCACCGGTCTCTCCGGCCACAAAAAAAGCGCCCGGGATGACCGGGCGCTTCGGGTTTGGTGGGCTGTGAAGGATTCGAACCTTCGACCTATTGATTAAGAGTCAACTGCTCTACCAACTGAGCTAACAGCCCTGAAACTGTGTGGAGATTGTAACAAGCCGCGGCCGGATCAGGAACCCGCCACGACTCTTTCTCGATATGGGGTGGAAGACGGGATTTGAACCCGCGACCCCCGGAATCACAATCCGGTGCTCTAACCAACTGAGCTACATCCACCATATATAAAACGCGAACTACAACGACAACATACCGCAGTGGCGCGCCCGACAGGACTCGAACCTGTAACCGCCGGCTTAGAAGGCCGGTGCTCTATCCGGTTGAGCTACGGGCGCCCGGTCCGGGATTGTCGCATCCAGCCGTTGGACATCCTATCCAGGGTCGGCACCTGAAGTGGTCGGGGTAGAGGGATTCGAACCCCCGACCCTCTGGTCCCAAACCAGATGCGCTACCAGACTGCGCTATACCCCGACTCGGCCCCCGCGATGCCGTGCAGGCCAACAAGGCCGCGTATTGTCGGAACCTGCGCCGGCCCTGTCAAACCCGGCGACTTGATTCGTCGATAGGCTATCCTCACATTCAGTGGACTGCAGTCCGTACACCCCAACGAGGAAACCCATGATCCGCAGCGGCAATCCGGCACTCAAAGAATCCACTTTCCTCGACCTTGGCAGCGGCGCGGTGGTTTCCCGCGATGCCGGGGCAATGAGCCTGAACGGCACGGTCAACAAGACCGGCATCCTGTTGCTGCTGAGCGTGCTGACCGCCGCCTTCGCCTGGAACCAATCCCTCCTCATGGGCGCAAACGGCGCGGCCGAGGCCGTGGCCCCGGCGGCGACCGGCTACATGCTGGGTGGCGCGATCGGCGGCTTCATCCTGGCCATGGTCACCGTGTTCAAGAAGACCTGGGCGCCGGTCACCGCGCCGCTGTACGCGCTGGTGGAAGGCTTCTTCCTGGGCTCGATCTCGGCGGTGTACGAGCTGCGTTTCGACGGCATCGTCTTCCAGGCCGTGCTGCTGACCTTCGGCACCCTGTTCGCCCTGCTGATGGCCTACCGCAGCGGCCTGATCAAGGCGACCGAGAACTTCAAGCTGGGCGTGGTCGCGGCCACCGGCGGCATCGCCCTAGTCTACCTGGCGAGCATCGTGCTGGGCTTCTTCGGCGTCAACATCCCGCTGATCCATGAATCGGGCATCGTCGGCATCGGCTTCAGCCTGTTCGTGATCGTGATCGCGGCGCTGAACCTGGTCCTGGACTTCGACTTCATCGAAAACGGCGTCGAACAAGGCGCGCCGAAATACATGGAGTGGTACGGCGCCTTCGGCCTGATGGTCACGCTGGTCTGGCTGTATATCGAGTTCCTGCGCCTGTTGTCGAAACTCAATTCGCGCTGACGCATCCTTCGTACTGCCGGAATCGGAATGGGGCGCATCGCGCCCCGTTTTTCATTCCAGGCTTCCTTGTTCCAGGCTTCCTGGTTTCAGGCTTCGTCGCCCGCCGCGGCCAGCGCCCGCCGTTTCCCGGGCAACAGCATGAACACCACGGTCACCGCGGCAAGTAGCCAGCAATAATGGGCCTTGCCCACCAGCACCAGCGGCGACAGCCCGGCCAGCGATGCGGCCAGCAAGATCTGCGCGCCGTAAGGCAGCAGGCTCTGCACGCTGCAGACGAAGATATCCAGCAGGCTTGCCGCCCGTGCGCGCGGCACGTCGTGACGCTCGGCGATATCGCGCGCCACGCTGCCGCTGATCAGGATGGCGACCGTGTTGTTGGCGGTGAACACATCGGTGACCGAGGCCAGCGCCGCGATGCTCCATTCCCCGGTGCGCCGGCCGCTGTTGCCGCGGGCGATGCGGGATATCTGCGCGGCCAGCCAGGCCAATCCGCCGCTGGCCTTGATCAAGGCGCCGAGCCCGCCGATGAACAAGGCCAGCAAGGTGATTTCCACCACGCTCTCGAAGCCCGCGTAGATGTCGTTGCCGAAGTCGGCCACGCCGTAGTCCTGGCCGATGAAATAACCGGACAACCCGGCTACCACCAGGCCGATGCTCAACACCACCAGCACGTCCAACCCGATCACCGCCAGCACCAGCACCAGCACGTAAGGCAGCACCAGCCAGGGCGAGGCCTGCTCCATCTGCACGACCGGCGATGCGTCGCCGACCATGGCCAGCACGACCAGGGTCAACGCCGCCGCGGGCAATGCGATCTTGAGGTTCTCGCGGAACTTGTCGCGCACGCTGCAACCCTGGGTGCGCGCGGCGGCGATGGCGGTATCGGAAATCACCGAGAGGTTGTCGCCGAAAGTGGCGCCGCCGATGACCGCGCCGATCACCAGCGCGCGGTCGATTCCGGCCGCGTCGGAAACGCCCAGTGCTATCGGCGCGACCGCGGCGATGGTACCCATGGAAGTCCCTATCGCCAACGACAGGAACCCAGCGATCAGGAACAGGCCCGGCAATATCAGCGCCGGCGGTAGCGCACCCACGCCCAGCGACACCACCGCATCCACCGCGCCGATCTGCTGGGTGACCATGGCGAACGCGCCGGCGAACAGGAAGATCAGGCACATCAGGATGATGTTGGAATCGCCGATGCCGGCGATCAGCGTGTCCATCGCCTTGACCCCACGGCGATGCGCGATCCACAACCCCAGCGCCAGGGCGGGCAGGATCGCGACCGGCGCGTGCAACTGGTAGAAGCCCATGGCATCGCCATGCGAGGTGAAGTACAGCCCGGCGCCGAAGAACAGCGCAAGGAACAGCAGGAGCGGAGTCAGCGCCAGGGCGCTGGGTCGGGGATCCATCGGCACGGGTCAATCAACGGGCTGGGCCGGCGATTGTGCTTTGCAACATCCAGGCTTCCAAGTCCACTACTGGGACGCCCGGATGCAAAAACGGGACGCTGTGCGTCACGTCGATTGCCATTCGCGGAAAGACCGTTCAGGTCCGGCTGGCGATCGCCTTGGCGAAGGACATCGTGGTGCCGGTGCCACCCAGGTCGGGAGTGAGCGAATCCTTGGCTTCCAGCGTGGCCACGATGGCGTTGCGCAGGCGCGCGGCGTTCTCCGGCTGGCCGAGGTGGTCCAGCATCTGCACCGCGCCCAGCAGCAGCGCGCAGGGATTGGCGACGCCCTTGCCGGCGATGTCGGGGGCCGATCCATGCACGGCCTCGAAGATCGCCGCCTCGGTGCCGATGTTGGCGCCCGGAGCCAGGCCCAGTCCGCCGACCAGGCCGGCGCACAGGTCGGAAATGATGTCGCCGAACAGGTTGGTGGTGACGATGATGTCGAACTGCTCCGGACGCATCACCAGTTGCATGCAGGTGTTGTCCACGATCATCTCGTTGCACTCGATGTCCGGGTACTCGGCCGCGACCTTGCGCGCGGTGCGCAGGTACAGGCCTGAAGTCGACTTCAAGATGTTGGCCTTGTGCACCACGGTGACCTTCTTGCGGCCGGTGCGGCGGGCCAGGTCGAAGGCATAACGCACGATGCGCTCGGAACCGATGCGGGTGGTGCGGGTGATCGAGGTGGCGAACTCGCCATCGGGCGAGGTTTCCTGGCCCTCCGCGCTGTACGCGCCCTCGGTGTTCTCGCGCACCGTGATCAGGTCCACGCCCGCCGGAAAGCGCGACTTGGTGTTGGGGAAGGACTTGGCCGGGCGCACGTTGGCGTACAGGTCGAAGCGCTTGCGCAGTTCCACGTTGATCGAGCTGAAGCCTTCGCCGACCGGCGTGGTCAGCGGGCTCTTCAGGGCGACGCGGTTCCTGCGGATCGAATCCAGGGTGGCCTGCGGCAGCAATTCGCCGTGCTTCTCCAGCGCCACCAGGCCGGCGTCGGCCTCTTCATAGGCCAGGCCGACCTTCATCGCATCGAGCACGTGGAGGGCGGCATCCATGATTTCCGGGCCGATGCCATCGCCGCGGATGACGGTGATCGTCTGAGTGGTCATTGTGTGGGGATTCCGTACAGAGGCGACCGGCGCAGATGACCGGCGCGGGCGCGTAAAAGAGTGAATCCGCTGATTATGCCCGATCCTGGCCGTCGACCCCAAATCGACCTTGGTCTTAGGGTAAGCCTGGATCAGGCGCGAATCAGTCTGCAGGAGGGGCTTCAGCCCCAGCGAACGAGGTCGGTAAAGCGTCGGGGCTGAAGCCCCTCCCACAATCGAAACAAGTCGCCGCAACCCACTTGCAACAATTGCCCGGATCCCTCTCCTCAGCCGTGATCATGCGCCTCGGGCGCGGATGCTCCTGCTTCCAGCTGGTCCAGGAAATCGACCGCGCGGCGCAGGTGCGGGATGACGATCGATCCACCCACCACCAGCCCGACCGAGAACGTCTCGAAGAACTCCTCGCGGGTCGCCCCCACCTCCTTGCACTGGGCCACGTGGTAGCTGATGCAGTCGTCGCAACGCAGCACCATCGAGGCCACCAGTCCCAGCAGTTCCTTGGTCTTCACGTCCAGCGCGCCGGCCTGGTAGGTCTGGGTATCGAGGGCGAAGAAGCGCCGCACCACCTGGTTGGGTTCGGCGAGAATGCGCTCGTTCATGCGCTGGCGGAACCGGGTGAACTCGGCCAGGCGATCGTCTTCGTTCCCGGTCTTGTCGCTCATGCCTGCTCTCCGTAGGCCTGTTCTCCATCTGCCAGACCGGCGAAAAGCGGCTCCAGCTTGCCGGCGCGGTGCAGTGCGACCAGGTCGTCATAGCCACCGACATGGGTCTGGCCGATGAATATCTGCGGCACGCTGCTGCGCCGTGTCGCGGCCATCATCTTTTCGCGCGCAACCGGGTCGGTGTCGATCCGCACCTCGGTCCAGCTCTGGCCCTTGCTCTTGAGGAAGTTCTTGGCGGCTACGCAATAAGGGCAGATGGCCGTGGTGTAAAGGATGATCTCGGGTTTTCCAGCAACAACTGCATCGGACACGGGAATTCTCGGCGGCAATCGGGGTCAGGAGACTATGGTGGCATGCCCCGGCGTTACCAGCCCGCGAACTGGAACGCTGCGGATTAACCGGATGTTCACTCGACAGCCAGCGCCAGCCGTCATCCTCCCTTCGCGATTCCCATCTACGTATCCCACTTACTTGTTCCACCCCTCTGCCGGAGTATTGCTTGCGCCCTTCCCTGCTCGCTGTCGCCCTGACCCTGGCCCTGGCGGCCCCGCTGGCGCCGGCCCAGGACTCCAAACTTCCGGACATCGGCTCTTCCGCAGGCGAACTGCTGACCCCGGCGCGGCAGGCCGAATACGGCGGCATGATGCTGCGCGAGTTGCGCAATTACGGTTACCTGCTGGAAGACCCGTTGCTGGACGACTGGCTGCAGAACATGGGTGGCCACTTGGGCGCCGACAGCGACCAGCCGCGCCAGCCGTTCAATTTCTTCCTGCTCAAGGACCGGCAGATCAATGCCTTCGCCACCCTGGGCGGTTACATCGGGGTCAATGCCGGGCTGATCCTCACCGCCGAGCGCGAGGACGAAGTCGCGGCGGTGCTTTCGCATGAAATCGCCCACGTCACCCAGCAGCACGTCCTGCGCGGGGCGGAACGCGCGCAGCGCGACCAGATCCCGATCCTGCTGGGCATGCTGGGCGCGATCGTGCTGGCCCAGGCCGCCGGCGGCGATTCGGGCAGCAACGCCTCCCAGGCCGCGGTGGCCAGCGCCATGGGCCTGATCGCCCAGCGCCAGATCGACTACACCCGCAGCAATGAATCCGAAGCCGACCGGATCGGCATCTATACCCTGGCCCGCGCCGGTTACGACGTGGAAGCGATGGCCGGGTTCTTCGAACGCATGTCGCAGGCCATGCGCGGCAACCGCGGCGGCGACCGCGAACGCACCCCCGACTACCTGCAGACCCACCCGGTGACCATCACCCGGATCAGCGAAGCGCGCCAGCGCGCCGAACAGATCGCCAAGGAAAACAGCATCTCGGTGACCACCACCACACCAGGCGGCACCCAGACCGAACAGATCCCGCGCAATCCCTCCTATGCCATACCCGGCCTCCTCAACCCGCTGTTGCCGAGCTCCCTGCTCGTTTCGGTGGGCGATGCGGCCAAGGGCGGCAGCGGCCAGTTCGACTGGGCCAAGGAGCGCCTGCGCGTGCTCAGTGCAGACACACCCGGCGCAGCGATCGGCGAATACGAGCGGATCCGCCTGGCCAGCGCGAAAGGACTCAGCGACGCGCAGAAATACGGCCTGGCCCTGGCCCGGTTGCGCGGCAACAGCCCCGGCGCGGCGGCCGCCGACCTGGAGCCGTTGCTGGAAAAACACCCGGGCAACCTGTGGCTGGAGTTGGCGATGGGCGAAGCGGAATCGCGCGCCGGCAAGGCGGCACTGGCCAACCAGCGGTTCAACCGGTTGCTGCAGCAGGCACCCAACAACCGCGCCGTGGCCCTGACCTATGCGCAAATGTTGAACGAACAAGGTGGCCGCGAAGCCGGACAGCGAGCGCAGGCCGTACTGCGTCCCCTGCTTGGTAGATCCGCCGACGATCCGGTGTTCCAGCAGAATTTCGCCCGCTCCAACGAACTGGCCGGCGACCTGGCGCGCGCCGGCGAAGCGTATGCCGAGGCCGCCTTCCTCAATGGCCGCCCGGAACAGGCGCTGATCCAGCTGCAGACCTTGAAGAAGCGCGAGGACCTGGACTATTACGCCCGCGCGCGCATCGATTCGCGGATCGCCACCATCACCCCGCAGGTGCTGGAATTGCGCCGCCAGGGAATCCGCGACCCGGATGTGGATCGGCGTTAGGTGAGGAACGAGGAACGAGGAACGAGAAACGAGAGGCGAGAGGCGAGAGGCGGTGTCGGGATCAGGTCTGTCCTCTGCGTTTCAGCTCCCGGCGGTTCTCCTCACTCCTCACTCCTCACTCCTCACTCCTCACTCCTCGTTTCTCGTTTCTCGTCCCTCCCCACCCTGCAACCACCCTGTCATCTGCCCCCCCCACGACCCGGCCATTCCCGCCATCCCGGCCGGCACTGTCACCTTATGGTCACAAAAACGTCGTTTACTTGCCGCCATGGATGACAATGCCGGAACGGCCTGGCGCAGGACTCGATATGCAAAAGCACATTCTGATCGTCGATGACGAGCCCGCGATCCGCGACATGGTCGCCTTCGCCCTGCGCAAGGGCGATTTCGAGCCCGTGCATGCCGGCGACGCCCGCGAGGCCCAGACCGCGATCGCGGATCGCGTCCCCGACCTGATCCTGCTCGACTGGATGCTGCCCGGCACCAGCGGCCTGGAACTGGCCCGGCGCTGGCGCAAGGATGCGCTGACCCGCGACGTGCCGATCATCATGCTCACCGCGCGCGGCGAAGAGAACGATCGCGTCGGCGGGCTCGAGGCCGGAGTCGACGATTACGTGGTCAAACCCTTCTCGGCGCGCGAGCTGCTGGCGCGGATCCGCGCGGTGATGCGCCGTTCGCGCGAGGACGACGAGGACGGCAGCATCGCCATCGGCGGGCTGCGCATCGACGGCGCCGCGCATCGCGTGTTCGCCGGCGACGCGCCAGTGCCGATCGGGCCGACCGAATACCGCCTGCTGCATTTCTTCATGACCCACCCCGAGCGCGTCTACAGCCGCACCCAATTGCTGGACCATGTCTGGGGGGGCAGCGTGTACGTGGAAGAACGCACCGTGGACGTGCATATCCGCCGCCTGCGCAAGACCCTGGAGCCGCACGGGGTGGAAAACATGGTGCAGACGGTGCGGGGTTCGGGCTACCGGTTCTCGGCGTCGGTGTGAGGAGCGAGGAGCGAGGAACGAGAAACGAGGAGTGAGTGGGGAGGAGTGAGAAGTGAGGGGGGAATGGGTAGTCTGTAATGCTTCACTCATATCATTCCCGCTTCCCGAGCCCCCATATCCACGCATCCCTCGTTCCTCGTTCCTCGTTTCTCGTTCCTCGCTCCTCGTTCCTCCCTCACTCCTCGCTCCTGCCCCCCATGCCCCTCCACTTCCGCTCCGCCTGGTTCAAGACTCTCGGCCAACTGGTCGCGGTACTTGCTGCCGCCGTGTTGCTGGGCTGGTTGCTGGGCCATGTCTGGCTGGTGCTGACCGTGGCGGCGCTGGGCGTGGTGGCCTGGCATTACTGGCGCCTGCGCAAGGTGTTGTTGCGGCTGACCGCACGGCAACGCATCCAGTCCGTGCACGGCGAGGGTGTATGGAACGAGCTCGATCGCCTGCTCTACCGCGGCCAGTCGGAAATGCGCACGCGCAAGCGCCACTTGCTGGACTTGCTGCGCGCCTACCGCGCCGCCGCCGACGCCTTGCCCGATGCGGTCGTGGTGGTGGACCGGAACACCCAGCGCGTGCAGTGGTTCAACAAGGCGGCGACCACGCTGCTCGGCCTGCAACGCTCCAGCCTGGGCACCTCGCTCGGCGATCGCCTGCAACCATTGCCGCTATCGCACTGGCTGGCGGCGGGCCGCAATGCCGAACCGATGCTGGACGCGGCCTCGCCGGTGGATCCGGAACTGCGCCTCAACCTGCGCCTGATTTCGTACTCGGACGAGTACTGGCTGCTGGTCGCACGCGACGTCAGCAAGATGTTGCGGCTGGAACAGATGCGCCAGGATTTCGTCGCCAACGTCTCGCACGAACTGCGCACGCCGCTGACCGTGGTCCACGGCTACCTGGACATGCTGGACCCGACCGACTTCCCCGACTGGGCGCCGATCCTGTCGGAGATGCAGAAGCAGTCCCAGCGCATGACCCAGCTGGTCGAGGACCTGCTGACCCTGTCGCGGCTGGAAGCGCAGGACAGCCTGCCCGACGAAAGCGTGGCGATGGCGCCGATGCTGGCCACGCTGAAGCGCGAGGCCGAAGCGCTCAGCCAGCGCCGCCACAACCTGGTGGTCCAGGACGAAGCCGGCTTCGATCTGTGGGGTTCCAACAAGGAATTGCACAGCGCCTTCTCCAACCTGGTCAGCAACGCCGTGCGTTACACCCCGGTCGGCGGCACGATCACGCTGCGCTTCGCGCGCGAAGGCGACGGCGCGGTATTGAGCGTGCGAGACACCGGTTACGGCATCCCGCAGGCGCACCTGCCCCGCATCACCGAGCGCTTCTACCGCGTGTCCACCAGCCGCTCGCGCGAAAGCGGCGGCACGGGCCTGGGTCTTTCCATCGTCAAGCACGTGTTGAACCTGCACCAGGCGCGGCTCGAGGTCGAAAGCGAAGTCGGCCAGGGCAGCCTGTTCTCGATCCATTTCAACGCCGACCGCGTGCACCCGCGCGAACCCGATTCCACGCCGCGCCCCTCCTCCCAGAGCCAGATAGCATGACCGCCGCCCTGCCTGCCGCCCTGCCCGCCATCGCCATGCCGACCGAGGGCGATCCGCTGCGCGACCCGGCGCTGTACCTCAACCGCGAACTGTCGCAACTGGATTTCAACTTCCGCGTGCTGGCCCAGGCGCTGGATCCGCAGGTGCCGTTGCTGGAGCGACTGCGCTTCCTGTGCATTTCCTGCACCAATCTGGACGAATTCTTCGAGATCCGCGCCGCGACCACGCGCCATGCGATGGATTTCGGCCTGCCGGCCGCGGCCGATGGCATGAGCCCGGCCACCGTGCTCAACAAGATCCACGAGCGCGCCGCCCTGCTGGTCGACGCCCAGTACCGTTGCTGGAACGAAGTATTGCGCCCGGGCCTGGCCGAGGCCGGCGTGCGCGTGCTCAGCCGCGACAGCTGGAACGCGCGCCAGACCCGCTGGCTGCGCGCCTATTTCCGCAACGAGATCATGCCCGTACTGTCGCCGCTGGGGCTGGATCCTTCGCATCCGTTCCCGAAGATCCTCAACAAGTCGCTGAACATCGTGGTGGTGCTGAAGGGCAAGGACGCATTCGGCCGCGCCGGGCACATGGCCATCGTGCGTGCGCCGCGTTCGCTGCCGCGCATCATCCACCTGCCGCAGCGCGTGTCCGGTGGCGAACACGATTTCGTGCTGCTGTCGTCGGTGCTCTCCGCATTCGCCGACGAGATGTTCCCGGGCATGGAGGTGAAGGGCGCCTATCAGTTCCGGGTGACGCGCAATTCCGAACTGGTGGTGGACGAGGCCGAGGTGGAAAACCTGGCCCTGGCCCTGCGCGACGAACTGATCGGTCGCGGCTACAACCCGGCGGTGCGGCTGGAGATCGCCAGGGACTGTCCCAAGCCGATCGTGCGCACGCTGTTGAAGAACTTCGACTTGCCCGAGAACGCGGTCTACCTGATCGACGGATCGGTCAACCTCAACCGCGTGATCCAGGTCTACGACCTGGCCGACAAGCCCGAACTCAAGTATCCGCCGTTCAGTCCTCGCACCTTGCGCGGGATGGATTCGATGTTCGAGACGGTGGACGACGGCGATGTACTGATGCACCATCCGTTCGACGCCTTCACCCCCGTGCCCGAACTTATCCGCCAGGCCGCCGTCGATCCCAACGTGCTGGCGATCAAGCAGACCCTGTACCGCACCGGCAAGGATTCGGCGATCGTCGACGCGCTGATCCTGGCCGCGCGCAACGGCAAGGACGTGACCGTGGTGGTCGAGCTGCGCGCGCGCTTCGACGAGGACGCCAACCTGGGTGTCGCCGACCGCCTGCAGGAAGCCGGAGTGCAGGTCGTGTATGGCGTGGTCGGTTTCAAGACCCATGGCAAGATGTTGCTGATCGTGCGTCGCGAGGGCCGCAAGCTGCGTCGTTACGTGCACCTGGGCACCGGCAACTACCACAGCGGCACCGCCCGCGCATACACCGACCTGGGTCTGATCACCGCCGACCCCGACATCGGCAACGACGTGCACCTGCTATTCCAGCAACTCTCGGGCCTGGCCCCGTCGACCAAGCTGAAACGCCTGCTGCAGTCGCCGTTCACCCTGCACGCCGGCCTGCTGAAGAAGATCGAGCGCGAAGCGAAGCTGGCGCGCGCCGGCAAGCAGGGCCGCATCATCGTCAAGATCAACGCGATCAACGAGCCGCGGATCATCCGAGCGCTGTATGCCGCTTCGCAGGCCGGGGTCAGGATCGACATGATCGTGCGCGGCGCCTGCGCGCTGCGCCCCGGCGTGCCCGGCGTGTCGGAGAACATCCGCGTGCGTTCGATCGTCGGCCGCTTCCTCGAACACAGCCGCATCTACTGGTTCGGCAACGACGGCGATCCCGAGCTCTATTGCGCCAGCGCCGACTGGCTGGAACGCAACCTGCTGCACCGCGTGGAAACCTGTTTCCCGATCCTCGATGAGGACCTGGCCAGGCGCGTGTTCAAGGAAGCGCTGCAGAATTACCTGGACGACAATTGCAACGCCTGGGAACTGGACGCCGACGGCGAATACCACAAGCTGTCGCCGGCCGAAGGCGAAGCTGCGTATTCGGCGCAGGCGGCGTTGCTGGCGAAAGTCTGACCCTCTTGTAGGAGCGGGCCTTGCCCGCGATGCTCTTGCACCAACGCGTGAAAAGCATCGCGGGCAAGGCCCGCTCCTGCAATCTGCCAACCGGACTGGGTCCATAAGTTAGTATTCGCGCATGCCCTTCGCCGTCGCCTCCATCTCCCCCCCTTTGCAGGACGGCGACCAGTTCGCCGCCGTCGACATCGGTTCCAACAGCTTCCACATGGTCGTGGCGCGTTACACGCTGGGCCAGTTGCGCGTTGTCGATCGCCTGCGCGAGACCGTGCGCATGGCCGACGGCCTGGACGGCAAGGGCGGCCTTTCCGCCGAAGCGCGGCAGCGCGGCCTGGAATGCCTCGCCCGTTTCGGCCAGCGCATCCGCGACATCCCTTCGCTGCGGGTGCGCGCGCTGGCCACCAACACCGTGCGCCAGCTTTCCTCGCCGCAGAACTTCCTGGTCCCGGCGGAAACCGCGCTGGGCCATGCGATCGAAGTGGTGTCCGGGCGCGAGGAAGCGCGCCTGATCTACCTTGGCGTCGCCCACGCGCAACCGCCCAAGCCCGGGCAGTTGCGGCTGGTGATCGATATCGGCGGCGGCTCCACCGAATTCATCATCGGCCGCGGCTTCGAACATATCGAACGCGAGAGCCTGCAGGTCGGCTGCATCGCCAGCACCCGCCGCTTCTTCCCCGGCGGCAAGCTGTCGAAGAAGCGCTGGAAGGATGCGCTGACCGAGATCGGCACCGAGTTCCAGCAGTTCGCCGGCCTGTACCGGGCACTGGGCTGGCACGAGGCGCTGGGCTCCTCGGGCACGCACAAGGCCATCGGCGATATCTGCGCGGCGATGAAGCTGACCAAGGGCGCGATCACCGCCGAGGCCCTGCCGCAGCTGCGCGATCGACTGCTGATGGCCGACCACATCGACAGGATCGACCTGCCCGGCCTGTCCAGCGACCGTCGCCCGATCATCGCCGGCGGCGTGCTGGTGCTGGAAGCGGCATTCGAAGCGCTCGGCCTGCAGCGGCTGATCGTGAGCAAGGCGGCGATGCGCGAAGGCATCCTCTACGACATGCTCGGCCGCGGCGGCGACAACGATCCGCGCGAGGCCTCGGTGGCGGCGCTGACCCGGCGTTACGGCATCGACGAGATCCAGGCCGCGCGCGTGGAAGGCACCGCGATGCGCCTGTTCGAACAGGTCGCGGAAAGCTGGGCGCTGGACGACGACGACGCGCGCCAGCTCGGCTGGGCCGCGCGCCTGCACGAGATCGGCCTGGCCGTGGCCCACAGCCAGTACCACGTGCATGGCGCGTACCTGCTGGAGCATTCGGACATCGCCGGTTTCTCGCGCCAGGAACAGCAGGTGCTGGCGGCGCTGGTGCGGACGCATCGGCGCGGCATCCCCAAATCCGCCTTCGACCCGATCCCCGACCGGCTGATGCTCAGCGCCCGGCGCAAGGCCGCGTTGCTGCGCCTGGCGGTGCTGCTGCACCGTGCGCACGACGCCGAGCCGATCCCGAAGCTGGAACTCAGCGTCGACGGCGACAAGCTCGGCCTGGTCGTTTCCAAGCACTGGATCGAGGCGCGCCCGCTGCTGCGCACCGACCTGATCGGCGAACCCGAGGACATGGCCGGACTGGGCGTGGCGTTCAAGCCGTTCGTGTTGTAAGCGTCGCAGCAAAAGCTGGACAATCCGCCATCGTCGACAAGAGGGCCGTGGCTTGAAGACCTGCCGGATCCCGCACACCGAACTCGATGTTCCGCGCATCGCCTATGGCTGCATGCAGCTGAGCCGCGCCTGGGACGACACCGCGATCACCGCCGCGGAAATATCGGCGACGCTGAAGCTGGTCGAGACCGCGCTGGAACAGGGCATCGCCCTGTTCGACCACGCCGACATCTACGCCCGCGGCAAGTCGGAGCAATTGTTCGGCGAAGCCCTGCGGCAGATCCCGGAACTGCGCGGGCGCATCGTGCTGCAGTCCAAGTGCGGAATCCGCGTCGCCGGCGATCCCGGAGCCGGCAGCCCGGCGCGCTACGATTTCAGCCGCGGCCACATCGTGCGTTCGGTGGAAGGGACGCTCAAGCGGCTGGACACGGATCATCTGGACCTGTTGCTGCTGCATCGCCCGGATCCGCTGATGGAACCGGCGGAAGTGGCCCGCGCCTTCGATCATCTGCAAAGCAGCGGCAAGGTCCTGCATTTCGGCGTGAGCAACCACAGTGCGGCGCAGATTTCGCTGTTGCAGGAACAGCTGGAGCAGCCGCTGGTGGTCAACCAGGTGGAACTGAGCCTGCTGCATCACCGGATGATTTCCGACGGCCTCCTGTTCAACCAGCCCGGCGACACCGGCGCGGGACGCACCCTGGATTACTGCCGCGAATACGGGATCCTGGTCCAGGCTTGGTCGCCCCTGGCCGGCGGCAAGCTGTCCGCCGGCACGCCTGCGAAGGAATTGCATCCGGCCGCGGAACGGGTGGCGCGACTGGCGGAAGCGAAGGGAGTCGCGTCCGAAGCCATACTCCTGGCCTGGTTGTTGAAGCATCCGGCCGGCATCCAGCCGATCATCGGCACCACCAATCCGCAACGCCTGGTCGCCAGTTGCCAGGCCGATGCGGTCGAGTTGAGCCGCGAGGAATGGTATGCGCTGCTGGAAGCGGTGCGAGGCACCGGCGCGCCATGACCGCGAACGAAGATCCATCCCGTCCAGGAATCCAGGAGCCATCGAATGTCGCCAAAGCAACTAGTCCAGGAGTGGGTCTCCCGCTTCAACAAGGCGGACGTGGATGGCATCGCCTCGCTCTACGCGGCGGATGCGACGAACCATCAGGTGGTCATGGACCCCCTGCTCGGCCGCGAGGCCATCCGGCGGATGTTCCGCACGGAGTTCGGCCGCGCGGAAATGACCTGCCTCATCGAGAACATCTTCGAGGACGGCCAGTGGGCGATCCTGGAATGGAGCGATCCCACCGGCCTGCGTGGCTGTGGCTTCTTCCATGTGCAGAACGACGAGATCGTCTTCCAACGGGGCTACTTCGACCAGTTGTCGTTTTTCCGGCTTCAAGGCATTCCCGTTCCGGAAAACTATCTTGGGGCCTGAGCATTCATTCGAGCCGGACCCCCTCCGGCAGCCAGGCCCCGGACGTCGCCGGAAAGCAGTCCAGCCGTGCACCGGAGCGCTTCGGCAACTGCAATTGATCGGCGTCGAAGCCGCCTCGTTCGCAAGCCAGTCCAGTCAGTTCGTTCGAAACGGGGACGGATAATGCCGCCGACCAGCAATGCGATCATTTTCCATGGCAGCTGCCATTGCGGCCGGTTGCGCATCGGCTTTTCAACCGAACGGCACCCGACGGACTTCACCCCGCGCGCATGCGATTGTCCGTTCTGCCGCAAGCACGGGGCGGCCTATGTCTCGGACCCCACTGGTCGACTCTCGATATCGGTGCGCGAAGGCGCCCTGCACAGGTACCGGCAGGGATCCGGCACCGCCGACTTCCTGCTCTGCAGCCAATGCGGCGTGCTGGTCGCGGTCGCTTTCGAGCACGCCGATCGCGTCTACGGCGCGGTGAATATCGGATGCCTGGACGGGGACAGCGGATTTATGGCGCCGGTTCCGGCTTCGCCGCAGCTGCTGGACGCGGACGAAAAGGTTTCCCGATGGTTGAAGCTCTGGATACCGGACGTGGAATTCGACGCGGCCGACGACTGACCCGCATTCAACTTTGTGGGAGCGGCGTAAGCCGCGAACGGAAGCCTGTCGATGCCAGGTGAATCGATGCCCCGGGATTGTCGCCTTCGCGGCTTACGCCGCTCCCACAAGGACGCGGCATCGCGATTCTTAGGTGAGCCGCGTCATCTTCCGGTCATGACGCTGAAACACCCGCTTCATGCCCCACGTCCAGCATGCGCAAAACGTGGAGCTGCGCATGCGCTATGCCATCGTCACCGAGACGTATCCGCCGGAGATCAACGGCGTCGCCCTGACCGTGCAGGGGTTGGAGCATGGCCTGCGTGCGCGTGGCCACGAACTGATGCTGGTACGTCCGCGCCAGGACGCCGACGAAGGAATCGCAATCTCCGCCGACACGCTACTCGTGCGCGGCGCGGGGCTGCCGCGCTATCCGGGCCTGAGGTTCGGCCTGCCGGCGACCACCACCCTGCTCCGCCGCTGGACCGATTCGCGCCCGGATGCCGTCTACGTGGCCACGGAAGGCCCACTGGGCTGGTCGGCGCTGCGCGCGGCCCGCAAGCTGGGCATTCCCGCCGCCACCGGTTTCCACACCCGCTTCGACCAGTACATGCGCGATTACGGCATGCCTTTCCTGGAAGGCACTGCGCTGCGCTGGATGCGCCGCTTCCACAATGGCGGCGACGCCACTCTGGTACCGACCCGCGAGTTGGCGGACTTCCTGCAGGCGCAGGGTTTCAGGAAAGTCGCGCGACTGGCGCGCGCGGTCGATACCGAACAGTTCGATCCCTCGCGTCGCGACCGTCTGCTGCGCAGTTCCTGGGGCCTGGGCGAAGGCGACCTTGCGGTCATCTACCTGGGCCGGATCGCGCCGGAAAAGAACCTCGACCTGGCCGTGCGCGCGTTCCGCCAATTGCAGCGCAATCGCCCCGACGCGCGCCTGGTCTGGGTCGGGGATGGGCCGGCACGGGCGAAACTTGCGCAGGAACATCCCGATTTCATCTTCTGCGGGTTGCAGCGTGGCGCCGAAGTCGCGCGGCACTTCGCCAGCGCCGACCTGTTCCTGTTCCCCAGCCACAGCGAAACCTTCGGCAACACCACGCTTGAGGCCATGGCCAGCGGCGTGGTCACGGTCGCCTTCGATTATGGTGCGGCGCGCGAACACCTGCGCAACGGCATCGAGGGCGCGGCCGTGGACAACGATGCCGATTTCATCGCCGCGGCAGTGAAGCTGGCCGACGACGACGCGCTGCGCCGGACGCTGGCCGGGAACGCGCACCGGGCCATGCAGGCCCTGCACCCGGAACAGGTCGCCACCGATTTCGATGCCCTGCTCTGCGGACTCGCCGACTCGAGGAAAGCCCATGCGTCCATTGCCATCGCGTGAACTGCTCCGCGGCCGCGACAGCGGCTGGTGCCTGCGCGCCAACCACTGGGGCGAGTGGAAGGGCCTTCGTCGCTTCTTTGCCGCCATCAGTCGCCTCGGCGACGGGGTGTTCTGGTATGTACTGATGGCTGCGCTGGTCGGGGCCGACGGCATGGACGGGCTGGCCGCTTCCGCGCACATGGCCGCGACCGGCGTGATCGCGCTGACCCTGTACAAGCTGCTCAAGCGCTGGACCCGCCGGCCGCGCCCCTTCGCATCCGACGTACGCATCCGCGCATGGGTGGCGCCGCTGGATGAATTCAGTTTCCCTTCGGGGCATACGCTGCACGCAGTGGCCTTCAGCATCGTGGCGATAGCGCATTACCCGGCATTGGCGGCGCTACTGATCCCGTTCACCGCCAGCGTGGCGGTTTCGCGGGTGGTGCTGGGACTGCACTATCCGAGCGATGTGCTCGCCGCGCTGGGCATCGGCACGGCACTGGCCGGGGTTTCGCTGTGGCTGGTACCGGGCGTGAACCTGTTCGCATGACGCGTAGGAGCGGGCCTTGCCCGCGATGCTCTTGCGGCGATCTGGCCGAAGGGCATCGCGCCCAAGGGGCGCTCCTACAACATCTCGTAGGAGCGGGCCTTGCCCGCGATGCACTTGCGGCGACCTGACCGAAGGGCATCGCGCCCAAGGGGCGCTCCTACAACATCTCGTAGGAGCGGGCCTTGCCCGCGATGCACTTGCGGCGACCTGACCGAAGGGCATCGCGCCCAAGGGGCGCTCCTACAGCATCTCGTAGGAGCGGGCCTTGCCCGCGATGCTCTTGCGGCGATCTGGCCGAAGGGCATCGCGCCCAAGGGGCGCTCCTACGAAGGCCGATGACGTGCGCGGTTTCTTCCATGGATGCCCACGCACGCCACCGGCCGGGGCTGGGTCCGGTCAATCGCGCCATAAATAGACCGCGAGGCGTTCCGAAGGAATGACCACGATGGATGCCCTTCCGTCGGTCCTCGATGTGAAATATGCGGCCTCGCCCGGATCAGGCATCCGTACCGACCGCCAGGGCCGGTAGGCGGATCGCGCTCCGTGCCGACTGAGCTTCTCTCGTGCTTCGAGTGCGGCCATCAGGAAATTACGTGGATCGGCTCGCAATGCGTCCATCGTTTCAATCGACAGGTGGAACGCCACCGCACCATTGGACTTGCGTCGCAGGGGAAACAGCAAGGCGGCGATCCCGTTCGGGCTTTCGTCCTCCAGCAATACGCCGGAGGTCGCGAGGACCTCCGGCAGTACGCGGCAGGCGCGCTTGTGCACGGCTTCTGCGTTGAGCATGGTTTCCATCCGGCTCAACGCAGCGAGGAGCCCAGTTCGTACCAGTCCACCTTGCGCGTGATCCACATGATCGCAGCGAGGATGCCGAACAGCAACAGCGATCCCATCAGCAAAGCGTTGTCCTCGGAGATCAGCAGGCTGTAGAGAACCCCGTACAGCGCGGTCAGCATCACCGCGAATCCCGCCGCTCGCAGCCAACTCTTCAGCACCCCGGACAGGTACACGAACTGCAGCCCTATGCAGGCCACCGCCGAGACCAGGTACGCCTTCACGAACTCGATGTGCTCGGACAGGCTGAGCAGCAGCAGGAAGAAGATCGCCAGCGCCAGTCCGACCAGCAGGTACTGCAGCGGATGGATCGGCAGGCGCTTGATCAGTTCGAACAAGGCGAAGCCGACGAAGGTCAGTACCACGAACAGGATTCCATACTTGCTGGCGCGGTCGGCCTGGGTATAGACATCGACCGGATCGACCAGACTGACTTCCACGCTGTCTATCGCGCTGGCGCCCGCGCCCTGCGACTCGCCGTATTCTCCCGCAACGGCGCTGTCGCGCCTGGTCAGCAGCCCCTCGCCCTTGAGCAACTGCGATTGCGCGGCGCTGGCGAGCGACGAGATCTCCCACTCCGCACTGAAACCATCCGCCTGGATGCGTCGCTGGTTGGGCAGGAAGCGTCCGGCGAACGAAGGGTGTGGCCAGGTGGAACCCAGATTGATCTGGTTGCTGTCGGCAATCGGCGCGATGCCCAGCGACTGGGTGCCGTTCAAACGGAAATTCGCATCGATGCGGCTGGCGGGCAACAACTCGCCGATCATCACCGGCAGGTTGGCATGCATGCCATGCAGGCGTTCGGACATGGCCTGGGTTCCGGACTCCAGCGCCACCGCAGCGCCATCGACCTTGAAATCGGGTGTGCCGACCAGTCCACGCACGTCGCCCAGGCCCAGCACCAGATAGGGCTGCCCATAGGTACGTCCGGGGACCGCTGCGAGTTGCAGCGGATCGAATCCCGCCTTCAGTCCTGCCTGCCACTCGAACACGCGCACGTTGTACAGGCCAATGCGGCGCACATCGGGTTTCAACCCGCCCTGCACGCGCATGGTTTTCGGCGTCTGCAGCACATAGCCCTCGACCACTTCGTTGCGGATAGCCGGTTTGCCCTCGGCATCGGTCTCCTTGACCGGACGCGATTCCCGCCACGGGATCACGCGCAACGGACCGACCAGCTGCTGCGGTCCGGCCATGCTTTGCGAAACCCGCTGCACGGCCTGGGCACGGAATGCCTGGCGATCATGGATGGCGCCGCGGATCATCATCAGCGGAATCAGCAACAGCAGCACCAGGCCGCCGACGGTAAGGAAGCGCAACAACAGTTTCAGAGATTTCATGGTTTGCCCCGGGTTGAACACGGGGCACAGCCTGAAGCGGGTGTGTGGAGGAGGTTTGAGGGGAGTTTGAAGCCTGTGTGAAGTCATCCCATAACGTAGGAGCGGGCCTTGCCCGCGATGCTCTTCCGCGATCTGGCCGAAAAGCATCGCGGGCAAGGCCCGCTCCTACGGGGGGTCAGCCTGTCGGCAGGCGCAGGATTGCCATTGCCCCACCCGTTTGCAGGTTACGCAGTTCCGCATCGCCGCCATGCAACCGCGCCACTTCGCGCACGAACGGCAGACCCAGACCGGAGCTGCGCAAGCCGGTGCCTGGCCGTGCCAGCGAATAGAAACGCTCGAACACGCGCTCGTGCGCGTAATCCGGGATGCCGGGACCCTGGTCTTCGACGTGGATTTCGAGCATGCCCTCGTCAATCGCACTGGACAGGGCCACTTTCCCGCCAACGGGCGAAAACGCGATCGCGTTGTCCAGCAGGTTCGCCACTGCCTGTCGCAACAGATAGGCATCGCCCTGCACGGTGGCCTGCGGATCGTGCACCTCCATCGACAGATCCAGGCCGGCCGCAGCGAGTTTCGCGTCGACGCCTTCCGCAACCTGCCTGAGCAACTCGTCTATGCCCACCGCCTCGCGCTTCTGCAGCCAGCCATGCTGCTCCACTTCGGCCAGCGCCAGCAGCTTGTCGATGGTTTCGGTGAGACGCTGCTCCTGGGTCTGGATGTGGTGGGCGAAGCGCTGGCGCTCGGCTTCCGGCAGCGGCTCCTGCAGCAGTTCCGCCGCGCCGCGGATCGCCGCCAGCGGGCTCTTCATCTCGTGGGTCAGCGACTGCACGTATTGCTCGACGTAGGCCTTGCCTTCCAGCTTGCGGCGCATTTCCTCGACTGCGCGGCCCAGGTCGCCGATCTCGTCGCGACGCGGCGGCAACGGGGCGACCCGTTCGCCTGCGCTCACCGCCTGCGCATAGCGGTTGAGGCGGTTGATGCCGCGCATCAGCCACCAGGTCATCAGCACCCCGATCAGCGCCGACAGACCGATCAGCCATCCGCCGCGGCGGATGATGTTGCGCTGGCTGGCGGCGATGAAGGGCTCGAAGGTGTGGTTGGGCTGCGACAGGGTCAGCACGCCGATCAGCTTGTCGCCATCGCGGACCGGCGCGGCGACGTGCATCACCGTGCGGGTTTCGTCGCCCGGCACTTCGGGGCTGGAACGTGCGCCATACTCGCCGTGCAGGGTGCGGTACACGTCGTTCCATCGCGAATTGTCGCGGCCGGTATCGCGGCCGGTCGAATCGTAGACGACGATGCCGCGCGCATCGGTGATGCTGACCCGGTAGTCGATGCGACGCTTCGGGAATTGCCAGACCGTGGCGTTCAACTCGCGCTGCCGGGCCAGGGCCAGCTCGCGCACGAAGCGGCCATCGGCGAGATTCCCGGACTTGAGGTCGTCCGCCGCCATCACCGCCAGCACATTGGCCGCATCGACCAGGGTCGATTCCATGGCCTGGCGCACGCCGGGCTTGACCTCGTTCACGAACACGCGCATGACGAAGAACGCGGCCAGCCCGACGATCAGGAAGAATCCCAGGAACAGGCGCAGGCCCAGGCGCACGTCAGGGTTCCAGGGCGTAGCCGAGGCCGCGGTGGGTGCGGATGGGATCGGATTCGGCACCAGCCGCTCGCAGCTTGGCGCGCAGGGTCTTGATATGCGTATCGACCGTGCGGTCGGCGCTGTCGGCATCGCTGTCCCAACCGCGGTCCATCAGTTGCGCGCGGCTGAGGATGGCGCCGGGGCGCTGCAGCAAGGCTTCCAACAGTACGTATTCGTAACGGGTCAGGTCGAGGATCCTGCCGCGGAAGCGGATGCGGTGGCCTTCGCGATCCAGCTGGAAATCGCCATGCATGACTTCGTTCGGCGGCATGGCATCGGTATGGCTGCGGCGCAGGCGCGCACGCACGCGGGCCACCAGCTCACGTGGCGAGAACGGCTTGGCCATGTAGTCGTCGGCGCCCAGTTCCAGGCCCAGCACCCGGTCGATCTCGTCGTTGCGCGCGGTCAGGAAGATCACCGGCACCTCGCTGACCCATGCTTCCCTGGAGCCGCGCAGCTCGCGGCACACGTCGAAACCGCTGCGATCCGGCAGGCCGACGTCAAGCACCACCACGTCCACGCCGCCGGCCCGCACCCGCGGCGCGACTTCGCGTCCCAGCAGGCAGTGTTCGGCCTCCATGCCTTCGCTGCGCAACGCATACAGCACCGCGTCGGCAATGGCGGGTTCGTCTTCGGCGATCAGGACCAGGGGCATGGTCCGCAGGATACCGGCTATCCTGTCGACCATGAACTACAGACACGCCTTCCATGCCGGCAACCATGCCGACGTGCTCAAGCACATCGTGCTGCTGGCCTTGCTGGATGCGCTGAAGAAGAAGGACGCGCCGTTCTTCGTCCTGGACACCCATGCCGGACGCGGCCGTTACCTGCTGGCCGCGCCGGAGAGCCGCAAGACCGGCGAGGCCGACGCCGGCATCCTCAGGCTGATGGGCGAAGCGAAGATGCCCGAGGTGGTGGAACGCTACCTGCGCGCGGTGGAAGCCAACAACCCGGTCGGCGCGTTGATCGCCTACCCGGGCTCGCCGCTGCTGGTGGCGCAGGCGCTGCGCGAACAGGACCGGCTGGCCGCCTGCGAATTGCAGCCGGAGGAAGCGCAGGCGCTGAAGGAACTGTTCGCCCATGACCCGCGCGTCGCCGTGCATGCCCGCGATGGCTATGGCGCGATCAAGGCGATGCTGCCGCCGAAGATCGGCACGGCCCGGTTCGCCCGCGGTCTGGTCCTGATCGACCCGCCCTACGAAGTGCAGGACAACGAATACCCGCAGATCATCGCCACCGTGCGCGATGCGCTGGAACGCTGGCCGCAGGCGACCTATGCGATCTGGTACCCGATCAAGCAGCGCCGCAGCCTGCAGCCGTTCTTCCGCAAGGCCGCGGCCCTACCGGCAAAATCCGTCCTATTGGCGGAACTGCAGATCCGCCCCGACGATTCGCCGCTGCGGCTGAACGGCAGCGGGCTGGCGATCCTCAATCCGCCGTGGCAGTTCGACCAGCAGATCGCGCCCGCGTTGCCGCTGCTGAAGAAGGCGCTGGGCGAAGCCGGAGCGATGACCCGGCTGGAGTGGCTGAAGACCGAGTAGGAGCGCCCATGGGCGCGACCGCTCTTCCGGAAACACGGCAAAGGCGTCGCGCCCATGCCCCTACAAGCATGGGGCGCTCCTGCGCACGCCATCGGCCGCCAGCGATGCATATGCGAGAATCGCACCCTTCCCGCTCAATGCACCGACACCCCCACATGGCCGGATCCAGCCTGTTCGCCCTGATCGACGACATCGCCACCCTGCTGGACGACGTGTCGTTGATGACCAAGGTCGCCGCGAAGAAGACCGCCGGCGTACTGGGCGACGACCTGGCGCTCAACGCGCAGCAGGTCACCGGCGTCAACGCCGACCGCGAACTGCCGGTGGTATGGGCGGTGGCCAAGGGTTCGCTGGTCAACAAGGCCATCCTGGTGCCCGCGGCGCTGGCGATCAGCGCGCTGGAAGCGTGGCTGCACGGCCGCGGCTACAACATCCCGCTGGTGACGCCGCTGATGATGATCGGCGGCGCCTTCCTGTGCTTCGAGGGCGTGGAAAAACTGGCGCACAAGCTCCTGCACGACAAGGACGAGGACGGCAAGCACCACGCCGAGCTGGTGCAGGCCGTGCAGGACGAGAAAGTGGACATGGTGGCGTTCGAGAAGGACAAGATCGGCGGCGCGATCCGCACCGACTTCATCCTGTCGGCCGAGATCATCGTGATCTCGCTGGGCACGCTGGCCGGGCGCACCTTCATGGAGCAATTGCTGACCCTGGTGGCCATCGCCCTGGTCATGACCATCGGCGTGTACGGACTGGTCGCGGGCATCGTCAAGCTGGACGATGCCGGCCTGGCGTTGAACCGCGACGGCGGCGGCGATGCCTGGGCGCGTTTCAAGCGCAGCCTCGGCACCGGCATCCTGCGCAGCACGCCCTACCTGATGAAATTCCTTTCCATCGCCGGCACCGCGGCGATGTTCCTGGTCGGCGGCGGCATCCTGGTCCACGGCGTGGCTCCGCTCCACCACTTCATCGAGCCCTACGCGCAGGGCGCGGCCGGCGGGCTGGTGTCCATGCTGTTCAACGCCGCGGTCGGCATCGTGGCCGGCATCGTCGTACTGCTGGTGGTGAAGCTGGTGTCGCGCCTGCGCAAGCCCCGGACCCTGCCTGCCGGCTGAATCGATGCATTACGCCACGCCTCCGCCAATGCCCGCTGTCACTCCCCGCAAACCGGCTTTCATGCGAGCATGAATTCATGACCGGCCATAAACGCCTTCCGCCCTGGCACGAGCACTTCCGCCTGCCCAACGGCCGCGAGCTGCTGATCCGCCCGATCCGGCCCGAAGATGCCGAACCGATCCTCGGCGCGTTCCCGCTGCTGGGCCCGGAGGAAGTACGGCATCGCTTCCTCTACACCCTGAAGGAACTGACCCCGGAGATGGCCTACCGCCTGTGCCATCCCGACCCGCGTTCGGAGTTCGCCCTGGTCGCCGCAGAAAACCTGCCGCCGGGCGAGGCCCTGGTCGGCGCCGTGGCGCGGACCTCGATCGTCCCGCGCACCCGCGAGGCCGAATTCGCCATCCTGGTCAGCCATTTCATCGCCGGCCAGGGCCTTGGCCGCCAGTTGATGCGCAAACTGGTGAAATGGGCCCGCACCAAGAAGCTGGACCGCCTGTACGGCGACGTGCTGGACCACAACCACCCCATGCTGCAACTGGCCCAGTCCCTGAACTTCAAGCGCCAGCGTGAAGACGACACTCCCGGTCTGGTGCGGATGGTGCTGGACCTAAACGAGTCCTGACCCTGGGAGCTGTGGGAGCTGTGGGAGCGGCGTAAGCCGCGATGCGACTTCATCCTTGCAAGGCCCTTCGCGACCGACGTCGCTCCTACAAGGGCTCTGGCCCGCCTGTCCGCCTCCTACATGCCAATGCGTTGCCTGTGATGGGGAGCCTGCGGCAGGCCCTGCCGCGCTCCAGCGAAGAGCCGCGCATGAACATAGACGAAGCAAAACTCAACGACTTCCTGGGCAAGGCGGTCGGCGACCTGGGCGCCGCGATCAGCGCCAGCCTGATGCTGGTCGGCGACCGCCTGGGCCTTTACCGCGCACTGGCCAGCGAGCCCGCCACGCCCGCCGAACTGGCCGCACGCACCGGCACCCACGAACGCTACCTCCGCGAGTGGCTGGGCAACCAGGCCGCTGGCGGTTACGTCAGCTACGACGCCGGCAGCGGCCGCTACAGGCTGAGCAACGAACAGGCCCTGTGCCTGGCCGATCCGGATGGCCCGGTCGACCTGCCTGGCGCCTACAACATCGTCGAGGACACCTTCCATACGCTGGATCGCACCGTGGAGAATTTCCGCAGCGGCCAGGGCATGGAATGGGGTGAACACCACCCCTGCCTGTTCCACGGCACCGAGCGTTTCTTCCGCGCCGGTTATCACGCGCATCTGCTCGGCGAATGGCTGCCGGCGCTGGATGGCGTGGTGGAGAAACTCGCACGCAACGGCAAGGTCGCCGATGTCGGCTGCGGCCACGGCGCCAGCACCGTGCTGATGGCCAAGGCATTCCCGGATTCGCAGTTCATCGGCTACGACTACCACCCCGAATCGATCCGCATCGCCAGCGAGCGCGCGATGGCCGCAGGCGTGGACAACGCACGCTTCGAGGTCGCGGACGCGACGGGTTATTCCGACCGCGACTTCGACCTGATCGCCTTCTTCGATTGCCTGCACGACATGGGCGACCCCGCCGGCGCCGCGCGCCACGCCCACCAGGCACTGAAAGCCGACGGCCACTGCCTGCTGGTGGAACCGTTCGCCGGCGACAAGGTCGAGGACAACCTCAATCCGGTCGGCCGCGTGTACTACGGCGCGTCCTCGCAGATCTGCGTGCCGGTGTCGCTGGCCCGCCACGGACCCGCGCTCGGCGCGCAAGCCGGTGAAGCGCGGCTGCGTTCGATCATGGTCGACGAAGGCGGTTTCAGCCGCTTCCGCCGCGCCACCGAGACTCCTTTCAACCTGGTCCTTGAAGCACGGCCGTGAACGCGGTCCGCGAACCCATCCTACAGGAGCACCGCAATGCCCAGATATCTGATCGAACGTGAAATCCCCGGCGCCGGAAAATTGTCGGCGAGCGAACTCAAGGCCATCTCGCAGAAGTCATGCAGCGTGCTGGAGGGCATGGGCCCGCAGATCCAGTGGCAGCAGAGCTATGTCACCGGCGACAAGGTGTACTGCGTCTATATCGCACCGGACGAGGCGATGGTTCGCGAACACGCCAGGCAGGGCGGCTTCCCCGCCAACCGCGTGTCCGAGGTGACCACGATCATCGATCCGGTGACCGCCGAAGCCTAGGGCACAGAGCGGATCGTCCTTCCGCCGATGACTGCTGACATGCCCTGACCCACCCGCACGTTAAACTGCACGCCCTTTCCCGCGCTGGGTGCGACCGCATCCGGCGCTGCTGCTGTTTTGCGTGCCGATGACTTCCGATCCGAAATCCCCGAAACCTCTGCATTCCCCCCTCCCGCCACTCCCCAAGGGCAAGCACCTGCGCGCCTGGTGGCGGGCCCCGGCCTCGCCCACGGCGCTGGCCTGGTTCATCGCCCGCGCCGCCGGGGCCCACGATGGTCCGTTGCTGGCGGTCGCCCGCGACACCCACGGCGCGCACCAGCTGGAATCCGACCTGCAGACCCTGCTCGGCACGGATTCCGATTTGCCGGTGTTCCCGTTCCCCGACTGGGAAACCCTGGCCTACGACCGCTTCAGCCCGCATCCGGACATCATTTCCCAGCGCCTGGCGGCCCTGCACACGCTGCCCACGCTGAAACGCGGCATCGTGGTGGTGCCGGTGCAGACGCTGATGCAGCGCCTGCCACCGTTGCGCTACGTGGTCGGCGGCAGCTTCGACCTGCGCGTCGGTCAGAAACTCGACTTCGACCAGGAAAAACGCCGCCTGGAAGCCGCCAGTTACCGCAACGTGCCGCAGGTGCTGGACCCGGGCGACTTCGCCATCCGCGGCGGATTGCTGGACGTGTATCCGATGGGCGCCGAGGCGCCGCTGCGGATCGAGTTGCTGGACGACACGATCGATTCGATCCGCGCCTTCGATCCGGAAACCCAGCGCTCGCTGGAAAAGACCGAGGCGGTGAAGATGCTGCCCGGGCGCGAAGTACCGCTGGACGACCCGTCCCTGCAGCGCGCCCTGGATGCGCTGCGCGAACGCTTCGATGTGGACACCCGGCGCAGCTCGCTGTACCAGGACCTCAAGTCGGGCATCGCGCCCGCGGGCGTCGAGTACTACCTGCCGCTGTTCTTCGAACAGACCGCGACCTTGTTCGATTACCTCGACGGCAGCGCGATGCCGCTGATCGCCGAAGGCGCCTACGAAGCCGCCGAAGCCTTCTGGGCCCAGACCGGCAACCGCTACGAGCAGCGCCGCCATGACATCGAGCGTCCGCTGCTGCCGCCGGACGAGCTGTACCTGCCGCCGGATGCGTTGCGCGAACGCCTCAACCGCAACGCGCGCATCGAGGTCTGCGGACCCGACCACCCACGACGCGAGGAAGCGCAGGCACTGGGCGAACAACCGGTGCCGGTGTTGCCGCTGGCGGCCAAGGATGTCGAGCCCGCGGCCGCGGTGAAGTCGTTCCTGTCGAGTTATCCGGGACGGGTGATGGTGGCAGCCGATTCGCCGGGACGCCGCGAAGCGTTGATGGAAGTCATGCAGGCAGCGGGATTGGTGCCGGAGGTAGTGGCGAGCTTTACCGATTTTCTTTCAGGTCGTCATCCCCGCGAAAGCGGGGACCCAGCGACTTTCGCTTCTGCCGTTGAAACAAAACCTAAAGCAAAGTCACTCGATTCCCGCTTTCGCGGGAACGACGATTCGATTGGTATCGGAGGTCCACGCTTCGCGATAGCAGTCGCCCCATTCGAAGACGGCTTCGCCCTCGATCATCCGCGGATCGCGGTGCTCACCGAGCGCCAACTGTTCCCCGAACGCGCCACCCAGCCGCACCGGCGCCGGCGCACGGGGCGCGAACCCGAAGCGATCATCCGCGATCTGGGCGAGCTGAGCGAAGGCGCGCCCATCGTCCACGAGGACCACGGCGTCGGCCGTTATCGCGGTCTGGTCGTGCTGGAAGCCGGCGGCACGCCCGGCGAATACCTGGAAATCGAATACGCCAAGGGCGATCGCCTGTACGTGCCGGTCGCGCAGCTGCACCTGATCAGCCGTTATTCCGGCGCGTCGGTGGAAACCGCGCCGCTGCATTCGCTGGGCGGCGAAGCCTGGACCAAGGCCAAGCGCAAGGCCGCGGAAAAGGTCCGCGACGTGGCCGCCGAACTGCTCGAGATCCAGGCGCGCCGACAGGCGCGCGCCGGCCTCGCGCTGCACCTGGACCGGGCGATGTACGAACCGTTCGCGGCCGGCTTCCCGTTCGAGGAAACCCCCGACCAGCACCATGCGATCGAAGCGGTGCTGCGCGACCTGCAGTCGGCCCAGCCGATGGATCGCGTGGTCTGCGGCGACGTCGGCTTCGGCAAGACCGAGGTCGCGGTACGCGCCGCGTTCGCCGCGGCCAGTGCCGGCAAGCAGGTCGCGGTGCTGGTGCCGACCACGCTGCTGGCCGAACAGCATTACCGCAATTTCCGCGACCGCTTCGCCGACTGGCCGTTGAAGGTCGAGGTGCTGTCGCGCTTCAAGAGCGCCAAGGAGATCAAGGCAGAACTGGAGAAGGTTTCCGAAGGCACCCTGGACGTGATCGTCGGCACCCACCGCCTGTTGCAGGCGGACGTGAAGTTCAAGGACCTGGGTCTGGTGATCGTGGACGAGGAACAGCGCTTCGGCGTGCGCCAGAAGGAAGCGTTGAAGGCACTACGCGCCAACGTGCATTTGTTGACGCTGACCGCGACGCCGATCCCGCGCACGCTCAACATGGCCATGGCCGGCCTGCGCGACCTGTCCATCATCGCCACCCCGCCGCCGAACCGGCTGGCGGTGCAGACCTTCATCACGCCGTGGGACGGACCGCTGCTGCGCGAATCGTTCCAGCGCGAGCTGGCCCGCGGCGGCCAGGTGTATTTCCTGCACAACGACGTGGAAAGCATCGGCCGCATGCGCAACGACCTGCAGCAGCTGGTGCCCGAGGCGCGCATCGGCGTGGCCCACGGACAGATGCCCGAACGCGAGCTGGAACAGGTGATGCTGGATTTCCAGAAGCAGCGCTTCAACGTGCTGTTGTGCACGACGATCATCGAATCCGGCATCGACATCCCCAACGCCAACACCATCGTCATCAATCGCGCCGACCGTTTCGGCCTGGCCCAGTTGCACCAGCTGCGCGGCCGCGTCGGCCGCTCCCATCATCGCGCCTATGCGTATCTGGTCGTGCCCGACAAACGCAGCATGACCGGCGACGCGCAGCGCCGCCTGGATGCGATCGCGGCGATGGACGAGCTGGGTGCCGGTTTCACTCTGGCGACCCACGATCTGGAGATCCGCGGCGCCGGCGAACTGCTCGGCGAGGACCAGAGCGGGCAGATGGCCGAGATCGGCTTCAGCCTGTACACGGAGTTGCTGGAACGCGCGGTGCGCTCGATCCGCCTGGGCAAGTTGCCGGACACCGACGCCGGCACCGCGCATGGCGCGGAAGTCGAATTGCACCTGCCGTCGCTGATCCCGCACGACTACCTGCCCGACGTGCACACCCGCCTGACCCTGTACAAGCGCGTGAGCAGCGCGCAGGACGTCGATGAGCTGCGCGACCTGCAGGTGGAAATGATCGACCGCTTCGGCCTGCTGCCCGATCCGGCCAAGCACCTGTTCGCCATCGCCGAACTCAAGCTCGCCGCCACCGCACTGGGCATCCGCAAGCTGGACCTGGGCGAGAACGGCGGGCGCATCGTGTTCGAAGCGCAGCCCAACATCGACCCGATGTCGGTGATCCAGATGATCCAGAAACAGCCGAAGCTCTACGCTATGGACGGATCGGACAAGCTGCGGATCAAGCTGCCGCTGCCGGAACCGGCCGACCGCTTCAATGCGGCGCGCGGGCTGCTGGCGGCGCTGGCCAAGTCCTGACCCGAATGGCACTTACTTAAGGGGTTCGTCATTCCCGCGCAGGCGGGAATCGCTCTACAACGGCGCAAGTAAGTGCCATTCGATCCTTACCCTATTTCTCTGGTCTAATCCTCCCAGCACCAGAATCGAACGAGATCGCCATGGATACCGCATCGCTGCTCTGGGGCTTGTTGTTCGGATCGATCGGCTTCGGCTTCTTCTGGTACGGGAAGAACCAGAAAGCGCTGGTGCCCGCGCTGTGCGGCATGGTCCTGATGATCTTCCCGTACTTCATCTCCAGCACACTGCTGATGGTGGCCATCGGCATGGCGCTGATCGTCATTCCCTGGTTCATCCGCTTCTGAACACAAAAGTTCTGAATACCTACAGGCCCGCATGCATATGATTTCCTCAGTCGACCGTATCGTTAAGCCGATCCGCCTCGCTGCCTGCCTGTTGCTGTTGGCGTTGGCCGCCTGCAGCAGCACCCCCATGGCGAAAGATATCGATGCCGCGGCCACATTCGTGATCGTGCGACACGCAGAGAAAAGCACCGACGATGCACGGGATCCCTCCCTGAGCGAAACCGGCAAGGCACGCGCGCGAAGTCTCGCGCGATTGCTGGCGGACGCGCCGTTGAGCGTCGCCTATGCCACCGGTTTCCGACGCACTCAACAGACCGCGCAACCCGCCGCCGACGCGCACGGCATCGGGATCGCGATCTACGATGCGCAAATTCCGGCAACGGCGCTCGCATCGCAACTGCGCGCGGCCCATGCGCACGGCACCGTGCTGGTGGTCGGACACAGCAACACCGTGCCGGACATCGTGGCGGCGCTGTCGGGGCAGCCGGTGGACGCGATCTCCGACGACCAGTACGACCTGGTCTACCGGGTCGGCACCGGACCCGACGGCAAACCCACGCTGACCCGGGACCGGTACTGAGCCAGAAATCGAACGGGCTCTTGTAGAGCCGAGCTTGCTCGGCTGCTCCTGGCGAGAAGATCAAAAGCAGCCGAGCAAGCTCGGCTCTACGCCCCGTAAGGAAGTCGCCTTGGGGGACAAAACAGGGAGTCCGTCATCCCCGCGCGCTTGCAGGACACGGTGTTTTCCTACAGGACGACTCGTCCAATCCCGATTGGGCACCGCCTCGCCGGACCGTAGGCTTTGACCAGGCGCAAGGCATGCGCCTCCCATCGGCTCAAACTCAAGGATCGAGTACATGAACCTGCGCGTCTTCTTGCTGCTGTTGTTGTCGTGCTTGCCGTCGCTGCCATCACGCGCAGGTGAAGCCGACCTGCCCCCGCTGATGCTGGCCACGACCTATCATGATGGCCTCGATGTTCCAGACTACTGGGTCAGCGAAAAACTCGATGGCGTGCGTGGCCGCTGGGACGGGCAACGCTTGATCACCCGCACCGGGCAACCGATCGTTCCGCCGCGATGGTTCACCGCCGGCTGGCCGAATATTCCGATGGATGGCGAACTCTGGATCGGACGCGGACGTTTCGACGAAGTCAGTGGCCTGGTACGTGCGGGTGCAGCCGATGATCGTGCCTGGCGCAAGGTGCGCTTCATGGTCTTCGACCTGCCCGCGCAGGGCGGTACGTTCGAGTCGCGGGTCCTGCGCATGCGTACGCTGCTGTCCGCGACCGGCATCGCCTGGCTGCAACCGGTTACCCAGTTCCACCTCGCCAATTCCACTGAGCTCGAGGCACGGCTGATGCAAGTCGCCGCCGGTGGTGGCGAAGGTCTGGTCCTGCATCGGCGGGGAGCGCTTTACCGGGTCGGTCGTAGCGACGACTTGATAAAGTACAAGCTCTACGAAGATGCCGAAGCGCGTGTCGTCGCGCATGCGCCGGGAAAAGGCAAATACACGGGCCTGCTCGGCGCCCTGGTGATGCAGCTGCCCGATGGCAGGCGGTTCCGCCTGGGCTCCGGCTTCAGCGATGCGCAACGCGCCAACCCGCCGCCGATCGGCAGCCTGGTGACCTATCGCTACAACGGGCTGACCAGCAAGGGCCTGCCGCGTTTCGCGCGGTTCCAGCGCATCCGCCTGGATCCACCGCCACCGGATCCCGAGTAGGAAAGCGAGCCCTTCCCGCATGGCCTGCACGCAATGCCAACGCACGTCGGCTAACCTGCGTGCATGGACGCGAACACGGAATCCGCCGCGAACGTATTCGGCGATTGGGACGGCAGCTCCGCGGCGGCACGCAGCTTGCAGGCCGAACTGGCGAAACGTGTTTCCCTGGAGGATGATTTTCCAGCGCCGAAACTGCTGGCGGGATTCGATGTCGGTTTCGAGGGGGAAGGAACGATCACCCGCGCCGCCGCTGTGCTGCTGGATGCCGATACCCTGCAACCGCTGGAATCGCACATCGCACGGGTCGCGACTTCCATGCCCTATGTTCCGGGCCTGCTCAGTTTCCGCGAATTGCCGGCGCTGGTCGCCGCGCTGGCGATGCTGACGCGCACCCCGGACCTGGTCTTCGTCGATGGACAGGGCATCGCCCATCCGCGCCGGCTGGGGATCGCTGCGCATTTCGGCGTGACCACCGGCCTCGCCACGCTGGGTGTCGCCAAGAGGGTGCTGGCCGGACGCCATGACGATCCGGGACCTGCGCCCGGCGACCGCACGCCCTTGATCCATAGCGGGGAACAGATCGGCTGGGCCCTGCGCAGCAAGCTGCGCTGCAATCCGCTGATCGTTTCGCCGGGGCACCGGATTTCGATGGATACCTCGGTCGAATGGGTCATGCGCACGCTGCGTGAATATCGATTGCCGGAACCGACGCGCCTGGCCGACCGCCTGGCATCGCGACGCGGCGAGGTGCAGCTGGCGTTGCTGGAACACGACGACCCTGCCTGATTCGGGAATGAGTGGCTCTGTGGGAGCGGCGTCAGCCGCGAAAGCTACAGATTTGAATTACCACCACTCTTGCGCTGGTGATTTCCTGTTCGCGGCTGACGCCGCTCCCACACAAAGGTTGCACCTACCCGTCAACGCAACAATCCATTCCCTTGCGCGGGTCGAGCCTTGCATCTTCCTGTGCGATCCTGCCGCCAACCCCAGGAGGCCCGCATGACCACGATCATCACTCCCCGAACCCACGACCTCGGTGGCGGCTTCGAAGTGCGCCGCGCCGTGCCCAGCCTGCAGGCGCGCAGCGTCGGCCCGTTCGTGTTCGTCGACCACATGGGCCCGGCGCTGTTCGAGCCCGGTCGCGGCATCGATGTGCGCCCGCATCCGCATATCGGCCTGGCCACGGTCACCTTCCTCTGGGCCGGCGCGATCAACCACAAGGACACGCTCGGCTCGGAACAAGTGATCCGGCCCGGCGACGTCAACTGGATGACCGCCGGACGCGGCATCGCCCACTCCGAACGCACCCCTGCCGATGAGCGCGGACGCGGCCACGACGTGCACGGCATGCAGACCTGGGTGGCGCTGCCGAAAACGGACGAGGAAACCGCACCGGAATTCCACCATCACGCCGCCGCCAGCCTGCCGCAATGGCGTCGCGATGGCGCCTTCCTGCGGGTGATCGCCGGGCGTGCCTTTGGCGAGGAATCGCCGGTGCGGGTGTTCGCCGACACCTTCAACGTCGCCATCGACCTGGAAGCCGATGCCGAACTCGCCATCGACGACCACGCTGTCGAGCGCGCGCTCTATGTGCTGGAAGGCGAAGCGCAACTGGATGGCGCGGACATCCCGGACAAGCACCTGGTACTGCTGGACCCGGGCACGCGGCCCGTGCTGCGCGCGAAGACACCGCTCAAGGCGATGCTGCTGGGCGGCGAGCCGCTGGATGCCCCACGGCACATGTGGTGGAACTTCGTCTCCAGTTCGAAGGAACGCATCGAGCAGGCCAAGCAGGATTGGCTGGATGGAAACTTCGGCCAGATCCCGGGCGAGACCGAATTCATCCCGCTGCCGGAGCGGTAGTCAAGCCGATATCGGGGACTGTAGGAGCGACGCAAGTCGCGAACCCATACACCTGGGCCGCATTGGACAATCCCGTGCATTGCCGCTGCCCGGTCGCGACTTGCGGCCCGAAGGAGGTCCCCTTGGGGGGGCGTCGCTCCTACAAAGTGACAGGGCCAAGCCACTAACGAAAACACAACAATCCCTCCCCATGCCTGCGCTATTTTGCGTGAGCCGCCGCTTGGCGGCTCACGATCCTCTGGGGGCAGCATGAATCTTGGGAAGAAACTCGTGGCCGAGTTCCTCGGCACGTTCTGGCTGGTGCTGGGCGGTTGCGGCAGCGCGGTGCTGGCAGCGAAGTTCGGCGGCGACGGCAATCCACTGGGCATCGGTTTCGTCGGCGTGGCCCTGGCCTTCGGCCTGACCGTGCTGACCGGCGCCTATGCGTTCGGGCACATCTCCGGCGCCCACTTCAATCCGGCGGTGAGTTTCGGCCTGTGGGCCGGTGGGCGCTTCCCGGCCAGGGACCTGCTGCCCTACATCGTTGCGCAAGTACTGGGCGCAATCGCGGCCGGCTTCATCCTGCTGCAGATCGCCAAGGGCGGCGGCGGTTTCGCCATCGTCCCCGACACCGCCGGCGCCTTCGCCAGCAACGGCTATGGCGCGCTGTCGCCAGGCGGCTACACGGTCGCCGCGGCGTTCCTGTGCGAAGTGGTGCTGACCGCGTTCTTCCTGATCGTGATCATGGGCTCGACCCACAAGAGCGCACCCTCCGGCTTCGCCCCGATCGCGATCGGCCTGGCCCTGACCCTGATCCACCTGATCAGCATCCCGATCACCAACACCTCGGTGAACCCGGCGCGTTCGGTCGGCGTGGCCCTGTTCGCCGGTTCCGGCGCCATCGGCCAGCTCTGGCTGTTCTGGCTGGCACCGATCCTGGGCGGCCTGATCGGCGGCATGCTCTATGGCTGGCTGGGGCGCGACGAGCCCGACATCGTCGGCAATCCCTGACCGGGTTGGATCCACGCAATGGAAAAGCCGGGGATTTCCCGGCTTTTTTGAGCACTGCGACATTGCCATCAAGCGGAGGCTGGGCTAAGGTCGGGACGGTCCGATGGTGGGGAAGACCGTCGAACCGGGCTCCTGGGTGGTCTCCGGGCCCATGAACGCCAGGGCAGGACGCGACGCCCTGGGGCATCCGCAACCATTGAACCCGGCCATCCGCATGACGCGCTGGCCCTTCCAGGGGAACCGCCAATGAAGACCCTCTACCTCCTTGCCGCCCTGCTGTGCCTGCCGGGTACCGTCCTGGCCCAGCAGGCGGCTTCACGCTGTCCGGCACTGCCGCCTGGCTCGGGCCTGCAGTGGGACGAACAAGCGAACACCGGCTTCCTTGCCTGCAAGGCCCGTTCCGATGATGGCCGCCATTCGCTCAACGTGATGCTGACCACGCGCGACCCGGATATACGCTTCAGCCGCTCGCAGCGCGCGGAATCCGGCGTCTTCTCCGGCGAATCGCTGCACTGGTACGTGCCCGAACTCGCCGGACGCGATGAGGCCTACGCTGCTTCGCGACGGATCACCGTGGTCAAGCTCGGCAAGGACCAGTATGCGCAGATCTGGATCGACGCCGAATCGCCAGAGGAACTGGACCGGCTGCAATCCATGGCGAGCCAACTGGACGTCAGCGCAGGCGCCAGCTACCTGGTTTCGGGAAAGTGACCGACGTTACCGCTCGGTGAATCCCCTCCGCGTCTCCCGACAATCGGCGACGCTGCAACAAAAAGCCGGGCATCGCCCGGCTTTTTTCATGCGACCACTCAGGCTGCGAAAACGCTGAAACGCTGCCGATGGTGTTTCGGCTTCTCTATCTCGTCCAGCACCGCGACCGCCAGGTCGCCGGTGGAAATGCTCGCCGGCTGCCCGTTACGCATGGGCGGCACTTCATCGCCGCCCAGCTTGAACTTGCCGGTGCGCTCCCCGGGAACCAGCATCGGCGGTGGCGAGACGAATGCCCAATCCAGCTCCGTTTCCTTCTGCAGGTCCGCCAACGCGTCCCGTGCGCCGCGCGCACCAGGCTTCCACTCGGCGGGAAATTCATCGGTGTCCACCAGTTGCACGCCGGGAGCGACGAACAGGCTGCCCGCGCCGCCGATCACGACCAGCCGATTGATGCCTGCATGCTTGGTGCCGGCCACGATGGATCGATAGGCGCGCACATGCCTGGCCTGCACGTCTTCGGCTTCACCGGCCGAACTGAAGGCGCTGAGCACGACATCGCTGCCGGCTACCGCGGCCGCGACATTGGCCGAGTCGTAGACATCGGCCTGCCTGGTGGTGAGCGCGTCGTGTGCGGGAAGCTTGGAGGGATCGCGGACGATGGCAACCACGTGGTGGCCGCGTTGCAGCGCTTCCTCGCGTAATTTTGCGCCGACGTAACCACTGGCGCCGATCAGGGCAATTCTCATCGGGTCATTCCTTGCAGGAGAAGAAATCGAAATCCAGCGTAGACGCACATGGACCGATCAGAACCGGCCTTCCTGGAAATCGACGAAGGCCTGCATCAGTTCCTGCTTGGTGTTCATCACGAACGGGCCATGGCGCATCACCGGCTCGCGCAACGGCCGGCCGGCGACCACGATCAATCGTGCTGCCTGCGCGCCTGCACGCAGTTGCAGCAGGTCGCCGCCGCCGAGCACAGCCATCTCATGGGTCTCCAGTGCGCGGGCTTCATCGCCCTCACCTACCGTGGCCGCGCCTTCGAACACATAGGCGAAGGCATTGTGGCCTTCGGGCAATGCGTAATCCCATGCCTTTCCGGCGTCGAGCGAGATGTCCAGGTACACAGGGTCCGTAGCGGGCTGCGCGATCGGACCGATCACTTCGCCCACCTTCCCCGCGATCACCTTGACGCTGACGCCCGCCGACGGCTTGGCCACGGGAATGTTTTCCGGCGCGAATTCCTGGTACTTCGGATCGGTCATCTTCTCGCGCGCGGGCAGGTTCACCCACAGTTGGAAGCCGCGCATGCGCCCGGATTCCTGTTCCGGCATTTCCGAATGGACCAGGCCGCGCCCGGCGGTCATCCACTGCACGCTGCCGGGAGTGAGCAGGCCTTCGTTGCCGTGGTTGTCCTTGTGGCGCATGCGCCCGTCCAGCATGTAGGTGACGGTCTCGAAACCGCGATGCGGATGGCTGGGGAAACCGGCGATGTAGTCCTCGGCGCGGTCGGTGCCGAATTCGTCCAGCAACAGGAACGGATCCAGTTCCGGTAGGTCGGGCCCGCCGATCACGCGCGTCAGCTTGACCCCGGCGCCATCGGAAGTGGGGCGGCCGCGGATCTTGCGGGCGACGCGGGCGGGTGTGGAAGAAGTGGCGGTGGTGTTCATGGCGGCTCCTTTTCGGTGAGCAGAAGATGGCCCCGGTCAGGTCGCTATGGAATGGCGACTGTCGTAACCCTCTGTTCCATCCATATCCTCGTAGGAGCGTCCCTTGGGCGCGATGCCTTTCAGCCTGATCGCGGGGGAAGAGTATCGCGGGCAAGGCCCGCTCCTACAACGCTAAGGTCAGGCCACGTAGACCGACTTGATGTTCATGAACTCATGGATGCCATGCTCGGCCAGTTCGCGGCCGAAACCGGAACGCTTGGTCCCGCCGAACGGCAGGCGCGCATCGCTCTTGACCACCGCATTGACGAAGGCCGCGCCGCATTGCAGCTGCCGCGCCACCCGGTTGCCGCGTTCGCGATCGCCGGTCCAGACGCTGCCGCCCAGGCCGAACGTGGTGTCGTTGGCCACCCGCACCGCTTCGGCCTCGTCCGCGACCCGCAGGATGCTGGCGACCGGCCCGAACAGTTCCTCCTCATAGGCCGGCATGCCTGGCACCACCGCATCGAGGATGGAGGCCGGATAACCCGCATACGAAGCACTAGGCTCGCAGCCGAGCAAAGGCTTGGCGCCCCTGGCGATGCTGGCCTGGACCTGCTTGTGCAGTTCGTCGCGCAGGTCCTGGCGCGCCATCGGCGCCAGCGTGGTCGCCTCGTCCTGCGGATCGCCGAGCTCCAGCCTCGCGGCCGCTTCGACGAAACGCTGCACGAAGGCATCGGCGATGCCCTCGACCACGATGAAACGCTTGGCCGCGATGCAGGTCTGGCCGGCGTTGCCGAAGCGCGAGGCCACCGCACCGGCCACGGTCTTGTCCAGGTCGGCGTCCTCCAGCACCACGAAGGCATCGCTGCCGCCCAGTTCCATCACGCACTTCTTCAACTGGTCGCCGGCATTGGCGGCGATGGAGCGCCCCGCCCGCTCGCTGCCGGTCAGGGTCACCGCGGCGACGCGTTTGTCGCGCAGCACGTCGGCGGCCTGGTCGTTGTCGATATGCAAGGCGGCGAACACGCCCGGCGGAATGCCGGCATCGCGCAGCGCTTCGGCGATGACGTCGGCGCAGCGCGGCACGTTGCTCGCGTGCTTGAGCACTGCCACGTTGCCCGCCATCAGCGCCGGGGCAAGGAAACGGAACACCTGCCAGATCGGGAAATTCCACGGCATCACCGCCAGCACGCACCCGATCGGCTCGAAACGCACATAGCTGCTGCTGGCTTCGGTGGCGATCGGCTGGTCCTCGAGATAAACGGCCGCATGTTCGGCGTAGTAGTCGCAGGCATCGGCGCATTTGTCGATTTCAGCCAGCGCCTCCTTGCGCAGCTTGCCCATCTCGGCGGTCATGATCTTCTGGATATCGTCGCGGCGGATGCGCAGTTGCGCGCCCACCTTGCGCAACAGATCGCCGCGCTCAGGCAACGGACGCGCGGACCATTGCGGGAACGCGGAGGCGGAAGCCGCCAGGATGGCTTCGATGGCGGCGGCGTCCATCAGCTCGAGGGTGTATTCGATCTTGCCGGTGGCGGGATTGATGGTTTCGACGGTCATGGGCTTTTGCAGGGGTAATCGAGGAATCAGTATTGTGGCTAGGAACGAGGAGCGAGGAGTGAGGAATGAGTGAGGAGTGAGGAGCGAGAACCTAATACTGAAAACAGAACCACACCCTGAAAAGGGCAGCAAGAGAGCCCGGAACCCTACTCACTTCTCACTACTCGCCCCTCGTTCCTCGCTACTCGTTCCTCACTACTCGCTACTCGCTCCCCTGCAACGCCAACTGCATATCCCGCTGCTTGCGCTTCTCTTCGCGATACATCAGCCACCAGCCGAGGAAGGCGCCGGCGGAGACGACCACGATCATGATCGTGGCCAGGGCGTTGACCTGTGGATTGAGGCCGCGCCGGGCCGAGGAGAAGATCACCATCGGCAAGGTGGTCGAGCTGGGCCCGGAGACGAAACTGGCCACCACCACGTCGTCCAGCGACAGGGTGAAAGCCAGCAGCCAGCCGGAAATGATCGCCGGCGCGATGATCGGCAAGGTGATCAGGAAGAACACCTTGACCCGGTTCGCGCCCAGGTCCATCGCCGCTTCCTCCAGCGATTTGTCCAGCTCGGCCATGCGCGAGGAAAGCACCACGGTGACGAAGGCCAGGGTGAAGGTGACGTGCGCGATCCAGATCGAAACCACCCCGCGCGGCGCCAGGCCGATCACCTCGCCCAAGGACATGAACAGCATCAGCACCGACAGCCCCAGGATCACTTCCGGCATCACCAGCGGCGCGGTGATCAGCGCGCCGAACAGGGTCTTGCCCGGGAAGCGCCGCATCCGCGTCATCACCAGCGCCGCCAATGTGCCCAGGATCACCGCGGCGGTCGCGGTGAAGAAGGCGATCTTGATGCTGATCCACGCCGCACCCAGCATCTGGTCGTTCTGCAGCAACTTGGCGTACCACTTCAGCGAGAAGCCGGACCAGACCGTGGCCAGCTTGTTCTCGTTGAACGAATAGAACATCAGCACCAGGATCGGCAGGTACAGGAAGGCGAATCCCAGCCCCAGGACCAGCCAGGTCGGCCAGCGCTTGAGCAGGCCGCTCATGTCAGCCTCCCCTCGATCTCGTTCTGTTGCACGCGGTTGAAGATCAGGATCGGGATCATCAGCAGCAACAGCATCACGATCGCCACCGCCGAGGCGGTCGGCCAGTCGCGGTTGTTGAAGAATTCGTTCCACAACACCCGGCCTATCATCAGCGTGTCGGGGCCGCCGAGCAATTCGGGGATGACGAACTCACCTACCACGGGAATCATCACCAGCATGCAGCCGGCGATGATGCCGGCCCGGGACAGGGGCAAGGTGATCTTCAGGAACGCCTTCCACGGCTTGGCGCCCAGGTCGTAGGCGGCTTCCAGCAACCGGTGGTCGTGCTTGACCAGGTTGGTGTACAGCGGCAGCACCATGAACGGCAGGTAGCAATAGACGATGCCGATATAGGCGGCGGTCGGCGTGTTGGAGATCTGCAGCGGCTCGCTGATCAGGTGCAGCTTCAACAGCACGTCGTTGAGCAGGCCGTTGGGCTTGAGGATTCCGATCCAGGCATAGACCCGGATCAGGAACGAGGTCCATGACGGCAGGATCACCAGCATCATCGCGATGTTGCGCGCCGACGGCGGTAATTTTGCAATCACGTAGGCCATCGGATAGCCGATCAGCAACGCCAGGAAGGTGGAGATGGCGGCGATCTTGATCGAGCTCAGGTAGGCCTGCACGTACTGCGAATCGGTGAACAGGCCGATGTAGTTGGTCAGGTTCAATTTAAGCGACACCGCGTTGTCCACGTACTCCATGATCGGCGTGTACGGCGGCATGGCGATGGCCAGCTTGGAGAACGAGATCTTCAGTACGATCAGGAACGGGATGGCGAAGAACACCAGCAGCCACAGGTAGGGAACCGAGATCACCGCCCAGCGCGGATGCGGGAATATTTTCTTCAGCATCGTGGCGTTCATGAGGTCAGCACCACGCCTTCGTTGTCGCCCCACGACACCCAGACCTCGTCTCCCCAGGTCATGCCTTCGCTGGCCCAGCGCTGCTGGTTGGCGAAGTTGGCCATGAACTTGAAGCCGCTGGGCAGGCGCACATGGAACACCGAGTGGCTGCCGAAATAGGCGATGTCCTCGATCTTGCCACGGGCCTTGTTGTACGGCTGCGCGGGTTCTTCCTTGCTGATGTGGACCTTCTCCGGGCGCACGCCGAAGGACACATCCTGGCCTTCGAAACCGGAGATGCCGTGGCCGACGTAGATCGGCGCATCGAGCGATGGCGAGACGATGGTGACGTAGTCGGCCTTGTCCTCGTCGACCTTGCCCTGGAACATGTTGACCGAGCCGATGAACTCGGCGGCGAAACGGCTGGTCGGCGATTCGTAGATCTCGTCCGGGGTGCCGACCTGGCGGATGCGCCCGGAATCCATCAGGGCGATGCGCGTGGCCATGGTCATGGCCTCTTCCTGGTCGTGAGTGACCATCACGCAGGTCACGCCGGAGGTCTCGATGATGTTGACCAGCTCCAGCTGCATCTGCGAGCGCAGCTTCTTGTCCAGCGCGCCCATCGGCTCGTCCAGCAGCAGCAGCTTCGGGCCCTTGGCCAGCGATCGCGCCAGGGCGACGCGTTGCTGCTGGCCACCGGATAATTGATGCGGCTTGCGCTTGGCCAGCTTGCCCAGTTGCACCAGCGCGAGCATTTCCTCCACGCGTTTCCTGATCGCGTCCTTGGCCATGCCGTCCTGCTTCAGGCCGAAGGCGATGTTCTGCTCCACGGTCATGTGCGGGAACAGCGCATAGGACTGGAACATCATGTTGATCGGGCGCTCGTACGGCGGCAGGCCATTCATCAACTGGCCGTCGAGGTAGATCTTGCCGGAGGTGGGGGTCTCGAACCCGCCCAGGCAGCGCAGCAGGGTCGACTTGCCGCAACCGGAGCCACCGAGCAAGGCGAAGATCTCGCCCTTGCGGATCGACAGGTCGGTGTCCTCGACCGCGACGAAGCCGTCGAATTCCTTGCGCACGTCGACGATGCGCAGGTAGTCCTCAGCAGCCTTGGCGCTGCCGGCCGTGTCCTTGGTTCCGTTCAACTGTTCGATTGCCATCGTTGTCCCCAGAATGTCGTGACGCCCAAAAAATCAAGCCGACCTTCGAGTCCGCTCCGACGCAAGCGATTCGCCGGCCTGAGCGATATTCCTCATGGCACGCGAGACATATTCTTCTTTCTCTCCGACCGGGGCGACGTAGTGAAGCGCATTCCTCGCCGCTTCCTCTCCCTCGAAGCGCGCGATGATCCAGGCTGCGAGGTACTGCGATGCGAGGCAGCCCCCCGCGGTCGCCACATTCCCCCGCGCATGAAACGGCCGATCGATGACCTCGATGCCGGCTTCCTGCACCCAGGGTTTGGTTGTCAGGTCCGTGCATGCGGGAACACCGCCAAGCAGACCGAGCTTCGCCAGAAGCAGCGTGCCGGAACATTGGGCGCCGATCAGTTGGCGCGCGGGATCCAGCTTGAGCTGCGCCATGAGCTCCGGATCGTTTGCGATCTCCCTGGTCTGGATGCCGCTTCCGACGATGACCGCATCCGCCGCGCAAGCCTCGGCCAAAGTGGCCTGGGCATGCACGACAACACCGTTCATCGACGTGACCGCCGGCTCGGGACAGGCCAGCGTGACCCGCCAGCCCGGCCTTTTGATGCGATTGAGCACGCCGAGGGCGATGAGGGAATCGAGCTCGTTGAAACCCTGGAAAGTGAGGATGGCGATATGCATGGAAACGATACCCGACCTGTTTGATGCCTCAACAACGAATCGGGGCAGGCATCGCTGCCTGCCCCGTCCGCACATTCACTTCCCGGTCTTCAGCTCGGTCCAGATCCGGGTGTAGAGCTTGTCCACTTCCGGCGGAATGATGGCGAAGGTGAACAGCTTCGCAGCCACCTCCGGCGGCGGATAGATGGTCGGGTCTTCGGTGATGCTCTTGTCCATCAGGGCCTTCGACTTCGGCACCGCATTGGGGTAGCTGATGAAGTTGGAGTTGTTGGCCATCACCTGCGGGTCCAGCAGGTAGTTGATGAACGCGTAGGCACTGTCCAGGTTCTTCGCATCCTTGGGAATCGACAGCATGTCGAACCAGAGCGGCGCGCCTTCCTTGGGAATGGAATAGGCGATGTGCACGCCATTGCCCGCTTCCTCGGCGCGGTCGCGCGCCTGGATGATGTCGCCGGACCAGCCCACCACCAGGCAGATGTCGCCATTGGCCAGCGCATCGATGTACTGCGAGGAATGGAAGTTGCTGACATAAGGGCGGATGCTCTTCAGCAACACCGCGGCCTTGTTGATCACCGCCGGGTCGGTGCTGTTCGGATCCTCGCCCAGGTAGTTGAGCGTGATCGGGATCAGCTCGGACGGCGTATCCAGGAACGTCACCCCGCAGCTCTTGAGCTTGGAGATGTTCTCCGGCTTGAACACCAGGTCCAGGCTCTTGGTGACGTCGGTGCTGCCGAACGCGGCCTTGACCTTGTCGACGTTGTAGCCGATGCCGGTGGTGCCCCACATGTACGGGACGGCGTACTTGTTGCCCGGGTCCTGCGATTCCAGGCGCTTCATGGCTTCCGGATCGAGGTTGGCGTAGTTGGGGATCTTCGACTTGTCCAGCGGCAGGAACACGCCGGCCTGGATCTGGCGGCCGAGGAAGTTGAGGGTCGGCACCACCACGTCGTAGCCGCTGGCGCCGGCCAGCAACTTGGTCTCCAGCACTTCATTGCTGTCGAACACGTCGTAGGTGACCTTGATCCCGGTCGCCTTCTCGAAGTTGGGAATCGTGTCCTCGGCGATGTAATCGGACCAGTTGTAGACGTTGACGCTCTTCTCGCCACCTGCGGCAGCCGTCGCCGCCTTGTCGTCGTCCTTGCCGCCGCACGCAACCAGCGTACAGGCGGCGATGATTGCACCCAGCACTCGCAGCTTCATCGCATTCTCCCAATGGCCCAAAGGGCTTGCTTGTTGGCATTCGCATCCCGCGAAACGCGGATGCACGTTGTTTCCTTTCCCGACTACAGGCCCAGCTCCGCGGCGGTCTCGTTCAACGCTTTCCAGGTCTTCTCGAACAACTCGTCGATCTGGGCCCGGCTGATGATCAAGGGCGGCGACAACAGCATGGCATCGTAGGTCGCACGCAGGATCAGCCCGTTGGCCAATGCCTTGTCGCGACACAGCTGACCCACTTTACCGCGATCATCGAAGAATGCACGCCCGCTCTTTCCAGGCGCGTTCTTGTCCGGCACAAGCTCCAGCGCGCCGACCATGCCGGCGATGCGCGCCTCGCCGACCAGGCGGTGTTCGCCCAGCTCTGACCAGCGCTGGGCGAGGTACGGCGCCGTGTCGGCCTTGCAGGTCTCGACGATCTTCTCGTCCTGCAGGATGCGGATGTTCTCGAGCGCCACCGCGGTGCATACCGGATGCCCCGAATAGGTGCAGCCGTGGGCCAGCTCGCCACCCTGGTTGGCCAGCACCCCCGCCACGCGGTCGTTGAACATGGCCGCGCCCAGCGGGATGTAACCCGAGGTGATGCCCTTGGCCAGGGTCATGACATCGGGGGTGAAACCGAAGTAATCCGCAGCGAACCATTCGCCGGTGCGGCCGAAGCCGCAGATCACTTCGTCGGCGACCAGCAGCACGTCGTACTTGCGGCAGATGCGTTCGATCTCCGGCCAGTAGGTCATCGGCGGGATGTACACGCCGATCGCGCCCATGATCGGTTCGCCTATGAAGGCGGCGACGCGTTCGGGACCGAGTTCGAGGATTTTCGCTTCCAACCGCCGCGCCGCGACCAGGCCGTATTCGTCCGGGTCCAGGTCGCCGCCATCGGCGAACCAGAACGGCGGATCGATGTGGTGGATGTCGGGAATCGGCAGCCCGCCCTGCTTGTGCATGCCCTTCATCCCGCCAAGGCTGGCGCCGGCCATGGTCGTGCCGTGGTAGCCGTCGTGGCGGCCGATGAAGATGTTCTTCCGCGGCTGGTCCTGCACCGCCCAGAAATGCCGGACCAGGCGCAGGATGGTGTCGTTGGCCTCGGAACCGGAGTTGGTGAAGAACGCGTGGTTGAGGTCGGCGGGCGTCAGCTCGGCGAGCTTGGCGGCGAGCTGGATGGTCGGCTCGGTGGTGCACTGGAAGAAGCTGTTGTAGTAGGCCAGCTGGGTCATCTGCTTCGACGCGGCCTCGCCCAGCTCCTTGCGGCCGTAGCCGACATTGACGCACCACAACCCGGCGAAGGCATCGAGCAGCTTGTGCCCTTCCGCATCCCAGACATAGCAGCCTTCGCCGCGGGTCAGGATGCGCGTTCCCTTCTTCGCCAGCGCCGCATTGTCGCTGAACGGATGCAAATGGTGCGCGGCATCGAGCTGTTGCAGGGTGCGGGTGTCGAGGTGGTCCATGGAGACTCCAAAAGTTCATGTAGGAGCGCCCATGGGCGCGACCGTACGAATAACACTACGCGGAAAATTCCGTAGAGACGGGAAATTCCCGCCCGCGCCCATGGGCGCTCCTACAAAATCAAACGTTCAACAGCAGAAACTCCCGCTCCCACGAGCTGATCACGCGGAAGAAGGTTTCGTATTCCTTGCGCTTCACCGAAACATAGGCGCGCACGAAGCGCGCGCCCATCAGGTCCTTCAGCGGCTCGCAGGTTTCCAGTTCGTCCAGCGCCTCGCCCAGCGAACGGGGCAGCTCGAAGCCCACGTCCTGCGCGCTGCTGGACAGCGGCGCGGTCGGCTTGAGTTTTTCCTGGATGCCGAGCAAGCCGCAGGCCAGGGTCCCGGCCATGGCCAGGTAAGGATTTGCGTCGGAACCGGCGAAGCGGCTTTCCACGCGCGTGTTCTCCGGCGTGTCCATCGGCACGCGCAAGCCGCAGGTGCGGTTGTCGTAGCCCCACTGCACGTTGATCGGCGCCACCTGGCCCAACGCCAGGCGGCGGTAGGAATTCACGTTGGGGGCGAAGAACGCCATCGCCATCGGCACGTATTTCTGCAGGCCGCCCAGGTACTGGCCGAAGACCTTGCTCTGGGTGCCTTCGGTCTTGCCGGTGAAAACGTTGTTGCCCTTCTTGTCCAGCAGGCTCTGGTGGATGTGCATGGCGCTGCCGGGCTCGTTCTCCATCGGCTTGGCCAGGAAGGTGGCGTAGATGCCGTGACGCATCGCCGCCTCGCGCATGGTGCGCTTGAACAGGAACACCTGGTCGGCGCGCGACAACGCATCGGCATGCAGGAAATTGACTTCCAGTTGCGCGGCGCCGGATTCGTGGATCAGCGTGTCCACGTCCAGTTCCATCGCATCGCAATAGTCGTACATCAGGTCGAGGATAGGATCGAACTCGTTGACCGCGTCGATCGAATACGACTGGCGCGCGGTTTCCGGGCGCCCGGAACGGCCGGCCGGCGGCAGCAGCGGGAAATCCGGATCGGTGTTCTTCTGCACCAGGAAGAATTCCAGCTCCGGCGCCACCACGGGACGCAGGCCCGCCTCGTCGTAGGCGGCCAGCACGCGCCGCAACACGTTGCGCGGGGCCAGGTCGTGCGGCTTCCCGTCTTTCGTATAGCAGTCGTGGATCACCTGCGCGGTGGGATCGGTGGCCCACGGCACCATGCGTACCGTGTCCGGGTCCGGGCGCAGGAACATGTCCGAATCCGAAGGCGAAGTCAGTTCGTAGTAGTCATCCGGGTAATCGCCGGTGACCGTGGTGGCGAAGATGCCTTCCGGCAGGCGCGTGCCGTAATCGTGGGAGAACTTGTCGGCAGGGATGATCTTGCCGCGGGCGATGCCGGTGATGTCCGGCACCAGGCATTCGACCTCGGTGATGTGGCGCTCCTTGAGCCAGCGCCGCAACGAGCTTTCGGGTTTCTCGGAGACGGCCTTCTTGCGGGTCGGGCGTTGGCTCATAGGCTCACTTTCAGTGGTTGCGTTGTGCGGCACGCGCCCGGCAGGCATCGCCGAAGGCCTTGAATATGCCGAGGTAAAAGGGATTTTCGGTGACACGCCATTCCGGATGCCATTGCACGCCGAGCAGGAAACCCGGGCCTTCATGGCGGAAAGCCTCGACCAGGCCATCGGGCGCGACTGCTTCCACCTTCAAACCCTTGCCCAGACGCGCCACGCCCTGCCCGTGCAGCGAATTGACCCGCTCCGAAGGCGTTCCGGCGATGCCGGCCAGCAGGCCGCCCGGATTGAAGGTCACCGCATGCACCGGCGCGTATTGCTGGTCGAGCGGATCGTCGAGATTCTCGCGATGATCCAGATAGCCGGGATGTTCGTGCACCTTCTGGTACAGGCTGCCGCCGAAGGCGACGTTCACTTCCTGGAAACCGCGGCAGACCGCCAGCAGCGGCACGCCCCTTTCCACCGCCAGTTTCACCAGCGGCAGGCTGGTGGCGTCGCGCGCCGGGTCGTGGACGTTGCCTTCGTAACTGGGTTCGTCGCTGTAATGGTGGGGCTCGATGTTGCTGGTCGAACCGGTCAGCAGGATCCCATCGACCCGTTCCAGCCATTGTTCGAGCGGCAAGGCGGGTTGCAGGGTCGGCAGCAGGATCGGCAATGCCTGCGCCCCTTCCACCACGGCGCGCACGTACTTCTCGCCGACCGCGAGGAACGGGTGTGGACCGATTTGCTTACGGTCGGTGGGCAGGCCGACCAGCGGCGGGCTGGTCATCGGGGGAGGCTCGAAAAAGCTTGCCCGCAACTTAACCTGCCCGTTTTATTTTTACAACACGGGCTTCCGGATTACCGTTTTTATCCCCGTAATGTTGCATTGCCGCACCATTTCAGGTCGTTTCGGGCCTCACCCGTCTTTCGGCGCGTTGAGTATTCTTGACGGCGCAGGTTCTCTGCTAAGCTGCCGCGAACCGCCCGCGACGCCATCATGACCCGCAATCCAGACGCTCTCTCTTCCGACGGATCCGCGCTTCCCGCCATGGACGCGACCACCCTGCAACGGTTGTCAGACTGCGAGCTGGTGGACCTGCTGCTGCCGGACATGAACGGCCTGTTGCGCGGTAAGCGCATCACCCGCGATGCGCTGGAAAAGGTCTATGCCGACGGGGTATGCCTGCCGATGTCGCTGATCGCCACCGACATCACCGGCAACACGGTCGAGGAAACCGGCCTGGGCTACGACATCGGCGATGAGGACCGGATCTGCCGGCCGGTGCCGGGCTCGCTGCGGCCGGTGCCATGGTCGCCGCGACCGATGGCGCAATTGCTGCTGTCGATGGAGGATGCGCAAGGCGGGACCTTCGAAGCCAACCCTCGCGAAGTCCTGAAGCGCGTGCTGCAGCGTTACAGCGCACGCGGCCTGAAACCGGTGGTCGCGGTGGAGCTGGAGTTCTACCTGTTCGATGCCCGCCTGGACGCCGACGGCAAGCCGCGCACGCCGGTTAATCCGGTCACCGGCCGGCGCAGCAGCAGTACCCAGGTCTATTACATGGAAGACCTCAACGATTACCGCGGCTTCACCGATGCGGTGTCGTCGGCGTGCCAGGCACAGGGAATTCCCGCCGACACCGCCGTGGCCGAATACGCGCCCGGCCAGTTCGAGATCAACCTCAAGCACCGCGACGACGCGTTGCTGGCCTGCGACGACGCGATCATGCTCAAGCGCGCGATCAAGGCGGTGGCCCAGCAGCAGGACATGCAGGCCAGTTTCATGGCCAAGCCGTTCGTCGAACAGGCCGGCAACGGTCTGCACATCCACGTCAGCGTGCTGGACCAGCAGGGCGACAACATCTTCGCTTCCACTCCGGATGCGCCGGCCAACACCTTGAAACACGCCATCGGCGGCCTGCAGCGCAGCGCCAGGGACAGCCTGCTGCTGTTCGCCCCGCACGCCAACAGCTACCGGCGCTTCGTGCTCAATGCCTTCGTCCCGCTCAACGACGCCTGGGGCTACAACAACCGCACCGTGGCCATGCGCATCCCGCACAGCAACCAGGCCAATACCCGCATCGAACACCGCATCGCCGGCGCCGACGCCAACCCCTATCTGGTCACCGCCGCAGTCCTCGCCGGCATGCTGCACGGCCTGGAGAAGGGTTTCGATCCCGGCACGCCGGTGGTCGGCAACGCCTACGAACAGACCGAGATCCGCACCCCGTACTGGCGCCAGTCCATCGGCGATTTCATGGACAGCGATTTCATCCGCGAGCAGTTCGGGGAATCGTTCCGGCATATCTATGGGCAGCAGAAGCTCAAGGAAATGCTGACGTTCGAAACCCAGGTGACGACGCTGGAATACGACTGGTATCTGCGCGCGGTGTGATGGAACCGATAGCCGCCTGCTTTGTTGCCGTCATTCCAGCGCAGGCTGGAACCCATTTTGATCTTGCCTTTCCAAACGCCTTGCGCAGAGCAAGATCAAAATGGATCCCAGCTTTCGCTGGGACGACGATACCGAGAGATTGATGGTGTCCGCAGAGCAGTCCGCCTACCCCCCCTCCTGGTACGCCGCCAGCGCCACCCCGCTGCCGCAGCAACCCGCGTTGCAAGGCCGCATCGACGCCGACATCTGCATCCTCGGCGCCGGCTACACCGGCCTGTCCGCAGCGCTGGAGCTGGCCGAAGCCGGCTACAAGGTCGTCGTGCTGGAAGCCGAGCGCGTCGGCTGGGGCGCTTCCGGGCGCAACGGCGGCCAGGCCATCGCCGGTTTCGGCTGCGGCGAGGCCAAGCTGGAATCGCTGGTCGGCTTCGACGATGCGCGGAAAATGTTCGACCTCTCCCGCGAAGGCCTGCAGTGGCTGCGCGAGCGCATCCGCAGGCACGACATCCAGTGCGACTGGCGCGATGGCCATGCCACGGTGCCGATCAAGCCGCGCCAGGAACATGAAATCAGATCGGCGATCGAGGATTTCAACCATCGCTACGACTATCCGGTCGAATGGTGGGACCACGAACGCTTGCGCGCCGAACTCGCCAGCGACCGCTATCTCGGCGCGATGTACGACCCGCAAAGCGGCCACCTGCATCCACTCGAATACGCGCTGGGCCTGGCGCGGGCTGCGATGTCGGCGGGCGTGCGGATCTGCGAGCACTCACGGGTGACGCAGCTGGTGCGTGGCACGAGACCCGTGTTCAAGACCGCCGAAGGCGAAGTGCATTGCGACTTCGCGATCCTCGCCGGCAACGCGCTGGTGCATGGCGTCGCGCCGGAACTGGATTCGAAGATCATGCCGGTCGGCACCTACATAGGCGCGACCGTGCCGCTGGGCGAGGAGCGCGCGCGCGGTCTGATCCGCAACGACATGGCCGTCGCCGACACCAACTGGGCGCTGGATTACTTTCGGCGCAGTCGCGACCACCGGCTGCTGTTCGGCGGCCGCGCCAGCTATTCCACCCTGCCCCCACCCGACCTGCGCGGCACCATGACCCGGCGCATGCGCCGCGTGTTCCCGCAACTGGCCGACGTGGAGATCGAATACGTGTGGGGCGGCTACATCGACATCTCGCTCAACCGCGCACCGCACTTCGGACGGCTGACGCCCAATGTGTACTTCGCCCAAGGATTCTCCGGCCACGGCGTGATCGCGACCGGACTCGCCGGCAAGCTGATTTCCGAAGCGATACGCGGACAGTCGGAACGCCTGGACCTGTTCGCCAGGATCCCGCATCTGCCCTTCCCCGGCGGCCGCGCCCTGCGCACACCGATGCTGGTCGCGGCCATGGCCTGGTACAAGCTGCGCGACGCGCTGTGGTAGCCATAGCCTTGTAGGTCCGAGCTTGCTCGGATGCTCTCGGCGCAGGATCAAAATCATCCGAGCAAGCTCGGACCTACAAAGCAAAAGCATCCGAGCAAGCTCGGATCTACGCCCCGAAGGAAGCCCCCTTGGGGGACAAATCGTTACGCTTTCTCTTTCGGCGAAAGCAGCAGCGCGACCAGGGTCAACAGCGCCGCCGCCGACAGGTAATAGCCCACGTAGGCCACGCCGTATTTCCCGGCCAGCAGTGTCGCGATGTATGGCGCCAGTGAAGCGCCGAGGATGCCGGCCAGGTTGAAGGCGAGCGAGGAGCCGGTGTAGCGCACCGCGGTCGGGAACATTTCAGCGAGGAAAGCGCCGCAGGGCCCATAGGTCAGGCCGGTGATGACCATGCCCACGATCAGGAACAACAGGACCACGGCATGGCTTCCGGAACTGAAAAGCGGCCCGTAAGCCAGACCGAAGACGATGATCGCCAGGGTCGCCACGATCATCGCCGCGCGTCGCCCGGTCCGATCCGCGTACAGCGCGGACACCGGGATGCCCGCGGCGAAGAACAGCACCGCGACCATCTGCATCAGCAGGAACTGTTCGCGGGTATAGCCCAGCTTCGCGGTCGCCCAGCCCAGGGTGAACACGGTCATCAGGTAGAACAGGACGAAGGTGGCGACCAGTGCGAAGGTCCCCGCCAGCAATGCGCGCGGATGATCGCGCAGTACCGACAGCATCGGCAGGCGCACGCGCTCGCCCCGGTCCAGCGTCTTCTGGAAATCAGGCGTCTCGGCGATGCGCAGGCGCACCCACAGGCCGACGAACACCAGCGCGGCGCTGGCCAGGAACGGGATGCGCCAGCCCCAGGCCAGGAACTGCGCGTCGTCCATGACCTCGGTCAGCAGCAGGAAGATGCCGGTGGAGCAGAGGAAGCCGATCGGTGCGCCCAGCTGCGGAAACATGCCGTACCAGGCGCGTTTTCCCGGTGGCGCGTTTTCCGTCGCCAGCAACACCGCGCCGCCCCATTCCCCACCCAGGCCCAGGCCCTGGCCGAAACGGCACAAGGCCAGCAGCAATGGCGCGAGCACGCCGATGCTGTCGTAGGTCGGCAACAGGCCGATGGCGATCGTGGACAAGCCCATGGTCAACAACGCCGCCACCAGCGTCGCCTTGCGGCCGATGCGATCGCCGAAATGCCCGAACAGCGCCGAGCCCACCGGGCGCGCGAAGAAAGCCAACGCGAACGTGGCCAACGACTGCAGCGTCGCGGTGGCGGGATCGCTTTCCGGGAAGAACAGCATCGGGAAAACGATCACCGACGCCGTGGCGTAGATGTAGAAATCGAAGAACTCGATGGTGGTGCCGATCAGGCTGGCGAACAGGACCCGGCGCGGGGAGTTGGCAGGAAGGGCGGCAGTGGTCATTGGCGATGATCAGGCGGAGACCGTCGGATTCTGGCAGATCAGAGCGCCGTGTAGGAGCGGCCCTTGGCCGCGATGCTCTTCCTCCCGTCGCGCAAAAGCATCGCGGCCAAGGGCCGCTCCTACAGTTTGAATCAGCTTTCCAGGTTGATCCAGGTCGCCTTCATCTCGGTGTACTTGTCGAAGGCATGCAGCGACTTGTCGCGGCCGTTGCCGGACTGCTTGTAGCCGCCGAACGGCGCGGTCATGTCGCCGCCGTCCCAGTAGTTCACCCACACGCTGCCGGCGCGCAGCTTGCGCGCGACGCGATGGGCGCGGCTGATATCGCGGGTCCATACGCCGGCGGCCAGGCCGTACTCGGTGTCGTTGGCCATGCGCAGCGCCTGCTCTTCGTTGTCGAAGGCGATCACCGACAGCACCGGGCCGAAGATTTCCTCGCGCGAGATGGTGTGCTCGGGCGAAACCTCGTCGAACACGGTCGGTTCGATATAGCTGCCGCCGGGCACGGTGTCGGCGCGCTTGCCGCCCAGCACCAGCTTCGCGCCCTCGGCGACGCCTTTTTCGATGTAGCCGAGCACGCGCCCGGTCTGCGTCTCGTCGACCATCGCGCCCATCGGCGCGCCGGGTTCGAACGGATGGCGCGGCTGCATCTTCCTTCCGGCCTCGACCACACGGGCGACGAATTCGTCCTTGATCGAACGCTCCACCAGCAACCGCGACGCGGCGGTGCAGACCTCGCCCTGGTTGTAGAAGATGCCGCTGGCCGCCGCCTCGGCCGCCTTGTCCAGGTCGTGCGCGTCGGCGAACACCAGGTTGGGACTCTTGCCGCCGCACTCCATGTAGGCGCGCTTGAGATTGGAGCGCCCCGCGCATTGCAGCAGTTGCTTGCCGACCGCGGTGGAACCGGTGAACACCAGCCCGTCCACATCCATGTGCAATGCCAGCGGCTCGCCCGCCTCCCTGCCGAATCCGGGAACGACGTTGAACACGCCCGCGGGAAGGCCGGCTTCCATCGCGATTTCCGCCAGCCGGATCGCAGTGAGCGGCGATTTCTCCGAAGGCTTCAGCACCACCGAATTGCCCATGGCCAGCGCCGGCGCCAGTTTCCACGTCGCCATCAGCAGCGGGAAATTCCACGGCACGATCGCCCCGACCACGCCCAGCGGCTCGCGCGTGACCAGCCCCAGTTCGCCCGGACCGGTCGCCGCGACCTCGCCATAGACCTTGTCCAGCGCCTCGCCGGTCCAGGCCATGCAGCGGATCGTCGCGGCGACATCGACCTGGCGCGCGTCGGTCACCGGCTTGCCCATGTCCAGCGATTCGAGCAGCGCGAGCTCGTCTCCGTATTGCTCGATCAACTGCGCGAACTTGAGCAGCACTTTCTTGCGATAGGTCGGCTTCGCTTCCGACCACGCCCCCGAGTCGAAACTGCGCCTTGCGGCGATCACCGCCCGCTCTATGTCCTCGGCCGCGCACTCGGCCACGCGACCCAGCGAACGTCCGTCGATCGGACTGATGCAATCAAAGGCCTTGCCCGACGCGGCATCGACGTACTTTCCATCGATGAAAGCCTGGGTGCGGATCTTCAAACCATCGGCAAGAGCCTGCCAGCTGTCACGGGTGCGGGGTGCGTTCATGGGGGATGCCTCGAATGAAATGCCGACAAAAGTAAGTTACACGAACAAGTGCAAGAACGCTGTGGCTGTTGCTGTTGCCAAGAATCCCGTGAGGCGCGGCAAGCGGGCCGGGTAAAACCCCGTAGGGGCGGCGCACATGGATGTGCGCCGTTTCCGTAGACACAGGATGTGTCTTACGGTTGTCCCGGCCCGCTTGCGAACCCAACGGCTTCATCGCCGGGCGCGCCGCAGGGTGTGTTTCTTTGGTTACTTGACCAGCCATTCGGCTGTTGTGGAGCGCTTCTTTGCACAAGCAAAGAAAGTGACTCGCGCATCGCGCGAAACGCTTTATGCCTAGACAAGAGCGAAGAGCGAAGAGCGATCCCCGCCTTCGCGGGGATGACGAACCTAGAAAGTCGCCGGCGTATTCGCACTGAAGATCACCGCCTCCACCTCACCGGTATTGCGGAACCGGTGCGGCACCCTGCTCTCGAAATAATAGGCCTCGCCCGCACGCAGCACCCGCACCTGGTCGCCCACCGTCACTTCGACCTCGCCTTCCACCACCACCCCGCCTTCCTCGCCTTCGTGCAACAACATGCTGGCGCCAGTGTCGGTGCCCGGCGGCATCACCTCGCGCAGGATGCACATCTGCCGTTGCGGGCGGTGCTGGCCGACCAGGAAATAATGGACCCCGTTGCTGCCCACGTCCGGCAGTTCGTCGGCGCTGTAGAACGGGCTGTCGGGCAGGCCGATGTCCAGATCCAGGGTGAAGAAGTCGGCGAGCGAGATCGGGATGCCGTCCAGCACCTTCTTTAGCGAACTCACCGACGGGCTGACCTTGTTCTGTTCGATCAGGGAGATGGTGCTGTTGGTCACGCCGACCCGCTTGGCCAGCTCGCGCTGGCTGAGATCCTTGGATTTGCGAACCAGCTGCAGGCGCGCGCCGATGTCCATCCCCGCCCTTTCATGCTTGAACCAATGTTGCTGGATACTTTACATGGCGTAAGGATACGGTCAATTTCCAGTCGAATATCGGGCCAGTTGTAAAGTTTTTTCAACGCGATAAGCTGCGCGAACCTTTCCCCCGGCACCCCACGGAGCCCGTCCGATGAGCGCAGATTCCTCCCCCGGCAATGCCGTCCTGGCCGAACACGCTTTCGCCGAGCACTACGCCAGCCAGGCGACCCGAGCACCCGCGTCCATGGACGCCTTCTGGATGCCGTTCACCGCCAACAAGCAGTTCAAGGCCGCGCCACGCCTGTTGGCCAGCGCTTCGGGCATGTACTACAAGTCCGTGGACGGACGCGAGATCCTCGATGCCACCGCCGGGCTGTGGTGCTGCAACGCGGGCCATTCGCGGCCGCGGATCGTCGAAGCGGTCAAGACCCAGATCGAGACCCTGGATTTCGCCCCCAACTTCTCCATGAGTTCGCCGCTGCCGTTCGTGCTGGCCGAACGCCTGGCCGAACTGGCGCCGGGCAACCTCAACCACGTCTTCTATACCAACTCCGGCTCCGAGTCGGTGGACAGCGCGCTGAAGATGGCCATCGCCTACCACCGCGCACGCGGCGAGGGCCAGCGCACGCGCCTAATCGGTCGCGAGAAGGCTTATCACGGCGTCGGTTTCGGCGGCATCTCGGTCGGCGGCCTGCCCAACAACCGCAAGTGGTTCGGCCCCGGCCTGCCTGGCGTGGACCACCTGCGCCACACCCTGGACCTGGGCCGCAATGCGTTTTCCAAAGGCTTGCCGGAATACGGCATCGAACTGGCCGAGGACCTGGAACGCATGGTTGCGTTGCATGATGCTTCCACCATCGCTGCGGTCATCATCGAACCGATCTCCGGCTCGGCCGGCGTGGTGATCCCGCCCGACGGCTACCTCAAGCGCATCCGCGAACTCTGCACCAAACACGGCATCCTGCTGATCTTCGACGAAGTGATCACCGGCTTCGGCCGCGTCGGCAACGCTTTCGCCGCGCAACGCTTCGGCGTGCAGCCGGACATGATCACCGCCGCCAAGGGCCTGACCAACGGCTGCGTGCCGATGGGCGCGGTGCTGGTTTCCGACGACATCCACGATGCCTTCATGCAGGGTCCGGACAACGCCATCGACCTGTTCCATGGCTACACCTATTCCGGCCACCCGCTGGCCTGCGCCGCGGCGATCGCGACCCTGGACACCTATGCCGAGGAAAACCTGTTCGACAAGGCGATCGAACTGGGCGACTACTGGCAGGAAGCCATCCATTCGCTCAAGGGCCTGCCCAACGTCGTCGACATCCGCAACTACGGCCTGATCGGCGCCATCGAACTGGCCCCGCGCCCGGACGCGCCCGGCACCCGCGGCTACGACGTGTTCACCCGCGCCTTCAACCACGGCAACCTGCTGACCCGCCTCACCGGCGACGTGCTGGCCCTGTCGCCGCCGCTGATCGTGGAGAAGCCGCACATCGACCGGATCTTCGAAGTGCTGGCGGACACCCTGCGCGCGACGGCGTAAATTATCGGACAGTCCGCCCAGCGCTCCCCACGCGCATGCCCTTACCGCAACTGGAGAGAAAAATGCTGATCGGCGTCCCCAAGGAAATCAAGAACAACGAGTACCGCATCGGCCTGACCCCGGCCGGTGCCCGCGAGCTGGTCACCAATGGCCATAGCGTCCTGGTCCAGCACGATGGCGGCAAGGGCATCGGCCTGGTCGACGAGATGTATGTGCGCGCCGGTGCGCAGATCGTCGATAGCGCGGCGGAACTATTCCAGCGCGCCGACATGATCATCAAGGTCAAGGAACCGCAGCCGGTGGAATGCGCGATGCTGCGCCCCGGCCAGGTGCTCTATACCTACCTGCACCTCGCGCCCGATCCCGAGCAGACCAAGGCGTTGGTGGCCTCCGGCGCGACCTGCATCGCCTACGAAACCGTCACCGACCGCAAGGGCGGCCTGCCGCTGCTGGCGCCGATGAGCGAAGTGGCCGGGCGCATGTCGATCCAGGCCGGCGCGCATGCGCTGGAAAAGGCGCAGGGCGGTTCCGGCATGTTGCTCGGCGGCGTACCCGGGGTGAAGCCGGCGGAAGTGTTGGTGATCGGCGGCGGCGTGGTCGGCATCAATGCCGCGCGCATCGCCATGGGCATGAGCGCCCGCGTGACCGTCGTGGATCGTTCATTGGACCGGCTGAAATACCTGGACGAGTTGTACGGCGATCGCCTGACCACGATCTATTCCACCCACGACGCGATCGAGGAGCGTCTGCCCGAAACCGACCTGGTGATCGGCGCGGTGCTGATCCCCGGCGCCGCCGCGCCCAAGCTGATCGCGCGCTCGCAATTGAAGCTGATGCGCGCCGGATCGGTGCTGGTGGACGTGGCCATCGACCAGGGCGGCTGCTTCGAAACCAGCAAGGCGACCACCCACCAGGATCCGACCTACGAAGTGGACGGCATCATCCACTACTGCGTCGCCAACATGCCCGGCGGCGTGGCCCGCACCTCGACCTTCGCCTTGACCAACGCCACCCTGCCCTTCGCCGTGCAACTCGCGAACAAGGGCGCCCGGCAAGCGCTGCTGGACGACGAGCATCTGCTCAACGGCTTGAACGTGCACGACGGCAAGGTCACCTACAAGGCTGTCGCCGACGTGCTGGGCTACGAATACGTGCCTGCGGCGAAAGCGCTGGGCTGATCCGCCTGATCGCGTAGCGGTTGTTGTGGGAGCGACGTCAGTCGCGATGCGACTCAATCGGTAAAGCCTTCGCGACTGACGTCGCTCCCACAACGCCCAAGGCGCTTCCTGTCCTCGGTCGCCTGATCCGGTAAAAAAGCGCCAGCGCCGGCGCTTTTTGCGACGCCCTCCACGAAAAAACTTCAGCGTCGAAGCTTTTACCGTCATTGCTGACGAAAAAAGCGTCACCCGCGACCCTTTGAGCGCCTCTGCCGACGCTGAAACGTCAGCGGAGAGGGGTATCGACGTTGCTTTCAATGTGGAAAACGTCGGCGACGATGAAAAAGCGCCATCGATGAGGCCTTTCACCTCGACGATGACGTTAAAAGCGTCGGCGGAAGCGCTTGGGGGGCGGCGCAGACGCTGAAAGCATCGCAGGAGCGGGCTCGCAGCTGCCGTGGGCGGGCGCAGCCCGGGTAAGGCCAACGGCCGCACCCGCGGCTCCTGGAGTTCCGAGGGTGCAAAGCGCCCCGGGTGCGCTGCGCTTACCCGGGCTATGCTGGCTGACGATCAACCCGGCTGCGCAATCGCTTCCACATCGCCCCCGAGAAGCCGCAAGTTCAGTCCGTCGCGTTCGGAAAGCATTTCCTCCAGGACGACTTCAAGGTCATCCGCGTCGATTTGACCAGGATGCCTTGCACTGATGGATTGCTGCGCAAGACGGCGTGCAACTTCCTTAATGAAGGCCGCGCTCACTCCCTCGGTACGCTCGATCAGCTTCTCATGCTCCTTCGGCTGGATGGCCAAGGAACCACCGTAAAGATGCAGCAGGCGTCCTCGGCAGACAGCATCCGGAACCGGCACTTCGATGGCGTGGTCGATGCGGCCTGGGCGCTGGATCAAGGCGGTTTCCAGCGTCCGTGGCCGGTTTGTGGTCATGACGACAAAGATATCGGCGTCGGACCTCAGGCCGTCCATCTCGTTCAAGAGACGGTTAAGCATCACCTCGTCGCAAGCCGAATTCATGTCTTCGCGTTGACGTGCGATCAGGTCGGCATCTTCGATCACGATGATCGATGGCGCGAACAACCGGGCCAGCCGAAAATAGACTGCGATCAACCCTATTTGCTCAGCCGTGACGAGGAACGTCGTGTGGTCGTGCAAGCGTTCAGCGAGATAGCGGATGGTGTGGGTCTTGCCCGTACCCGGCGGCCCATACAACAGCACACCTTTGCGTCCGGACTGGCCTAGCGACTTAAGGGCGTCGCGTTCAGCCGCAAACCGGATGATATGCCTATCCAACGCATTCTTCACGACATCCGGCAGGATAAGTTCGTGCTCTGCGACCGGAGTGCGGAAGTGGACAGTCAAGGCATTCGCGGCCGTACCGCGAAAAGTCTCGTTCGCTTCCAGCGAGAGTATCTTGCCGCGATAGCTTCGGCCCTGCGCCACGGCCGCCTCGATCGCCTCAAGCATCGCGACCGTCCTTGCGGCCGCCTCTTCGCCCGGAGGCGCAAGAACCTCTACGCTTAGCTGCAAACTCTCCGAATAGTCGGAACGCAAGTTGACCCAAACCGCTAGCGGCACTTTTTCGTCATTGATCAGCGAAAGACAGTTCGTCGCGAGGCGTATCGGCTGCCCCTCACCTATGTCGATGTCCTCGAACTGAAGCGCCCCGACCAGCTTGGCCTGGTCGCGTTCGGAGATCAGAGCAGCCATGTCCGATGCGTCATAGCGATTGCGGCTATGGATTCCCACGCGACGAGCGCCGGTCGTCAGCGAATCCAGCGCGCTCTGCACATCCACGCGCAGGTAAGCGGGAAATTCGCGCCTGACAATAACGAGACTGTCGGCCGGCCACTCGCCAAAGAGTTCGCTCAGGACGTGATGCGCTTTCTGGGCCAGACTGGTCATGGCGGGCGCAGCCTGCTCCGACTGGTCCTCCAGTGCCACACGAAGCTTACGGCAACCATAAGTCGGCGCCAGACGCGCCATCTCATCACGGATGGAATGTGCGATTGCCGACGTCCAAGGCCCCAGCCGGGCGCTTCCACTGCGACTGATTTGCCGCGCCCAACCCTGCGCGTTATCCAGTCCAAACCCGACGCAACGACGCAGCAACTCGACTACGCCCTCAAAAGGAGAGTCGTCATCGTCGTGTACGGTGATGTAGCAGTCATTGGCCCAGCCGGGGGTATCTTTCATTTCGCAGTTTGAAGAATAGTGGGATGCTGATTCTATCCGCGATCCCATGCGGAGGCGGGAAGACGCGGTGCGCGTACGCCTCCGGGTCGAAAGCAGACACCCATTCGCCTCGACGATTAGCTCCTGGTCAACCGCCAGCACCGATGTATCCGCGGATTCCGCTCGAAATCCGGCGGAATGGTCTGCGCCGTGATGTCCTCGCAGCTGGCGAATTCCGCCACCGCTTCCTCGTCCAGCTTGAAGCGGCGGAAGTTGTTGGAGAAGTACAGCACGCCTTCGGTGGTCAGGCGATCCACGCAGGCACGCAGCAGGCGCACGTGCTCGCGTTGCACGTCGAAGTCGTCGGCGCGGGCCGAGTTGGAGAACGTCGGCGGATCGCAGAAGATCACCTCGTAGCGGTTCTTCTCCGCTTCCAGCCAGCGCATCGCGTCGGCCTGGACCAGACGATGCTGGGCACCGGCGAAACCGTTCAAGGCCAGGTTGGCCGCGCACCATTCCAGGTAAGTCCCCGACAGGTCCACGCTGGTGGTGGAATCGGCGCCTGCCACCGCCGCCTGCACGCTGGCCACGCCGGTGTAGCAGAACAGGTTGAGGAAGCGCTTGCCGCGCGACTCGACCGCCATGTGCCGGCGCAGCGGACGATGGTCCAGGAACAGTCCGGTGTCCAGGTAGTCGAACAGGTTGACCTGCAGCAGCGCGCCGCTTTCGCGCACCTGCAGCAGCTCGCCGCGTTGTTCGAAGCGTCCGTACTTGCTGCCGCCCTTGCCGCGCTCGCGCGACTTCATCGCGACCTGCTCGGCCGGGACCGCGAACACTTCGCGCGCGGCGGCCAGCAGTTCGTTGCGGCGGCGGCGCACGTCGGCCTCCGGGATCTCCTCCGGCGCGGCGTACTCCTGCACATGCAGGAACGTGCGCAGGGCGCCGGATTCTTCCTTGTACACGTCGATGGCGGCCGCATATTCCGGTAGGTCCGCGTCGTAGGCGCGGAAGCAGGTCACGCCTTCGCGCGTCGTCCACGACTTGAGCTTGCGCAGGTTCTTGCGCAGGCGGTTGGCGACCATCAGCGCGCCTTCCGACAGTTCGCGCGTCACCGCGCTTTCCTGCTTGGGCGGGCCTACCGGATCGCAGACGATCAGCGCGCACTCGATCGCGCCGTTGAAGATCTGGTACTTCTTGCTGGCGCGCAGGCCGGTGGCATAGGCCAGCTCGGGATTGCCGCACAGCAGGCTGGCGCGCCATTGCGGCACCGTGCGCCGCAGCGCGTCGCCGAGCTTGCGGTACAGCGCGTTGTCCGCCGCAAGACGCTCGTCATAGGGTGGATTGCAGACCACCGTGCCGCGCTCGAATGGCGGCGCCTGCAATTCCGCGACATCGCGCACGCTGAAAGCGATCTGGTCGGCCACGCCCGCGACCTCGGCATTCTCTCGTGCGGCACGCACGGCGTGCGGGTCGATGTCGCTGCCGAACATCGCTTCTTTCAGGATCGAACGCCCTGCTTCCTCGCGTTGCTGCGCTTCGGTGACCAGCTCTTTCCAGAGGTCCGTATCGAAACCCAGCCAGCGACTAGGCAGGCTACGCCCGTGGCGCTGCAGTCCGGGGGCCACGTCGGCCGCCATCAACGCGCCTTCGATCAGCAAGGTGCCGCTGCCGCACATCGGATCCAGCAGCGCGCCACCTTCGTGGTAGGTCTTCGGCCAGCCGCCGCGCATCAACACCGCCGCCGCCAGGTTCTCCTTCAACGGCGCATCGTTCTGCACGTTGCGCCAGCCGCGGCGATGCATCGGCCCGCCGCCAAGATCGATGGAGATCATGGCCCTGCCTTTGCGCAACGACAGGTTGATGCGCACGTCGGGGTGATCGACATCCACCGACGGGCGTTCCTGTCCTTGCGCGCGCAACGTATCGACCACCGCGTCCTTGACCCGCTGCGCGGCGTAGCGCGCGTGGGTGATCGCATCGCCGGACACGTGCGCATCCACCGACAAGGTATGGTCGGAACGCATGTGCTGCTGCCACGCAATCGCGGCCACGCCGTCGTACAGGGCCAACTCGTCGGGGCAATCGAATTCTCCGATCGGCCACAGCACCCGGCTGGCCAGGCGCGACCACAACACCGCGCGCTGCGCATCGACCAGTCCGCCTTCGGCATTGGCGCCGGACACGGTGGCGGTGGCCTTGGCCACGCCCAGCGCCAGCAGCTCGTCGACGAGCAGGTATTCCAGGCCTTTGCCGCAGGAAACGAAGAATTTCAAAGGATAAACCTCGATAACAATGAATCGTCGTCCCCGCGCAAGCGGGGACCCAGTGACTTTGCTCCTCGCGCGACCATGAAGCCAAAGTCGCTGGGTTCCCGCCTGCGCGGGAATGACGAGTTTAAGAGTGCAGGCTCTTCAGCAGAGAGGAAAATGCTTCGGCCGAAGCCTGCACATGCGCCGACAACCGATGCGAATCGTTCACCAGCAATAGTCGCGCACGACGCGGATATGCCCAGTCCACCACGGCCTGCGCCGGGATCAGCTCATCGTCCCAACCATGGATGATCGAAGTCGGCACGCGTGCTGCGTCGAGATCGGCCAGGCGTCCCATCGTTATCGGCGGCGCCATCAGGAACAAGCCGGCGATGGGAACCTGCAGCGACACGCGTGCCGAAATATAGGAGCCCAGACTGGAACCGGCCAGCACCAGCGGGCCGCGCTTCGCGGCCGCGGTCGCCAGCGCGAGCAGATGCGCCTGGCGCGCTTCGACATCGCCGAGTTCGCTGATCTCGCGACGCGCATCGAAACCGGTGTAGTCCGGACGCTCGTGGCTCCAGCCCAGGCGCTCGGCGGCTTCGGCCAGCGCGGTGACCTTGGTCGCGTCCGGACCGCTTTCGAAGCCATGCGAGAGGATGCAGTGGCCCACGCCTGTCGAAGACCGGCTCATAGCGCGACCACTTCATCGCCGATGCGCAGGTCGCCACCGGCAACGATGCGTGCGCACAGGCCGCCCATGCCGCGCATGGCGTTGTAGCCGCCGCTGCCCAATGCGGCTTCCATGCGCGAGCACGGATCGCAGGAATCGGTGCCCTCCAGCACCACTTCGCCGACCCGGAAGCGGCGCTGCTTCAATGCGATCAGCGGAATGCCGGACACCACCAGATTACGGCGCAGCAGCGCCGGCACCACTTCGCGGCCTGCCAGCGCGGCAATGGCCGGCAGGTGCTCGGCCTGGATCAGGGTCACGCCGCGCTTGCCGCTACCGCCCTTGTAGCGGTCGCCTTGCAGGCCGCCCTCGGTCGCCGCCCGGGCGGATTCGACCTCGACCATCCATTCGTCGCGGGCCGGACGCAGGCCGATCCATTCGACCTTGCCCACCTGTGGCAGCGTGGCCATCAGCCTGGCCAGTTCGGAATCGGGATTGAGCGGCATCGGCGTGTCCGGGCGGAGGTGATGTCCGCGATGGAGGCCAGTTTACTTGACCCCGCCGGCTGCAGCCGACCGGCCGGATGGGCGGCGGGTGGGTGCTAGCATTCCAGCCATGCCTTCCGCCCCGACCGTGACCCTGTCGCCCCTGCCCTATGAGCGCTTGCTGGAAGAACGCCCACGCGGCGATATCGACCTGGCGGTGATCCACTGCACCGAATTGCCCGACCTGCAGACTGCACGCAGGTTCGGCGAAGAAGTGCGCTACGACTCCGGCACCGGCAACAGCGGCCACTACTACATCGACCGCGACGGCAGCGTGCACCGGTACGTGGGCGTGGAACGCATCGCCCACCATGTGCGCGGCTACAACCCGCGTTCGGTCGGCATCGAACTGGTCAACATCGGCCGCTATCCGGACTGGCTGGCGGCGGACAAGCAGTCGATGCAGGAGGCCTATACGGAGGCGCAGATCGTGGCTTTGCTCGGCCTGCTGGAATCGCTGCAACGCGAACTGCCTGCGTTGCGATTCATCGCCGGCCACGAGGATCTGGACACCACCGAAGTCGCGGCCAGCGACGACGAAGGCGTGCTGGTGCATCGAAAACTCGATCCCGGGCCGTTGTTCCCCTGGGATCGGGTGATGCAATCGACCTCCCTGCAGCGCCTGACCCCGTAGGAGCGCCCCTTGGGCGCGATGCCTTTCGGCCAGATCGCGCAGGAGCATCGCGGGCAAGGCCCGCTCCTACGAAGCAAGTGTAGGAGCGCCCCTTGGGCGCGATACCTTTCGGCCAGATCGCTCAGGAGCATCGCGGGCAAGGCCCGCTCCTACGGAAGCAAGTGTAGGAGCGCCCCTTGGGCGCGATGCCTTTCGGCCTGATCGCGCAGGAGCATCGCGGGCAAGGCCCGCTCCTACGGAAGCAAGAGTAGGAGCGCCCCTTGGGCGCGATGCCTTTCGGCCTGATCGCGCAGGAGCATCGCGGGCAAGGCCCGCTCCTACGGAAGCAAGTGTAGGAGCGCCCCTTGGGCGCGATGCCTTTCGGCCTGATCGCGCAGGAGCATCGCGGACAAGGCCCGCTCCTACGGGCCGGTATAATTCCTGGACATCGCACCGCACAGGCGCCGCCCCTTGTCTTCCACACCCGAACCCGTCGTTTCCGAACTGATCGAGCTGCTCTCGCTGGAGCGGCTGGAGGACAACCTGTTCCGTGGCCAGAGCCGCGACATCGGCACCAAGTACGTGTTCGGCGGCCAGGTCCTGGGCCAGGCGCTGTCGGCGGCGCAGGCCACCGTGGATGGCGGCCGCATGGCCCATTCGCTGCATGCCTATTTCCTGCGCGCCGGCGACATCGAGCACCCGATCGTCTACGACGTGGACCGGACCCGCGATGGCGGCAGCTTCTCGGTGCGGCGGGTGACCGCGATCCAGCACGGCAAGGTCATCTTCTTCTGCGCCGCCTCGTTCCAGGAGCACGAAGCCGGCGTCGAGCACCAGCTGTCGATGCCGGAAGTGCCGCGCCCCGAGGACATCGAACCGGCGCCGGCGGTACCGGCCGAAGTCATGGCCACGCTGCCGCCGAAGGTGCAACGCTGGCTGTCGCGGCGCGGACCGTTCGAATTCCGCCACGTCTATCCACGCGACGAACTCAATCCGCCCAAGCGCCCTCCTTTCCAGCAGGTCTGGTTCCGCCTGACCGAGCCGGTCGGCGACGCGCCGGAGCTGCACCATGCATTGCTCGCCTACGCCTCGGACTTCCAGTTGCTGGGCACCGCCAACTATCCGCACGGCATCAGCTACTACCAGCCGAATGTGCAGATGGCGTCGCTGGACCATGCGCTGTGGTTCCATCGCCCGTTCCGCGCCGACGACTGGCTGCTGTATTCCATCGATAGTCCCAGCGCGCAGAACTCGCGCGGACTTGCGCGCGGGCAGATCTTCACCCGCGACGGCAAGCTGGTGGCCAGCACCGCGCAGGAAGGACTCATCCGCGTGGTTCCCGACGGTGAAACCGCCGCCCTGGTCCCGGCGAAGGAATAGGCCATGCGCCAGGTATTCACCAGTTTGCGCATCGAGACCGTGGAAGGCGTGGCCGCGTTGCTGAAGGAAGCCGGCATCGAGGTCTACCTGGCCAATGGCCGCTCCTATCACAGCAAGCGCGGCGGCCAGTTCAGCTATGCCGAACCGATGAAGCTCAAGCAACAACCCAGCGTCTGGGTGACCCGTGCCGAAGACCAGCCGCGCGCACGCGAAATCCTGCGCCAGGCCGGATTGCTGGCCAGCACCCGACCCGGCCAGGGCAGTCCGCTGGTGTTCTCCGGTACCGAGCTGCCGGAAGAGCCAAAGAAGCGCTCGCTGGCCTGGCGCATCCGGGTCGGTTTGCTGGTCGCGATCGCCATTGCCGCGCTGATCACGGTGAGCCGTCATCGCGCGCCACCGCAAGCACCTCCCGCACAAGCTCCCACGCCCGCAGCCGAACAGCCGCCGGCACAGGAAGAAGAAGCCATCCGCGTGCGGATCACGCCTCCCGCGGCCGATCCACCTCCGAAACCGTGAAGCCGCACCTGTGGGATCTGTGGGAGCGGCGTAAGCCGCGAGCTTTTGCTCCTGCCATGGTGCTGATGAAAGCAAGAGCTCGCGGCTTACGCCGCTTCCACAAGTCAGGCCGGTCACATTCGCGGCGCGGATACGTCCTTGCAACATTGATCGCCCAGCAAGGCCTACCCGATGAATGCCGAAACCCTTGAACTGATGCTGCAGACCGAGTTGCCGGCCGCCGCCCGTGGCGACCACGGCGCCTACGGCCGCATCGTCGCCGCCTGCCAGAACACGGTCACCGCCATCGCCCTGGCCATCACCCGCGACGTGGCCGCCAGCGAGGACATCGCCCAGGAAGCCTTCCTCAAGGCCTGGCAACAATTGGACCGGCTGAAGAATGCGGCCAGCTTCCTGCCCTGGCTGCGGCAGATCACCCGCAACCTGGCCCGCGACCACCTGCGTGCGAACCGCAACCGGCCGTTGTCGGGCGGAGGCGCCGAGGTGGCGATCCAGATGGCCGCCGATCCTTCACCCACGCCCGGTGAACGCCTGTTGCAGACGGAAGAGGAAATCGTGGCGACCGAGATCATCTCGGCACTGCCCGAGGAGAGTCGCGAAACCCTGCTGCTCTATTACCGCGAGGGACAGAGTTCGCAACAGGTAGCGAGCCTGCTCGGATTGAGCGACGCAGCCGTGCGCAAGCGCCTGTCGCGCGCGCGTGGCACGGTGCGCGAGGAAATGCTGAAACGTTTCGGAGAGTTCGCGCGCACCACGGCGCCGGGTGCGGCCTTCGCGCTGACCGTGAGCAGCGCATTGATGGTGGCTGCGCCAGGCGCCAGTGCCGCTGCGTTGCTGGGCGCCGGCGCGGTGGGTTCGGGCGCGGGCAAGCTCGGCGCTGGTGGATTGGGGGCCTCGGCCGTCAACGGCGGGGTGACGTTCGGCGCACTGGGAGCGGTGTTCGGCGGCCAGTTGCACATCGTCGGACCCGCGCTGGTCGGCGGCATGCTGGGTGCCTACCTGGGCGGCTTGTGCCTGCTGCGGTTCGCCGAAACAGCGGACGAACGCAGACGGATCAAGGGTTTCGTTTTCATGAATCCCGCCACCGCCGCGCTCTTCAGCCTGGGCGTGCTGGTACTGGTCGCCGTCACCCGCCAACCGCTGCCGCTCCTGCTGTATACGCTGGCCGGCATGGCGGTCATCAACTACCAGTGCCTGGTGCCGCTGCAACGGATCATGACGCCATTGCTGGCACGCGACGCCGAACGGAAGGGTCGCTCCGGCAAACACTGGCTTTACGAAAGCATGTATGGCCGCACCGGCGTGATCATCGCCAATGCCTTCGTGGTTTTGGCGCTGGGCTGGGCGTTCCTGCGGTGACCGCTTCCCCGTAGGAGCGCCCATGGGCGCGAGCTTTTGATCTTCTCGCGATCGGAACGAAAAGCTCGCGCCCAAGGGGCGCTCCTACGGGGGAGCCACAAAAAACCCATGCCTTCACAGGCATGGGTCGGGATCGCAAGGCAACTGGTTTCAGTTAGCCGGCTTTTCCGCCGGCATCGGTCCGCGCGGACCGCGATGCTCCATCCGATGCGCGCGCGACGCATCCACTTCGGCACGGCTGAGCTTGCCGTCCTTGTCGGCATCGGCCTTGGCGAACCATTCGTCGGTGCGCTGCTTGGCACGGGCCTCATGGTCGGCGCGATCGATGAAGCCATCCTTGTTGACGTCCATCTTGTCGAAATGCGAAGCCAGCTTGCCTTCGCCAGCGGCCGATTCGGCGCGGCTGATACGACCGTCCTTGTCGGTGTCCAACCTGGTCATCATTCCATGCTGGCCATGGCCGTTCTTGCCGAAGCCGCGACCGTGGCGGCGCGGCATTTCCTCTTTCGCCAGCTTGCCGTCCTTGTTCTTGTCCAGTTCATCGAATTTTCCGGCCAGGCGCGGATGCTGGGCCGCTTCGCTGCGGTCGATGACGCCATCGCCATTGGCGTCGAGCCTGGCGCGCGGCGCGTGCGGGGAATCGCTTGCGGGCGCGGTCGCGGCGAAGGCGGTGCCGGCGGACAGCGCGGTGAGTACGGCGAGCATAAGCAGGGTCTTGCGGGTCATGTGGATCTCCGGGAGGCGTGGCGCGTTTCCGCCACTGCCACGGTTAACGCCCCTACCCCGGAGGCGTTGACGGCGACCCATGCGCATTCATTCGGCAGACAGTCGCAACCCACGCGATACGTCCCCCGCAGTATGCTGACCGCATGAACCAGGCCTTCGCCCGCGCCGTTTCCATTTTCGGTCACCCGATGCTGGTGCTGCCGCTGGCGGCACTGGCCGTGGCCATTTCGCGAGGGCAAGGCTGGGCGGCGGCATGGATGGCTTTGGGCTTCGCCCTGTTCGCGGCCGTGGTCATGGCGTATTCGTGGTGGCAGGTGCGTCGCGGCCGCTGGGCGCATGTGGATGCCAGCAACAAGGGCGAGCGCAGATCGCTCAACCGTTTCCTGGTGGTGGCGCTGGTCGTGGCGGCGATCCTTGCGATGCGCTACGGCCATAATCGCGAACTCGCACTCGGGCTCGGGCTGTCGGCGGCGATGATCGCGCTGGCGATGCTGACCGCGCGCTGGTGGAAGCTGTCGCTGCACATGGCCTTCGTAGTCTTCGCCGCCACCCTGCTGTGGAGCGTGGCGTGGTGGGCGGGGCTGGCGGGTTTCGCCTGCGCCGCGGCGGTCGCCTGGTCGCGGCTGCAATTGCAACGCCACGTGCCCCGCGACCTGCTGGCCGGCGCAGTCACCGGACTGCTGGCCGGCATCGCTTTCCTGCTGGCGTCCGGGATGGCTTGAGCCATGGGCACCGACTCCCTGCAACCGTCCGACGACCTGCGCCTGTTCCACACCGGCGAACACCCCTGCGGCTACTGGCCGGAGCGCATCGCCCGCGACCTGGTCCTCGATCCGCGCGATCCGCGCCTGGCCGCGTTCTACCCGACCGCGCTGGGCTGGGGCTTCCGCCGTTCCGGCGACCTGGTCTACCGCCCGCATTGCGAAGGTTGCCGCGCCTGCGTGGCGGTGCGCATCCCGGTGGCGGATTTCAAACCGGACCGCAGCCAGCGGCGCTGCGCCGCGCGCAATGCCGGAGTGGAGGCGCGCGTGGTCGCCGCCGAACGTACCGAGGAACACCTGGAGCTCTACCAGCACTATTTGACCGCACGCCATCGCGATGGCGGTATGGACGACCACGGCGCGATCGAGTTCGAGCAGTTCCTGGTCGGCAGCTGGTCCGAGGGTCGTTTCCTCGAGTTGCGCGAACACGGCAGGTTGATCGCGGTGGCGGTCACCGACCTCACCCCGGGAGCGATGTCGGCGGTCTATACCTTCTTCGATCCCCATCTGGAACGCCGCAGCCTGGGCACGCTGGCGATCCTGCGCCAGATCGAATGGGCGCGGCGCGAATCGCGCCGGCACCTGTACCTGGGCTACTGGATCCAGGGCCACCGCAAGATGGACTACAAGCGACGCTTCCAGCCGCTGGAGTCGTTCGACGGCAGGAACTGGAACCGCACTCCGCTGTAATGCACGAAGTCCCTGGGAGCGGCGTCCCCGCCGCGAGCTTTTGCCGTTGCCGTTGTTGCGGGATGCAGATGCAGGATCGAGAGCTCGCGGCGGGGACGCCGTTCCCACGAGCCGCACTCGTCATCTCTGGTCCACGCGACCATGCCAGAATCGCCGCATGCGCCGACTATCCTTCCTCCTGATCTTGCTTCCCCTCCTCGCCGCCTGCGTGCGGGTCAACGTGCATGGCGATCCTTCCGCCTACACTGCTGGAAAACCCATGCGCGTCGCCACCTACAACACCTCGTTGTTCTCCGACGAAGCCGGCGGCCTGGTCCGCGAGCTGGAAGGCGACAGTGCGCATGCGCGCAAGATCGCCGCCGTGCTGCAGCGGGTGCGGCCCGACCTGGTGCTGTTGAACGAATTCGACTACGACGAAGCGCACCGCGCGGCCGACCTGTTCCAGCAGCGCTACCTGGAAGTGGCGCAACCCGGCGGCGGCGAAGCGTTGAAGTACCCCTATCGCTACCTCGCCCCGGTCAATACCGGTGTCGCCAGCGGACTGGACCTGGATGGCAATGGCGAGGCCGGTGGCGAAGGCCGCGCACGCGGCAATGATGCCTGGGGTTACGGCCTGCATCCCGGCCAGTACGGCATGCTGGTGTTGTCGAAGTATCCGATCGATGCTTCGCAGGTCCGCACTTTCCAGTTGCTGCGCTGGAGCGCGATGCCCGGCGCGTTGCGCCCGACCGACCCAGCTTCAGGCGGATTCTTCTACCCCGATGCGATATGGAGGCAGTTGCGGCTGTCCTCGAAATCGCATTGGGACGTGCCGGTGAAAACTCCCAGCGGCGTCGTGCATTTCCTCGTCTCGCATCCCACGCCGCCGGTGTTCGACGGGCCCGAGGACCGCAACGGCAAGCGCAACCACGACGAGATCCGCCTGTGGTCGGAATACCTTTCGCCCAGCGGCAAGGACTGGCTGTGCGACGACCAGGGACGCTGCGGCGGATTGGCGGCCGATGTGCGGTTCGTCATCGCCGGCGACCTCAACAACGACCCGGTCGATGGCGACGGGCTGCATGAAGCGATCGTCGAGCTGCTCGAGCATCCACGCGTGCTGCGCCATGCCACTCCGCGCAGCGAGGGCGGCGCCGAAACCGTACAGGCCTACGCGGCAAAGGGCATCGCGCATCGCGGCTCGCCGCAGCACGTGACCGGCGATTTCGGCCCCAAGACCGGGGCGATGCGGCTGGATTACGTGCTGCCTTCGACCGGGTTCGGATTGATCGACAGCGGCGTGTTCTGGCCCGCGCACGACAACGCCGATGCGGCTATCGCCGATGGCAGCGACCATCACCTGGTCTGGGTAGACGTGTCTTTGTAGGAGCGCCCCTTGGGCGCGATGCCTTTCGACCAGATCGCGCAAAAGCATCGCGGGCAAGGCCCGCTCCTACGTCGCGGGTGTCGGCGCCTTGCGCGGGCCGAAGCCGAAACTGCCGTCGCTGTGCGCCGACACGATCATGCGCACCATGCTGCCGGGCACCATCAGTTCGACCAGTGAGGTCTTGCCGTCGACAGTGGGCGCTTCCAGGGTCATCTCGATCAGGGCGCCGGCCGTGTCTATTTCCTTGCACAACACATGCGCGCCGGCAGGGCCCTCGGCCAGGTAAGGCTTGATCGCCTCGCCCAGCGCTTCCAGTGCGGGCGGGAAGAAGAACACCGCATATCCCTCGTTTCCATTCATCGCTCGTCTTCCCTTGTCATTCCAGTTCGATGGTAATCGCTGCGGCCGCGGCGCACGCGACACTGCGCGCCGCGTCGAGAGTATCGCCGCGCGCCAGGGTCACGCCGACGCGACGCTGCCCTTCCACGCGTGGCTTGCCGAACAGGCGCAATGCGGAATCCGGCTCGCGCAATGCGGCTTCCACATTGGAGAACACCGGCACGCCATGGCCCTGGGCCAGCATCGCGCAGGACGCCGAGGGACCGAGCTGGCGGATCGCCGGGATCGGCAGGCCGAGGATCGCGCGCGCATGCAACGCGAATTCGCTCAGGTCCTGCGAGGCCAGCGTGACCAGGCCGGTGTCGTGCGGACGCGGCGAGACTTCGCTGAACCAGACTTCGTCGCCTTTCACGAACAGCTCGACGCCGAACACGCCCCAGCCGCCGAGGTCGTCGGTGATCGCCCGTGCGACCTGCTGCGAGCGCTGCAGCGCCAGCGTCGACATCGGTTGCGGCTGCCAGCTTTCGCGATAGTCGCCGTGTTCCTGGGTATGTCCGACCGGATCGCAGAATGAAGTGCCGCCGGCATGGCGCACGGTCAACAAGGTGATTTCGTAATCGAAATCGACGAAGCCTTCCACGATCACCCGGCCCGCGCCGGCGCGGCCGCCGGTCTGTGCGTAATCCCAGGCCGGGTCGATGTCCGCTTCCGTGCGCAGGGTGCTCTGACCCTTGCCGGAGGACGACATCACCGGCTTGACCACGCACGGCAGGCCGATGGCAGCGACGGCCTCGCGATAGTCGGCATGAGTGTCGACGAAACGATAGGGCGAAGTCGGCAGACCCAGGGTTTCGGCGGCCAGCCGGCGGATGCCTTCGCGGTCCATGGTCAGGCGCGCGGCGCGGGCGGTGGGAATGACCCGCACGCCGCCTTCGGCTTCCAGTTCGACCAGGGTCTGGGTGTGGATGGCCTCGATCTCGGGCACGACCAGGTGCGGTTTTTCCAGCGTGATCAGGGCGCGCAAGGCGGCAGGATCGAGCATGTCCAGCACGTGCGAACGATGGGCCACGTGCATGGCCGGGGCATCGGCGTAGCGGTCGGCGGCGATCACCTCCACTCCGAAACGCTGCAGCTCCAGCGTGACTTCCTTGCCCAATTCGCCCGATCCCAGCAGCAGCACCCGGGTCGCGGAGGGAGAAAGCGGAGTACCGAATGTGGTCATGGGCGAGCCGGACGTGGAAAGAGCGGCATTTTACTGGCCTGCCTGGCCAGCCGACGAACGGCTGTTGAGTTTTGATATCAAATTGATATCTTATTGTTCGAACCCTGAGGACACCGCCATGAAAGAAAACCCATTCCGCTCCCTTCCCGGCATTCCCTTCCTGCTTGGCGTCCTAGTGGTCGGCTTGCTAGCCGGCTGGCTGATGGTCACCGGCATCGGCCCCGATTCGAAAGCCATGGGGGTCACGTCGGCCGTGAAGATCCTGGCCGGCATCGTGGTCGGCATCCTCGCCTTCCTGAGCCTGATCGGCCTGTACACCGTGCAGCCCAACCAGGCCGCGGTGCTCAGCCTGTTCGGCAAGTACGTGGGCACGGTCAAGGACAACGGCCTGCGCTGGAACAACCCCTTCTATTCCAAGAAGAAGGTTTCCCAGCGCGTGCGCAACTTCGAGAGCGGCAAGCTCAAGGTCAACGAACTGGACGGAAGCCCGATCGAGATCGCCGCGGTGATCGTGTGGCAGGTGGTGGATTCGGCCGAGGCCGTCTACAACGTCGACGACTACGAAAGCTTCGTCCACATCCAGTCCGAGTCGGCCCTGCGCACCATGGCCACCAGCTATCCCTACGACCAGCACGAAGACGGCCAGCTGGCCCTGCGCAGCCACGCCACCGAAGTCTCCAAGCACCTGCTGGACGAATTGCAGGATCGGCTGGCCGATGCCGGCGTGCGGATCCTCGACGCGCGCATCAGCCACCTGGCCTACGCGCCGGAAATCGCCCAGGCGATGCTGCAGCGCCAGCAGGCCAATGCGGTGGTCGCCGCGCGCACGCGCATCGTTTACGGCGCTGTCAGCATGGTGGAAATGGCCCTGGACGAACTGCAGAAGAAAGGAGTCGTCGACCTGGACGAGGAGCGCAAGGCGACCATGGTCAGCAACCTGCTGGTGGTGCTGTGTTCCGAACGCGGCACCCAGCCGATCGTCAACGCCGGCACGTTGTACTGAGCCGGCGCAACGGACCCTATCGTGGCCGAAAAGAAAGCCTATCCGCTGCGGATCAGCGCCGAGGTGCTGGAGGCACTGCAACGCTGGTCGAACGACGAACTTCGTTCGATGAATGCGCAGATCGAATACGTGCTGCGCGACGCGCTGCGCAAGGCTGGACGGTTGCCGAAAGGCACGGATGAAAAAACCAGGGAGCAGAAATCGTGAGCAAACGTTGGAGTTACAAGGTGATGGAGGTCAAACCGGCTTTCACCGGCCTGAAGAGCGCATCGATCGAAGAACAACTCAACCAATTGGGACTGCAAGGCTGGGAACTCGTCAGCGTCTTGCATGCCGGTTTGGGAGCATGGCTTTACCTGAAGAAGGAGCAATGAGATGAAACAATTGTTGTCCGTCCTGTTCGCAACCCTGCTGGCTTTCGCCGCACCGTCCGCCTACGCGGCCGATGCGCCGGAATCCATTGCCACACGCCTGCTCGACCAGATGGACGCGAAGGATTACGCCGCGGCCGAAGCATCGTTCACGCCCGACATGGCCGCCGCCGTGCCTGCCGACAAGCTCAAGGCCGTCTGGGAATCGCTGCCCGCGCAGCTCGGTGCGGCCAAGGGGCGTGGCGAAGCGAAGGTGACGCCGCACCAGGGCGTGCAGGTGGTGGTGATCCCCCTGCACTACGCCAATGGCGAACTGATCGCGCAAGTAGTCGTCGACGCACAAGGCAAGATCGCCGGCTTCATGGTCCAACCCGCCCCACCCGCTCCGGCTGCCGCGCCGGCCGCGGATGCCAACTACATCGAGCGCGACTTCCCGGTAGGCGACCTGCCGGGCACGCTGGCGATGCCCAAGGTCCCTGCGGCGGCGAAGATCGCCGCCGTGGTCCTGGTGCATGGCTCCGGACCGCAGGACCGCGACGAGACCATCGGCCCGAACCGTCCTTTCCTGGATATCGCGCGCGGCCTCGCGGTGCAAGGCATCGCCGTGCTGCGCTACGAGAAACGCACCAAGGCGCGTCCGCAGGATTTCATCGGCGGCAAGTACACGATGGATGAGGAAACCACCGACGATGCGGTCGCCGCCGTGGCCGCGCTGCGGGCCGCACCGGGCATCGACTCCGGCAAGGTCTTCGTGCTCGGCCACAGCCAGGGCGGCATGCTCGCGCCGCGCATCGCGCAGCACTCCGGCCATGTGGCCGGCCTGATCCTGTTCGCGGCGCCCGCGCGCTCCCTGCTGACGATCCTGCCCGAACAGAACCATTACCTGCTCGATGCGGATGGCGTCATCGATGCGCAGGAGCAGCAATTCCTCGACGAACTGGACCGGAAGATCGCCAACGTCCGCGGCAACGCCGATGTCGCCGACAAGGACACGCCGCTCGGGCTGCCGGCGGGCTATTGGCGCGCCTTCGAGAAGATCGACCCCATTGTCGATGCCCACCAGCTGGAAATTCCGATGCTGCTGCTCCAGGGCGGCCGTGATTTCCAGGTGGTCGACACCGATTGGCGGTTGTGGAAGAAGGATTTCTCGACCGATCCACGCGCCACCTTCAAGCACTACCCCACGCTCAACCACCTGGGCATCGCCGGCGAAGGCCCGGGCACGCTGGCCGAATACAGCAAGCCTGGCGGGCACGTCGACGCGCAGTTGATCGACGATATCGCCGGCTGGATCCGGGAACACTGAGCGGACATGCCGAGGCGGCACATGGACAACGAAACCGATCCACGCCTGCAACTGGAACCGGTCAGCGGCCGCAGCCGGCTGTGGCTGCTGTTGCTCACGGTCGTGCTGCCGGTGTCGCTGAGCCTGGTGCTGCCACTGCTGGCGGGCGGCGACAATGCGACGGCACGCCTGATCGACGACAGCCTGGCCGCATCGAGATGGCTGGACCAGTTGTTCGGGCCGCTGCTGGTGGCGGCGATCACCAGCCTGGTCTGGTTCGCGCTCGACCGGCTGGCGTGCCGGCATCGCCTGCAATTCAATGCAGGCGGCCTTGAAGTCGTGACCACTTTCTATCGCCAGAAGCTGGCGCTCTCCGAGTTGCAACTCGAAGCCGCGCGGGTGATTTCCATCGACGAGCATCCGGAACACAAACCCATGCTCAAGACCAATGCCGTGTCTCTGCCCGGATTCCGCAGCGGCTGGTTCCGCTCGCGCGCCTTGAAGAAGCTGTTCGTCGCCACTGCCGGCGGCGAACAACTGCTGTGGCTGCCGACCCGCCGCGGGCATTCCCTGCTGTTGCAGCCGCGGCAACCGCGCGTCCTGCTCCAGCGCCTGCGCGAACTGGCGGCGGATTCTCCACGCCGCTAAGCTGGGCCGATGCGCGAACGCCCTCGCCTCCTGCTCAACACCCCGGATATCGAACTCTGGCCTGGCGGCCTGCTGCGTGCGCGCAGCAATGCCGATGCGCGGATCCTGTCGCGCGCCAGCGTGGTCCTGCGGCGCAAGCAGGACGGCCGTTACCTGGCGGCGCTGCTGCCGGAAGGGATGCAGTCGCTGCTGCCGCGCTGGATGCGCGAACCCGGCGTGGAAGCGGCGCTGGACGCACTCGACGGGTTGCGCACGGATCGCGGCTTCGACGTCGATGCAGCCGGCGAATTGCCGCTGGATCGATTGATCGAACGCCTGCAGCGGCTCGGCCTGGACGAAAGTTATGGCGAACGGGTCGGCCTGGAACTGGTGCCGGAGCCGGTCGCCCTCGCCTTCGCCGGTTTCGACCGTTACCGTCGCCCGTTGTGGCTGACCGCGAGCGCGGCGCGCGCGTGGGCGGCGATGCGACGCGCGGCCGATGCCGACGGCGTGGTGCTGGACGCGATCTCCGGCTATCGCAGCCACGATTACCAACTGGGCATCTTCGAACGCAAGCTCGCCCGCGGCCAGGACGTGCGCCAGATCCTCACCGTCAATGCGGCGCCGGGTTACAGCGAACATCACAGCGGCAACGCGCTGGATATCGGCGCACCTGGTGAGCCGCCGGCCGAGGAGTCCTTCGAGCGCACGCCTGCCTTCGCATGGCTGACCACGCATGCCGGCGGTTTCGGCTTCGTCATGAGCTATCCGCGCGACAACCCGCACGGCATCGTCTACGAGCCCTGGCACTGGAATTTCGCGGCCGTTCCGGCATAGGCGTTACGCTTGCCCTCCCCCTTGGTTGCCGGACTGGAACGCACATGACCGACTTCGCTTCCCTGCAGAACCACCAGATCCGCCTGGCCGCGCGTCCGGTCGGCATGACCACGCGCGAGAACTGGTCGTTCACCACCGAACCGGTCGCCGCACCCGCCGACGGCGGGATACTGGTGAAGACGCTGTACCTGTCGCTGGATCCGGCGATGCGCGGATGGATGAACGAAGGCAAGTCGTATATCGCACCGGTGGAGATCGGCGAAGTGATGCGTGCCGGCGGGATCGGCAAGGTGGTGGCTTCGGAGCATCCGGACTTCGCCGAGGGCGACCTGGTCAGCGGCGGGCTTGGCGTGCAGGAGTACAAGGAATTCGGCGCTGCGGATATCAAGCGCAGCGGCGTGTTCAAGATCGATACGCGCCTGGGCACGCCGACCCAGTGGCTCAACGTGCTGGGCATGCCGGGCATGACCGGCTATTTCGGCCTGATGGACGTGGGCCAGCCGAAGGCAGGCGACGTGGTGGTGGTCTCGGGCGCTTCCGGCGCGGTCGGCCAGACCGTGGGCCAGTTGGCGAAGATCAAGGGTTGCCGCGTGGTCGGCATCGCCGGCGGCAAGGCCAAGTGCGATTTCGTGGTCGATGAGCTGGGTTTCGATGCCTGCATCGACTACAAGAACGAAGACGTGCGCGAAGGACTGAAGGCGCAATGCCCTGAAGGCATCGACATCTACTTCGACAACGTCGGCGGCGAGATCCTCGACCATGTGCTGGCGCGCCTGCGGCGCAAGGCCCGGATCATCATCTGCGGCGCGATCTCGCAGTACAACAGCGCCACCGGCATGCAGGGGCCGAAGAACTACCTGTCGCTGCTGGTCAACCGCGCGCGCATGGAAGGCATCGTGGTGTTCGATTACGCCGACCGCTATCCGGTCGCCATCGCCGAACTGGCCGGGTACCTGGAGGACGGGCGGATGAAATCGCGCGAGGACGTGGTGGCGGGACTGGACACCTTCCCCGAATCGCTGGTGAAACTGTTCACCGGCGGGAACTTCGGCAAGCTGGTGCTGCAGGTCGCATCCGAATAACACCACCCGTAGGAGCGCCCCTTGGGCGCGATGCCCTTCGGTCCGCATCCCCGATCCCGACGGAGAGCATCGCGGGCAAGGCCCGCTCCTACGGCCTTAATCCTGCGAACGCCTGGTCGGCGTCTTCGCTTCGGCGCCGAAATCGGCGATCCGCCACAGGTACTGGCTGGCGTAGGTGCGGTACGGCCCCCAGCGCTCGCCACGGGCCAGCAGTTCCTTCGGCGTGGGCATGGCCTCGAGTTTGTCGACCTGCTGCGCGCCCTTGCGTATGCCCAGGTCGTCGACGGGCAGCACGTCGGGGCGGCCCAGGCGGAACATCAGCATCATCTCCACCGTCCAGCGGCCGATGCCGCGCACCGGCACCAGCGCGGCGATGATCTCGTCCTCGTGCATGGTCGACATCTGCCGCAAGGTGGGGATTTCGCCGTTGGCCTCGCGCGCCGCCAGGTCGCGCAGGGCCAGGCCCTTGTTTCCGGAGACGCCGCAGGCGCGCAAGGCCGGATCATCGATCCGGCCCAGGGTGTCGAAATGCAGGCGCGTGCTACCGATGGCGGCTTCCACCCGCCCCACGATCGTGGACGCCGCCTTGCCACTGAGCTGCTGGTACAGGATCGCGCGCGCCAGCGCATCCACCGGGTCGAAGGGTTTACGCCAGGTGGGCTGCGGCTCGATGTAGCCGATCCGTTTCATCCAGGTGCCGAGCTTGCGATCGCGTCGGTTCAGGTGATCGAAGGCTTGTCCGGTATCGAAACCGCGGGCATGGCGTGGCATGGGAACCGGCTCAGCGACGCATCGCGTCCAGCGCCCACAGCAACCAGCCCAGGATCAGGCAGAGGCCACCTGCAGGGGCGAAGCGGGTGGTGGCCTGCGCAAGCACCGCCAGGACCAGGCTTCCCGAGAACAGCAAGGTACCGAGCAGCAGCAGGCACAGGCCGGCGCGGCCCAGCGACCGGGTGGTGCCCGCCGCAAGCGCGGCCAGGGCGATGCCGTGCCCGAATGCGTACAGGGCGGCGGTCTGCAGGCTGGATTGCGCATGGGCATCGGCCGCGCCATGCGCGGAATAGGCACCCAGTGCGACTGCGGTCGCCGCGAGCAAGGCACCGGAAAACGCGAGCAACGAAGGTTTGCGTTGGCGACGGTCGTAACTGATCAAAGCGATTGCCCCATCAGGAAGCGGCCTCCAGGCCGGTGGCGGGGCATATCCCCATGCCCCGATATGCAACGCGCCGCATCAGCGGCGCGTTGCTTGCTGCCGGCAGCGCGGGCCGGAGCCCGCGACGCGCGCTTACTGCTTGATCGCCCAGTACACGTCGTAGGTGCCGTCGGCGGTGAAGGCCTGGTCCACGCCGCCCTTCCACGACTCGTACGGACGGTCCGTGACTTCGTAGCCGTTGGTCATCGCCCAGGCCCGCAGCGAACTGCGCACCGCATCCAGCTCGGCCATGTAGCCGGTATAGCTGGCATTGGCCGCCTTGTGCGCGTCATGGTGTTCGTACTTGACCGGGGTGCCGGAGACCGAAACTTTCAGGGGACCGGTCGAAGCCGTTGCGACAGGAGCCGGAGCCGCTTCTTCCGGCTTGGCCTTGTCGTCGTCTCCGGCCGGCTTGGCCGCCGCGGCGCCACTGCGCTTGCGCACCGGCTGGGCCACGTCGAAGGCGTATTTTTCGGCGCCGAAATCGGTGGTGACGATACGCACCGGACCCGCGGCTTCCAGGCCGTTGGACTCCATCACCCGCTTGATCCATTCCTGGTTGGCCTTGATCGAGGCCTTGATCAGATCGTTGTTGCGCTCGATGTTGCCGGCGGTGACCACCAGCACGTCTTCGGCCGGCACGTCGGCGATCCTGAGACCGGTCAGCTTGCTGCCTTCGATGCGATAGTCGAAGTTCGGCACCGTCGCCAGCAGGTTGGTCAGCTTGGACAGGCTGGCCTTGGCGACGTCGCCGACATGGCGGCTCACGTACATGCCGTTGAAGCGGCCGATGAGGTTCCAGCCGTAGTGCACGTCGTAGGTCTGGGTGATCTTGACGTTGCGGCCGTTCTTGCCGGCGGGCGCCATGACGAAGCTGCTCTTCTTGTCGTCGCCCGGCTTGGAGTCGACGATCGCGTAGGACACCTTGCCGCCGGTACCGGCGCCGGCCGGAGCCTCGCTCTCGGTGATGGTCCAGGAACCCTTGCCCATGTGCTTGTCGGCGGAAGCGAAATCGACGCGCGCGCCGACCCCGGTATGCCCTTCGTCGCCGCCCGAATAGGTCAGCTCGGAAACCTTGTTCGGAATCAGCTGATTCCAGTCCTTGAGCCTGCGCACGCTGTTGAGCGTGTCGAAGACGATGGTCATGCGGCGATTGGTCTCCACGCTCTCTTCCAGGTGGCGCTTGGACGGCAGGATCAGGCCGACCACGAGGAACAGCGCCAGCACCAGCGCCAATGCAATCAGGAATTCGATCAAACGGGTCATTCAGCAGTCTCCGGGGGCCGATCCCATGGCCATTGATGATGTATACGCAGCGCGCATCCTAGCAGGCTTGGGCAGATCGGTCAGCACGCCGGCCGGCCCGCCAGCCTGAGCTGCGATGCAGCGGAAAGTCCGGCTGGCATGGTCGCCACGCGTCGCGCCCCATACGTCCTTGTTTTCAGGGCGCATAAGGCGCGCCCCGGCCCGCCAGCAGTGTCGCGGACTCCGGAGGCAAGCAGTGCCCCGGCGCATGTCGCCAGATTCCATGGCGGCGGGCTTGAGCCCGCCCTATTCAAACCAGCTGCTCAAACCAGCTGCAACTCGAAGGCCTTGAGCACCGCCCGGGTGCGATCGCGCACGCCGAGCTTGGACAGGATGTTGGAAACGTGGTTCTTGATGGTGCCCTCGGCCACGCCCAGCGAGTTGGCGATCTCCTTGTTGGAAAAGCCGCTGGCCATCAGCCGCAGGATCTCGGTTTCCCGGTCGGTCAACGGATCCGGGCGGTCCAGGCTGACGAAATCGTTGCGCATGTGCTCCAGCCCCGACAGCAGGCGCTGGGTGACCGCCGGCTGGACCAGCGAGCCGCCGGAAGCCACGGTCCTGATCGCGCCCACCAGTTGCTCCAGCGACACGTCCTTCAGCAGATAGCCCTTGGCCCCGGCCTTGAGTCCGGCCAGCACCAGCTGGTCGTCGTCGAAGGTGGTCAGGATGATCGCTGGCGGCAACTGGTTGAGCGCGGCCAGCGCCTGCAGCGCCTCCAGCCCGGACATCACCGGCATGCGCATGTCCATCAGGACCACGTCCGGCTTGAGCTGGGGAACCAGTTCCACCGCCTGCTTGCCATCCGCGGCCTCGCCCACCACCTCGATGCCGTCGTCGAGCGCCAGCAGCGAGCGGATGCCCTGCCGCACCAGGGTTTGGTCGTCGACCAGGCAGACTCGGATCATGCGGCACCTTCTGGAGTGGGTTCGGGACGGGGTTGCAGGACCAGCGGGTCGGCGACCCCGACCGGCAATTGCAGGCACAGGCGGAAACCATGGCCGGCCCGCGATTCGATGGTCATGTTGCCACCATGCTGGCGCAGCCTCTCGCGCATGCCGCGCAGGCCGTTGCCGGCGATCACGGTTTCGGCGCCATTGCCGTCGTCGCGGGCGTCGATGGCGATCACGCCGGCTTCACGCCGGCATCGGATCCACAGGTTGCGTGCACCGGCGTGGCGGACCGTGTTGGTGATGATTTCCTGGGTGGAACGCAGCAATACGTGCGCACGCTCGGCATCGTCCAGGGTCAACGGCTCCTGGATGTCCATGTGGATGTCCAGACTGGGGACGCGCTCGGTCAGCAGCAGCAGGGCCGCGCCCAGGTCGATGGCATCGCCCTCGCGCAGCTGGCTGACCACCTCGCGCACGTCGGTCAACAGCAGCCGGGCCAGGGTATGGGCCTGCTTGACGTGCTCCTGGGCGCGGCCTTCGGTCATGTGCCCGGCGACCTCCAGGTTCAGGCTCAGCGCGGTCAGGTGATGGCCCAGCAGGTCGTGCAGCTCGCGGGAAATGCGCGTGCGCTCGTTGACCCGCGCGCTTTCGGCCAACAGCACCCGGGTGGCGCGCAGTTCGGCATTCAGACGGCGCTGTTCATCGCGGGCGGCCGCCTGTTCGCGCGCCACGTAGGCCGTGACCAGCACGAAAACCGCGAAGCCCACGTAGAACGACGCCTGGAAGATGGCTTCCCACAGGTTGAATTCCCCCAACGCCATGAACGAGGGCACCAGGAACACATGCGCCACCACCAGCCAGGCCACGGCGACGCGCACGTGCAACAGCCACGGCAGGACCCCGGCGACGATCAGCATCAGCAGGGCGCCGAGGCCGGTCTTGGTGTACAGGCCCACCGCCACCGCCGCCGAGGTCAGGACCACCAGCAGGGCGATGTTCCAGGACGAGGGAGTGCTGGCCCGGTAGGTGGCCAGGGAACGGGTCGCCAGCCAGTAGGAAATGCCGAAGGCCAGGTAGGCCGCGACCGCCATGGGCACGTTGATGCCCTGCTCGTCGACGCCGCTGGAAGGCGGCAGGAACCACGCGTTGCCGATGATGGGAATGCCCACCAGCGCCCACGTGTAGAGGCCGGCCGAGCGCAGGAGGCGGGTATGACTGAGGCGTGACCACATGCGCGCATCTTAGGCCGAATGCCCCGTTCGCACCCCGACCAAAAGTCATGCAGTCGCCGACCCGGCCGCCCCGCATCCCGCCACCCATGCGATAATCCGCGCCGGTGGCTCGCGGCCACCCGTACCATCTCCCCCGGAGCGAGTTGAATGTCGATTGTCATCCGCGACGTGCGCGAGCACGAGCTGGATTCCGTCCTAGCCCTGAACAACAACGCCGGACTGGCGATCCTGCCGCTGGATTCGGCCCGGGTGCATCGTTTCTACGAGCAGGCCGAATACTTCCGCGTCGCCGAGCGCGACGGCAACCTGGCCGGGTTCCTGGTCGGCTTCGGCGCCGACGCCGACCACGACAGCAGCAATTTCGCCTGGTTCCGCGAACGCTACCCGCGGTTCTTCTACATCGACCGCATCGTGGTCGCCAGCCGCCGCCGCGGCGGCGGCGTCGGCCGCGCCTTCTACGCCGACGTGCAGAGCTACGCCGAGCTCAGGTACCCGCAGCTGGCCTGCGAAGTGTTCCTGGACCACGGCGCCGACCCCGCCCTGCTGTTCCATGGCAGCTTCGGCTTCAAGGAAGTGGGCCAGAACCAGATGGCCGATGCCGGCGTGCGCGCCAGCATGCTGATGAAGGAGTTGTGCAGCTACCCGTGGGTGCACGAGACCTACGGCGACGCCCTGCCCGACCTGCCGTGGACCCGCAGCCGCGCCCTCGCCGCAGACCTGTCGGAACGGTCGACCGGAACATACTCGGCTGGAGCAGGGCCGGCCGGGGCATGAGCATGACTTCAGCGAACCTGGATTACGAACAGGCCGGCGAGCTCAAGATCGGCCAGGTCGGCATCGCCAACCTGCGCGTGCGGACCCTCGACGTCGAACAGCTCTCGCGGGAGATGCGCGAACGCGTCGAGCGCGCGCCCAAGCTGTTCGGGCGGGCGCCGGTGATCATCGATTTCGGTGGCCTGGCGCGGATGCCGGACGTCGCCACCGCCCAGGCGCTGCTGGATGGACTGCGCGGCGCCGGCGTCCTTCCGGTCGGCCTGTCCTACGGCACGCGCGAAACCGAGCAGCTCGCGGAGCAGCTGAGGCTGCCGCTGCTGGCCAAGTTCCGCGCGCAATACGAGCCGGTCGCCACCGCCGCACCTGCGGGAGGGGCTTCAGCCCCGGCCGACCGTCGCGAAAGCGTCGCGGCTGAAGCCGCTCCTGCAAAAGCAGCGAAGGCGCAGGCTGCTGGCGCCGCCAGCAGTCCGGGCCTGGTGCAGAAGACCCCGGTCCGCTCCGGCCAGCAGCTGTATGCGGAAAACCGCGACCTCACCGTGCTGAACACGGTCGGTGCCGGTGCCGAGGTCATTTCCGACGGCTCCATCCATATCTACGGCACCTTGCGCGGCCGCGCGCTGGCCGGTGCCCAGGGCAACACGGACGCGCGCATCTTCTGCCGCGAGTTCCATGCCGAACTCGTGGCGATCGCCGGCCACTACAAAGTGCTGGAAGACGTACCCAAGGAACTGCGCGGCAAGTCCGTGCAGGTCTGGCTCGACAAAGACGAACTCAAAATCGCATTGCAGGAATGAACGGAGCGAGGAGTGAGCGGAGAGGAGTGAGGTAACCGTCGCACCCTGCCTTCGCTCACTTCTCACTCCTCTCCGCTCACTCCTCTCCCCCACTTCTCACAAAATAAGTACAAACAAGGAGAACAACATTGGCTGAAATCATCGTAGTCACGTCCGGCAAGGGCGGCGTAGGCAAGACCACCACCAGCGCCAGCATCGCCTGCGGCCTGGCGCGTCGCGGCAAGAAGGTCGCGGTCATCGACTTCGACGTCGGCTTGCGCAATCTCGACCTGATCATGGGCTGCGAGCGCCGCGTCGTGTACGACTTCGTCAACGTCACCCAGGGCGAGGCCACGCTGAAGCAGGCGCTGATCAAGGACAAGCGCTTCGACACGCTGTTCATCCTGGCCGCGTCGCAGACCCGCGACAAGGACGCGCTGACCCGCGAAGGCGTGGAAAAAGTGCTGAAGGACCTGGAGGCCGACGGTTTCGATTTCGTCGTCTGCGATTCGCCGGCCGGCATCGAGAAAGGCGCCTACCTGGCCATGTATTTCGCCGACACCGCCGTGGTCGTGGTCAATCCGGAAGTCTCCAGCGTGCGCGACTCCGACCGCATCCTGGGCCTGCTCGACTCCAAGACCCGCAAGGCCGAGAACGGCGAAACCCTCAAGCCGCACCTGCTGCTGACCCGCTACAGCCCGTCGCGCGTGGAAAGCGGCGAGATGCTCAGCATCAAGGACGTGGAGGAGGTGCTGGGCCTGAAGACCCTGGGCGTGATCCCGGAATCGGGCGACGTGCTCAACGCTTCCAACAAGGGCGAACCGGTGATCCTGGAACTGGAATCGATCGCCGGCCAGGCCTACGACGACGCGGTGGGCAGGCTGCTGGGCGAAGAACGCCCGCTGCGCTTCACCACCGTCGACAAGAAAGGTTTCTTCAGCAAGCTGTTCGGAGGTTGAGCATGGGACTGTTCGATTTCCTCAAGCCGAAGAAAGAAACCGCCTCCATCGCCCGCGACCGCCTGCGCATCATCGTCGCCCAGGAACGCACCACCCGCGGCGGACCGGATTACCTGCCGATGCTGCAGCGCGAATTGCTGGAAGTGATCAAGAAATACGTCAACGTCGATGCCGACGCGGTCAACGTGAAACTGATCAAGGAAGGCGAACACGACGTGCTGGACATCTCGGTGTCGCTGCAGGAAGGCGCCGCCTGACTCCCATGGCGTAGGAGCGGGCCTTGCCCGCGATGCTTTTCCGCACGACCGCAACAAGAGCATCGCGCCCAAGGGGCGCTCCTACGGATGATCGCGATGTCCGCTCCCGTTGTTCCCGAACCTGATGTCCTGTGTGTTCGCGACATCGCATGGCCGGTGCTCGCAGCGCTGCTCACCAGCCATGCATTGGAACTGCAACGCGTGGACGACGACGCACCCATCCCCGGCAGCTTCTGGGGCGACCCCGAGGCCGGCGTGATCGGAAGCACCGTCTACGCGCGCAACGACACGCCGGTGCATTCGCTACTGCACGAAGCCTGCCACCTGATCGTGCTGCCGCCCGAACGCCGCGCGCTGGTGCACACCGACGCCAGCGATTCCGACATCGAGGAAGACGCGACCTGCTACCTGCAGATCGTGCTCGCCGACGGATTGCCCGGCGTCGGCAGCGGCCGGCTGATGGAGGACATGGACGCCTGGGGTTATTCATTCCGCCTGGGAAGCACGCGGGCGTGGTTCGAGCAGGATGCGGAAGACGCGCGGGCGTGGTTGGCGGGACGGGGATTGCTGGAGGATTGATTGCGCGGCGCAGGCAGGGATAGCCACGGGGATCGACCCGGATCCGATATTGAACCGCCAGCCTTGACCATCCTTGGGTCGTCGTCCCCGCGGAAGCGGGGATCCAGCGACTTCGATCTTCTCCACCGACCTGTCGCCAGCAAAGGCACTGGATCCCCGCTTCCGCAGGGACGACGATTCATCGATGCGGTGCGGTTGCGGATTTCCCATCCCGTACCTTGGCGGCAGTTTTCTCAGGCAGACTTGTCCGCATGGGCCCGCACATCCGCAGCGACGAGAACGACTGGCATGGCCTCGAGATCGTTTCCCGCGGCGCCAACCGCCTGTGCGCGCGCGATCCGCAGGATCCAGCGCACTGCCTGAAGTTCGAACTGCCGCCCGGCGAACGCACCCAGGTCGGCCTTCGCCAGCGGATGCGTCGCTGGCTGGGGCGCCATGTCCCGCGCTTCGGCGAGAACCGGACCGAACTGCGCGCCTACCGCAGGTTGCGCGCGCGCCTGGCCGAACGCACCGACGGCTACCTGGCCGCCTGCCATGGCCTCGTGGCAACCAGGCACGGCACGGCATTGCGTTGCGATTGCGTGTTGCTGGCCGATGGCAGCCCGGCCCGCAGCCTGTACCGGCACCTGTTCGAAGGCCCGCGCCTGCCAGCCGCAAAGCTGTGCGCCGCGGTGGATGCCTTCGAAGCCTGGCTGCTCGAGAACGGCATTCCCCTGTTCGACCTCAACGCCGGCAATTTCGTCGTCGTTCCGCGCGGCGATGCGCTCGCGCTGGTCTGCATCGACGCCAAGTCGGTGTTGAGCGGCAAGGAAATCCTGCCCTTCTCGCGCTGGTCGCGGCGGCTGATGCAACGCAAGATCCAGCGCCGCGCGCAACGCCTGCGGCAGCGCATCGCCGATGCGTCGGCCGGCCCCGTCGAGCTTGCAGGACGCCCGCCGTCCCACTAGCCTTCGGTTTCCAGCGCTCGATGCGCCTGCCAAGGATTTCCCGTGAAGCAACGTCAACTCCTGCTTGCGCTCGCCATCGGCGCCTGCGTGATCGCACTGGCCGCCTGCAAGAAGGAGCCGGGCGAATCCGCTGGAAGCGCGCAAACGGCGCCGGAGGGCGAGAACGCCGACCAGTTCATCGCCCGTGTCAACGAGGAACTGCGCGAGTCCTATCCGGAAATCTCCTCGGCGCAGTGGCTGTCCTCGACCTACATCAACGACGACACCCAGAGGCTGGCGGCCAAGGCCAACGAACGCTACCTGACCCAGCTCAACGGCTGGATCGAGCAGGCGAAGAAGTTCGAGGGCCAGAAGATGACCCCGGCGACCGCGCGCGCGATCCACCTGCTCAAGCTGCAGACTTCCATGCCCGCGCCCAAGGACCCGGCCAAGCTGGCGGAGCTGACGCGTATCTCCACGCGCATGGAAGGCATGTACGGCGCCGGCGAATACTGCAGCGGCGAAGGCGACGCCAGGCAGTGCCGGCAGCTGGGCGAACTCGAGGACGTGTTGCGCAGCAGTCGCGACTACGACAAGCAGCTCGATGCCTGGCAGGGCTGGCACACCATTTCCAGACCCATGCGCGCCGACTACACGCGCTTCGCCGAACTGGTCAACGAAGGCGCCCGGGAGATGGGCTACGCCGACACCGGCGAGATGTGGCGCAGCGGCTACGACATGACCCCGGTCGAGATCGCCGCGGAAACCGACCGCCTGTGGGGCCAGGTCAAGCCGCTGTACGAGCAACTGCATTGCTACACGCGGACCAAGCTGGAAGCGCAATACGGCCAGGACAAGGGCCAGGTCGACGGCCTGTTGCCCGCGCACCTGATGGGCAACATGTGGCAGCAGGACTGGGGCAATCTGTGGGACATGCTGGAGCCGTACAAGGACGCCGGCAGCCTGGACGTCACCGGCGCGCTGGAGAAGCAGAGCAACCAGGAATACGAAACCCTGGTCAAGGCCGCCGGGCTGGATACGCTGGATCCGTTCGAGGATGCGCGGACCAAGGGCTATGGGCAATTGCTCAAGGACCTTGGCCATGCGCCCGACGCGGCCGAGCGCGACGCCCTCAACCGGCGCGCCTACGACGAAGCCATCGCCCGCGTCGCCACGATCCGGCGCAATGCCGACACGGCGATGGCCAAGTCGATGGCCGGACGCGCGCAGGATTTCTACACTTCGCTGGGCATGCCCAAGCTGCCCGCGAGCTACTGGGACAAGACCCAGTTCATCAAGCCGCTGGACCGCAACGTGGTCTGCCACGCCAGCGCCTGGGACATGAACCTGGCCGGCGACGTGCGCACCAAGATGTGCATCAAGCCGAACGAGGAAGACTTCACCACGATCTACCACGAGCTCGGCCACGTCTATTACTACCTGGCCTACAACAAACTGCCGCCTTTGTTCCAGGGCGGCGCCAACGACGGCTTCCACGAAGCCATCGGCGACACCATGGTCCTGGCGATGACCCCGAAGTACCTCAACTCGATCGGTCTGGTCGGCACGCCGCAACAGGGCGACGAGGCGTTGATCAATTCGCAGATGCGCATGGCCCTGGCCAAGGTCTCGTTCCTGCCGTTCGGCCTGATGATCGACCGCTGGCGCTGGGGCGTGTTCGACGGTTCGATCAAGCCCGACCACTACAACCAGGCCTGGTGGGAACTGAAGGCGAAATACCAGGGCGTGGCCGCGATCACGCCGCGCGGCGAGGACTTCTTCGATCCGGGCGCCAAGTACCACGTGCCGGGCAACACGCCGTACACGCGCTATTTCCTTTCGCACATCCTGCAGTTCCAGTTCTACAAGGGATTGTGCGACGCCTCCGGCTACAAGGGCCCGCTGTACGACTGCACGTTCTACGGCAACAAGGTCGCCGGACAGAAGTTCTGGGCGATGCTGGAAAAAGGCTCCAGCCAACCATGGCAGGCCACGCTGAAGGAACTCACCGGCAGCGACAAGGCCGACGCCGGCCCGGTACTGGAATACTTCGCCCCGCTGCAGGACTGGCTGAAGCAACAGAACGAAGGCAAGACCTGCGGCTGGCAGGTGCCGGCTGCAGCGCCGGCGCCTGTCGCCAAGCCCTGAACAGGCCAGGCTGTGGAACAAGCAAAAAGGCCGGCGAAAGCCGGCCTTTTTGCCGATCGGGCCAGCTGCTACATTGCCAATGCCGGAAGCAATTCGTCTTCCAGCCCGATTCGTTGCCTGATCCCGCCCCACCTATCGTCTCCATCGGAAGGAACCTGCACATGAAGTCGCTTCACCATTTTTCCTTGAGCGCCTGCCTGCTTGCCGGCTCGCTGCTTTCCTTTGTTCCCTCCGCTTCCGCGGCGCAACGTGTGCCGAGCGAGCGCAGCAAGGCCGCACCTGTAATGGTGGCGCCGGCCTGGCGGGCCACCGGTTTTCCCGCTGCGCGGGTGTCGCGCATGCAGTACCGGGAAATGTCGGCGGCGCGGATCCTGAAAGTGCAGCAGAACAACGCCACGCGCCGGATGAAACCGGTGCAGATCGGCATCAACCGCAATGCCGCGGATGAAGGCATGACTGCTTCTCTGCCACCGCTGAACTGGATCTCGCAAAAGGATGGCAGTTCCATCGCCCGCGTCGAGATACGCTCCCCGGTAGCCCTTGCTCTGCGCGTCGGCTTGCAGGTCGATGCGCTCGATCCGCGTGCCGAATTGCGTTTCGCCGGCTCCACCGAACCTTCACGCGTGGTCGCGGCAATGAGCGGAGTGGAAATCCGCCAGCTCGCCGATCCCAAACACATCTTCTGGACCCCCAGTACCGATGGCGAGACCCAGTTCATCGAGGTCTACCTGCCCAGGGGCGCGTCCCGCGCCGGCACCAGGCTGCAGGCGCCGCAGCTGTCGCACCTGCTAGCCAACAGCCTCAACGATTTCAAGATCATCGAGAAGATCGGCGAGTCCGAAAGCTGCAATGTCGATACTGCCTGTCGCGTAGGCGAACTCGGTGCGGATTTCGTCAGCGCCAAGAACGCCGTCGCCCACATGCAGTTCGTCATAGCGGGCGAAGGGACATACATTTGCACGGGTACGCTGCTGGCCGACACGGTGAGCACCTCGCAGATCCCCTACTTCTATTCCGCCAACCATTGCATCGACAACCAGACGGTCGCCTCCACCCTCAATACTTTCTGGAAGTACGAAGCCACCGCTTGCCGCAGCGGGATCGTGGCGGCCAAGGTCCAGCTCGCAGGCGGCGCCACCTACCTGTATTCCGACCCCGATACGAGCGACAGCATCCCCAATGGCACCGACGGCCTGCTGCTGCGCCTCAACAACACGCCACCGGCAGGAGCGGAGTTCGCCGGCTGGGATTCTGCGCCACTGGCCGGCTCCAGCAACATCATCGGCATCCACCACCCGATGGGAGACGTGAAGAAGGTCTCTTCCGGCACGCAAGTCTCGGTCGATGCCTACCAGAACGCGGTGGCCTGGCTCAGCGGCACCACCGAGGGCGGCAGCAGCGGCTCGGGCCTGTTCACCGCCGATGCCACGGGCTATCACCTGCGTGGCGGTCTGTATGGCGGCGACGCGATGTGCAGCAACAGCGGTTCGATCACGGATCCGGATAACCGCGACTACTACTCGCGCTTCGACGTGGTGTTCCCGCATATCAGCCAGTGGCTGGCGCCCGCGACGTCGACACGCATCCGGGTCAACGGCTCGCAGCCGCGCGTCCCAGGCAAGTCCGCGGCAATCGCGCCGACGGCGGCTGCATTGCCTGCCCGCAAGGATTCAGCGCTGATCCGCGCGAGGACGAGAATCTACGAACCCTGATCGCACGAGCTGCACTCGATTGCGCCCCTCTCCGCGCTTGCGGGGAGAAGAAAGCGGACGTAGGAGCGACGTAAGTCGCTACCGTAATCCTCTCTCTTGATCCGGCATTCGCCGATCCACCGCCATGTCGCGCGTGGGTCCTGCTCCTGGCCTTTCCCGCGCGGAGGACGGTCGCGACTTACGTCGCTCCTACGCCCGCGCAATCATACTCAAGGGACATCCGGCGCGCCCGGCGTCAGCGCACGGATTTCCGCGAAGCATCAAGGAAAAGGCCGGCAATGCTGGCCTTTCTCATGCGCATCGCACGCTCTTTCAGCGCGCGTCATCCGTCCGGGCCTTCGCCGCCGCCATGGATTGCTCCAGTTGCGCTTCGAATTCCTCGAAACTCATGCCCCGCTCCGCAACCTCCGCCTGCGCCGCGTCCTTCAACGCATCCGACCAGGTAAGGCGCACCGGGGTGCCCTGCGCTTCGTGCAGCGCCGCGGCGCGGCGGATCATCGCCAATACGTGCGCCGCGCTGTCCGTGCTGCCGGCGATCTGGCCGTCCATGCCCAGCACCCATTCGCCCTCGCGGCGGACGATGCCGGCCAGCAACCGGCCCGACTGGTCGCGCAATTCCGCATGCGGCTCGATCGGAACATCGCCCGCTTCCCTGGCGCCAGCCTTGGCGGTGTTGCGCTTCTTCGCCTCGCGACGGATTTTGGAATTGATGGACATGCGCTCGCTTGCGATGATCGGAAGGAAGAAAAACCTGCTGGGGGAACTGTCGCCCGCATCTAAAGCTGGTTGGGCGATTCCACCACGGCCACTTCGGACGGCGTCGCCGGCAGCCGCCTGCAGACATTGCGCTCCCAGCGCCAGAACATCCAGCCCAGCAAGGTCAGCGCCGCGCTGCCCAGGGCCAGGTGCAACGGATCGTGGCTCAGCCAGGGCGACATCGCCCCCGACACCAGCGCGGCCACCACCAGGCTGGTGAAGGCCTGCAGCGACGACGCCGAACCGCGCTGGCGCGGATACATGTCGAGGATGGCGAGGGTCAGGATCGGGAACACCAGGGCCACGCCCACGCCGGTCAGGAACAGCGGCAACACCGCCCATGGAATGGTGAACGGGTCCGCGAACGCGGCGTAGGCGATATGCAGCACCGCACCGATCCCGCCGATCATGAATCCGATCGAAGTCGAGCGGTCGCCGCTCATGCGTCCGGCCGCGCGTCCCGACAGGTACGAACCGGTCACCATGCCGCCGATGGTGGGAATGAACAGCCAGGCGAAATCGCCTTCGCCCAGATGCAGGTGCTGCATCACGAACACCGGCGCCGAGGCGATGTACAGGAACATGCCGGCGAAATTGAACGAGCCCGCAGCCGCCAGCCGCTGGAAGCGCGGGTTCATGAAAATCGCCGCGTAGTCCCGCACCAGGCTGCGCGCGACCAGCGGCATGCGCGCGGCGGGCGGATTGGTTTCCGGGAACCACAGCCAGGTGGCCAGCAGCAGCACCGCCGAGAACGCGGTCAGGAACCAGAAGATCACCGGCCACTCACCCCAGCCCAGGATCCAGCCGCCGACGATCGGCGCGATCGCCGGGGCGATGCCGAACAGCATCGAGACCTGGCTCATAAGCCGCTGCGCATCGTCGCCATGGAACAGGTCGCGGATCGCCGCGCGCCCGACGATCTGCCCGGCGCCGGCGGACAGGCCCTGGACCGCACGGAACGCGAGCAACGTCGGCAGGTCCTTCGACAACGCGCAGCCGACCGAGGCCAGGGTGAAAACCACCATGCCGCCGACGATCACCGAACGCCGGCCGATCGCATCGGACAGCGGCCCGTGGACGATGCTCATCGCCGCATAGGCGATCAGGTAGACGCTGATGGTCTGCTGGATCGCCAGCGGTCCGGCGTCCAGTTGCGCACCCATCTGCAGGAACGCCGGGAAGATGGTGTCGATGCAGAACGGGCCGATCATCGACAGGCCGGCCAGCAACCAGGTCAGGCGGCGAGTCGACACGGAGGCGCTCATGCTGGATCGATCCTGCCGGCGCGTTCGATCGGCGCGACTTTCGCAGGCGGCCCCTTCAACTCGATGACGTTGCCTTCGGGATCGGACAGGTATTGCGAAGGGCCTTCGCCTTCGGCGCCATAACGCGAGCCGAATTCGCCGATGCGCACGCCATGGGCTTGCAGATGAGCGAGGATCGCGTCGAGCTCGAACGGCGCCACGCTCAGGCACAGGTGATCGAGGTTGCGTCCTTCCGCGCCTGGTGCGGCCCCGCCCATGCGGCCCAGCTTGCCGTCGACCGGAACCAGGTCGATCAGCGAATCCCCCGCGCGCAGCTGCAGCAGCCCGATCCCGTCCTGGCGTCGCTCCACCGTGCAACCCAGCACCCCGCAATAGAAGGCCTGCATGGCGGCGAGATCGCGGACGCGCAATACCACGTGGTCGATGCGCTGCAACTGGAAGGGAGGTTTGTTCATTGGAACCGGAGGGAGGGGAGCGCCCGCCATGTTACGGGGACAATGATCATGGCTGGCGAAATTCGCCTGCCGGACCTCGTCCGGCACCCCTCATCCGCCCCCGATCAGACACTCGGGAGCAAGCTCTTCGGGCACCTCCACCTTCGCGGGGACAGGCTCTTCTCCCACAAGGGGAGAAGGACGCCTCTTTTGCACCCTCTCCCCTTGTGGGAGAGGGACAGCTTCGCGCAGCGAAGCAGGGAGAGGGCCAGGCCACGCCCTGCGCCCCTCATCCGCCCCCGACTAGAGCACTCGGGGGCAGGCTCATCGGGCACCTCCGCCTTCGCGGGGACAAGCCCTTCTCAGCTCTGCACACCCCCGTATCAAGTACGGGGCAGGCTCTGCGGGCGCCACAAGGGGAGAAGGACTCTCCCCCACAGGCTATAATTCCCCCGCAGCACGCAGTGGAAGAAGCGGGCCGGCCTCCAGGAGGCATTGGCCCGCTGCCGAAGGCGCAACGCCCGTAATCGCTCAGGCTAGTGACCGCCGCGTGCACACACTCTGGAGAGATCGGCAGAATGCCGGCGCCGAAGGGGCAAGAAGCGCGATCCATGCCGCAACCTCGGCACGCTTCCAAACTCTCAGGCAAAAGGACAGAGGGGCGCCCCCACGTGCGGCTTCGCGCGTGCCCAACGGACGTCCCTGCCATGTCACAGAGCCCCTCGCCTTCCCTGCGCGACCTCGAACACCATTCCGCCTTCGTCGAACGCCACATCGGCCCCAACGACACCGAGATCGCGCACATGCTGCAGATCGTCGGCCACGACTCGCTGGAGGCGATGACCGACGCCATCGTGCCCGGCAACATCAAGTCGCCTGCGCCACTGGCGCTGCCCGAAGCGATCACCGAAGTCGAGGCGCTGGCCAAGATCCGCAAGATCGCCGACCGCAACGAAGTCTTCCGCAGCTTCATCGGCCAGGGTTATTACGGCACCCACACGCCCAACGTGATCCTGCGCAACATCCTCGAGAACCCGGCCTGGTACACCGCCTACACGCCGTACCAGGCGGAAATCTCGCAAGGCCGCATGGAAGCGTTGATCAACTTCCAGACCCTGGTCGCCGACCTGACCGGGATGGAGATCGCCAACGCCTCGCTGCTCGACGAGGCTACCGCCGCCGCCGAGGCCATGACCCTGGCCAAGCGTTCCAGCAAGTCGAAGTCGAACGTGTTCTTCGTGTCGAAGAACGTGCATCCGCAGACGCTCGAAGTGCTGCGTACCCGCGCCGAACCGATGGGCATCGAATTGCACGTCGGCGACGACAGCGAAGCACTGACCCTCGACAGCTACGGCGTACTGCTGCAATACCCGGACAGCTTCGGCCGGCTTTCACTTGGCACGCCCGGCGGCCACCAGGCGCTGGCCGACGCGGTGCATGCGCGCAACGGCATCGTCGCGGTCGCCACCGACCTGCTGGCCTTGACCCTGGTCAAGTCGCCCGGCGAATGGGGCGCGGACATCGTGGTCGGCAACAGCCAGCGCTTCGGCGTGCCGTTCGGCTTCGGTGGCCCGCATGCCGCATTCATGGCCTGCCGCGACGCCTACAAGCGCTCCATGCCGGGCCGCCTGATCGGCGTGTCGGTGGATGCCGAAGGCAAGCCCGCCTATCGCCTGACCCTGCAGACCCGCGAGCAGCACATCCGCCGCGAGAAGGCCACGTCCAACATCTGCACCGCGCAGGTGCTGCTGGCGGTGATGGCCAGCATGTACGCCGTCTACCATGGCCCCGAAGGCCTGACCCGCATCGCCCGTCGCACCCACCGCCTCGCCGCGATCCTCGCCGGCGCGTTGCGCGGAGCAGGCGTCGAAGTCGGCGGCGGTTTCTTCGACACCCTGCACGTCACCGGCGTCGACGCGGCCCAGGTCCATCTGTACGCCAGCCACGAACGCATCAACCTGCGCAAAATCGACGCGGACAGCGTCGGCATCAGCCTGGACGAAACCACCACCCGTGCCGATGTCATCGCACTGGCCAAGCTGTTCGGCGCGCAGATCGACGACATCGAGGCGCTGGATCGCGATACCGCCGACGCCCTGCCCGCCGCACTGCTGCGCAAGTCGAAGTTCCTGCAGCATCCCGTGTTCAATACCCATCACAGCGAACACGAGATGCTGCGCTACATGCGTTCGCTGGCGGACAAGGACCTGGCCATGGACCGGACCATGATCCCGCTGGGCAGTTGCACGATGAAGCTCAACGCCACCGCCGAAATGATCCCGGTGACCTGGCCGGAGTTCGGCAACATCCACCCGCTGGCCCCGGCCGCGCAGGCCACCGGCTACAAGCAACTGATCGACGAACTGGAAGCGATGCTGGTCGAGTGCACCGGCTACGACGCGGTCAGCCTGCAACCCAACTCCGGCGCGCAGGGCGAATACGCCGGCCTGCTGGCGATCCGCGCCTGGCATCGCTCGCGCAACGAAGACCGGCGCGACATCTGCCTGATCCCCGAGTCCGCGCACGGCACCAATCCAGCCTCGGCGCAGATGTGCGGCATGCAGGTGGTCGTCACCAAGTGCGATGCCAACGGCAACGTCGACGTGGAAGACATCCGCCGCAACGCGGAGAAATATTCCGACCGCCTCGCCGCGCTGATGATCACCTACCCGTCCACCCACGGCGTGTTCGAGGAAGACATCGTCGCCATCTGCGAAATCGTGCATGCCCACGGCGGCCAGGTGTACACCGATGGCGCCAACATGAATGCCCTCGTCGGCGTGGCGAAACCGGGCAAGTGGGGTTCGGACGTTTCCCACCTCAACCTGCACAAGACCTTCTGCATCCCGCACGGCGGCGGCGGTCCCGGCGTCGGCCCGTGCGCGGTGAAGTCGCATCTCGCCCCGTTCCTGCCGCGCACCGCCCCTCTCTCGCTCGCGGGAGAGGGAAATGTTCGCGCAGCGAACGAGGGCGAGGGCAGCGGCGGCATGGTATCGGCCGCCAGCTTCGGCTCCGCCTCGATCCTGCCCATCTCCTGGATGTACATCACCCTGATGGGCACCGAAGGCCTGCGCAAGGCAACGCAGGTCGCCCTGCTCAACGCCAACTACATCGCCAAGCGCCTCGCTCCGCACTACGAGACGCTCTACACCGGCCGCAACGGCCTGGTCGCGCACGAATGCATCCTCGACCTGCGCCCGCTCAAGGACGCTACCGGCATCGGCGCCGAGGACGTGGCCAAACGTCTGATCGACTTCGGCTTCCATGCGCCCACCCTGAGCTTCCCGGTCGCCGGCACGCTGATGGTGGAACCGACCGAAAGCGAATCGCAACATGAGCTGGACCGCTTCATCGACGCGATGATCGCGATCCGCGAAGAGATCCGCGCGGTGGAAACCGGCAGCCTCGACGCCGAGGACAACCCGCTCAGGCACGCTCCGCATACCGCGACCATGGTCATGGCCAGCGAATGGACCCACGCCTATCCGCGCGAACTGGCAGCGTTCCCGCTGGCCACGCTGAAACTGCAGAAGTACTGGCCGCCGGTGGCGCGCGTGGACAACGTCTACGGCGACAAGAACATCATGTGCGCCTGTATTCCGGTGGATGCGTACAAGGAAGAAGCGCAGGCGTAAGCGCATTTACGTTCCACCATGGAAAAACAAGGAGCCCCGCATCGCGGGGCTTCTTTTTATTCGATGCATGATGCCGCTCCGGCAAGAACGCGGCACGCTTCCAAACCCGGAAAACCCGGCCGTGCGCGAATGTTCCAGCGTGGTTGCCGCCTCGACGCGCCGTTAAGCGCATGGCCGACGATGCACTTCGGTCGCCTCCCGAAGCAGGCCCTTCCGGACAACCGCGCCCTGCCTTGCGCCGATCTGGTTCAGGTCCCTGTCCTTCCGTCCTGCACACGGCTTTAACGCTTGCGCACGGCATTCTCGGCGCGCAATCCCCTTCATCCTTCCAAGGAGCGGCCATATGCCCACTATCTTCGATGCGCTGCGCGAAAGCCACGAGACGCAACGTTCCCTCTGCCGCAAGCTGATGCGTTCGCCACCGCACAGCGAGCGGCGGATCGAAGTATTCACCGCGCTGCGCATCGAACTGGCCGCTCACGCCGCCGCCGAGGAGCGCTACCTGTACGTGCCGGTGCTGATGCACGATGCCGGCCTGCACGTCTCCCGCCATGCCCAGCACGAGCATCACGAAATCGACGAACTGGTCGAGAAGCTGCAGACCACCGACCACAACGGCCGCGGCTGGATGGCCACCGTGAAGAAACTCTCGCACGAAGTGCACCACCACTTGCGCGAGGAAGAAACCAAGTTCTTCCAGGTCTCCGGCAGGATCCTGAACGCGACCCAGAAGGAAAGGCTTACCAATCGGTACCGCCGCGACTACGCGCGGATGGTGAAGAGCTTGCGGGAAGGATAGTCGCCGCCATCCTCGCGCATTCCGGGAATGAACGGAGCCGCTGGCTCCATGTCGATCTTCATGCAGGGTAGACAAGCGATTAACACAAGGGCGGCCAACATGCAGTGCCGATCCGGTCCGTCAACCAAGGAATACGCATGGCCAGCCGCAAGCCAGCCGCGAACAAGACCGCCGCCCGCCCTACCGCCAGCAAGTCGGCGGCAGCCGACAAGCGCGGGAGCGGCGATGAACTGCATCAATCAGCCGGCGGTGCCCACCCTCCGCTCACTACCAACCAGGGTATTCCGGTCAGCGACAACCAGAACTCGCTGCGGGCGACGCCACGCGGGCCGACCCTGCTGGAAGACTTCGTGCTGCGCGAGAAGATCACCCATTTCGACCACGAGCGCATCCCGGAGCGCATCGTGCATGCACGCGGATCCGCGGCGCACGGCTACTTCGAACTGACCCGCTCGCTGCAGAAATACACCACGGCGAAACTGCTCACCGAGGTCGGCAAACGCACGCCGGTATTCACCCGCTTCTCCACCGTCGCCGGCGGCGCCGGTTCGGTCGACACCCCGCGCGACGTGCGTGGGTTCGCGGTCAAGTTCTACACCAGCGAAGGCAACTGGGACCTGGTCGGCAACAACATCCCGGTGTTCTTCATCCAGGACGCGATCAAGTTCCCGGATGTGGTCCATTCGGTGAAGATGGAACCCGACCGCGCCTTCCCGCAGGCCGGCAGCGCGCACGACACCTTCTGGGATTTCATCTCGCTCACCCCTGAAGCCATGCACATGATCATGTGGGCGATGAGCGACCGCACCATCCCGCGTTCGCTGCGCACCATCGAGGGCTTCGGCGTGCATTCGTTCCGCCTGCTCGATGCGAAGGGCAATTCCACTTTCGTGAAATTCCACTGGCGGCCGAAGCTGGGCATCCAGTCGACGGTCTGGGACGAGGCGGTGAAACTGCAAGCGGCCGACAACGACTTCCACCGTCGCGACCTGTTCGAGGCGATCGAGTCCGGCGGTTTCCCCGAATGGGAATTCGCCGTGCAGCTGTTCACCGAGAAGGAAGCCGACAAATTCCCGTTCGATCACCTGGACCCGACCAAACTGATCCCCGAGGAACTGGTGCCATTGACCGTGATCGGGCGCATGGTCCTGGACCGCTGGCCGGACAATTTCTTCGCCGAGACCGAGCAGGTCGCCTTCTGCCCCGCGAACATCGTGCCGGGCATCGACTTCAGCAACGACCCGCTGCTGCAGGGACGCCTGTTCTCGTACCTGGACACGCAGCTCTCGCGCCTGGGCGGACCCAACTTCCACCAGATCCCGATCAACGCGCCGAAGTGCCCGTTCGCCAACCTGCAACGCGACGGGCATATGCAGATGCAAGTACCCAAGGGACGGGTGAACTACGAACCGAGTTCGCTGCAGGCCGATACGCCGCGCGAAACGCCTGCTGGTTTCCGCAGCCATGCCACGCCGCCGGACGATGGCGCCAAGGGCCGCATCCGCGCGGAAAGTTTCGCCGACCACTACACCCAGGCGCGGCTGTTCTTCCGCAGCCAGACCAGGCCGGAGCAGGCGCACATGGCCTCGTCGCTGGTATTCGAGCTGTCCAAGGTCGGTACGCCGCACGTGCGCGAAGCCATCGTCGGCCACTTGCGTCATGTCGACGCCGGCCTAGCGCAACGCGTCGCCGATGGGCTCGGCCTCGATGCCCTGCCCCCGGCGCCGCCCGCCGCGGTTGCGCCGAAGGACATGAAGCCTTCACCGGCGCTGCAGATCATCGGCAAGATGAAGGACACGCTGCAGGGACGCTGCGTCGGCATCCTGGTCGATGACGGTTCGGATGCAACCACGATCAAGGCGCTGCGCAAGGCCGTCGAAAGCGCCGGGGCCACGGTCAAGATCGTCGCCCCGAAACTCGGTGGCGCCAAGCTGGGCGATGGCAGGAAACTGCCGGCGGACGGGCAACTGGCGGGCACGCCGTCGGTGGTGTTCGACGCGGTGGCGATCGTGCTTTCCGACGCGGGCGGCAAGGCGTTGGCGAAGGAAGCGGCCGCAGTCGATTTCGTGCGCGACGCCTACGGCCACCTCAAGGCCATCGCCGCCGACGCCGGTGCGCAGGCGCTGCTCAAGGCCGGCAACGTGGGCAAGGACAAGGGCGTGGTCGACGCCAGCGACACCAAGGCGTTCATCGCCGCGGCCAAGACCCGTCAATGGGATCGCGAGCCGAAGGTAAGGACGCTGGCGTAAGTAATTCTCCTCTCCCCTTGCGGGAGAGGGACAGCTTCGCGCAGCGAAGCAGGGAGAGGGGTCGGCTTTTCAGAGCAGCGCACAGGCTAGGTCCGCTGCTCCCCTCATCCGCCCCCGCCTCCCGCCTTCGCAGGGACAGGCTCTCTTCTCAGCCTTGCACGCCCTGCGGGCGCCACAACGGGAGAAGGGAACTAAGGCCGCGGCACAAACGGCAACCGCCTGTGCGCGCAAGTCGCGGCGATGGCCGCCTGCCCTACCGCCACCGAAATCTGATTCAGCCCGCTGACCACGTCGCCGATGGCGAACAGGCCCGGCACGTTGGTCATCTGCTGCGCATCGACCAGGATTTCGCCCGTCTCCGACAGCGCCGCCCCGACCGCCGCGGCGATGCCGGCGCTGGTGTGGGAGCCCATGAACGGATAGACGCTGTCGAACGCGGTGCCGCTCCCGTCCGCCGCGATGTAGGCGCATTGCTTGCCGTCGAAATCGAGCCTGCCGCCGAACGCAAGTATCCGCACGCCCGCATCCTTCGCCTCGCGCAGGTTCTTGACGTCGCCGGCATCGGTCGGCAACAGGAACACGTGCCGCGAATAGGACCGCAGGAACAGCCCATGCGCGGCGATATCCGCGCTGGGACCATACACGCCGATGCGCGAGTCGCTGGCTTCATACGCATCGCAGACCGAACACAGGCGCATTGCGCCGCAAGCCACGGCCTCTTCCACCCACGGCGCGTCGGGCAGCTTGTCGGACAGGCCGGTGGCAAGGATCACGCAGCGCGCGCACCAGGCGCTGTCCTTGCCGTGCAGGACGAAGCCGTCGTCGTCATGTTCGATCTGCTCGACCCGTGCCGCTTCGAAACGCGTGTCGAAGCCGGCGGCCTGTTCGCGCATGCGGCGCAGCAGTTCCACCCCGGACACGCCCTGCGGGAAGCCCGGGCAGTTGTTGCTTTCCGGGATCCAGCGCGCCCGGCTGTCACCGGCATCCAGCACCAGGCAACTGCGGTGGAAACGGCGCAGGTAGGTCGCCGCGGTCAGGCCCGCGGGGCCGCCGCCCACCACCACCACATCGAACAGCGTATCGGCGGTGGCATTGTCCAGGTCGGGCATTTCGATTTCCTGCAGATGGGTGAATGCGGGTGGGAAGCGCACTTATACCTGCGTCGCAGTAGAGCCCTGCGAAGAATCGCGACGACCCGCCATGCAGACCGTATTACTCGCACGATATACGCCGCCACTGACCACTGGTGCGAGGAAGAGAAGCTCTTCCAGGTCTCCGACAGGATCCTGGATCACCCCGGTAACGCTTGCCCGGCTTCCCCGATGCCTTCCCAGGGATCCTTGCGCAGGCGACCGGCTCGTTGCAGCGCGCGCGCCATCGTGTACATGCCGGGGGAAGTTATTTTCGCCAGTTCGTCCCAGCGCAATGGCATGGCCACGGTGGCGTGTTCGCGGGCGCGCAACGACCAGGAACACACGCTGGTCGAGCCGCGTCCGTTGCGCAGCCAGTCCACGAATATCTTGCCGTCGCGCTTGGCCTTGCTCATGGTGGCGACATACTTGTCCGGCGCATGGGTCGCCAGGGCTTCCGCGAAAGCGCTGCAGAAATCCTTGACCTCGTCCCAGGACGGCCCCGGCGCGATCGGCACCACCAGGTGCAGGCCCTTGCCGCCGGAAAGTCGCAACCAGCTTTCCAGTTTCACCTCGCGCAGGCGCTGGCGGATGTCGCGTGCGGCCGCCTTGACCCTGGTCCAGCTCACGCCCGGGCCCGGATCGAGGTCGAACACCAGCCGATCCGGTAACTCAGGCGCTTCGACCCTCGCTCCCCAAGGATGGAATTCAAGCGCGTTCATCTGCACCAGTTCCAGCAAGCCCGCCTCGTCCTCGATGTACAGATAATCCTCTTTTCCGCTTTTCTGCTGCAGCGAGATCGCACGTACCGACTTGCCCAGTGCATCGCGGTGGTGTTTCTGGAAGAAGCACTCGCCCTGCGCTCCCTCGGGGCAACGCAGCAGCGACAGCGGCCGTCGCTCGAGTTCCGGCAGCATCCATCGGGCCACCCGCCGGTAGTAGTCGGCGACCTCGCCCTTGCTGATCTCGTCCTTGGGATAGACGATCCGCTCCGGGTGGGTCAGGACCGTTTTATCCGGGGTCGCATCCAGGTCGCGCATGTTCTTGTCCTCCCGCAGCCGCTTGAAACTCGCCTGCCGCAGCAGACCTTCCTTGGCCCAGCCGCGGAACGCCACTTCGGCCACCAGCACCGGCTTCACCCAGTGCACGCTGCCAGCGGAAAACGGCACGTGTGCCGGCAACGCGACCGTGGCCTGCTTGCGCTGCAGTTTTGCAAGCGTGGCCTGCAGCGATTTCAACATCGCATCGTCGAATCCGGTGCCCACGCGGCCCACGTAGCGCAGGCCACCCGATTCCGGTTTGGCCATCAGCAATGAACCGAAGCCGGACCGTGATCCCTTGGGTGCGGTGTAGCCCACCACCATGAACTCGTCGCCGTCCTCATGCTTCACCTTCACCCAGGCCGACGAGCGCGACTGGCTGTAGGCGGAATCGGCGCGCTTGCTGACGATGCCTTCCAGGCCCTTCCGTCCACTGGCCTCGAACACCTCCCGACCATGGCCCAGCACGTGCTCGCTGTAGGCCACCACGCCTGCGCGCTTGCCCAGCAGGTCCTTGAGCAAGGTCTTGCGCTCGATCAAGGCCGCACGGCTCAGATCCACGCCGTCGATGCCGGGCAGGTCGAACACGACGTAACGCAGCGGCTGCTTCGAAGTGCCGTCGATGGCCCGCTGCAGCGCGCTGAAATCGCTGCGCCCTTCCTTGTCGATCACCACCAGCTCGCCATCCAGGCGCGCATCGTCCACCGGCAACGCTTCCACCGCGCGCGCCACTTCGGGAAAAGTATCGGTCCAGTCCAGCTTGCCGCGTGAGCGCAGCTTGACCTTGCCGTCGACCAGGTCGGCCATCATCCGGTAGCCGTCCCATTTGATCTCGTGCAGCCAGTCGTCGCCGGCAGGCGCGGTCTCGCGATTGCCGGCCAGTTGCGGCGCGAAGCCGGCCGGATAGTCGCCCTTGCGTGCGCCCTCGATCGCCAGGGCGCGTTGCGCCCACTTGCCGGGCGACGCCTTGGCAGCGATGCGTTTCGTGGAGGAAGCCACCCCCTTGCCCGCCGTCTTTTTCCTCGTTGCGGGCGCCGGTTTCCCGACCAGGTCGTCGGCTTCCAGGTCGGCGGCGAACTCGTCCTCGCGCTTGATCAGCAGCCACTGCTTCTGCTTGCCGCGCAGGTTGGTGCGCACCAGCTTCCAGCCGCCGTTGAGTTTTCCGCCATGCAGCACGAAATCCAGCTTGCCCGCGGCGATGGCCTCGAGCGGATCGCCCTCGCTGGCCCACGTGCCGTGGTCGAACACGTCGACGTGTCCCGCGCCGTAGTTGCCATGCGGGATGTCGCCTTCGAACGTGGCATAGGCCAGCGGATGGTCTTCCACTTCCACCGCAAGGCGCTTCTCTCCCACCCGCAGCGAGGGACCCTTGGGCACAGCCCAGCTTTTCAATGCGCCGTCGGCTTCCAGGCGGAAGTCGTAGTGTCGCGCCCGCGCATGATGCAGCTGCACCACGAAGATCGGGCGATGGCTGGCGGCGCCGCGCCCGCCTTCGTCCGGCTCGGGCGTATCGGCGAAACGGCGCTTGCGGCCATAGTCGCGCAGCGACATGGCTCAACCCGCCTTGCGCTTCGTCGCCTTCTTCGCGGGGGCGGCCTTGGCCGGCGCTTTCTTCACGGCCTTCTTCGCGGCCTTTCCGGGCTTGGCCGCAGCGGCCTTGGCCGCCGGCGTGCGCTTCTTGCTGTCCAGGCTCTTCTGCAGCAGGGACATGAAATCGACCACGTTGGTCGCGGCGTCCTCGTGCTCTGCGGCCTCCTCGACCACCTTGGCGAGGTTGCCCTTGGATTTGATCCGCTTGCGGATGATCGCCTGCAGCCGTTCGCGGAACTCGTCGTGGTAATCGTCCGGCTTCCATTTGCCCGACATGGATGAGATCAGCTGCCTGGCCATTTCGGTTTCCTTGGCGGTGATCCGGTAGGAAGCGGCCTTGCCGGTCGGCAGCTTGTAATCGGTCGGGTCCACCAGTTCCTGCGGATAGCGCAGCAGCATCAGCACCAGGGCGTCGCCTTCGGGCATGACCGCGCACAGATATTCGCGGGTGCGGATCACCACCCGGGCGATGCCGACCTTCTTGCTCGATTTCAAGGTTTCGCGCAGCAGCACGTAACCCTTTTCCGCTTTCTTCCCCGGCACCAGGATGTAGGGCTTCTCGAAGTAGCGCTGGTCGATGCTTCCGGCATCGACGAAGGCTTCCACGTCCACCGACTCATGGCTCTCCGGCGCGGCGGACTGGATGTCCTGCTTCTCCACCACCACGTAGCTGCCCTTGTCGTACTCGAAGGCCTTGACGATGTCCTTCCATGGCACTTCCTCGCCCGTCTCCGCGTTGACCCGCTCGAAGCGGATCGGCTTCTTGTCGCGCGAATCGAGCATGCGGAAATGCAGGTCGACCTTGCGTTCGCCCGACATCAACGACACCGGTACGTTGAGCAGGCCGAAGGAAAGCGTGCCGGTCCAGATCGGTCTTGCCATGTGGGTTCTCCGCGGCCGTTCAGCGTTTCGATTCCTTCTGATAACGCGGGCGTCGTTACCGGTGCGTGATGCGAAGCACGGCACGATCCCGCGCGGTCCGTGGATTTCGTCCGCGCTCTCGAAACGTCCCTGCCCGATTTTCTCCGGCGACACTCATTTTCCGATCGCGGTGCCCTTGACCACGGCGTCCTCGACCGTTCCGTCGCTGGCTAGGGCAGGAAAGGCACGAATTCCGCCGATCACGGTCAACGAAAGCGGTCTGCGGCGGCCCTGCCTTTTCAATCCGGCGAACCGGGGATGAAGGCCCACACGCCCGCTTTATCCGGCAGCTGCATATTGCCGTCTCCTCCAGTCGGAGACACACCATGGCCACGACATGTCCCCGGATCTGATCGGCTGGGCCGCCTCGGCCATCCTGCTGCTGACGCTCTGCCGGCAGATCCACACGCAGGCGAAGGACGAATCAGCCAGGGGCGTGTCGCACTGACACTGACTGTTCGCAGGACAGATCGCCGCATCGGCGGGTTTCATCGCCTACAGCTGGCTGCTGCACAACTGGGTGCCGCAAAATGGGGGCTCATCGTCACCAACAGCGCGATCCTGGTGATCGCCATCGTTGGCCAGGTAGTGATGTCGCGGAAACGGGGTTGAGATCCGGTTATCCGAAAGCCGCCGACCAATCGCTTACGAAAGCGGCTGCGGATGCATCCGTTTCCACAGTTCGCGGCTGGTCGACATCAGCCGCGAGTGGCCTTGCGGATAATCCCGGCCGCCCCTGGCGTACAGGGACAGTGCCTCGCGCAACCGCTCCGCGACCCCGTCGCCGTCGGCGATGCGGTAGCGCGGGTCGGCCTCGATGCGTCTGCACAACCTGTCCAGCTCGTACTTGCCCTCGCCCATGTAATCCAGCGATGCGCATTCGATGACATAGGCCAGGTCGTCCAGGACCCGGAGCAGCGCGGAGGAGTCATCGGCAATGGAAATGGAATGGCCCATGTTCCCAACACCGTAAATCGGCGCGGGATCCGGCCACGGCCGCATCGGAGGGACCAGCGGAAAGGCCCACGGCGGCTGGCTGGACGGCGCCTGGCGCCTTTCGTCGGCCCATCACGTCGCAGCGCAGCAAACAACGTAAGGTGCGGAAATGATGATGCACCAGTTCCTCACCGCCAACCGGACCGAGCTGATAGCCCGCTGCCGGGCCAAGGTTGCCCAGCGCGCCCCGCTCGGGGTGTCGGAAGAAGAGCTCGCGCATGGAGTAAGCATTTTCCTGGACCAGCTGATCAAGACCCTGCTGGTGGAAAAGACCGCGACCCCGATGCGCAGCCGCAAGGTGTCCGGCCCGTCGGGCGGCGGCAAGCCGAACCTGTCGGAGATCGGCGAATCGGCGACCCGGCACGGCCGCGAACTGCAGCGGCACGGATTCACCGCAGAGGAAGTCGTCCACGATTACGGCGACTTGTGCCAGTCCATCTCCGACCTTGCCTTCGAGCGCGGCGAGACCATGGAGGTCGACGAGTTCCGCACCCTCAACCGCTGCCTGGACAACGCCATCGCCAGCGCGGTCACCGAATTCGGCTACCAGCGCGATTTCGTCGTCGCCGACAGGCAGACCGTGGAATTGAACGAACGGCTGGGATTCTTCGCCCACGAGCTGCGCAACCAGCTGTGCACCGCCACATTGGCGTTGTCGATCATCAAGCAGGGCAATGTCGGTCTCAGCGGCGCCACCGGCGGCGTGCTGGATCGCGCCCTGGTGGGCCTGGCCAACCTGATCGACCGCTCGCTGGCCGAAGTGCGGATGACCGCGGGCCTTCCGGTGCTGCGCCACTTGTTCTCGCTTGCGGACTTCATCGCCGAGATCAAGCTCTCGGCGTCGCTGGAGGCGCAGGTGAAGGAATGCGTGTTGAACGTCTCCGCAGTGGACCCGAAGCTGGCCATCGACGTGGACCGCGACCTGTTGCTGGCGGCAGTGGGCAACCTGCTGCAGAACGCCTTCAAGTTCACCCACCCGCACAGCGAAGTGAGCCTGAACGCCTATGCGCTGGCCGACCGCATCCTGATCGACGTGCAGGACCATTGTGGGGGCCTGCCGCCGGGCTTCGCCGAGGACATGTTCCAGCCGTTCACCCAGGCAGCCGAGGACCGCACCGGCCTGGGCCTGGGCCTGTCCATCGCCCGACGCAGCGTGGAGGCGAACGACGGCATCCTCAGCGTGCGCAATCTTCCCGGAACCGGCTGCGTGTTCACCATCGACCTGCCGCGGCATTCGGTGACCGAGGCGGCACCTCTCCTGCCTCAGGCAGCGTAGTCCGCTTCTGTCGGGCGGGAACCTGCGAGACACCCGCTTCGACGAAGGCTGCAGCGGCGCGGCATGGCATCTCCAGTCCAACTCTTCCACATGGTGGAAGTATCCGCAGAAAACCCTGTTCCCCACGCCGTTCGGATCGGACTCACGGGCGGATCTTGAAACCCGGGTCCTCGTTGATGGAACCATCGGCTTCGAGCACGACGAAGCGCGTGCCATCGCGGTGGAACAGCACCGGCACCGGCGCCCGGAACAGCGGGCGGCGGACGAAGCGCAGCTTCCAGTGGAACTGCTCCATCGTGTGCAAGGTGGCCAATTGCTCCTTGCTGAGGCCTGCCCTCAACTCGGCATCGCTCTCTCCGTCTTCCGGATTGCGTCGTTCGCGGTCCGACATCGCCAGTCCTCCCTGGAATACTCCTCGATTTTGCATGGAATCGTTCCGATGGAATGTGAATCATGTGGAGGAAGCACCGATTCCGTGGGTGTCGACACTGATCGCGCGGACCGCGTCTGTCGCCGCGTCCCGGCCAAGACCATATGGCTTGTCGATCCGCGAAGCTCTCGTTCGTCGCGATAGCAGGAACCGGAATCCAGGCACCGTGTTCCGGCGCCACGGCGCTTTCTACAACCCTCGACACGGGAGTACGCCATGGGCAAGGTCATCGTGGAACAGATCGTCAGCGCGGACGGTTACGCCGCCTACAAGGACGGCGGCATCGGCTTCTTCGACGCCAGCGGCGATTTCAGGGAGGGCGAGGACGAGCAGATGAAGAGGCTGCGATCGGTCGGCGCCATCGTCTTCGGCGCGACCACTTACCGCATGTTCGCCGACTATTGGCCCGGTGCGGACGAGAAGGTGGAACGGGTCGCCGGCCCGATCAATTCCTTGCCCAAGTTCGTGGTATCCAACACGCTGCGATCCGCGCCATGGGGCGAAAAGGACGAAGTTGAAATCCTCCGCGGCGACGGCATCGAGTCCGTACGCCGTTTACGCCAGCGCATCGACGGCGACCTGATGATCTGGGGCAGCCTGACCCTGACCGACGCGTTGTTCCGTGCCCGCCAGGTGGACGTGCTGCGCCTGCGCATGATCGCGATGTTGCTGGGCGAAGGCCGCTCGTTCGCGCCCGATGGCCTGGGCGACCTGAAACTGGCGCTGCAGAGCGTCCGCGCATACCCGAGCGGACATATCGTGATGCAGTATTCCGCGTAGAGCGCGATATCCAGCCCCTCTCCCTTTACGGGAGAGGAGCCGCTCCGTGCAGCGAAGCAGCGCCTGCTCCCGCGAAGGCAGAGGAGAGCGCCGGCCTTGCCGCAGAGCGCTTCGCCCGCCGCTACCGGGGATCTAGCGCACCAGCGTCTGGATCGCGTGCGCCGGAATGCTCAACTGGGCCGAGTCCGAACCTACATAGAAGTTGTAGGCGATTTCCTTGTCGGTCGGGTTCATGACCACGGTGCTCAGGGTGTTGTCGGGGTTGAGGAAGGACGTGGTCAGCAAGGTGCTGCGGCTGCTGGCCGCGCTGACGCGGTGCGCGCCCGGGCGGATGAATTTCGAGAAGTGGCCGATGTAGTAGTAGCTGGGCGTGTAGATCAGTTCGCCGGTACGGGTGTCCGCGTGGATCGGCGCGAAACAAAGATTGCCGACATGGTTGGGGCCGCCGGTTTCGTCGAGCAGGATGTTCCAGTCGGTCCAGCCTTCGGCGCCGTTGTTGAGGTCGTTGATGATCGAACTGCCGTAGCGTTCGCCATTGGCCCAGTACTGGTAGCGCGCGGGATCGAACTTCTCCACCGCCGCTTCGGTCAGCAGCAGGTGCTTGTCGGGATAGTTCCGGGCCACGGTGGCCACGTTGCGGTACATCGGCTCGAAGCCGGCCCAGGTCTCGTACCAGTGGAAGCCCATGCCCCAGGCGTACTTCGACGCCTCCGGGTCGTCGAAGATCACCCGCGCGCGTTCGGTCATCATGTCGCGGTTGTGGTCCCAGACGATGATCTTCTTGTCGCCGTAGCCGGCCTTGTGCATGGTCGGGCCGAGGTGGTTCTTGAGGAAATCGCGTTCCTCCTCGGCGGTGTACAGCATCGACTCCCAGGTCTGCGTGGCCATCGGTTCGTTCTGCACGGTGATCGCCCAGATCGAGATGCCTTCCTTTTCATAGGCGGCAATGAACCTGGTGAAATACCTGGCCCACGCATCGGCGTACTCGGGCAGCAGCGACCCGCCCTTGAGCATGTTGTTGGTGGTCTTCATGAACGCCGGCGCGCTCCACGGGCTGGCGTACAGGGGCAGCTTGCCGCCCGCGGCTTCGATCGCCCGCTTGATCAGCGGGATGCGGAACCGGCGGTCGTGGTCGATCGAGAAAGTCGAGAGGGCCTTGTCGCCTTCCTCGATGTAGGTGTAGCTGGCGCTGCTGAAATCCGAGCTGTGGATGGTGGTGCGCGCCAGCGAATAGCCGATGCCGCTGTCCCTGTCGTAATACGCCTTGAGGAATTCGGCCTGCCGCGCGGGGTCCAGCTTTGCGAACACTTCGGCGCTGGAATCGGTGATGGCGCCGCCGATCCCGATCAGGGATTGATAGCGCTTGCCCGGATCCACGAAGATCGAGGTTTCGGCCTCGACCAGCTTGTGGCCCGGCTGCAGGGCGGCCGTGCCGCTCTTGCTCAAGCGTTGGTCCGACCCCGCCGCGCTGGTGTAGATCGCGATCGGCTTGCCGGTGTCCGGGAATTTTTCCATCGAGGCCTCGGCCGCAACGCCGGTGGTGGAATGGGCCAGCAGGACGATGGTCATTCCTGCCATCGTCGAGAAAAGGAGACTCTTCATCTGGTTGCCTCGAGGGTCGGGGGTGGCGGGTTCAAGAATACTTGCTCGGTTGCGGGCCGGGTCCAGGTGATACGGAGGGGAACCGCATCACCTGGTCAAACGCGCGGCAATGCCGGTTTGCCGCGAGGTTCCGGCGCAGGATCCGTGGGCACGGCGCCACCCATGACCACCGTGCTGTCGCGTCCGTTGTTCTTGGCCCGGTACAGCGCTTCGTCGGCCAGCGAGAACCATTCCTGCCAGCGCTCCTCTTCCCCGGCCATGGCTCCGCCCAGCGATATCGTGATGCGGCCGCCGGGGCCGCGCAGGCCGTTGCGCACCGCCTGGCGCAGGCGCTCGCTGGCGGTCCACAGGTCGTCGCGGGTATCGACGTCCAGCAGCACCACGAACTCTTCGCCGCCGAAGCGGAATACGCGGTCGTGCTTGCGCATCTCGAACTTGAGGATCGCGGCCAGGTCGGCGATCGCGGCATCGCCCGCGGCATGGCCGTGGGTGTCGTTGACTTCCTTGAAATGATCGATGTCCACGATCAGCAGCCCGTGGCTGCGGTCGCCGGCGCGGTGCCGCGCAACGGCGCCCTCCAGGGCCTGTTCCATCATCCGCCGGTTGGGCAGGCCGGTCAGCGCGTCGAGCGAGGCGAGCACTTCCAGTTGCTGGTGGTCGGTGCTGACCCGCAGGGCCGAGAGCCAGGCGAACAGGGTGACCAACGCGGCGACGGCGGCTGCGGACATGCGTTCGACCGGCAGGTCGAGCATGCGCGGCATCAGCAGCAGGGCCACGGTGAGCAACAGGTTGAAGGCCAGGGCCTGGCGTGGGCCGGCGATCAGGAAGTTGGTCATCAGCACCAGGTATACCCATGGCAGCGACACGGGTCCGATCACGTAGCAGGCGATGGCGCAACTCAGGCTGTTGGTGGCGCACAGGAACGCACCCGGGCCGGCGGTGTTGCCGGTGCGCAACGCATGGATCACCGGCACGCCGATCAGCACGACGATGGCGAAGTCGATGATGGCGGCCGGCCACTGTCCGTGCAGGGCGCGATAACCCGCGAACATGGCCAGCGTGCAGGTAGTCGCCGTCCCCAGCAGGGCGAGGATGCCGAGTTGGGAGTTGCGCCGGAACCGGTTGAGCAAGGCGGTCGATCCTCTGCCTGCGACGCCGGCGGGAGTGCCAGGGCGCGCTTTTCAGGCGATACCCTATCCTAATCCGGCCCGGTCTTCCCGGGGTGAGCCCGGGCACAGACCGGCGAAAGCCCGCACCGACCGCCGCGGCTCGATGCGCCCCCGCGACAGGGATCGCCATCCCGGCGCAGGCCGGGATGGCGACTTGTTCGATGACCGCAGCTTTGGCGTGCATCGCAAGGGCAGATTCGGCCCTCCGGATGAAGCCGCTCGCCTGGCATTTCGTTGCGCTCCATCCAGGCCAGGCCACGCGGTCGCCTGCACCTGCGACCCGGCTACAGCTCGTAACGGAATCCGAGCATGTACTGGCGGCCGTACTCGGTGTATTCCTCGGGCAGCAACAGGCCGGTGGAGCCGGAAGCCTCGCTGACCTGGGTACGGAACGGCGAGTTGTTGAGGTTGTTGACCTGGAACAGCAGCGACAACCCATGCAAGCGGCTGCCATCGGCGAAGTCGTAGCTCAGCTGCATGTCCAACTGGCGCTCGGGAAGCGTGTAGCGCAGCTGGCGCTGCCCGAACAGCGAGCTGTACTCGCCGCGGTACTTGTCGCGGTAGCGCTGACTCAGCCGCGCCGAGAATCCGTGGCGCTCGTAATAGACGGTGGCGTTGGCGACGATCTTGGACAGGCCGGGGATCGTGTCTGTGGCCGACCCTCCGGGGCCGTCGGGGTCGATCGACGATTCGGTGTACGACCCGTTGACCTGCGCACCGAATCCTTCCAGCGCCGGATGCAACAGCTCGCCGGAGAGCGACGCGCTCAACTCCACGCCGCGCATGTAGCCACCGCTGCCGTTGGCCCACGTGTAGAAACTGCCGATGTTGGAATGCGGCGTGTAACCGCTGTCATTGGGATAGTCGGTGAAATCCCAGCCGGTGATTTCCTGCTGGAAAACATAGGACTCGAGCTGCTTGTAGAACAGCGCCAAGGCGACGTAGCTCGCATCGCCGATGTACTTCTCGAACGACAGGTCGACGGCGTTGGCACGGTACGGCTCGAGCTTCGGGTTGCCGCCGCTGCCGGACCACTCGCCGAACTGGTTCACGCTGGCCGAACTGGCCGCGCTGAGGTAGTTGATCGGCGCGCGCATCAGGGTCTTGGCCCAGCCGAAGCGCACCATCCAGCCATCGCCGAAGTCCGCGACCAGGTTGAGGCTCGGCAGGATGTCGCCGTAGGAAGCGTCGATCTTCTGCGAACCGGCGACGATGCCGTTGTTGGCGTTGAAGCCGGTGGACGACTGTTCGCTGCGGATGTACTGGAAACCGGCATTGCCGCGCAGGCGGATGCGATCGCTTACGTCCATGTCGAGGTTGGCCCGGAAGTAGAACGTCTTGACGTCCTCCTCGACGATGTAGTCCTTGAGCACGTCGTCGTTGCTCTCGCTCAGGTTCACGTCGTAGTACTGGCCGAGCAGCGCGCGCGGATCGTAGGTGAGCACGTCGCCCATGCCAAGGAAACCCAGCGAGGTCGGCGAGGACAGCAGCGACGGATCGACCAGGGTCGGCGTGCGCCCGTTCTTGAGGTCGGCGAAATACACCTGCGCGGTCTTCTCCTTGCTGCGACGGTTGAGGTTGACGCCGACATCGTAGCTGCGCAGGAAATCCGACGACTCGACCACGCGGTTCAACGAGAACCGGGCCGCCTTGATGATGTCGGTCTGCTTGGAATCCTCCATGCGCCCGTCATGGCCGTATTTCTGCGGATCCCACAGGTAGACGGCAGCGGGATCGGATAGGTCGGGCAGCGAGTAATGTCCGAACCGGTTGCTCAGCGGAATCTCGAAATCGACGATCTGCGGGTCCAGGAGCCCGGCATAGGTTTCCAGCGTGGACTGTTCGCGCTCGGCGCGCGAATAGTTCAGGTCGACATTGAACGTGAACGGATCGAATGCGAAGCTGTTGTTCCAGCCCGCCGAATAAAGCTTGTCCTCGCGCGTGTTGTTGTCGTTGCGCACGATCGGCTGCACGCCGACCAGCGTACCGCTGGTGACGAAGGGATAACCCCGGTAGTCGCTCACGCCCACGTTGGCGTAGTCGACATTGGGGATCGGGTTGCCGTTCGCGTCGAGAGGAGCATCGACGTTGGCGAACCAGGGGTCGTTGCTCCACATCGTCCCGCGCATCGTCTCGTCCTGGTCGAACTTGGAGTAGTACAGGTCGAGGACGCTGTGCCAGGTGTCGTTGGGCTTGAACTCCAGCACGCCCATAACGCCGTCGCGGGTCAGGTTGCGGGATTTGATCCAGCCTTCGGACCCCTGCAGTGCGATGGCGTCGCTCGGCTTCCCGGCTTGCGGGTTGGGTGCGCCCCAGCCATTGGTCGTGTCGCCGCTGGCCCACCACCATTGCTTGTAGTGCTCCTCCTGGAACGGCGAATCAAGCCGCGCGATGCCCAGCGCGACGCCGATCGTGTTGTCTGCGAACTGGTCCACATACGATGCGGCGGCGCGATAACCGGTGTGGTCGCCGCCGGCGGTCAGCTTGCCCAGCGAGTTGTATTCGCCCTGCCCGCTGAACACGATGCGGCGCTCGCTCAGGTCCAGCGGATGGATGGTCTGCAGGTCGACGGTGCCCGAGAGGCCCTGCCCCACGATGCTCGCGTCCGGGGTCTTGTACACCGTGACCGCGTTGATCAACTCCGCCGGGTACTGGTCGAACTCCACGCCGCGGCTGTCGCCGGTGCTGACCTGCTCGCGCCCGTTCAACAGGGTTCCGGCGAACTGCTCGGACATGCCGCGGATGTTGATCACCTGCGAGCGCCCGTCCACGCGCTGGGTGGCCAGGCCCGGCAAGCGCGAAATGGAATCGGCGATGCTGATGTCCGGCAACTTGCCGATGTCCTCGGCGGAGATCGCTTCGACGATCGAACTGGATTCGTTCTTGGTCTCCACCGACTTGGCGATGCTGCTGCGGATGCCCTTCACCACCACGGCGTCCAGCGTATTCACATCCGGCTGCGCGGGCGCTTGCTCCGCGGGGACCGTTGCCGCGTCCTGGGCAAGGACCGGTTGCGCGCCGAACAGGGCCAGGCAGCAGGCGATGGCCAATGCATGCCGGTGCGCATGCCGGTGTATCGAAGAGGGGGAAATGAACGAGGGTTTCACTGCTTTGTTCAGGGGGGCCATCTATCCTCTCCGGAAAGTTGCTGACAGCGCTGTCGTATATTTACGCGTATGGTTTGTCAATCATCACGTGCATCACCCAGACTTCCTTCCGCGCCCGCCTCGCTTTTTGTCGCATGTAACGGTTGAAACGCATCGTTACAGTTGCGGCGCAACACGCACCAGCGCACGAATATCCCGCAATATCCGTTCATGAATCGGAATGGAGAAAAGCAGATGGACTCCCCGTCTCCTCGCCGGCAGGCAAGACCCGAAGCGGTCCTGCTTCTGGTTTTTTTCGCGATCGCGAGCGCGTGCAAAAACGACGCGCCTGCTCCCCCGGCAGCGCCTGCAAAGACACCTGTCCAGCAACAACCCGCGGCAAGGGTCGAAGCCTGGGTCACCACCGCCGACCACCGCCTGGCACTGCAGTCCGTGGCCGTCAGCGGAGAGGCCGCGGAAACGGCGACGGACACCGCGACAAGCATCGAGGTGGACACCGGCACCCGCTACCAGCGCATGCTCGGCTTCGGCGCCTCGATCACCGATGCCTCGGCCTGGCTGATCCGGAAAAAGATGACGCCGGAACAGCGCTTGGCCTTGCTGCAGGAACTGTTCGGCCGTTCCGGCAACGGCATCGGCCTGGAGTTCACCCGCCTGACCATCGGCGCCTCCGATTTCTCCCGCCATCACTACAGCCTGGACGATCCGCCGGATGGCCGGCCCGATCCGCAACTGCAACATTTCAGCATCGCGCCCAACCTGGACGACGTGGTCCCGGTCGCGCGCGAGGCATTGCGCATCAACCCGCGCCTGCAGGTGATGGCTTCGCCGTGGAGCGCGCCGGGATGGATGAAGGACAGCGACAGCCTGATCAAGGGCAAGTTGCGTCCCGAGTACTACGATGCGTTCGCCCGCTACCTGCTCAAGTACGTGGATGCGTACGCGGCCGAAGGCATCCCGATCTTCGCCCTGACCGTGCAGAACGAACCCGACTACGAACCCGCGGACTATCCCGGCATGCGCTTGAACGCACCGGCACGCGCGCGCCTGATCGGCGACCACCTCGGCCCATTGATCGCGCAACGCGGCAAGGGTCCGTTGATCTTCGATTGGGACCACAACTGGGACAAACCGCAGGAGCCGATGGCGGTGCTGTCCGATCCGGCCGCGGGCCCGCACGTGGCCGCCGTGGCCTGGCATTGCTACGGCGGCGAGGTCGCCGCGCAATCGCCGGTGCACGAGGCGTTCCCCGGCAAGGACGCATACATGACCGAATGCTCGGACGGCACCTGGGAACCGGTCCTCAGCGGCGGACTGCCGCTGCAGGCGCGGGAATTGATCGTGCAGACCACCCGGCACTGGGCGCGCGGCGTGTTGTTCTGGAATCTGGCGCTCGACGAAAAAGGCGGCCCGCACGCGGGCGGCTGCGACACCTGCATCGGCGTGGTCGCCATCGACTCGAAGACCGGGGCCGTGACCCGCAACAACGGCTACTACGCACTGGCCCACGCCAGCCGCTTCGTGCGCCAGGACGCGTACCGCATCGCCTCCACCGCAACCGCGGATGACGGCCTGGACAACGTCGCCTTCCAGAACAGCGACGACGGTTCGGTGGTGCTGATCGTGGTCAACTCCAATCCGCAACCGCGGACGGTCGCGGTCAGCCAGCAGGACCGGCGCTTCAACTACACCCTGCCCGCCAGCAGCGTGGCGACCTTCCGCTGGACGCCGCGTCCGCGTCACTTGTAGGAGGGGCTTCAGCCCCGACCGCAGAAGCCGGTGAAGCCTCGGGGCCGAAGCCCCTCCCACAACGGCAGCGTCATTCCTCCGGCGCAGGCTGCAGTTCCGCCTTCACTTCCTCCAGTTCGGCGATGGCCGTTTCCAGCGCGTCGTGGAATTCGCTCTGGCGCATCATCAGGTTCTCGATCTTCGTCGCCTGCTTCAACTTCGCAAGCTCGCCGTCGAACAACAGCCACTGGGTGGTCAGCATCTCCACGTTGTTCTTCGAGTAATGCCGCATCTCCTTGAGTTGCGACAGTGTGTCGGCGACGTGGTCGAGCGGGGTCTTGGCGGTTTCCTCGGACATGAGGTATTCCTCGATGGAAAGACGACGCGCCGATGCTACCTGTCGCACCCGGAAGCCGATGTCATGAAGCCGCCAACAACCCTACTTTGCGATAAACGGAATCCCGAACCACATTCCACAGATCCGGATTTACCTTCTCCCTTGCGTGCCTTTGATCCTGATCCTGTCTTCCGCTTCTCCACACGATGAACACGAACTTGATTACGAAGACTCCCGATGGGTTTTTTAGCATGCCCTTCACGGCCGCGGAGTCAGGGTGCAGGCACACCCCTCCAGGAATCCTCCCCATGAAGACTCCCCTGCTCGCCTTCAGCCTGCTTGCCCTGGCCCTGACCAGCGCCTGCGATCGCCGCGACGATCCGGAAAATTCGCCCACGCCGGAAGCGGCCATCGCCGACACCGCATCGGCACCCGCCAGCGATCCCACCGCTGCCCTACCGACGGACGCGAATGCCGACGGCACCGCACCCGCGGCCACGCCCGCCAACGACGATGCGCTGGCCCTGGGCCTGCTGGCCGCGGTCGACGACCATGAGATACAGGCGGCGCAGCAGGCCAAGTCGAAGCAGGTCTCGGCCGCGGTCATGGATTACGCCAGCATGATGGAAAAGCAGCACACCGATAACCTGGTCGAGACCAAGTCGCTGGGCGCGCTGGCCGACACGCCGGAGGTGCAGGCGATGAAGGAGAAAGGCGCCAGCGACCTGGCCGAACTGGGCAAGTTGTCGGGCAAGGAATACGAAACCGCCTACGTGGACGCGATGGTGAAAGGCCACACCGAAGTCCTGGCCCTGATCGACGGCCGCCTGCTCTCGCTGGCCTCGCTGGGACCGGTACGCGACCATCTGAGCAAGACGCGGGAACATGTGATGGCGCATCTGGAAGCGGCCAGGAAGCTGCAGGGCGCGCCGCCCGCGTAAGCAGCGGGAAAGGCCATGCAGGGCGAACCCGCCTGGGCGGGTTCGCCCTGCGCGTTCCGGCCCCATGCGATGGGATCCGGCGAGTCCGGATCCAAGCCCCGAAGGAAGTCAACCTGAGGGACAAAGACAGGCGAAAGTGCAGCGGCTACCATCGGTCCGACCCCAGGAGACCGCGCATGACCCATGGCACCCAGCATTCGGCCGAAGATCCACGCAACGCCGACACCCTCATTTCCATCAACGGCGTGATGAAGCATCGCAGCGAGGCGATGGTGTCGGTGTTCGACAGCGGCTTCGTGCTCGGCGACGGCGTGTGGGAAGGCTTCCGCGTGCTCGGTGGACATCCGCTGTTCCTGGACGCGCACCTGGACCGCCTGTACGAAGGGGCCAAGGCGATTCTGCTCGACATCGGCCTGGACCGTGAGCGGCTGACGCGCGCGATCTATGCCACGCTCGACGCCAACAACATGCATGGCGACGGCGTGCACATCCGCCTGATGGTCACCCGCGGAGTGAAAAGCACGCCTTACCAGGACCCACGCGTCACAATCGGCCCGGCCACCATCGTCATCATCCCAGAATACAAGACCGCCTCCACCGACACCGCCGCGCGCGGGCTCTCGCTGTTCACCGTGCACGTGCGCCGCGGCGCGCCGGACGTGCAGGACCCCAAGCTCAATTCGCACAGCAAGCTCAACTGCATCACCGCCTGCATCCAGGCTTATGGCGCGGGCGCGGACGAGGCGCTGATGCTGGATCCGCACGGTTTCGTCGCCACCTGCAATTCCACCCACTTCTTCATCGTGCGCAAGGGCGAGGTGTGGACCTCGACCGGGCAGTACTGCCTGGGCGGGATCACCCGCGCCAACATCATCACCCTCTGCCGCGAGAACGGCATCCCCGTGTTCGAGAAGTCCTTCAGCCTGACCGATGTGTATGGCGCGGACGAGGCCTTCGTCACCGGCACCTTCGGCGGGGTGGTGCCGGTGCATACGGTCGACCAGCGCGGGGTCGGCAATGAACCACGCGCTGAGGATGCGCGCGGGCCGATGGTGCAGCGCCTGCAGTCGCTGTATCGCGCGTTCGCCGCGGCCGATGCGGCCGCGCGCGTTCGTCCTGCATGAGTGCGTCGGGAATGGGTGTGTCGACCGAAGTTGTGCGGATGGCCATGTGGTCGGGCCCACGCAATATTTCCACGGCGATGATGCGGGCCTGGGAAAACCGCGGCGATTGCGCGGTCAGCGACGAGCCGCTGTACGCGCATTACCTGGACCACACCGGGCTGGACCATCCGGCGCGCGAGGAAGTGATCGCCGATGGCGACAGCGACTGGCGACGGGTGGTGGATTCGCTGCTGGGCGCGGCGCCCGGTGGCGCGGCGGTGTGGTACCAGAAGCACATGACCCACCATCTGTTGCCGCACATGGACCATGCATGGATCGCAGGCTTGCGAAATGTGCTGCTGATCCGCGACCCGCGCGAAGTGGTGGCGTCCTACGTGAAATCGCGGGCCACGGTCACCGCCAACGACATCGGCCTGCCGCAGCAGGTGGCGCTGTACGACGAGCTGTGCGCGACCGGTTCGCCGCCGCCGATCATCGATGCCGGCGATTTCCTGCGCGCCCCGGAACCGCACCTGCGCGCGCTGTGCGGGTGGCTGGGCATCCCTTTCACCGAACGCATGCTGCACTGGCCCAAGGGCCCACGCGCCAGCGACGGTATCTGGGCGCCGCACTGGTATGCGCATGTGTGGGAATCGACCGGCTTCGAAGCGCCGGCGGAAAAGGAGATCACCCTGTCGGGCGCGGCGGCGCAAGTCGCCGAGGAATGCAGGCCGCATTACGAGCGGCTGCACGGGTTGCGGATGCGGTAAGGGTGAACCTCTCATGGGGTTGGCTCCCGGCCCATCGGATGGGCTCATCGGGACCGCCCCATGGATTCTGCCGGCGCACTGGACGGATACGCATCCCTAACGGCCGCCCGTAGACAATCCTTATCTGTCGCGCGGGTCTTGCCGGCTCGCGCCGCCCGCAACCGGGAGAGCCTGCATGAGTGTGACTGCGGAGATCGGCGAGGCGCTGGCCAGGGAATTCGCCCTGCCCGATGCGGATACCACCACGGTCATGGTGGTGCGCCTGCTGGTGGCTGCGATACTCGGCGGGATGTTGGGCCTCGAGCGCGAGAGCAAGGGACGCGCAGCGGGCCTGAAGACCCACATCCTGGTGTCGATAGGGTCGGCGTTGTTCGTGATGGCGCCGTTGTTGTCGGGGATCGATCCGGGCGATGTGACGCGGGTGATGCAGGGCATCGTGTCGGGCATCGGTTTTCTCGGCGCGGGCGCGATCATCAAGCTGGAACGCGACGAGCGCATCGAGGGCCTCACCACCGCGGCCGGTATCTGGATGGTCTCCGCCGTGGGCATGGCCGCCGGCATGGGCATGGGGGTCATGGCGCTGGCGACCACGCTGATCGCGCTGGCGGTGGTCAACGCCATTCCAAAGCTCATGCGGAATGACGAGCCCTGAGTGGAAGTGTGCAGGGCCGTAAGGCGGCTCGAGACCCGCCTTACGATGATTGGCACGGCGACTATCTTGGTCGACCCGCCTTGCGCGTTGCCGGCGGTGAGGCGATGTATCCCGTCACTCGCCGGTGGGGAACGCGGCCATATCCATCCACATGGCTTCCCATACGTGGCCGTCAGGATCCGCCAGGTTGCGGTTGTACATGAAGCCGAGGTCCTGCTTCGGGTTGATGTCGGCGCTGCCGCCGTTGGCGGCAGCGGCCGCATTCATGGCATCGACGGCGTCGCGATCGTCCAGGGAAATGGCCAGCAGTACCTCGCTGGAGGTATTGGGCGGGATCGGGCGGCTGGTGAAGGTTCGCCACTTGTCGTAGGTCAGCAGCATGACGTTGATGGCCTCGCTCCAGACCATGCAGGCGGCCGTGGCGTCGGTGAATTGCGGGTTGTTGCGGAAACCCAGGGCCTCGTAGAACTTCATCGAGGCGGCAAGGTCGGTGACGGGCAGGTTGACGAAGATCATGCGCGGCATGGGTGCTGTCCTTTCGGTGGTGGGTATGTACCGGCGACGAGCGACAGGGATTGAAATCGACAAACGCGTGGCACGCTCCTCGGTAGGGTGGGCCTTGGCCCACCGGAAGGTGGCGATGTTCCATCTGGTGGGCCAAGGCCCACCCTACGGTTTTATTCCGCCGCTTCGGGCGCGCCCATGTTGCCCTTGCTGTACATGCCGGAGCGGTCGAAGCAGCAGGCGCGGCGATTGCCGCAGGCGAGTTTGTCGCAGGCCACGGCGATGCGTTTCACGCGGGTCTCGGCTTTCTTGCCGGAGGTGATCCAGTGGATCCAGTCGCGCCGCGCCACCGCGGTGATCTCGCCCCAGGTCGCCTTGGCGGCGGGGTTGCCGGCCAGCGCCTGCTTGAGGTCGGCGGGCACCTTGGGTTCCGGCTCCTTCTCCACCGGCGCGATCTCCAGCGCGACGCTGTCGCCCGCGGCGACGCCGGCCGCTTCGCGCAGTTTCTTTTCGACCTTGAGCCAGTGGCTGCCCTGGCCATCAGGCTCGAGCGTGGCCTGGAAGGGCTGGCCTTCGAGCGTGCCGTCGACGGTGACCATGCTCCGTGTCGGCAGCTTCTTGCTGGCGGCGGTGGGCAGCACCAGGAAGGTCCACGCCGCGCCCCTCGGCTCGGCGGGACGCGAGAGCTTTGCCTTGAACTTGATCGCTTCGGTGGATTTGGCCATGACGGAAAGGTAGCACTGGCAGTCGTTAACTGTCTGTCGAACAGGACCTAAATCGGCCTGACCCGGAACACCGCGCTGATGCGTGGACCTTGCGGCTTTTTCGTTTTCGGTATGCCGTGCTCGTGGGTGAGTTGCGAGGCGTGGCTCATGCACAACAGGCTGCCAGGCTCCAGGTCCACGGCGAGAGTGCGCCGGTCGCCTGCTTTCGTGCGGATCAGCATGCGCCGTGGGTCGCCCAGCGAGACCAGGGCGATCGGATGCGGGGCGGTGAGAATGTGCAGCTTGTCGTTGTGCATCGCCACGCTGTCGTTGCCATCGCGGTAGAGGTTGAGCCCTACTCCGTTGTAGGGCGCGGACATTTTCTGTTGCACGTGCGCCAGCATTACCGCCAGCGGAAGATCCGGTGGAAATGCGTCCGCGCGGTAGGAGGCGATCAGGCGCGGCACGTCGACGATGCGGTCGTACATGGGGCGCTGCAGGTGCGTCCATGCGGCCCTCGCCTGCAATTCGCAGAACCACTGCTGCGCCAGTCGCGCCTCGATGAATCCCGGCCAGTAGCGGATGCCGCCTTCGGCATCGTCCACCAGTTGCGTCATCGTCCCGACGAACAGGTCCAGCGAGAACGCGGCAGCCGGCATCAGTGGAAATCCCGCGATGAAGTCTGCAAACCGCCAAGCATCGCGCTGAGGTCCTGCATGTCCTTCGCGATCAGATGGGCCACGCCGTCCACCTGTTCCCAGCGCCCGCGCACCGCCAGCAGGCTGGCGCCGAGCAGCGCCTTGCGCCCGCGCTGGGCCACGTGTTCCCACACCACCACGTTGACCATGCCGTGTTCGTCTTCAAGGGTCACGAATATGGTTCCGCTCGCGGTCTGCGGACGTTGCCGGTTGGTCACCAGGCCCACCGCATGCACGCTGCTGCCGTGGCGCTTGTCGATCAGGTCACGCGAACCCAGCAGACGGCGCGCGCGCAACCGGTCGCGCAACAGCGACAGCGGATGCGCCTGCAGGGTAAGTCCCAGTGCGCGGTAGTCGGACAGCACTTCCTCGCCGATCCGCGGTGCAGGCAACTCGATCGATCGTTCTTCCGGACTGCCGGGCAGCAACGGGCGCTGGCGTTCGATACCCGCGACCATCCAGCGCGCCCGGTTGCGATTGCCGGCGAGGCTTTGCAGCGCGCCCGCCTCGGCCAACGCACTGCGCGCCTTTTCATCCAGCGGCGCGCGCAGGCACAGGTCGGCGATGTCATGGAACGGTTGCCGCTGGCGCGCAGCCATGATCGCCAGGGCCGCTTGCTCGGAGAGTCCGCCGACCTGGCGGAATCCCAGGCGTATCGCCGGCTGTTCGCCCGCATCGCCGTCGCCGCGCAGCGAGCCGCCCACCAGTGTGTTGTCGTAATCGCTGCAGGCCACGTCCACCGGCAGGAACTCGACCGCCTCCCTCGCCTGCCGTCCACGCCGCGCGTCCTGCACGATCTGGCTGGCGGGATAGAACCCCATCGGCTGCGCATTGAGCAGTGCGCAGGCGAAGGCGGCCGGTTCATGGCGTTTCAGCCAGCAACTGGCGTACACCAGCTTGGCGAACGAGGCCGCATGGCTCTGCGGGAATCCATAGGAACCGAAGCCCTTGATCTGTTCGAAGATCTGCTCGATGAAGGCCGACGTGTAGCCCTGGGCTTCCATCAGTTCGCGGATGCGCGCGCGATGCGGCTCCATGTCGCCGCCCTGTTTCCAGGCCGCCATCGAACGGCGCAGGTTGTCCGCTTCGCTGCCGCTATAGCCCGCATGGATCACCAGCTCCATGACCTGCTCCTGGAACAGAGGGATACCCAGAGTCGGCTCGAGGATTTCCCTGACGCCCTCCGACGGGTAATCCGGCGCTTCCTTGCCCATGCGCCTGCGCAGATAGGGATGGACCATGCCGCCCTGGATCGGTCCGGGACGCACGATCGCCACTTCCACCACCAGGTCGTAGAAGGAATTCGGCTTGAGCCGCGGCAGCATGCTCATCTGCGCGCGCGATTCGATCTGGAACACGCCCACCGTGTCGGCGAGCTGGATCATGTCGTAGGTCGGCTGGTCCTCCGGCGGCACGCTGGCCAGATCCATGACAAGGCCGCGATGCGTTTTCACCAGGTCGAACGCCTTGCGCAGGCAGGTCAGCATGCCCAGCGCCAGACAGTCGACTTTCAGCAGTTTCATTTCCTCCAGGTCGTTCTTGTCCCACTGGATGATGGTGCGCTCGGCCATCGCCGCGTTCTCCACCGGCACCAGATTCCACAACGGCGTATCGGAGATGACGAAACCGCCCACGTGCTGCGACAGGTGGCGCGGGTGGCCGTGCAGGGCATGGGTCAAGGTCAGGATGCGCGTGATCAGCGGATTCTGCGGATCGAACCCCGCTTCGCCCAGGCGCTGCTCCATCGGCGTTTCACCGTTGCCCCAGCCATAGCAGCCGGCCAGCAGCGTGATCTGGTCCGGTGGCAGGCCGAAGGCCTTGGCCACGTCGCGCAGGGCGCTGCGTCCGCGGTAACGGATCACGGTGGCGGCCAATGCCGTGCGTTCGCGCCCGTACTTGTTGTAGACGTACTGCAGCACTTCCTCACGGCGTTCGTGTTCGAAATCCACGTCGATGTCCGGCGGCTCGTTGCGTTCCTCGGACAGGAAGCGGGCCATCAGCAGGCGGCTTTCCTCGGGATTCACCGAGGTGATGCCCAGTGCGAAACAGACCGCCGAGTTGGCCGAGGAGCCGCGGCCCTGGCAGAGGATGCCGAGGCTGCGCGCGTAACGGACGATGTCCTCTACCGTGAGGAAGAAGGCCTCGTACTTGAGTTTGGCGATCAGCGCCAGCTCGCCTTCGATGGTCTGCATCACTTTCGCCGGCGTGCCGTTGGGCCAGCGCACGCGCAGGCCTTGCATCGTCAGCGCACGCAGGTGGCTGGCGGGGGTTTCGCCCGGCGGCACCAGTTCGGCGGGATAGACGTATTCCAGCTTGCGCAGGTCGAAGCTGCATTGCCGCGCGACGCTTACCGCGTTGTCCAGCAAGGCAGGGGGATGGATATTTCCCAAGGCGCGACGGCTGCGCAGGTGGCGCTCGCCGTTGCGGAAAAGATGCGCGCCCGCTTCGGCCAGTGGCACTCCGTGGCGGATGGCGGTCATCGTGTCCTGCAGTGCGCGCGTGCGCCGGGTGCACATGTGCACGTCGCCCGCGGCGACCGCCGGCAACGACAATTGCATCGATAGCGCGAGCAGTTCCTGCAGCCGCTGCGCATCGTCGCGGTCGCGGTGCAGTTCCACCGCCAGCCGGGCGCGTTCGCCGAAGGTCTCGCGCACCCAGACGCCCTCGCCCGCGTCGGGACTGCGGCCCGGCAACCACAGGGCGAAGATCCCGGGCACGCCAGCGGCGTCGGCATGCGCTTCGAAATCCGCGCGCGTGATCAGGTATTCGCCCTTCCCCGCCGCGCGGCGTGCCTGGGTGATCAACTGGCACAGATGCGTGTAGCCGGCCTGCGTCTGCACCAGCAGCACCAGGCGCAAGCCGTCTTCCAGTTCGAACTCGCTGCCGACGATCAGCTTGACCCCCGATTCTTCCGAGGCGACAAGCGCGCGCACGATGCCGGCCAGCGAGCATTCGTCGGTGATCGCCAGCGCTTCATAGCCGCACTGCGCGGCGCGGGCGAACAGCGCCTCGGCACTGGAAGCGCCGCGCAGGAACGAGAAATCCGACAGGCAGTGCAGTTCGGCGTACGCGGGCGGCGGGTCGCCGGGATCGTTGGCCGCCTCGAGCGACAGAGGGAACTGTTTCATGCGAACCAGCCATGCAGCATCCAGCTGCCCTGCTCGCCCACCCGTGCGAACGCCCAGGCGCGCTGGCCCTGCGAAGTTTCCAGCACGTAGTAATCGCGGCGTGCATCCTCGCCGTCCCACCAGCCGCTTTCCAGGCGTTCGGGGCCGGAGACGATGCGCAGGCCGTGGCCGCGCAGCGGGATGGGCCGCTGCAACAGCCAGCGTGGCCGGGACGGCAATAGCGGTGTCAGCGCCGGCCTTCCCTCGTCCCGGCGCCACGCGCGTTCCGGGCGCGGATCGCCTGCGGGCACGACGCGATAGACCGCCTCGTCGCCGAGACGCGCACGCAGGCGCTCGCGCAATTGCGGCCAGGGCAATGCCCGTTGCGCGCGGGTATCGAACAGATCGCGCGAAGCGGGCACGAACGGCGGCAGTTCGCGCGCCAGCAATCGCATTCCCACCACCGGTTTGGGAATGGCCACGCGTTCCAGACGGTTGCGGGTCAGTTCGAACAGCATCGCCGGTTCGCGCTCGGCGGACAGCAGGCCCACCTCGACATCGGTGTGCGCGCAGGCCGAGTCCCTGTTCTCGTGTTCCAGACGCAGGACGAAACGCTGCACGCCGCCATCGCGGATCGAGAGGTACATGCACAGGTCGTTGATCAGCCGGCGCAAGGGAAACAGCAGCGGCGGATGGTGTTCGACTTCATAGCCCAGTTCGATGCGGCTGTCGAAATGATCCGGCGGTGCGTAGTGCTCCAGCGGATCGTCGGCTTCGCCATACAGGCGGTCCAGGTGCTCGAGCAGTCCGATCCCGAAGCGCCGGCGCAGGCTGTCGCGCGGCAAGGCGCGCAGCGCACGCAGGTCGCGCACGCCCATGCGATGCAGGCGTTCGCCATCGCCGTCGGGCAACGCCGCGCGACGCACCGGCACTTTCGCCAGCAGCTCGTGCAGGGCCGGTGCCGAGGTCAGCGCCAGTCCGTCGCGCAAGCCGGCCAGCACGCGCGCGGCGCGCGGCGTCGGCGCCAGGGCGATGCGATGGCTGAATCCCAGCGCGGTCAGTTCTTCGCGCAGGCGTGCTTCGAAACGCGGCCACGGCCCCAGCAACTTGAAACTGGCGCGCGCTTCCAGGACCAGGCAACCCGGCCATTGCGCGCTGACCAGCGAGCTGTGTCGGTAGGCCCAGGCGGCGAGGAAGCGATGCCAGCGCGCTTCGGCCTGCGCATCGTGGACGACGGTGGCCACATCGGCCATCAGCGCATGCGCGGCGGACAGGCGCATGCCGGGTTTCAGCCCCGCTTTCGCTGCATTGGCGTTGACCGCGTGCAGGTGACGCAAATGCACGGGTCCGCTGACCAGCGCGAGCGGTTTATCGGGATCGGGCAAACGCCGGAGGACGGAATCCAGCGCCAGCTGCGGCAGCAGTATGCAGGCCCACAACATGCGCGTGGCTCAATGCGTCGCCAGCGCGAACGTGCGCGAAGGCAGTTGCCCGCCGCGGCATTTTCGTACCTGCCAGGCGCCATCTGCCCGCTCCAGACGCAGCGCAGCCGGCGACGCGTTGGCGACATGCCTGCGGTCGCGGAAAGCGAAGCCCAGGCAATCGCCGCTGTCGGCGGCGACCTGCAGCCGGCGCAGCGATTGCGCATCGGCCTGCGACGGCCAGCCCAGCACCGCGGCGCAGGCGCCGCTGCGCAGGCATTGTTCGAACGCCCACAACGCATCACGCGGCGAGGCGTCGACGATCTGCAGTTGCGACAGGTCGACGCCAGCGGCATGCCAAGCCGGCGCATACGGAATGTAAGGCGGTGCGATCACCACGACCGGCTGGCCGGCCTGGGTCATGCGCGCGAGCGTGGGGAACACCAGCTCGAGTTCGCCGACGCCATCGGCCGGCAACAGCAGCTCGGTCAGCGCGCGGCGCGGCCAGCCGCCTTGCGGAAGCAGCGCGTCCAGTGCGGCATGGCCGGTCGGTTCGCCGTCGGCGTGGATCCTGGCGCTGCGTCCGGCATGCCATAGGGTCTGCGCGGCGAACAGGGTTTCAAGGGCGACGACGGCGCCCATCAGCCCTGCCTGACCAGTCCGCAGTAGACGCCTTCGATGGCGAAGTCCTGGCCGGGTTCGACCACGATCGGCGCGTGCGAAGGGTTGCGCGGCAGCAGGCGGATGTTCCGACGTCCACGCTCGTAGCGCTTGATGGTGATCTCGCCATCCACGCGCGCGACCACCACCTGGCCGTTGCGCGCATCCGAGGTGCGATGCACGCCGACCAGGTCGCCGTCGAGGATGCCGTCGTCGATCATCGAGTCGCCCTGCACCTTCAGCAGGTAGTCGGGGGCCAGCGAGAACAGGGTCCGGTCCAGCCACAGTTGCTGGTCCAGGCCGATGTCGGCACCGATCGGGGAGCCGGCAGCGACCCGGCCCAGCACCGGCAGGGAGATCATCTGCCCCGGCCCGCGCCCGCCGACCAGGCGGATGCCGCGTTTCTGCCCGGGGGCCAGTTCGATCAGGCCGTCGGCGACCAGGGCCTGCACATGTTTCTGCGCGGCATTGCGCGAGGCGAAGCCGAATTCCTCGGCAATCTCGGCCAGGCTGGGCGCCTGGCCCTGCCCTTCGACCCGGTCACGGAGGAAGGCGAGGACGGCGGCGCGTTTGGGAGGAAGGGTGTCCATAGGTGTACATTTGTACACCCTCCGGTCGCAGGAGGCGAGAACCTTTCAGCCGGGCCTGGCGAAAGGCCCGTCCCGCCGGGGTCTCATGAGCCCAGGAAATCCGTCGCCCGTATAGGGCGGGCCCGGCCCGCCGGACGGAACCGCCCTTTGCCGCATGCGGCGAGCCCACCCTAGGCTGCCTGGCCTTGCATCACACGTGGGCCGGATCGGAGCCCGTGCGTGCACGTAACGCATCCCCGCCGTTCGCTAGGCTGGCTTGTCCTCCTCTCCGGCCGCGCCCTCGCATGGCGAAAACGAAATCCTCTTCCCGGGTGGTGATCCTGGTCGCGCTGGCGGGCAACGTCGCCATCGCCGTGACCAAGTTCGTGGCCGCGGCGGTGACCGGCAGCTCGGCGATGCTCAGCGAAGGCGTGCATTCGCTGGTGGACTCGATCAACGAGGTGCTGCTGTTGTACGGCAGCGCCCGTGCGGCGCGCCCGCCCAGCGCAAGCCATCCGTTCGGTTACGGACGCGAGCTGTATTTCTGGTCGTTCATGGTGGCCTTGCTGGTGTTTGCGGTCGGCGCCGGGGTCTCGGTCTACGAAGGCATCCACCACCTGTTGCATCCGGAGCCCATCGCCCGGCCGGGGGTGAATTACCTGGTGCTGGGCGCGGCGTTCCTGTTCGAGGGCACCTCGTGGGTCGTCGCCTTGCGCGCCTTCCGCCGCGAGAAGGGCGCGCTGGGCTGGTTCGAGGCGTTCCGCCGCAGCAAGGATCCAACCACGTTCACCGTGCTGTTCGAAGACAGCGCGGCGCTGGTCGGGCTGCTGGTCGCCTTCGCCGGTGTGACCGCCAGTCATCTGCTGCAGCAGCCGATGTACGACGGCATCGCTTCGATCGCGATCGGCGGCGTGCTCACGGTGACCGCGTTGCTGCTGGCGCGCGAAACCAAGGCGCTGTTGCTGGGCGAAGCCGCCGATCCGGGCGTGCACGCGGGCATCCTGCGCATCGCCGGCGCCGACCCCGGCCTGCGTTCGGCCAATGGCGTGCTGACCGTGCAGATGGGCCCGCGGCAGGTGGTGGCCGCGCTCAGTGCGGAGTTCGAGGACCCCCTGGACACCACGCAGATCGAGGCCTGCGTCAACCGCATCGAAACCGCGATCAAGGCGGCGCACCCGTCGGTGCAAGTGCTGTTCGTCAAACCGCAGACGCAGGCGACTTGGGAAAAGCGCATCGCGGGGCTGGGGGATGCGGATATTCCCGCGCCTTGAGGATCGCTACGGACCGCACGATTTCCAACACTCGCGGACCCCGGAAGCCTAGGCTGCCGCCCCGCGATGCGGCTGGCGTCGGAATTCCGCCCACCCAGCCATTCGGGGAACAAGCAGATGGACAGCAAATACGAGGCGGAGCTGCAGTTGCGCAACCTGTCCGGGCTGATGTCGCCGTTGAAGGCCGAAGATGTGCCGGTTTCGCTGACGCTGGCCGGCCGCCTACGCGGGGTGATCGAGTCGTGTGCGGACGAACACCAGTGCCACCTGCTGGCGGAGCTGGAATGCATGGTGGCCAAGCTCACCGCGATGGCCCAGGGCGAGTAGGCAGCCGCAGGCAGTCGCGCGGGGCGACGCCCCGCCCCCTCAACCCACGCGCAGCGCTTCGATGCGATCGGTCAACCGGCGCTGCAGGTCCATCGGCGAATCGAACGGGCCTTTCTCCACGCTGGCGGTGGCCACGCGCTTGGCGTCGTCGAACCAGGACTTCTTGTGTTCGACGAAATCCACCGCGTCGATCCGCGCCTTCAGCACATCGGTGTAGAACTTCGCACCGCCGTCCTGGTTGCGGAAGAACCAGCTGACCCGCCACCAGCGGTCCTTCTTCAGGTCGGGCGGGAATTTGCCCGTGTATTTCACCTTGACCTTGCCGCGGTTGGTCGGCACCTCGCCACCGGGTTCGGAGCCATAACCGATCGGCGAGGCCCAGACCGCAAGGTCCAGCTGCTGGGCCATGATCATCGGGAAGCTGTCGCCGATCGAACCCAGATAGTCGATCAGGTGCGCCTTGCGCGCCGCATCGCCCTTGCTGCCCTTGGGCGCCTTCAGGTAATTCTGCATCTGCTGGCGGATGCCGTCGGGCGCCACGCAACCCCAGAGTTTGATCAGCGCATCGCTGGCGAAGGCATCGGCGAACTTGCGTCCCTCGGCCCCGGCCAGCGGATTGGAACCGAAGAAATCGCGGATCCGGAAATCGGTGTCGTTCGGGTCGCGGTCCTGCTGGTCCAGCGGCTCCAGCTTGTTGCCGGCCGGATCGTATTCGGCACTGTTCCAGACGATCGGACCGCCCATCCAGCCGTGACTGAACACCTGCAGGCTGCGGATCGACTGCTTCGGCTGTTTTTTCACCCAGTCGTACATCAGGGTGATCGGCGGCCGCTCCGGGCCCAGGGTGCCGTCGGCATTGCGCATGTTCACGCGCGGCAGCAACTCGACCTCGGTGTCGGGCGCCGCGGTCGGCGCGCTGCCGCGTTTCAGCAGCAGGTTCTTCCAGGTCTTGACCGTGCCGTCGGGGAAATCGAAGAACACCAGGTCCACGGTTTCGGGCTTGCCGTCGTTCAGCGGATCCAGGTGGAAGAACATCCACGGATAGGCGACCTCGTTCTTCTTCCCGCCCTGCACGAAGACCACGGTCCGGGCCGCCGCCACGGCTCAGTTCCCCTCGTCCGGCAGCCACTCCCATACCTTGGGCGCGGTGCGCTTCCACTTCGGCAGGTCCGATTCGGGCCGCACCAGCACCAGCGCGGTCGGCACGCGGTTGTCCCAGGGTTCGCCGACCGGGATTTCGCCGCGCGGCGCGCCGGTGCGCTCGCGGATCTCGTCGATGATCGACACGTACAGCGGGCTGTTGATCCGCGGCGGCTCGCCTTCGCCGCCCCACAACTTGCCGGTCTCCTGAAAATGGCTGACCGCGGCCTCGAAGCCCGGGCGCACCGGCACCACCACGCGGGCCGAACCGGCGCGCAGGAATTCCAGGAACACCGGGTCGATTTCCTGCTTGCTGAAGCGCTCCACCCAGGTCGCCTTGCGCGACCAGAAATACGGGTAGAACACGTACTGCATCTGGTCCCACTCGAAGGCCTGTTCGAAGAAGCGGATGTAGGCGCCCTCGGCCGCGGCTTCGGCGAAATCGAAATACGGCGGGCTGGCGTCCTTGGTCGCGTCGAAGGCGTCGTAGCGCTGCTGGGTGATCATCGACAAGCAGTGCTTGCGCAACTCGGTGACCACCATCTGCCGGTTGGTCGCCGGCGGCGCGCCGAACGGCATCCGGTTTTCGCGCTCGGCCCGGGCCTCGGCCTCGGCGCGCAACTGTTCCACCTTCTGTTCGTGTTCGCGCACGCGGTCCTCGTAGGCACCGCGGATCTTCTTGTAGCTGGCCAGGCGCCAGCGGTCTTCCTCCTCGTCGGTGCGCTGGGCGACCACCACGATGTCCAGCGACCAGGTCGCGGTCTCGTAGGCGACGATCGACACGCCCAGCTTGGATTCGGCGCTCAAGGCATACGGCTCCGCGTCCAGGTACAGGTACAGCGACGGCTGGTGGGCCAGGGTGTAGCCGCCGCTCACCGCCACCCGGCCCGCGGCCGGCGGCTGCCACAGGGCGCGCTCGCTGCCGATGGTGACCGCGATGACCGGGTTCTGGTCGGTCAGCGCCACGCCACGCACGCGCGCGCGCAACGGGCGGTAGCCGGCGGGCACGGTCAGCTCCAGGCGCTGCACGCCGCGCGGCTGGCCGCTTTCGCTGGCGTTGTCCTCGCCATGCTTGGCGCCCGAGTTGATCAGCAGGTACGGCGCGGGCATGCCGTCGATGTCGGCGCCGTACTCGGCGGCCAGGGCAAAGGCCAGGTCCTCGCTGAGGTAGGAGGCGTTGGGGCAGACCAGATCGAGTTTCTGCGGCGGCGGCGGCAGGTCCACGTCCAGGGTCGGGTGTTTCTCCACGTACCAGAAGAACGAGGCCGGCTCCGGGATCATGAAGTCGAACATCTGGCGGATGCCGTAGTTGAACACCTGGGTTTCGTAGACCTTGTCCAGGAACTGGTAGACGCCGTTGATGTGCTTGCCGGTGCCGTGGGGCGGGCCGTTGTCCAGTTCGTGCAGGTTGGTTTCCTCGGTCTCGCGGATCAGCGTGCGGGTGCGCACTTCGCGCACGCGTTCGGTCAGCCGTTCCAGCGAGCGGCTGACCACGTCCTTGGCGTACTTCGACGAGTTTTTGGAAACGTCTTCGGTGGAAGAGGAATCCTCGACCAGGAAGCTGTTGCTGAATTCCACGGTCGGCCCGTACTTGCCGGACAGGCTCAGGCCGAAGCCCTGCTTGTGGTCGTTCTGGATGGTCCTGGACGATTCGCGGTTGAGTTCGAAGCGGTCGGTACTCTGCAGTTCGGTCTCGCTGCTGCGGGTGTTCTCGGTTTCGTTGACGGTGGTTTCCTCGCTGCGTTCCAGCTGCCGGTGGGCGCGCGATTTCTTTTCGCCGATCAGCACGTTTTCGATGTGGGCGATTTCCGCGCCTTCGTAGCGCTTGATCTGCTGCTTGACCACCAGCAGGTCGGCGACGCCGGCCGGCTGCACCAGCGCGGCGCCGGGCGCCGGCGGCAGGGTGATGCCGGACTGGGCGGTCACCACCGGCCGCGGCCAGTGCGGGATCTTCGCCGGCACCAGCCATTTGTCGGCGAACAGCCGCTGCACGGCGGTGTCGATGGGGGTGGCGGCCAGGTCCACGCCCTGGTTCTTCAGCACGGCCTGGGTCTCGCGCGAGACGGTCTTGCGCGCGGCGGCGGTCAGGGTGAAGGGGGTGGTGTCGCGGACCGCGCCGCCGCGTTCGTCGGGTTGCACCAGCAGTTCGCGCCGGTCCATGCGCACCAGTTCGCGGATCGCGCTGGTCAGGGCTTCGCGGTCGGCGCCGGGCGCGGGGGTGGGCACGCGCCCGGCGCCGAC
>NZ_PDWT01000019.1 GCF_010093345.1 Pseudoxanthomonas yeongjuensis | reverse complement strand
TTGTCGAACTGGACAACGCCACCCGTCGGGCTGCAGCCCACGGTCGTCGCGTTCCAGCCCAGCCGTTTCTTACCGCACGAACCTCCTAATGGATGCTCGGTCACCGGCATTAGATCGACTTTTTTTCGGGCGATGCCAAGCTGCGCGGCATCCGTGGCCTGGTGACCGCCAAGGTCGGTTCCGGCGACGTCGAACTCGACGGCGGCGGTGCGCTCAAGGTGCTTTCGATCGGTTCGGGCGATGTAAAGGCGCGCAACGTGGGTGGAGCAGCCGAAGTCGGCAGTATTGGCTCTGGCGACTTCAAGCTGGACGGCGCGCGTGGCGACGTGAAGATCGGCTCGATCGGCTCCGGCGATGCGGAACTGCGCAATGTCAGCGGCCGCGTGCGGGCCGAGTCGATCGGCTCGGGCAACCTGGAAGTGCGCGGCGCGGGCGCCCTGTCGGTCGGCTCGATCGGCAGCGGCGATGTCGACCACAGTGGCGTGACCGGTCAGATCGACCTGCCGCGCCGCGACTGAACCCCCCGGGAGAACGCCATGGAACGCACGCATATCCGTCGATCGCTGCTGCCGCTGCTGCTGGCAGGCC
>NZ_PDWT01000018.1 GCF_010093345.1 Pseudoxanthomonas yeongjuensis | reverse complement strand
TCCCTGTATGCCGGGCATCTGGCCACCATGAAGGCACGCGCGGACGAAGCGCTGGCGCGTGGCGGCTTCGATCACCTGGTCGTCCCCAGCGGCACCCAGCACTACCAGGTGTTCGACGACCGCGACTATCCGTATGCGGTCAACCCGCAGTTCAAGGCCTGGCTGCCGTTGACCCGGGTGCCGCACAACTGGCTGGTATACAGCCCCGGCCAGCGGCCCAAAGTCATTTTCCACCAACCTTTCGATTACTGGCATGTGGTGCCGGACGCGCCCAGCGGCTGGTGGGTGGAGCACTTCGACATCCACATCATCCGCAAGCCGGATGAAGCGCTGGCGTGGCTGCCCAAACCTTCGACCCGCTGCGCCATCCTGGGCGAACCGCAAAGCGCGCTGGGAGAATACGTCCCCAACAATCGAAAAAAAAAAAAAAGGCAAATATTTCATAGGCTAATGCGTACGTACTATGGGGGAGACACGTATGACCGCAGAAGAGAATAGACATGTGTAAAGAGCAATAATCGGGCATGCGCAACACAGACTAAAGTACGAGTGGAGAGACAACACAAAATACGATGATCGTTAAACACAGCAAGTCATAGATAGACAATATATGAATTATGATCA
>NZ_PDWT01000017.1 GCF_010093345.1 Pseudoxanthomonas yeongjuensis | reverse complement strand
CAGTACGTCCACGCCGCGGGCATTTCACGCCGCGCAGCCGTTGCGTTCGCATCCGGTCAACGCGGCATCGCCAATGATCCGCACACAGGGCGGCGAACCGCCCCCACAGGAGATACCCATGAAGACGATCCGCATCATCCTCGCCTCGGCCGCGTTCGCATTCGCCGGTGCCGCCATCGCCGGCGACGGCAACCTGTCCAGCACCGACAAGGTCAAGAAGATGGACGCCGACGGCGACAGCCGCCTGTCCCTGGCCGAGTTCACCGCCGGTGGCCACAAGACCAGTGACGATTTCGCCAAGTACGACATCAATGGCGACGGCTACGTCACCGACGAGGAGATCGACGCCGGCCAGGAACGCGGCATGACTCCGGGCGAGAAGAAGGACGTCCGCGCCAAGGCGCGGCCGGTGCCGACCACCAACCCGAAGTCGCGAAAAAAAATGGGTTTGCACTGCAAGGAGATTACAGTGCTAGTATCACAGTCTAGAGGTCTGGGGAATCAGACAAACCATAGATAAGCAAGACACGAAGATGCGCATAGCAAGCTCTAGCTGTAACAGACGTTTCAGTTAACGTGACAAAATCAATATTGGTGGTATTGTATCATATAACCAATCGTATTGGTAGACGGGCG
>NZ_PDWT01000016.1 GCF_010093345.1 Pseudoxanthomonas yeongjuensis | reverse complement strand
GTCCAAGGAGCCACTGTCGATCGCTGTCTCGGGTCGCGACCAGAAAGCCTGCCAGATCCCGCTCGCCGAGTTGCACGCCCGCGGTTCATTCCCGCCAACCACCGCTGTCGACAACTGCGGGAAGGGCAAGACCCAGATCCTCATCACGCCCGTGCCGGACGTATCCGCTTGATCATCTTGACCGGCCCCGAGTCCTGGGGCCGGTCTCTTCCCCGAGGGACACCCATGAACCTCCAGCAGATCGAAGACCAGTTCGCCGCCATGAATTACTACGAACGCCAGGTCTTTGTCTTTTTGATCGACTACCAGCTCCGCCGCCAGCAAGCCCGCGCCCGTCGCCTTTCCACCGCCGTCGACGCGCACTTACGCGCCATCCTTCGATCCACCCAACGCTCATGACCGACAACTTCTTGGACCTGTTCCAACCCGAACCCTCGACCAATCCAAAAGTCGCACCCGAACTGGCCGCCACGCCTGTTCCTGCGCCAGCCCTTGCACCAGCAGAGCCGGCCACCTCGATGTTCGATGGCGTGCTGGATGATCTGGTGCTTCCCGAACAGCCTGGCGTCGACGTGCCGGCTTTGCCAGAGCCCATCGAGCCTGAGCCAGAACCACAGGCCTGGGAGCGAAAAAAAAAAAAAGAAAAGGTGGACAGAAGGACAATGGATTTATGTAACTAAGGGGGTGGATGGGTGCAGATGGAGGAACCAATAACATGATGATCTGCGAATATCTGACGAAGGACTCGCGGCAGAGCGGACTGATTTAGACAAGCGATCGGATGGAG
>NZ_PDWT01000015.1 GCF_010093345.1 Pseudoxanthomonas yeongjuensis | reverse complement strand
TATAGTACAAGTTGACCCTGCTAGCAGTGTAGTTTACTAGTCACAACTCATGCTTGCGATTTGATGTGATCAATCCTGAAGAAGGCTTTGTGGTTCTAGTTCGTTCTGGCGTATCTGATGTTTAATCTGAGTGTTGTGACTTTTGTGCATCATTTGTCGTCTGTTTGATTTTTTTTTTTTGTTGCTCGAAGTGGGCGCGGGTACGCAACCGGAAAGCTGGATCGCGCAGCTGCTGGCCGGGCGCGACCGCACCCTGGCCGGGCCGACCGCGCCGCCGCAGGGACTGGTGTTCCTGCGTCCGCTGTATCCTCCCCAATGGGCCCTTCCCGCGGAAGTGACGCTGTGAACCGCACCCTCTATCGCACCCGGATCAAGTTCTGCGGCATGACCCGTCCGGGCGACGTGCGGCTGGCGGGCGAACTGGGCGTGGATGCGGTGGGTTTCGTCTTCGCCCATGCCAGTCCGCGCCGGCTGACCGCGGCCGAAGCGCGCCAGTTGCGGCTCGCGCTGGCGCCGATGGTCAGTGCGGTCGCGCTGTTCCGCGACAACACCGCCGCCGAGGTGCGCGAAGTCGTGCGCCAGGTGCGTCCGGCCCTGCTGCAGTTCCATGGCGACGAGGACGATGCGTTCTGCCGCGCGTTCCGCGTGCCATGGATGAAGGCGGTGCCGATGGCGTCCGGCGAAGCCTGGGACGCCCATGTCCTGCAGCAGCGCTGGCCCAACGCCGACGGCTTCCTGTTCGACAGCCACCGTCGCGGCGGTGCCGGCGGCACCGGCGAAGCGTTCGACTGGAGCCGCATTCCGAC
>NZ_PDWT01000014.1 GCF_010093345.1 Pseudoxanthomonas yeongjuensis | reverse complement strand
GGCACGCGCGGCGGCGGGGTGGCGGATTCGTCCTTGCGGGCGATGGTCGGGGCCAGCAGCGAGCGGGCCAGGAACGGGACCAGCAGTGACGCGTCGCCGTCCTCGCCGGACGGCAGGTGGTAGACGCGATAGATATCCTGCAGGCCGCGCAGGTCGGCGGGAAAGGCGCGGGTGGCGAAGAAGGTGGCCAGCAAGAGATCGGACAGGGCCGCAACCTTGGCGTCGAAGCCGCGTGCGCTGCGCGCATTGGGCAGGTCCGGCAGTTGCGCGCGCAGGTCTTGGATGGTGGCGCCTTCGACCTTGCGCAGTGCGGCCACGGCCGCGACGATCTCGGCGCCCAGCGGCAGGTCGGCGGGGCCGTGGATCTGTCCGCCCTCGAGTGCGGCATTGGCGGTCTCGGCGCGCTTGGACACGCTGCCCGCCCCGGCCAGGCGCTTGACCAGCGGGGTGTCGGCCGCCAGCGGGAGGGGAAGGGTTTCGTCGACGGGGCGCCGGGGGCGCAGTTGCACGAAGCGGAAGACATCGTTCAGGGAAGTTTCGTCGGTCATTTCGATCTCCGCGAATGACAGTACGGTTGGTCCGGCTCCCCCTGTTTCCCTCAACGCGGGTAGTTGGTGCGGGCGGCCAGGTGGGCTGTTGTGGCCGCGCTCAGCGCGTAGTTCGAGGACCACCGGGACACCACGCACATAAAGAATTCCGTCAACCGCATCGAAACCGCGATCAAGGCAGCGCACCCGTCGGTGCAGAAGGTGTTCGTAAAACCGCAGACGCAGGCGACCTGGGAAAAGCGCATCGCGGGGTTCACGCGTGACGTACCAATGCCGCCACGGATTAAGTAAAACAGGCCCATCGGTTTGGCGCTCTATCGCTCCGGACAGGGAGAGCGATGGGTGTCGCTACGCTCGACCCACCCCGCGGGGCCTCCCCATCCCCTCCTGGGG
>NZ_PDWT01000013.1 GCF_010093345.1 Pseudoxanthomonas yeongjuensis | reverse complement strand
GCGGAGGTTGGGGCAAGGGTGGTCCTGTGCAGCGCGGCGACAGCTGCGGGTGGTGCGGCGGCTGGGGCTTCGCAAACGGCGGTCTCGGCGGGGGCGGTGGCGGCGGTGCCGCCTACAAGGACCAGGCCGGCGGCGGGGGCGGCGGTGGCGGCATCGCCCTGACGATCGGCGCCACGATCACCAATGCCAACACGGTCGCGGGAGGAAACGGCGGCAGGGGCGCGGACGGCAACGATGTCGGGAATAACGCCAGCGGCGGCGGCGGCGGCGGCGGCGGCAGCGGCGGTGTGGTCTCGACCGCCAACGTCGCCCTGACCAACACCGCAATCGGGGATATCCGCGGCGGCAGCGGCGGTGATGGCGGCGATGTCACTCAAAGTAATTCATTCGCGGGCAACGGCGGCGGTGGCGGCTCCGGCCTCGTGGTCCTGGCCACCGGCGTGGATCTCCTCAACAGTGGTGCGATCCGGGGCGGTAACGGCGGCAATGGCGGCATCGACCGTGACGGCGGTACCAACGGGAATGCCATTCGGGGCAGCGGTGGCGGTGGCGGCGCCGGTATCGCCGGTGGCAACTTCAGCCTGACCAATTCCGGCACCATCGTCGGCGGCGATGGCGGCAATACCAGCGGTCTATACGTCACGCAGGGCGCGGGCGCCGCCGGCATCGTCGCCACCGGCAATACCACCCTCAACAACAGCGGCGCCATCAGTGGCGGCCTGGGTGGCGATGGCGTCACCCGCGCCGACGCGATCCTGTTCAGCGGCACCGGCAACACGCTCAACCTGATGACCGGTTCCAGCCTGGTCGGCAACCTCGAGCTCGCCGCCAGTGCCGGCGCGACCATCGCCGCACAAAACGCAGGCCTGGCCCTGGGCAACGACATCGTCCTCGGCAACGCATCGAACCTGGACTTCGACACCAGCACCGCCGGGCTGAACGTCACCGGCACGCTCAACGGCGCCGGCAATGTCGCCATCTCCGGCAGCAATGCGCTGTCGCTGTCCACGGTGAACGTCGCTTCGCTGCAGCAGGCCGCCGGCAATGCGCTGACGCTCAACGGCAACGTCACCACGACCGGGGCGCAGGACTACGACGGCGCCGTCACGCTGGGCGCGGACGTGACCCTGGCCAGCACCGGCAGTGGCAACATCGGCTTCGGCTCGACCCTGGACGGCGCGCATGCGCTGACGGTCACCACCGGCGGCGCGGCGAACTTCGGCGGCGCGATCGGCGGCACGACGGCACTGGCCGCCTTGACGGTCACCAGCGGCACGTTCGGCACGGCGGGTGATGTGACCGTCAATGGTCCGTTGTCGGTGACCACCACGTCCGCCATCACGCAAACGTCGGGAGTCTTCACGGTAGCCGGGACATCGACGTTCGATGCCAGTGCGGGCGCGATCACCTTGACCAACGCAGGTAACAGTTTCGGCGGCACGGTGAACCTGACCGGCGGCACTACGCAGATCACGAACAGCGGCAGCCTGACCCTGGGCAGCTTGAACACGGGCGCGCTGACAGCCATCAGCTCCGGTGCGCTGAACCTGGGTACCGGCACGATCAGCGGCAACTTGTCGGCGACCAGCAACGGCGGCGTGACTGGCCAAAGCGGTGCGTTGCACGTGAATGGCAACAGCACGATCGATGCGGGCGCGAACGCGATCGCGCTGACCAATGCCGGCAATGATTTCAGCGGCACGGTGACGGCGACCGGTAGCAACATTGCCATCACCGACAGCAATACCCTGACGACCCTGGCGGTGAGCGGCAGCGGCCCGGTCGCGCTCACGGGCACCAGCGGTCTGACCCTGGGCGGCGACGTCAGTACCCCCGGTTCGGTGACCTTGGCGAGCAGTGCTGGCGGCATTACGCAAACCGGCGGCATCCTGACCACCGCATCACTGGCCGGCAACAGCGCCGGCGATGCGAGCCTGACCGGCCTCAACCAGATCACTGCACTCGGCAACTTCAGCGCCGCCAACTTCAGCCTGACCAACGCGCAGGCGCTGGCCATCACCGGCACGCTCGCGGCCAGCGGCAACGTGGCGCTGAACGATACCTTCGGCATCACCGTGACCGGTGCGGTCGACGCCGCCAGCATCACGCTGGCGAACGGCACCATGTTGCGAATCGGCAACGGTGGCACCACGGGTTCGATCACCGGCGATGTGGTCGACAACGGCACCCTGGCCTTCGATCGCAGCGATGCGTTGACCTTCGCCGGTTCGATCACCGGCAGTGGCGGCTTGCAGCAGCTCGGTAGCGGTACGCTGGTGCTCACCGGCAGCAACAGCTACGGCGGTGGCACCACGATCGGCAGCGGTACGCTGCAGGTTGGCGATGGCGGCACCACCGGTTCGATCACCGGCGACGTCATCGACAACGGCATCCTGGCCTTCAACCGCAGCGATGCGTCCGCTTTCGCCGGCAACATCGGCGGCAATGGCGACGTGTTCGTGCAGGGTAGCGGCCCCCTCACTTACAGCGGCAGCAGCAGCGGGGTGGACTGGACGGTGGATGCAGGCGCTGCCCTCGACCTGGCGACCGGAGCCTCGATCCTCGGCACCAGCGGCGGCAATGGCGGCGATGGCGTCAATGGCCCTGCTGGCAGCGGCGGCAGCGGCGGCAGCGGGAGTACTCCCGGCAACAACGATGGCGGTGCCGGGGGCGGTGCCGCGGGCAATGCAGACGGCATTGACGGCTGGAGCGGCGGCGGCGATTCAGGCAGTGGCGGTGGCGGCGGCCTAGCGTTCGCCGGCGGTACCTTCGGCGGTGGCGGTGGCGGCGGCACAGGTGTGACGGCAATGGGCGACCTCATCAACCGCGGCACGATCACGGGTGGCAACGGCGGCAATAGCGGTGCGCTCGGTTTTGGTGGTGGTGGCGGTGGCGGCGGTGGCGGCGCCGCCATTTACGCAGGCCTGACTGCCAGTCTCTCCAACCTGGTGGGCGGCCGGATACAGGGCGGCAGCGGCGGTGACGGCAGCCGCTGGCTCTTATACAAATCTCCGAGCCCACGAGACCGCACGAGCACTAGTATGTCGTCTTCTGCGTACAAAAAGAAAAAACGACAGGTGTAACGGCATATGAGTGCGTGCATACAAATTAACAGTAGTGAGACGAGAGTGTATGACGAGTACATGTATAAGCTGTATGTCAGACAGACAGTAATATACGATATCGTCTTGGACAG
>NZ_PDWT01000012.1 GCF_010093345.1 Pseudoxanthomonas yeongjuensis | reverse complement strand
ACACATGATGACGAGTTCACGCATACCATACGGTATGCTTCGGCCAGCCGACGCCAGACCCTTATAATTGTCAACAGTGGCACCCGACAACCACCCCTCCCTATCCTCTTCGTCGGCCGCGTCAGATGTCTATAAGAGGCAGTTTACCACCCCGACGATCCGCGCCACGATCACGAGGCGCAGCGCAAGGCCGATCGCCGGCGCCTGTTGCGGGCGCTCAACATCAGTCTGGGATTCGTGCTGGCCCTGATCCTGGCCTATTCCGCGCAGGCCAGTTTCGACTGGTCGCCGTTCGCGGTCGCGCCGCACGACATGCGCGGATTGCTGGGCGTCCTGACCGCGCCGCTGCTGCATGGCTCGGTCGAGCACATCGTCGCCAACGCGAGCTCGCTGCTGATCCTCGGCACCCTGGCCGGCAGCGTGTATCCGCGCGCCACCGCCTGGTCGTTGCCGTTCCTGTGGATCGGCTCCGGACTGGGCGCGTGGCTGCTGGGCGATGCGGGCAGCCATCACCTGGGCGCCAGCGGCGTGACCCACGGCCTGATGTTCCTGCTCTTCGTCCTGGGCCTGCTGCGTCGCGACCGCGCGGCCATCGCCGCCGGGATGATCGCGTTCTTCTTCTATGGCGGCATGCTGCTGACCGTGTTGCCGCACGAAGCCGGCATTTCCTGGCAATCGCACCTGGGCGGCGCCCTGGGCGGCGTGATCGCCGCGTTGCTGTTCCGCAGGCTCGACCCCGCCCTGCCGCGCAAGCGCTACAGCTGGGAGGACGAGGAAGAAACCCTCGCCGCGATGGACGACGAGCTGGAGCCGCCGGCGCCACGCGAGGTGCCGGTGCTGTGGCAGCGCGCGCAACAGGAAGAAGAACGCGGCGTGGTGCTGAAATTCCCGCCACGCGAATGACGCACCCACCCGTAGGAGCGGGCCTTGCCCGCGATGCTCTTCGTTGGGCGCAATGATCTTCGTCGGGATTATCGCGGCGTGAGGGAGAGCATCGCGGGCAAGGCCCGCTCCTACGGGAGCCCTTCCCGTTTGCGGGAAGGGCGCTTGAATCGACTCAGAAGCGGGCGCTGAACTCCACGCCCACCGTGCGCGGCTCGTTGAGGAAGCCGGTGAGGTTGTTGAAGTCGATGCCGCCGACGATGCGGGTCTGGTCGGTGATGTTGCGACCGAACACGGCCACGCCGTAGTCGCCCTGGTTCCAGTTGTAGCCGATGCGCAGGCCGCCTTCGAGCGAGGACTTGCCGGTGAATTCCTTCGATTCGTACAGGAAGAAATTCACTTCGCTGCGGTACGCCCAGTCGGTGAACACGTACAGCTCGCCGCCCTCGCCGACCGGCATGCTCCAGCGTGCGGTCACGTTGTGTACCCACTTGGGCGCCTGCGGCAACGAATTGCCGTCGATGTGCGCGACAGTGGTGCCTGCAGCATTGACGGTGACCGGATCGGTCGGCGTGCAGATCGGTGGTGCGAAGTTGGTCGCTCCGCAGACGGGAACCACAAGGTTCTTGTCGTCGATCTCCGTGTCGTTGTAGCTGCTGCCCAGGGTGACCAGCAGGTTGTCGGTCAGGTAGGCCTCCAAGTCCAGTTCGAAGCCCTGGCCGATGGTCTTGTCGGCGTTGAGCAGGGTCGCGGTATTGCCGCCGCCGCCGACCGCGATGATCTGCTGGTCGTTCACGCCGTAGCGGAACACGTTGAAACCCAGGCGCGCGCGCTTGTCCCACAGGTCGGCCTTGATCCCGGCCTCGTAGGAAATCACTTCCTCCGAATCGGCGGTGGAGACGCCGCCGTTGTTGGCCACCGCCTCGGCGCTGGCGAACAGCAGGCGGCCCTGGATCGACGGTGCGCGGAAACCCTTGGCCACGCGCGCGAACAGGTTGATGTTTTCGTTGAGCGCGTAGACGCCGCTCAGGTCCCAGCTGACGTCGTTGACGTCGGTATGCACCGCATACGGGCCGCCCACCGGAGCCGCCGAGAACGGCGCGGCTTCCAGCACGCTGGCGCTGAAATCCTTCTTGTCCTGGGTGTAGCGCAGGCCGCCGCGCAGCTTGAACTTGTCGGTCACGTCGAAGTCGCCGGAGGCGAACGCGGCCCAAGCCTTGTTGCGCTGCTTCTGGATCGCGTAGCCGGCACGTGGATTGCCGGGGGTCAGCGAGTCGTAGTTGAAGCTGTCGATGCTGATGTCTTCGTCGTAATAGAACAGGCCGGCCTGCCAGTCGAAGCGGCCCCACTCATTGGACTCGATGCGGAATTCCTGAGTGACCTGGCGATGGTCGGGCAAGCCATCGGCCGATTCGGAAGCGAACGGGATGAAGCCGGGACCGGAATCCGGCAGGAAGAACGCGCCGTAGCCGCCGTCGATGTCGCCGCGGTTGAGCGATTCGGCGGTTTCGTAGCCGGTGATCGAGTACAGGGTCACCTTGCCGAGGTCCCAGCGCAGGCGCGCGCTGCCGCCCCAGGTGTCGAGCTCGGAAAAGTTCACGCCGTCGGTGGAGACTTCGTCGCGATCGAAACCGTCGACCAGGTTGTTGGTGCCCGGCTCGATGATGTTGGCGCGGAACAGCCGCGCGGTGCCGTTGAGGTGGCGCTTGTGCAGGTTGAACAGGCCTTCGAACGCATCGCCTTCGTACAGGAACTGCACGCGCGCGGCGGATTCGTCGTAGCCTTCGGCACCGCGGTCCGGGCCGGGTTCGTAAGTGTTGGTCACCGAATCCTCGCGGCGCTGGAACAGCACCGAGGCGCGCGCCGACCAGCGGTCGGTGAGGCCGCCGCCGACCGCGCCTTCCACGTTCCACATGTTGTCGGTGCCGTAGGAAACCCTGCCGTAGCCGCCGAATTCCTGGGTCGGCTTGGCCGATTCGAACTTGACCACGCCGGCCGGCGTGTTGCGGCCGAACAACGTGCCCTGCGGACCGCGCAGCACTTCGATGCGCTCCAGGTCGAACACCGGGAAGCCCTTCAGCAGCGGGCTTTCCTGGACCACGTCGTCATAGATCAGCGAGACCGGCTGCGAGGCGTTGAGGTCGAAGTCGGTGTTGCCCAGGCCGCGGATGTAGAAACGCGGGAACGCGCGGCCGTAGGAGGATTCGATGTTGAGGCTGGGCACCCGCGCCGACAGGAAGCGCACGTCGTTGCCGCCGGAGGCGAGCACGTCGAGCTTCTCGCTGCTGATGGTGCTGATCGAAACCGGCACGTCCTGGATGTTTTCCACGCGGCGCTGGGCGGTGACCTGCACGGCGTCCAGGGTGGTGGCTGCCTTTTCCGCAGGCGCGGGCGCGGCGGCGGCCGGCGTGGCCTCCTGGGCGAAAACGCTGCCGAACGGCAACAGGGCGGCGATGGCAAGGGCGAGTCGGTGCGGGCGCACGGACGGGGAGCGGGTCGGGGACATGGTGGCTTCCGGAGGGTGGTGGAAGGAAGAAGGCGCGTAGCGCCTAGCACGCGCATGTTGCAGGACAGCACTCGCGTGGGCAATGGCCTGTCGTAGGAGCGCCCCTTGGGCGCGATGCTCTTCCGATGGGGGCCGTGGATACGGGACGAGAGCATCGCGCCCAAGGGGCGCTCCTACGGCAGGTGTCCCAGCGGCAGGGCGCGGGTCTGCTTGACCGTGCGCAGGACGAAGCTGGAATTGACGTCGGCCACGCCGGTGGCGTTGATCAGCTTGTCCAGCAGGAAGCGGGAGAAGTGCTCCAGGTCCTGGACCACCACCTGCAGCAGGTAGTCCATGTCGCCGGTGAGCGCATGGCAGGCCACCACTTCGTCCCAGCTGTTCACGCCCTCAATGAAGCGATCGAGGCCGAACTGGCCATGCTTTTCCAACTGCACGCGCACGAACGCCTGCAGCCCCAGGCCGACCTGCTTGGGATCGACCAGGGCCGCATAGCCCTGGATGACGCCGGAGGATTCCAGCCGCTGGATCCGGCGCAGGCAGGCCGACGGCGACAGGTTCACCTGGATGGCGATATCGGCATTGGTGGCGCGTCCGTCCTGTTGCAGGAGCGAAAGCAGACGCAGGTCGATGCGGTCGAGAGAGAGAGATTCGGCCATTTCATGTTCGTTTTTGATTAAACACGCAATTATATTGCTCTAATGGCCGGATTCCACGCAACTTCGCAACCCTGTTGCGCGTCTCCGCCGCTAACATCGAAGGTCACCTGATTCCCTTTGGAGACCCCATGAACGAGCCCCGCCGCGTCGAGCGCCAGCAGACCGACAAGGGCTACGTCCCGGTCTATACGACCGCCGTGGTCGAGCAGCCGTGGGAGGACTACAAGGCCGAGGACCACGCCACCTGGGGCGCCCTGTACCAGCGCCAGCGCGAACTGCTGGTCGGCAGGGCCAGCGACGAATTCCTGCAGGCGCAGGATGAAATGGGCATGACCCCGCACGCGATCCCGCGTTTCGACCAGTTGAACGAAGTACTCGGCGCCGCCACCGGCTGGACCCTGGTCGGTGTGGAAGGCCTGCTGCCGGAACTGGTTTTCTTCGACCCCCTGGCCAACCGCCGCTTCCCGGTGACCTGGTGGATCCGCCGCCCCGAGCAGATCGACTACATCGCCGAGCCCGACCTGTTCCACGACCTGTTCGGCCACGTGCCGCTGCTGATGAATCCGCTGTTCGCCGATTACATGCAGGCCTACGGCCGCGGCGGGGTCAAGGCGCACGGGATCGGCCCGGAGGCGCTGGTCAACCTGACCCGACTGTACTGGTACACGGTGGAGTTCGGCCTGATCGACACGCCGCAGGGTTTGCGCATCTACGGCAGCGGCATCGTCTCGTCGAAGGGCGAGTCGCTGTATTCGCTGGAATCGGAGGCGCCCAACCGGATCGGTTTCGACCTGGAACGGGTGATGCGCACGCGCTACCGCATCGACACGTTCCAGAAGACCTACTTCGTCATCGACAGCTTCGAGCAGCTGATCGCCGCGACCGAACCGGATTTCACTCCGATCTACGACAAGCTCGCGCAGCGCGAGGCATTCCCTGCGGGCAAGGTGCTGGAGTCGGATCACGTTTTCAATCGCGGTACCGGCGAGGGCTGGGCCACCGACGCCGACGTTTAACCGGCTTTTTGTAGGAGCGGGCCTTGCCCGCGATGCTCTTCGGCCAGATTGCGCAAGAACATCGCGGGCAAGGCCCGCTCCTACAAGTAATGAGGATCGGCGATCATGGCGGCATGATCTTCTCTCGCCCGCCGATGCTGTTGCTGTCGTTTTTCGCTTGTGCCGAAGCTCTCGCGCAGACCAGCCCTGATCCCGTCACCCTGGATCGCGTCCAGGTACAGGCCACGCGCCTGCAGGGCGTGCCGGCATTCGACACTCCCGCTTCGCTGGACAGCATCGACCTGCGCGAAGCCGGCAACAGCGCGGGCGTGAACATGTCCGAACGACTCGGCGGCATCCCCGGCCTGTTGGCCCGCGACCGGCAGAACTATGCGCAGGACACGCAGCTGTCGATCCGCGGCTTCGGCGCGCGCTCCACCTTCGGCGTGCGCGGCGTGCGCCTGTTCGCCGATGGCATTCCCGCTTCGATGCCGGACGGGCAGGGCCAGCTGTCGCATTTCAATCTCGCCGCCGGCGATCGCATCGAGGTCATGCGCGGCCCGTTCTCCGCGTTATACGGCAACTCCTCCGGCGGTGTGCTGCAGTTGTGGAGTGCGGACGGCGAGGATCCGGATCAATGGCGCGTGGCGTCTTCGATCGGTAGCAACGCCAGCCATGCGCTGTCGGCGCGCCTGCTCGGCAAGCAGGGCGCGTTGGGCTACAACCTGGCCGCGTCGACTTTCGAAACGGAAGGCTACCGCGGGCACAGCGCGGCGCGGCGCGATTCGGCCAACGCGAAATTGACCTTCGACCTGGGCGACGAACGCCTGCTGGATTTCGTCTTCAATTACCTGGACCTGCCCGACGCCGACGATCCGCTCGGGCTGACCGCGGACCAGGTCCGCGAAAATCCGCGCCTGGCTTCGCCGGTGGCGCTGCTGTTCGACACGCGCAAGTCGGTGCGGCAGGCGCAGACCGGCGCGACCTACGAACAGCCGCTGGGCGAAGCGCAGACCCTGCGGTTGATGGGCTACGGCGGACGGCGCAGCGTCGAGCAATTCCTGTCGCTGCCGGCCGTCGCCCAGACCAACCCGCTCAACTCCGGCGGTGTGATCGACCTGGACAACGACTACGGCGGCCTCGACGCGCGCTGGAGTTGGCAGGGCACAGTGGCCGCGCGTCCGTTCGAAGTCACCGTCGGCGCCAACGCGGACCGGCAGCGCCAGCACCGGCGGGGCTACGAGAATTTCGTCGGCGCCACGCTGGGGATGAAAGGCGCGCAGCGCCGCGACGAGCGCAACCAGGTCGGGAACTTCGACCAGTTCGCCCAGGCCTGGTGGAAATTCACTGGTCGCTGGGCCTTGCTGGCCGGCGTGCGCCACAGCGAAGTGCGGTTCCGTTCCGACGACGATTACGTCTCCGCCGACAATCCGGACGATAGCGGCCGCGTCGATTATTCGCGGACCACGCCGGTCGCGGGACTGGTGTTCAGCCCCGGCGATGACGCGCGCGTGTATCTGTCGGCGGGACGCGGGTTCGAGGCGCCCACCTTCAACGAGCTCGGTTATCGCGCCGATGGCGGCGCCGGGTTGGCGCTGGATCTTTCGCCAGCGGTCAGCCGCAATCTCGAGCTGGGCGGCAAATGGCGCAACGGAAAGGGCGCATCGTTGAATGTGGCCGTGTTCCGCGCCGATACCGATGACGAACTGGCCGTGGCCAGCAATGTCGGTGGTCGCAGTACCTACCGCAACGTCGGACGCGCGCGCCGGCAGGGCGTCGAAGGCGAATTCGGGATGCCGATCGCCGCGCAATGGGACCTGCAGCTTTCCTACACCTGGCTGCAGGCGGAATTCCGCGACGCCTTCCTGATCTGCAACCGCGCCGGCTGCACCATTCCCGATACGCCGGTGGCGGCGGGATCGCGCATTCCCGGCGTGCCGGAACAACAGCTGTTCGCGCGCCTGCAATGGCAGGGGCGGGTGTGGTCTGCGGCGGTCGAAGGCAACGGCGTCGGCGACGTGGCGGTCAACGACATCGCCAGCCAGTCCGCGCCCGGCTACTTCCTGCTCAACCTGGAAGCCGCGCGCAGCTGGAACCTTGGCCACGGCCGCCTGCGCGGCTTCGCCCGTATCGACAACGCGCTGGACCATGGCTACATCGGTTCGGTGATCGTCAACGAAGGCAACGGCCGTTTCTACGAACCCGGACCCGGTCGCGGTTTCCTGATCGGCGCCGAGTGGCGCAGCACGCGCTGACGATTCCGTAAAGCGACTGCAGGAGCGACGCAAGTCGCGAAGTCCAGGAGATTGATTCTGCGGACTTCGCGACTTGCGTCGCTCCTACGGCCGATTACCTCGCTTCGCCGCGCATGCCCACCGCCTGCAGGTAGGCTTCCAGGCCGCGCGATTTCGTTTCCGCGAAGACCTCGCCGGTGGCCGCCATGGCCACGATCCGGTCCGGGCGGAAATTGCGGAAGTCGTTGCGCAGCCGGCACCAGCCGCCGATGGTCCAGCTGCCGCCCCAGAACGCCAGGCACAGCGGCTCCACTTCGCGCAGGCTGGCGTCGCCGGACTGGTCGCTGTATTCCAGCCGCAGGACCTCGTTGTTCTCGATCGCCGCGTGCAGGCGATCGATCATGCCGCTGGCCTCGATCCGGCTGTCCAGCTCCGGGGCGAAGATGCGGGTGCGTCGCGAGCGTTCGCGCAATTCCGGCGGCAGCACCGCCTCGATCTTCAGCAGGGCCGCGCTGGCCCCCAGGCCCAGGCGCTTGCCGCCGAACGCGCGCACGAAGCGCGTGCCGACCACCAGTGCCTCGAGTTCTTCGGCGTTGAACATCAGCGGCGGGATGTCCGCGCCCTTGCGCAATACGTAGCCGACCCCGGCCTCGCCTTCGATGGGGACGCCGGAGGTCTGCAGGTCGACGACATCGCGGTAGACCGTGCGCAGCGACACGCCCAGCGTCCCGGCAAGACTGCGGGCGGGCAGGGCGGAGCGGCGGCCGCGCAGGGCATGGATGATCAGGAACAGACGGTCGGCGCGGCGCATGCGCGCATCATCGCGCGGGCGCGTCGGATCATGCAAAGGTGCGGGGTCATGGTTTCAGCCACGCAACCACGAGCGCGGCGTCGCCCGCAGCTCGAGGACCTGCGCGGGTCGCGGCGCCAGCCGCGCCCACGCGGCCGAGAGCCGCGGCCACTCCGCCAACTGCGCCTGGTGCCGCCGATAGGCCGCGGCATCGGCGTGGCGCGAGAACCACAGCAGCACGTGCTCGCCCTCGCGCACCGGCAGCGCCGGAAAATCGTTGGCGCTGTATTCGGTGCTGAAGCTGGCCAGCACCGGCGCGCCGATCCGCGCCCACGCCGCCACCAGCACCTGGGCGAAGAACGCCAGCGCCTCGTCGCCGACCGGCGCATCGAAAGGCTGCAGGGTCGCGAACAGCGACCCGCCGGTACCCTCCTCCGGGGTCGAGGACGGATTGAAGTTGGAACCGGGATACGCCGGCCGCAACAGCAGCACATCGTCGGAATCGAGCATGGTGTCGTTGGCTGCCGAGCGATGCGCCTGCCACACCGGCCCGCCGTAGAAATCGGCCAGCGCCTGCCTGCGCGCGGCCATGCCGGTGAAGCCCCGCAGCCAGACGAAGCGATCGGCATCGTCGGCATCGTGGAACTGGCCGATGATGCGCATGCCGGCGGCCTGCTGGCCTTCGATGAATTCGCGCTCGAACAAGTCGATCAACTCGTCGCGGCGCCCGGGCTTGAGCGTGTATTGGCGGAGCTCGATCACGTCTTCCGGGATGTCGGGGCCCATGTTCATGCCGGCCGCCTCGCGTCGCGCAGGCCGGCGAGGGTGGAGGCGTCCAGTTCCAGCACCAGCGAGGTGAAGTCCTCGATCAGTTCGAGGATCGAAGCGCGCGGACCCTGGATCCATTCGGCGCTGCCGTAGAACGCATCCTGGCGTTGTTGGCGATCGTCCAGGCTGGCGTAGGCGCGGATCAGGAAATAGGTGTCCTGGTCGTGGGCGGAAGGCCCATGGCGGACCACGTCGGTGCCCCAGCGCGCGAGCATGGGCATCACCTGCTCGCCGGCGATGCGGGCGAAGCGTTCGCGCGATCCGGGCTTCAGGTTGTAGGTGCGGATTTCCACGGTCCGGTGCATGGCTGGACTCCTTGTGTTGCCAATGAAAAACGGATTCAGCCGTCGCAACGACTCATGTACATGTGCCAGTTGGTTTCCCAGCTGCGGCCGCCATCGGCCGAGAACGCCTGCTGCCAGTGCGCGCTGTCCGCGCTGATCTCCGACCAGGTGAAACGCACCCGGACCGGCCGGCCCCGGTGGATATCGTCGCCCTCGAAAAGGCCGACGCCGTTTTCGAAGCGGCCGACCACGGGTGGTTCCAGCACGCCGCTGCGATTGCCGGCCCAGTACAGGCTCCATCGCTTCGCCTGCAGGTCGAACAGGCGCAAGGTCATGCCGCGGAAGCCGTCGTCCCAGTCGGTGACGAAATCGTCGATGTTGCCGAGGCCGTCCAGGATCGGTCGGCATTCCTGGGTGGCGTCGAAGGTCTCCCAGTCGTCGCTGCCGGCCAGGCGCTCGCGCAAGCGCACGTTCCGCACCCGCCAGCGGCCATGGTAGAAATCGAAATCGTGGCGGCCGTCGTCGCTTCGCTGCGCGGAATGCTGCATGCGCTTTCTTCCCGGTACCGTGCCGATCGCACTCCGACAGCATGCGTGGGCCCTGCTGACAGCCTGTTGTCAGCAGAGCTCGACCCCTATGGGAGTGGGAGGTGGGAGCGGCGTAAGCCGCGATGCTTTACCGGTGGCCCTTTCGCGGCTTACGCCGCTCCCACACACATAGGCACCGACTTCGCGGGTCAAGCCGCCACGAAATGCCCGTGGAATCCCAGCGGAACGGTGGTCGGCAACCAGGCCTGGGCCAGCGGCCCTTGCTCGACGCGTCGCGCATCCAGCACCGCGATCCCGCTGTGTCCACGCGCGCTGTCGAGCAAGGTGCCGACCAGCCAGCCTTCATCGGCGCGCGAACTTCCCGGCCTGGGCACGAACACATGCTCTTCGGCCAGGATGGCTTCGCCGTAGCGATGCACCTGGCGGCGACCGCGTTCCACATCGAATGCGGCGATCGCGTTGAAGTACGGCGCCGAGTGCGCGCCTTCGATGGTCGGGGCGAAGATCCTGGCGGCGCGGTCGCCGCGGTTGCGCGGATCGAACAACGGGAATTCGATGCTGGCGATGCCGGTGTCCCGCCAAGCCGCCTTGCCGCTGCGCAGGTCCAGATGCAGTTCGCGCAACTTCCCTTCACCGCCATGCGCCTGCGCAAGACCGTTCATCGCCGGTCGCATCGGCGAGCGCGCTTCCTCGATGTCCTCGTGCTGCACGGCGCGCATGACGATCTCGCCGTTACGCTCGTAGGCGTCGCCGAAATGATAGATCGCGGCGAAATCGGCCTCGAACCAGCGCGCGGTGGCCGGTGCATTTTTCGGCACCACCGCCACGCCCAGCGGCTGTTCCGGCTGGAAGCGCAGGCGCTCGAAGAACGCGCCCTGTCCTTCCCGGTAATCGAACGGGATCAGCGCGAACAGCAGATAGTGGTCGGTCTGCGCGAAGCTGTGCAGATAGCCGCGCACCGGCGTGTCCAGCACGTCGCCTGAAATCAGCTTGCCGTCGGCGCCCACGTGCCAGACGAACAGGCCGGAACCGCCCATCAGGCTGATCGCACCGAAATTCCACACCGAGCCATCGCGGTCGACCAGCGGGTGCGCGGAGAACGGCACGCTGGCCAGGTCGGGGCGCCAGGTCACCGGGCCGATCGTGGTCAGCTGGTCGGGATCGAGCTCGAACGCGGAGCCCGCTTCGCACAGGGCGAACAGGCGTCCGTCGATCGTCAACACCGACGTGTTGGCGGCGTTGGCATCGTCGTTGTTGCGGATCGGCTGGATGTCGGGGACGGTGGTGCCGGCGGCCGGATACAGGAAGCGCCCGGCTTTCTGTTCGCGGCTGAACTTGGGAGTGGCGACCATGCGCGCCTGGTGGACCAGCTTGCCGTCGCCGAGCTTCCATCCATGGACCATGCCATCACCATCGAACCAGTGTTCGTAACGGAAGCCGGCGCGTTCGGTCCATGCCGGTCCGTTGCGGTACAAAGTACCGGCCAAACCGTCGGGCAAGCGTCCCTCCACCTCGATCGCGCTGGGACCCAGCGATTCGGATTGCACGCTCTTCCATCCGGCCAACCACGGATGCTCGCGCAATCCGCGCGCGAACGCGGCCGGATCGCCGGCGAACGCCGATTCGCCATGCAACAACGAAGGCGCGAGGGCCAGCGCGGTGGCGCCGGACAAGAGGTTGCGCAGGAAACGGCGACGGCTGTTACCAGTGATGCTCATGGCGATGCTCCCCGACGAACGACGGTCAGTGCAGGACGACGTCGATGGCGACGTCGGCCTTGCCGATTTCAAGACGCGCCTCGTCCCAGGTCGGCTTGCGCATCACCTGCGGGTTGTTGCTGAAGCCGTAACCCTCCAGCGGCATGCCCACGACATTGGTGTCGAGCTTGCCGTTGCCGTTTTCGTCGTGGGTGATCATCACCGCATAGCTGCCGGGCTTGAGATTCTTGAAGGTGAAGCTGGCGTCCTCGCCCTGTGGGGGTGCGCCTTCGCCGTGCACCGGCGCGGCCTTGCCGTCCCAGGCATCCTGCGAATCGACCACGGCGACCTTGAGCAATCCGGTTTGCGCGCGGATCCCGTGCAGATGAACGGTGAGCTCGGCGGCGGAAACCGGTGCATTGGCCAGCGCGGCGAGCAACCCCGCGACCAGGAAAAACGACGTGCTGCGTGCAGCGGGAATGTGGTTCATGAAGAGGTCCTCGGGCGATGGCGGATGACGTGGCCAGTGTGGGCGGCGACCGCGCGCCGGTCAGATGCCGGCAGTCATCGATCCGCAGTGCCGTAAGTCACTTTCTGCGGCGCGCGCATTGCCATCGATGCCGGCAGCGCCCAGCATGTGGCCATGCGCGAATTCTTCCGTAACCTGCTGCAGCCCCTGAACCTGGCCGGCTTCTTCACCATCGCCGCGGTAGCGCTTTCCCTGCGCTTCACGCCACGCGAAGTGACCTTGCTCGCCGTCTCGACCCTGCTGGCGTTCACCGCTTTCTTCACCACGATGGTCGTCATGGCCGAGCATCGCAAGCGTATCCGCAGCGCGCTGCTGTGCCTGATGGCGACGTCCGCCCTGGTCCAGATCCGGCTTGCGCCGGAGCTCGGTACGGCACAGGTCCTGCTGGTCATCTGGGTCGCCTGTGCGTTTTCCACCTGGCGTCCGAGGACGGCGATTGCCGCAGCGCTGATCGTGGACGCGATCTTCTATCTGCTGATCCGCGAGGCCGGCTTTTCCTCGCCGTTGACCCTGGTCATGATCAACGTAGGCTTCCAGGCGCTGGCCGCGCTGTGCGTGCATTACGCGGTGAGCGCCGAGTCGTCGCGCGACCAACTGGTCCTGGTCAACGCCGACCTGCTGGCCACGCGCGCCCTGCTCGCCGACAGCGCGCGCGATGCAGAGCGCTTGCGCGTGGCCCGGGAACTGCACGACGTGGCCGGGCACAAGCTGACCGCGATGCGCCTCAACCTGCGCGCGCTGGCCGCCGACCCGGCCTTCGGCCAACGCGAAGAAGTGCGCATCGCCGAACGCCTCTCCGGCGAATTGCTGGCGGACATACGCGGCGTGGTCCAGGCATTGCGCAACGAACACGGCCTGGACCTGGAAACCGCCCTGCGCGCGCTGGCCGCGCCGCTGCCGCGGCCGGAGCTTGCATTGCGCATCGATGACGATGTGCGCGTGACCGACCCCGGCACGGCTGAGACCTTGCTGCGCCTGGTCCAGGAGGCGCTGACCAACGCCGCGCGCCACGCCGATGCCAACCGGCTTTCGGTACACCTGCGCCGCGAGGGCGCCGAGGTGGTCCTGCGCATGGAGGACGACGGCCGCATCAAGGGCGCGATCCGCGAAGGCAACGGCATCGCCGGCATGCGCGAACGGATCGCGGCCTTGCGCGGCCGTCTCGACCTGGGCACCACCCCGCGCGGCGGACTGCGCATCGATGCGAGGCTGCCGGCATGAATCAGGCTGCGATCCGCGTGGCCCTGGCCGACGACCAGGCCCTGGTCCGCGCCGGACTGCGGGCGCTGCTGCAACAACAGGGCATCGAGGTCGCGCTGGAGGCGGAAGACGGCGCCGATCTGCTGGAGAAGTTGCAGGCGCATCCCGTAGACGTGGTCCTCAGCGACATCCGCATGCCCGGTACCGACGGCATCGAAGCCCTGCTGCAACTGCGCGAACGCGGCGACGCCACGCCGGTACTGCTGCTGACCACCTTCGACGACAGCGACCTGCTGCTGCGCGCGACCGATGCCGGCGCGCAGGGATTCCTGTTGAAGGACGCCGCGCCGGAAGACCTGCGCGAGGCGATCGCGCGCGTGGCCGCGGGCGAGACCTTGCTGCAACCGGTCAGCACCGATCCGGTGCGCGCGCGCTTCCGTTTCCGCGACGAATCGACGCCGACGGAGACTTTCAGCCCGCGCGAAGTGGCGATCCTGCGCCTGCTGGCCGGCGGTTATTCCAACAAGGAGATCGCACGCAGCCTGTTCCTGGCCGAAGGCACGGTGAAGAACTACGTGTCCACCATCCTCGACAAGCTCGGCACCCGCGATCGCACCCGCGCGGTGCTGAAAGCGATCACCTTGCGCATCATCTGATTCACGCCATCGTTGTGGGGGCGACGTCAGTCGCGACTGATGTTGCTCCCGCGAGGAAATCCGCTCCGGGCCGGGACGCGGATCTCAGCTCAACCACACCAGTAATGCACCCGCTGCCAGCGCTGCCAGCAGGCCGGCAGCGACCCGTATCCCATAGGCGCGCCCACCACTGACCCAGGCCATCACCGATTTCGCGCCGAGGCTGGCGGTCAGCAATCCCAGCATCAGCCAGCGCGCCTGCACCGCGTCCACGCTGCCTTGCGTCGACAGGTTGCCCAGAGTGGCCACGGCGGCATGCAGCTCGCCCGCCGCCGACAGGATCGCCGCCGCCATCGCACCCTGCGGCCCGATCCACGCCGACAGCGTCGCCGACAGCAGCAGCAGCGCCGCCACCAATGCGGCGAAGCCCAGGGCGTGGGCGAAGCGGAACATCCGGCTCTGCGCGGTGGGCGGCGGAACCCGCTCGCCGCTGCCGGCGCGCAACCCGAGCAAGCCGCCGGCGAGCAGCACCGCGCCGGTGGCCAGCAGTTCCGGCAACATCTGCATCACCAGCGGCGGCGACATCGCCCACAGGATCGGCACGCACAGGCTCAGCGAAGCCAGGTTGGCCAGCAGCGCCGCGGCCACCGCCGAACGCAGCAGGGCCGGGGTTTCGCGCGCACGCTGGCCGAAGCCGATCACCGCGGCGGTCGACGACACATAACCGGCGAAGAAGCCAGCCACCGCCAAGCCCCAACGGTTGCCGACAATACGCAGCACCACGTGGCCTAGTGCGCTCACCCCCATCACCAGCACCACCAGCTTCCACAACGTGGCCAGGTTGATCGCGCCGTAAGGGCCGAGGCTGCGGTCCGGCAGGACCGGCAACACCACCAGCGCCGCCGCCAGCAGCATCAAGCCATCCGACACCTCGCGCTCGCTCAGGAGATCGCGACTGAGTCGATGCAGCGACTCCTTCGCGTACAGCAGCACCGCGACCAGCACCGCCAGGCCGGTCGCCAATGCCGCCGAACGCATCGCCAGCCCGCCGAGCAGGAAAGTCAGCACCAGCGCGATCTCGCTGGTCAGGCCCGGATCGTCCGCGTGCGTGGCCCGGTAGGCCAGCGCCGCCAGCAGCCCGACCACGCCGAGCACGAGCAGGAACACCGGCGGCCCGAGCCATGCCGACACCGCCGCCGCCAGCGCCGCCAGCGCATGCGTGCGCAATCCGGCGATGGCGTGCGCGTTGACGCTATGACCGCGCTCGCGCACCAGCCCGATCAGCAGGCCCAGGCCCAGCGCCGAGGAGAACCCGAGCAACACGGTCGTGGTGATTTCAGGCACTGCTTAGCTCCGCTGGCATCTTCCGGATTCTGCCACGCGCTTGCATCCCCCGCCCAAGACCGGACAATGCCCGCGTCTTCTTCAAGCCCGGACGCCATGTCGAACCACCCTGCCGCTTCCATCTCCCTGACCCGCTACCTGATCGAGGAACAACGCGCCGGCCGCATCAATGCTGAATTGCGCCAGCTCATCGCCGTGGTGGCGCGTGCCTGCACCAGCATTTCCATCGCCGTCAGCAAGGGCGCGCTGGGCGGCGTGCTCGGCGATGCCGGCACCGGCAACGTGCAGGGCGAGGCGCAGAAGAAGCTCGACGTGCTCAGCAACGACATCCTGCTGGAGGCCAACGCCTGGGGCGGGCACCTGGCCGCGTGCGCGTCGGAGGAAATGGACCATTGCCAGCCGATTCCCGACGCCTACCCGCGCGGCAACTTCCTGTTGCTGTTCGATCCGCTGGACGGCAGCTCCAACATCGACGTCAACGTCTCGGTCGGCACCATCTTCTCGGTGCTGCGTTGCCCGGACGGCGTGACCACGCCCACCGACGAACACTTCCTGCAGCCCGGCACCGCGCAGGTCGCGGCGGGCTACTGCATCTACGGGCCGAGCACGATGCTGGTGCTGAGCGTCGGCCACGGCACCCACGCCTTCACCCTGGATCGCGAACAGGGCGCTTTCGTGCTGACCCAGGGCGACATGCGTATTCCCGATGAGACCGCGGAGTTCGCCATCAACGTCTCCAACCAGCGCCATTGGGAACCGGCGATGCAGCAGTACGTGGAAGACCTGCTGGCCGGCAAGCAAGGACCGCGCGGCAAGGACTTCAACATGCGCTGGATCGCCAGCATGGTCGCCGACGTGCACCGCATCCTCACCCGCGGCGGAATCTTCATCTATCCGTGGGACAGGAAGGATCCGTCCAAACCCGGCAAGCTGCGCCTGATGTACGAGGCCAACCCGATGGGCATGCTGGTGGAACAGGCCGGCGGCGCGGCCAGCACCGGGCGCGGACGCATCCTCGATATCGCCCCGACCCAGTTGCACCAGCGGGTGCCGGTGTTCCTGGGCTCGCGCAATGAAGTCGCCGCGGTCGAGCGCTATCACGCGACGGCGGTCGCCTCGGCCTGATGGAGCCGGCGATCGATTTCATCGAGGTCATCGAAGACGCGATCGATCGCGACACCTGCGCCGCGATCGTGACCCGGTTGCGTGGCAGCGACACGCTGCAACCCGGTCGCGTCGGTGGCGGTGTCCATCCGGAGCTCAAGCGCAGCCGTGACCTGCGCATCAGCGGCGATGCGAGCTGGGCGGACGTGGACCGGCGGCTGCAGGAAGCCGTGTTCGTCGGTGTCCTCGGCTACCTGCGCAAGTATCCGCAGGTGTTGATCTCGCCGTTGATGCTGCAACGACACGATGCCGGCGGCGGATTGCGAAGACTGCAGGCCGATGATTTCGCGACGATGGACGACCCTTCCCTGGCCGAACTCGCGCGTACCTGCCTGCGTCCGGGCGCGATCAACCTGCAATGGTATTCCGCAGGCGAAGGCGGTTATCCGTATTGGCATTGCGAGTTGTACCCGCGCGATCCGGGCGCCGAAACGTTGCACCGGCACCTGCTGTGGACGCTGTACCTCAACGAGGATTTCGCCGAGGGCGAAACCGAATTCCTGTTCCAGCAGCGCAAGATCAAGCCGCGCGCCGGCAGCCTGCTGATCGCGCCGACCGCGTTCACCCACACCCATCGCGGCAACCGTCCGCAGGGCGGCGACAAGTTCATCGCCACCAGCTGGATCCTGTTCCAGCCGGCGGACAAGCTCTACGGCTGAAGCCGGACGGAGGACGCAGCCGGGTCGGCAGAGGCGTTCGTTATCGGCTTGCCCGCCTTGCGCTGCCATGGCGTGGAATCGCGTCCGTGGCACGGAAAAAGATTGTACTCGGGGTTACTCTCCAGACCCGTTTTTTTATGCTGAAATTTTCCACGACAACCGCACTGGAACTTAGTGGCGTTGAGTCGCTGGATGAGCGTAAACGGGGATTTCATCGAGATCTATGATGGCGTGCTGGACCAGCAGGTCTGCCGTTCGCTGTTGCAGCGCTTCGAGGCCAGCGGCCAGGAGCGCCCCGGACTGGTGGGCGGAGGTTGCTACCCGGAACTGAAGCACAGCCGCGATATCTGCATCAGCGGACGGCCGGACTGGCGCGATGTGGAACAGACCTTGAACCAGGCGGTGTTCCTGCGCTTGCTGGATTATCTGCGCCGCTACAACCATGCCCTCATCGCTCCGCTGATGGTGCAACGGAATGCCGGCAACGGCGCATTCGAGCGCCTTGAACAGCGGCACATGACCACGATGGACGATGCCGAGCTGTCGCGCATCGCGTCCAGCGTATTCAGGCCCGGCCGCATCAATCTGCAGCACTATCGCGCGGATGAGGGCGGCTATCCTTACTGGCATTGCGAACTCTATCCGCGCGCGGCGAATGCGGAAACGCTGCACCGCCATCTGCTGTGGACGCTGTACCTCAACGACGATTTCGCCGAGGGTGAAACCGAATTCCTCTACCAGGCCCGGCGCGTCAAGCCGCGCACCGGCAGCCTGCTGATCGCGCCGACCGCGTTCACCCACACCCATCGCGGCAACCGTCCGCAGGGCGGCGACAAGTTCATCGCCACCAGCTGGATCCTGTTCCAGCCGGCGGAGAAGCTCTACGCAGGAAGCTGACGCCCCATAGAGCCGAGCTTGCTCGGCTGCTTGTCCGCATGAGCCTGCAAAGCAGCCGAGCAAGCTCGGCTCTACAGGACTCAACCGCGCGCGCTCCTGCCTGCGCCTGTGCGCGCTTTCCAAATCGCCCTATTCCTGCGGTGCCACACCAAGGTAGGCGCCTGCCGCCGCCACGGTCGACCATAGCTCGTCGTCGCGTTTGAACGAGCGGTCGAACCATGCTTCCGCGGAAGCGCGATCGCCGGCCAGTAGATAGTAAGCGCCGACCTCTGCCATTCCCTTGCTGTCCTTCAGGTTCTCGCGCAGGGAACGTTCGAACAGCGCCTTGGCCTGTTCCCAATCTCCCGCCTCCCGGTACACCCGCGCTATCCGGAAAAGATCGCTTGCTTCGGGATCATCCTTGAGCACGCTGTCGAAGATGGCCTGGCCCTCTGGCTTGGAACCGCCCAGGAAATAGATACGGCCGATCGCGATCCGCTCCCAGCTGCCGTCGCCGGCCTGGATCCTGGCCACTTCAAGCAAGGCGCGCGCCGCCTCCTGCTTGTCCTTGTCGCGGTACTGCGAGGGCACTGCCTTCTGCGCGACGTAGCCACCCGCGATACCGGTAGCGAACAGAACGGCCGTAGCCGCAATGGAACGGAGTTTCATTCGTTTCCCCTTCATGGATGAATCGGACGGGCACGCGTAACCGTGATCGGCCCGGCTGGATTGTCTTGCTTCCCCAAGCCAATGACACTGAAGCCTACGCTTGCACGCGCATTCCCCTGCTCCGTGCGCATTGGTTTCACCGAGCTTGGCGTTTCCAGCAATGTACGTCTCTTTCATCCCCGGAGGGGTCGGAACAGCTCGCCCTGCGGCGACGGTTTGCGCGGGGCGATGAAGCGGCTGCAATCCAGTCCGCGCGGATTCCTGGCTTTGAAGCCGATGCGCTTCATCGCCAGCGCGAACCGTCGTTGCAGCAGATCGGCATACACGCCTTCCCCGTGCATGCGCTTGCCGAAGGTCGAGTCGTAATCCTTGCCGCCGCGCAGTTGCTGGATGGTGCTCATCACGTGCGCGGCGCGATCGGGCACGTGGGTCTGCAGCCAGTCGCGGAACAACGGCGCGACTTCGTGCGGCAGGCGCAGCAATACATAGCCGGCCGATTCCGCACCTGCTTCGTGCACCGCTTCCAGCACGCCTTCGAGTTCGTGGTCGTTCACCCACGGAATGACCGGCGCGACCATCACCCCGACCGGGACGCCGGCCTCGCGCATTGCGCGGATCGCCCGCAAGCGCGAATGCGGCGCCGAGGCGCGCGGCTCGAGTACCGCGGACAGGCGGTTGTCCAGCGAAGTCACCGAGAAATGCACACGCACGAGGTTTTCGCGCGCCAGCGGCTGCAGCAGGTCGAGGTCGCGGGTGACCAGTGCGTTCTTGGTGATCAGCGAAAACGGATGTCTGGTTTCCGCCAGCACTTCGATGATGCGCCGGGTCAGTTGCAGCTTGCGTTCGATCGGCTGGTAGGCGTCGGTGTTGATACCCAGCGCGATCGGACTGACCTGGTAGCCGGGCTTGGCCAGCTCGCGGCGCAGCAGCTCCGGCGCATTGGTCTTGGCGAATATTCTGGTCTCGAAATCCAACCCGGGTGAGAGGCCGAGGTAGGCGTGCGACGGGCGCGCGAAGCAATACGAACAACCGTGTTCGCAACCGCGGTACGGATTGAGCGATTGCGAGAAGGGAATATCCGGCGACTGGTTGCGGGTGATGATGCTGCGCGCGATTTCCTCGCGGACCTGGGTCCGGGGCAGGACCGGGGCGAATTCAGCCTCTCCTTCGCCATGCCAACCGTCGTCGACGGCTTCGCTGACCGTCACTTCGAAGCGGCCCGGCAGGTAACCGGTGGAACCGCGGCCCTTGATCAACTCGCCCATGGCAAAAGCCTAGCTCCGCCGCGTCTCAAACCCGGCGACACCGGCTAGTATCGGCGCATGTCCGAAACCCTCCAGAACCTGTGGATCGCCTTGTGGGCGATCCCGCACCTGAAGTTGTACCTGACCCTGGCGTGGCTGCTCTACATCGTGCTGCTGTGCGGCTGGATCGTGCTGCAGAAGCGCGAACCGGTGGCCACGCTGAGCTGGGTGCTGTCGCTGGCCATGCTGCCGTACCTGGGCTACCTGATCTATTTCCTGCTGGGCCCGCAGAAGATCACCCGCCAGCGCCTGCGCCGTCATCACTCGCGCAAGGGACTGGATTCGCATGATGCGATCTGTCCGGTCGATGGCAACTGCTCGGAGCTGGCCTTGCTGGGCCAGGCGACGACCGGGTTGCCGCCCTCCTCCGCCACTTCGGTACGGCTGCTGGTTGATGGCGCCGCGACCTACGATGCCCTGATCGAAGCGGTGGCGGCGGCGACCAACCATATCCACCTCGAGTACTACATCTACATGCCCGACCGCACTGGCACGCGCCTGCGCGATGCGCTGGTCGAACGCGCGCGCGCCGGGGTCAAGGTGCGGTTGCTGATGGATGCGGTGGGTTCTTCGAAAGTCAGTCGGCGTTTCCTGCAGCCGTTGCTCGATGCCGGGGGCGAATTCGCCTGGTTCCACCCCACCAGGTTCCGCCCGTTCACCCGCCCCTGGCTCAACCTGCGCACCCATCGCAAGATCATGGTGGTGGATGGCCGCATCGCCTTCACCGGCGGCATCAACATCACCGACGAGGAGAACGAAAGACTGCGCGCCGATGCCTACCGCGACCTGCACCTGCGCCTGGAAGGCGACGTGGTGCGCAGCATGCAGGTGGTGTTCGTGGAAGACTGGGCTTACGCCACCGGGCAGCAGCGCAAAGATTTCGAGGGTACCTTGCTGTGGAATGCGACCGAGCCCGGGAGTGGCGGCACGATTTCTTCCCAGGTGCTGATCTCCGGGCCGGATTCCTCGTGGGAAGCGATCCATCGCCTGCACGTCGCCGCCATCCACGAGGCCAGGACGCGGGTCTGGCTGGTGACCCCCTACTTCGTCCCCGGCGAGGCCGCGCGCATGGCCCTGACCTCGGCCGCCCTCGGCGGGCTGGACGTGCGCCTGATGGTGCCGAAGCTGAGCGATTCGCGGCTGGTGACCTACGCCGCGCGGTCCTACTTCGACGAACTGCTGGCGGCCGGGATCAGGATCTACGAGTACGGCCCGCGCCTGCTGCACACCAAGGCCCTGCTCTGCGACGACGGCCTGGCGATCATCGGCAGCGCCAACTTCGACAACCGCAGCTTCCGCCTGAATTTCGAGATCTCCATGCTGTTCCGCGACCGTGGGATCGCCGCGGATCTGGCCCGGCTTTGCGAGGAGGAAATGGCCGCGTCGGAGCCGGTCCAGGACCTGCGCAGCCGCTCGTTCTGGCGCAACCGGCTGCCTGAAGCACTGGCCCGCCTGCTGTCGCCGTTGCTGTGAATGTTGTGAAAGGGTTGGCGTTTCGGCCGGATCAAAATAGTAAACTTCCGCCATCCATCGGAGGGGGATTGAACATGCACTGGTTATTCCTGCTGATAGCTATCGGCGCGTTGATCGGCGCCTTCGTGTCCGGCCCGACCTGGTTGATGGTGCTTTGCCTGCTGGTGTCGTTGGTGCTTTTCGTCGCTTGGGCGATGGGCCTGTATGCCGCCCGCATCGGCGACAGCAGCCGCGACGAAAGTCAGATGATCGACCCGGTGGAATTGCGCCGCCTGCGCGAGATAGCCGAGGCGCGCAAGGCCGGATTGCAGTCGCCGGCCGAACCTCCGCACGGCTCGTGAAACCAGCGCTGCCAGCGAGGGTTGCGATGCGATGACCGCGCTCAGCGTCAACGTCAACAAGATCGCGGTGTTGCGCAATTCGCGCGGCGGCGGCGAACCCGACGTGGTCCGCGCCGCACGCACCTGCCTGTACGCCGGCGCCCACGGCATCACCGTGCATCCGCGGCCGGACCAGCGCCACATCCGTCACGCCGATGTGCTGGCACTGGCCGGACTGACCCAGGAGCACGGGGTCGAGCTGAACGTGGAAGGCAATCCGTTCGCGCCCGCCCGCGCGGGCTATCCCGGGTTCCTGGCGCTCTGCCGACAGGTGCGGCCTGCCCAGGCCACCCTCGTGCCCGACAACGATGGGCAACTCACTTCCGATCACGGCTTCGATTTCGAGCAGGATGCCGAACGCCTGCGCCCATTGATCGCCGAGCTCAAGGCCTGCGGTTGCCGGGTCAGCCTGTTCGTCGATGCGGGAGGAGCCGGTCTGGACCGCGCCCGCGAAGTCGGCGCCGACCGGATCGAAATCTATACCGGTCCTTACGCCGAAGCACAGGCGTCGGGCGATGCCCGGGACGCATTGGATGCCTGCGTGGCAACCGCCCACCAGGCCCACACGCTGGGCTTGGGCGTCAATGCCGGCCACGACCTCAGCCAGGCCAACCTGGTGGATTTCCTCGAGGCCGTCCCGGACGTGCTGGAAGTATCCATCGGCCATGCCCTGATCAGCGAGGCCCTGTACGCCGGGCTGGAGCGCACGATCCACCGCTACCTCGATCTCCTTTCCGGGCAGCGTTGAAGCAACTTTCCGCCGTGGTGGGCCTCTCTAGGGTTGTTGCACGGCGATATCGGCGATCCCGCGCTGGCGCGCTTCAGCCAACGCGGTCACCACGCGCTGGTAGTCCGCATTGGAAGTGGCGCTGACCTGCAGCGTGGTCCGGGGATCGGAGAGCACCGCATCGTCAAGCCGCTGCCACAACTCCGTGGTCGTCAACATGCGGTCGTCCAGTCGATACGAGCCATCGTCGCCGACCGTCAACCGCAGGTTTTGCGGCCTGGTGGTGTCTATCGGAGGAGTCGATTGCGGCAGGCTTGCCTGGATAGGCTGCGAAACCAGCGGCGCGGACACCATGAAGATCACCAACAACACCAGCATCACGTCCACCAGCGGGGTGATGTTCATTTCGGCGACCATCGAATCACGGGCGGAAGCGGAGAAAGCCATGGCGGACTCCTGGCGTCGGTGGTGGCCCCACGCTACGCCCGCCATCGTCCTGCTGCAAGCGGGGCAGCGGTTGTCGGGCGGCTCTTCAAACAAACACGCCACCCGAAGGTGGCGTGGAGAAACGGCGGTCCCGCGCAGGCGACGATTTATTGCTGCTGCACGAATCCGATCTTCTGCATCCGCGCGTTCTTGGCGGCGGCCAGCACCTTGGCCATCACGTCGTACTGCGCGTCCGGGTTCGCGTCGATGCGCAGCTCCGGCTGGTTGGTCGGATCCCGCTGCACTTCGTTTTCCATCTTCGCCTGCAGCTCCGTGGTCGCGACCGGGCTGTTGTTCCAGTTCACCTGGCCGGAAGCGTCGATGCGCAGATCGATCGGCGGCGGCGGCTCCCTCAACTGCGGCGGCGGGTTGATCACGCGTTGCGGCAGATCGACTTCGATCGGATAGGTCACGATGGGCGCGGTGACGATGAAGATGATCAGCAGCACCAGCATCACGTCCACCAGGGGCGTGACGTTGATATCGGCCATCGGCTTGCCCTTGCCGGAACCGGTTGCGAATGCCATGGCTCAGTTACCCCTGTCTTTGGTGGCGACGAAGCCGATGTCCAGCATGCCCTGGTCCTGCGCGATCTTGGTCACCTCGTTGATCGTGCGCATCTTGGTGGTGCGGTCGCCACGCAGGTTCAGCGAAGGCTGCGGGGTCAGCTGCGCCGCGCTGGAAAGACGCGATTCCAAGATTTCCTTGGTCACCGGTTCGTCGTTCCAGTACAGCGATCCGTCTTCGGTGACCGCCAAGGTGATCGGCGGCGTCTTCGGACCGGAAGGATTTTCCTTCTGGTCCAGGTTGGCCTTGGGCAGCTCGACCTTCACTTTATGCTGCATCAGCGGCGCGGTGATGATGAAGATGATGAGCAATACCAACATCACGTCCACGAGGGGCGTGACGTTGATTTCGGCCATCGGGCCGCCGCTGTCGTTACCACTACTGAAGGCCATGCTTCGGCTCCGTTATTGATCTGTATGCGCTTGGACGTACCGGCTCAGCGAACGCGCGAGCCGGTGGCGAAGAAGTCGTGCAGATCATGCGCGAAGGTATCGAACCTGGCGTTGGTGGCGCTGTTGGTGCGGTTGAAGAAGTTGTACGCCAGCACCGCCGGGATGGCCACGAACAGGCCGAGCGCGGTCATGATCAGCGCCTCGCCGACCGGACCGGCCACGGCACCGATCGAGGCTTCGCCGGACTGGCCGATGCGGATCAGGGCGCCGTAGATGCCCCAGACCGTACCCAGCAGACCCACGAACGGAGCAGTCGCGCCGACCGTCGCCAGCACGGTCATGCCGGCCTGCAGCTTGGAGCTTTCACGGGTTACCGCCTGGCGCAGCGCGCGATCGACGAACTCGGAACGGTTCAGCGATTCGGCCAGGCCCGAAGCGCCTTCGCTGCGCTGGTGATGCGCGGCGGCCTGGGCGGCATCCAGCGCGATCTTGGAGAACGGCTCGTTGCGCGGCTGTTCTTCCATCAGGCGGATCGCGTCCTGCGCGTTGGACGTGTCCCAGAACGTCGCGGTGACGCGATCGGCATGGCTCTTCAGGCGCATGTTCCTGATGAAGTTGATCACCGTCCAGTACCAGGACAGCGCGGACATGACGACCAGGGTGATCAGCACGACCCAGGAAACAACGTAACCGCCCGGGGTGGAGGTCATTTCCTGAATCAGATGCTCGAAGCCCATGTTGTTCAGGGCCTGGGCGGCGTTGGTGCCTCCAGCAGCGGCGGTGGTTTCCTGCAGCATGACGCTTACCTTTTATTTGTGATGATGAGGGTGTGGCGGTTTGGGTTGAAGCTGTGTTTCCGGACCTAAGCTTGTCCGCGTTTTACATCTTGAAGTCAACCGGGACACGCACGCGCCCCGCCGACTTCTGGCCGTTGCTCTGGCCGGGATTGAAGCGCCACTTGCGCGCGGCATCCATCGCGGCACGATCCAGGTCGCGATTGCGGCTCGATTTCTCGACCGAGACATTGGTGACATTGCCGTTGGCGTCCACGTCGATGATCAGGATCACCGTGCCCTGGATACCGGCGCGCGCGGCGGCCGGCGGATACTTGGGCGGATTCATGTTCTTGGACGAGATGTCGACGCTGGCGCCGATGTCCGGCGTGGGCGCGGGCGGCGCGGGCGGCGACGGCGGAGTGTAGACGTCGGTCGGGCGCGGTTCGGCGACATCGATCGGCGGCGCTTCCGGCGGCGGCGGCAACGGCGTCTGCTTCGGCGGCGCCAGGTTCTTCACCGGCGGCGGCGGCGTGTCGGTCTTCGGCGGCGGCGGCGGCGGCGGCGGCGGCGGCGGCGGTGCGTCGACGATGGTGACGGTCGTCTTTACTTCCTGATCCTTGTCCGCCGGCGGAGCCACCGCCGGGATCAGCAGCAGCAGGAACGCGGCCGCATGCAGGGCGATGACGAAAGCCATGCCGATGATGCGCGGCCAGTTCAGCCCGGTTTGTGGCTCGTCTTCCCGATATCTGTTTATGACCAGTTGTTCAGCCATGCGCCTAATGAACTCACATTTCTTGGGCCGACGAGTCGGCGTCAGTAGAATTTGGGGACCGCTGACTTTCACGTCAGCGGATGAGCCAGCTTATACCAATCCCCCACGCCAGTACCATCTTTTCGGCGTGCGGAAACTCTAATTCCCGCTTGCCCGCTCAAGGCAGGGCGATGATCTTCTTTGCCTCTTCCGGCTTTTTGATGCCTTTTTCAAGCGCGGACTTCGCCGCCTGCTTGGCTTCGGGAATCCGGTCTTCCTGCCAGAGCACCTTGGCCAGGTTGAGGTAGGTCTCGCCATCCTTGGACAGGGGCGCGGCCTTGTTCCATGCCTCGATCGCCGGCGGGATCTGGTCCGAATAGTAATAGGACTGGGCCAGGGCCAGGTAGGTCTGCTGGTCGGGCTTGAGGATGCCTTTCTGCATGCCGTCGTTGATCACGGCGATGACTTCCTTTTCCTTGCCGTCCATGTTGGCGTAGGTGGTGTAGAGCTGGCGATAGTCTTTCTCGTCGGTCATCAGCCCAGCGGCGCGGAGTTTTTCCAGGACCGCGGCGGCCTGGTCGAACTTGTCGGCCTGCAGGTAGACCGTCGCCAGGTTCATCTGCGCCTTCTTGTCGGTGGGGGCCTTGGCCGCGATCTTTTCCGCCATCTGGATGGCGTCGCCGGACTGCCCGGTTTCCGCGTAGGAGGCCATCAGCAATTGCTGCCAGTTGTCCTTGGGCTCGGGCGAGGTCTCGATGGCCTGCTTGAGGGCCGGGATCGCCTCGGCATAGCGTTCGGCCTGGTACAGGCCCTGACCCTTCAGCGCCAGGTCTTCCGGCTTCTTGGACTTGGTCTCGGTGAGATAGCGATCGAGCGTGGCCAGACCTTCGGTGTACTGGTCTTCCTGCAGCTGCACCTGCGCCAGCATGTACATCAGCTGGTAGTGGTTGTTGTTGTCCAGCGCATTCAGCTGTACCGCCTGTTTCAGGTAGGCGATCGTGGCGGGGGTATCGTCGAGGTTGTAGGCGGCCTGCGACGCCAGCTGCGCGGCCACCGCCTTGTCGTAATCGTTAGCCGCGGGATTGGCCAGCAGTTCGTCGGCCTGGGTGCGGGTCGCGGCGAAATCGTCCTTGTTGTAAGCGCCCACCAATTTCTGCAGCTTGGCTTGCACCTTCGCCGCGCCCTTGGTCTTGGGCTCTTCGCGGGTGGCGTCGGGATACAGGACCTCCTGCTTCTCCGAGCCTTTCTTCTGGTTGCGCTCGGCGCGGTCGGAAGGACGCTCGACCGCGCTACTTGCCGCCGCGGCACCCAACACGCCGATGATGGTCAGGGAGAGCAAGGCATGTTTGAAATTGCGGAACTGCATGGGGATCACCTCGTTGGGACTGCAAGAGCCGGTGCGGTTGCCGACGACGCTTGCGCGGGGGCGGCAACGCTACCAGAAACAGACACGGGTCGGAAAGATGCGGGTTGCGAACCGGGTTGTGTGCTGCGAAGCAGCAAACCCGGGCTCATCCACACTTCGGCACGCGCCCTGCGGCGCGCGCCTGCTGGTAACTCGGCGCCAGGGTTCCCGCACGGCTGCGCAATTCCTGGATGCGGGACTGGGGATCGGGATGGGTGGACAGCCATTGCGGTGGACGACTGCCACCGGCGGCGATCATGTTCTGCCACAGGTTGACCGCCTGCGCGGGATCGAAGCCGGCCTGGGCCATCAACCGTTGGCCAACCACATCGGCTTCGCTTTCCTGAGTGCGCGAACCCGGCAACAGGAACAGCCCTTGCGCGGCCAAACCTCCGAACTGGCTGGTCGCATCGGCCGCGCCTTGGCCGTAACGGGCGCCGAGCACGGCGCCGGCAATGCCGAGGCCGGCCTGCGCGCCCATCTGCCGGGTGATGCGTTCGTCGTGGTGATGCTCGACCACGTGACCGATCTCGTGCGCCAGCACCGCCGCGAGCTGATCCTGGTTCCTGGCCACGGTGAAGATGCCGGTATTCACCCCGACCTTTCCACCCGGCAAGGCGAAGGCATTGGGTTCCTTGTCGGCGAAGATCGCGGTTTCCCACGCCACCGACCGGTTCTGCGCCGGCAACTGCCGGACCAGCGCATTGACCACGCAGCGCACGTAGGCGTTCTGCTTCGCATCGTTGCTCAGCGGGCCCTTGCTCTTGGCCTCGGTGAAAGCCTGCACGCCCAACTGGTTGAGTTGTTCCTGGGACACGCCACCGACGAGTTGCGTGCGACCCGTGGAAGAAGTGGTGGTGGCGCAACCCGCCAATGCGGCGATGATTGCGGCCGAAAGAAACCAACGTTTCATCTCGATACCCCTGATTCGGGCGGCAAGTGTGCTGGTTTCTGCCTTAACTTTTCGTCAAACCCACGGGTTCAGCCGCCGCCATACAACCTGACCAGGGCCAGGGCCACGGCGTTGTTCAGGGCATGCGCGGCGATCGAAGCCCACAGCGTGCGGGTTCGCCAGTACACCAGGGCGAAGGCCGCGCCCATGAATCCGTAGGTCAGCCACAGCACGCCCGTCGCCTGCCAGCTGTTGCCGGTGGTGCCCGGGATTTCATGCATCAGGGCGAAGGCAGCGCTGCTCAGCGCCACGCCCAGCCAGGGGCGTCCGGCGGCCCACAGGCGGCCGAACAGCACCCTGCGGAACAGCAGTTCCTCGTAGGCAGGCGCGATCAATACGCCGAACAGGGCAAGGAACACCGGGTTGGTGAGGAACGCCGCTTCGATGATCGCCAGGTTGGTCGGTTCCGGTTTCACGCCCAGCGACTGCGACAGGCTGGTGATCGCGGTGCTGAACAGGAACGTGGCCGCAGCGGTGGCGAGCACCCAGCCCCAGGTGGAGAGTTTCCGCGCTGCCTGGATCGAAGCCGTGCGTTCGGCGCGCGTGGCCCGGCGACGCCACAAATACACCACCAGGGCCGCGCCGCCGGTGCTGACCAGAGTCATCCAGATCATGGCGAGGGCGCCTGGCTGGCCAATCGAGCGCATGAGCGACGCCGGATCCGGTGCAGCACCGCCCTGCAGCGCGAACCGCACGCCTTCGAACATGGCCCAGGCCATTCCGCAGGCCACGGACAGGAACAGCATCGCGCCGATGGCGATCGCCAGGTCCAGAAAGAATCCCGCGAGCGGCCGAACCGGGCGCGGGACCGGCGCCGGAAGCGGCGGTGGCCCCCGCCCTTCGATCACTGCCGCTTCGCTGGATTCAGACGTCGAGATTGGAAACCTTCAGCGCGTTGGCGTCGATGAACTCGCGGCGCGGTTCGACCACGTCGCCCATCAGCGTGCTGAAGATCTGGTCGGCGGCGACCGCATCCTCGATGCGTACCTGCAGCAGGCGGCGCGTGTCCGGATTCACCGTGGTATCCCACAACTGTTCCGGGTTCATTTCGCCCAGGCCCTTGAAGCGCTGGATGCTGCGGCCCTTCTTGGCTTCCTCCAGCAACCAGGCCTGCGCTTCGGCGAAACTCGATATCGGCTGGGTCTTGTTGCCGCGTACGATCTGCGCGCCTTCGCGGATCAGGCCATGCAGCATCGACGCGGCTTCGCGCAGCGGTCGCAGTTCGCCGGATTCGAAGACCGTCACCGGCAGCACCTGGATCAGTTCCTCGCCCATATGCTTGCGCGTGGCGAGCAATGCCGCCGGACGCTGTTCGGTAGCGGACTGCAGCTTCAAGGCATAGCGCGCGCTGCCGATGCCGCCGCGGTTGAGCTTGGATTCCAGCGCATCGAGTTCGCGTCGCTCGTCGATGTTCCGGCTCAGGTGCTCCATGTCCAGCGGGGTGAAATCGATCAGCGATTCGAGCAGGACCGGATCGTAACGGTGCGCGTTGCGGGCGATCGCCTCGCGGGCGCCGACGAAGGACAGCAGCAATTTCTCCAGCGCTTCGCCACTGATCGGCGGCTCGCCCTCGGCGGGGATCAGGCCGGCGTTCTCGACCGCGCTGTTGGCCAGGTAGAGGTTGAGCGCCGCGTCGTCCTTCATGTACATCTCCTGCTTGCCCTGCTTCAGCTTGTACAGGGGCGGCAGGCCGATATAGATGTGGCCGCGCTCGATCAACTCCGGCATCTGCCGGTAGAAGAAGGTCAGCAACAGGGTGCGGATGTGCGAACCGTCGACGTCGGCGTCGGTCATGATGATGATGTGGTGGTAGCGCAGCTTGTCCGGGTTGTATTCGTCGCGGCCGATGCCGGTGCCCAGCGCGGTGATCAGGGTGCCGATCTCGGCCGAGGCCAGCATGCGGTCGAAGCGCGCGCGTTCGACATTGAGGATCTTGCCGCGCAACGGCAGCACCGCCTGGTTCTTGCGGTTGCGGCCCTGCTTGGCGGAACCGCCGGCGGAGTCGCCCTCGACGATGAACAGTTCCGACAGCGCCGGATCCTTCTCCTGGCAATCGGCCAGCTTGCCGGGCAGGCCTGCGATGTCCAGCGCGCCCTTGCGGCGGGTCAGGTCGCGGGCCTTGCGCGCGGCTTCGCGGGCGCGGGCGGCGTCGATGATCTTGCCGGTGATGGCGCGGGCCTCATTGGGGTGTTCCTGCAGGAACTCCTCCAAACGTGCACCGAACGTGTGCTCAACTACCGGCCTGACCTCGGAACTGACCAGCTTCTCCTTGGTCTGCGAGGAGAAGCTGGGATCCGGCACCTTGACCGACAATACCGCAATCATTCCTTCGCGCATGTCGTCGCCGGACAGGGTGATCTTGGCCTGCTTGGCGATGCCGCTCTGCTCGATGTAATTGGTCAGCGTGCGTGTCAGCGCGGCGCGGAAACCGATCAGGTGGGTACCGCCATCCTTCTGCGGGATGTTGTTGGTATAGCAGAACATCGTTTCCTGGTAGGAATCGGTCCACTGCAGCGCCACGTCGACAGTGATGCCGTTTTCTTCGCCGGTCACCGAGATGACATTGGGATGCAGCGGGGTCTTCAGCTTGGCCAGGTGTTCGACGAACGAGCGGATGCCGCCTTCGTACTGGAACAGGTCCTGGCGGCCTTCGCCGCGCTCGTCGCTCAGGGTGATCTTGACCCCGGAATTGAGGAACGACAGCTCACGCAGGCGCTTGGCCAGGATGTCGTAATGGAACTCGACGTCGCTGAAGATTTCGCTGGCCGGCTTGAACCGCAACAGGGTGCCGCGCTTGTCGGAAGCTTCGAGTTGCTTGAGCGGATACAGCGGCTCGCCCAGCGAATATTCCTGCTGGTAATGGAAACCGTCGCGCCAGACATCCAGCCAGAGGTGCTCGGACAAGGCGTTGACCACCGACACGCCGACACCATGCAGGCCACCGGATACCTTGTAGCTGTTGTCGTCGAACTTACCGCCGGCATGCAGCACGGTCATGATGACTTCCGCCGCCGAGACGCCCTCTTCCTTGTGGATGTCGACCGGGATGCCGCGACCGTTGTCGTAGACCGCGACCGAACCGTCACCCAGGATCTTCACCACCACGTCGTCGGCGTGGCCGGCCAGCGCCTCGTCGATGGCGTTGTCCACCACCTCGAACACCATGTGATGCAGACCGGTGCCGTCGTGCACGTCGCCGATGTACATGCCCGGTCGCTTGCGGACCGCTTCCAGTCCGCGCAGGACGGTGATCTTGCTGGAATCGTAATTGCCGTTGGGGACAGGTGTCGTCGTTTCTTCGGTCATTCGCTTCGGGGTCGGCTGCTGGCCTCTGTGCAGGCCGGATTCGCGGGTCGACGCGAAGGGAGGCGCTACACATTAGCTATAGGGAGTGAGGCAGGAATTATAGCATTTCGACTACCGGCCACTCCAGACACCCGCCACTCAGCGAAGCTGGATCAAGCCGTGTTCCACGTGAAACCAGGTGGGCGCCACTTCCAGCTCAGTCAAGGCTGAAGGCGACTCGGTGCCAGTAACGAAGACCTGGGCCCCGCTGCCCACGAGTCGTTGCAGGACCCGACGCTGGTGGTTGCGGTCCAGTTCGGAAGCCAGGTCATCCAGGGCCACGATCGGCCATTCGCCACGACGCTGGGCATAGTCCTCCGCCTGCGCCAGCAAGGCGGAGAGTGCGGAGAGCTTGGCTTGCCCGCGCGAAAGGGATTCCCGGTGGGGATGGCCTGCATAGTCGATCCGCCAATCCGCGCGGTGCGGACCGACAGTCGTATAGCCCACCCCACGGTCGCGGTCGCGCGCCAGCAGGAGCGCGTCGGCCAGGGACAATTCGCTGCTGCGCCAACCTGGTTGGAATTCGATACTGCTCGCGCCCAGGGCCGGCACCAGGTCCCCGGCGACCGCCAACAGGCGGGTCTGCAATTGCTCCAGGTAATGCTGGCGGTGGCGGGTCATCGGCTCGCCAGTCTCGACCAGTTCATGGTCCCAGGCATCCAGCTGCGGGCCGCCGGCGCCCGACTTCAGCAAGGCATTGCGCTGCTTGAGCGCACGGGCATAGCGACGCCATAACGGCAGGAACCCGGGTTCCACGTGGAACAAGCCCCAATCAACGAAGCGCCGGCGAGGTTCGCCGCCGCCGGTCACCAGTGCATGACTGCCTGGCTCGAAACTGACCACCGCAAGCGCCGCGCAGAGCTCGCCCAGCTGGCTTACGTTCTGGCCGTCCAGGCGCCCCACCCAGGTCTGACCGGTGTGACGCAATCCAGCGCGACGGTGCCGGGCCTCGGCTCCTTCCCGCCATTCGACGAAGACTTCCACGGCCTCGGCGCCCGTGCGCACCAGTCCGTCGCGCACCCGCCCACGAAAACTCCTGCCATAGGCCATCAGGTGCAGGGCCTCGAGCAGGCTGGTCTTGCCGGCGCCGTTATCGCCGGTGATCAGGTTCAGGCCAGGGGCAGGATCGATCGACGCCGAATCGAAACGACGCAGGCCGGAAGCGGTCAGCCGGATTACATGCATTGCGTGGCCCCAAAACGACTTCGCCCGGAGAATCCCGGGCGAGGCAGTGCGTGTTCCACGTGGAACAGCTCGATCACAGGCGCAGCGGCATCACCACGTGCCGCGATTTCTCGCTGCTGGCCTCGCGCACCAGAGCCGAGGAATTGGCATCGCGCAGCTGGATGATGATGTGTTCGTCGCGCAAGGCGGAGAGCGCATCCAGCAGGTAGTTGACGTTGAAGCCGATGGCCAGGTCGCTGACCTTGGTGTCGGCCTCGATCTCTTCCTGGGCTTCTTCCTGCTCCGGGTTGTGCGCGCTGATCTTGAGCTGGCCAGGCGACACTTCGACCCGGACGCCGCGGTACTTCTCGTTAGACAGGATCGCCGCGCGCTGCAGGGCCGCACGCAGGACTTCGCGATCCAGCTTGACCTCGCGGTCGGCGCCGATCGGGATCACCGCGGCATAGTCGGGGAAACGGCCGTCGATCAGTTTGGAAGTGAAGGTCACGTCGTCGCGCTTGACCCGGATGTGGTTGCGGCCGATCTCCAGCTCCAGTTCGCGGTCGCCGTTTTCCAGCAGTCGCTGCAGCTCGGTCACGCCCTTGCGCGGCACGATGATCTGGCGCTTGGCGCCGGCGGCGCCTTCCAGCGGGGTTTCGCACAGGGCCAGGCGATGGCCGTCGGTGGCCACGCAGCGGAGCAGCTTGTCGCCCAGGTCGAACAACAGGCCATTGAGGTAATAACGCACGTCCTGCTGGGCCATGGCGAAGGCGGTGCGCTCGATCAGTTCCTTGAGCGCGGCTTCCGGCACGTTGACCCGCTCGGTGGCTTCGACTTCATCGACCGAGGGGAAATCGTTGGCCGGCAGGGTCGCCAGGGTGAAGCGGCTGCGCCCGGCCGACACCGTGACCTTGTCGCCGGTCTGGCTCACGGTGATCCTGCTGCCGTCGGGCAGGGCCCGGATGATCTCGAACAGCTTGCGCGCCGGGATCGTGGTTTCACCGTCCTGGGCGTCATCGACCGCGCTGCGCGCGATCATCTCCACTTCCAGGTCGGTACCAGTCAGCGAGAGTTGCCCGCCTTGGACCTGGACCAGGAAGTTGGCGAGGACCGGCAAGGTCTGCCGACGTTCGACCACGTTGACGACTTGTGCCAACGGCTTCAGGAAGGCTTCTCGCTGCAGACTGAAACGCATGTGGTGCTGGCCCCTTATGCACTGGATCTTTAAAAGAGTAATAAATCAAAAACTGGTGGTGATGGTTGCGCCGAATTCAGTGGACAACCAGCATAACACCTTGAATCAACTATGTTTTTCGGTGAATTCAAACCCGGTACTATGGGCCGTTGGACGCCGGTACAACTTGTGGATAACTTTGCAGGCCGTTTCCATCCCCAACTTATCCACAGAGCCTGGGGCCTTTTATTCACTGAGCTTGCGGATCAACTTGTCCCAGTCCTCGTGCAGCTTGCCGTCGGTGGTCATCAGGTTGCGGATCTGCCGGCAGGCGTGCAGTACGGTGGTGTGGTCGCGACCGGCGAAGGCGTCGCCGATCTCGGGCAGGCTGTGTTCGGTCAGTTCCTTGGCCAGGGCCATCGCCACCTGTCGCGGTCGCGCCAGTGAGCGCGTGCGCCGCTTGGACAGCAAGTCCTTGACCTGCAGACCGTAATAGTCTGCCACGGTCTTCTGGATGTTGGGGATGCTGATTGCCTGCTGCTGGGCGCGGAGCAGGTCGCGCAGGGTTTCCTGGGCGAATTCGGGGGTGATCGCGCGGCCGGTGAAGTTGGCGCGCGCGGTCAGCGTGTTCAAGGCGCCCTCCAGGTCGCGCACGTTGGAGCGCATCTTCTTGGCCAGCAGGAAGGCCACGTCGTCGGGAATCTGCGCGCCGCGCTCGCGCGCCTTGGCCAGCACGATGGCCGCGCGGGTCTCGAAGTCGGGCGGCTCGATCGCGATCGACAAGCCCCAGGCCAGCCGCGATTTCAACCGCGGTTCCAGGCCTTCCACTTCGCGCGGGTAGCGGTCGCAGGTCAGGATGATCTGCTGGCGGCCGTCGAACAGCGCGTTGAAGGTGTGGAAGAACTCCTCCTGGGTGCGGTCCTTGCCGGCGAAGAACTGGATGTCGTCGATCAGCAGTGCGTCCACCTGCTGGAAGCGGCGCTTGAACTGGTCCATCGATTTCTCGATCAGGGCCTTGGTCATCGCGCTGAAGAACTGTTCCGAGCGCAGGTACAGCACGCGCGCATTCGGGTTCTGCCGGCGCAGTTCGTTGCCGGCGGCGAACATCAGGTGGGTCTTGCCCAAGCCGGTGCCGCCGTACAGCAGCAGCGGGTTATGGGCGCGGTCGCCCGGTTTCTGCGCGGCCTGCCAGGCGGCGGCGCGGCCGAGCTGGTTGCTGCGGCCTTCGACGAAATTGTCGAAGCTGTAATGCGAATCCAGATTGCCGGCATAAGGCTCGGCGGCGGCGAAGCTGGCGCTGGTCGAGGCCGAAGGCGCCGGTTCGGCGATGCGCGCGCGCGATCCGATTTCCACCGAAACATCGCGATGGCCGGCGAAATGGCCGAGCAGTTCCTGGATCCGCGACAGGTAGCGCTCGCGGACCTGTTCGACGATGAACGCGTTCGGCGCGTACAGCACCATGGCATCCAGGCGCTGTTCGGCCTGCAGCGGCTTGAGCCAGGTGTGGACATCCTCCGCCGGCAGTTCGGCTTCCAGGCGTTCGAGGCAGCGGGGCCAGGCATCCATCGAGGGCAGCAATCGGTTCTTCTGGAGGGCGTGCGCGGCAAGAGGAATCGCGCGGGACGCGGGTGAAATACAGTCGGTCACATTATCACGCGCCGCATCGCGGCATATTTCCAGCCATAGACATCGGGTAGCGGCATTCGCCGCCCGATCGATCCAGTGGCGCGTGCGCGCCCGGCAAAGGCAGGCTACGGCGGAGTTGACCCGGGCTTGGTCGGCCCTATAGAATTACCGGTTCTTTCCATTGCAACCCGCCCGAGGGCCCCATGGCCACCAAGCGCACTTACCAACCCAGCAACCTCAAGCGCAAGCGCGACCACGGTTTCCGTGCCCGCATGGCGACCGCCGATGGCCGCAAGATCCTGGCCCGTCGCCGTGCCAAGGGCCGCACGCGCCTGAGCGCCTGATGGCCCTGCCGCAGCTGCGGCCGAGTCCATCCATGCCCGTCCTTCGCAAGAGTCCGCGCAGTCCTGTGCGGACTTTTTCGTATCCGTGATCCCGTCTCGCGTGACTCCGTCCCGGGTGAAGAGCGCCACTTTCCCGCCCGCGGCGCGGGTGCGCACGGGTGCCGAATACGCTCGCGTGTTCGCTCAGGCGCGCCGCACTTCGGATCCGCTGCTGAGCCTGCATTGGCTGACGGGCGAAACGCCGGCGAAACTGGGCCTGGCGGTATCGCGCAAGGTCGATCCCAACGCGGTCGGCCGCAACCGGATCAAGCGCGTGTTCCGCGACCAGTTCCGCAAACTGCGCGGGCAATTGCCCGGCGGCGACTATGTGCTGGTCGCGCGCGTGGCGGCGCGCAAGGCCGACAACGCGCAGTTGCGCGAAACCTTCCTGCGCACGCTGGTGCGCGCCGGCGCATTGCCCGCATCGGCCGCGCCCGGCACAATGCCGCCGGTCAAGGAATCAACTTCCTCCACTTCGCTTCCTTCCCTTTCCAGCAACACGCCCAAACCGGACGTTTCCACCGGTTGAGAATGCCTGCCCGATGAACCAGACCCGTGTCTTCCTGATTTTCGCCTGGCTGATGGTGGCGACCCTGCTGTGGATGGAATGGGGCAAGTTCAACGCACCCAAGCCCGCGCCGGCGGCGGCGCCGAGCGCGCAGGTCGAGGCAGCGCCGTCTTCGTCCAGCAACGTTCCCAGCGCAACGGCGGCGGTCGAAACGACAGCCAGCGGTACGGCCATTCCCGCGACTGCCGCAGCCGCCACCGCTTCGAGTCCGCGCGTGGTGGTCAGCACCGATGTCCTGCGCCTGACCCTGGATGGCGGCAGCGTGCTCGAAGCCGACTTGTTGAAGTATCCGCAGAGCAAGGCCGCCGGCAGTCGGCCGGTCAACCTGTTCAGCCAGGATCCCGCGCACTTCTATGCGGCGCAAAGCGGTTGGGTCAGCCCGAACGGCGCGGCGCCCAACCATCTCACCGGTTTCGTGGCCGAGCATCCGGGATCCGACGTGGTGCTGGCCGCTGACGCGACCGAGGTTTCCGTGCCGTTCCTGTGGCAGGGCCCCGATGGCGTCAGCATCCGCCGCACTTACACCCTCAAGCGCGGCAGCTACGCGATAACGGTGAAGGACGAAGTGGCCAATGCCGGCAGCGCGCCGTGGCAGGGCGCGATCTATCGCCAGTTGATCCGCACGCCGCCGATCGTCAAGAGCGGCATGACCAATCCGGAATCCTTCAGCTTCACCGGCGCCACCTGGTACAGCGACCAGAAGGCCTATGAGCGCCGTCCGTTCAAGGATTACCTGGAGGACGATGCGGCGCTGAATTCGATGGGCGTGACCGGCGGCTGGATCGCGATGCTGCAGCATCACTTCTTCAGCGCCTGGATCCCGGAGGCGAAGGACAAGTCGGTGATGCAGCTGGAGCTCGACACCAGCAGCGGCACGCCGCGCAGCCTGATCCGCGACAAGTGGACCGGCAACCTGGTGGTGGCGCCGGGCCAGCAGGCCACGACCGAAGCCCGGCTCTATGTCGGTCCCAAGCTGGTCCAGCAGATCAAGGCGCAGAACGTGCCCGGCCTGGAACGCGCGGTCGACTACAGCCGCTTCTCGATCTTCGCGGTGATCGGCCAGGGATTGTTCTGGATCCTCAATCACCTGCATTCGCTGCTCGGCAACTGGGGCTGGTCGATCATCGGCCTGGTGGTGCTGGTCAAGCTGGCGTTGTGGCCGTTGTCCGCCGCGCAGTACCGCAGCGCCAACAAGATGCGCCAGTTCCAACCGCGCATCGCCCAGCTGAAGGAGCGCTACGGCGACGACCGCCAGAAGTTCCAGATGGCGCAGATGGAGCTGTACAAGAAGGAGAAGATCAACCCGATGGGCGGCTGCCTGCCGATCCTGGTGACCATGCCGATCTTCCTGGCCCTGTACTGGGTGATCAACGAATCGGTGGAACTGCGCCAGGCGCCGTGGTTCCTGTGGATCCACGACCTGACCGCGCGCGATCCGTACTTCATCCTGCCGGCGTTGAACATGCTGGTGATGTGGCGCACGCAGAAGATGACCCCGGCGGTGGGCATGGATCCGATGCAGCAGAAGATGATGCAGTTCATGCCGCTGGTGTTCGGCGGGATGATGGCGTTGTTCCCGTCCGGCCTGGTGCTGTACTGGGTCACCAACGGCAGCCTCGGTCTGTTGCAGCAGTGGTGGCTGGGCCGGCACCTGAAGATGCCGGGCGCGCCCGAAGAGAAGGATAAGGACAAGGGCAAGCCAAAGACGATCGCCGCGAAGTAGGCCCACGCAGGCATCCCCCGGGAAACCCGCCGCAAGGCGGGTTTTCTTTTGCGGATATGCAAGACTTCCGGCCATGACTTCATCCGCGCCTGTTGCCAGATCCGGTCCCGAGACCATCGTCGCCGTCGCCACCGCGGCGGGCGCGGGCGGCGTCGGCATCGTGCGGCTTTCCGGGCCGCGCTCGCTGGCGATCGCCGAAAACCTCTGCCGCCGCCGACTGCGTCCGCGCCATGCGCACCATGTGCGTTTCGATGACGGCAATGGCGAGACGATCGACGACGGGATCGCGCTGTCGTTCCCCGCGCCGCGCAGCTTCACTGGCGAGGACGTGGTCGAACTGCAGGCGCACGGCAGCCCGGTGGTGCTGCAGCAACTGGTCGCACGCGCCTGCGCGCTGGGTGCGCGCCCGGCGCGTCCGGGCGAATTCAGCGAGCGCGCCTTCCTCAACGACCGCCTCGACCTGGCCCAGGCCGAAGCCATCGCCGACCTGATCGCCGCTTCCGACGCGCGCGCGGCGCGCGCGGCGCGGCGCGCGCTCGACGGGGTGTTCTCGCAACGCGTGGATGCGCTGGCCGAGAGCCTGTCGGGCTTGCGCGTGCATGTGGAAGCGGCGATCGATTTCGCCGACGAATCGCTGGACACGCTCGGTGGCGAAGCGGTCAAGCTGCGGCTTGCGCAGGCCCAGGCCGATCTCGCGCAACTGCTGGTCGAGGCCGAGCGTGGCCGCAAGCTGCGCGACGGCCTGCACGCGGTGATCGTCGGCCCGCCGAACGCAGGCAAGAGTTCGCTGCTGAACGCGCTGTCCGGCAGCGATCGCGCCATCGTCACCGATGTCCCCGGCACCACCCGCGACGTGCTGCGCGAAAGCATGCGCCTGGATGGTCTGGAACTGACGCTGGTGGACACCGCCGGTTTGCGCGAGGGCGGCGATGCGATCGAGCGCGAGGGCATGCGCCGGGCCCGGGCCGAACTGCAAGCCGCCGACCTGGCGCTGGTGGTGGTGGATGCCCGCGACCCCGCCGTCGGCCTGGCCGCGGTCGAGGCGGACATCGCGGCGGTGCCGCTGCGCCTGCTGATCCACAACAAGAGCGACCTGTTGGCCCCGCCGGCGGGCGATATCGGCGATGGGGGCATAGGCGGTGCGGTACGGGTCTCGGCCGTCAGCGGCCAGGGTCTGGAAACCCTGCATCAGCGTCTGCGCGGGTTGGCCATGGGCAACACGGAAGAGGCCAGCGCCGGCGAGTTCTCCGCACGCGGCCGCCATGTCGAGGCCTTGCGTCGGGCCCAGGCCCATGCCGAAGCGGCAAACGGTGAACTACGTCACGAAATGCTGGAACTGGCCGCCGAAGAATTGCGTCTGGCCCATGAGGCCTTGGGCGAGATCACGGGGAAGATCTCGGCCGACGACATGCTTGGGCGCATTTTTTCCAGCTTCTGCATCGGCAAATAGGCTGGGAAGCCGACAAATGCGCTGGCATGCTTCATGCTTGAGTCGTCTGGGGTCAGTCGGGGGTTATCCAAATGGTTTGTCTGGGGAGTAAACGAATGTCTTTTGCCACGGTTTCCAAGAACTCGCGTTGGGTCGCGCTGTCGTTGCTGGTCGCGCTTGCGGCCTGTTCCAAGGACGAGCAGGCCGGCACCGAAGCCACCACTGCCGCCACGCCGGCTGCGGCCACGGTTGCGGCGCCACCGGCACCGGCCGTTTCCGCCCAGGTCCAGGCCATGGGCGCCGAGGACCTACGCGCCGCCGCCGCCAAGGCGCTGGGCGAGAACCGCATCTACGCGCCCGGTGGCGACAACGCCGTCGAGTACTACCTGGGATTGCGCGACAAGCTGCCCAACGACGCGGCCGTGACCAGTGCGCTGACGGACCTGATGCCGTACACGGTGATCGCCACCGAACAAAGCATCGCCCGCGAGGATTTCGTCGAGGCCCAGCGGCTTTCCGCGCTGATCGAGAAGGCCGATCCGAAGGCGCCGTCGCTGCCCCGCCTGAAGCAGAACATCGCCGCCGCCCAGCAGGCCGTCACCGCGCGCCTGGCCAACGAAAAGACCAAGGAAGTCACCGACGCGGAAGCCAAGGCGCTGGAAGAAAAGCGCCTGGCGCAGCAGGCCGTACAGCAGCAGCAGGCCGCCGCCGCGCTGGCCGCCCAGCAGCAACAGGATGCGGCCCGCGCCGCGGAAGCCGAACGTACCGCCGCCGCGCAACGCGAGGCCGCCGCCGCCGCCCAACGCCAAGCGGCCGCCGCCGCGCCGCCGCCCGCGCCGAAGCCGGCCGCCGCGCCGACACTGAAGGTCGTCAGCGCCCCGTCGCCGCGTTATCCGCCGGAAGCGTTGCGCGCCGGCACCAGCGGCGAAGTGCTGGTGGAACTGACCATCGGCACCGATGGCTCGGTGACCAACGCACGCGTGGTCCGCGCCACCCCGGCCCGGGTGTTCGACCGCGAGGCGTTGAACGCGGTGCGCCGCTGGAGGTTCGAGCCGATCGACGCGCCGACCACCACCCGCCGCACGCTGGCTTTCAATCCGGGCTGATCCGGATCGCCAAGGATGAAAAAGGCCGGCAATGCCGGCCTTTTTTTTTCGCTGAGCGCCGGGAAAACCATCGCCACTGTAGGAGCGGGCCTTGCCCGCGATGCTCTTGCGCAGTTGTGGGAAGAGCATCGCGGGCAAGGCCCGCTCCTACAACGAGAGACACGCGGGCAAGCCGGAAACGGGATGCCGTGCGTACCCGCTTCCGTTACCCCGAGATCGCCAGCTGTTCCTGCTGGTAGCGGCGCGTCGCCGCGAACCACAGGATCGCGGCCAGGCCGAAGCCGGCCGCGAGGTAGATCGCCCATTGCTGCAAGCCGATCGCTTCGCCGCGCACGACTTTCAGGATCAGCTGGTTCTGGGCCAGGAACGGCACCGCGAACTGCCACAGCTGGGTCTTCACCGGATTCACGATCAACACGATGGTCGGCAGCATCGGCAGCAGCATCAGCCAGGTCATGTGGCTTTGCGCTTCCTTCATGCTCTTGGCCGAGGCGGCGAGGTAGGTCAGCAAGGTGGTGCCGATGAACACCATCGGCACCAGGATCAGCAGCAACTGGGCGATCGCCATGAAGCTGACTTCCATCTGCCGACCCACGGTGGGCGACAGCAGGGCGCCGAGCTTGAACGCCAGCAGGGTCAACAACAGCGAGGCCAGGGCCAGCGCGCAAGCCGCCGCGATCTTGCCGCTGACGATGGCGCCGCGCGGCGCGGGTGTGGCCAGCAAAGGCTCGAGCGACTGGCGTTCGCGCTCACCGGCGGTGGCGTCCAGGATCAGCGCGGCGCCACCGAGGAAGGCGCTGATGATCAGGAAATAGGGGAGGATGAAGGACAGCATCCGTCCGCGCTGCGCCTCGGGCGTGGCCAGGTCGGTCTGCCGGATCTGGATCGCGGTGGCCGTGCCGGGACTCACGCCACGCGCCAGCAATCGCAGCGAACCGGTCTGTCCGCCATAGGTCGAGAGCAGGGCCTGCAGGCGTTTGGCCGGGATCTCCGCATCCTGGCGGGTGCTGTCCCGGATGATTTCCAGCGGCGCAGGCAGGCTCTTGCGCCATTGCCCGGGGAAATCGGCGCCGATGCGCAGGATCACGTCTTCCTCCTGGTTGGCGATGGCCGCGGCGATGTCCTTGGGCGGCGCCTTGATCACCACGTTCTGGCCTTCCAGCCAGGCGATCAGGTTGGGCGCGTGCTCGCGTCCGACCACCGGTAACTCCAGCGGCTTCTCGATCTGGCTGCGGGCCCGGCTTTCGCCCAGCGTGCCCAGACCGACCAACAGGATCGGCGCCAGCAAGGGGCTCATGCCCAGCGCGAGCAGCAGGGTGCGGCGATCACGGAAGATGTCGCGCAATTCCTTGCGCATCACGGTCAGCAGGGTACGAATGGATTTCATGCGTGCAGTCCTTCTTCCGAGCCGATCGCTTTCACGAAAGCGTCCTCGAGATTTTCCTCGCCGGTCTGCGCGCGCAGTTCGTCGGCGGTGCCGGAGGCCACCACCTGTCCGCGGGCGACGATCACGATGCGATCGCACAGCGCCGCGACCTCCTGCATGATGTGGCTGGAGAACACCACGCAGCGCCCTTCGGCGCGCAGCTGCTTGAGGAATTCGCGCAGGCCGCGGGTGGTCATCACGTCCAGGCCATTGGTCGGCTCGTCCAGGATCACGTTCTTCGGGTCGTGCACCAGCGCGCGCGCGATCGCGGTCTTGGTGCGCTGGCCCTGGGAGAAGCCCTCGGTGCGGCGGTCGATGAAATCCTGCATGTTCAAGGCCTGCACCAACCGCTCGGTGCGCTGCGCGATCGTCGCAGCATCCAGCCCGTGCAATTCGCCGAAATAGGTGATGTTCTCGCGTGCGGTCAGGCGCTTGTACACGCCGCGCGCGTCGGGCAACACGCCCAGTGCGCGGCGCACGGTTTCCGGATCAACGGCCACGTCCACGCCATCCACCAGCACCTTGCCGCTGTCCGGTTTCATCAGCGTGTAGAGCATGCGCAAGGTGGTGGTCTTACCGGCGCCATTGGGCCCGAGCAAGCCGGTGATCTCGCCATCGCGGGCTTCGAAGCCGACGCCGTCGACGGCCTTGACCGTCGACTTCTTGGTCTTGAAGGCTTTGTGCAAGTCTTGTACTTGGATCATGGGGATGCCGGGAGGAGTGAGTGGGGAGGAGTGAGGAGTGAGGAAAAGCAAATGCGGTTGTTACTTCCTTGTGCGGAGTGGCCAGGTTTCACGAATCGGGTTTTCCGACTCCCCTCTTCCTGCCTCTCCACTTCCGGATCATGGTTCCCATCCGTAAAAGTCGGTGAAAGGCGGCGTGTAGGGAAGTTTTTCCAGGCACTTCACATCGAGTTTCTTCGCGTCGGCGCCCTCGATGAACTGGGCCATCAGTTTCGGCATGCAGCCGATCCCGATCACGTTGTGGCCCTGGCCGCGCAGGATCAGGTGGCGTCCATTGGCCAGGGTCTTGGCTACCGCATCGCCGTAGCGGGGCGGAGTGACCGGATCGAATTCGCCGGACAGCAGCAGCGCCGGCACGTTGCCCTTCAATGGCGCGCGGAAACCGGCCGGGCGTACGCCCTTGGGCCAGACCGCGCATTGCGCGACCAGGTAGTTGGCGAAGTCGTTGCCGAGCAGGGTGCCTTCATCGGCGGGATTGGCCTTCAGCTCGTTGCCGTCCTCGGTGCAGATCACCGACAGTTGCATGCCCAGGGTGATGCTGTCGGACATCTGCTCGCCGAGCATCTTCGACAGCGACATCAAGGCGTCGTAGCGTCCATTGGCGGCCTCGTTCAACTGCAGCGGCAGCAATGAGGAAGCCAGCGGCATGTAGGCATACATGCGGACCAGGCCGGCGACCATCGCGGGGCTGAGCTTTTCCTGTTTCCCTTCGCCGGTGATGCCGTCGCGGTAGGTCACCAGCGGCGGGTCGGCTTCGAGTTTTGTCATCAGTGCGCGCAGTTTTTCCCGCGGATTGCCCAGGCGCTGCACGCAGGCCGGGGTCTTGGCGCAAAGCGCGAACTGCAGGTCGAGGGCGTCTTCCAGGTTGCGTGCGAACTCGTTGCCCAGGACCAGCGAGTTGGGCGCCACGCTGTCCAGCACGATCGTGCGCGTGCTTTGCGGGTACTTCGCCGCGTATTGCTGGGCCACGCGGGTGCCGTAGGAGATGCCGACCAGGTTGATTTGCGGCGCGCCGATCGCCTTGCGCACCGTCTCCAGGTCCTGGATCGCTTCGGTGGTGGTGTAGAAGCGGGGATCGGCGCGTTTCGACAACGTGGCCAGGCAGCGCGTGGTGTAGTCGCTGGCCGCCTGCGGGGTGGGCAATTCGGTTTCGTCGAACGGCTCCTTGCAGGTCAGCGCATTGGAACCGCCGGTGCCGCGCTGGTCGACCAGGATGATGTGGCGCTTCTTGCGGGTTTCGGCGAAGGCGTTGGCGGTCTGCGGATAGGACTCCAGCGCCGATTGCCCGGGTCCGCCGGCGAGCATGAACACCGGGTCCGGCTCGGCCGCATCGTCGCGGTCTGCGGTGATCCAGGCGATCTTCAACCCGATCTTGCGGCCGTTCGGATCGGCCGGGTTTTCCGGCACTTGCAGCGTCGTGCATTGCGCGGCGATGGCGTCGCCGGAGAAGGGCGTGCTCAGCGAGCATGCCTTGAAGTCCAGGGAGCCCAGCTTGCGCGCCTGCGCTTCGGGCGCGCAGGCGATGGCCAGCAGGGCAGCGGTGATCAGTATCCGACGCATGGCGTCTCCGGTGGGCGGCCTTTCAAGGCCCGTATGTTGGCATGACGGAGACGGGCGGCGGATGTGACTGAAGGCACGGCACTGGTTTTCCTTCTCCCGGAGGGAGAAGGGAGGCGGCTACTTCGACGAGACGTACTTCTCGCGCCGGATCTGCGGGATCGGCAGGCCATCGGCCTTCAGCGCCTCGAAGCAGGCATCGACCATGTTCGGGTTGCCGCACAGGTAGGCGATGTCGGTGTCCGGGTTCGGCGAGAACTCGGCCAGGAACTGCTGCACGTACCCACGGCGGACATCGGGGTGGGGATTTTCGGGCAGTTCGCGGGAGAAGCAGGGCACGAAGCGGAACTGCGGATGCTTCTCGGCGAAGGCGCGGAAATCGTCGCCGTACAGCAGTTCTTCCGGCGTGCGCGCGCCGTACAGCAACACCACTTCGATGCCGCGTTCGACGATCAGTTTTTCCACCAGCGGCAGCATCGCCCGGTACGGAGTGACGCCGGTGCCGGTGCCGATGAAGAGATAACGCCGGTTCGCGTCGCCCGGCATCAGGCAGAAGCGGCCGTAGGGCCCGCTGGCATCGATGCGGCCGCCGGCCTCGAGCCCTTCGAACAAGGCCGTGGCCGCTCCGCCGGCGACGTAGCTGACCGCGATCTCCACGGTTTCGCCCGCGCCGAGGGCATGGTCGTGGATGGTGGCCAGCGAGTAGCTGCGCTTGGCCGCGGTGCCGTCGGCGTAGCTGAAATGCACCTGGATGAACTGGCCGGGGATGAAGTCCAGCGGCTGGCCGTCGTCGCGGGCGAACACGTAATGACCGACCGAGGGCGCCAGCATGCGGCGTTCAACCAACTTGAGCGGGAAATGGACGATGGCCAAGAGTCGGAACCGGAACAGTCTGGTGCCGGGGCCGGCCCGACGGGACGCCTATAATAAGCGCTTGCATACTCCAGGCGCCGCGTCGGCGCCGCAAGGCCTCAAATGGTTGCTCCCCAAGCCGTCGTTCCCGCGGGTACGCCCGCACTCTCCATCACCGACCTGCGCAAGACCTACGACACCGGCGTGCAAGCGCTCAAGGGCGTGTCGCTGCAGGTCGCGCCCGGCGATTTCTTCGCCCTGCTCGGGCCCAACGGCGCCGGCAAGTCGACCCTGATCGGCATCGTCAGCTCGCTGGTCAACAAATCGGCCGGCGAAGTGGAGGTGTTCGGGGTCAACCTGGCGCAGGACCGCGACGGCGCCATGCGCCTGCTCGGCCTGGTGCCGCAGGAACTGAACTTCAACATGTTCGAGAAGCCGCTCGACATCCTGGTCAACTACGCCGGCTTCTACGGTCTGCCGCGCGCCGAAGCATTGGTGCGGGCCGAAGAGGAGCTCAAGCGCGCCCAGCTCTGGGACAAGGCCACCAGCATGTCGCGCACGCTGTCCGGCGGCATGAAGCGCCGGCTGATGATCGCCCGGGCGATGATGACCCGGCCGCGGCTGCTGATCCTGGACGAGCCCACCGCCGGCGTGGACATCGAGATCCGCCGCGGCATGTGGAAGACGCTGAAGGAAATCAACGCGGCGGGGACGACCATCATCCTGACCACGCATTACCTGGAGGAAGCGGAAAGCCTGTGCCGCAACGTGGCCATCATCGATCGCGGCACCATCGTCGAACAGGGACCGATGCGCGCCTTGCTGGCCAAGCTCGACGTGGAAGGCTTCGTGTTCGACATCGACGGCGAACTGCCGGCGCGGCTGCCCGCCATCGAGGGCACCACGCTGGTGGCGACCGACGACCATACCCTGGACCTCGACATGCCGCGGGCGATGGACCTCAACCGCGTGTTCGCCGCGCTCAACGAATCCGGCATCCGCGTGCGTTCGATGCGGACCAAGAGCAACCGGCTGGAAGAACTGTTCGTGCGCCTGACCGGCGATGAAGCGGCGGCGAAACGGGCACAGGTAGCATGACCAATCCCCTCCCCTGCGAAGCAGGGGAGGGCCAGGAAGGGCTGCTTTTGATCCTGCGGTTGACCTTGCATTGAGAAGAACGACGAGCAAGATCAAAAGCCAACCCCTCCCCAACCCTCCCCTGCTTCGCAAGGGAGGGGGCATGAGCAAACGCAAAAGATAATGAGAAGAGAATGACCCAGGCCGTTGCTACCACCTCCCTGCAGAAGAACTTCGTCGCCCTCGGCACCATCGTGCGCCGCGAGATCATGCGCATCCTGCGCATCTGGGGCCAGACCCTGGTGCCGCCGGCGATCACCATGACCCTGTACTTCCTGATCTTCGGCGGGCTGATCGGCTCGCGTATCGGCGACATGGGCGGCTACACCTACATGGAGTTCATCGTCCCCGGCCTGGTGATGATGAGCGTGATCCAGAACAGCTACGGCAACATCTCCTCCAGCTTCTTCGGCGCCAAGTTCGGCCGCCACATCGAGGAGTTGCTGGTCAGCCCGATGCCCAACTGGGTGATCCTGGGCGGCTACGTGGCCGGTGCGGTGCTGCGCGGGCTGATGGTCGGCGCCATCGTGCTGGTGATCGCGATGTTATTCACCAAGGTGCGCATCCCGCATCCTTTCATCACCTTCACCACGGTGCTGCTGGGCGCGACGATCTTCTCGCTGGCCGGCTTCATCAACGCGGTGTATGCGAAGAAGTTCGACGACGTGGCCATCGTGCCGACCTTCATCCTGACCCCGCTGACCTACCTGGGCGGCGTGTTCTATTCGGTCAAGCTGCTGCCGCCGTGGGCCGAGGCCATGACCCACGCCAACCCGATCTTCTACATGGTCAACGCCTTCCGCTACGGCCTGCTCGGCACCAGCGACGTGCCGGTATGGATCGCCTACACGCTGATGCTGGGTTTCGTGATCGGACTGGGCGCGCTGGGATTGTGGTTGCTGAAGCGCGGCGTCGGCCTGCGCAGTTGATAACCCGTAGAGCCGAGCTTGCTCGGCTGCTCTTCTGGATCTTCGCGTGGAACCGGACGGAGCAGCCGAGCAAGCTCGGCTCTACAAGAGCGAGGAGTGCATCGCGTGCGAATTCTAGTGTTAGGGGCCGGTGGCACCGGCGGCTACTTCGGCGGCCGGCTCGCCCAGTCCGGCGCCGACGTCACCTTCCTGGTGCGCCCGGCGCGATCATTGCAGCTTGAGCAACACGGCTTGCAGATCCGTAGCCCGCTCGGCGATGCCGACTTCCAGGTCGCGCATGTCGTCGCCGACAAGCTGGAAGCGCTCGCTACCGAAAAGCCATTCGACCTGGTCCTGCTCAGCTGCAAGGCCTACGACCTGGACAGCTCGCTCGATGCGATCGCGCCGGCGGTCGGCGAACGCACCACGGTCATGCCGATCCTCAACGGCCTGCTGCACTACGCAGAGCTGGATGCGCGCTTCGGCCGGGAGCGCGTACTCGGTGGCCTGTGCTTCATCAGCGCGACCAAGGGTCCGAATGGCGAGGTGATGCATCTCGGCAAACCCGCGTCGATCACTTTCGGCGAGCGCGACGGCGATCCCGACAGTGCGTGCGTGCGTGGGTTCGCGAATCTGTGCGCGCGGGCCAGCCTTGATCATCTGGCTGCTTCCGACATAAACCAGCAACTCTGGAACAAGTACACCTTCCTCACCACACTCGCGGCCGGCACCTGCCTGATGCGCGCCGACGTCGGCACGATCGTGGCGGGCGAGGGCGGCCGCGATTTCATGCAGGCCTTGTATCGCGAATGCCTGGCAGTCGCCGAAGCGGCCGGACAGCCGGTGTCCGCGCAAACGCAATCGATCGCACTGGGCACGCTTGTCCAGGCCGGATCGCCGGTCAAAGCCTCGATGCTGCGCGACCTCGAAGCCGGGCAGCGCGTGGAAGCGGCGCATATCGTCGGCGACATGCTGCATCGGGCGCGGAGCGCCGGGCAGGACGCAGCGCTGCTGGCGACGGCCTGGTGCCACCTGCAGGCCTACGAGGCCGGCCGCGCTTCCACCTGACCCGCGATCTTCGCATCGGCCTTACGCGCGGCAGGCGATGCTCGCCCGCAGACGCTGGCTGCGGATCCGGACATGAAGCAATTCGAGAAGATCTTCGTCGTGGGCCATTTGCTGGTGATCGCGCTGTTCTTCATTTGTGCGCTGGCATTGATCGTGCTGGCGGCCACGGATCTGTGGCACGGACTGTTCGCTGGAGAACGACGGGAAATTCGCCAGCGCTTCGACAGCGTCCTCGAGAGCATCGGCATGCTGACCATCGGCCTGGTCGCACTGGGGCTGTCGCAGACGATCTTCGAGGAAGAAATACTGCGCGACGTGAAAGTCAGCGGCCCTACCCGGGTACGCCGCCATCTGTCCCGCTTCCTGGTCGTGGTCGTAGTCGCGCTGGCGATCGAAACCCTCGTGGCGAGCTTCCAGATCATGCAGCGCGACCCGGCGCAGCTGCCCTATGTCGCAGCCATTGGCGGTTCGGCCGCGCTGTTGCTGGTGGCCTGGGGCGCATTCGTCCATCTGAACCGAAGCGCCGAGGAACTGGAGCCGGAGGCCATGGAGAAGGCCAAGCAGGAAGACCGCAAAGTCAGTTGAGCCAACGCTCGGCGCGGGCCGGTCGCACGCGGGGACTCAGCGGAGGACGGGAAGCCGGAAAAAATCGCGCGCCGTGGCGGTCGTGGCCTTGGCGACGGCCTTGATCTCCTGTCCGCGGTCGCGCGCCAGTTCTTCCACGATGTGCGCCAGGTACATCGGCTCGTTGCGGCGGTGCGAAGGTTGCGGCTTGACCGTGCGCGGCAGCAGGTAGGGCGCGTCGGTCTCGATCATCAGCCGGTCGGCGGGAATGTGCGGGACCAGTTCGCGCAGGTGCAGGCCACGGCGCTCATCGCACAGCCAGCCAGTGATGCCGATGCGCCAGTCGCGGTCCAGGCAGTCGAACAGCTCCCTGCGCGTGCCGGTGAAGCAGTGGACCACCGCCGGTGCGATGCGCCCCTCGAATTCCTTCATGATACCGACGAAGTCGTCGTGGGCCTCGCGCTGGTGCAGGAACAACGGCTTCCCCGTATCGGCCGCGATCTGCAGCTGGCGCTCGAACGCGCGCCGTTGCGCCGGGCGCGGCGAGAAGTCGCGGAAATAATCCAGTCCGCATTCGCCCACCGCCACCACTTCGGGATGCGCATGCAGGGCGCGTAGCTCGGCGTCGCACTCGTCGGTGTACTCCACCGCGTGGTGCGGATGCACGCCGGCGGTGGCGAACAGGAAGCCCGGATGCGCCCGGGCCAGTGCCAGTGCCTTTGGCGAATGTTCGCGGCTGGCGCCGGTCACGACCATCTGCACGATGCCGGCTTCACGGGCGCGTTGCAGGACCGCGTCGCGGTCGGGGTCGAAGCTGTCGTGGGTGAGGTTGGCGCCGATGTCGATCAATTCCATGCGCATAGTTTAATCGTTGTAGGAGCGCCCCTTGGGCGCGATGCCTTTCGGCCCGGATGCCCGATTCTCGACGAAGAGCATCGCGGGCAAGGCCCGCTCCTACAGGGGGAACCTTTATCCTTGGGGCATGCCGTCCGTCGAATTCCCCATCACTCCGCTGCTGCCGGAGATAAAGCGCAGCCTGCAGGAGCATCCGCGACTGGTGCTGGAAGCGCCTCCCGGCGCCGGCAAGACCACGCAGGTGCCGCTGGCGCTGCTGGACGAGCCGTGGCTGGCCGGTCGCAAGATCGTGATGCTGGAACCACGCCGGGTGGCCGCGCGTGCCGCGGCCGGGTTCATGGCCAAACAGCTTGGCGAGTCCATGGGCGATACCGTCGGCTACCGGATCCGTTTCGAGAACAAGGTCTCCGCGCGCACCCGGATAGAAGTAGTCACCGAGGGCATCCTGACCCGCATGCTGCAGGACGATCCGATGCTGGAGGGAGTGGGCGCGCTGCTGTTCGACGAATTCCACGAGCGCCACCTGGCCGGCGACCTTGGCCTGGCGTTGGCGCTGGACGTGCAGTCGCAGCTGCGCGAGGAGCTGCGCATCGTGGCGATGTCGGCCACGCTCGATGGCGAGAAGCTGGCGCGCTTCCTCGACGCGCCGCGGTTGGGCAGCGAGGGTCGAAGCTACTCGGTCACGATCTCCCACTTTCCCGGCCGTCGCGACGAATCGCTCGAATCGCAGGCGCGACGCGCGATTGAAGAGGCGCTGCAAAAATATTCTGGAGATGTTCTGGTATTCCTGCCGGGACAGCGCGAGATCGTCCGCGTCGAGCGCGTGCTCGGCGAAGTTGAATCAATCACCAAAAGCGATGTCCTCGTCCTGCCACTACACGGCGAACTCTCCATCGAACAACAATCCCTGGCCCTGCAACCCGATCCTCAGGACCGCCGCCGCGTGGTCCTGGCCACCAATGTCGCCGAATCCTCGGTCACCTTGCCCGGCGTGCGCGTGGTTATCGACAGCGGGCAGGCCCGCGAGCCGCGTTACGACCCCAACAGCGGTTTCGCGCGCCTGGAGACTGTCAACATCTCACAGGCCTCCGCCGACCAGCGCGCGGGCCGTGCCGGCCGCGTCGCCGAAGGCTGGGCGTACCGGCTGTGGCCGCAATCGCAACGACTGGAACCGCAGCGACGTGCGGAAATCGGCCAGGTCGAGCTCGCCTCCCTTGCGCTGGAACTCGCCGCCTGGGGCAGCGATGCGCTGCGTTTCGTCGATCCGCCGCCGCCGGGCGCGTTGTCGGCGGCGCGCGACCTGCTGCGCCGGCTGGGCGCGCTCGGCGATTCGAATTCGATCACCGCGCTTGGCAAGCGCATGCTGGCTCTTGGCACTCACCCGCGCCTGGCTTCCATGCTGCTTTCGGCACGAGGCGAAGAAGACCGCACGCTCGCCTGCGATCTTGCCGCGCTGGTCGAGGCGCGCGATCCGCTGCGCAGTGGCGGTGATGCCCTGGCGACGCGTTGGCGGGCGCTGGCGGCCTTCCGCCAGGGTCGTGTTCCAGGCGACGCGCATCGTTCCGGCCTCGCCGCGATCGATGCGGCGGCGAAGCAATGGCGCCGCCGCTTGCGCACCGATGCCGCGCCGCCACGCGAAATCGAAGCGCATCGCCTCGGCGACCTGCTCGCGCACGCCTTTCCCGACCGCATCGCCCGCCAGCACTCCACCGATCCGCGCCGCTACCAGCTCGCCAACGGACGCATGGCGCGGATCTTCGACGACAGCGCGGTGTTCGGCGAACCCTGGATCGTGGCGGCCGAATTGCGTTACGAAACCAAGGACGCCCTGATCCTGCGCGCCGCGCCGGTCGATGAAGCGCGCCTGCGCCAGGATTTCGCCGAGCGCTTCACCAGCGAAGACGCGGTGCGCTGGGATGCCGGGCGGCGCGCGCTGTCGGCGCAACGCGAAACCCGTTTCGACCAGATCGTGCTGGAAACGAAACCGGCCGGTCGCGTCGATCCCCAGCATGCGGCGGCCGCGCTGACCGAAGCGGTGCGCGAACTCGGCCTGGACCCGCTGCCGTGGAGCGATCCGCTGCGGCAATGGCGGGAACGCGTGCGCTGCTTGCGCGAATGGATGCCGGAACTGGAGTTGCCGGACCTCTCCGAGGAAGCGCTGCTCGCCTCGCTTGACGGCTGGCTGCAACCCGCCTTCGTCGGCAAGACCCGCCTCGATGCATTGGCCGAGGACGAGCTGGCGGAAGCACTCAAGTCGCGCATGGAATGGTCGCAACGCCAACGCATCGATCAGCTTGCGCCGGTACGCATCGCGGTGCCCTCGGGCATGGAACGGCGCATCGAATACGCGCACGGCCAGCCGCCGGTGCTGGCGGTGAAACTGCAAGAGCTGTTCGGCCTGGCCGATACGCCACGCGTCGCCGACGGCCGCATCGCCGTCGTCCTGCACCTGCTCTCGCCCGGGGGAAAACCTCTGCAAGTCACCCAGGATCTGCGTGGCTTCTGGGAACGGACTTACCCGGAAGTGAAGAAGGAAATGAAGGGAAGGTATCCGCGGCATCCGTGGCCGGACGATCCGTGGTCGGCCACCGCGACGCATCGCGCGAAGCCGCGAGGTACCTAAGACCGCACCGAACAAAGCGGATAGCCGGGCAGTGCGGTTTCTGCCACCAAGGCGACTTCCACCAAGATGTGGGAGGGGCTTCAGCCCCGACATGTGAGAAGAAGCAAAGCGTCGGGGCTGAAGCCCCTCCCACGAACCTGCACGTGATCGATCCGATACATTCAGCGCACGGTGGGGCAGAGGCGCCCGCGCTAACACGCCCTGAACATCCGTCGACGGAAACTGCAGCCCTAATCACGCATTCCATGGAGCAACCCGCATGAGCAAGCTCACCACCATCACCGACCGCGCCATGGACCTGGTCAGCCAGGCCGGCACCAGCCTCAAGCACGTCGGACCCAGTGCCACCAAGCTGCTGCAGACCGGCGCGGCCATGGGCGCGGTGAAGACCGGCGGACGCGTGGCGGTGAAATTCGTCCGCCGCAATCCGATCGTCGCCGTGGCCGCGGCGCTCGGCGTCGGCGTGCTGGCTTATGCGGCGCACCGCAAGCGCAAGCAGGAAGCATTGAACGCGCCGATCGAAGGCCGCTCCAGGCGCATCGAGGCCAAACGCGTCAACGGCACCGGCAAGGCACGCAAGACCACGACCGCGTCCACGCGCGCGCCGCGCGCGCCGCGCGCGCGCAAGACCACGGCGCCTTCCGCCGAAACCTGAGCCTCTGCCCCCCCAAGAGGACTTCCTTCGGAGCGTAGGAGCGGGCCTTGCCGCGATGCCTTTGGCTTCCATGAAACCAAGCCTGCCCGACTGATTTCGATTCGATACGGAGAGCATCGCGGGCAAGGCCCGCTCCTACGCGCGCGTGGAGGAAGTCTCCATGGGGGACAAAGGCTTCCATTGGCCGGGCAGCAGTCCGCCCAGCGCATGCTCGCCCACCGAAACCCGCACCAGGCGCAGCGTCGGCAATCCGACCGCCGCGGTCATGCGCCGCACCTGGCGGTTGCGGCCTTCGCTGATCGTCAGTTCGATCCACGCGTCCGGCACGGTCTTCCGGAAACGCACCGGCGGATCGCGCGGCCATAGCGCAGGGGCGGACTCCAATGCACGCGCCCGCGCCGGCAGGGTGATGCCGTCGTTCAACACCACGCCCTGGCGCAAGGCCGAGAGTTGCTCCGGCTTGGGTTCTCCTTCCACCTGCACCCAGTAGCTCTTGGCCTGCTTGTGGCGCGGATCGGTGATCCGGTTCGCCAACACCCCGTCATCGGTCAGCAGCAACAAACCTTCGCTGTCGTAATCCAGCCGGCCGGCGGCATAGACGTCCGCCGGCAATCCGAATTCCGCCAGCGTCCGCCGCGGGGGAATGCTGCGGTCGGTGAACTGGCAGAGGACGTTGAAGGGTTTGTTGAGGGCGATGAGCATGGTGGTCAGGTGAAAACGCCGCCGCGGCCCGTGGATTCATGGGCCGCGGCGGCGGCAATCCTGCAGGTGCGGGTCAGTCGCGGCGCGGTTTCACAAACCGCAAAGTCATCCGGTCGCTTTCACCGATCGCCTTGTACTTCGCGTCATCCACCGCATCGTGGTTGTTGGCGGGCGGCAGGGTCCACACGCCGTTGGGATGGTCCTTGGTGTCGCGCGGATTGGCGTTGACCTCGCTCTTTTCCGCCAGCTTGAAACCGGCGGCCTCGGCCATCGCGATCACCTGCGCCTCGCCGACATAACCGCTCTTGTCGTCGGCGGGAACGTCGGTCCTGGCGCGATGCTCGACCACGCCCAAAGTGGCGCCGGGCTTGAGCACGGCGAAGAAGCCCTTGAACATGCCCTCGGCCTGTCCCGACGAACGCCAGTTGTGCACGTTGCGGAAAGTCAGCACCAGGTCGGCCGAATCCGCAGGCCCGAACACCGGCGCCTTGGGGTCGTAGCCCACCACTTGCGCCTTGCCGTATTGCGCCGGCGAAGCGGCGAACTTCGATTCCAGCGTGGTCTTGCTCTTCTGCTGGTACTCGCGGCCCTTGCCCTCGGCAACGGCGGCCGGATCGACCACCGCGGCGACATAGCGGCCGTTGTCGCGCAGGTAGGGTGCCAGGATTTCCGCATACCAGCCGCCGCCCGGGGTGATCTCGATCACCGTCTGCGTCGGCGCGATGCCGAAGAACGCCAGTGTCTGCCGCGGATGGCGATGGGCATCGCGGGCCACGTTGGCCGGGTCGCGCCAACTGCCTTGCAGCGCGTTGTCGAGCGCCGACGATGCGCTGGCCGGCGAGGCATCGGCCGGTGCCTGCGCGAGCAACGGACAGGCGGCGGTCAGGGCGACCAGCACGGCCAGGCACAAGGAAAGACGTTTCATCGGCAACCCTCCACGATCAAAGTGCGGCGAGCCTATCACGTCGATTGAAAAGCGCGCTTTGTTCAAAAAAGGTTATCGCGCGGGTAGCGGTCGCGGAACACAGTATCCGCACGCCACGTCGTGGAAACGCGGTTCTTGGCGTCTATCCTGTCGAACTCCCAGCGCAGGAATCCCCCATGACCCTCGCCTCGCAGGCCCGTGAACTGGGCAGATCCGGATTGAAGGTGCAGCCACTCGCGTTCGGCGGCAACGTGTTCGGCTGGAGCGCCGACGAAGCGGTTTCATTTAAGCTGCTCGATGCCTTCGTCGGGGCCGGCTTCAACCTGGTCGATACCGCCGATGCCTATTCGGCGTGGGTGCCCGGCAACCATGGCGGCGACTCGGAAACCATCCTCGGGCGCTGGTTGCGCCGCAGCGGCAAGCGCAACGACCTGGTCATCGCCACCAAGGTCGGCAAGTGGAGCGAACACGCCGGGCTTTCGGCGCCCAACATCGCCGAAGCGGTGGAAGGATCGCTGCGGCGCCTGCAGGTCGAAACCATCGACCTGTACCAGGCGCACGAAGACGATCCTTCCGTTCCCCTCGAGGAAACCCTGGGCGCCTTCTCGCGCCTGATCGAACAGGGCAAGGTGCGCGCCATCGGCGCCTCCAACTACAGCGCCGCGCGCCTGGCCGAAGCGCTGCGGGTGTCGAAGCTGCACAACCTGCCGCGTTACGAAACCCTGCAGCCGCAATACAACCTCTACGACCGCGCGGGCTACGAGTCCGGACTCGAACCGCTGATCCGCGCCGAGGGCATCGGCGTGATCAGCTACTACTCGCTGGCCAGCGGTTTCCTCAGTGGCAAGTACCGCAAGGCCGCGGACGCCGGGAAAAGCGCCGCGCGCGGCGCCAGCGTGGTCGACCGATACCTGAACCCGCGCGGCCTACGCATCCTGCAGGCACTGGATGCGGTCGCGGCCGATCGCAACGCGAACCCGACACAGGTCGCGCTGGCCTGGCTGATCGCGCGCCCCGGCATCGTCGCGCCCATCGCCAGCGCCACCACCACTTCGCAACTCGCCGATCTGGTCGCGGCCACGCGGCTTGCCTTGTCGGCGACGGAAATCGCGGCGCTGGATGCCGCCAGCGCCGAGGACTGAGCTCGCCTCAGGCCAGCCGCGCCGCGTCCGGATACGGCGGCGTGTCCGGATAGTCGCCATCGCGCAGCCGCGCCTGCAGCTGGCGCCACCATTCCGGGTCGAAGATCTCGCCATGCGCGTGTTTCAGCGCCGCCATCAGCGGTGGCGACAGGCCGAGGAATTTCGGGAACTGCTCGGGGAAGATGTCGTTGGGTCCGGCGTAGAACCAGCCATCGTCCATTTCCTCTTCATGGTGGCGGGCCTGCGGGATCGCGCGGAAATTGCATTCGGTGATCAGGCACAGCTCATCGTAGTCGTAGAACACCGCGCGCCCGTGCCGGGACACGCCGAAATTCTTCAGCAGCAGGTCGCCGGGGAAGATGTTGTTGCGGGCCAGGTCCTTGATCGCCTGGCCGTAGTCGATCACCGCCAGGCGCGCGGCTTCCGGCGCCTGTTCGCGCAGGTAAAGGTTCAGCGGGCGCATGCGCCGTTCCACGTAGCACAGGTGCACGACGATGTCGTCGCCATCGACGGTGATGCCGTGGGCGCAGGTCTGCAGCAGTTCCTCAAGCAAACCTGTGGAGAAGCGCGAACGCGGGAAGCGCAGGAAGCGGTACGGCTGCGCATCGACCAGGCGGCCGACGCGGTCGTGCAGGAACACCAGCGCGTACTTGCCCTCGACCTGTGCGCGGTTCATTTCCTTGGGATAGGCGAAGCGGTCGCGGATCACCTTGAACACCAGCGGATAGCTGGGCAGGGTGAACACCGCCATGACCATGCCGCGCTCGCCCTCGGCCTGGGTCAACGGTTCCTGCGGCAGGGCGGCGAAGTGGCGGAAGAAGGTGCGGAAGCGCTCGGTCTTGCCCTGCTTGGCCCGACCGAGCACGGTGTAGATCTCGTCGATGGGCTTGACCGGCAACAAGGTGCGCAGGAACACCACCGCATCGCCGACCGTGCCCAGATCGGCGTGGAAATAGCTGCGCGAATAACTGAAGAGATGGGCGACGTCGGCGCGATGGGTCAGCACCGCGTCCACGCGCAGGCCGCGTTCGTCGTTGACCAGGGCGATGACGCACGGCGAGAAGCGGTGCTCGCCGAACACGCGCCCGACCAGATAGGCACGGCGCTCGCGGTAGAACACGGTTTCCAGCAGCTCCACCGAACGCACCGGGTTCGGTCCCCAGTGGGCCAGGTCGTCCTGCAGGCGAATGACTATCGCCGCGGCGCAACGCGTGCGGTGCGCGTACGGCACGTCGAAGCGGTAGTCGCCGAGCAGCCGGGTGAAGCTGTCCACCGGCCGCAGTTCCGACACCGCGTAGCTGTGGCGCCCGACCGGATGGGTGATGGCATCGGTGGGCTCGATGTCCATGGCGATGAATTCGATCGCCGCGTCCACGCCGCGGGTGCGGAAGAAGCGCCGGGTCAGGGTGTTGTAGAAGGTCTTGAACAGTTCGCGGTCGATCAGGCCCTCGATCAGGCGCCCGTAGCTGTCGCGGATCGCCGACCACAGTTCGCGGTCGTGGGCGCCCTGCTGCAGGTTCGCCTCCAGCCGCAGCATGCATTCGCCGACGCACTGGTCGTACAGCTCGATGCGCTCCACCGCGTCGATGCGCGCCGCCGCCCAGTCGCGGGTCTCGAACCGCCGCCGCGCGCGCCGGGTGATATCGGCGAAGCGCGCGTGATAGTCGGCGAAGGCGTCGCGGATGATGGTGGCGAAGGCGTCGGCGGGCTGCATGCCGGTATCGTAAGGCCAATTGCCGGCGAGCCGGCATGATGCGCGTATCACTGGAATCGGCAAGGCAGGCTGGAGCCAGGAGACCGGCAAGCCATGTGCCTTGATCGGGCTGGCGATGGTCGGTTCCGCCCCCGAAACGGCCGTTCGCAAGGATGGAATGTCGTTATTCGGCGTATTCCAGCAAACCAGTGAAGGCGCCAGCGATGGCGCACTGATGGAGTAGCGCTTGTCGTTGTCGGCGAACAAGGATGCCGGTATCCAATCGGCTCGCATATACGCCTGCACTTGTGGGCTCTATACACGCAACCGTCATGTTCAGCGTCTAGCTTCGGAGGTTTGTCGCCTGTACGTGCCCGGGGATTTGCGTGATGGAGCGGAATTCGCAACAAGGGCAACGGTCGATGGTCGCTGCCGATGCAGAGGAGCGGACGCGCTGGTTCCTGCACCATGTCCTGCCGCACGAGGCGGCACTGCGCGGCTGGTTGTCGTGTCGGCGCAGCATCGATGCGGCGGGAGTGGATGACATCATCCAGGAAAGCTACGCGGTGCTGGCAGAGCGCGAGCGGGTGGACGACATCCAGCATCCGCGTGCCTACCTGTTCCAGATAGCCCGTTCGCTGGTGGTGCGCAACATCCGTCGGTCGCGAATCGTGCCCATTCTGGCGGTCGAGGACCTCGAGCGGTTCGAATTCACCGACGAGGCCGCCACCCCGGAGCAAAGCGCCGCCAGCCGCGATGAGCTGCGCCGACTGGCAGAAATAATCGCGTCCATGCCGGGCCAGACCCGGGAAGCCTTCGTTTTGCGCCGCATCCATGAATTGTCCCAGCGCGAAATCGCCGTGCGCATGGACCTTTCCGAAAGCACCGTCGAGAAACACATCGCCCGTGGCATCCGCTGGCTGGGGGAATGGTTCGCCAGTGGCGGAAACCCACCTGTCAAAACCTCCAAGCAATTGGAGAGAGAAAAAGGGCGCGCCAATGGACGATCGCGAAACCAGCCGGGAGATTGAACGGACCGCCGCACAGTGGGTGGCGCGGTGGGACCGCGGGCGGCTGTCTTCCGCGGAGGCCGAGGAACTGAAGCGATGGCTGGCCGGCGATGCGCGGCGGCGAGGGGCTTACCTGCGCGCCAGGGCGCTATGGCTGCGCAGCGAATCCGCCAGCGCGCTTGGTCCGCGATACGATCCGGAGGAGTTCCGGACTGGAGCGGAGCCTTCTCGGCGGCCCGGCTCCACCCGCCGATGCCTGCTGGAATGGGGCGGTGCGATGGCGGCCTCGCTGCTGCTGGTGGTGTTGACGGCCGCGTTGCACATGCCGACCGCCTACGCCACGGTCAAGGGCGAGATGCGCCTGGTGCCGCTGGCCGGCGGCAATTCGATGACCCTCAACACCGACAGCCGGGTCGAGGTGCATGACGACGCTGGCCAGCAGCGCGTACGCGTCGTGCGCGGCGAAGTACTGTTCGTGGTCTCGGCGAATGCGAACGGGGCGGTGATGATCGAAGTGGACGGGCGCCGGGTCCGCGCCGCGGCGGCATCCTTCGTCGTGCGCAAGCTGCCGGCGCAGGCCACGCAAATGGTAGTGCTGCAAGGACACGCGGAATTGCCCGGCGCACGCACGCGGCTGGATGCCAATACCCGCGCCCTGCTGCCCGTGGGCGAAGATGCGGTCGTCGACGTCGAAACGGTGGCTGCAGACAGGCTGGCGCGCGAACTCGCGTGGCGCGAAGGCAAGATCGCCTTGCAAGGCGAAACCCTGGGCCAGGCCGTCGCCGAGTTCGCCCGTTATAGCGATACGCGCATTGTCATCGCCGATCCGCGACTGGCGAAGATGCAGGTGGCGGGCCTGTTCGCCACCAACAATCCGGTGGGTTTCAGCCTTGCCGTGGCCGAAGTATTCGATGCGCGCGTGCAGCAGGGGCGCGGGAGCATCGTCATCGGCAGCGCACATTAAATTTTTTTGACGGATAGCGGAAGCGGACGGGCCATACCTCTCAACTCCCATTGCCGCATCCCCACGCGGCCATCCAAGAGCCGAGACCATGATCCGTTACAAGAAATTCCTGCTAAGCAGCGCCATCGTCGTGGCGCTGTCTTCCGCTCCCGGCGCGATGGCGCAGCAACGCCGCTTCGACGTGCCGGCGCAACCGGCCGTCAGCGCCATTCCGGAGCTGGCGCGCCAGGGCGGCATCCAGATCGTCGCCCCCGCCGGTTCGCTCGAGGGCGTTGAAATCCCCGCGATCAGCGGCGAAATGGACGTGCGCGAAGCCTTGCGCAAGTTGCTGGATGCCGCCGGACTGGAGATAAAGTCGGAAGAGGGCGGGGTGGTCCTGCTGCAAAAAAAGTCGGAAAGCGCCTCAGTCCGCCAAACCGCTGGCAGTGGCGCCATCAGCGGCGTCATTCTCGATCCGGCGACGGGTGAATACCTGCGCAACGCGCGCATCAAATTGAACGGTCGCCAGGTCGCCACGTCCACCGATCGCGGCGAATTCCGCATCAACGACGTGCCGGCCGGAAGCCAGCAGTTGAGCGTGGAGTTCACCGGCTTCATCACCGCCAGCCGCAGCATCGACGTGCGCGCCGGCGAAACCGCTGCGCCGGTGGTCGAACTGTTCGTTTCCGGCGGCGAGTTGGCCAATGCCGATGCCGCCACGCTCGATACCGTGACCTCGATCGGCGCGCGCGAAGGCGATGCGCGGGCGATCATGGAGCAGCGCGCGTCGATGAACGTCACCAACACGCTGTCGGCCGAATCCTTCGGCGAAATCGGCGATGGCAACCCGGGCGAATTCCTGAAGTACATGCCGGGCGTGGATTTCGATGTGGTCGCCGACGATGCGCCGCGCAACATCAGCCTGCGCGGCCTGCCGGCCAAGTACACGGGCGTGACCCTCAACGGCGTGAGCCTGCCTGGCATCGACGCCAACTCGGCCAGCTCGCGCACCTTCAGCTTCGAGCAGTCGGCGCTGGCCGGCGTGGATTCGATCAGCATCAACAAGACCACCAGCGCCGACATGGACGCCAACGCGCCGGCCGGCACCATCGACATCCGCACCAGGAACGCCTTCGACGCCAAGGGCCGGAAAATCGTCGTTTCGCTCGGCGGCACCACGCATTCCGGCCTGTGGGACAGCAGGAAAACCGGCTGGATGGAAGGCGGCTACGACACCAAGTGGCTTCCGTCCAGCAGCATCAATTACTCGGACGTGTTCTTCGACAACCGCCTCGGCATCGCCGCCGGCATCAGCAGCATCACCAATCTGGTCGAGCAGGTGCAGATCAACTCCAGCCGCAACTACGTGGCTACCGCCACCAGCCCGGATCCGTATGCGGTGACGCAGATCGCCGCCACAGGCTATGACCGCGAGTACAACCGCCGCGTCGCTTCGCTCAGCGCGGACTTCAAGGCCACCGATGAATTGATCCTGTCGCTGACCGCCAGCGTCAGCCGCGGCGACATCGACCCGAGCCAGGTCATCCCGACCTTCACCAACGGGCGCGCCACCGCCGCCAATCCGCATGAAGGCGATCCCTCGAAGGATTGGGTCACGCATTACCCGGCCGGCACCGACACCCTGACCCAGGCCGCCAACTACACCTACAAGATCGGCTATTCGCGCAACTTCGTGCCGCGCTTCGTCTGGCAGAACGAGAACTTCAAGCTGGACGGAAACCTGTTTTCGGCCAGCTCCAACAGCCGCTACGCCTCCGGCAAGAAGGGCCAGGTTTCCAACTTGCTCAACACCATGAGCGCGAAGGGCAACTACAGCGCCTCGCGCAGCGACTGGATGCACCAGGACTGGGACATCCAACAGATCGACGGCGTCGACTGGGCGCTGCCGGAAGCGTGGACGCTGGCCAATTACAGCGGCGCACTGGGTTCTTCCAGCCGGCCGAGCATCCGTACCACCAGCGGCAGCGCCGCGGAGCTGGATTACCGCGGCGGCGCGCTCAACTTCGAGTTCTACCAGGACATCGGCGACGTGGCGGTGGCCTGGAAGACCGGCGCCAAATCCACTTTCGCCGATTACGAATACGCCAACACCTCCGACGCCAACATCTGGACCTACAACGGCCCGCTGACCAATGCCGAATTCCTGCGCGAAGTGCAGAGCGCCAACCAATGGCACAGCGGCGAATCCGGCATGACCGTCAACACCCTGGGCGGCGGCGACCTGTACGTCTACAGCCTGGCCAGGATCTACCAGATGATGCAGGCCAACCCGGAGCAATGGGTGCGCAGCGAAACCGCGGCGCAGTGGTACAACGCCAACATCGCCAACGCGAACAGGATCGACGAGAACATCAATTCCGTGTACTTCATGGGTACCGCGGACCTCACCGACAAGCTGAAGGCGCAGGCGGGCATCCGCTGGGAACAGACCAATGAAACCGGCCATGACTTCGATCCGCTCAGTGCCGACGACGTGCGCGCCGCCGGCTATGCGGTCAGCGCCAGCACCGGCCGCGCCACCACCGTCGACGGCCTGAAGTACCAGTACCTGAGCAATCCACGCAAGCAAACCAAGAGCAGCTACAGCGACTTCTTCCCGAGCGCTTCGGTCAAATACAGCGTCACCGACAGCCTCGACATCCACGCCGGCTACAGCAAGACCATCATGCGCCCGGAAGTGGGCGATCTGGCCGGCGTGTGGTCGGTCGACTACGGCACCGAGGACGGCAATGTGCTCACCGCGCCGAACATGAACCTGAGGCCGGAATACTCGGACAACTTCTCGATCCGCGCGACGCAGTACTTCGAGCCGGTGGGCCTGATCGCCTTCGGCCTGTTCCACAACAGGATCAAGGACCTGATCAGCACCGCCACAATGACTCCGGGGGACTTCGGCTACGACGGCGACGAGCCGATCGACCTGGTCGTCACCACGGCCAACAGCGACCGCGACATCAGCATCAACGGCTACGAGTTCGAGTTCAACCACGCCATGGATTACCTGCCCGGCGCATTGAGCGGGATGACCGTGCGCGGTTCCTACACCCACACCAATCCATCGGAAACCTTCGAGCGCGTGGCCAAGCAGGTCGCCAGCTTCGGCCTCGGCTGGAAGTACGGTCCGGCGCGCTTGAACCTCAACACCGTATGGAGCGATGAAAAGGATCGCGGCCCGACCGCCGCGGTCAAGGTCGACAACGGCAACGGCGCGTATACGTTGCCCTACCAGGAACAGCCGTTCGACGACTACCTCGAAGTGAACATGTCCGGCGGCTGGACCTTGGTCAAGAAGACCAAGGGCAACTGGTTCGGCCTGGAGGCGTACTTCAGCGTCAACAACCTCTTCAACCAGAACCGCAACACCGTGTACTCGAACGGCCCGGTCGGCCTGGGCGAAAAAGGCCACCACAGCCAGATCTACATCACCAGCGGCCGCCGCGCATCGGTCGGCATCCGCGTGCGCTTCTAAGCGGCCGCAACCGGCCGGACGCCTCGCAAGGCGCGCCCGGTCCCGGTTTCCAGAACCCGAGGAATCCACATGAAACCGATCCCCCTTGATCGTCGCAAGTTCCTGCTCGGCGCCGGCTCGCTGGTCCTGTTCGCCGGGCTGCAGCCGGGCAGGCTGTGGGCCGCGCCAGAGTTCTGCGGGTACCCGTTCGCGCTCGGCGTAGCGTCCGGTGAGCCGGCCGCCGACGGCTTTGTGATCTGGACGCGGCTCGCGCCGCGACCGCTGGAGGAAAACGGCGGCATGCCGATGCTCGGCGTGGCCGTGCAATGGGACGTGGCCGAGGACCCGGGTTTCAGGCGGATCGTGCGCAAGGGTGAAGCCATCGCACGCCCGGAGCTGGGCCACAGTGTGCACGTCGAAGTGGATGGCTTGAAGCCGTCGCGCCCGTACTGGTATCGCTTCAGTGCCGGAGGCCAGCCGCCCAGCCCGGTCGGCCGTGCGCGCACCACGCCGGCGATCGGCGAGAAGCCGAAGCAACTGCGCATCGGCGTGGCCGGGTGCCAGCACTACGAAGCCGGCTTGTACACCGCCTACAGGCACCTGAGCCAGGAACCGGAGCTCGATGCCGTTTTCCACTACGGCGACTACATTTACGAAGGCCGCGGCAAGGACGACAAGTTCGTGATCGACGCGGCCGGCAACAGGATGGCGCGCCAGCACGTGGGCGATGAAATCTACACCTTGAACGATTACCGCCGCCGCTATGCGCAGTACAAGTCCGATCTGGATTTGCAGACCGCGCACGCGGCCGCCGCATTCCTGATGACCTGGGACGACCACGAGTTCGACAACAACTGGGCTGGCGAAAACGACCAGGACGGCGCGCCGCCGGAAGTGTTCGCGCTGCGCCGCGCCGTGGCGATGCAGGCCTGGTACGAGAACATGCCGGTGCGCCGCGCGCAGTTTCCGACCGCGCAGGGCATCCGCATGTTCCGCCGCATCGACTACGGCCGGCTGCTGCGCGTGCACCTGATGGACACGCGCCAATACCGCAGCAAGCAGCGTTGCGACCCGAGCATGATCGGCAGGAAGCCGTGTCGTCCGCTGGACGAACAAGGCCCGGAGCAGATCATCGGCGACGCGCAGGAAGCCTGGCTCGGCGAGGGCCTGAAGGAGGACTTCGGCTGGCACCTGCTTGCGCAGCAAGTGATGATGATGCCGTACAGATATCCGGAAAATCGCGCCGCCGGCGCGATCAATACCGATTCGTGGAGCGGTTATCCGCAAGCGCGCGCGCGCGTGGTCGACCTGATCGAGCGGCGCGCCAAGGGCAACGTCATCGTCGCCACCGGCGACGTGCACAAGCACCACGCCGGGGTGATCCCGCGCGACCCCAACGATCTCACCAGCAAGCCGGTCGCGGCCGAATTCGTCGCTACTTCAATCGCCTCCGGCGGCGACGGCAGCGACATGCCAAAGGGCTGGGAGAACGTCCTGGCCGAGAACCCGCACAACGTACTGTTCAACGATCGCCGCGGCTACCAGGTGTTCGACATTGGCCGCGACGAATGGAAAACCAGCGTCATCGCCGTCGACAGGATCACCGAAGCCGGGGGCAAGAAGTCGGTCGTGGCCAAACTCGCCGTGGAACGCGGCAAACCGGAGATCGATAAAGCGTGAACATGAAAACGCAAGTCCTGTGCCTCACCATTGCCCTGCTTGCCACGCCGGTATTGGCGGACGAAGCGAAGCAACCATGGAAACCGCACCAATGGAAGCGCGGTGATTGCGGCGAGTTCACCATCGCGGCGATCCCGGACACGCAGAACTACGTGGACTACCGCCACCAGAAGGCGGAAGGCTATCCGTTCGACGCGGTCGAGCAGTATTACGAGCAGATGCGCTGGATCGCCGCAAACGCGAAAAGCAGCGGCGGCGAAATCGTGTTCGCCACCCATCTGGGCGATTTGTGGCAGCACTATTCGGAGTGGATGGATCCGGAGCACGAGGCGCGCGGCTTCAAGTGGATGCCGAATCCGAATGGCAGTGAAGTGGCGCATTCGCCGAAGAAGCAAAAGGTGCTCGAATGGGAAATCCCGAGCGTGGTGAAGGGCTTTCGGTCTCTCAAGGGGAAGCTGCCGTTCTCGGTGATTCCCGGCAACCACGATTACGACGCGCTGTGGACCAGCCCGGAGCATCCGCCGCAGCCGAACCCGGAGACCGGCAGGATGCGCGGCGGTATCCGCCATGTCGGCGGTTTCAGCGGCTACCGCTCCGCGTTCTCGCCGCAGTCGGAATTCTTCGATGGCCAACCGTGGTACGTCGCTTCCAACGACGGCGGCGCCGACAGCGCGCAGATCTTCGTTGCCGGCCAATGCCGCTTCCTGCATATCGGCTTGCAGTACTACGCGCCGGATGCCTCGCTGGCCTGGGCCGAACGCATTATCGAGAAGTACAAGGGTGTGCCGACCATCGTCACCACCCACGGCTACCTCGAGCGCAACGGCGATTTCATCCGCGCCTCGAATACGGACAACAGCATCCTCGACCATCGCGACAACAACCCGCAGATGATGTGGAACGAATTCCTCGGCCGCCACGACCAGATTTTCCTCGTGCTCAGCGGTCATGTCGGCGGCCAGGGCCACAGCATCGCCGAAAACCTGCACGGCCTCGAGGTGCATCAGGTGATGGCCGATTACCAGAGCCGATGGCAAACCGCGAAAGACGCCGGCCGCACCTCCGCCGACGACAACAACGCCGTCGGCGACGGTTGGCTGCGACTGATGAAATTCAAGGTCGACGGTGCGCAGCCGAGCATCGAGGTGCGCACCTATTCCACGCACTACAAGAAGTTCTCGTCCGAATTGAAGCAGTACGCCAGCTGGTACAAGCGGCAGGACGGGCAAGCCGGGATCGGCGATGCGGAATTCCTGCAGCGCGACGAATTCAGCTTGCCGCTGCGCGATTTCCACCAGCGCTTCGACACGCGCGACTGAGCGACGCCGATGCGTAAAACCATATCTTTCGCCGCGCTGCTGCTGGCCGCCAACGCGCACGCGCAGGACATCGGCCAGCCACTGCCCGCATGGCGGCAAGGCGAACTCGACATCCACCACATCAACACCGGCCGCGGCGAGTCCTCGCTGCTGATCCTGCCCGATGGCACCAGCCTGCTGGTGGACATGAGCGGCAAGACGGTGGAGAGGCCGCCGTTTTCGCTGCCAACCAAGCCCGACGCCTCGCGCGCACCGGGCGAGTGGGTGGCCCGTTACCTGCAGCGGGTGCTGCCGTTGCCGTCTGGAAAAGACACGGCCAGGCAAATCGACTACGCGATGATTTCGCACTTCCATGGCGACCACATGGGCGCGATCGTGGAGGATTCGCCGCGCTCGAAGAACGGCTACCGGCTCAGCGGCATCACCGAGGTCGCCGAGCACCTGCGCATCGGCACCGTGATCGATCGCGGCTGGCCGGATTACGCCTACCCGGCGCCGCTGAAGAACCCCACCATCGACAATTACCGCAGTTTCCTCGATTGGCAAGCGAAGCATCGCGGGTTGAAGGTCGAACAGTTCCAGCCTGGCCGCAACGACCAACTGAAGCTGCTGCACGAGCCGAACGCGTATCCGCAGTTCGCGATCCGCAACGTGTATGCCAATGGCCGGGTGTGGACGGGTGAAGGCACGCGAACGCGCCCCGTTTTCAGCCGTGAAGAGGCTCCGGGAGAGAACGCGTTGAGCATCGCCTTCAAGCTCAGTTACGGCGCGTTCGATTATTTCAGCGGTGGCGATCTGTCCGCGCAGGATATCGAGGTCGACCCGTCGCTCGACAATGTCGAGGCCGCGGTGGCTCAAGCCAACGGCAAGGTCGATGCGATGAAGGCGAACCACCATGGCAGTTGGGATGCGAACAGCGCCCCGTTCCTGCGCCTGCTGCAACCGCGCGTGATCGTGGTCGGCGCGCGCGCCGAGGGCCATCCGGCGGTCAACACGTATCAGCGCATGACGTCCGCAGCCACTTGGCCGGGACCGCGCGACATCTTCATCACCAACGTCTCCGCTGCCACGTTCAAGACCACCTACAACATCGAGAAGGCGGCGAGCACGCAAGGGCACGTGGTCATTCGCGTCGAGCGTGGCGGTGCGAGCTATCGCGTGTTCGTCCTCGATGATTCGGATGAAGCCATGCGGGTGAAATCGATATCCGGTCCGTATTCCAGCAATTGAGATAGGGGGAGCCGAAGCACGGAATGGTTTGAATTGGCCTTCGGAAAAGCAAGCAAGGCCACACCGGAAGCCTAAACAGGCTTGGCTTCCGCCTGCTCCAGCAACCAGCCGCGCAACGTCTGGAACCCCGGGTGCTGCCGGCTGCGCTCGGGATACACCAGGTAGTGGGCGAATTCCGCCTTCAGCCGCTTGCGGGTGAGCGGGACCAGGCGGCCGCTGGCGATCAACGGCTGGGCCAGGGTCTGCCGGGCCAGGGCGATGCCCAGTCCCTGGGCCGCGGCCTGGTGCAGGGTTTCGGTGTCGTCGAACACCGCGACATAACGCGTCGGCGCGGTGCCGCCGAACGCGGCGAACCAGTCGCGCCAGCGGTCGGCCGGATCGCCCAATAGCGGCAAGGTCGAAATCGCCGCCAGCGACGGCTTGCCGTGCCTGGCGATGAAGTCGGGGCTGGCCACCGGCGTGATCCATTCGTCGAACAGGAATTCCGAAGTGACTCCCGGCCACTGGCCGCCGCCGAGACGCAGCGCGGCATCGACCGGCTCGCGTTCGAAATCGACCACATGCGTGCTCGACTGCAGGCTCAGCCCCAGTTCCGGATGCCGCGACAGGAATCCCGACAATCGCGGCACCAGCCAGGCGGTGCCCATCGACGGGATCAGGCTCAGGGTCAGCGCGTTGCCTGTGCGCGTTCCGAGCCGGCGCAAGGCGTGTTCGATGGCATCGATCGGCTCGGCCACTGCATCGAACAGGCGTTGGCCCTGCGGGGTCAGCACCACCCCGCGTGGACCGCGCGCCAGCAATTGCTGGCCCACGCGTTCTTCCAGCAGGCGCATGCGATGGCTCAGGGCGCTGACCGTGAGGTGCATGGCCTCGGCGGCGCGGGTCAGGTTGCCCAGCCGCGCGGCGATCACGAAGGCGTCGATCTGGTCCAGCGGTGGTCGGCTCATCTTTAGATTCCCTCAAGTCTGGTTTGCGGAAGTTTCGCTTTTTCAGCCTCAAGGATGGGCCTAACTTGTCGGCCATTCAAGCCGGATGGGCCGGCGAGGAGCACACCATGAAGACCAGCACCTACAACTCCTGGTGGCGGGAAATGGGCGCCATCAGCCGCGGCATGATGTTCATCGAGGGCAATATCGCCACGCCGGCCAGCCTGGATCGCATCGGGCAGGACGGACGCGCAGATGCGCCGGCAGCGCGCCCTTCGTCGCAGTCCGACGTTCGCCCGGAGCCGTCTCCGGCGCGGAAGCGGAAGACCTTCAGCCTGTACGAGGACCTGTTGTTCCTCGGCGGCCGGCCGATGACATCGGGCCACAACGACGACCTCGACGAACCCTTCCCGCAGACCTTCGCCGAACCGAAGGACCGCACGCACCGGTTCGGCGCGCGCCGCCAGGCACCGCAACCGCAACACTGCGCGACCTGCTGACCGACAGGCAGGCCACGTGGTTCCAACCCGTGGAGCAGACACCATGAACAGCAAGCGCCTTCTTTTCCCGGTCGCCGCCGTGCTGCTGGCGGCGACGATTGTTCTTCCCTTGCGCGTGGAAAAACCTTCCCCCTCCGTTGCCGCGGCTTTGCCCCGCGTCGTCGACCTGGCCGCGATCAGCGTGCGTCCAGCCGCCGCGGATGCCGCGTACTACCGATCGAACCGGATCGTCGACTTGCCGGCCGTCACCGTGCGTCCAGCCGCCGCCGACCAGTCGTTGTTCCTGGCGGGACTCGCACTGCAGGCCTCGTTGGCTTGCCGCTGCTGAGAAGGAGAGGATCGTGATCGCGAGGCTCTGGCGTGGCGTCACCCTTGCCGAGAAATCGGAAGCGTACCTCGCCTTCCTGCAGGCGCGTGCGGTGCCGGACTATCGCGCGATCCCGGGCAATCTGTCGGTGGACATCCTGCATCGCACCGTGGGCGCGATCACCCATTACCTGATCGTCACCCGTTGGGAATCGCGCGAGGCGATCGCGGCCTTCGCCGGAAACGACATCGCGCAGGCGAAGTACTACCGGGAGGACGTGGACTTCCTGCTGGAATTCGAGCCGACCGTCGAGCATTACGAAGTCTCGTAGGGCATTCGTGGGAACAACCTTGGCTTTTTCCGATTGCTGGCGGGGTGTACGCTGGGGCGAGCGCGTCGGTCGACGCGCCTGTCCCGACTTTCCCACCTACCCGGAGGATCCATGTCCCGCACCCTGATCTG
>NZ_PDWT01000011.1 GCF_010093345.1 Pseudoxanthomonas yeongjuensis | reverse complement strand
CCAAAGCGCTCGGCACCGATCTTCGTCAGCGCCGCCGTCAGCGTCGTCTTGCCGTGGTCCACGTGACCAATCGTGCCCACGTTCACGTGCGGCTTGGTGCGTTCGAATTTACCCTTTGCCATGGCTGCTTATTCTCGAGTAGATCGTTGATGGATAGTGGTTTGGAGCATGTTGCGCAGAAGCATGTTGCGTGGAGCTGTGGATGGTGCTCACGAAAGGAATCGAACCTTCGACCTCCTCCTTACCAAGGAGGTGCTCTACCGACTGAGCTACGTGAGCGTTGAAACTTGAAACCCTGCGATGTTGCCGTGGCGCGTTGCGTTCGGTGGAGCGGGAGAAGGGAATCGAACCCTCGTAATCAGTTTGGAAAACTGAGGTTCTACCATTGAACTACTCCCGCGCCGGGGGAACTTGCCATGACAACCGCAGTGACACATGGAACTGGTGGAGGGAGGTGGATTCGAACCACCGAAGGCGTAAGCCAGCAGATTTACAGTCTGCCCCCGTTGGCCGCTTGGGTATCCCTCCGGATTGCGTAGATTCAATAAAGCCCAGCCGGCCAAATCAAACCGGAGTGAAACAGCCGGAGATTTTGGCCTGTAGTCCGGGCACTGTCAACCGAACATTCACTCCGATCTGCGGATAAGCGATCCTGAGGAGGGCCCAGCAGCGCTTCGGGGCCACTTCCGTTCAGGCAGGCCCAGACGGATCCGCTTGTCGGCCCTGCTGCGGAAATAGCGAGGCAGCGGCATAGGAGCGGCGTCCCGCCGCGAGCTCTTGCAGCAAAATCCAGAAAGCCAAGGGCTTGCGGCGGGACGCCGCTCCCACGTTGATGCTTAGGGCTTGGCGCCAGCCGGGGGATGAGATGGCAGCTTCTCGTCCGAATACAAGGCCACATGGGGCACGCCGTCAGAGCCGATCCAGCCGCGATACATGCCTTCGGTGTTGAACGGGGTCGCCAGCGAGCCGTCGGCGCCCAGCACGATGGCCCCGCCATCCCCGCCCAGCTTGGGAATGATCTGGTTGATCACGGCTTCGCCGGCCTGCTGCGGGGTTTCCTTCAGGTAGGCCATGCGCGCGCAGATGTCGTGAGCGGCGGCGGCGCGGATGTAGAACTCGCCCCAGCCGGTCCCGGAGACCGCGCAATCGGCGTTGGCATAGGTGCCGGCGCCGATGATCGGCGAGTCGCCGACCCGGCCGTAGCGCTTGTTGGTCATGCCGCCGGTGGAGGTGCCGGCGGCCAGATGGCCCTGCCGGTCCAGGGCCACCGCCCCGACCGTGCCGAAGTGCTTGGCGGTCTCCAGGTCGGCATGGGCCTGGCCGGCCGCCTCTTCCTTCAGTGCCTGCTGCAACTGCTGCCAGCGCTTTTCGGTACGGAAATACGCAGGATCGACCTGCTCGATGCCCTGCTCTTTCGCGAATATCTCCGCCCCGTCCCCGACCATCATCACGTGCTCGGACTTTTCCATCACCGCGCGTGCCAGCAGGACCGGATTCTTGACCGTATGCACCCCCGCCACCGCGCCGGCCTTGAGGGTAGCGCCATCCATCAGCGAGGAATCCAGCTCGTTGCGGCCGTCATGGGTGAATACAGCCCCCTTGCCGGCGTTGAAATGCGGGTCGTCCTCGAGCACGGTGATCGCCGCGGTCACCGCGTCCAGGGCCGGTTTGCCGGCCGCGAGTTGCTCGTGGCCCTTGCGCAGGGCCAGTTCCAGCACCGCCCGGACCGCGACCTCGTCGGCCGGAGTCATCTCGCTGCGGACCACGCCCGCGCCGCCATGGATCAGCAGCACGCTGTCGCCGGGCGTGGCGGCCTGCAGGGTGGGGACGGCGAGGGAGAGCAGGACCGCGGCGCAGAGATGCAGTTTCTTCATGGGGATTTCCGTGTCTCGATGGGTAGGCGATTGAGCCTGGAATGGCATTCAGTCTAACGGGCGCACCACCAGCCGCCCGCGGATAACGTCGGCGGCGAGCTGGAAAGAAGGATGTTCGACGGTGAAGCCGGGCAGGGACAGACGACTCCCGGCACCAATGCCGGTTACCGTGAAGCCAGGAAAATCAAGGAATTGCCCTTTTTGCAGGCGCCCTTTCATGAATTCGCCATATCCCTGCGGGTCGCCTTGTGCCTTGTCCAGCAAGGCCTGCGGGACCACCAGCCAGGCGCTACCGCCATTGCCGGTGAACACCCTGCCCACGCCCTCGCCGTCTATGCACAGCGCGGTGTACTCGTCCACGCCGATACCCTTGATTTCCGCATTGGACTGCTCCTTGGCGATCCGCGCGACAAAGGCGATGAGGCGGCCGAGCCGTTCGCGCTTGCCGAAATGGCTGTCGGTGATGACCTGGCCGGCTGGCAACAACGGAAGCTGGAGGAAGTCGTCCACCAGGGTCACGGCCGGCCCCATCGGATCCTTCAGGGCGTCTGCGGAGAGCAGGCTGCCCCCATCCATGGCGCCATAGCTGTAGGCGCCCATGATGGCCAGCCCGGCGCTGGTGCCGCCCAACGGCTTGCCGTCGCGCACATGCTGGTTCAGCGCCTCGTTGAGCGGAGTGCCCTTCCAGTAATTCACATAGTTGGATTGGTCGCCACCGGCGATGAAGATGCCGTCGGCCTTGCGCACGATCTCCAGCACCCGCGGGTCGCTGGCGGCGCGCCGGTCCTCGAAGACCAGGGTCTGCGCCGCGGTGATGCCGCCCAGGTCCTTGAAGAATTCGTCCTGGGCTTCGTTCGCCCCGGAGGCGCGCAGGATCACGATGCGGCCATGCCCGGCCTTCTCGATCATCCAGCGGAACGCGTCGTACGGCCAGTCGCCGCCGCCGACCAGCATCAGTCCGGGCTGGGTCGCGGCCGGTCGCGGCGCATCCAGATCGCCCACTTCGTAATAGTGGTAACCCTCGCGTTGCGAAGCGTCCGCGGCGGTTCGCGCCGATGCGTACGCGGCCTGCAGGCTGAAAACCGCCAATGCCGCCGCGCATAGCCAGGAGCAGGCACGGCCGGCGTTGCCGGAGCGTCGAAGGGAGGATTGCGGGGTGCTGGTCATCTAACGTCCTCGGAGCAGATGCTGGATGGTGACGAACGGGAGCGCGATTTCCCCCTGTCGCCACCCTGCCCGCCTGCCGCGGCCAATTGGGTTAATGTCCGCGCATGAACGAATCACTCGACGCCTGGTTCGCCAGCGAAATCCTGATCCACGAGCAGGCGTTGACCTATTACCTGCGCCGCTGCTGGCCGCAACGCGACGAATTGCACGACCTGCGCCAGGAAATCTACGTGCGCGTCTACGAAGCGGCCGGGAAGGCGCTGCCGACCACGCCCAAGTCGTTCCTGTTCGCCACGGCGCGGCACCTGATGGCCGACCGCGTGCGCCGCAGCCGGGTGGTCTCGATCGAGGCAGTGGGTGATTTCGAGTCGCTGAACGTCTTGGTAGATGAGATCACTCCCGAGCGCTGGTTCGGGGGGCGACAGATCCTCAAGCGACTGGCCGAAGCCTTCGACCTGCTGCCCGACCGATGCCGGGAAGTGGTCTGGCTGCGGCGGGTCGAAGAACTCTCACAAAAGGAAGTGGCCATGCGCCTGGGCATCAGCGAGAAAACCGTGGAGAAGCACATCGCCAAGGGCATGCGCCTGATGGCCGGGTACTTCTATGGCGGCGACGATGCGGAAATGCCGTCCAAGGCAGCGCCGGCCGAAAACGAACATGGACACGGACATGGCCAGCAGCAAACAGATTGAACAAACCGCGGCGGCCTGGCTGGCCAGGCGCGATGGCGGCGACTGGCAGGAGCGGGATCAGGCGCTCCTGGATGCGTGGCTGGCGGAATCCATCGCCCACCGGGTGGCGCTCCTGAGACTGGAAGCGGCCTGGGCGCACAGCGGGCGATTGAAGGCGCTGGGCGCCGGCATCGTGGCAGGAGCGCTTCCAGCGCGTGGCCAATGGTCGTGCGCTCCATTCGACAAACATGCCGACACGCAGGGGCCGGTCGTCGTGGCGACCGGCAATGATTCCGGCCAGCCGGTCCGCCCTGGTAAGGATTCGATGGATTTGCGCCACCTGGTGTTCGCCCCGCGTACGACCCGGCGGCCTGCACGCCTTCCCCGCTATATCGGCATTGCGGCCAGCCTCGTGCTGGCCGTGTCGCTGGGCTGGGGCTGGACGCAGTACACCGCGGTCGAACAGGCCGACTATTCCACTCCGATGGGCGATGTGCGGACCGTGGTCCTGTCCGATGGCTCGCATGCCACTCTCAGCAGCGACAGCAGGATTCGGATCGCCCTTTCCCACGGCGAGCGGCATATCGACCTGCTGCGGGGCGAGGCCTATTTCGAAGTCAGCAAGGATCCGGGGCGTCCCTTCGTGGTGGTCGCAGGGGAACGGCAGGTGGTCGCGGTCGGCACCCGTTTCGCGGTGCGCCGCGACAGCGCCGATCTTCGCGTGGTGGTCACCGAAGGCACGGTCCGGCTGCAACCCGGATCGCGCGGCCATGCCGCCCCCCCGCACCCGACCCTGCTCCCGGCCGGGAGCATGGCGCTGGCCAGCGCCAGCGGCGTGCTGGTGCGCAGCGGAACGATCGAGGACGCCGAGCGCCAGGTCGACTGGCGCGGCGGCTACCTGACCTTCCGCGACAGCACGTTGGCCGACGCGGCCGTCGAATTCAACCGCTACAACGCCCGCAAGATCGTCATGGGCGACGCCGAGGTCGCCGCCTTGCGCGTAGGCGGGAATTTCCGCTGGTCCAATACCGAGACGTTCGTGCGCCTGCTGGAACAGGGCTTCCCGGTCCGTGCCGAGCAGCAGCCGGACCGCATCGTCCTGCATAGCCGATAAGCCCGTCGTTCCCGCTTGCCGGTTCGCGGCGAATGCCGATGGGGGGGATTTGTCGGGTTCGTTCGTCCATGTCTAACGATCGGCGCAGTCCCATGCGCCACTGGGGAAAGCAATGCAACGTCCGTTCCGTGTCCTGCTGTTGAGCCTCGCCTGTTCAGTCTCCCTCGCCACCTATGCGCAAACCGCGGAGGCGGCGCCGATCAACATTCCCCCCGGGGATCTTGTCTCGGCGCTGGATGCGCTGGCCAGGCAATCGGGCGCGCAGTTCGTCTACCGCACCGATCAACTCAGCGGTCTGCGCACGCAAGGCGTGCAGGGCGCGCAATCGGCGCAGGAAGCCCTCGGCAAATTGCTGCAGGGAAGCCAGTTCGTGGCCCAGCGCGATGCTTCCGGCGCCATGGTCATCGTCAAGCGCACCGCGCCGGCCAAGCCACGGCCTGTGCGCCAGGTCTCCATGGCCCAGCAGGCGCCCGCCGCACCCGAGGAAGCGCCGGCGGCGGTGCAGGAGCTCGAAACCATCCAGGTCACCGGTTCGCGCATTCCCCGCGCGCAGCTCGAAGGTCCCGCGCCGATCACGCTGATCACCGCCGAGCAGATCCAGGCCGCGGGCCTCACCTCCGTCCCCGACCTGCTGCGCTCGCTCAGCCAGAACAGCGGCAGCGTCTATGGCCAGCAGAACACCACCAACGCGCAGTCCACCCCGGGCGCCCAGGCGGTCGACCTGCGTGGCCTGGGCCCCAACCACACCCTGGTGCTCATCAACGGTCGCCGCATCGCCGACTTCCCGCTGCCGCTGAACGCCCGCAGCAACTTCACCGATATCGGCAACATTCCGCTGGGGATGATCGACCGCGTCGAAGTGCTGACCGGCAGCGCCTCGGCCGTTTACGGCTCCGATGCCATGGCCGGCGTGATCAACTTCATCCTCAAGAAATCCACCGACGGCACCATCATCGATTACCGCTACGGCGATACCGAGCAGGGCGGTGGCGAATCGCACCGCCTGTCGCTGACCACCGGCTTCGAACGGGACAACTTCAGCGGCATCGTCGGCGTGGAACTGCTGGACAAGCGCCCGCTGTGGGGCTTCGATCGCAGCATCCAGGACTCCACCCTCGACGCCCCCACTTCGCGGCGCCGGCTGCCCCGGCTCACGGCCCAGCTCTACGACTGGGACGATGACGTCAATATCGCGCCGGCCGACGGTTGCGCGGCGTTGTCGGGGCTGAACGAAGGCACCACCGTGCTGGCGGACGACAGGTTCGGCGAGCCGTATTGCGGCAGCGAGCGCGCCATCGCCTATCGCACGATCCAGAACGAACGCAAGGGCGCCAACCTCTACGGCTCGTTCGAATACCGCTTTTCAGATGCCCTGTCCTGGTTCGCCGATGTCCAGCTCGGACGCCAGACCGTCAAGCTGCTCACCGGCACCAACGGCAACGACGTGACCAGCGACCACATGGCCTGGGAATTCCACGATCCGGACTCCACCGACAACAGCGACAAGATCTTCTACAACGCCGGTACCGGCCATTACGAAATCTGGTCGCGGCAGTTCGCACCCGAGGAAGTGGGCGGACTGGAAAACCGCATGAACACCACCGTACAGAAGACGCTGGCGGTGACCACCGGCTTCAGCGGCACGTTCGGCACGGACTGGAGCTGGGAAGCGGCCTACAACCATTCCCAGTACAAGGCCGACGTGAAGATGCCGCGCATCAAGGCCGATGTCGCCAACCGCTTCTTCCTGGGCGAACAGCTCGGCTACGACGCCGATGGCTACGCGATCTTCAACCCCGATCCGACGCGCCTGTTCACGCCGCTGACGCCTGCGGAGTTCGCCACCTTCGGCGTGATGTCCGTCTGGCACCCGGAAGCGAAGAACGACAATCTCAGTTTCACCTTCGATACCCCCGACCTGTTCTCGATGCCTGCCGGCAACGTCGGCTTCGCCGGCACGATCGAATACGGCGAACAGTCCTACCGCATCAACCCCGATCCCCTCGCCCTGACCGCCGACGCCTACTACGGCCCGCGCTACGGCGATGGCAATGGCAGCCGCGACCGCTGGAGCGCGGCGGGCGAGTTGCGAGTGCCGCTGCTGCCCTCCCTGCAAGCCAGTCTGGCGGGCCGCTACGACCGTTACAGCTACGGCAACAAGGACCCGGGCAAATTCACTTACAGCGCAGGCCTGGAATGGCGTCCGGTCGATACGCTGCTGGTGCGCGGTTCCTACGGCACCGGCTTCCGCGCGCCGGACATGCACTACCTGTTCGCGGGCGAGGATTTCTACCGCTCGCTCTCGACCGATTACTACCAGTGCCGTACCGACGAACCCGGCTTTACCGACGACGAATGCTATGACGACGGCACCTGGGACGTCAGCACGTTCGACGTCTACAACGGCAACATGGAACTGGACGTGGAAACCAGCAAATCGTTCACCGCGGGCTTCGTCTGGTCGCCGACCGCCAATTTCGACCTGGCGATGGACTACTACAAGATCAGCGTGTCCAACCAGGTGCAGTCCCAGAGCCTGGAGCAGCTGCGCGTCGACGAAGCCAATTGCCGGCTTGGCGTCACCAACGACGGCGATCCGGTCGACGCGAATTCGCCGACCTGCATCGATGCGATCGCCCGGGTCATACGCGACGCGGACGGCACCATCACCAGCGTCCACTTCGCTCCCATCAACATCGCCAAGGAAGAAACGTCGGGCATCGACGTGACCGCCAACTATCGCCTGCAAACCGCCACTGCCGGCAGGTTCACCTTCAACGCCAACTACAACTGGGCCCACGAGCACACCCGCCAGAAGTATCCGGGCGATCCGACCGAGGACATGCTGGACGTCAGCTTCGCCGCCACCACCCTGCCGCGGACCAAGGGCAACCTGGGCCTGAGCTGGGACCGGAATGCCTGGGGCGCCAGCCTGTTCGGCACCTACGTCGGCCGTGTCGCCAACTGGGACAACGACGCGTGGACGCAGGCCACCTGGCGCTTCAATGCCGGCGCCCGCTACGACATCAACGATCACCTGCGCGTGGCGCTGACCGTCAACAACCTGCTGGACAAGATGCCGCCAAGGGACGCGACCTGGGCGAACTATCCCTACTACGACACTTCATGGTTCGACAGCACGGGCCGCAGCTACTACATGCAGATCACCTGGAAGCTGGGTGGCGAGGGGCTGTAAGCGGATCGCCGCCGACATGGAGCAGGACGAAGAAACCCGCCGATTGGCGGGTTTTTTCTTCTGAGAAACGAGAAACGAGGAACGAGGAACGAGAAACGAGAAACGAGGAACGAGGAACGAGGAACGAGTACTTTTTCACTAGGCTTACTGGGACCCATCACACTTCACTTCGCCCCACTCGTTTCTCGTTCCTCTCCACTCGTTCCTGCCTCAACGTCAAACGTTGAAGCGGAAATGCAGCACATCGCCTTCCTGCACCCGGTATTCCTTGCCTTCCAGGCGCAGGCGGCCTGCTTCCTTGGCCCCGGTTTCGCCCTTGTACTGGATGAAGTCGGCGAAGGAGATGGTCTCGGCGCGGATGAAGCCCTTCTCGAAATCGGTATGGATCACGCCCGCGGCCTGCGGCGCGGTGGAGCCCGCCTTGACCGTCCACGCGCGCACTTCCTTCACCCCGGCGGTGAAATAGGTCTGCAGCCCGAGCAGCTTGTAGGCGGCGCGGATCACCCGGTTCAGACCGGGCTCGTCCAGGCCCATGTCGGCGAGGAAGGTGTCGCGGTCGGCGTCGTCCATCTGCGAAAGCTCTTCCTCGATCGCCGCCGACACCGGCACCACTTCGGCGCCTTCGGCCGCGGCGCGCTTGCGCACCGCATCCAGGTGCGGGTTGTTCTCGAAACCGTCTTCGGTGACGTTGGCGATGTACAGCACCGGCTTGAGCGTGAGCAGGAACATGTCGCGCACCAGCGCCAGCTCCTCCTCGTCCAGGCCCGCGGTGCGGCCCGGCTTGCCGTCGTTGAGCGCGGCGAGCAGCTTGGCCAGTACCGGCTTGCGCGCGATCGCGTCCTTCTCGCCCTGCTTGGCCGAACGCTCGGCGCGGTTCAACGCCTTCTCCACGCTGTCCAGGTCGGCCAGCGCCAGTTCCGTGTCGATGGTGTCGATGTCGGACAGCGGATCGACCTTGTTGTTGACGTGGATGACGTCGTCGTTCTCGAAGCAGCGGACCACGTGGGTGATCGCATCCACTTCGCGGATGTGGGCCAGGAACTTGTTGCCCAGGCCTTCGCCGCTGGCCGCGCCGGCGACCAGGCCGGCGATATCGACGAACTCGACCGCGGTCGGCAGCACCCTCTGCGGCTTCACGATTTCGGCCAGCTGGTTCAGGCGCAGGTCCGGCACCGGCACCACGCCGACGTTCGGCTCGATGGTGCAGAACGGGAAGTTGGCCGCGGCGATTCCCGCCTTGGTCAACGCATTGAAAAGGGTCGACTTGCCGACGTTCGGCAGGCCGACGATGCCGCATTTGATGCCCATGGGTTGGAGCCGCCAATGGTGAAGAGTAAAGGGTAAAGAAAAGCATCGCTGCCGTTCTTTACCATTGACTCTTTACAGGCAGCGCACGCTGCCGACTTCACTCTTTCGCCGTATGCAACTTCGTCATCGCGTCCATGAAGTTGCCCGCGACGAGCAGCGGCAACACCTCGACCGCATCGTCGATCGCACGTCCGATCAGTATTTCGTCGTCCTTGCCCGGCTTGCCCAGCACCCAGCTGGTGACCTTGTCCTTGTGCCCCGGATGGCCGATGCCGATGCGCAGGCGATGGAACTTGCCGTGGCCCAGCAACTGCATGGTGTCGCGCAATCCGTTCTGGCCGCCATGGCCGCCATCGAACTTGATCCGCGCGGTACCGGGGGGAAGATCGAGTTCGTCGTGCGCCAGCAGCGCCTCTTCCGGCGCGATCTTCCAATAACGCAATGCGGCGGTGACCGACTTGCCGCTGAGGTTCATGTAGGTGGAAGGCTTCAACAACCAGATCGATTCGCCACCGACGTGGATCTTCGCGGTCTCGCCGAACAGCTTGCTTTCCAGGCCGAAGCGCACGCCTTCCTTTTCCGCGAGCGTATCGACGAAGCGGAACCCGGCGTTGTGCCGGGTCCGCGCGTGTTCGGGCCCGGGATTGCCCAGCCCGACGATGAGACGGAGTCCTGCCATTGCGGCGATCGCCGCTGCGCCCGCAGGTGCGGGCGCAGCGTGTGGCGATTACTTCTTCGGCTCGTCCTTCTTGGCGGCCGCCTTGGCCGCCGGGACTTCAGCGGTTTCGGCGCCTTCGACGGCTTCCTCCGCCTCTTCCTTGCCGTGCTTGGCGATGACCACCGCGTCGTCATGGTCCTTGCCCAGCTTCAGGCTCGGGATCTCGACCCCGGCCGGCAGCTTCAGGTCGGACAGGTAGATGATGTCGCCGACGCTCAGTGCACCCAGGTCGACCTCGATGAATTCCGGCAGGTCCTTGGGCAGGCAGGCGATGTTCACGTCCTTCAGTTCGTGCGTGACCACCACTTCGGCGGACTTGCCCGCAGGCGACTTGTCTTCGTTGAGGAAGCGCAGCGGCACCGACACGTGCAGGGCCTCGTTCTCGTTCACGCGCTGGAAGTCCATGTGCATGATCTGCTGCTTGAAGGGATGACGCTGCAGGTCACGCAGCAGCACCTTCTGCACGTCGCCATTGAGGCTCAGGTCGAGGATCGACGCATAGAACCAGTCGTTCTGGCTGGCGACCCAGACCTCGTTGTGGTTCAGCTGGATGCTGACCGGCTTGAGTTCGCCACCGTAAACGATGGCCGGCACGGTACCGGCGTGACGCAGGCGGCGGCTCGCACCCTTACCCTCGTCTTCGCGGCGCTGCACCTTGATTTCATGTGTGATTGCCATTTTTCTACTACCTTCGGTTGAATGAACCGCCTCGCGGCGGTTTGGATAGCTCATCCGCGACCAGATGAGCTGTTGGAAAACTGCGAATGGTGAAGTCGCCCGCTGCGCGGGCTGCGAATGGGAAAGAAAAACCTGTTTTCCCATTTCCAGGCGGCAACGCCGCCGACTTCACTCTTGACTCTCTACCGCTTAATCCACATAGAGCGAACTCACCGACTCGCCGAACGCGATGCGGCGAATCGTTTCCGCCAGCAGCTCGGCCACGCTGAGCTGGCGGATCTTGCTGCAGCCGCGCGCGGCGGCCGACAGCGGGATGGTGTCGGTGACCACCACCTCGTCGAGTTCCGACGCGTTGATGTTGTCCACCGCCGGCCCCGAAAGCACCGGGTGGGTGCAGTACGCGGCCACTTTCAGCGCGCCCTGCGCCTTCAGCGCGGCGGCGGCGGCGCACAAGGTGCCGGCGGTGTCGACGATGTCGTCGACCAGCACGCAGGTCTTGCCCTGCACATCGCCGATGATGTTCATCACCGTGGATACATTGGCCCGCGGGCGGCGCTTGTCGATGATCGCCAGGTCGGCATCGTCCAGGCGCTTAGCCACGGCCCGCGCGCGGACCACGCCGCCGACGTCGGGCGACACCACGATCAGGTTTTCCGTGCCGTAGGCGCGCCAGATATCGGCGAGCAGCAACGGCGACGCGTACACATTGTCGACCGGCATGTCGAAGAAGCCCTGGATCTGGTCGGCATGCAGGTCCACGGTCAGCACCCGGTCGGTGTGGACCGAACTGAACATCTGCGCCGCCACCTTGGCCGTGATCGGAACCCGCGACGAACGCGGGCGGCGATCCTGGCGCGCATAACCGAAATACGGCACCACCGCGGTGACGCTGGCCGCCGAGGCGCGCTTCAGCGCGTCCACCAGCACCAGCAGCTCCACCAGGTTCTCCGCGCTGGGCGCGCAGGTCGACTGGATCACGAACACTTCCTGCTTGCGCACGTTTTCCTCGATCTCCACCTGCACTTCGCCATCGGAGAAGCGCGACACCAGCGCCTTGCCCTGGCGGATGCCGAGCTCGCGGCAGATGCTGGCGGCCAACGGCTGGTTGGCGTTGCCGGAAAAGACAAGCAGGTTGCGTTCGTCTTGCATGTCGTCGATCCGGGAGAAGTGCGTTGAAGTCTGGAAAGCGCGTGCAAGTGCACGGCTTCGCGCGTAGAACCGATTAAGTCGTGTGGAACTGTCGTTGAAACTGTCTTGCTGGCTGGGGCGGTAGGATTCGAACCTACGAAATGCCGGGATCAAAACCCGGTGCCTTAGGCCTCTTGGCGACGCCCCAGTGGTTTTTCAGAGTCTCTTCGCCAGGGAAACATGCAACGGCGAGCGATCCGCGCCCGCCGCGATCCATGCATGCAATCCTTCCGGCAGTTCCGCGAGCGCGGCCTCGGCGGAGGCGCGATCGCTGAACTCGACGAAACAACCGCTGCCGGACCCGGTGAGGCGTGGCGTGCCGATCCGCGAAAGCGCCGCGAACACGGCCTCGATGGCCGGTTCACGACGACGCAGGACCGGCTCGAACGCATTACCGAGCAGATTTCCCGAAACGAAGTCGGCTATTTTCGCGGGTGCAGCATTGCGCGTCAAATCAGGGGCTTGGAACAACTCCGCCGTGGGGACGTGAATTCCCGGATCGGCCAGTACATAACAGGCGTGCGGCAGCCGGATCGGGGTCAGTACCTCGCCCACCCCCTCGGCCCAGGCGTTGTCGCCACGGACGAAGATCGGGACATCGGCACCAAGCCGCAAACCCAGCCCAGCCAGGCGCTCCAGGTCAAAATCCAGGCCCCAGAGCAGGTTCAATGCGACCAGCACGGTCGCCGCATCCGAAGAGCCGCCGCCGAAACCACCCCCCGCCGGAATACGTTTTTCCAGGAAGATATCCGCACCTTTGCCGATTTTGGCTTCCGATTGCAGCAATCTGGCGGCTCGAACGGCGAGATCCTCTGCTTCGGCCACGCCTTTGGCGGATTCGCCATGGCGGACGATCAAGCCATCCCCGCGAATCCTCAGCTTGAGGGAATCGCCCCAGTCCAGCAGCCGGAACACGGTCTGCAGCTGGTGGTAGCCATCGTCCCGCCGGCCGGTGATCTGCAGGCACAGGTTCAGCTTGGCCGGCGCCGGCCAGAGTGACCAGCCATCCACTTCGTCCGGCACGCTCATTGCGCGGAAAAATCCCAGCGGTCCACGATCAACCGCACCGAGGCCTTGCCCCGTTGCGCTTCGATCCGGCGCGGCAACGAGGGCTGCGGACCTTCGGTCGGGAACCAGAGCGGGTACTCGATGCGCCAACCGGCCTGTTCGACGGTTTGCAGTCGCCCTTCCCCGGAATACGACCTGTCCTGCAGCGGGAAACCTTCCGCCGGAAGCCCGCGCACCCATTGCGCCAGCGCGTTGACCGGGATGTCCCATCCGGTAGCCTCCAGCAGCAGGGCCTCGGCATCCTCGCCTTCGCGCGGACCGCCCTGCAGACCTTCCAGCTGGCCCGCTCCGGAATGGGTGTCGCCGATCAGGCGCCAGCTCTGGCGGGTGACGGGAGCGATCAGCGAGACCACATAGCCGTGGCCGTCCTGCCGCCATTCGATCTTGCCATTGCCGCCCTTGCCTGCATTGTTGATCGCCACACGGCCTTCGAACGACCATTGCCGCTGCCCCTCCAGCCAGACGGCACGAGCGGCCTGCGCGCGTTCGGCGGTCTCGATGCCCTGCTGGTCGAGCGGCGGCGTTTCGCGCACGGTGCGGGTGGCGCAAGCGCCCAGCAGCAGCAAGGACAAGGACAGGGCGAGCGGACGGAAAAAACCAATCATGCGCCGGTCTTCTCCAGCGCGCGCTGCAGCGAGCGATTCTTCGGATCCAGCTTGCGCGCTTCTTCGAAGAACTTGCGCGCCTCGTCCTGCTTGCCGGTCACCCACAGCACCTCGGCGATATGCGCGGCGATCTCGGGATCCTTCTGCAGGATGAAGGCGCGGCGCAGTTCCACCAGCGCCTCGGCGTTGCGGCCGAGCCGATACAGCACCCAGCCGTAGCTGTCGATGATCGCCGCCTCGTCCGGCTCGGCGGCGCGGGCACGATCGATCAGTTCCAGCGCCTCCTGGTAACGCGTGGTGCGGTCGGCCAGGGTGTAGCCCAGGGCATTCAACGCGGCGACGTTTTCGGGATCGGTGACCAGGATCTTGCGCAGGTCGGCCTCGGCCCGGTCGATGCGATCGCGTCGCTCCCAGGCCAGCCCGCGTGCGTACAACAGGGCGTTGTCGTCGGGATACGCGGCCAGTCCGCGCGCCAGCACGTCCAGTTCGCCGGCATCGTCGTCGTTCTTCTGTTTCAGTTCCGCCTCCAGCAGGTAGGCCGCGCGCCGCGCATCGTCGTCGGCGCTGGCGTCGCCTTGCAGTTCATGCACCTGGTCGAAGGCCTCGTCCTTCTTGCCGAGCTCGAACAGCACGTTGGCGATGCGCAGACGCGCTTCGGTGCGCTGTTCGCCGCCGGGAACGCCGCGATACCACTCCAGCGCCTCCTGCGGGCGCTTGAGGAACTGGGCGATCTGGCCCAGCAACAGGCGACGCTCGGGATCGGGGTTGCTGGCGTCCTGGCGCAATTCTTCGTACAGCGAGCCGAGCGCCGTGTTGTCCTCGGCCTTGGCCAGCAGCGAAGCGCGCAGGCCGTAGGTCTGGTTGTCCTGCGGGCCGCGCGCAAGCGTGGCCGAGGCCATGACCTGGTCGCCCAGCGCGTCGTATTCGGCGGCGATCGGCAACCTCAGCATGGGCGATAGCAAAGCCGAATCGGAAAGACCGCCCAGTATCTTCCGCGCCTCTTCCGTGTGACCGGCCTTGCGCAGCTGGCTGGCACGCAACAGGGCCACCCGCGGCTCGGCCGGGAAACGTTCGACCGCCTCGCCGGCGATGCGCTCGGCCAGCGCGGGCTCGTCCAGCGACTGGGCCAGGCCGCCGAACGCGAGCCAGGCCTGCAGGTTGCCGGGAATGGCGCCCGCGTCGACGAATTCACCCAGCAGTCGCGCCGACAGTTTCGGGTCGCGACCACCACTGCCCAGCACGGTCAGGGCATAACGCCAGCCCATCTCGTCCTTGTCCTGCAGCAGGGCTCCCAGCTCGCGCCTCGCGGCGCGCGCATCGCTCTTGCGCAAGGCCAGCGCCGCCTCGGCGGCACGCATGGCCAGCGATTGCGGGGCGCGCTGGCGCCACAGTTTCAGTGCCTGGGTGGCCTGGGCATCGTCATTGGCCAGCAGCGCGATACGGGTGGCGCGCTCGGCCAGTCCGGCGTCGTCGCTGGCCCGGGCAGCCTGCAGGTACCAGCGCGAAGCGTCGGGCAACTGACCGGCCTGGAGAGCGAATTCGCCGGCCATCACCGCGGTCAGGACGCCATCGGACTTCGGCTTGGCCGCAGTGGCCCATCCGGGTGCCGCAGAGGCCAGAAACAGCATTGCGCCGAGGGCGATACGAATCATTGCGGGCATGGAAGCGAACCGGGCCGTAAAATGGCGGCCTTCGAGGGCCAGAAGCTTAGCGCAAGCACCTGAACGATGATGTTGTGGGTACTAGGACTCAACCACCAGACCGCGCCGGTCGACCTGCGCGAGCGCGTCGCGTTCGACGCCGCCGCCCTGCCCGCGGCGCTGGCTTCGCTGCGTGGCCTGGCGGATGTGTCCGAGGCCGCGTTGCTGTCCACCTGCAACCGCACCGAGCTGTACGCCATCGCCGCGGACGGGGACACGCTGAGCGACTGGCTGGCCACGCACGCCGACGGCCTGGACGGTTATCTGTACCGGCACAGCGACGCGGATGCGGTGCGGCACCTGTTCCGGGTCGCGACCGGACTGGACTCGATGGTCCTGGGCGAGCCGCAGATCCTCGGCCAGGTGAAGGAAGCCTGGGTCGCGGCGCGCGAACACGGCGCCCTCGGCAATCGCCTGGATCGCCTGTTCCAGCAGACCTTCGCCGTGGCCAAGCGCGCGCGTACCGATACCCGGGTCGGCGCCAATCCGGTGTCGGTGGCTTCCACTGCGGTGCGCCTGGCGCAGAACTCGTTCGCGCGCCTGGATGATTCGACGGTGCTGCTGATCGGCGCCGGCGAAACCATCGAGCTGGCCGCGCGGCACCTGAGCGAAGGCAAGGTGCGCCGCCTGTTGATCGCCAACCGCACCCTGGCGCATGCGCAGGAACTGGCCTCCCGCCACGGCGGCTACGCCTTGCCGCTGGCGGAACTGGAACGGCACCTGGCCGAGGCCGACGTGGTGTTTTCGGCCACCGCAAGCCGCGAACCCATCGTCACCCGCAGCCAGGTCGCCACCGCGCTGGGCAAGCGCAAACACAAGCCGATGCTGCTGTTCGACCTGGCCGTGCCGCGCGACATCGAGCCCGGCGTCGCCGGGCTCGCCGATGCCTATCTGTATACGGTCGACGACCTGGAACGCGCGGTGGAAGACAATCGCCGCGGCCGCCGGGAAGCCGCCGAAGCCGCCGAAGCGATCATCGAACTGCAGGTCGCGCGCTACATCGAGAACCTGCACGCCAGCTCGCGCCAGGAACCTTTGAAGCGCCTGCGCGCGCACGGTGATGCCGCGCGTGAGGACGTGCTGGCCAAGGCCCGGCAGCAACTCGCCAGCGGCCGCGATGCCGAAGAAGTGCTCGATTTCCTCGCCCACACACTGACCAATCGCCTGCTGCATCCGCCGACGGCCGCCCTGCGGGAAGCGGCGCTGTCCGGCGATGCGGAGCTCGCGCGTGCGGCGGACAAGCTGTTCCCGGCCCAGGCGCCCTACTCCCACCTCAAGAAACCCGATGACGCCGACCCTGCGCCGTAAACTCGAAGCGCTGGCCGAACGCCGCGAAGAACTCGAACGCCTGCTCTCCGATCCCGGCGTGGTCGCCGACAACGATCGCTTCCGCAGGTATTCGCGCGAATTCTCGCAACTGGAGCCGGTGTCCACCGCCTTGAGCGAGGAAGCGAAGGCCAAGCGCGACCTCGCCGCGGCCGAAGCCCTGCGCAACGATCCGGAAATGCGCGAACTAGCGGAAGAGGAAATCGCCACCGCGCAGGCGCGGCTGCTGCAGCTGGAAGACGAACTCGCCCTGCTCCTGGTCCCCAAGGATCCACGCGACGACTCCGACCTGTTCCTGGAAGTACGCGCCGGCACCGGCGGCGACGAGGCGGCGATCTTCGCCGGCGACCTGTTCCGCATGTACGCGCGTTACGCCGAACGCCAGGGCTGGAAGGTGGAAGTGGCCTCCGACAGCCCCGGCGAGCATGGCGGCTACAAGGAAATCGTGGCCAGGGTCAGCGGCCGCGGCGCGTTCTCGCGCTTGAAGTTCGAGTCCGGCACCCATCGCGTGCAGCGCGTGCCGGAGACCGAATCGCAGGGCCGCATCCACACTTCGGCCGCGACCGTGGCGATCATTCCCGACGATGATGCAGTGGAAGAGGTAGTCATCAATCCGGCCGACCTGAAAGTGGACACGTTCCGTTCCTCCGGCGCCGGCGGCCAGCACGTCAACAAGACCGAATCGGCGATCCGCATCACCCACATTCCCAGCGGCCTGGTGGTGGAAAACCAGACCGCGCGTTCGCAGCATGCCAACCGCGATCTGGCGATGAAGCGGCTCAAGGGGCAACTGCTGGAAGCCGAGCGCAGCAAGCAGGCCGCCGCGCAGGCCGAGTCGCGCAAGCTGCAGGTCGGCAGCGGCGACCGCAGCCAGCGCATCCGCACCTACAACTTCCCGCAGGGCCGCATCACCGACCACCGCGTCGAAGGCCTGACCCTCTACGACCTGCCCAACATCCTCCAGGGCAACCTGGACGAACTGGTGGAGCGCCTCGCCCGCGAACACCAGGCCGACGAACTGGCAAGACTTACGGAGGCCGCATGAATCCGACCATTCGCCGCGCGACCGTCGACGATGTGGACGCCATCGCACCGCTGTTCGACCGCTACCGGATGTTCTACCAGCAGCCATCCGACCCGGCGCTGGCGCAGCGTTTCATCGGCGAGCGCCTGCAACGCGGTGAGTCGGTGATCTTCCTCGCCGAGGTAGGCGGCAAGGTCGCCGGCTTCACCCAGTTGTTCCCTTCGTTCTCGTCGGTGCGCGCGGGTCGCGCATTCGTGTTGAACGATCTCTACGTCGACATCGCCGCGCGCCGCCTCGGCGTGGCCCGCGCATTGGTGCAGGCCGCCACGGATTTCGCCCGCAACGAAGGCGCGATCCGCCTGGAACTGGAAACCGACCACGATAACCGCAGCGCCCAGGCGCTTTACCGGCAAATGGGCTGGGAGTTGTATGAAGGCACGCTGCGCTTTCGCTTGTCGCTGTCCGATTGATGGGATTGAACCTTTCTTGCAGATCACATCCGGAGTCGCTTGCGGCAAGTATGGGAAGGGCTTCAGCCCCGACGCTTTTCTGGCTCCTTCGTCGGGGCTGAAGCCCCTCCCACAATGGCCGCCCCCTCCCACAAGCCCCATGGGTTAGGCTTCGCAGCATGACCGCCAGCTCCGACTTCATCCCGCTGCACCTGTGCGTGCTGACCGTTTCGGACACGCGCACGCCCGCCGACGACAAGTCCGGCGACTACCTGGTTGCCGCCCTCCAGCAGGAAGGCCACCAACTGGCCGAACGCGCAATCTCGCGCGACGACCGCTACCAACTCCGCGCGCTCATTTCCAAATGGATCGCCGATGCCGGAATCGACGGCATCCTGGTCACCGGCGGAACCGGCTTCACCGGCCGCGACTCCACGCCTGAAGCCCTGCTCCCCTTGCTGGACAAGGAAATGCCCGGCTTCGGCGAACTGTTCCGTGCGATCAGCTTCGACGAGATCGGCACCTCATCGCTGCAATCGCGTGCGTTCGCCGGACTGGCCAACAGCACCTTCCTGTTCTGCCTGCCCGGCTCGACTTCTGCTTGCCGCACCGGCTGGGAAAAAATCATCCGCGCCCAACTCGACGCCCGCACCCAGCCCTGCAACCTCGCCACCCTGCGTCCCCGCCTGAAGGAGTAAGCGCATGTCCCTGGACACCACGTTGCGTCTGCTGGCCCGCGCCAGCGGCATGACCGCCACCGACATCGCCACCGCGATCCCGCGTGCCGGCGTGGCCACGGTCAAATCCTGGCTGAGCGGCGACAAGATGCCGGGCAAGGACCAGACCGACGCACTGGCACGCACCTTCGGCGTCCCCGCCGGCGCCCTGTTGTCGGAACTGGCCAGCACCCTGGACCCGGCCCGTACCAAGGGCGAACACGACCTGCTCGCCGCCTACCGCTCGTTCAATACGCGACAGCAGGGCGCGCTGCTGGAAGTGGCGCGAAGCATGGCCGACCCGGTCGGCCGCAAAAAAGCCAAGCGCGCGTAGAGCCGAGCTTGCTCGGCTGCTGCTCCGGGGCGCCTTCACCTCCATAAAAGCTGCCGAGCAAGCTCGGCACTACATCAGGCGGGATCAACGAATGAAGAACCTCAAGCGCAAGGAGTACGAAAAGCTGCTGGAACCGCTGCAACTGGAACTGGTGGCGATGTCGCGCTGGCTGCAGCACACCGGCAAGCGCGTGGTGGTGCTGGTCGAGGGCCGCGACACCGCCGGCAAGGGCGGCGTGATCAATGCCATCGCCGAGCACCTCAATCCGCGCCAATGCCATGTGCTGGCCTTGTCCAAACCCAGCGAGCGCGAGGCCACGCAGTGGTACTTCCAACGCTACGTGCCGCACCTGCCGGCCGCGGGCGAACTCCTGCTGATGGACCGCAGCTGGTACAACCGCGCAGGGGTAGAGAAGGTCATGGGCTTCTGCAGCGACGCCCAGTACAAGGCCTTCCTGCAACAGGCGCCGGTGTTCGAGAAGCTGCTCACCGACGACGGCATCCTGCTGTTCAAGTACTGGCTGGCCGTGGACCAGGCCGAACAGGAAGAACGTTTCGCCGAACGGCTGGAAGACCCATTGAAGAAGTGGAAGCTGTCGTCGATCGACGTGCAGGCACGCGAGAAATACGCCGACTACACCCGCACGCGCGAAGCCATGCTCAAGGCCACGCATACCGAAGACGCGCCATGGACGCTGGTCGATTTCAACGACCAGAAGCGCGGCCGCCTGAGCCTGATCCGCGACCTGCTGGATCGCCTGCCGGACACGCAGGTACCCGACTCCGAAATCGAATTCCCGCCGCTGAAGGGCAAGCCGCAGAAGGAACGCTTCGGCGTGGTCAAGCCGATCCCGGACTACGACCCGTAACTGCATAGGGTGGGCCCCGGCCCACCGGATGGGATCCCATGACTCATAGGGCGGGTTCCAACCCGCCGCCTGGCGGTCGCGAAATTCGCAGAGGCGGGTCAAGACCCGCCCTGCTCAAGACACACTTGGGACACGCACCGCCTCCATGGCCGCATGTGCGACGACCGTCTCTTCTTCCCGATGCCGCCCGCTGACCCGACGGCCTCGCGCCTTCGACGTCTCCATACTCATCCTGATTCCCACACGACCGTTCATGCGACTTGCATCGATCAGTGATGGCTCACGCAAGACATCGATCGGACATGGGCAGACCTGCAGCCGACGCAGCGCGCGAAAGCATCGGACACCGGGAAATCACTCCGCTTTTTAACTGTGACAACAACCGCAGTATCACAACGCGACACCTTGACAAGGTTGTCGTCGCACACCAGTGTCGATCGCCACGGTAGCACTGCACATCGCATGCGGCGCACCGTTGCAACCAAGCAACATACAAGCAACACCACTGTCGTTCTTGCCTGAGGGATTCAAACGCGCCGCCGCTGCAGGGCTACGCGTCCACGAATCGCAAGCGCCTGCGCGGGCTTGCACCGGGAAGGCCATGACCTTCTTCGCAGCAGGGAAAACCATGAGGTTTTCCTGGAGTCAGTGCATCGTTGCTGGTCGCCCCCACTGATCAGCGGATTGATCCTCAACCCCTCAAGGAATCGGGAGAACACACCATGAGCATCAGAGTAATGAAGGCGTTGCTGGCAGGCTGTCTGCTGGCGGCGTGGATGAGTACCGCACAGGCGCAAAGCGTCAGTTGCACCGGTGTAGCCGCGTGGAACGCGTCGACCATCTACAACCCGGGCGACCGTCTGGTTTACCAGGGTCGACTGTATTCGGCGCTGATACCGATCTGGAACGCATCGCCCACCTACTGCACCAGTTGCGGCTGGTACCAGGACCTCGGCACCTGCGGCACCGGCGGCGGCAACCAGCCGCCGACCGCCGCGCTGACTGCCCCGGCGAACAATGCGACTTACAACGCCGGCGCGACCATCACCGTCTCGGCCAATGCCGCCGACAGCGACGGAACCGTCATCCAGGTGCAGTTCTTCCGCGGCACGACTTCGCTCGGCGTCGATACCAGTGCGCCGTACAGCGCGACCTGGAGCAATGCCACCGCGGGCAGCTACGCATTGAAGGCCGTGGCCACCGACAACAGCGGCGCCACCGGCACCTCCGCACTGGTCAACATCACCGTCAACAATGTGCAGAATCCGGACACCACTGCACCCAGCGTACCCACGGGACTTGCGTCGCCCAGCAAGACCTCCTCCAGCGTCACCCTGTCCTGGAACGCTTCCACCGACAATGCCGGAGGCAGCGGTGTGGCCGGTTACGACGTGTACCGCAATGGCGGTCTCGCCGGTTCCTCCACCAGCACCGGCTACACGGATTCGGGCCTGGCGGCTTCCACCGCCTACACCTATCGCGTGCGTGCCCGCGACAACGCCGGCAACCCTTCCGCGCAAGGCACGCAGATCAGCGTGACCACCTCCGCTACGGGTGGCGGTGGCGGCAGCAAGCGCGTGCTCGGCTATTTCGCCCAGTGGGGCATCTATGGACGCAACTATCGGGTGAAGAACATCGACACCAGCGGTTCCGCGGCCAAGCTGACTCACATCAACTATGCCTTCGGCAATGTGCGCAACAATATCTGCGAAGTAGGCCTGACCATTCCGTCGAACGAATCGACCGGTGCCGGCGGCGATGCCTTCGCCGACTACAGCAAGGCCTTCAGCGCCGCCGAAAGCGTCAGTGGCGTGGCCGATACCTGGGACCAGCCGTTGCGCGGCAACTGGAACCAGCTCAAGCAGCTCAAGGCCAAGTATCCGAACATCAAGGTGCTGATCTCGTTGGGCGGTTGGACCTGGTCGCGCGGTTTCGCCAGCGCGGCACGGCCTGAGAACCGGGTGGCGTTCGTGACTTCGTGCATCAACGCCTACATCAAGGGCAATCTGCCGGTCACCGACGGCGCGGGCGGCACGGGTGCCGCGGCCGGCGTGTTCGACGGCATCGACATCGATTGGGAATACCCCAATGCCTGCGGCATCGCCTGCGGCGGTGCCGAGGATCGCGCCAACTTCACCGGCTTGCTGGCCGAGTTCCGTCGCCAGCTCAACCTGGTGCGTCCGGGCCTGCTGCTGACCATCGCACCGGGCGCGGGCGTGGACAAGATCGCCGCCACCGATCCGGGCCAGTACCACCAGTATCTGGATTTCATCAACGTAATGACCTACGACTTCCACGGTGCTTTCGAACCCAGGACCAACCACCATTCGGGTCTGTTCGCTTCGCCCAACGATCCATCCACGGGCGATGTCAGGTTCTACAACAGCAACGATGCGATCGAGGCATTCCTGGAGCGCGGCGTCCCGGCCAGCAAGTTGAACCTGGGCATCGGCTTCTACGGCCGCGGCTGGACCAACGTGGCCAACGTCAACAACGGCCTGTACCAGAGCGGCAGCGCCGCGCCGGGCACTTATGAAGCAGGCAACGAGGACTACAAGGTACTGAAGGATCGGCCCGGCACGGTCTACACCGACGCGAACGCAAGGGCGACCTGGAAATACGACGGCAACACGTTCTGGAGCTACGACACGCCGGCGATGATCACCGAGAAGATGAACTACGTGAAGGCGCAGAACCTGGGTGGCGCGTTCTTCTGGGAGTTCAGCGGCGACGATGCCAACGGCACGCTGGCCAAGGCGGTAGGCAACGGCCTGCAATAACCCGGCACCGGCCGGAAGCAGGAAACGGGCATCGCGAGGTGCCCGTTTTCTTTTGTCCGGAACCAGTCGCGGGACGCACCCGCTCAGGGTCCTCAAGCAAAGGCAGGAGGGTCGGAGCGGGGGCAATACCACGCCTCGCCTGGCCAGCTATTCCGATCGCCGCCGGCGGGGTCCGGGCCCCTATCTGGACGCCGCACGTCACCTGCCGCTCATGCCAGCCCGGGCTTAGGTAGCATTCACGCATGCGGCACGACACTTCCGCCTCGCCATCTCAAAGGAGCTGACTCATGCAATACGGCAAACGACCTGTTTCCGCGCTGGTGTTGTCCCTGGGCCTGCTGTTCGCGGCCTCGGCGGCGCAAGCGCAAGTAGTGGGCTACAACTTCCGTTCCGGCGACCTTTGGGTGGATACCCGCCTCGGCGAGATCAACGATTACGGCTCCCGTTACCGCGAACCCTTCATCGGTGAGATGACCGGTTATTACGGCGCGCCGCGCTCGTTGATCGTCGACCTGTTCGATCGCCGCTGGTCCGCGGGCGACATCTACTACGCCTGCTCCATCGCCCATGTGCTGGGCGTTCCCTGCGTCAACGTGGTGCGCGAATACGACCGCAATCCCGGCCAGGGCTGGGGCGCGATCGCCAAGCGCATGGGCATCAAGCCCGGCTCGGCGCAATTCCATCGGCTCAAGAACGGTTTTTCGAATACCTATGACCGCTGGGGCTATCCGGTCGCGGTGGACCGCAACGTCCACGTGGACTGGTCCAAGCATGGTCCGGGCAAGAAATCCGCACAGGGCGGTCGCGCCCAGGGCAACGGCGGGGCCGCGCACTCCGGCAAGCCGCCCAAGGCATCCAGTGACCACGGCCAGGGCAAAGGGAAGAGCGATCAGGGCAAGCAAGGCAAGGGACAAGGCAAGGACAAGGGCAACGGAAAAGGCCACTGATCTCCGCCGCTTTCCGGCCCCATCAACAAAAACGGCGACCTTCGGGCCGCCGTTTTTGTTTGCGATCGCATGGGGTCGCGCGATCAGCCGATGCTGAATCCTGGGACACGACACTCCTCGCAGTCGCTACGCTCCACACCCTCCACCCGCGCCATCGGCGGTCCGTGTCGCAGCCAGGAAGCCAAGGCTTCCACCGCTTCGCCAGCACCTTCCGCGACCACTTCCACGCGGCCGTCGTCCAGGTTGATGGCATGCCCTGACAGTCCCAGTTCCAGTGCCTGCTCCCGTGTCGATGCGCGGAAGAACACGCCCTGTACCTTGCCGCTGACCAGGAAGCGCGCTGCGGCCATCAGGCTTCCGCTTTAGGCCCGCCCGCCGCCACGATGGCCGCATCGATCTCATGCGCCGTGACCGGGCCGATGAACTGCTTGGCCACCTTGCCGCCGGGCGCGATCAGGAAAGTCATCGGCAAGCCGCGTGGCGTGGCGAAATCCGCAGGCGGCGAATACACGTCCAGGATCGCGACCGGATAGACCACCGGACGCTGCTTGAGGAAATCGCGCATCGCCTGCGGCTCGATCTCCTCGTAGGCCAGGCCGATGACTTCGACATCGTCGCGCGCCTTGTCGAACGCGGACAGTTCCGGCATTTCCTTGATGCACGGCGCGCACCAGGTCGCCCAGAAATTCACCACCACCCACTTGTCGCGATGCGCGGCCAGCTCGTACGGCTTGCCTTCCACGGTAACGACCTTCAGCAGCGGGATTTCCGCGGTAGTCGGGCTTGAAGTGGCCGGGGTCGCGGGTACCGCAAGCACCGGCGGCGTCGCGGCGGCCTGGTTGGCGGCTGCTTCGCGCTTGCAGGCGACCAGCGCCAGCAGCGCCAGGCCGCAGAAAAGAACCCGTGATTTCATGCCTTGCCCTCTGGTTGCTGCGCGTAGATGTCGCTGACCTTGCGCTTGAGCACTTCGCGCAGCGGCACCCGCAGCTGGTCCAGCGCATCGCGCGCGGCGATGCCCAGCGCGTCGTCCTGGCAGGGCAGGTGCGCCTCGGCCACCGGGATGCGCAGCTGGCAGGCCTCGTACAGGTCGCACACGGTCATGCTGTCCAGGTCGCGGGCCAGCAGCCACTCGCCCTGCTCGTCCCGGCGCAACAGGTTGATATCGGCCAGCTGGCCCAGGATCTGCTGCACCAGTGAATCGGTGAGCATCGGTTCCAGTTCGAGGATCTGATCGCTATGCAGGCCTTTGCCTTGTGCACGCGCCGCATCGAAACGACCCAGCAAGCGCAACAGGCCATAGATCTCGTAACCGAGCGGCAAGCGCATCGATACTGGCTGGTAACGGAACGCGGCGATCGACGAAGCGAACGAAGCGCCCAGCAGGATCGCCACCCAGCACAGGTATATCCACAACAGCAGAATGGGGGCCACCGCGACCGTTCCGTAGATCGTCGCGTAGGAGTTGAAGGTACCCAGGTATAAGCCCAGGCCCCATTTTATCGACTCCAGCAACAGCGTCGCCAGCAGTGCGCCCGCCACCGCGTAACGCAGTTTGATAGTCCGGTGGGGCACCACCCGATAGATGGCGGTGATGGCCGCGAGTTCTATCAGCACGGGGGCTATGGTCAGCGACAGGGTCGCAAGTACCTTGCCCTCGTTCGTGGCGAATATCGGCAAGGCGTAGAACCTGGCGGAAATGGCCAGCGAGGCGGCGGCAACCATTGCACCGAGGGTCAATACCGTCCAGTACACCAAGAAGCGGCTGAATTTCGGACGCGACGTGGTCACCCGCCAGATCCTGTTGAAGGTGGTCTCGACGCTGTTCAGGGTAATCAGCAGCGAAATGACCAGAGCAATCACGCCCGCAGCGGTCAGTTTCTTGGCGTTGTCCGAGAATTCGATCAGTTTCTCCTGCACCGAACTCGCGGCGCTTGGCACGAAATTGGAGAAGATGTAATCGCTGAGCTGCTTGCTCCACTCATCGAACACGGGGAACGCGGACAGCACCCCGAACACCACCATCACCAGCGGCACCAGCGCGAACAGCGTGGTGTAGGCCAGGGCCGCCGCCGACTGGAACAGGCGATCATCGAGGAATCGCTTGGCCAGGAAGCGGGTGAAGGTGCCGGCGCGCGCGCGGTCGCGCATGCGGTCGGTCCAGCGATTCACGGTATCCAGCGGTTCCATTGGCCGAAGGTTACCCGATGCGCGAAGCGGGCGACATCGCCGATACTAGGCGCTATTGCAGCGAACGGTCGGAAACATGCCTGAAATCCTGGTGCTCTATTACAGCCGCGGCGGCTCCGTGGCCCGCCTGGCGCGGCAGGTAGCGCGCGGCGTGGGCGAAATCGAAGGCATGAGCGCACGCCTGCGCAGCGTGCCGCCGGTCGCGGCGGTGACCCAGCAGGCCGCGCCGCCGGAACCGGAGGAAGGCGCGCCTTACGTGCAATCGCGCGACTTGCAGGAATGCGCCGGGATCGTGCTGGGCAGCCCGACCCGCTTCGGCAACATGGCCGCGCCGTTGAAGCATTTCATCGATGGACTGGGCGCGGAATGGGCCAATGGCACCCTGGTGGACAAGCCTGCCGGCGTGTTCACTTCCACCGCCACCCAGCACGGCGGACAGGAATCGACGCTGCTGTCGATGCAGCTGCCGTTGTTGCACCACGGCTGCGTGATCGTCGGCATTCCCTTCACCGAGCCCGCCCTGAGCACGACCCGCGGCGGCGGCACGCCCTACGGTGCCAGCCATGTCGCTGGCGGCCAGGACGATCCGCAGTTGAGCGAAGAGGAAAGCGTGCTTGCGCGCGCCCTGGGCAGGCGCGTGGCGGAAGTCGCGCGCCGGCTGGGAGTGGGCGCATGAAGAAGCCGCGCATCACGCTGGCGGTGGCCTTGTTCGCACTGTCGGTGCTGTTCTCATTGTGGTTCCACGACGACAAGCATCGACTGGCCGCGATGCTGGTGTTCGTCCTGCCGCCGCTGCTGATGCTGGTCGGCGCGCTGCGCGGCAGCGCCACGGCCGCGTTCTGGGCCGGCGTGTTCGGGCTGTTCTGGTTCTGCCACGGGGTCGTGGTCGCGTATGGCCGACCAGGGGAACGCGGCTACGGCTGGGCGGAAATCGTGTTGGCGCTCGTGATCGTCGTGGCCTCCAGCTGGCCGGGCGTGAGTGCGCGCTTCGGCAGGAAGAAAACCTGAGCACCCACCTGGCCGAACGCGGATAATCGAGCGTTGGCCACGATATCGAACTGCAGGAGTGAACGCTGGATGGAAGAACTGCTGATCGTCACCACCGGTGGCACCATCGACAAGATCTATTTCGACGACAAGTCCGACTACCAGATCGGCGATCCGCAGATCGGCATGATCCTGCGCGAACTGGGCGTGACCTTCCGCTTCACCGTCATACCGATCCTGCGCAAGGACTCGCTGCACATCACCGACGCCGACCGCGAGCTGATCCGCGCCACCATCGCCGCACAGTCGGCCCGCCACGTGCTGGTCACCCACGGCACCGACAGCATGGTGCAGACCGGCGCGGTGTTGAAGTCGATCGAGGACAAGACCATCGTGATGACCGGCGCACTGAGCCCGGCGCGCTTCCGCGGCTCGGATGCCGAGTTCAACATCGGCTGTGCGATCGGCGCGGTGCAGTCCCTGCCTCCGGGCGTGTACATCGCCATGAACGGGCGCATCTGGGATCCGGCCAAAGTGCGCAAGAACGTGGATGCGAATCGCTTCGAGGCGGCCGGCTGAATCCCGTAGGAGCGCCCCTTGGGCGCGATGCTCTTTCGTGTCGTAGCCGGCATAAAAGCATCGCGCCCAAGGGGCGCTCCTACGAAAAAGAACCCCGGCCGAAGCCGGGGTTCTTTTTTCGCACAACCGATCGATCAATCGATCAGAAGGTGATGCTCCAGCTGTTGATGTAACCGGTATCGCCGCCGGCGTTGTCGTTGACGCGCAGGTTCCAGGTGCCGTTCAACGCTTCGCTCGACAGATTCACCGTGTAGGTCGTGTTGATGTTGTCGGTACTGCCGCCGCTGCGGTTGTGCAGCACGTACACGCTGCCATCCGGCGCCACCAGGTCCACCTTCAGGTCGCCCTTGTAGGTGTGCACGATGTTGACCGCGACCGGGGTGCTGGCCGAGGCATTGCCGCTGCGGCCGGACACGGTGATCGGGCTGTTGACCGTGGAGTTGTCGCCGATGGCCACATCGGTGCCGTTGCTGTACGTCTGCGCGCCGCCGCCACCGCCGGTGCTGTAACTGCCGGTCAGGCTCACGCCGGAGAAGGACGAATAGGCCTTCAGGCGCACATAGTACGTACCCGCGGTGGGTGTTGCGAAGGTGCAGGTTTCGGCATTGCCCGTCTTGTACGGACGGCAGTCGTAGACCGTATCCGTCGGGGCGCTGCCGGACCTGACGTACAGATCCATGTCGCCGGTGCCGCCGGAGGTGGTGAAGCTCAAGTTTGAAGCTCCCGCCGGCACGACCATGGTGTAGTTCAGCGAATTGCCGGTGGTCGCCGACAGCCCGGTGACCGGAACGCCGTTGCCCAGTACCGTGCCGCCGCCACCCGTGCTCACCGTGACCGAACCGGTCTTGGTGTTGGTCGCGCCGCCGTTGTCGGTGACCGTCAGCGAGACGCTGTAGGTGCCCGCCGCCGAATAAGTCTTGCTCGGGTTGGTCGCCGTGGACGTGGTGCCGTCGCCGAAGTTCCAACTGCGCGAGGCGATGCTGCCGTCGCTGTCGGTGGAGGTGTCGGTGAAGCTGACGGTCAGGCCGCTGGCCGAGGAACTGAAGTTCGCCACCGGCGCGACATTGCCGCCGCCACCGCCCGCCGCATCGACCGCCGCCTTGGCATCGGCTATGCCGGCACCGATCGGCTGTGAAGGCGTGGACGGGAATGGACGCGCCGAACTCTTCAGCAATGCCTCGACCTGGGCCGGGGTTTTCGGTGTGGCCGAGACGGCCTGGATCAGCGCCACGACGCCGGCCACATGCGGCGTCGCCATCGACGTGCCGCTGTAGTTGACGTAGGTTTCCGAACCCGGGGTGGTGGTACCGGTATTGAGCGTCGACATGATGGTCGAGCCGGGTGCTGCGATGTCCACTCCCGCGCCATAGTTGGAGAAGCTCGAACGCGCGCCGGTACTGGTGATCGAACCCACGGCCACCACGTTGGCGCAATTGGCCGGCGACGCATTGGACACGTTGGTGTTGTCGTTGCCTGCCGCGATGACCAGGGTAGTGCCGCGGCCGACCGCGCCATTGATCGCGCTCTGTGTGGTGGAGCCGCAGGCGCCCGAACCGCCAAGGCTGAGGTTGATCACTTCGGCCGGATTCGCGTTGGCCGGAACGCCGCTGACCGTACCGCCGGAAGCCCAGATGATGGCGTCGGCGATGTCGGAGTCGTAACCACCGCAGGTGCCCAGCACGCGCACCGGAACGACTTTGGCGCCGTAGGCGACGCCCGCCACGCCCTTGGCGTTGTTGGTCACCGCGGCGATGGTGCCGGCGACGTGGGTGCCATGCCAGCTTGAGCCCTGTGCGGCATGGACACCGCACTGGTTGGTGGTGACCCAATCGCCGGGATCGCTGGGGTCGTTGTCGCGGCCGTTGCCGTCGTTCGACACGCTCGTGTCGATGATGAAGTCGTAGCCCGGCAGGATATTGGCGTTGAGGTCGCTATGGTTGGTGATGCCGGTGTCGAGTACCGCGACCACAGAACCGGCGCCGTTGGTGACATCCCAGGCCTCGTTGGCGCGGATGCCGGCGTCGGAATCCTGATAGCCCCACTGCTGGCTGTAGTTGGTATCGTTCGGGGTCAGCAGCGGCTTGTTGAGCTTGTCGACTTCGACGTATTCGACGTTGGGATTGCTGGCCAGCTGGCGCATCAGCGATTCGGCGTCGACGCGATCCAGCTTGCTGTCGGAAAGGATCACGTCCGCACCCATGGCAAGGCGGCGCAACGATTTCACCCCCAGCGCGCGTCTGGACTTCGTCGGTATCGCGGACGAGGCGGACCTCAGGGAACTGTCCAGCGCGGCCGCACTACTGCGCTCGCTGCTGCCGTCGCGGTATTTCACGATGAAGCGATCGAAAGTCTGTTGCTCGGGGGAATGCAGACCACTGACATCCACGCGACCTGCCGCCATGGCGGGTGCGCACATCGAGGATATTGCGATAGCGGTGGCGCTGGCCAGGACATGCAAGCGCAGACGACGCTTTGTGACATCGGACATTGAAGTTCCCTCTACAGATGGTGGTGCCGCGGATGCGGCGAGTCCGGAAGCAGCCGTGACTGGACAGGGGGATGTCGACGACGGCTTCCGTTTCCGGGGTGCGCGATTGCCTGCACCCTGACTCGAACCTAACTGTCGTGCGGTATGCGCACAAGACGTTGCAGTGGGGAATCCTGCGGAACGGAACGTGGATTACGTGCCGATAGTTACAAATGTGACTGTAATCGGTAACACGCGTTCAGGAACGGCGGAATCGCGTGACGGACGCGTGAAGAAATCGAGCCTAGACCCGGCGAAAAGCGCCCGCATGTTGCAGCACCGCGCCGCATTGCGCGGCGTGGGTCGGGCCTTGGTCAGAGCATCCCGGTTTCGAGGCGCGCCGCTTCCGACATCATGTGCCGGCCCCACGGCGGGTCGAACACCAGTTCCACATCGGCCTCGACGATGGTCGGGATCAGTTCCAGCTTGTTGCGCACGTCGTCGACCAGGATCTCGCCCATGCCGCAACCGGGCGCGGTGAGGGTCATTTTCACTTCCACCTCGCGCTGGCCATCGTCGCGGTGGCGCAGGTTGGCTTCGTAGACCAGACCGAGGTCGACGATGTTGAACGGGATCTCGGGGTCGAAGCAGGTACGCAACTGCCGCCAGACCAGGGCCTCGACTTCATCGTCGCTGGCGTTCTCGGGCAGGCTCAGCGATTCGGCCGGCTCCTTGCCGATGGCGTCGCCATCCTGGCCGGCGATGCGGAACAGATTGCCTTCCACGAACACCGTATAGCTGCCGCCCAGGGCCTGGGTGATGTAGCCATAGCTGCCAGCCGGAAGGGTGACGCTGTCGCCCTGCGGGACCAGGACGGCGGCGCAATCGCGCTCGAATTGGACGGGTTCGCTGCTGCGGGAGTACATAAGAACCAAGTGGGGGCGGCGCCAGTCGGCGCAAGCCGCCATTTTAGCGCCCTGCGCTTCCCAGCGCCGCGCCCGCAGGCTGCAAAGACCCGGCAACTGTGTGTTCCGCCCCGGAGTAATAGCGAATCCGCGCCCTCAACCCGGTTTCACGGGAGCAAAGCCTCGGACGTGCGCCGGACTCTGCGACGCAGAGCAGAGCGTCCTTGAGCAGGAAGTCCCGACTTCCCGCACATGACCCGGGGTGCCGGCACAGTATCCTGTGCCATCACCTGGAGTTTCGATGCAGCAGACCATCCCCCCTTCCCACCCGGCTCGTTGGCTTCCGCCGGTGCTGCTGCCCTTTGGTGGAATCCTTCTCGCCCTCCTCTGGATACTGTTGGCGCTTTACCTGGGGCGCCCCTGCGGCTGGATGGCCGTGGCCAGCGCACTCGCGTCCGCGCTGATGCTGCGCCTCGGCGGGATGCCGCGCGGCTGGCCGCGCGCGGTCGCGGCCGTGACGGCAACGCTGCTGGTCATCGCCCTGGTCAACTGGGGCATCGCGGCCACTCAGATCGGCATTGCCATGGGACTGAACCCGTGGGATTCGGCGCTGAAGCTGGGTTCGGACTACGCGTGGACGCTGGCGAAGTTGGCCAACCCGATCGCGGACCGGGTTTGGATGGGCCTGGCGCTGGTCGTTGCGGTGATCGCCGGGCGTTGAGAACCGCACCCCGCCGGAGATGGCCAACCCCTACTCCGGAATCTCCGCACTGATGATGTTGAAACGGAAATTCGCCACTTCCTTTCCTTCGATGCTGCAACGGGTCGTGATCGTGTCGACCGCCTGTCCCGGCTCTCGGATGCCAAAGATGGTGTATTGCGGGTTGTAGAACGTGCCCTGCGTGCCCTCCAATGGCAGCGAATAGCTTCCTTCGGCGTCATCTTCCATCAACACTTCCTTTGGGTTTCCCAATGCGGAAGGGACGGCGCTCCTGTATCTGCATACAAGAAGCGTACCCGGCTCGTTGCCTGAATACTTGAAGGAAAATCCATACCAGGTGCAGGGCATTTCCTGTTTGGCGTAAACGCACCGGCCTTGACCGGTCAGGTGGATATCTTCGGTCCGCAGGCATATCCACCCGTGCTCTCCCGGGTCGCATACCAGGCCAGACCGGAAATCTGAAACTTCGGTGGCCGAGGCTGGATGGGCTGCCGAAAAACCGGACACCAGCAGGACGTATACAGCCATCCAAATGCACCGGCGCATTCAGTGCCCGCCATCCAGCGCCTTCAGTTCGCTGACCAGCGCGCTCGCCATCTCCGCGCCATCGCCATACAGCATTCGGGTGTTGTCGGCGTAGAACAGCGCATTCTCGATGCCGGCGAAACCGGTGCCCTTGCCGCGCTTGATCACGATGGTGTTCTTCGATTCGACCACGTCCAGGATCGGCATGCCGTAGATCGGCGACGCGGGATCGGTCTTGGCCACCGGATTGACCACGTCGTTGGCGCCGATCACCAGCGACACGTCGGTGTTGGGGAATTCGGGGTTGATGTCGTCCATGTCGGCGATCAGGTCGTAGGGCACGCCGGCCTCGGCCAGCAGCACGTTCATATGCCCGGGCATGCGTCCGGCGACCGGATGGATCGCGAACTTCACCTTGACCCCGCGCTCCATCAGCCGCTGCGCCAGTTCCCAGATCTTGTGCTGGGCCTGGGCCACGGCCAGGCCGTAACCCGGGACGATCACCACGCGTTCGGCGAAGGCCATCATCGCGGCCACATCGCCGGCCTCGATGGGTTTCTGCGAGCCGGCGATCTCCTGCATCTCGCCGCTGCCGCCGCCGAAGTTGGAGAACAGCACGCCGCTGATCGGCCGGTTCATGGCCTTGGCCATCAATCGGGTCAACAACATGCCGGCCGCACCGACCATCATGCCGGCGATGATCAGGGTCTCGATGCCCAGCACATAGCCTTCGAAGGCCACCGCGAGCCCGGTGAACGCGTTGTACAGCGAGATCACCACCGGCATGTCGGCGCCGCCGATCGGCAGCGTCATCAGGATGCCGAGCGCCAGCGCGACGATGAAGAACGCGATGATCCAGGGCGTTCCCAGGGTCCAGATCGCCATTACCCCGAGGATCACGGCCGCAACCGCGACCCCCGCGTTGAACCACTGCTGGCCGGTGAAGGTGTAGCGCTTGTCCATGCGCCCGTCGAGCTTGGCCCAGGCGATGATCGAACCCGACAGCGACACCGCGCCGATCAGCGCGCCGACCACCGCCAGCACCAGGGTCGTGTGCGAGGGCGAACCGCCCACGGACGAGTACCTCAATAGCTCCACCGCGCCGATCGCCGCCGCCGAGCCGCCACCCATGCCGTTGTACAGCGCCACCATCTGCGGCATGTCGGTGATGGCCACGCGATTGGCCGAGATCCACGCCGCCGCGGTACCGATGACCACCGCCACGAAGATCAGCAGGTGGTTGTTCAATTGCGGGTGCAGGAAAGTGGCGACCGTGGCGATCAGCATGCCCAGGCCGGCCCAGCGGATGCCGCTGCGCGCGGTCATCGGCGAGGCCATGCGCTGCAGGCCGAGCAGGAACAGGGTCGCGGCGACCAGGTAGCTCACCTTGACCAGGGTCGCCAGCAGTTCGGGCGTGACCCAGCTCATGGCTGCGCTCCGGATTTGGTGGCCGGCTTCTTCGAAGACTTGAACATGTCCAGCATGCGCTCGGTCACCACGTAGCCGCCGGCGGCGTTGCCCGCGCCCAGCAGCACGGCGACGAAGCCGATGACCTTTTCCAGGGTGGTGTCGGCATGGCCCAGCACGATCATGGCGCCGATCAGCACGATGCCATGGATGAAATTGGAACCCGACATCAGCGGCGTATGCAGGATCACCGGCACCCGCGAAATGATCACGTGGCCGGCGATGGCCGCCAGCATGAAGATGTACAGGGCCACGAAACCGTCGCTCATCCACTCTCTCCCGGGGCACCGTGCCCGATCCGCATCATAACCGGGCCCTGAATCCTTGGGCAGCAAGGTCAACCGATCCCTGCCGGCAGCGTTTCCCCCTTACCCCCAGCGAGGCCCCTGCCATGAAGTACAAGCCGATGTCGTTGCTTGCCGCATTGTCGCCGGGCATCGTCGGTACCGCCTCCGCCTCCGCCTGCGACTTCGGCGACCGTTTCGATCACCGCCCGGACCACAGGCACTAAGCTGTGTTGGTGAGCCCCGACATCAGCCAGGCCGGCCTTGACCAGCCGCCGCAGACCGCCATGCGACCGCCGGCGACGCTGGAACTGTTCCTGGCCGATGTGGGCACTCGCGCGTTCCGTTTCGCCGAAGCCGGCCTGCGCAGCCGCGACGACGCGCTGGACGCGGTGCAGGACGCGATGATGAAGATGCTGGCCTATCGCGAGCGTCCCGCCGCCGAATGGACACCGCTGTTCTGGAGCATCCTGCGGCGCAAGATCGTGGACCTGCAGCGGCGCGGCAATTTCCGCCTGCGCCTGTTCGCGCTCGCCAGCGAACGCAGCGAAGACAGTCTGATCGACTGGGCCGATTCCGCCGCCGGACCCTCGCAAGCGCACGACCAGCGCGAAGCGTACACCAGACTGACCCTGGCGCTGCGCAAATTGCCGGCCCGCCAGCGCGAAGCCTTCACCCTGCGCGTGCTGGAGGAACTGGACGTGGCCGATACCGCGAAAGCCATGGGCTGCTCGGAAGGCTCGGTCAAGACCCACCTGTCGCGCGCACGCGACGCATTGCAGAAACAACTGGAGGATTTCCGATGAACCCGGGGATCGAAGACAAAGAAATGTTCGACCGCGACATGCGCAAGCTGCACGCGGCCGCCGTGGACCGAATTTCGCCGCCGACCCTGGCGCGGTTGCGTGCCGCCCGGCATGCCGCGCAGACGGCTCCGCAACGCGGGCATGCCTGGCGCTGGGCTGCGGCCAGCGTGCTCCCGGCAGTGCTTGCCATAGCTATCGGCATGCGCTTCCTGCCTCATTCCACACCCACGCCCGTGGCACAACCGATGGCCGCGGCAACCAGCGGCGGCAGCTATGCCGACAGCGCGGCCGTGCTTGACGAAAATCCCGACCTGTACCTGTGGCTGGCTTCTTCCGAAGCCGAGCCGCTGGCCATGGAGTAATCGAATGAAGACCCTATTTTCCCGATCCCTGCCGTTCGCCCTGTTGCTGCTGGCCGGCAATGCCCTGGCGCAATCGACGCCTGCGCAGTCGCTTCCCGACTGGGACAAACTGACCCCGCAGCAGCGCGAGGCGTTGATCGCCCCAGTACGCGAGCGCTGGAACAGCGACCCCGAACAGCGCCCGCGCATGCTGGAACACGCACAACGCTGGAAGGAAATGTCGCCCGAACAACGCAGGCAGGCGCGCAAGGGCATGCGCCGTTTCGAGCACATGAATCCGCAACAGCGCGAGGAAGCGCGCGTCCTGTTCGAACAGATGAAGAAGCTGTCGCCCGAACAGCGCAAGGAACTGCGCGAGGACTGGCGCCGGATGACGCCGGAACAGCGGCGCACATGGGTGGAGAAGCATGCGCCGAAGGGGCCGACATCTCCGCCGATCAGGTAATCGGGAATTGGCATAGGGTTGGCCCCGGCCCACCGCATGGAAGTCGCGGGATCCCAGAAGGCGGGACAAGACCCGCTCCTGGACTCTCGGAAACGGCTTCTCCTGTTCGCGAGGCATTCAACAGGCATTGCGCCGAATGGGAATGGCGATGCGTATCCGTGCACTAGGCAAGAGCAATCATTCGGTGGCGGGTGCTGCTGGCTACGGATAGTCGTGCGGCGCGATGCCCTTCGATCATTCCGCCCTACGGTTTCCGATCTTGATATCTTGGGCTTTTGTCGATGACGTCCATGCTAGAAAGATCCAACAGCAACAACCGCCAGGCATGCAAGGCCGAGCAAGAACGAGCCAATCCGTTGCCAGGTCCTGGCGGCATGGTTTGTAGCCAGTGAATAGGCGGAAGCCAGGACGAGCACCAACAAGAAAAATAGCGCAATGACGGGCGTCCATGACCCGATCTGCCAAACGGGCAAGTTGTGAGGGGACGCGAAAAGAACCGCACAGGCACCCATTGCGATGCCGATCGCGGCAAGAATGAGCGGGCTTGCAACTGAAAATATCCGTGTCGCTGCCATTGGCGCCTGACGCCTGAATCGGGCCGGCCCGCGAAGCGGGTCCGGCTCGAATGAATTGTCAGGCTTCATCCGTGTAGCCATTGTTGGCTGCCTGGTCAGGGTTATCGAATATCGCCATAGCCGTTCTCATGCGACGGAACCCGAACCTGCGATAGAAATCCTCCTTGCCGGGAACGGCGTAAAGGATGATCTTCCTATGTCCTTCGGACGCAGCCACGAGGCGCCCGATGACTTCACGGCCCAGGCCGCGGCCCTGATGCGAAGGATGAACAGCGATATCGCAGATATATGAGCAATCGACACCGTCAGCTACGGCACGTCCAGCGGCAACCAGCACGTTGTTCTCCCGGGCAAAGAACTTGAACATGCTGTTTGAAAATGCAGTTTCCAGCCAGCCCGGCGATTTGTTGCCAAGCGGAGCGAGCCGATACATCTCGGAGAGCTCCGGCCAGTTGACCGAGTCCGTCGAATTGCTCCACTGGAGCACGACACAGTCTCCGGATAAAGCCCAACTACTGATTGGGCGCAACCATTTCCGGCCACCGCGTCTTCGCCAGCAACTCGTCATTCCAGTCGAAAGTGACCGCGCCTTCCTTGACGAACAGCGCTACGAAGTTGAAGACGTTTCGCGAATACATCTCGCTGGCGTGGACCGCGCCCATGCTGGCCAGGTTGAGCGGGCCGGCGACGGTGACGCCGTTGTGCTCGATGGTCTCGCCAGGTCGCGTGGCTTCGCAGTTGCCACCGGTTTCGGCGGCAAGGTCGACGATCACGCTGCCGGGTTTCATCGCCTCCACCATGGCCATGGTGATGATCTTGGGTGCCGGGCGACCCGGCACCGCGGCGGTGCAGACCACCACGTCGATGCCTTTCAAGTGATCGGCGAGTCGGCGCTGTTGCTCGGCACGCTCCTCGTCGGTGAGCTGGCGCGCATAACCGCCCTCGCCTGCGGCGCTGACGCCCAGATCCAGGAATTTTCCGCCCAGCGATTCGATCTGCTCGCGCGTTTCCGGGCGCACATCGAAACCTTCCACCTGCGCGCCCAGGCGCTTGGCGGTGGCGACACCCTGCAGACCGGCCACGCCGGCGCCGACGATCAGCACCTTGGAGGGACGGATGGTGCCAGCGGCGGTGGTAAGCATGGGAAAGAAACGCGGCGCCAACTGCGCGGCGATCAGCACTGCCTTGTAACCGGCCATGCCGGCCTGCGAACTGAGCACGTCCATCGATTGCGCGCGCGTGGTGCGCGGCAGTTTTTCCAGCGGGAAGGCGAGGATGCCGCGCGCCTTGAGCGCATCGGCTCGGGCGGCATCGGCTTGCGGCTGGGGCATGCCGACCAGGGCGGCACCCTGCTTCAACTGGCCTATGGCGGCGGGATCAGGCGACTGCACGCACAAGACCAGGTCGGCCTGGGCAGGAGTGTCGGCGGTGGCCAGATGCGCACCCGCGTCGAGATAAGCCTGGTCCACGAAGCCGGCGCCAAGCCCGGCGCCGCTCTCGATCCTGATGCTGGCGCCCGCGGCTACGAGCTTCTTCACCGTTTCCGGGGTGGCGGCCACGCGGCGCTCGCCTGGCGCCGTCTCCTTCAACACCAGCACTTCAACCGCCATGTTCGCCTCGCCTGTCGGATTCCGGACTGCCGATGCTAACAAAGCATGGGGAGGAAGGCGTATGTAGCGGCCGATCCGATGCGGGAGGTGGCTTTGGCTTATGACATTGGCCGTTGCCTGCGGATGCCGCGAGGCGCGGCGGGCGGGTCGGGTACAACACCGCAGGCACGACCCACAAGGATGTGTGCCGCTTTCATAGACGCAGAGCCTGCCCCGTACTTGATACCGGTATGCGCCTTACGAAAATTCCCGGCCTGCTCGCGAGCCCGGCGACTTCATCGCCGGACGCGCCGTTACAGCCTGCCCCGTACTCGACAGGGGGTGCTCTCTTTGGTCGCTTGACCAGCCATGCGGCTGTTGTGGAGCGCTGCTTCGCACAAGCAAGAGAGTGACCCGCGCATAGCGCGGCTTCCAAAAGCGCAACTGGTCAACGCTGCGGCTTTAAACAAGAGCGAAGAGCCAAAGCCACTGGATGATCAAGCGCTTACCGCGCCCAACTGCAGCATTCGGGGCAGGCTCTGCGTAGGGACGATGAGCGAAGGAAAAGGCGCTGGATTCGGGCTTCCGCCGGTATGACAGAAAGAACAAATGTCCAAGGCATCCCTCCCCAATCCTCTCCTACGCTATGCGCAAAGGAGGAGACCGGGAGCAAGATCAAGATGGATCCCAGCTTGCGCCGGGATGACGACTTCAGAAAACCTTCGGAAAGTCAGGCGCCGACGGCGCTCTTTTCCGGGTCCAGGCGCTCGATCACGCCCTGCATCGCGCTGTCGAAAGCGTCTTCATCCTGGTGCGTGCGCAAGCGGCCCATGCGCACCATGACGGCGAGCTCTTCGGGCGAGGCCACGCAGAAGCGCACACCGCGGCGGTTGACGAACAGCAATCGCGACGAGATCGGGCTGACCCAGGACAGCTTGCCGGCCTGGACCTTGTTGTCCTTGTCGATGAAATCCAGCCAGGTGCCGATCGGCAATCCACGGAAATGGTCGGCATCGGTGCTGTCGAAATCCAGGGTGTCGGTGCCGCCAACCAGCTGGATCGGGGTGGACTCCTCCTCGCTGGCCCTGGGCAGGACCACCTGCGGCAATTCCGGCAGGGATTTCTCCAGGTCGGGGCGCGAAGCGGCCACGGCCTGCAAGGTGTCGTGCAAGGCATCGACCGCGGAACTGGCCGCATCCGCATTCATGCCGACGCTGGCGAACACCTTCTGCAGCGACGGCCGCCAGGTCTGCAACCATGGTTTGCCGATGATCTGGCGCTGGGCTTCGGCAAGCTCCTCCATCACGCCGTCGGCCAGGAGCAGCGCATCGCGCAGGCCTTCGCCGTCCTCGCCTTCGCGCAGCACGGTCATGGTGACGTGATGGGCCCACGGCTGGCGCATGAAGTCGTCGATCGCCTGCGGCACATGGCGGCCATCGAGGCGCGCGGACAGTTCCAGGGCCATGCGCACGCGCGCGGTTTCCAGACGCTCCTGCCCGCTCTGTATTTCGGCGGCGCGGCGTTCGGCGATCTCGATGCGGCGCTTGTGCTGGTTGAGGAAATCGCGGAATTCCTCTTCCAGGGTGAGGAACACGGCGAGGTTCTCGTTGAATTCGGCGGTCAGGCGGTCGACCACTTCCTCGACCTTGGCCATCAGCGTGCGTTCGGCCGCGCTCTCGCCGCTGTTGCCCTCACAGGCCTCGGCCAGCACGTTGAGCAGGCGCCGCGCCGGATGGGTCTTCTGTACGAACATGCGCCGATCCAGCAACGCGACCTTGACGAAGGGCACCACCAGTCGGCCGATCAGTTCGCGCGGGCGGCCTTCCAGGTCGCGCTCGTCCAGCATCACGTCGAACAGCATGCCGACCAGATCGATGGCGTCCTCGTCCACCGGCGCCAGGCGCGCGGTCGAAGGGTCCACGCCGAGCCGGTTGGCGCCGCTGAGCACTTCGCTCTTCAGGCGCTGGGCCAGCGATTCGCCGGTGTCGCCGATGGCCGCGCTGAGGGCGGCGCTGGGCGTGCTCTGCAGCAACGACAGCACCGACAGCATCTCGCGTTGCGACAGCTGGCGGTTTTCCACGCTGGAGGAAGAATGCTGTGGCACGGTCGTCTCACGGTTGCCGCGCGACTCCTGCAACAGGTGGTGCAGCGCTTCCAGCAGCACGCCTTGCGCGCCGCCGGCATAACCCGGGAGACCATCATTGAAGCCGCCCTGGCCCATCGAGGCCTGCATGCCGCCCTTCATCCCAGCCATGCGATGGGTGAAGCGCGCGGCCCAGGCGGGGGCGCTGGCTTCATCGTCTTCAGCCATGTCCGCATGCGGACCCTGGTGTTCCGGCGCGCGCGTGGCCGCGCGTGCGGGCGTGCGCGCCGCCGGCATTTCCGGCAACACCCCCGACTGCACCAGGCGCTGGTCGAGCGCCTCGTAGAGACGGCTTATGCCCGGCACCAGGTCGCGTTCGCACAGTTTGATGACCACCAGCCGTACTTCCAGGGAAAGTTCGCAGGTGGCGAAGGCATCATGAATCGCCACGCCGATATGCTCGGGGCCGATGGGATTGTGATCGTTGTCCAGCACCAGGTTGCCGGCGATCCAGCCCAGACGGCGATCCAGGCGCTGCAGCACCGGCTTGCAATCGCGCATGATCACGCTGGCCAGGTTGCGCGCGGCCAGGCGCGATTCCAGTTCCTGGTCGGAAACCAGGCTCAACGCGGAACCGGCATCGATCAGCGCGCTTTCCATCGACATCGGTTCGCCCGCCTCGAGCGAGTGCCAGGCCTTTTCCAGATGGGCGCGGAAGCGGGCGATGATTTCCTCGCGGCGGCGGCGCAACTCGCGCATCGCATCCAGGAAGGCCAGCTGCGCATTGCCGGCACGTTCGGCGCGGTCGAACAGCGCGTCGTCGAAGCGGCCGAGAGCCATGGCGAAGGTGTCCACCAACGGCGGGACCACGGCTTGCCTGGCCTGGGCCAGCAGCCGCAGGTCGCGCCCCGGACGTTCGGCGATGTGATCGAAGCTGGACATGCGCAAGGTTCCCCGCCCTGGCAGGCGAAAAAGCGGATAAGGCAGATAAGGAAAACGCGGCCTCTGGTTTCGCCTAGACAGCTTAGTGAATCGGGTTCTCCGGCACCGTGACCCATTAGGCAGTTCGATGCCGCGTAACAGCCGCGGCAGGCTAGAATTCCCGTATGCCAACCCACGATCCTCTGCAATCCCTCGATACCCGCCGCTCCACCCCCTCCAGGCAACTGGGTCCACCCGGCCCCGACGACGCCACCCTGCTGCGCATGTTGCAATCGGCGGTGCGCGTCCCCGACCACGGCAAGCTGGTGCCGTTCCGCTTCCTCCGCATCCACGGCGACGCACGCCATGCGTTGGGTGAAGCACTGGTTTCGCGGGCGCTGGATCTCGATCCCCATGCGTCCGCCGCCACCCTGGAAAAGGACCGTGCGCGTTTTTCGCATGCGCCGCTGATCGTCGCCGTGATCGCGCGGCTCGATGCCCGGCACAAGGTGCCCGAACAGGAACAGCTGCTTTCGGCCGGCTGCGTCTGCTTCGCCCTGCTGCAGGCGGCCCAGGCGCTTGGTTTCGGCGCGCAGTGGCTGACCGGATGGGCTGCCTACGACGCGACGATCGGCGGGATCCTGGGTCTGCGGGCGGACGAGAAAATCGCCGGTTTCATCCACATCGGCACTCCCGCAATGGAAGCGCCCGAACGCGACCGCCCCGATGCCGTTGCCTTGTTGAGCGACTGGCATCCCTCCGTGGCGGGTCCTTCGAAGCATGCCTGAAGTGCCGGCCGTCCCTGCGTCGCGTCCACCGCTGTACCTGGTGGACGCCAGCCTGTACGTGTTCCGCGCCTGGCATTCGATGCCCGACCAGTTCCACGATGCCGATGGCTGGCCCACCAACGCCGTGCATGGTTTCGCCCGCTTCCTGCTGGAACTGCTGGAACAGGAGCGTCCAAAGCACATCGCCATCGCCTTCGACGAGGCCCTGGACAGCTGCTTCCGCAACAAGCTGTACCCCGCCTACAAGGCCAATCGCGATCCGGCCCCGGAAGAACTCAAGCGCCAGTTCACCCATTGCAAGGCGCTGTGCGCGGCATTGGGGTTGAACGTGCTGGCGCATGGCGAATACGAAGCCGACGACCTGATCGGCAGCGCCCTGCACAGCGCGCGCCCGCGCGGTTTCCGCGGAGTGATCGTGTCTGCCGACAAGGACATGTCGCAGTTGCTGATGGAAGCGGACGAACAATGGGACTTCGCCCGTGGCCAGCGCTGGGGCATGGCCGGGGTCAAGGCGCGGCATGGCGTCGAAGCGACCCAGATCGCCGACTACCTGGCCCTGACCGGCGATGCGGTCGACAACATCCCGGGAGTGACCGGTATCGGCGCCAAGTCCGCGGCGATCCTGCTGGCGCATTTCGGCAGCCTGGATGTGTTGCTGACGCGGATCGACGAGGTCGCCTTCCTGCGCCTGCGCGGCGCCGCGCAGATGGCCGTGCGCCTGCGCGAACAACGCGAACATGCGCTGTTGTGGCGGCAACTGGCCACGATCGCGCTGGATGCCCCGGTCGATGGCGCGGAACCGGACTTCGTCCGCGCCGGTGTCGACGCGGGGATGCTGGAGGCCTTGTCCGGATCGTTGCGCTTCGGTCCGATGACCCGGCGCCGATTGCAGGCGGCTGCGGGATTGGGCGACACCCCCCTGTAGGAGCGGGCCTTGCCCGCGATGCTTTCCGTGACGCGGTGAGAAAAGCATCGCGGGCAAGGCCCGCTCCTACAAAAGGTCACCCATCCCCATTAGCATGTCCGCATGAACAACAAGACCGCCGAACCGAAGATCATCCACGAGGGCCGCTATCTGCGCATGGTCGAGCGCGGCACCTGGGAATACGTGGAACGCACCCATGCCAGCGGCCTGGCCGCGATCATCATCGCGGTCACGCCCGAGGACAAGGTGCTGTTCGTCGAACAGTTCCGCGTGCCGCTGCAGGCCGCGACCATCGAGATGCCGGCCGGACTGGTCGGCGATATCGATGCCGACGAATCGATCGAAGTCTCGGCGATCCGCGAGCTGGAGGAAGAGACCGGCTGGACCGCCGACCGGGCGGAAGTGCTGATGATCGGCCCTACTTCCTCGGGCATGGCCAGCGAGAAGGTCGCCTTCGTCCGTGCCACCGGATTGCGCCGGGTCGGCGCCGGTGGCGGCGATGGCGACGAGGACATCACCGTGCACGAGGTTCCGCGGCTCGAGGCCGCGGCCTGGCTGGCGCGGAAGATGGGCGAAGGCTATGAACTCGACGCCAAGCTCTGGGCCGGGCTGTGGATGATCGACCACCACCTGGATGGCACTCCGCGTGGCTGAGGCGGCTGTGTTGCTGGGCCCGGACGACCCAGCGCCCTACACCGTGCACCGCGCGCATGGCGGCTCGCCTTTCGTGCTTATAGCCGACCACGCCGGGCAGAAGATTCCCGCGCGCCTCGGCGGCCTGGATTTGCCGCAAATCGAGCTGGATCGCCATATCGGCTGGGACATCGGAATTGCCGGCGTGGCCGAGAAGCTGTCGGAAAAACTCGATGCTTTCGCCATCATGCAAACTTATTCGCGGCTGGTGATCGACTGCAACCGGCCGCTGCAGGCGCCGGGTTCGATCGTCGCCGTCAGTGACGGCACCCGGATACCGGGCAACGAAGGACTGGACGACGAGGCGAGGACCGCGCGCGCGCTGGAGATCTTCGCCCCTTATCACGCGCGTATTACCCGTGAGCTGGATCATCGCAATGGGCAAGCGGTCGCGCCGGTGCTGGTTTCGCTGCACAGCTTCACCCCGACGTTCGCGGGATTCGCGCGGCCCTGGCATGCGGGCATCCTGTACCACCGCGACACCCGCCTGGCCCACGCCTTGCTGGCCGCATTGCGTGCGGAACCCGGACTGGTGGTCGGCGACAACGAGCCTTATGCGGTCAGCGACGCCACCGATTTCGCCATCCCGGTACATGGGGAACGACGCGGACTGCTGCACGTGGAGCTGGAAATTCGCCAGGACCTGATCGCCGATGCGCCGGGGCAGGAAGAATGGGCACAGCGGTTGGCCCGGATTCTGCCCGCATTGTTGCCGGAGCTGATCCGCGGCTGAAATGCTTCTGTTGCAATGATTCGAGCGCGATCCGGGCCCGACGCGAGAGCATCGCGGGCAAGGCCCGCTCCTACGGGAGGCGGATGGTTGTAGGAGCGTCCCTTGGGCGCGATGCCTTCCGGCCGGATCGCACAAGAGCCAAGCGCATCGCCGGCAAGGCACGCTCCTACGGGGCGAAGCGGTCCGTCGCGGTCACCAGCGCGTCCACGTGTTCGGGCTCGAACGCCGAGTGTCCGGATACCGGCGAGATATGCAGTTCCGCCTTCGGCCAGGCCTTGTGCAGGTCCCAGGCGTTGGCCATCGGGCAGACCACGTCGTAGCGTCCGTGCACGATCACGCCCGGGATGTCGGCGATCTTGTGCGCGTCGCGCAGCAGCTGGTCCTCCACTTCGAAGAAACCGCCGTTGACGAAGTAGTGGTTCTCGATCCGGGCGAAGGCCAGCGCGAACGCGGCGTCCTCATGGCCGCTGACGAAATCGTGGTCCACGCGCAGGAAGCTGGTCGCGCCTTCCCATACGCTCCAGGCGCGCGCGGCGGCCAGACGCGTGGCTTCATCCTCGCTGGTCAGGCGGCGATGGAAGGAGGAAATCAGGTCATGGCGCTCGACCATCGGGATCGGCGCGAGAAAGTGTTCCCACGCGTCCGGGAACAGGCGTGAACAGCCTTCCTGATAGAACCATTCCAGTTCCCAGCGACGCAGCATGAAGATGCCGCGCAACACCAGTTCGGTCACTCGCCGCGGATGTTTCTCGGCGTAGGCAAGCGCCAGGGTGGAACCCCAGCTGCCGCCGAATACCTGCCACTTGTCGATTCCGAGCTTTTCGCGCAACTGCTCGATGTCCGCGACCAGGTGCCAGGTGGTGTTGTCGACCAGGTCCGCATGCGGCGTGGAGCGGCCGGACCCGCGCTGGTCGAACAGCACGATGCGGTACTTGGCCGGATCGTGGAAACAACGCATTTTCGGGTTGCAGCCGCCGCCCGGACCGCCGTGCAGCAGGACGACGGGTTTTCCGTCCGGATTGCCGCATTGTTCGTAATACAGCGTATGGCGGTCATCGACCTTGAGCGCGCCGGTGTCGTAGGGTTCGATTTGCGGGTAGAGCTGGCGCATGGGTGCTGCCTGCGATCTGGGGACGGGAAGTTTAACGCAGTGACTTGTTGCCTCGTTGTTTGCGGAGGCATGCAGGAGTGGTGCGCCACTGCTTCTGTTGCCGTCATCCCGGCGAAAGCTGGATCCATTTTGATTTTCGCCTGATTCGTGGCTGATCAAAATCAAGATGGGCCCCAGCTTTCGCCGGGATGACGAGTACGGGACTTCCCGTGGCCGGTCAGCGTCTCCGCCCCAACGTCACCCTGTCTCTCGATTCCAGGTCCTGTTCGGTGGCGATCTCCACGAATCCCGCCGCTTCGAACAATTCCCGGATCGCCACGCCCTGGTCCAGGCCATGCTCCAGCAGCAACCAGCCGCGGTCGGCGAGGAATCCTCCGGCGCCGGAAATTATTTCGCGGATGTCGTCCAGCCCGTCGCTGCCTGAAGACAGCGCGGCCGCAGGCTCGAACCGCAGGTCGCCTTCGGCAAGATGCGCATCGCCATTGGCGATATACGGTGGATTGCTGGCGATCAGATCGAAGCGCTCGCCGGCCAAGGGCGCAAACCAGCTTCCATGGCGGAATTGCACGTTGGCTACCGCGTTGTCGCGCGCATTGCCTTGCGCGACCCGCAGCGCCGCTTCGCTGGCGTCGGTGGCGACGACGCTGCATCGCGGACGCTCGACGGCGATGGCCAGCGCGATCGCGCCGCTGCCCGTGCCCAGGTCGGCGATGCGCGATGCCGCCGCGCCTTGCGGGATCCGCGACAGCGCCAGCTCGACCAGCAGTTCCGTTTCAGGCCGCGGAATCAGCGTATCGGGGGTGACCGCCAGATCCAGCGTCCAGAAACCGCGTCGACCGACAAGATAGGCCACCGGCTGGCCGTCGATACGCGATCGCAGCAGCACGTCGAAACGGCCAAGCGCATCGTCGTCCAGCGCTTCATCGGCATGCGCGATCAGCCAGGCGGGCGATTTTCCCAGCGCATGCGCCAGCAACGCCTTGGCATCGGCGGCGTCCACGCGTTCGCAGGCGTCGCGCAGCACTGCATCCAGGCGGGTCTTGGGACTGGTTTCCATCGGCCACATCGTAGCGGTTGCCCCGCCTGACCCGGGATTTCCCTGTATTTGCCCGCCAACGGCCGCTCCGGGGAGAAATAACGGTCTCGCCCGCACCCGGCGCAGCCCTTGCCGGTCGCCCAGTCATTCAATAGTCATTGACTATTGATACAATGCCATCAATCGATTAGAGATATCGATCGGTCGGAGCTACCATTCAGCTGCCCTATCAATCCCCCTCTTTCAACCAACCGAGGAAATGCAATGTCCCTGATCAACACCCAGGTAAAACCCTTCACCGCCAATGCCTTCCACAATGGCAAGTTCGTCCAGGTTTCCGATGCGGACCTGAAGGGCAAATGGTCGGTGGTGATCTTCATGCCGGCCGCCTTCACCTTCAATTGCCCCACCGAAGTGGAAGACGCCGCCAAGCATTACGCCGAGTTCCAGAAGGCCGGCGCCGAAGTCTACGTCGTCACCACCGATACCCACTTCTCGCACAAGGTCTGGCACGAAACCTCGCCGGCCGTGGGCCAGGCCAAGTTCCCGCTGGTCGGCGACCCGACCCACCAGCTGACCAGGGCGTTCGACGTGCATATCGACGAGGAAGGCCTGGCCCTGCGCGGCACCTTCATCATCAATCCCGATGGCGTGATCAAGACCCTGGAAATCCACGACAACGCGATAGCCCGCGACGTCAGCGAGACCCTGCGCAAGCTCAAGGCCGCCCAGTACGTCGCCGCGCATCCGGGCGAAGTCTGCCCGGCCAAGTGGAAGGAAGGCGAAAAGACCCTGGCCCCGTCGCTGGACCTGGTCGGCAAGATCTAAGCAGCGCTTCATCGCTGGACCTGGAATCCGGGCGCAAGCCGCCCGGATTCCTCCCAACGCATCCCTGCGGATGCTTGCAATAGCGGCGTGGCCCGCACCGGAAAGCTTCTGGTCTCCCTCCCCACCGGTCGATCTCCCGCCGGTCCAGGCCGCTTCTGCAAGCGTCTTTCCATTCCTTCCCGATTATCCCTTCTTCATTCCACCGGAGCCCTTCCCATGCTTGATGCGAACCTCAAGACCCAGTTGCAGGCCTACCTGGAAAAGGTCGTGCGCCCGATCGAGATCGTGGCGTCGCTGGACGACAGCCCGAAATCCCGCGAGATGGAAGAGCTGCTCGGCGAGATCGTGCTGCTCTCCGACAAGATCAGCCTGATCGAGCGCCGCGATTCCGACGCGCATACGCCGTCGTTCGCGCTCAACAGCCCCGACCACGACATCCACCTGCGCTTCGCCGGCCTGCCCATGGGCCATGAATTCACTTCGCTGGTGCTGGCCCTGCTGCAGGTCGGCGGACACCCGTCCAAAACCGCGCAGGACGTGATCGAGCAGATCCAGTCGCTAGACGGCGAATACAAATTCGAAACCTATTTCTCCCTGTCCTGCCAGAACTGCCCGGACGTGGTCCAGGCACTGAACCTGATGGCGGTGCTGAACCCGAACATCCAGCATGTGGCCATCGACGGCGCCCTGTTCCAGGACGAGGTGGAAGCGCGCCAGGTGATGTCGGTGCCCACCATCTACCTCAATGGCGAAGTCTTCGGCCAGGGCCGCATGGACGTGGAGCAGATCGTCGCCAAGCTGGATACCGGTGCCGCGGCGCGCGATGCGAAGAAGATCGCGGCCAAGGCCCCGTTCGACGTGCTGGTGGTCGGCGGCGGTCCCGCCGGCGCCGCGGCGGCGATCTATGCCGCGCGCAAGGGCATCCGTACCGGCGTGGCCGCGGAGCGCTTCGGCGGCCAGGTGCTGGACACGATGGCCATCGAGAACTTCATCTCGGTGCAGGAAACCGAAGGTCCGAAGATGGCCGCGGCGCTGGAGCAGCACGTGCGCCAGTACGACGTCGACATCATGAACCTGCAACGCGCCGAGAAGCTGGTGCCGGGCAAGGACCTGATCGAGGTGCAACTGGCCAACGGCGCCACGCTGAAAGGCAAGACCGTGATCCTGTCCACCGGCGCGCGCTGGCGGCAGATGAACGTGCCCGGCGAGAACGAATACCGCAACAAGGGCGTGGCCTACTGCCCGCATTGCGACGGCCCGCTGTTCAAGGGCAAGCGCGTGGCGGTGATCGGCGGCGGCAACTCCGGCGTGGAAGCGGCGATCGACCTGGCCGGCATCGTCAGCCACGTGACCCTGATCGAATTCGATCACCAGCTGCGCGCCGACGAAGTACTGCAGCGCAAGCTGCGCAGCCTGCCCAACGTGAAGGTGATCACTTCGGCGATGACCACCGAAGTCACCGGCGACGGCCAGAAGGTCAACGGCCTGGTCTACGAGGACCGCGGCAACAACGGGAAACACGAAATCGCGCTGGAAGGAATTTTCGTGCAGATCGGCCTGTTGCCCAACACCGAATGGCTGAAGGGCACGCTGGAGCTTTCGCCGCGCGGCGAGATCGTCGTCGACGAACGCGGCCAGACCTCGCTGCCCGGCGTGTTCGCCGCCGGCGATGTGACCACGGTGCCGTACAAGCAGATCGTGATCGCCATGGGCGAAGGCTCCAAGGCGGCGCTGAGCGCGTTCGATCATTTGATCCGCACCTCCGCGCCGGCCGAGGCAGTCGCGGAGGCGGAAGCAGCCTGAGGTATCCACCCTGTAGATCCGGGCTTGCTCGGATGCTTTTAGCCAGAGCATCCGAGCAAGCCCGGATCTACAAAAACCCGAGGTGCCGCACATGAAGGACCTTGCATGAACCTGCGCGACCTCAAGTACCTGCTGGCGCTCGCCGACCACAAGCATTTCGGTCGCGCGGCGGCGGCCTGCTTCGTCAGCCAGCCCACTCTTTCCACGCAGATAAAGAAGCTGGAAGAGGAACTGGGCGTATCGCTGGTCGAGCGCGCGCCGCGCAAGGTGATGCTGACGCCCGCGGGCCGCGATGCCGCCGAACGCGCGCGCCGCATCGTCGCCGAAGTGGAGCAGATGAAGGAGGGCGCGCGCCGCAGCCAGGATCCGGAAGCCGGAACGGTGCGCCTGGGCATGTTCCCGACCCTGGGCCCGTACCTGCTGCCGCACGTGATCCCGCGTATCCGCGAACGCTTTCCCGACCTCGAGCTGCTGCTGGTCGAGGAAAAAAGCGACGTGCTGCTATCGCGCCTGCACGAGGGCAAGCTCGACGCCGCGTTGCTGGCGCTGCCGGTGCACGACGATCAGTTGCACAGCGAGTTCCTGTTCGAAGAACCGTTCGTGCTGGCGGTACCCGGGAACCATCCGCTGGCGCAGCGCGATTCGCTGAGCCTTGCCGAATTGAACGACCAGAAACTGCTGCTGCTGGAAGACGGCCACTGCCTGCGCGAGCAGGCGCTGGAAGTCTGCCGGCTCTCGGGCGCGAACGAGAAATCGGAATTCCGCGCGACCAGCCTGGAAACGCTGCGGCAGATGGTCGCGGCCAACGTCGGCATCACCCTGCTGCCGACCCTGGCGATCAAGCCGCCGGTGGCGCGCTCGCCGAACATCCACCTGCTCGGCTTCAGCGACTCGCATCCCAGCCGCCGGATCGCGATGCTGTGGCGCAGGAGCTCGGCCATGAACGGCTTCCTGCTGGAGCTTTCCAGGGTCTTTTCCGAGCTGCCGGCCAAGCTGTTCTCACCGGCGCCGGAGATACCGGGCACGGGCAAACCCAGCCCTGGCAAGGGCTCGCGCCGGCAGGCTTGAACCGGCGCGGCTTCCGGGCTACGGTTGCAGCACAACCTGTAACCCGATGGGCGGCGCGGCAACGCGGCGCCCTTTTTCCTATCCGCTATTCCCCATTCTGATATTTTCCTTTCGGATACTTTCCTTCAGATACCCGCTTCAAGGAGCAAGAAAATGCAAACCGCACCCACCAGTGGCCTTCCCCCTTCGGTAATCGCGCCAGCGATCGTCGTCTCCAGTCGCGATTTCAATCGCCTCGAGCAACTATTGGACTCCCCCGCACTGCGCCGCCACCCGGCCGCCATGGCCTTGAACGAGGAACTCGCCCGCGCCGAAGTAGTGCCTCCGGACAAGGTTCCTGCAGGCGTGGTCACCATGCATTCCACCGTCGAATGCGAAGACGAAATCACCCACGACCGGCACACCCTGACCCTGGTCTATCCGAACGAAGCCAACGTGGGCACCGGGCATGTATCGATCCTGGCGCCGGTCGGTAGCGCCTTGCTGGGTCTTTCTCTGGGCCAGAGCATCGACTGGGCCGCGCCCGATGGCCGCAAGTTGCGCTTGCGTGTGACCAACGTCCGCTATCAACCCGAGTCCAGCGGCGACTTCAACCGCTGATTTCGACCGCCGATCCACGCCGGACGCAAGGCATGCTTGCGCCGTCCACCCCACCACAGGAATACCGGTGAACTCCAACTCCGCCCTCCCCTCGAAACTCCAGCAACTCCGCGAACTTTCCGTCGTGGTCGCCGATACCGGCGACTTCGAAGCGGTCAGGCGCCTGCGCCCGGTCGATTGCACCACCAATCCGACCCTGGTGCGCAAGGCACTCGACCTGCCGGTCTATGCCGAAGCCATCGACAGGGAACTGGCCTGGGCGCGCACCCAATCCGGCGACCGCGCGGCGCTGGTCGGAGAAGTGGCGGACCGCTTGACCATCGCGGTCGGCTCGGCGCTGGCAGGACTGATTCCCGGCCGCGTCTCGACCGAAGTGGACGCCGACCAGGCCCACGACACCGAAGCCACGGTGCGCAAGGCGCACAAGTTCATCGACATGTACGCGCAGCGCGGCATCGGCCGCGAACGCGTGCTGATCAAGGTCGCCGCCACCTGGGAAGGCGTGGAAGCCGCACGCCGGCTGCAGCGCGACGGCATCGACTGCAACCTGACCTTGATCTTCAACCGCACCCAGGCCCTGGCCTGTTCGGAAGCCGGCGCCTTCCTGATTTCCCCCTTCGTCGGCCGCATCCTCGACTGGCACGTGGCCCGCGGCGATACCCCGGCCAGCATCGACGTCGATCCCGGCGTGGTGTTCGTGCGCGGGGTCTATGACGAATTCAAGCGTCGCGGCTCTGCCACCGTGGTGATGGGCGCCTCGTTCCGTTCCACCGCGCAGATCGAGGCGCTGGCCGGCTGCGACCGCCTGACCATCTCGCCGGACCTGCTGGAGAAGCTGGAGGCGGAAACCGGCGAACTGCCGCGCAAGCTGGCGCCGGGCAAGGTCGAAGCCACCACCCATGCGCCAATCGATGGCGCGCGCTTCGCCGAAGACCTCGCCGCCGATGCCATGGCCACGGAAAAACTGCGCGACGGCATCGCCGCCTTCGCCAAGGACCTGGCAGGACTGCGCCAGACCCTCGCCGAGCGCCTGTCCGCCACCGCGTGAACCTGCGCAACTTCCTGGTCGCCTGTCTGGTGCTGGGCGTGCTGGGCTGGTGGTTCTCGCCGCACTCGCCGCGCAGGGCGACCGCGCCCGCCGGCGTCGCCAGCAACAACGGATGTCCCCTGCCGCCTCGCGTCGGCAGCGACGATGCGCCACTGCAGACCGAAGTGCCCGCCTCGATGCCGCCGTTCGCGCTGCGGGCCGCGAGCTTGAAACCACTGGCGGGTTTCAGCATCCAGGCGCGCGTGCTGTCGCGCGAGGATTACCGGATGGGCCGCGAGGCGGATCTTTCACCGACCGACCTGGCGCTGGGCTGGCACCGGATGGCGGAAGATGAGGTCTTGTCGAAGCTGTCGATGTCGCAATCGGTCCGTTTCTTCAGCTATCGCTGGGAAAACCAGCCACCGCTGCCACCGGAAGAAATCCGGATCAGCGCAGCGAACATGCACATGATCCCGGCCAACGACACGGTGGCGCAGGCATTGGCCGACGTACGCAAGGACGACCACGTGCGCATCGACGGCTGGCTGGTGGAAGCCACCGCGCCCGACGGCTGGCGCTGGCGCAGTTCCACCACCCGTGAGGACACCGGGGGCGGCGCCTGCGAAGTGGTTTATGTGTGTGCGATCGCCCGGCAATAAACCGTGGCGCCCATGCATGTAAATGCGGCATGTAGGAGCGACGCAAGTCGCGAAGCCCCTGCTTGCGGAATATCCATTCGCGACTTGCGCCCCGTAGGAAGTCCCCTAGGGGGACGTCGCTCCTACGGATCCGGGAGGCAGTTCATCCAGCTCACCCGACGCGTTATCCTCCTCCGCCACGTCCTGCGACAGCACCTGCAGGCACGCGTTCGCCTGCTCCTCGTAGCCATCGGGAACGCAGACCCGCAACACGCCGAACAGCGGCAACTCGCCGGCCCCGCCCAGCAGCGATTCGCCGAGCACGAACACCGGCAGGCCCGCCTGCTCCAGCAGGTGCTTGGCGAGGTGGGCATCGAACAGGTCGCGGGCGCGATAGACGACTTGCATGGCGGATCTTCCTTCTGCAACCGGGCCTTAGGGTAACGCTATCCCTGCGCCGCCCGCGTGAGCGCCTCGGTGGCCGCGATGCGCTCTTCCTCGCGCGCGGCTTCCTCGCGCCACTGGTGGAAGGCGGGTAGTCGCTGCAAGGCGCCGGCATATCCGCGTGCGACCTCATCCATCGGCACGCCGTAGCCCAGGAAGCGGATCGCCACCGGCGCGTACATCGCGTCGACGATGCCGAACTCCCCGCACAGGAACTCTCCATCGCCGGCATGGCGCGCGCGCAACTCGGCCCACAGGCGCTGGACACGATCGATGTCGGCTTGCGCCTGCGCATCCCAGCGATAGGCGTCGGGTTGACGATGGCTGTTCATCGGCAACTGCGTGCGCAGCGCGGTGAAGCCCGAATGCATTTCAGCGGCGGCGGCGCGCGCCTGGGCCCGGGCGGCGCGATCCCGGGGCCAGCCGGCGCTAGCCAGCCAGCGCTCGTTGGCGTATTCGCAGATCGCCAGCGAATCCCAGATCGTCAGCCCGTCGTCGATCAACACCGGCACCCGCGCGGTGGGCGACCAGCGGCCGATGTCGCGCTGGAATTCCGGCGTGTCCAGCAACAGGCGCTGCTCCTCGAATTCCACCCCGGAATGCCGCAGCAGCAGCCACGGACGCAAGGACCAAGAGGAGTAGTTCTTGTTGCCGATGACCAGGATCGGGGAAGCCATGCCGTTGCTCCGGGGAAAGTGCATGCAGGATAGCCTCCGGCAGGTCGGCTAAACTGTGCGCCCCTTGTCCGGCGTCTCCCGCATGTCCGCTGCGCCTACCGCTCCTGCTTCCCACGACCCGCACGCCAACCCGGCCGCACCGGGGGAGAAGCACGACTTCATCCGCCAGATCGTCCGCGAGGACCTGGCCAGCGGCAAACATGCGGCCATCCATACGCGCTTTCCGCCGGAACCCAACGGCTACCTGCATATCGGCCACGCCAAGGCGATCTGCCTGAACTTCGGCATCGCCGGCGAGTTCAGCGGCACCTGCAACCTGCGCTTCGACGACACCAACCCGGCCAAGGAGGATCCCGAGTTCGTCGCCGCGATCCAGGACGACGTGCGCTGGCTGGGTTACGGATGGGCGTCGTTGCGCCACGCCTCGGATTATTTCGATGTGTATTACCTGGCGGCGGAAAAGCTCATCCGCGACGGCCTGGCCTACGTGGACGACCTGGATGCGCAGGCGATGCGCGAATACCGCGGCACCCTGACCGCACCCGGCCGCGAGTCGCCGTTCCGCGACCGTCCGGTGGAAGAGAACCTCGACCTGTTCCGGCGCATGCGCGCGGGCGAATTCCCCGACGGCACGCGCACCCTGCGGGCGAAGATGGACATGGCCAGCGGCAACATGAACCTGCGCGACCCGGCGTTGTACCGGATCAAGCACGTCGAGCACCAGAACACCGGAAATGCCTGGCCGATCTATCCGATGTACGACTACGCCCACGCCCTGGGCGACGCGATCGAGGGCATCACCCATTCGCTGTGCACGCTGGAGTTCGAGGACCACCGCCCGCTGTACGACTGGTGCGTGGACAACGTGGCGCTGACTTCGCACCCGGAACTGCTGCAGCCGCTGCTCGACCGCGGCCTGCCGAATGAGGCCGCCAAGCCGCGGCAGATCGAATTCTCCCGCCTCAACATCAACTACACGGTGATGAGCAAGCGCAAGCTGACCACCCTGGTCGGCGAAAAACTGGTCGACGGCTGGGACGACCCGCGCATGCCGACCCTGCAGGGGCTGCGTCGTCGCGGCTACACGCCGGCCGCGTTGCGCCTGCTGGTCGACCGGGTCGGCATCAGCAAGCAGAATTCGCTGATCGACTTCAGCGTGCTCGAAGGCTGCCTGCGCGACGACCTGGATGCCGCCGCGCCGCGGCGCATGGCGGTGATCGAGCCATTGAAACTCGTGCTGGCCAACTTGCCTGAAGACCACGACGAGACGCTGACATTTTCCAATCATCCCAAGGACGAGTCCTTCGGCAAGCGCGGGATCCCGTTTTCGCGTGAACTGTGGATCGAGCGCGAGGATTTCGCCGAAGCGCCGCCGAAAGGTTTCAAGCGCCTCATTCCCGGCGGCGAAGTGCGCCTGCGCGGCGCCGGCATCGTGCGCTGCGATGAAGTGGTGAAGAACGACGCGGGCGAAGTGATCGAACTGCGTGGTTGGCTGGATCCCGAATCGCGTCCCGGCATGGAAGGCGCCGAGCGCAAGATCAAGGGCACCATCCACTGGGTCAGTGCGAAGCATGCCGTACCCGCCGAGATCCGCCTGTACGACCGGCTGTTCTCGGTGCCGGATCCGGACGACGAGTCGGAAGGCAAGACCTACCAGGAATACCTGAATCCGGATTCGCGCGCATCGGTGCGCGGCTATGTGGAACCCGCGGCAGCGGTGGCCACGCCAGAACAGTCGTTCCAGTTCGAGCGCACCGGCTACTTCGTCGCCGATCGCCGCGACCACCGCGCGGAGGCGCCGGTGTTCAACCGCAGCGTGACGTTGCGGGATACGTGGGCGGCGAAAAGCTGATGTTGCGAATCCGCATGGATTTCTGTGCGCATCCACCGGCATCGAAGATTCATGCGGCCGCGGCAATAATTCGACCGTCATTCCCGCGAAGACGGGAACCCAGCGACTTTGCATTCCAAGCATGCAAGTCACCGGATCCCCGCCTTCGCGGGGACGACGACTGATTTTTTCCGGTTTTCGGGAGACTCACCATGCGCTTCCTCGCCACATTGACCGCATCCCTCGCCATCGCGCTCTCACTGACTGCGTGTGCGGCCCCCGCGCCCACACCGCCAGCCACCGGCAATCTCGCCGGGCAGACGCCGCCCCCGCCACCGGCCTCCCCGACGGCACCGCCGAAGTCCACGCCTTATCCGCCACGCGTGGTGCCGAAAGCAGTGGCTGTCGACTCGAGTTGCAAAACCAGCGCCGATTGCGCGGTCAAGAATGTCGGAAACTGCTGTGGCGCGATGCCGGCCTGCGTCAACAAGGACAGCCCGACCGATCCGGCCGCGGTGCAGGCTCAATGCCAGGCCAAGGGCATGGCGGGCATCTGCGGTTTTCGCGAGATCACCGCCTGCCAGTGCGACAACGGCCAGTGCGTGTCGGCCGGACCGGCCAATCCCGAACCTTCCTCCGATCCCGCTGAACCGGTGCGCTGATGATCTATGCACAAATCCACCTGACCTTGCCGGCCTGGGTGCATGAAACCGTCGATGCGTCGCTGGCGTACGCAAGCGACGCGGACAAGGTGGCACTGGCGATCGAACTATCGCGCATCAACATGGAAGCCGCCACCGGCGGGCCGTTCGGCGCGGTGGTGTTCGGCCCGGACGACCGCATCATCTCGGTCGGCGTGAACCGCGTGCTGCCGCAGAACACCTCGCTGGCCCACGCCGAGAACATGGCCTACATGCTGGCCCAGCAGCGCCTGCAGACCGCGCGGCTCAACGAGCGCGTCGGTGGCACCGTGACCCTGGCCACGTCCTCGCAACCCTGCTGCCAGTGCTATGGCGCCACCGTCTGGGCCGGCATCGACCGCCTGTTGATCGGTGCGCGTGCAGAGGACGTAATGGAACTGACCGAATTCGACGAAGGTCCGCTGCCCGCCGACTGGATCGGCGAACTGCAGAAGCGCGGCATCGAGGTGGTCCGCGACCTCAACCGCGATGCCGCACGCGAAGTGCTGCGGGTGTACGGCGAGCACGGCGGCCAGCGTTATTGACGCCCATCTCCCCGTAGGAGCGGGCCTTGCCCGCGATGCCTTTGCGGCACTGGCGGGAGAGCATCGCGGGCAAGGCGATGCAAGAGCATCGCGGGCAAGGCCCGCTCCTACGCCATGACCGGCCTGCTTTGCTATTGCCGCCAGGGTTTCGAGCCCGAGCTTGCCGCCGAGTTGGGCGAACGCGCCGCACACGCCGGCCATCCCGGTTACGCGCGCACCGAGCGCAACAGCGCGCATGTGGTTTTCGTCTGCGACGACGGCGCCGCGCTTTCGCAGGCCTTGCCGTGGCGCGAATTGATCTTCGCGCGGCAGAAACTGCAGTTGATCGCCGAACTGCGCAGCCTGGACCCGAAGGACCGCATCACCCCGATGCTGGCCGCACTGGTCGGACAGGCACGCTTCGGCGACCTGTGGGTGGAGCATCCCGATTCCGATTCCGCAAAACCGCTGGCCGGGCTCGCGCGCAGTTTCGGCAATGCCCTGCGCCCCGCGTTGCGTAAGGCCGGGCTGATGACGGACAAGGAAAATCCGAAGCTGCCACGATTGCATGTGGTCTTCGTGGACGGCGATCATGCCTTCCTGTGCATCGCCGACCCGCGCGACAGCTCGCCATGGCCGCTGGGCATCCCGCGCCTGAAGTTGCTGTCCGATGCGCCCTCGCGTTCGGCGCTGAAGCTGGAAGAAGCGCTGCTGACCCTGCTCGACGGCGAGGAGCGCGAGGTCCTGCTGAAAGCCGGCATGACCGCCGCCGACCTCGGCGCCGCGCCGGGCGGATGGACCTGGATCCTCACCCGCCACCACCTGCGCGTCACCAGCGTGGACAACGGGCCGCTGCGCCAGAACGTGATGGACAGCGGGCTGGTCGAACACCTGCGCGCGGACGGCTTCCAGTGGAAGCCATCGCAACCGCTGGACTGGATGGTCTGCGACATGGTCGAACAACCGCGCCGCGTGGCCGGGCGCATGGCCACCTGGTTCCGCGAAGGCTGGTGCAGGCATGCGGTGTTCAATCTCAAACTGCCGATGAAGAAGCGCTGGGACGAGACCCGGCTATGCCTGGACCTGTTCGCGGAACAAGCGGAAAGGCCGGTATCAGTCCGGGCCAGGCAGCTGTATCACGACCGCGAGGAAATCACCGTGTTCGCCAGTACCCGCCACCCATCCTGACCCCCCCCCCGTAGGAGCGGGCCTTGCCCGCGATGCTGTTGTCAGGATTTCCGCAAGAGCATCGCGGGCAAGGCCCGCTCCTACGACGTCCGGGGATCGTTCTCTTTGGAGGATTTAGCACATGGCCGCAACCTGGATCACCATCGCCGCTTCCTCGCTGCCGGAAATCATCCGCATGGCGCGACCGCTGTTCACGCGCACGCCGCCGGTCGACAACAGCCATCAGCAACGCATGGACGTGATCGGCGAGCAGATCGCCGAACTGCAGGACGCGGCCACGCAGAATGCGGATTCGATCAGGAAGCTCGCCACCGACATGCAGAAAACCATCGAGGTCCTACAGGTGGGTGCAGACCAGGCCGAGCGCCGGCTGCGCCGCGCCAACCAGATGGTATTGATCGCGACGACCATCGCGGTCCTGGCCTTTGCGCTGGCCGCCTACGCACTGGCGAATTGAGCCCAATCGCCCCGAGCGGACTTCCTTCGGGGCATAGGCTCGAGCTTGCCCGGGCCAATAAAAGCCATGAAGTATCCGGCAGACTCGCATGCTGCAATGCACGGCCAGCCAGGCAAGCGCGTCCCGCATCAAGTGCAAAAGCTTTCTTTTGAAGCGGATCAATGCTGATCAATGCGGATAGGACTTTATCCGTGGTTATCCGCCCTTATCCGTGTCCAAATGATTCTCTTGGCCAGAGCGTCCGGGCAAGCCCGGATCTCCAAGGCGATGCGAACCGTGTCCATCAGGCCGGGTCTCACTTCCTGCAACCCCACAGTGGCAATATGCTTCCCAGACGAGGACAACCGCCATGCAAGCCATCGAACTCAAGGACCCGGCCGGGTTCGCCGAGGAATTCCTGCGACTGACCCTGCTGCAGGGCTTCCAGTCGCTGACCAAGCGCGACCTGGAATTGTTGATCTTCGTGCTGCTGGAACGCGATGGCGCCATCGCCCGCAGCGAATCCAACTTCGCCGTCGCTTCGCGCCTGCGGGTCACTCCGGCCAAGGTCAAGGCGCTGCGCCGCGACGGCTATGCGCGCTGGCGCGCGCTGGTGCCCGAGGAAAGCGATGCGGCCCTGCAGCGCATCGTCGCCACCGTGCTGACCGAGGCCAACCTGCGTTCCGGGGCCAAGCACGTCAGCGAGCGCAGCAAGAAGGAAGGCTTCCTGGCGATCCGGATCGAGCACCCGGACGACCAGCAGCAATTCGAGCAGGCCATCCTCGATGTCGGCGCGCTGCCGGTGTACGAACGCAACCGCGATGTGGTCGCGGTGCGCTTCGACACTCTGCTCAAGATCGCCGAGAAATGGGGCTACCTGCAGCCCGACCCCAAGGCGATCGCCGCCGAGTTGAACAAGCTCTCGCCCGCCGCCGAAGAAGTCGCCGACTTGCTGAAGAAGGATCTGACCAAGCTGCGCTGGCAGGAAGTGCGCAACGCGCTCAACAGCCTGGGCGCGAAGGCGATCGCGAGCACCGCCGAGGGCGGATTGAAGGGATTGTTGAAGATCGTGTTCCCGTTCATTCCGGGTTGAAGCCTTGTCGCTTGTCATGACCAGCCCTTCGGCTGATGAAAGCCCTGCGAATAGCTCGTCATTCCCGCGAAGGCGGGAATCGCTCTTTTCATCAGATCGCAACAATCTGACCCAGGGGGCAAGAGCAAGAGCGATTCCCGCCTTCGCGGGAATGACGACCGGCGCTGCCTACATCGCTACAAGCCGGACGCTCGCCGCCAGAACATATTCGCCAGCGGTGGCAATTTTCCCGCCACGCCCAAGGCGAGTCCGCGCAGCAAGGTCGCATGCATCTCGTCGTTGGAGAACACCCTATTGATGCCATCGAACGCATACGCGGCTGCCGCGTTCTCGCTGCGGCACTGCCGCGACCAGCGCGCAAGCCGATGCGGCGAGGCCCAGTCGGCGCGGCGCGATCGCGCATCGGCGATGGCGTCGCGCAACCGCGCCACATCGCGCAGGCCCAGGTTCACGCCCTGCCCGGCCAGCGGATGGACCACGTGCGCCGCGTCGCCGATCAGCAGCACCTTGCCGGCGTTGCTGGATTCCGCCAGCTGACGCCGCAACGGGAAGGCTGCACGCTTCGAAACGACGCGCACCTCGCCCAGCCGCGCCTCGAATGCGTTGCCCAGTTCACGATTGAACGCGACATCATCCAGGGCTAGCGCCCGTACCGCTTCTTCCTCAGGCAATGTCCAGACGATCGAGCTGCGACCCCCAGTGAAAGGCAGGAACGCGAGCGGCCCGCCCGGCAGGAACCGCTGCCATGCCGTAGCCTCGTTCGATTCCTCCGTTTCCACGAAAGCCACCACCCCGCGCTGCCGGTAGTCGTGCGTGGCAACCTGCACCCCCGCCAGTTCGCGCAGCGTGGAATCGGCGCCATCGGCGGCGATCGCGAGTCGCGCCTCGAGGCGGCTGCCATCGTCCAGGCGCAGGCGCACGCCGCCCGCGTCCGTCGAATCGATATCCTGTTCCATCGATTCGACCCGTGCCGGGCAGTGCAGTTTCACCCCTGCCGCAGACAGGGCCGCCCACAAGCGATCCACCAGCAGGTTGTTCTCGACGATCCAGCCGAGCTGGTCGCGGCCCAGCATGTCCGCGTCGAAGGAAAGTTCACCACCGCCGGAGGCATCCCAGACCCGCATGCGTCGATAAGCCTGTGCACGAGCGGCGCGCACGGAATTCCATACGCCCAGCTCGTCCAGCAGCGTGGCGTTGTCGGGTGCGAAGGCGTATACGCGCAGGTCCGGGGCATCGGCGGACCAGCGCACCGGCTCGCGGCCTTCGACCAGGGCGACCTCAAGGCCGAGTTCCGCCAGCGCCAACGCGCAGGCCGCGCCGACCACACCACCGCCGACCACCACTGCATCGGAACGACCGCGCCGGCTCATCGCAGCGGCTCCCGACACAACTCCGGCACATCGCCGCGGAAACCCATCGCCCCACCGACCAGCATCGATTGCAACGCAGCGGAATTGTCCGCCGCCAGCAGCCCCAGGCTGCGCAGCGGGCGCAACAGCGGCGACGCGTTGCCGGTGACGCGGGCAAGGCCATCGGAGAATTCCAGCGTGCGTCGCCGGTCCTCGTGGCGACGCTGCGAATAAGCCTGCAGCAATGAATCCGTGCCCGGATCTTCGGCATGTCCGATCAGTTCGGCCAGGGTCAGCGCATCGCGCAGGCCGAGATTGAAACCCTGCGCGCCGATCGGATGGATGGTCTGCGCGGCATTGCCCAGCAGCACCGCGCGCGAGGCGGTCGTGCGCTCGGCGACCACCTTGATGATGGGATAGGTGCTGCGTTCGCCGCTGGCGAGGAACCGGCCCACGCGCCAACCGAAGGCATGCTGGATGCGTGCGAGCCAAGCGGCTTCGTCGAGCGCGGCGACTTCCTCGGCACGTTCGCGTGCGACTCCGTGGACCACGCCGAAATGGCGGTCGCCGCGCGGCAGCAATGCGGTCGGGCCGTGTTCGCCGAAACGTTCGTAGGCAGTGCCGTCCGGTGCCCGTTCGGCACGCATGCGCGCCACGAACAGGGTCTGCTGGTAGTCGTGCTCGCTGGCGGCGATACCCAGGGCCTCGCGCACGCCACTGCGCGTGCCATCCGCAGCGACGACCAGGCGTGCGGAGATTTCGCGTTCACCGCTGTCATCGGCGATGCGGATGCTGCGCGAGCCGTCATTCGAGTCACCGAAGCCGATAAACCGGGCCGGACGATAGCGCGTGAGCCGCTCCAGCTCCGACAGCCGTGCCTCCAGCGCCTCACCGAAGTCGCGCGCCACCACCACCTGGCCGAAGGCCTCGCGCCCGTAATCGCCCGCTTCCAGCCGGGTGCTACCGAAATCGCCCTGGCGGCTGACATGGATGCGGCGGATCGGCCCGGTCGGCGCGCGCAACTTCTGCATCACCCCGAGGGCGGTGAGTGCGTTGATCGTGGCGCCGGCGAAACTGAGGTTGCGCTGGTCGAACACGGCAGGCATCACCCCGGCCGGGGTGGCCTCGACCAGGCCCGCCTGCAGACCCGTGCGGTCCAGGGCTATGGCCAGGCTGGCGCCGACCAGGCCGCCGCCCACGATCAGCACGTCGTGTCTTTCCTTCTTGTGCGTTTCCGTCATCCGGCCATGATAAGCCCGCTGCCATGGCCGCTCCGTTAGAATGGCCGCCTGGCTTCCCGGAAACATCGCCCATGAACAGTACTGCCCAGCGCGCCACCGTCTTCGCCCTGCTCGTCCTGCTGCTGGTTTCGACCCGCCTGAACCTGCCTACCGCGGTCACCCACTTCGGACCGGTGCCGGATGCTTCCTGGGCGGCGTTCTTCCTCGGCGGTTTCTACCTGCGCGCCTGGACGCGCTGGGCGTTCCCGGTCTTCATGGGCCTGGCCGTGCTGGTGGACTACGTGGTGATCAGCGGCCAGGGCATGGATTTCTTCGCCCACTACTGCATGTCGGCGGCGTACTGGTTCCTGGTGCCGGCCTATTTCGCGCTCTGGTTCGGCGGCATGCTGACCCGTCGCGTGTACAAGGAAGCCAACGGCAAGGCGCTGGCCGTGCTGGTCGCCAGCCTGGTCGGCGCGGTGCTTGCCTGCCACCTGCTCAGCCAGGGGAGCTTCTACTGGATCAGCGACAGCGTGGCCCAGCCCAGCTTCGCCGGCTGGTGGAAGAACTACAGCGACTGGCTCCCGTCCTACCTGCGCACCACTGCGATCTATGTCGGCCTGGCGGTCATCGTCCATGTCGGCGCGACCCAGGCGGCGCGTCTGCGCGCGCAGGCCCGGGCCACGCGCTGAGTCGCGCATGAGTCGCGACCATGGGTAACCGCCTTTCGAAGATCTATACCCGCACCGGCGACGACGGCAGCACCGGCCTGGGCGACGGCACCCGCACCGGCAAGGATTCGGCGCGGGTCAATGCCTACGGCACGGTGGACGAAGCCAATTCCACCCTCGGCGTGGTCCTGGCCACACAGCTGCCCGACGACATCCGCAAGCTGCTGACCACGGTGCAGCACCAGCTTTTCGATCTCGGCGGCGAGTTGTGCATTCCCGGCCATGCGGCGATCGAATCCGAAGACATCGATGCGCTGGAACGCCATCTGGACCATTACAACGAAGCCCTGCCGCCGCTGAAGGATTTCATCCTCCCGGCCGGCGGCGAAGCGGCGGCGCGTTGCCATCTGGCCCGCACCATCGTCCGCCGCGCCGAACGCGAAACCGTGGCCCTGGCCCGCGACGAGGCGGTGCGCCCGGAAGCGATCCGCTACCTCAATCGCCTATCCGACCTGCTGTTCGTGCTAGCGCGGGTGCTGGCGCGCGCCGATGGCCAGGGCGAAGTGCTGTGGAACCACGACCGCCGCCACGGCTGAGTCCGAGCCTGTCCGCCTGTCCGACGTGATCATCTTCACCCATCCCGCCTGCCTGGCCCACGACCCCGGCCCGGAACATCCGGAACGACCACAGCGGCTCGAAGCGGTGCTGGCGGGGTTGCGCGAAGTCCACGGCGATCTCGACTGGCGCGAGGCGCCGCTGGCCAAGCTCGGCGACCTGCGCCGCGTGCATTCCGAATCGCTGTTGCGCGAGGTGCTGGAAAGCGACTTCGACGGTTACCGCATGCTCGACCCGGACACGGTGATGGGGCCGGGTTCGCGCGCCGCGGCCTTGCGCGCGGCCGGGGCTGCGGTGGCCGCAGTCGACGCGGTCATGCTGGGAATGGAAGGAAAAAACGGCAGCACTACCGCCTTCTGCGCGGTGCGTCCCCCCGGGCATCACGCCACCAGAGACACCGCGATGGGCTTCTGCTTGCTCAACAATATCGCCGTGGCCGCCGCGCACGCCTGCGACAGCCATGGGCTGGAACGGATGGCGATCGTCGATTTCGACGTGCACCACGGCAACGGCACCCAGGCCATCTTCTGCAACGATCCGCGCGTGGCTTATTTCAGCACCCACGAATCGGGTCTCTATCCCAACAGCGGCCTGCCCCAGGAGCGTGGAGTCGGCAATGTGTTCAACAGCCTGTTGCCGCCGGGCAGCGGCGGCTTCCGTTTCCGCAACGTCTGGGCCGATGTACTGCTGCCGGAGCTGGACGCGTTCCGTCCACAACTGCTGCTGATCTCGGCCGGGTTCGATGCCCACATGCGCGACCCGCTGGCCGACCTGATGCTGGAAACCGAGGATTTCGCCTGGCTGACCCGGGAACTGCGCGCGGTCGCCCGTCGCCATGCTTTTGGCCGCGTCGTCTCCTTGCTGGAGGGCGGCTACGACCTGGAAGCCCTGCGCGAATGCAGCGTGGCGCATGTGAACGAGCTGCGCTAAGGAACCCTTGCGCACGCATTGCACAAAGCAGGAAAAGCAGGGCCTTCGGACACGGATCAGAGCGGAAAGACAGATACGGCATTTGCTTGATCCGCGGTTTCCGCTCTGATCCGTGTCCAGGAGAAGCGCTGGATAATTCCCTCTTTCGCGTCCATTGGGCTGCTGAAGCTCCTGCGTGAGCCGCTAGCCGGGGAGCGGTTCCCGATTCCGGCTACCGGTTTGCGCGGGGGAAACGACACCCGGACCCTCCCTGAGCTGCCACCAGGCCGGGCCATTGGGTTCAGGATGAACCCCACCCGAAACCATTCCCCGCTTTTCATTGCCCGTATCCCGGGGATACGGCAAGCTAGCGGCCGCTTTCGACCTCTTCGACGGAGCCTTGCACCGCGTGCGCCCAGTCCTTCGCCTGCTACCGCTGCCGTTCACCATCGCCTTGTGCCTGCCGGCCTTCGCTGCGGACGATAAACCCGACAACTGGGACCTGTGCCCCATACACGACGCCATTCCGTCCTTCGATGACGCCAGCACTCCGAAATCGGGCGACAACTCCGCCCAGGCCCGTGCAGAACGCGCCGAGCAGACGACCGCCATCGAAGGCGACGAACTGGGCGGCACCGAGCAGAATCTGGATTACAAAGGCAATGTCATCCTGCGTCGCGGCGACCAGTACCTTAATGCCGACAACCTCAGCTACGACCAGGACGACAACACCTACGTCGCCGACGGCAATGTCCGCTACCAGGACAGCAGCATGCGGGTCATCGCGTCCCGGGCCTCCGGCAACCAGGATACGGACACCCACAAGATCGAGGACGTGCAGTACCAGCTGGTTTCCCGGCGCGGCAATGGCGGCGCCGACAGCATCGACCTCAATGGCGCCAAGGGGCGCTTGAACGGCTCGACCTATTCCACCTGCGATCCCAGCCAGCGCGTGTGGGAATTGCGTTCCGACCACATCGACGTCGACAGCGACGAAGGCTGGGGCGTGGCCCGCGGCGCGACCATCCGCATCGGCAAGGTGCCGGTGCTGTACGTGCCCTGGATCAAGTTTCCCATCGACGACCAGCGCCACACCGGCGTGCTGTATCCGACCATCAGCAATTCGGGCCGCAACGGCTTCGACTACCGTCAGCCGATCTACCTGAACCTGGCGCCGAACTACGACGCGACCCTGACCCCGCGCTACATGAGCAACCGGGGACTTTCGCTGGGCGGGCAATTCCGCTACCTGTACAAGGGCGGCCGCGGCACCTTCGACGGCAACTGGATGCCCAGCGACGACCTGCTGCAGGAACGCGCCGATGAGCCCGGATTCAATCCGGCGCTCAACCCGGACCCGGACGACGCCCGCGGCCTGTTCCGCTATTCCGGCTACCACAACATCGACCGCAACTGGCAGGCGCGCGCCAACCTGATCTGGATCAGCGATCCGCGCTACCTGGAGGATTTCAGCAACTCGCTGTACGGCGTCTCCGCTTCTTCGATCACCAGCACGCTGGGCGTCTACGGTCGTGGCCAATACTGGAATGCCGGAATCATGGCCGACAGCTGGCAACGCGCCGATTACCAGCTGAGCGAAAATTCTCTGCCCTACAACCGTCTGCCGCGCCTTTTCCTCAACTGGGACCAGCCATTGGGAAATCTGCTCAGGGTTGGCTTGCAGGCTGAAACGGTGCGCTTCCAGCACGATAAAAAAGGCGATGGCAGTCGCCTGGACCTGAAGCCGTACGTTTCCCTGCCGCTGCAGGGAGCTTCCTGGTACATCACCCCGACCCTGGCCTGGCGTTACACCGACTACCAGTTGGACGGCGACCTGGCCGATTCCATCGCAGAGCAACGCGCCAACGCATACGTCGCAGCCAATGGCGGGACGGTGACGCCCGCGCTGATCGCCGGCTATCGCGACGCTTCACCCAGCCGCAATCTGCCGATCGGATCGCTGGATGCCGGCCTGTTCTTCGACCGCGACACCGAGATCAGAGGCAAACGTTTCCTGCAGACGCTCGAGCCACGGCTGTTCTACCTGAATGCGCCTTACCGCGACCAGGACAACATTCCGCTCTTCGATACACGCCCCTTCACTTTCAGCTGGGGCCAGCTGTTCCGCGACAATCGCTACTCCGGCCCGGACCGGCAAACCGATGCCAACCAGCTGACCGTGGCCATGACCAGCCGCCTGATACGCCAGGCCGATGGGCACGAAAAACTGTCGGCAAGCCTGGGGCAGATTTTCTATTTCGATGAATCGCGGGTCACGGTCCCGGGTGAAATACCGGTGGAAAGCGGGAAGTCCGCCTGGGTCGCCGATGCCAACTACTCGATCAACGACCGCTGGACCATGGGTGCTTCCTACCAATGGGACCCCAAGTTCCGCCACGAAGACCTGGTCAGCCTGCGCACGCGCTACCTGGTCGGTAACGATGGGGTGATCAACTTCGGTTACCGCTACCGCCGCGACCTGCTCAAACAGGCGGATTTCTCGTTCCTGTATCCGGTCACGCCTTCCTGGAGCGTCGTGGGCCGCTATTACCGCTCCTTCTACAAGGATGCGAGCGTGGTCCCCGAAGTCGAGCCCAAGCTGCTCGAAGCCATCGCCGGCGTGCAGTGGGACAGCTGCTGCCTGGCGGTGCGCCTGCTCGCCCGCCGCTACGTGCGCAATCGCGACGGCGACATGAACAATGCGCTGCAGGTCGAATTCGTACTCAAGGGTCTCGGTTCGGCCGGCCAGGACACGGAGCGCACCCTGCGCCGTGCTATTCTCGGCTACTACCGCGACGACCTCTATCTCGTCCCGCCAAGCAACACCACGCCGGACCCTGACGACAACGATTCCGGCCCGGACCCACTCCCATGAAGACTATGACTCCCCGACTTTTCCTCGCCGGCCTGATCGCCGCCTTCGCGATGGCCGCGCCCGTGGCCGCGCAAAACCTGCAACCGCTCGACCGCATCGCCGCGGTGGTCAACGAAGACGTGATCCTGCAAAGCGAACTGGACCGCGCGGTGAAGAACGTGACTGCGCAATACGCCAATCAGCCGGGCCAGCTGCCGCCGCAGAACGTGCTGGAGCGGCAGGTACTGGAACGACTGATCCTGATGAAGCTGCAGGTCGCGCGCGCCGCCGAAACCGGGATCAGGGTCAGCGACGACGAATTGAACAATGCGGTCGCCGGCGTCGCCCAGCAGAATGGCGTCAGCGTCGACGCGCTGCGCCAGAAACTGGCCGGCGAAGGTCTGTCTTTCGCCGATTTCCGCAGTTCCATCCGCGATGAGATCATCGTCCAGCGCATGCGCCAGAGCTTCGCCCAGAGCCGGATCCAGGTCAGCGAAGGCGAAGTCGACGCGGCGCTCGCCGCGCAGACCAGCGGCGGCCCCCAGTACCATCTGGCCCACATCCTGATCGGCGTGCCCGAAGGGGCGACCGCCGAACAGATCGCCACCGGCCAGAAGAAGGTCGAAGGCGTGAAGGGCCTGATCGACAAGGGCGAGCTGGATTTCTCCGCCGCCGCCGTACGCTATTCCGACAGTCCCAATGCCCTGGAAGGCGGCGACCTGGGCTGGCGCAGCCTGGATGAGATCCCGCGCGCCTTCGCCGACATGCTCAAGGGCATGAATGCGGGCCAGGTGGTCGGCCCGATACGCGGCCCCAGCGGCTTCCAGTTGCTGAAACTGGTGGAAACCCGCGACGCCAGCCAGGCGGCGGCCAAGACCATCACCGAATACCACGCCCGCCACATCCTGGTACGCGTCACCCCGGTGCAGGACGCCGCCGCGGCCAAAGCCAAGATCGATACCCTGCGCGCGCGCATCGCCGGCGGCGCCGATTTCGTGGAAGTCGCCAAGGAGTCCTCCGAGGACGCCAACAGCAAGGCCGACGGCGGCGACCTGGGCTGGTTCGAGGGCAACGCCTTCGGCCCGGCCTTCGGCAAGGAAGTGGTCGGCACCGCCGACGGCCAGGTTTCCCAGCCTTTCCGCACCGAGGCCGGCTGGCACATCGTGCAGCGGATCGGCGAACGCCAGACCGACGTCACCAATTCCACCCAGCGCGCCCAGGTGCGCGAGACCATCGGTCGCCGCAAGCTGGAAGAGGAATACAACCGCTACCTCCAGGAAATGCGTGGCGAAGCCTATGTCAACGTCCGCAACGGCGTCGAAGAAGCGCCCGCGGCAACGCCGGTCGCAACACCCGCCGCAACCGGCGGCTGAATGATTCCGCGGCTCGCGCTCGTCCCGGGCGAGCCGGCCGGCATAGGTCCGGAATTGTGCGTGCGGCTGGCGCAACAGCCGCGCGGCGATTGCCGGCTGCTGGCTTTCGCCGACCCCGACACCTTGCGTGCCGCGGCGCAGGCGCTGTCGCTTCCCCTGCAATTGCTTGAAGCCACCCAGGTGGCCCGCGAAGCCGGCGACCTCTGCCTGCATCCGGTCGCCAACGCTGCCGCCAGCCATTTCGGCGACACCGATCCACGCAATGCCCGCGCGGTCATCGATGCCCTGTCCCTCGCTTCCGATGTCTGCCTGCGCGGCGAGTTCGATGGCCTGGTGACCGGCCCGGTGCACAAGGCGGCGATCAACGCGGGCGGCATCGCCTACTCCGGCACCACCGAACTGCTCGCGCAGCGCGCCGGCTGCGAAGTGGTGATGATGCTGGCCAACGACATCGTCCGCGTCGCCCTGGCCACCACCCACCTGCCCTTGCGCGCCGTCGCCGATGCGGTCACCGCCGAAAAACTGCTCCAGTCCCTTCGCATCACCCACCATGCCCTGCGCAGCGATTTCGGCATCGCCGACCCGGTCATCGCCGTGCTCGGCTTGAACCCGCATGCGGGCGAAGCCGGACACCTGGGGCGCGAGGAGATCGAGGTGATCGAACCCGTGCTGGCCGGCCTGCGCGGCGAAGGCATGCGCCTGGTCGGTCCGTTGCCCGCCGACACCGCCTTCCTGCCGCAGAAACTGGTCGGCTTCGACGCGGTGCTGGCCATGTACCACGACCAGGGACTGCCGGTGCTCAAGTACAGCGGTTTCGAGCGTGCGGTGAACCTGACCCTGGGCCTGCCCTACCCGCGCGTCGCCGTCGACCATGGCACCGCGCTGGAACTCGCGGGCAAGGGCATCGCCAATCCCTCCAGTCTGTTCGCCGCTGTGGAAACCTGCGCGCGCATAGCGGAAAACAGAAAAGGCAGGAGCCTTTAGACACGGATCGGAGCGGAAACCACGGATAAAGCAAACGCTGTATCTGTCTTTTCCGCTCCGATCCGTGTCCAAAGGCCTTTCGCTTCGCCTTGCCGCATAATGCAGGCATGTCACACTTCAAGGCCCCGCCGAAGAAATCCCTCGGCCAGCACTTCCTCACCGACCGCGGCATGATCGAGATGATCGTGCTGGCGGTGAATCCGCAGCCCGGCGACCGCCTGGTCGAGATCGGTCCGGGCCAGGGCGCGATCACCCTGCCCCTGCTGAGGAAGCACGGCGAACTCACCGCCATCGAGTTCGACCGCGACCTGGTGGTTCCGCTTTCGCAGGCCGCGCATGGCGTCGGCCAGCTGACCGTGATCCACAAGGACGTGCTGGAAGTGGATTTCACCCGCCTCGCCGGCGAAGGAAAACTGCGCCTGGTCGGCAACCTGCCCTACAACCTGTCCTCGCCGATCCTGTTCCATGCGCTGGACCACGCCGCGGTGGTTCGCGACATGCACTTCATGTTGCAGAAGGAAGTCGTCGACCGCATGGCGGCCGGCCCCGGCAGCAAGGTCTACGGGCGCCTGAGCGTGATGCTGCAGGCGTATTGCACGGTCACCGCCCTGTTCGACGTGCCGCCGGCCGCTTTTCGGCCACCGCCGAAAGTGGATTCGGCGGTGGTGCGGCTGGTACCGCACGCGGCGGAAAGCATCGGCATCGACGATCCGAAACGCTTCGCCGACGTCGTCCGCGCCGCCTTCGGCCAACGGCGCAAGACCCTGCGCAATGCGCTGATGGGGGTCTGCACCACCGCGCAGATCGAAGCCGCCGGCCTGCGCGCCGATGCGCGTGCGGAACAGGTGGAAGTGGCCGGTTTCGTGCGCCTGGCCAACCTCGCGCCCGACGCACAGGTCGAACCCTGAGCCGGCTTTGCATACACTGTCGGCATGAATTCCGCCGACTACGCCATCGCCATCGACGTAGCCACCCGCTTCCTCGATGAGCAATCCGAACCCGGGGACGGACGCTACGTGTTCGCCTACACCATCCATATCCGCAACCGCGGCAGGGTGCCCGCACGCCTGATCGACCGCCACTGGGTCATCACCGACGCCAACGGCAAGGTCCAGGAAGTGCGTGGCGAGGGCGTGATCGGCGAACAGCCCTGGCTGCGCCCCGGCGATGATTTCGAGTACACCTCCGGTGCGGTGCTGGAAACCGCACTGGGCACCATGCATGGCAGCTACGGCATGCTGGCCGACGACGGCACCCGCTTCGAGGCGCCGATCGCGGCTTTCACCCTCTCCGTTCCGCGCACGGTCCACTGAGGGACGACCGCGCATGAGCGTCTGGGCCATCGGCGATCTGCAAGGCTGCTACGACGCTACCCAGCGCCTGCTGGAACGCCTGCGCTTCGATCCCGCCAGCGACAAGCTGTGGTTCTGCGGCGACCTGGTCAACCGCGGCGGCCAGTCGCTGGAAACGTTGCGCCTGGTGCATTCGCTGCGCGCCAACAGCGTGGTCGTGCTCGGCAACCACGACCTGTCGCTGCTCGCCATCGGCGAACGCACCCCGGACGAACAGCGCAAGGTCAACCCCGACCTGCAACGCGTGGTGCTGGCCGACGATCGCGACGAATTGCTGACCTGGCTGCGCATGCAGGAACTGCTGCATGTGGACCGCGAACTGGGCTGGATGATGATCCATGCCGGCCTCGCGCCGAAGTGGACGACCACATTGGCGGAAAAGCATGCGCGTGAAGTGGAACGGCAACTGCACGGCGACGGCTATCGCAAGCTCTTCCGCAACATGTATGGCGACAAGCCCAACTGGTCGCCGCAGCTGGCCGGCTACGACCGCTCGCGCGCCATCATCAACATCCTGACCCGGATGCGCTATTGCACCCCGCGCGGGCGCATGGCGATCGAGGAAAAAGGCGCGCCGGGCATGCAGGCGCAGGGCCTGTATCCCTGGTACGAAGTGCCCGGACGGGCGCAGCGCGACCTGAAGATCGTGTGCGGCCACTGGTCCACGCTGGGCCTGATGATCGGCCACGGCGTGCACGCCATCGATACCGGCGCGGTCTGGGGCGGCAAGCTGACCGCATTGCAACTGGACACCGACGAACTGCGGCTGGTGCAGGTCGCGGGACGCGATGTGAATCCGCCGGCATGAACCTCATGCTTCCTGATCTGTAGATCCGAGCTTGCTCGGATGTTTTTCCGCAAGGATCAAGAGCATCCGAGCAAGCTCGGATCTACAAAGCCAGGACGCATCGCGGACAAGGCCCGCTCCTACGCCCCGAGGGAAGCCTCCCTGGAGGATAACAACCGTTGGTAATCGACGAACTCGAATGCGAAGGCATGCTTCGCATCCGTAGCGTGCGGCTCGCGCTTGGCCACCTTCCAGTTATCGGCATCGAATGAGGGGAAGAACGCGTCGGCGCCATCGACCACGGTATCCACGTAGGTCAGGTGAAGCCGGTCGGCCAGCGGCAGCGTCAACGCATAGATCTCAGCCCCGCCGATCACGCACAGCTCTTCGGCACCGCCTGCAAGCGCGATCTCCCGCGCTTCCTCGACCGAGGCCACTACCTGCATGCCGTCGAACGGAGCACGGCCGGACCGCGTCATCACCAGGTTCATGCGGCCCGGAAGCGCACGGCCGAGCGAATCGGCGGTCTTGCGCCCCATCAATATCGGCTTGCCCAGCGTGAGCGCCTTGAACCGCTTCAAGTCGTCGGGCAGGCGCCATGGCAGTTCATTGCCCTTGCCGATGGCCCGGTTGCGATCCATGGCGACGACCAGGGAAATCCGCATCGGTCAGACCGCCACCGGCGCCTTGATCGCCGGGTGCGGGTCGTAGCCGTGGATCCCGATGTCGTCGTAGCTGAAGGCGAACAGGTCGGTCACTTCCGGATTCAGGCGCAAGGTCGGCAAGGCGCGCGGCTCGCGTGACAGCTGTTCGCGCGCCTGTTCGTAGTGATTCGAGTACAGATGCGCATCGCCCAGCGTGTGCACGAAATCGCCCACGCCCAGGCCGCAGGCCTGCGCCACCATGTGGGTGAGCAGCGCGTAGCTGGCGATGTTGAACGGCACTCCGAGGAAGATGTCGCCGCTGCGCTGGTACAGCTGGCAACTGAGCTTGCCGTCGACCACGTAGAACTGGAACAGGCTGTGGCACGGCATCAACGCCATTTGCGGCAGGTCGGCCACGTTCCAGGCGGACACGATCAGGCGGCGCGAATCCGGATTGCGCTTGATCTCGTCCACCAGCCACTGGATCTGGTCGATTTCGCGGCCATCGGCCGTGGCCCAGCGCCGCCACTGCTTGCCGTAGACCGGTCCGAGTTCGCCATTGGCATCGGCCCACTCGTCCCAGATCCCGACCTTGTTGTCCTTCAGGTAGGCGATGTTGGTTTCGCCTTTCAGGAACCACAGCAGCTCGTGCACGATCGAGCGCAGATGCAGCTTCTTGGTCGTGACCAGAGGGAAGCCTTCGTTCAGATCGAAACGCATCTGCCAGCCGAACACGCTGCGCGTGCCGGTGCCGGTGCGGTCGGATTTCTCCGCGCCGTGTTCCAGTACATGGCGCAACAAGTCGAGGTATTGCTTCATGCGTTCTCCTTGCCGGTGCGGTCGGCTGCGGGAATGACCGGCTGCAAGGTCGGCGAGCGACGCGATCGCCACAGCCAGTAGAGACCGAGCACGACCAGCGGCACGCTCAACACCTGGCCCATGGTCAGCCAACCGAAGGCGAGATAACCGTGGTCGCCCATCTGCGCATCCGGCACGCGCACGAACTCGACCAGGAAACGGAAGCAGCCATACAGCAACGCGAACATCCCCGAGACCGCATAACGCGGTCGCGGCTTGCTGGAGAACCACCACAGCACGCAGAACATCGCCAGGCCTTCCAGCAGCGCCTGGTACAGCTGCGAGGGATGGCGGGCGAAGCGGTCCAGCGCACCGGATGCGTACGCAGCCTGCAACTGGGTCGGGTTCAGCTGCAAGGCGAGCACGTTCGGATCGGTACTGGGGAAGATCACGCCCCATCCGGCCTCGGTGTATTTGCCCCAGAGTTCGGATCCGATGAAGTTGCCGATGCGGCCGAAACCCAGGCCCGCCGGCACCAGCGGGGCGACGAAATCCATGGTGTCGAAGAAATGCATCTTCTGTTTGCGGGTCCACCACAGCGCCGCGAGCATCACTCCGAGCAGGCCGCCATGGAAGCTCATGCCGCCTTCCCACACCTTGAAGATCATCAATGGGTTGTCGAGGAAGGCGCCGAACGAATAGAACAGGATGTAGCCGATGCGTCCGCCCAGGACCACGCCGAGCATGCCGTAGAAGGCCAGGTCCGACAGTCCGTTCATGTCCACGCCCGGCAGGCGCCCGGCGCGGATGCGCTGGCGGCCCAGCCACCAGGCGGTGGCGAAGGCCAGCAGGTACATCACTCCGTACCAGTGGATCTTCAGCGGGCCGAGCGACAACGCGATCGGGTCGATCTGGTGGAGGTAGGTCATGCCGGCCTGGGATTAAGGAACAGGTCCCTATTTTGCCTGCAGGAGCGTCCCTTGGGCGCGATGCTCCCGCATCAATGCGTTCAGGAGCATCGGCGGACAAGGCCTGATTCAATCCGTGGCTGTCATTTGCCCGTAGGAGCGCCCCTTGGGCGCGATGCACTCCGATCGGATAGCGAAAGACCCAGGAGCATCGCGCCCAAGGGGCGCTCCTACGGTTCAATCCAGGGCCGTCAATCCAGGATCAACGGGAGATTGGGTAGTTCATCTTGGTCCGCGGTTCCGTCTACTTGCGGGAAATGTCCCGCCAGCAGGTCGGAGACGGCCTCGATTCCACGGATCACCGCCTGTTCCGGCTCCCCCGCCCGCAGGCGTTCTTCCATCAACAGGCAGACGCCACGCCATTGTTCGGCGCTGACCAGACCGTTCAAGCCGCGATCGGCGACGATTTCCAGTCGATGGTCGGCCAGCAGCAGATAGATCAGCACGCCGTTGTTAGCTTCGGTATCCCAGGTACGCAAGCGCGCGAACGCCGCCTCGGCACGCTGCCGCGCCTGCACTCCGCGCAGGACCATGCCCGCCGGCAATTCGGATTCCACCGCGAACATGATCTCGCCGCGATGGCGCAGTTCGCCGGTGGCGATCGCATCGGCGATGCGCCGCAGGCGGTCCTCCGGGAACAGATGCCGGGCCGAACGCGCGAAGACATGGCGAAGAAGGCGCATCACCAGCTCCCCGAAGCCCCGCCGCCGCCGGACATGCCGCCACCGCCGGACCAGCCACCGCCACCAC
>NZ_PDWT01000010.1 GCF_010093345.1 Pseudoxanthomonas yeongjuensis | reverse complement strand
GCGCCGGTGTGGGCGGAACGGCGGTGGGCGCCAGCGCGCAGGCCGATGGATTTGCCGCGACCGCGGCCGGTGTCGGCGCCTTTGCGGAAGGCGCGCAATCTTCGGCGTTCGGTGCGGTGGCCAATGCGATCGGGGATTACTCGACCGCAATGGGCACGCAGAGCGCGGCGGTGGGGGTCAGCAGTGTGGCGGTGGGCGAGAGCAGCGTCGCGGCCGGTGACGAGAGCGTGGCCCTGGGTGGCACAGCGTTCGGGTTGTTCAGTGCCGAGGCCGACGGTTATGGCGCCGTGGCGCTGGGCGCGGGCTCGTATGCGGCGGGCGACTTCAGTTCGGCAGTGGGCTGGCTTGCCTCGGCGGTGGGTTACAACAGCACGGCCGTCGGTTCGGCTGCCGGTGCCAATGGCGACGACAGCGTCGCGCTGGGCGCCGATGCGACCGCCGATGCGGCAGGCAGCGTCGCGTTGGGCCAGGGTTCGCATGCGGATCGCGAAAACACGGTGTCGGTGGGCGATGTCGGCAGCGAGCGCCAGATCACCAACGTGGCGGCCGGTACCGAAGGCACCGATGCGGTGAACCTGGACCAGCTCAACGAAGTGGCGGACGTAGCGGCCAACACCGACCAGTATTTTCGTGCGACCGGCGCCAATGCAGCCACGGTCACCGGCACCGAAGCCTTGGCGGCTGGTTCCGGCGCCAATGCCAGCGGCAACCGCAGCACGGCAGTAGGCACGGCCAGCGTAGCCAACGCCACCGGCGCCACCGCCCTGGGAGCGGATGCTTCAGCGCGCGCCAACAACAGCACGGCGGTGGGTCGGCAGACCTCGATCACGGCGATCAACGGCGTGGCGATCGGTTACACGGCCTTCGCCAGCAGTGGCGCCAACGGCATCGCGATGGGTTTCAACGCTGGCGTATCCGGCGCCGACGGCATCGCGGTGGGTACCCAGTCGCGCGCCACCGCCACCAATGCGCTGGCGACCGGCGCGCGCGCCACCGCCAGCGGCGCCAATTCCACCGCGCTGGGTGCCGACAGCAGAGCCGCCACGGCGGGCAGCGTCGCGCTGGGTGCGGGTTCGGTCGCCGATCGCGCCCATACGGTATCGGTGGGAGCGACAGGGAACGAACGCCAGATCGTCAACGTCGCCGCAGGCACCGAGGGCACCGACGCGGTCAACGTCGCCCAGTTGAACGAGGTCACCGGCGACCTGGGCGAGCTGGCGGCCAACGCGGTCGCCTACGACGACGAAAGCAAGGACACGCTGACGCTCGACGGCACCGAGGGAACCACCGTCGCCAACGTAGCCGACGGTGCAGTCGCATCAGGCAGCAGGGAGGCGGTCAACGGAGGCCAGTTGTTCGGCTCGCTGGACAGCATCGCCACGGCCTTGGGCGGCGGCACCACGGTGAGCGCGACAGGCGGATTGATCGGCACCAGCTTCATGATCCAGGGCGGCAGCTATTTCAACGTAGGCGACGCCCTGTCCGCGCTGGACACGGCGGTCACTTCCATGGACGGCCGCCTTTCCACGCTGGAGAACCCGACCGCCGCCAGCCTGGCCAACCCGCGCGTGAATGACGCCAGCGCCACCACCAGCGGAGCAGGCGCCGCCGAAGCGCCGCCCACGACCGGAGGCGGCGCCACGACGGCAGGCCAGGGCGCGACGGCAAGCGACGAAAGTCCGGTCGCCACCAACGTCGGCACGGTGTCGACAGGTGCCGCGGGCAACGGACGCGCCGTGACCAACGTCGCCGCAGGCACCCAGGCCACCGATGCGACCAACGTCGCGCAAGTGCAGGCCGCCGATGCGGAGACCCTGGCCGCGGCCAACAGCTACACCGATACCACCGCCACCCAGACCCTGACATCGGCCAATGCCTATACCGATTCGAGGTTCGCTGCGATGGACGACAACTTCGAAAACTTCCGCACCGAAACCGATCGCCGCTTCCTCGACCAGGATCGTCGCATCGACCGGCAAGGCGCGATGAGTTCGGCGATGCTCAACATGGCCACCAGCACTGCCGGCATCCGTACCGAAAACCGGGTCGGCGTCGGTGTCGGCTTCCAGGGAGGTGAAAGCGCGTTGTCGATCGGCTACCAGCGCGCGCTCAGCGACCGCGCCACCATCACCATCGGCGGCGCATTCAGCGGCGACGAGAAATCGGTGGGCGTGGGTGCGGGCTTCGGCTGGTGAGATCGAGGTGATCGATGATTGCTTCCCGCGGATCGCAGGCGGGAAATCCGAGTTCCGGCCTGCACGGGCAGGCCGTCGCAGGAAGCCTGGCTGGGCCGGTCGGCAAACTGGATTCGCAATGCAACATATCGGCCTATTTCGTCGCTTGTTTTCATAACTTCATGAGGGATTAAAAGTGATCAGGAAGAACAAACTAGGCGTGGCAATTGCAGGCGCTGTACTGATGACGTCAGTGGCGATGCCTGCCGTATTCGCGGCGCAACCCAAGCAGGTCAAGAAAGTGATAGCTCCTGCCGCCAGCGTCGCGGCTGCCGGTGACGCCAGGCTGATCATCAAATACAAGGCCGGCGCCATGGCCAATGGCAATGTGGCCACCAAGCTGGCTTCGGTACGTTCCGCCGCCAGCCGTGCCGGTCTCGCGCAGAGCGGTGTCGCTGGCGCGAGAGGTTCCGTACCGCTGGCTGCAAGCCACGTCAGGAAACTGGGTCTCGGCGGCGACGTGGTGAAGCTCTCGCGTCGTCTCAACCCCAGCGAAATGAACAAGCTGCTGGCGGAAATCCGCGCAGACGCTTCGGTCCAATACGTGCAGGTCGACCGCATGCTGCGCGCGGTGGAAGACATCTCCGCCCCGATCTCGATGACCGCGGCGCTCGCCGCCACGGCGACCAGGCGGGTCGCGCCGCAGATGATACCGACGGATCCCTACTATTCCGTCTACCAGTGGCATTACTTCAACCCGAACGGCGGCATCAACGTGCCGACCGCCTGGGATATCTCCACTGGCCAGGGCACGGTGGTGGCGGTGCTCGACACGGGCATCCTGCCCAACCATCCTGACCTCGCCAACGGCACGCATATCCTGCAAGGCTACGATTTCATCACCGATACGTTCGTTTCCCGTCGTGCCACCGACGAGCGCGTCCCCGGCGGGCTGGACCTCGGCGACTGGAACCCGGTCGCGGGCGAATGCTATGCCGGTTCGCCGGTGCAGGACAGTTCCTGGCATGGCACGCATACCGCGGGCACGGTCGGTGAGTTGACCAACAATGCTTCCGGTGGATCGGGTGTCGCTTTCGATGCGCAGATCCTGCCGGTGCGCGTGCTGGGCCGCTGTGGCGGCTATACGTCCGATATCGCCGACGCCATCGCCTGGGCTTCCGGTGCGCCGATCGCGGGCGTCCCCAACAACGCCAACCCGGCCGAGGTGATCAACCTCAGCCTGGGCGGCGGCGGCGCCTGCGAAACCTACGAACAGGATGCGATCAACACGGCGGTCGCCAACGGCAGCGTGGTGGTCATTTCCGCGGGCAACGAGAATGCCAACAGCTCGGGCTATTCGCCCGGCAATTGCCAGAACGTCATCACCGTCGGGGCCAATCGCATCACCGGCGGGCGCGCCAGCTATTCCAACTACGGCGCCAACGTGGACATCTCCGGCCCGGGCGGCGGCGGCGGCCAGGACACCGGCAACGATGGTTGGGATGGTTACGTGTTCTCGACCGGCTGGGATGGCGCGACCACCCCGGAATCGGGTGCCGGCGTTTACATCTACACCGGCTATGCGGGCACTTCCATGGCCGCTCCGCATGTCACTGCGGTCGCGGCCCTGGTACAGAGCGCCCTGGCCACGGCGGCCAAACCGCTGCTGACCCCGGCTGCGATGGAAACATTGCTCAAGGAAACGGCACGCACCTTCCCGGTCGCCATTCCCGCAGCGACGCCGATCGGCACCGGCATCGTCGATGCCAGGGCCGCGCTGGACAAGGCCCTGGAAGAGCCTTGCGATCCGGAAGTGGAAACCTGCGGTCCGGTGGCCACGCCGCTGGTCAACAAGGTCAACGTGACCGGCCTGGCCGGCGCCGCCGGCAGCGAGAAGCTGTACAGCTTCGATGCGGCCGCGGGCAGCGTGCTGACCTTCATGACCCTGGGCGGCACCGGCAACGTGTCGTTGTACGTGAGCTTCGATGAAGAACCCACGACCACGACCTCGGACTTCAAGTCGACCCGCGCGGGCAACAGCGAAACGGTGCGCATCAACAAGCCGAAGGCCGGTACCTACTACGTCAAGTTGGTAGGCGCAGCCGCCTACAGCGGCGTCACCCTGGTGGCGCGCCAGTAATCCGGTTCCAGTCGGGCATGAAACCCGGGAACCCCGGCCCAGGCCGGGGTTCCTGCTTCATGAAGGCCGCCCCGATCGACGATTCCCTATCGGGTTCGCTGCTAAAGTGTGCCCCGGTCACTTGTGGAGTGCTGCGTGGAAGCAGTGGTTTCCCCCGATAGGCAACAACCGGTTTCCGATGCGGGCGATGCCGACGAACGCATCGTCGCCGCGCTGCTGGAAAAAGGCAGGCTGAAGGAAGCGGACCTGGTGCGCGCCCGCCGCCTGCAGGAGGAAACCGGCGGCAGCCTGCTGTCGCTGCTCGCACGCCTGGGCCTGGTATCCGAACGCGACCATGCCGAAACCTGCGCCGAAGTCCTGGGCCTGCAACTGGTCGGCCTGAAGCAGGTGCCCGAATTGCCGCCGGAGACCTTGCCGGAAGCGACACCGCTGTCGCCGCGCTTCCTGCGCCAGTTCCATGTCTGCGTGCTCGGCGAAAGCCGGGGCATGCAGGACCTGTGGATGGCCGATCCCCAGGATCCGTACGCGATCGAGGCGGTGCAACTGGCGACCGGTGCGCCGGTGCGCCCCTGCGTCGGCCTGCGTTCGGAAATCGACGACCTGATCGAGCGCTGGCACGGCCAGGGCCGCAGCGCCATGGGCACGATCGTCGAGGATGCAGATGGCGAGAGCAGCGGCAACGTCGATGACGTGGAGCACCTGCGCGACCTGGCCTCGGAAGCTCCAGTCATCCGCCTGGTCAACCTGGTGATCCAGCGCGCGGTCGAACTGCGCGCCTCCGACATCCACATCGAACCTTTCGAGAACCGGCTGAAAGTGCGTTACCGCGTCGACGGCGTGCTGGAGGAAGGCGAGAGCCCGCCGGCCAACCTGACCGCCGCGGTGATCAGCCGCGTGAAGATCATGGCCAAGCTCAATATCGCCGAGCGCCGCCTGCCGCAGGACGGCCGCATCATGCTGCGCGTGCAGGGCAAGGAGCTCGACCTGCGCGTCAGCACCGTGCCGACCGCGCACGGCGAGTCGGTGGTGATGCGCCTGCTCGATCGCGAGACCGTGGTCTTCGATTTCCACAAGCTCGGCTTCACCGACCATTTCCTGCCGCAGTTCCAGAAGGTGTTGGAGCAGCCGCACGGGATCCTGCTGGTCACCGGCCCGACCGGTTCCGGCAAGACCACCACGCTGTACACGGCGTTGAGCAAGCTCAACACCGCCGACGTCAAGATCATCACCGTCGAGGATCCGGTCGAATACCAGATCGAAGGCATCAACCAGATCCAGGCCAAGCCGCAGATCGGGCTCGATTTCGCCCATGCGTTGAGAAGCATCGTGCGCCAGGATCCCGACATCATCATGATCGGCGAGATGCGCGACCTGGAAACCGCGCGCATCGCCATCCAGTCCGCGCTCACCGGCCACCTGGTGCTCAGCACGCTGCATACCAACAACGCAGCCGGCGGCATCACCCGCATGCTCGACATGGGTGTGGAGGATTACCTGTTGACTTCAACCATCAACGGCATCCTCGCCCAGCGCCTGGTGCGGCGGCTGGAGCCCTCGCATGCGGAGAAGTACCCCGCTTCACCGGAGGAAATCGAGAAATTCTCGCTGCGCCGCTACCAGCCGCAGGGCGACATCTTCCTCTATCGCCCCCGCGCCTCGGCGATCGCGCCGACCGGCTACCTGGGCCGGACCACGATCATGGAATTCCTGGTCATGGACGACGGCCTGCGCCGCGCGGTCATGCGCCACGCCGGCATGGGCGAACTGGAGCAGCTGGCGCGCGATGCCGGCATGCGCACGATGTACGAGGACGGGATCGTCAAGGCATTGTCCGGCGAGACGACGATCGAGGAAGTGCTGCGGGTGACGGAGGATGCGTAGCCCGGGTCATTGCCGATCGCCATCAGGTCGTCATTCCCGCGGAGGCGGGAATCCATGGACGTACAAGGAGGTGTCATGGGAAAGCAGCCATGTGTCTATTTGCTGGCCAGTAGCCGCAACGGAACGTTATATGCGGGTGTCACCAGTAATTTGATCGGGCGGACTTGGCAACATCGGGAGCACGTCGCAGAAGGTTTTAGCAAGCGCTACGAAGTAATCCGTTTGGTCTGGTATGAATTGCATCCCACAATGGAGTCGGCGATCCAGCGCGAAAAGCGCATCAAGAAATGGAACAGGGCTTGGAAAGTCCGCTTGATAGACGAAAGCAATCCTTCATGGCGGGATTTGTGGCCGGATATCACAGGGCAGGTACCGAAAGCCAACGTCCTTGGATTCCCGCCTCCGCGGGAATGACGACTTAAAGAGTTCCAGCTACACCCAGAAATCCGCAACGAGTTACGCGACCACTACCCATGCCCCTCTACCGCTACAAAGCCCTCAACTCCCGCGGCGAAGTCCTCGACGGCCAGATGGAAGCCGCCAGCGACGGCGAGGTGGTCGCGCGTCTGCAGGAGCAGGGGCACCTGCCGGTGGAAGCCAGGCTGGCGTCGGAAGGCGGCGGGGGGACTTCGTTGCGTGCGCTGTTCGCGGCCAAGCCTTTCGCCGGCGAGCGGCTGGTGCAGTTCACCCAGCAATTGGCGACGCTGCTCGGCGCCGGGCAACCCCTCGACCGTTCCCTGACCATCCTGCTGGAGCTGCCGGAAGACGACAAAGCCCGGCGCACCATCACCGATATCCGCGATGCGGTGCGCGGCGGCGCGCCGTTGTCGACCGCACTGGAACGGCAACATGGCGCGTTCTCGCGCCTGTACGTGAACATGGTTCGCGCCGGCGAAGCGGGTGGCAGCATGCATGAAACCCTGCAGCGCCTGGCCGATTACCTGGAGCGCAGCAGCGCCCTGCGTGGCCGCGTGATCAACGCCATGGTCTATCCGGCGATCCTGGTGGTGGTGGTGGGCTTCGCCCTGTTGTTCTTGCTGGGTTTCGTGGTCCCGCAGTTCGCGCAGATGTACGAAAGCCTGGACGTGGTGCTGCCGTGGTTCACCCGCGCGGTGCTGGCGCTCGGTCTGTTCGTGCGCGACTGGTGGCTGCTGCTGGTGCTGTTGCCGGCGGCGTTGCTGTGGTGGTTCGATCGCAAGCGCCGCGACCCGGTGTTCCGCGACCGCTTCGATGCGTGGCTGCTGCAGAAGAAACTGATCGGCCCGCTGGTGGCGAAGCTGGAAACCGCGCGCCTGGCCCGCACTCTGGGCACTTTGTTGAAGAATGGCGTGCCGTTGCTGGCCGCGCTGGGGATCTCGCGCAACGTGCTGGGCAACCGCGCGCTCGCCGCCGATGTCGACCAGGCGGCCGAGGACGTGAAGAACGGCCACGGCCTGTCGGCTTCGCTGGGCAAGGGCAAGCGTTTCCCGCGCCTGGCCCTGCAGATGGTCCAGGTGGGCGAGGAATCCGGCGCCCTCGACGGCATGCTGCTCAAGACCGCCGACACTTTCGAGCAGGAAACCGCTCAGGCAATGGACCGTATGCTGGCCGCCCTGGTGCCGGTGATCACGTTGGTGCTGGCAGCGGTGGTGGCGGTGGTCATCATCGCGGTGCTGGTACCGTTGTACGACCTCGCCGGCGCGATCAACTGAACCCACAGGATGGAATCCAAGATGCGAAACAATCGATCCAACCCGCGCCTGCCGCGCCGCGCCGCGCAGGGCGGCTTCACCCTGATGGAAATCATCGTCGTGGTCATCCTGATCGGCGGCATCGTGGCTTTCGCCGCGACCCGGATCCTGGGCAATGCCGACCGGGCCAAGGTCAACCTGGCCAGGGCGCAGGTGCAGACGGTGGCGGAAAAGATCCAGCAGTTCGAAATGGACACCGGCCGCCTTCCCAACACGCTGGACGAACTGGTGAGCGCGCCCGGTAACGTCAGTGGCTGGCTGGGGCCGTATGCCAAGGCCGCCGAACTCAAGGATCCCTGGAACCAGCAGTACGAATACCGCGTGCCCGGCGACGGCGCCCCGTTCTCCCTGGTCAGCCTGGGCAAGGACAGGCAAGCCGGTGGCGACAGCGTCAACGCCGACATCAAGTACGAGCAGTGAAACAGGCGCGAGTGGGCCAGGATGTGGTGAAACGGGATGAAGAGCGGCGTGCATCCATGCGCTAGCGGCCGCGCGCCGGGCTTCACCCTGCTGGAAGTGCTGGTGGTGCTGATCATCATCGCCATGGCCACCACGCTGGCGGCGATGGTCTTCAGCGGCGGCCTTGACGGCATGCGCCTGCGTTCCAGTTCCAAGGAGATCGCCGCGCAGTTGCGTTACACCCGGACCCAGGCTATCGCCAGCGGCCAGCCGCAACGTTTCACCATCGATCCGCGTGGCCACCGCTGGCAAGCGGCCGGCAATCGGCAAGGCAAGATCCCGCCATCGCTGGGCGTGGATTTCATCGGCGCCCGCGAAGTGCAGCCGCGCGCGGGCGAGGGCGGCATCCTGTTCTTCCCCGATGGCGCTTCCACCGGTGGCCGCGTCCGACTCAGCGTGAAGCGCGCGGCCTGGCGTATCGACGTGTCCTGGCTGACCGGCGAGGTCACGCTGGCGCGCGCTTCTCCCGGCGACGCATCGCCATGAACGGGCGCGGCGCCCGCCGCCAACGCGGCTTCACCCTGATCGAGGTGGTCGTCGCCTTCGCCTTGCTGGCCTTGGCCCTGACTTTCCTGCTGGGTTCGCTGTCCGGTGCCGCCAGGCAGGTGCGCATCGCCAGCGACAGCAGTCGCGCGGCCTTGCATGCGCAATCGCTGCTGGCGCAGGTGGGCGTGGGCGAGACCCTGCAGCCCGGTCGCCGGCAGGGGAACTTCGATGCCGGGCGCTATCGCTGGGTGCTGGATATCGCTCCGTATGCCGATCCGTTGAGGCCTCCTTCGCCCCTGTCCAATCCATCGGCGCCACGACTGTTGCAATTGACCCTGGCGGTGGAGTGGGGCGACGGGCGCGGCCAGCGGATGCAGTGGCGGAGCCTGCGGCTGGTGCAGGGCGACATCAATGCATCCTCGGCGCCGATCCAATGAGGAACCAGTCGCGCGGTTTCACCCTGATCGAGGTCTTGCTGGCGACCCTACTGATGGCCGCCGGCCTGGCCCTGGCCTTCGCCACGCTGCGCTCGGCCACCGCCATGGTCCAGCGCGGCGAAGCCATCGCCCAGCGCAGCGAACGCATCCGTTCGGCCGAGACCTTCCTGCGCCGGCGCATCGCTTCGGCGCAGGTGATCGGTTTCGCCACCGATCCGCAGACCCAGCTGCAGACCCGGTTCCTGGGCGAGCCGCAACGCATGCGTTTCGTTTCCGACCTGCCCGATTACCTGGGACGTGGCGGACCTTACCTGCATGACCTGCGCGTCGCCGAGGGCCGCCTGCTGGTGTCGTTCACCCTGGTCCAGGGTGGACAGGCCATCGAAGAAGCGCAACCGCGCCCGCCGGAACCCCTGGCCAGCGGTTTGCGTGCCGTGCGTTTCCATTACCGCGGCATCGATCCCGAAGGCGGGCTGGGCGGCTGGCAGGAGCAATGGGCTACGACCGATGTGCTGCCCGTGCAGGTGGCGATCGACATCGAATCGGCGGATGGAGTGCGCTGGCCGAGTGTGATCGTTTCCCTCGCCCAGGGCAGCGGCAACAGCGACGGCAGCGCTTCGGTGAAGGAGTTATGAGCATGCGGCGCATGCGTGGCGCGGCCCTGTTGCTGGTGCTGTGGCTGATCGCGTTGCTGACCGCCCTGATCGGTGCGTTCGCGCTGACCGCGCGGGTCGAGCTGCTGCAGGGCAGGGTGCTGGGCAAGGGCGCCGAGGCGCAGGAAATCGCGCGCGCCTCGGTCGAATACGCCCTGGTCCGGGTCGCCGACACCGATCCGGCATCGCATTGGCTGCCTGACGGACGCACGTACCGATGGGACTTCGCCGGCAGCCGGGTGGAAATCAGCATCGTCGATGAAACCGGCAAGGTCGACCTGAACCAGGCCGACGTGACCTTGCTGTCCGCACTGATAAAAACCGTGGCCGGCGATTCCGCACCCGCCGCGCAGTTGGCCGCGGCGATCGTCGACTGGCGCGACCCCGATCCCCTGACCCAGCCCAGTGGCGGCGCCGAGGATCCCGACTATGCCGCCGCCGGACTTCCGTATGGAGCGAAGGACGCGCCTTTCGAGACCGTGGCCGAAGTGGAGCAGGTGCTGGGCATGACCCCGCAACTCTATGCCCGGCTGGAACCGAGCCTGACCCTGTACAGCGGCCGTCCGCAGCCGGATCCCAACTATGCGCCAGCGCCCGTGCTGGTCGCCCTGGGCCTGGATCCGGCGGCTTTTCTTGCGCGCCGTCGCTCGGCCCAGTCCGCTATCGGCGATTCCCAACTCTTGGGCGCCGGCAGTGGCACGTATAGTATCGAGAGCCGGGTAACCCTCAAAGAAGGGCGTCAGGCGACATTACGGACGACAGTACGCGCAGGCGGCGGCCCGGTGCCGGGTTCCGTGTACACCACACTGCGCTGGGAGGAAGCTGCGGCACCCCGATGACCACGCTCAACGACAGTCCCGCATTCGCCGACCGTGTCCGCCGCTATGGCAGTGGGACGGGCAGCTTTTTCCGTTGGTGGCGGCAGGCGCTGACCAGTTGGCTGCCGGCGCGCTGGCGGGTTCTGCTGGGCCTGGCCCAGGATCGCCTGCTGTTGTCGCACGAGCAGGAAGAGCTGCGGGTGCAGTGGCAGGACGCAGCAGGCCTGCGCGACCTGGTCCGCCTGCCATTGCCCTTGCAGGAGCCGGAACTGGAGAAAGTCCTCGGCAACCGCCTGGCCGCCCTGCCGCGCTGGCTGCTGCTGCCGCCGGGCAGGATCCTCCGGCGCAGCTTGCTCCTGCCCGCGGCCGCCGCGGAGCGCCTGCGTGATGTGGTCGGGTTCGAGGTCGACCGGCAGACGCCTTTCGCCGCCGGCGCGGTGCGATTCGATGCGCGGCTTTTGCGACGCAGGCCGGATGGCCAGTTGGAAGCCGAGCTGGTCGCCGTACCGCGGCCGGCCTTCGATGAAGCGATGGCCGCGGTCGGAAGCCTGACGGCTTCGCTGATGGGCGTGGAGGCCAGCGATGCGCTAGGCAGGCCGCTCGGGGTCAACCTGCTGCCATTGGAACAGCGTCGTCACCGCCACAATCCCCTGCGGACCTGGAACCTGGCGCTGGCGGCGATCGCCCTGCTCGCGCTGACGGCCTGCGCGTGGCAGGTGCTGGACAACCGTCGCCAGGCCGCGGCCGCGTTCGCGGCCCAGGTGGAAGTGCGCGCCAACCAGGCGCGGACCGTGGCCATGCAGCGCCAGCGCCTGGTCGATGTGGTGGAGGGCGCCGCGTTCCTCGACCGCACCCGCGCCAGCCTGCCGACAGCGGTGGAAGTGATGGAGGAAGTCAGCCGCCGCCTCCCGGACAACACCTATCTGGAAAAACTGTCGATCGAAGGTCACCAGTTGCTGCTGATCGGCCTGAGCCCGGAAGCCTCGTCGCTGGTGGCGAAGATGGAAGGGTCGAAATTGTGGAAATCCCCCGCACTCAGCGGCGCCCTGCAACCGGATCCGCGCAGCCGCCGCGATCGCTTCAGCCTGACCGCCGAACTGATCGGCAACGCTGCGGCAGTGCCGTCGCCCGCAGAAGGAGTCGCCGATGGCGCCGGCAAACGCTGAACGCGATCGCTGGCTGGCCCTGGGGCTGCTGCTGGCGGTGCTGGCGCTGGTCTACCTGTTGCTGGTGCATCCGTGGTGGACCGCGCCGATGCTGCAGGTGAACCAGGACATCGCCGACAGCCGCAGCCGCGAGCTGCGGGTGCGCACGCAACTGCAGCAGGCGCCGCAGGTCGAGAAGCAACTGGCTGCAGCCCTGGCGCAACAGACCAAGCGTCCCGGCTTCCTGCCCGAGGCCAGCGCCGAGCTGGCGACCGCCGGCCTGGTGCAGCGCCTGGAAACCGCGGTCCTGCAAGCCAGCCCCGGCAACCGCAGTTGCGCGATCACCAACCGCTCGCCGATGCCGCAGGCCAGCCGCGAGCGGTTCGATCGGGTCGTGGTCCAGGTGCGCCTGCGTTGCGGCACGCCGGAACTGGCCGCCGTATTGCATTCGCTGGAAAGCGGCACGCCCAGGTTGTTCGTCGATAACCTGAGCGTGTTGTCCCAGCACTACACCTACATGGCCAATACCGCCGGGGGAAACAGCGCGGGGCTGGAAGTCAGCTTCGACCTGTACGGCTACCTGAGGCCCGTGCCGGGCGCCTTGCCGCCGACCGCCGCGGGCGGCGCCACTGCCTCCGCAGCGCAGGGAGCGGCCAATGCGGACTGACGCCATCGGCCCGCGGACCTGGCTGCTGGCGGCACTCGCCGGCTGGGCGGTGTTGGCCTGGCTGCTGGCCCTGTTCGGCATGGGCGGCGGCATCCGTCCGCTGCCCGCCGATCCCAGCCTGGTGCAGGCCTTGCCGCAACTGCGTCCGCCGGCGGCCGAGCGCCTGGGCCCGATGGTCCAGTACTCGGAAACGGCTGCGCGACCGCTGTTTTCGGAAAGCCGCCAGCCCGTACCCTTCTTCATTTCCGGCGAGGAAGGCGGCGAGCAGCCGCAGAGTTTCGACTTCGTCCTCAGCAGCGTACTGATCACGCCCGCCTTGAAGATGGCCATTCTGCAGACCACGGAAGGCGGGGAATCGGTACGGGTCAAACTGGGCGAATCGCCCGAGTCCGCTCCCAATTGGCAACTGGTGGAAATCAATCCGCGCAGCGTGGTCATTGCCGGACCGGAAGGCCGGAAGACCCTGGAATTGCGTGTGTTCGATGGCACGGGCGGCCAAGTTCCCACCGCCATGTCGCCGCCTGTGTCGCCCATGCCGACCGGCCCGGTGCAGCAAGTGCAGCCGTCACGCAGATCGGCTGCGCCGACGCCGGATAGCGCCAAGTCCCAGCAGGCGCCGGCCGATGCGATGTCGCCCCAGGTGGAAAGCGCGGCAGCGGAGCCGGAACTGACCACCGAGCAGCAGATGGACCTGATCCGCAAGCGCATCGAAGCGCGCCGTGCGCAGCTGCGCGAGCAGGAACAGGCCCCGCCCCCACAGAACAAGACAAAGTAGAGTGCCGGCATGAAGTCACGTCTGATCCTGGTTTCCCTGTTGACCGGCCTGCTGGCCGCCTGCGCCAGCGTGCCGGCCCCGGACGTGCGGCGTGAGGCCGACCTCAATCGCGCCAATGCCGGTGTTGCCGGCGGTGCGCAGACCTCGCCGTTGAATTCGGTCGAGGAGCCGGAAACCGGCCCGCAGGCGGTGATCCGCCGCGGTAACGGCCAGACCATCAACCGCAGTGCGGCTTCCGCGCCGATGCCTTCGCTGTCCGGCGCCAGCAGCGGCTCGGCCACCTTCAATTTCGAAGGCGAATCCGTGCATGCGGTGGTCAAGGCCATCCTCGGCGACATGCTCGGCCAGAACTACGTCATCGCACCCGGCGTGCAGGGCACGGTGACCCTGGGCACGCCCAAGCCGGTGTCGCCGGCGGAAGCCTTGAACCTGCTGGAGATGGTGCTGGGCTGGAACAATGCGCGCCTGGTCTACAGCGGCGGTCGCTACAACATCATTCCGATGGACCAGGCCCTGGCCGGCACGGTCGCGCCGAGTACCGGCCCGGCCGCGAACGCGCGCGGCTTCGAGGTGCGGGTGGTCCCGCTGCGCTTCATCTCCGCCAGCGAGATGAAGAAAGTGCTGGAGCCATACGCGCGTCCCAACGCCATCGTCAACACCGACAACGCGCGCAACGTCATCACCCTGGCCGGTACGCGCACGGAACTGGAAAACTACCTGCGCACGGTCGAGATATTCGACGTCAACTGGCTGGCCGGCATGTCGGTGGGCGTGTTCCCGCTGCAGTCCGGACGCGCGACCAAGGTGGTGGCCGACCTGGAGAAGGTGTTCGGTGAAGCCAGCAAGACCCCCAGCGCCGGCATGTTCCGCTTCATGCCGCTGGAGGGCGCCAACGCGGTACTGGTGATCACCCCGCAGGCCGCCTACCTGGACGACATCCAGGACTGGCTGGAACGCATCGACGGCGCCGGCGAAGGCTCGCGCCTGTTTTCCTATGAGCTGAAATACATCAAGGCCAAGGACCTGGCCGATCGCCTGGCGGAAGTATTCGGCAGCGGCGGCAACGGCAACCAGGGCACTGGCGGCGACGGCAACGTTTCACTGATGCCCGGCACCGATCCGGTGCAGATCAAGGACGGCGGGATGGAGGGTGGCAACGGCACGGTCGATTTCGGCAACAGCGGATCTTCGTCATCCGGCACCGGTGGAACGGGCGGCAGTGGTTCCCTGGCATTGGGCCAGCGCGGCAACGGCAACGGCAGCGTCACCTTGCAGGTGGAAGGCGACAGGGTAGGCGTGGCCGCGGTCGAGGAGACCAACTCGATCCTGGTCCGGGCCAATGCCGGAGCCTGGAAATCGATCAGGGACGTGATCGAGAAGCTCGACGTGATGCCGATGCAGGTGCATATCGAGGCCCAGGTCGCCCAGGTGCAGCTCAGCGGCGAATTGAACTACGGGGTGCAGTGGTTCTTCGAGAAGGGCGCCACCGACAATGGCTTGCCCGACGTCACCGGCCCCAGCATCCCCGGCAAATGGAGCACGCTGGGAGCAAGCATAGGCGGTGTTTCGGGCCCGGGCCTGGCCTGGACGCTGATCAAGAACGATGCGGCAGCCATCATCAATGCGCTGGATGAGGTGACCAACGTGCGTTTGTTGTCGACGCCTTCGGTGTTCGTGCGCAACAACGGCGAAGCCACGTTCAATGTCGGCGACCGCATCCCGATATCTTCGGTTTCGGTCAATCCGATCGCCGGCGACGGCACTACCTTTTCGCAGGTGCAATATCTGGAGACAGGCACCACCTTGAAGGTGCGGCCGCGGATAACCCGGGACGGCACCGTGTTCCTCGATATCGTCCAGGAAATCAGCCAGCCGGTCGGTAGCCCCGACGCCAACGGCAATCCCACCATCAGTACCCGCAAGCTGAAAACGGAAGCCGCGACCCAGGACGGCGACACCATCATGCTTGCGGGCTTGATCTCCGACAGTGCCGAGAAGGGCTCCAGCGGCATTCCCGGGCTCAGCCGCCTGCCCATCATCGGCAGTCTGTTCGGCACCCAGCGCACCAACAGCGGCCGTAGCGAGACCATCATCCTGATCACCGCCACCATCGTCCGCAACCCGCAGGAAGCCCGCGAGCTGACCGACGAGTACGGGCAGAAATTCCGCGCGCTCGATCCGCTGAACACACCGAAGAAGAAGTGAGCCCCGCTCCTGCCGCCGCGCTGCCCGTCATCCTGTTGCCGGTCGGCGTCGACGATGACGCGCTCGATGCGTGCCTCGGCGCGCTGGATGCCGGCACCCCTGCCGGCAGCCGCATCTGGCTGGCCGACGACGCGCAGGCCGGCCCGCGCGCCAGCGCCATCGTCGAGCGCTGGCTGAAGCGCACGCCGCTGCAGGCCGACTACACGCGCCGCCAGCAGATGATCGGCGAAGTCGCGCACCTCGATGAAATGCTCAAAGCCTGCGCCGGCGCCGACGTGGTGGTGCTGGCCCCCGATGCGCAGCCGTTGCCGGGCTGGCTGCAACAACTGTCGGCCTGTTTTTCGCGCGATGCGTCCATCGCCAGCGCCACACCGTGGTGCAACGCGGGCGAGGCCGCGTCGTGGCCGCGCTTGGGCGAAATAGAACTTCCGCCGCAGAATTTCGAACGCACCGCCGCAGCGTGCGCGGCGATGCCGCCCGAGCACCCCGAGCTTCCGGCGGCGGTGAACCATGCCGTCGCCTTGCGCGGCAGCGCGCGGCAACGCGCGGGCGGACTGGACGCCAGCAGCTATGCCTCGTGGTATGCGGCGCTGATCGACCTGTCGTTGCGTCTGTCCGGCCTGGGCTGGCGCAATGCCTTGTGCGAGACGGCGTTCGTCGCGCGCGGCGGCGAGGGCGGACCGGCCGAAGGCGACATGGATGCGATCAATGCGCGCTGGCCCGCGTGGAATGCGCGCCTCGCCAATTTCCTGATGAACGATCCGTTGCGCGCGCCGCGCGAACGCCTGGCTTCGTTGTACGCAGACATCGGGTCGCCGGAGCCGCAGCGTGAACTCTTCCGCTGACCGCGCCGACATCGCGGTGGTGGTGGTCAGCCACGAAAGCGCGAGCACGCTGGAGGATTGCCTGCTGCGTTTGCGCGCGGCGCGCGGAGTGGCCGAGATCAGGGTGATCGACAATGCTTCGCTGGACGGCACGCTGGATATCATCCAGCGTCACGCCGCGATGGATGCGCGGGTACGTTTTGTCGGCAATCCGGACAATCCGGGATTCGCGGTGGCCTGCAACCAGGGCGCGGGGGAATCGACCGCGCCGTGGCTGGCCTTCGTCAACCCCGACCTGATGATCGAAACCGATACCTTGTCGCGGCTGCGCCTGCACGCCGATGCGCTGGCGGGAGAGGTGCTGCTGGGCGTGGACCTGGTGGACGAAGCCGACCATCGCGACGAGGCCGCGCGTCGCCGCGATCCGGATTTCAAAGGCATGCTCACGGCGATGCTGTCTTCGCCAGCGCGCGCATCGAAACTGGGAGTGTCCGCGAACGAAGCCGAGAGCCTGCAGCGGGTCGATGCGGTGTCGGGCGCGCTGATGCTGATGCCGCGCGTGTTGTTCGACCGGCTTGGCGGTTTCGATGAAGGCTATCGGCTACATGCCGAGGACCTGGACCTGTGCAGGCGCGCGCGCGTATCAGGCGCGACAGTCGCGGTCGCCAACGATATCCGCGTGCTGCACCTGCGCGGTGTCTCAAGTCGCGCCAGGCCGGTGTTCGTGGAGTGGCACAAGCACCGCGGGCTGTGGCGTTACTTCCGCAAGTTCGAGGCGCCACGGCGGAGCATGTTCACCTCTGCGGCGGTGTTCGCATTGATCTGGTCGCGGTTTCTCTTCATCTTCGTGAGAAAATCTGCGGGAAAATGATGGGGAATACCATGACAACGCTCGAGGCTGGCGGCTGCGCCAACTGTAATCGTGCCATCGCCGGCACGGACCAGAAGTTCTGCCCCGCATGCGGCCAGTCCACGCCGGTGCATCGCATCGACTGGCATTTCCTCGGGCACGAACTCGAGCACAGCGTGCTGCATATGGATCGGGGCCTCTTTTACTCGCTGAAGCAATTGATGCTGCGGCCCGGTCGCTTCATGCGGGATTACATCGAAGGACGGCGCGGCAATCAGGCCAAGCCGCTGCTGCTGCTTATGATCATGTCTGCGGTGGTGGTGGTCCTGACCAAATATCTGGAGGGGACAGGGGTCTTGGACTCAGCCGTGGCGGCGGGTATTGCCGGAGCCAGGGAGGCCAGCGCAGGTGCGCGAGTGGACCCGGCGTTGGCGGCAAAAACGTCCAGGATGGCGGCGGATTTGATGAACCAGTACTTCGCCGCTTTCACCTTGCTGCTACTGCCGCTGGAGGCGGCAGCCTTCAGGCTGGCGTTCCATCGCGTCGGCAACCTCAACTACCCCGAATGGCTGGTGATCACGGCTTTGCTGACGGTGCAGTGCTTCGTGTTCTGGGCCGTGCTGGTGGCCCTGCATCGGTGGATACCGCAACCGGTGGCCTGGGCTGTGCTGTTGTCGATGGCTTATGCGGTGTTTTCCCTGGTCCAGTTCTTCCAGGGCTATCCGCGCTGGAAGTCCGTGCTGCGCACGCTCCTGGGCTTGGCCATCTTCATGGTCATGAGCGCGATGGTTTCCCAGGCGGTGGCGATGCTGCTGGTCATTTCGATGCCTGCCTGACCCGGCTGCACCGGTCCTTGCCCGCGCCAAAGGGCGATGCGGCATACGGCAAAGCTTGCCGGGCAATAGCCGGCGCCAGAAACGAAACGCCCGCCGGGCGGCGGGCGTTTGCTTGCAGTGTCGATGGCTCCAGGGCGCGGTGCCATTCGGTCAAGGGCTAAAAGGCGCTGGATCCCCGCCTTCGCGGGGATGACGGATTGGCAAAGCCGCGCTTTGCGCGGGCCAATCCGTCACTTCAGCGCCTTGAACCGCAACCGCTTCGGCTGCGCGCCTTCGGCGCCCATGCGCCGTTTCTTGTCTTCCTCGTACTCGCGGTAGTTGCCCTGGAAGTACTCCACGTGCGAATCGCCTTCGAAGGCGAGGATGTGGGTGGCGATGCGGTCCAGGAACCAGCGGTCATGGGAAATGACCACCGCACAGCCGGGATATTCCAGCAAGGCGTCTTCCAGTGCGCGCAGGGTTTCCACGTCCAGGTCGTTGGACGGTTCGTCCAGCAGCAGCACGTTGCCGCCCTGCAACAGCGTCTTGGCCAGGTGCAGGCGGCCGCGTTCGCCGCCGGACAGGGTGCCGACCATCTTCTGCTGGTCCTGGCCCTTGAAGTTGAAGCGACCGATGTAGGCGCGCGACTGGATCTCGATGCCGTTGATGTTGAGGATGTCGGCGCCGCCGGATACTTCCTGGAACACGTTGTGGTTGCCGGTGAGCGCATCGCGGCTCTGGTCCACGTAGGCGATCTTGGTGCTCGGGCCCTTGACGATCTCGCCCTTGTCCGGCGTTTCCTGGCCGGTGATCATCTTGAACAGGGTCGACTTGCCGGCGCCGTTCGGCCCGATGATGCCGACGATGGCGCCCGGCGGAATGATGAAGCTCAGGTCGTCGATCAGCAGGCGGTCGCCGAAGCTCTTGGACACGTTCTTGAACTCGATCACCGACTGGCCCAGGCGTTCGCCCGGCGGGATGAAGATCTCGTTGGTCTCGTTGCGCTTCTGGTATTCGACCGAGTTGAGCTCCTCGAAGCGCGCCAGGCGCGCCTTGCCCTTGCTGCGGCCGCCCTTGGCGTTGCTGCGCACCCACTCCAGTTCCTTGGCCAGCGCCTTCTGGCGCGACTTCTCCTGGTTTTCTTCCTGCTTCAGGCGCTCGCTCTTCTGTTCCAGCCAGGCGGTGTAGTTGCCTTTCCACGGGATGCCCTTGCCGCGATCCAGTTCCAGGATCCACTCGGCCGCGTTCTCGAGGAAATAGCGGTCGTGGGTCACCGCGACCACGGTGCCGGTGTAGCGGGTCAGGAACTGCTCCAGCCATTCCACCGACTCGGCGTCCAGGTGGTTGGTCGGTTCGTCCAGCAACAGCATGTCCGGCTTCTGCAGCAGCAGCTGGCACAGCGCCACGCGGCGCTTCTCGCCGCCCGAGAGCTTGCCGATGATCGCGTCCCACGGCGGCAGGCGCAGCGCGTCGGCGGCCACGTCCAGCTGGTGTTCCAGGGTGTGGGCGTCGTTGTTGGCCAGGATGGCTTCCAGGCGCTGTTGTTCGGCGGCCAGCTTGTCGAAGTCGGCGCCTTCCTCGGCATAGGCCTCATAGATCCTGTCCAGTGCGGCCTGGGCCTTCAAGACCTCGCCCACGCCTTCTTCCACTGCCTCGCGCACGGTGTGCTCGGGGTTGAGTTGCGGCTCCTGCGCCAGGTAACCGACCTTGATCCCGGGTGCGGGGCGGGCTTCGCCGCTGAAATCGGTGTCCACGCCGGCCATGATCTTCAGCACGGTCGACTTGCCCGCGCCGTTCAGGCCCAGCAGGCCGATCTTGGCCCCCGGAAAGAACGACAGCGAGATGTCCTTGATGATCTGGCGCTTCGGCGGCACGGTCTTGCTGACGCCGTTCATGGTGTAGATGTATTGCGACATGGTGTCTCCGGGAATGGCGCTGCCGTGCCCGCGCAGGGACTGCACGGCGGGAAAGATCGGGATGGCCGAATTATACCGGCTGCGGCCGTCTGGCTGGTGTCTTAACGATTTTCTACAGGAGGCCGACCGGCAAGATACGGTTCAGCGCCGCAGTCGGATATTGGGCTCCGGTTTCCATCCGAGGGGTATCCACCATGCGCCACGCTATCAAGTCCGGCCTGTCGCTGCTGTTCGCGCTGGCCTTCGCCGCCGCACCTGCCATGGCACGCGACCATGACCGTGGCCATGACCGTGGCCGGGATTACGGCCGCTCCAGCTACCAGCACAACGACCGGGGCTACGATCGTTCGGACTATCGCCGAGGCGATCGCGACCGCTATCGCGACGACGACCGTCGTTATGGTTACCGCGATCGCGATTATCGGGATGGCCGCTATGACCGTCGCTACTACAGGCCGGCCCCGCGCGTGGTCTACCGGCCGGTCTACGTCGCCCCGCGCTGGGTCCGTGGCGGACGCTACTACGACCGCGGCTATGGGCCGACCTACGTGGTCAACGACTACTACGGCTATGGCCTGCACGCGCCGCCGCGTGGTTACTACTGGCGCCGCAGCGACGCCGGCGACTTCCTGCTGGTGGCGCTGGCCACCGGCATCATCGCCGACCTGGTTCTGGGCCACTGAGCCACGAAAGGTCGCCAGCAAACGGAAAAACGCGCCCCAGGGCGCGTTTTTCCTTGGTGCGGGCCAGGTCGAAAGTGGTGGCCGGGAGTGGCCGGGGCTACAATCGGCGATCCCAATCCGCCCGGAGTACCGATGTTCCCGCGCAACGCTCGCATCGAAGGTTACGACCCTGAACTGGCCGCGGCGATCGCGTCCGAGAACCGCCGCCAGGAAGATCACGTCGAGCTGATCGCGTCGGAGAACTACGCCAGTCCGCGGGTCATGGAAGCGCAGGGCAGCCAGCTGACCAACAAGTACGCCGAGGGCTACCCGGGCAAGCGCTACTACGGTGGCTGCGAATACGTGGACATCGCCGAGAAGCTGGCCATCGACCGGGTCAAGCAGCTGTTCGGCGCCGACTACGCCAACGTGCAGCCGCATTCGGGCTCGCAGGCCAACCAGGCCGTGTACCTGGCGCTGTTGCAGCCGGGCGACACCATCCTGGGCATGTCGCTGGCCCACGGCGGCCACCTGACCCATGGCGCCAAGGTCAATATTTCCGGCAAGCTGTTCAACGCGGTGCAGTACGGGGTCAACGACGAAGGCCTGATCGACTACGACGAAGTCGAGCGCCTGGCCCTGGAACACAAGCCGAAGATGGTCGTCGCCGGTTTCTCCGCCTATTCGCAGGTGGTCGACTGGGCGCGCTTCCGCGCCATCGCCGACAAGGTGGGCGCCTATCTGTTCGTGGACATGGCGCACGTGGCCGGCCTCATCGCCGCAGGGGTGTATCCGAACCCGGTTCCGCACGCGCATGTGGTCACTTCCACCACCCACAAGACCCTGCGCGGTCCGCGCGGCGGCATCATCGTCGCCAAGGGTGCGGGCGAAGAGATCGAGAAGAAGCTGCAGAGCATCGTCTTCCCCGGCATCCAGGGCGGCCCGCTGATGCACGTGATCGCGGCCAAGGCCGTCGCGTTCAAGGAAGCGCTGGAGCCGGAATTCAAGGCCTACCAGGCGCAGGTGGTGAAAAACGCTCAGGCGATGGCCAGGACGATCGTTTCCCGCGGCTACAAGATCGTGTCCGGCGGCACCGAGAACCACCTGATGCTGGTCGACATGATCGGCAAGAGCGTCACCGGCAAGGCGGCCGAGGAAGCGCTGGGCAAGGCCCACATCACCGTCAACAAGAATGCGGTACCGAACGACCCGCAAAAGCCGTTCGTGACCTCCGGCCTGCGTATCGGCACGCCTGCGGTGACCACGCGTGGCTACCTGGAGCCGGATTGCGTGGCGCTGGCGAACTGGATCTGCGATGTGCTGGATGCGCCGAACGACGAGAACGTGATTGCTGGGGTGCGTGAGAACGTGACGAAGCAGTGCGCCCAGTTCCCGGTCTACGGCTGAAGGCTGGGAACGAGAGATGAGAAACGAGAAACGAGTCTGCACAGGTTGCGCGAGCACTTTCACTCGTTCCTCGTTCCTCCCCACTCGTTCCTGATCGCATGCATTGCCCCTTCTGCCAGCACACAGACACCCGCGTGATCGATTCACGCGTTTCCGAGGACGGCGCGACGATCCGCCGCCGCCGCGAGTGCGAGGCCTGTGGCGAGCGTTTCAGCACGCTGGAGAACATCGAAATCAAGCTGCCGACCGTGATCAAGAGCGACGGCCGGCGCGACAGCTTCGATGCGCGCAAGCTGCGGCTGGGCTTCGACCGGGCGTTGCAGAAACGTCCGGTGTCGGAAGAGCAGATCGAGTCGGCGGTGCGCGCGGTGGTCCATCAGATCCGCATGAGCGGGGAACGCGAGTTGCCTTCGCGTCGGATCGGCGAGTTCGTGATGGCGGAACTGCGCAAGCTCGACCACGTCGGCTACGTGCGCTTCGCCTCGGTCTATCGCAGCTTCGAGGACGTGGCCGATTTCCGTGAGGAGATCGAGAAGCTGGAACGTGAATTGCCGGCCGCCAGTGGCCAGTTGCCGCTGCTTGGCGCGGATGTGGTGCCGATCGACAAGAATAAGAAGCGTTGATGGGTCATTCCTCTCCCCTTGTGGGAGAGGGTGCCCGAAGGGCGGGAGAGGGTTCGGCTTTTGCTCTCGCGCCCCGGAACGCCACACAAGCCGGCCCTCTCCCTGCTTCGCTGCGCGAAGCGGTCCCTCTCCCACAAGGGGAGAGGGAAAGTACAGGATCGCGATGACGCCGGAATTCACCGCCACCGACCACCTGCTGATGGCCCGCGCCCTGCTTCTCGCCGAGCGCGGCGCCTACACCACCAGGCCCAATCCGATGGTGGGCTGCGTGATCGCCCATGGCGGGGAGACCGTCGGCGAAGGCTTCCATCAGCGTGCCGGCGAAGCGCATGCGGAAGTGTTCGCGCTGCAGGCCGCGGGCGATCGCGCGAAGGGCGCCACGGCCTATGTCACTCTCGAGCCTTGCGCGCACATGGGTCGCACCGGACCCTGCGCCGATGCGCTGATCGCCGCCGGAGTGACACGGGTGGTCGCGGCGATGCGCGATCCTTTCCCGCAAGTCGACGGCGCCGGTTTCGACAAGTTGCGTGCTGCCGGGATCGCAGTCGAATCCGGGTTGATGGAAGCGCAGGCCCGCCAACTCAACCATGGCTTCCTGTCGCGAACCGAGCGCGGCCGGCCGTGGGTGCGAGTCAAATTGGCGATGAGCCTCGATGGGCGCACGGCGATGGCCAACGGCGATTCCAAATGGATCAGCGGCGAAGCCTCGCGCCACGACGTGCAGCGCTGGCGCGCGCGCGCCGGGGCGATTCTCACCGGATCCAACACCGTGCTGGCCGACGATCCGTCGCTCACCGTGCGCCTGGGCGACGACACGCCGTTCGTGGCCCCGTTGCGGGTGGTGCTGGATCCCGGCCTGGCCACGGTCGCGCGCGGCAAGGTGCGCGATGGCTCGGCTCCCACCTTGTACCTGCATGCGTCGGACGCCAAGCCGCCGCGCGATCTCGACGTGCAGCGCGCCAGCGTGCCGGCGCAGGGCGGGCGCCTGGACCTGGATGCGGTGCTGAGGTTGCTGGCCGCGCGCGAAATAAACGAAGTGCAGATCGAAGCCGGCGCGACTCTGGCCGGTGCCTTTCTGGCGGCCGGTCTGGCCGATGAAATCCTGTTGTATGTCGCACCGGTGTTGCTCGGCGACCGTGCGCGTCCCCTGTTCGCCGGGTTGGGCATCGATGCGATGGCGCAGCGCGCGCAATTGCAGGTCGTGGATTCGCGCATGATCGGCACGGATCACCGTCTGCTGCTGCAACCGGCGCCCGCGCAGGCCGGATAGCGTGGTCACGTTCAAGGATCATTTCTCCCAGGTCGCTGGCGCCTACGCCCACTGGCGCCCGACCTATCCGGATGCCTTGTTCGATGCCATCACCGCGGTCGTTCCGGCCTCCGCCTCGGTCTGGGAACCGGGCTGCGGCAGCGGCCAGGCCACGCGTGGCTTGAGCCAACGTTTTGTGCATGTCCATGCCACCGAACCGAGCGCGGCGCAGATCGAACAACACTGGGCCAGGAGCGCACAGGCCGGCAACGTCAGCCTTGCGGTGGAACCCGGCGAAGCCACCGCCTTGCCGGACCGCAGCATCGATCTGGTCGCCGTGGCCCAGGCCCTGCACTGGTTCGACCGTCCGCGTTTCTATGCCGAATGCGAGCGCGTGCTGCGGCCCGGAGGCGTGTTGGCCGCATGGACTTACCAGGACATGGTCTTCGCCGGCGACCTCGAAGACGCGGCGGATGCTTTCCGCGCGGAAATCGCACCCTACTGGCCGTCCGAACGCGCCCAGGTGGACGCCGGTTACGCGGACTATGCATGGCCGTTCCCGGCGTTGCCCGCGCCGTCGTTGTGGCTGACCGCGGAATGGACTTTGCCGCAGCTGCTCGGTTACCTGGGCAGCCTGTCGGCGACCGCGCGCTGCCGCGCTGCCAGCGGAAGCGACCCCGTCGAAGCCCACGCCGCGGCGCTCGCCCACGCCTGGGGCGAGCCGGCGCAGGTGCGCACGATGCGCTGGCCGCTGATCCTGCACCTGCGCCAAAAGCCCCTGTCCCCCAAGCGGATTTCCTTCGGGGCGTAGGAGCGGGCCTTGCCCGCGATGCTTCTCGCTCTTGCTTTGTAGATCCGGGCTTGCTCGGATGCTCTTTGATCTTTGCGGAAAGCATCCGAGCAAGCCCGGATCTACACACCGAAGCCAGGAGCATCGCGGGCAAGGCCCGCTCCTACAACGGCGATGGAACGCTTCGTCCGGCGGCTTGCCTGCGGCCGGGTGCTAGAATCCACGCGCCGGTTCGCCGGCGAACACAAGCAAACGTCTTCAGGGCGGGGTGCGATTCCCCACCGGCGGTAGGTCCCCGGCGCCAAGGCGCCGTCGACGAGCCCGCGAGCGCCTCAGGCGGTCCCGTCCAGTACGGGTGCCGGAGGGTCAGCAGATCCGGTCCGATGCCGGAGCCGACGGTCATAGTCCGGATGAAAGAAGACAGTCGCGCGCGGCCTAATGGCTGCGTCGCTTCGTGCCCTGTGGACGTTTTTCGCATTCATTACGCGGGAAACGTTTCATGACCATCGCCACGCAGGATTTTCCAGCTCCCTCCCTCAGGGGGGCGTGCTGATGTTTACCGGAATCATCGAGGGCGTCGGCCGCCTGGCCAGCATCGACAGCCGGGGCGGCGACGCGCGCCTCAGCATCGAAGCGGGAAACCTGCCTTTCGACGATGTGCGGCTGGGCGAGAGCATCGCGGTCAACGGCGTGTGCCTGACCGTGGTCGCTTTCAACGCGAAGTCTTTCGAAGCCGATGCGTCCAACGAAACCTTGTCGCTGACCACGCTGGGCGGGCTCGCTCCCGGCGCGCTGGTGAACCTCGAGCGCGCGATGCGCCCGACCGACCGGCTCGGCGGCCATCTGGTCAGTGGCCACGTGGACGGCGTGGGCAGGGTGCTCGGCATCGTGCCGGATGCGCGCGCGCAACGCTGGCGCTTCGCCGCGCCGCAGCCGTTGTTGCGCTATATCGCCAAGAAAGGATCGATCTGCGTCGATGGCGTCAGCCTGACCGTCAACGATGTGGACGAGCAGGGCTTCGAGGTCGCGCTGATCCCGCATACGGTCGCCAACACTGCATTCGCGACGAATTCCGTCGGCGATGCGGTGAACCTGGAGATCGACCTGGTCGCGCGTTATGTCGAACGCCTGCTGCATAAACCATGAACCTTTTTTTGCCGTCATCCCAGCGCAAGCTGGGATCCATCTTGATCTTGTTGTCGCTCCGAGTTTCCGATCGAAGAGCAAAGTGGATCCCGGCTTGCGCCGGGATGACGGATTCTTTCCTGCTTTCCGAGTACTGATCTGATGTCCTTCGCCCCCATCCCCGAACTGCTCGAAGAAATCCGCAACGGCCGCATGGTCGTGATCGTCGACGACGAGGACCGCGAGAACGAAGGCGACCTGATCATGGCCGCCGAACTGGTCAAGCCTTCGGACATCAACTTCATGGTCACCCACGCCCGCGGCCTGGTCTGCCTGTCGCTGACCCGCGAGCGCTGCCGCCAGCTCGGCCTGCCGCCGATGGTCCAGGACAACACCTCGCAGCACCACACCAACTTCACCGTCAGCATCGAGGCGGCCGAAGGCGTGACCACCGGCATCTCCGCCTATGACCGCGCCCATACCATCCGCACCGCGGTGCGCCCCGACGTGAAGCCGCAGGACCTGTCGCAGCCTGGGCATATCTTCCCGCTCACTTCCCAGCCCGGTGGCGTACTCAATCGCTCGGGCCACACCGAGGCGGCCACGGACTTGGCGTTGCTCGCGGGCCTGGAGCCGGCCGGCGTGCTGGTCGAGATCCTCAATGCCGACGGCAGCATGGCCCGGCGCCCGCAACTGGAGGAATTCGCGCGCGCGCATGGGTTGAAGATCGGCTCCATCGAGGAACTGATCCGTTATCGCCTGAGCACCGAGCACACCGTCGAACGCGTGGACGTGCGCGAGATCGATACCGAACACGGCCCGTTCCGCCTGCACACCTACCGCGATCGCCTCAGCCACGGCCTGCATTTCGCGCTGTTGCGCGGCGAAGCCGATGCTCAGGCGCCGACCCTGGTGCGCGTGCACATGCAGAACCCGTTGGCCGATGCGCTGCATTGGCGGCGTACTGATTTCGGTCCGGCGGTAGGCGAAGTGCTGGCCACGATCGCTCGTGAAGGCCGTGGCGCACTGGTATTGCTGGGCGAGCCGGTCACGCCCGAGGCCATGCTCGAACGGATCCGTTCCGAACCGGGGCGCGACCCGGAGGCGCCCGCGGGCGGCGCCCTCGCCGAATGGCGCCGCAACGGCGCTGGCGCGCAGATCCTCGCCGATCTGGGTCTCGGCAAGCTGCGCGTGCTGGGCACGCCGCGCCGGCAGGTAGGTCTGGCCGGTTATGGGCTGGATGTCGTGGAATACGTCCACTAGTCCGGGTTCCTGTAGGAGGGGCTTCAGCCCCGACAGCTTTCGCCGGATGAAAGCGTCGGGGCTGAAGCCCCTCCCACGTCCCGGTTTCCGCGCTGCTGTTAAACTTCCCGACCCATCCGGTATCCGTCCCCCATGCCCCATTACGAAGGCGATCTGCGCGCCCACGAAGCCGCACGTTTCGCGATCATCGCCAGCCGCTGGAATCCGCGCATTACCGATGCGCTGGTGACCGGTGCGCGGCAGAGCCTGTCGGCCAATGGCGTAAGCGATGGCGCGGTCGATGTGATCCGCGTGCCCGGCGCCTGGGAAATCCCGGTGGCCGCCGCGCGTATCGCCGCCGGCAGCCAGCATGCGGCGATCATCGCCCTGGGTTGCGTGATCCGCGGCGACACCCGCCATTACGAACATGTGGCCGACCGTTGCGCCGAGGGCTTGATGCGGGTGGCGCTGGATTTCGGCATCCCGGTGATGAACGGCGTGCTCGCGGTCGAACGCATCGAGGACGCGGAAGTGCGCGCCGGCGGCAGCCACGGCAACAAGGGCGAGGAAGCCGCGCTGGCCGCCATCGAGATGGCGCAACTGCTGGAGCAATTGCCATGAACCGCCATCCCCGCAAGGACGGCCGCCGCGACGGCGTAGACCCGGTCACCCGCGCGCGCGCGCGCCGTCGCGCGCTGCAGGCGGTATATGCATGGCAGATGTCGGGCGGCCTGGTGGAACAGGTCATCGCCCAGTTCGCCCACGAGCAGGCGCACGAGATCGCCGACCTTGAGTATTTTGACGACCTGGTCCGCGGCGTGGTCAAGCACCGCGCCAGCCTGGACGGGGCCCTGGTGGATTATCTCGACCGCCCGGTCGAGGAAGTCGATCCGATCGAGCGCGCGGTCCTGCGTCTGTCGGCCTACGAGTTGATCCACCGCCTCGACGTCCCGTACCGTGTGGTGTTGAACGAGGCGATCGAGATCGCCAAGCGCTTCGGCTCCGAGCACGGCCACACCTACGTCAATGGCGTGCTGGACAGGGCCGCGGCCGACTGGCGCCCGGCGGAATTCAACGCCGTCAAATGAAGCGGCAGGTGGGAGCAGTTCGTGGGAGCGGCGTAAGCCGCGAAGGCGACAATCCTGGACTTGCGATTCACATGGCAGCCATGGGTTCCCGTTGCGCGGCTTACGCCGCTCCCACAGGTCACTCCCACAGTATGCTGGGTCGATGATGAGCGCCGCTGAATTCGATCTGATCGACCGCATCCGCACGCGCGTCCGCGAACGCGACGACGTCGTGCTCGGTATCGGCGATGACGCCGCGCTGCTGCAGGTGCCGCCTGGCATGCAATTGGTAGTGACTGCAGACACGCTCAATGCCGGCGTCCATTTCCCGGAAGCCACCGCGCCTGCGGATATCGGCTGGAAATCGCTGGCGGTGAACCTTTCGGATCTCGCCGCGATGGGCGCCATGCCCGCCTGGTGCACGCTGTCGCTGTCGATGCCGGAAGCCGATGCAAGCTGGGTCGACGCCTTCCTCGACGGATTCCTCGAACTGGCCGACCAGCATGCGCTCGCGCTGGTCGGTGGCGACACCACGCGCGGGCCGTTGTCGATCTCGGTCACCGCGATGGGCCTGCTCGAAACCGGTAGCGCCTTGCGTCGTGACGGCGCGCGCGTCGGCGACGACGTCTGGGTGACCGGAACGCTGGGCGATGCAGCGGCGGCGCTGGAAGTTTTGCTGGCCGGGCGCGAGCCTTCGCCGTTTCTGCGCAAGCGCCTCGATCGCCCCACGCCGCGCGTCGCCGCTGGACGGCGGTTGTCGGGGCTGGCGCATAGCTGCATCGATCTGTCCGACGGACTGCTCGCCGACCTGGCCCATGTCTGCGAACGCAGCGGCGTCGGCGCGGAAATAAACTTGACGAGCCTGCCTGGTTCCGACGCGCTCGCAGCACTCGATCCTGCGCAGTACTGGCGCTGGCAAGCCAGTGGTGGCGACGATTACGAGTTGTGTTTCAGCGCCTCGCCGCGCAATCGCGAACTGGTGATGCAGGCCCTGGATTTCGCTGAGGTTCCCGCAACGCGGATCGGGCGCATCGTCGCGGGGCAGGGCGTGAAGGGATTCGATGCGAAGGGTGGGGAATGGCAGCCCGTGCAATCCGGCTACCAGCACTTCCCGTAGGAGCGCCCCTTGGGCGCGATGCTCTTCGACCAGATCGCCGAAGACCCAAGAGCATCGCGCCCAAGGGGCGCTCCTACAAGGCGGTTCCGTGCGGGGGATCTAGATATCGTCGGCCCGGAACGCATCCCGCAACCACGTGATCCTGGGTGTCTCCGGATCGCCATCCGCTTCGACCACATCGAAACGACACGGCATCTGCGCATAGCGGCGATGTTCGCCGAGGAAGAGTTGCGCCGCATGCACCAGCTTGCGGCGCTTGCCGATGTCCACCGAGGCCGCGCCGCCGCCGAAGGCGCGCGATTGCCGGTAGCGCACTTCCACGAACACCAGCATGCCGCCCTCATGGCCGCTGGGGTCCAGCATCACCAGGTCGAGTTCGCCGCCACGATAATTCGCGTTCGCCGCCACTTCGCGCAGGCCGGCACGCAGCAGATGGTCGCGTGCCGCGGCTTCGGCGCGGTCGCCCCGCGCCTTGCGATCGATCACGCCGCGTTCAACCGCCGCCGGAGACCGGAACCGCGCGCCCGTCGTTGAAAGTGGACCAGGCCGGCGTGCGCATCACGTTGCCGAAACCATCCAGGCTCAGTTCGCCGGTCGCGCCTTTCAGCTGCACATTGTTGCCGGTCGCCAGTTTCTCCAGGTAGGCGGTCAGCATCCATGCGTCGTAGCCGAAGGCGAACAGCCGTGCCGCCGGTCCGCGTGCGGTCGGCAGGTTCGCGCCCGCGACACTCGCTGCCGGCAGGCCGGCGAGGCCGCGCGCGGTCCACACTTCGGCGGGGTAGACGATGCCATCCAGCGCGCTGTCCTGTTCCGGTTTGCCGGTACCGGAAATCAGCTGCGACGTGCCGACCCGGCTCTTGCCGGCGAGGCCGGCGAGCGCCAGTTGCGGAGCGATGGCACGCGCCGTGCCGCCCCTGACCGCAAGGAACACGGCGTCCACGCCATGCTGTGCGGCGGCGGCGAGATTGGCGGAAATATCGCCCGGTGTTTCGGCCACGCTCAGCGTGTCGGTCACGCTGCCGCCGCGTTCGGTGAAGCGCTCGCGGAAGGAATTCGCGGCGCGCCGGCCGTTGTCGTCGTTGCCGCCGATCACCAGCGCCTTGCGGTGTTCGCGACTGAGCAGGTATTCGGCCGCGATGATGCCGTCGTCTTCGGGAGCCAGTGAAAATCCGGCGTTGCCGGCCGGCGGGGCAGCCGCACCACGATTGAGGGCGAGGACCGGCACCGCCAGGCCGGAGTCGCGGAACACGGCGGTGACTTCATCGCGGCCGAGCGGGCCGAGGATGAAGTCGGCGCCCGCGGCGACTGCCTTCGCATAAGCGTTGACGGCTCCGGCCGGGGTTCCCGCCGTGTCGAAGAAATTGATTTCCGGGCGACGCCGGGTTTCGCCGTAATAACCGGCCAGCAGGCCATCGCGGACGGGCGCCGAGGCCGTGGCCAGTTGTCCCGACAATGGCAGCAGCACCGCGAGTTTGACCGGAGGACGATAGCCGTCGCGCTCGGCGGCGGGCCGGTTGTTCAGGTCGAAACGCCATTGCACGCCACGGTCGAACGGGCGCGGCAGCGGCAGGCCGCGATTCAACAAGGCGCGCCCCGCGAAGGCGTAAAGCGGATCGCCGACCGGTAGCGCCGCGGCGTCGCGCGCCAGCGTCGCATTGTCGATGCCGGCCAGCAGGCGCTCGATCTCGCGTGCATTGTCGATCTTCGCCTGGCCGGTCAGCGTGGCATCGTTGCGTGCCAGCGCGGCCGCGTTGGCCAGCGCACCGCTGCTGGCCTTGCTCGTGGCCGGTCCACTGACCTGGGTGGTGGCGCAGCCGGCGAACAGCGTCACCAGCAACAACAAAGGAAAGATCCTTCCGAATCGCTTATCCATGGGGGTACTCGGCGGTGGTGCGGGGGAACCGGCTAGGATTGTACCTTCGGCGGCGCAGGACTGCGTTCAGCCCACCGCCTCCAGGAACATCCGCTCATGCCCGCTGGAACACTGTTCATCATCGCCACGCCGATCGGCAACCTGGCCGACCTGTCGCCACGTGCGCAGGAGACCCTGAAAGCCGTCGCCGCGATCTGCGCCGAGGACACCCGCCACACCCGCCAGCTGCTTTCCCATTTCGGCATCGATCGCCCCTTGCTGGCCTTGCATGAGCACAACGAGGAAGCGATGTCCGAGCGCATCGTCGAGCGCATCGCCGGCGGCGATTCGCTGGCTCTGGTCAGCGATGCGGGCACGCCGCTGGTCAGCGATCCGGGTTTCCGCGTGGTCCGCGCCGCGCGTGCGGCCGGACTGCGGGTCAGCCCGATTCCCGGCGCCTGCGCCGCGATCGCCGCGTTGAGCGTGGCCGGCCTGCCCAGCGACCGTTTCGTGTTCGAAGGTTTCCTGCCGGCCAAGTCGTCCGCCCGCCGCGAGCGCCTGGGCCGTCTCGCCAGCGAAACCCGGACCCTGGTGTTCTACGAATCCTCGCACCGCATCGCCGAATCGCTGGCCGACATGCGCCTCGTGTTCGGCGACGACCGCGCCGCGGTGATCGCGCGCGAACTGACCAAGATGTTCGAAACGGTGCTGGACGGCACCCTTGCCGGACTGCATGCGCAGGTTGAGGCCGACGACAACCAGCGCAAGGGCGAGTTCGTGGTCATGGTCCAGGGCGTGGGCGACGATGCGGAAGCGCAGTTGATCGAAGGCCAACGGCTGTACGCCAAACTCAGCGAATATTTGCCGCCATCGACGGCGGCGAAGCTGGCAGCGGAGATCAGCGGGGCGCCGCGAAAGGCCCTTTACGGGCAGAACGGATCGGCGGCCTGAGTCCGATGCGGGGATCGGCGGCCGACAGGTCTGCGGACGCCAGCGCCTGGGTCGTGTTCCGCGTATTCCTGCGTCTGGGCCTGACTTCGTTCGGCGGTCCCATCGCCCATCTGGCTTATTTCCGCGATGAGTTCGTGGCACGCCGCCGCTGGCTTTCCGAAAACCAGTACGCCGAACTGATCGCGTTGTGCCAGTTCCTGCCGGGGCCGGCCAGCAGCCAGGTCGGCATGGCGGTCGGCCTGTCGCGCGCGGGCCTGCGCGGCGCGCTCGCGGCCTGGTGTGGGTTTACCCTGCCTTCGGCGTTGGCCATGATCCTGTTCGCATTCGGACTGACGCGTTGGGGCGCCATGCTTTCTGCCGAGGCATTGCAAGGCTTGAAACTGGTGGCGGTCGCTGTGGTAGCGCAGGCGGTGTGGGGCATGGCGCGCGCATTCTGTACCGACTCGACGCGCGTGCTGCTGGCGGCGGCATCCGCGCTGCTCGTGCTGTGGTGGCCGCAGGCCTGGATGCAGGTGGCGGTGATTGGATTGGGTGCCGTGGTCGGGCTGGCGCTGCGTCGAATCGCTGCGACAACGATGGGCGAAGGCCTGGCAGTCCCACTATCCATGCGGTCCGGGTCGATCATGCTGGCGCTGTTCCTTGTGCTTCTGTTCCTGTTGCCGCTGCTGGCGCAGCAGTCTTCGTCATCGAGCCTGCAGGTGGTCGACGCCTTCTATCGCAGCGGTTCGCTGGTCTTCGGTGGCGGTCACGTGGTGCTGCCCTTGCTGCAGGCGGAGGTGGTGGCGCCGGGTTGGATCGGCGCGGATGAATTCCTTTCCGGCTATGGCGCGGCCCAGGCGATGCCGGGGCCCTTGTTCACCTTCTCCGCTTTCCTGGGTACGGCGATGTCGACGGGACCGGGGGGCTGGGCCGGTGGAATGCTGTGCCTGTGCGCGATTTTCCTGCCTTCGCTGCTGCTGGTCCTGGGCGTGCTGCCGTTCTGGTCGCGACTGCGCAGGCAGCGTCGGGTGCTGGCTGCGTTGGCCGGGGTCAATGCGGCGGTGGTCGGGTTACTGCTGGCCGCGCTCTACGATCCGCTGTGGCCCACGGCGGTGCGCGGCTGGCGCGACGCGGCATGGGTAGCTGCGGGTGTGGCGGCACTGATGTGGGCGAAAATGCCCGCGTGGCTGGTGGTGCTGGTGCTTGGCGTGGGCGGTGCGGTGTCGGCATGGTTTCCGGGCTAGTCAGCGCATGCGTGCGACAATGCGCATGGCGGAGTCGGCCAGGCAGTCGCGTCACCCGCAAGGGTGCCGAGGAAAGTCCGGGCTCCACAGGGCACGGTGCCAGGTAACGCCTGGGCGGCGCGAGCCGACGGAAAGTGCAACAGAAAGATACCGCCGAACGGTTCTCCGGAATGCGTGGCAAGGGTGAAATGGTGCGGTAAGAGCGCACCGCGAGCCTGGTAACAGGCCGGCACGGCAAACCCCACCGGGAGCAAGACCAAATAGGGACCTCATGACGCGGCCCGCGTCGGGTCCGGGTAGGTTGCTCGAGCGTAACGGCGACGTTGCGCCTAGAGGAATGACTGTCCACGACAGAACCCGGCTTATCGGCCGGCTCCGCCTCTTTCATCTTCGCTTCGCGTTCGATGAAAGCCCCAAAGTTTGCGATGCAAACTTCGGGCCCCAGGCTTGTGCCCCCAATTCCCCGCCGCTGTCGCGGCGCCCCCTTTACTAAAGGGGGCTATGGCTTCGCTCGTTATTCCTGCACGACTGTGTGAGCGATTACTTTCGGTGTTGTGGGAGCGACGTCAGTCGCGAATGAGGCTCCATGGCGCTTCATCGCGACTGGCGTCGCTCCCACATGGACTACTCGTCGTTGCGCAGGGTGGTTTCGCCTTCGAATACGCCATCGGGGCCGAAGCGGCGTTCGCTGATGTATCCGCGGCCTTCGTAATCGATGGCGATGAGGGTGCTGGCGCGGGTGCCGTAGGCGGGGCCGCGGATGAAGGCAGGCGAGAGCCAGCGCTCCAGTTCGATGCCCACGCCGGTATCGGGAAGTTCTTCGTCCGTAGCCACGTGTCCATCGGCGAGCGCCTGCCACAACGGTTCCGGATCCGTCGCTTCCGTCTCCGACCATTTCGACATCGCCGCGCATAGGCGTCGTGTCTTCGGCCATGGCACATCGAAGCCGCCGTTCGACATGCCATGGATGCCGGGCGCGATCGTGCGGTGTTCCAGGCGCGGATGGTTTCCCACGTATTCGCAGGAATCCGCGTCCGCCATCAGCAGGTTGAACGGCGCGTAATCACCAGCCGGGGCGAGTAGATCGCGTGCGTGGTGGTCGGCTGCGAGAGTCACGCCAAGGAATTCGACCGGCAGGCGACCGCGGGAAGGGCCGGAGGACGGAGGAGCCAGCGGATCGCGCACGTTGGTGACCACCGCGCAGCGGCCTCGCGCATCGAGTCCTACCCAGGTGCCGCCGGATTGCAGATCGCGACCGGCCTGGATCGACCCGATATCCGGCCAGCGGGCCAGCGGCGCGGTCGGGCGCGCATGGAACTCGTCACGGTTGCCCGCCAGCAGCAGACGCCAGCGGGGATGGCTTTTCCAGGCTAGGGCGACCAGGCACATGGGGGGATTTTGCTCGTTCTGGCTGGGGGAGGCGAGGAGCGAGGAACGAGGAACGAGGAGTGAGGAACGAGGAGTGAGTGAGGAGTGAGGAGTGAGGAGTGAGGAGTGAGACGGGGTAGCCGGTAGCCAGAATCAAGAGCTTCCCTCCGTTTCTCGTTTCTCGTTTCTCGTTCCTCATTACTTGTTCCCAGTCTCACAGGCAATTGAGATCAGAAAATTCACACCCTCTCCACTGGCCTGAATCACGGCAAAATCTCAAAATTTGAGACTAAACAGCAGCTTGTGGATAACCTTTGAACAAGTTTGTGAAGTTAGCTGCAACCCATTGAAGTAAAAGACGATTTATTCATCCATTCCCTGTTGACAACCTTTCGGGCGGTGCTAAGGTGGGCAGCAGAGGGAAAACCAGGTTTCTAGTGGTTTTTCGTGGTTCAATTGCCGCCTTCCAGCGGATTTCGTGGGTGCAGGGTTCGTGTTCCAGGGTGAGACCGCCATCACAGTTGACGACAAGGGCCGGTTGGCGGTGCCCACCGCCTACCGCGAGTTGGTCGCGCGCGAGTGCGGCAATCGTCTGGTCATCGCCTACAACCCGTTCGAGCAGGGCAGCCTGTATCTGTATCCCGAAAAGGAATGGCAGCGTGTCCGCGATGCGGTCAATGCGCTGCCCAGCACCCAGCGCGCGCATCGCAACCTGCAGTTGAAGCTGGTCGGTGCTGCGACCCCGGTTGAGCTGGATGGCAATGGCCGCATCAGCATCCCGGCCAGCCATCGCAGCGCGGTGGGCATCGAGAAGAAAGCCGTGCTGCTGGGCATGGGCGACAAGTTCGAATTGTGGAGCGAGCAGGCGCATCACGCGCAGATCCGTCAGACCTTGTCCGACGACGATCTGAGCGCGCACATGCTCGATCTGAAGCTGTGACGGGCGGTGCCCGGGTGCGCGGCGAAGCGCAGTCCGGCCACCTTCCCGTGATGTTTGTGCAGGTCATGGAAGGACTGCGGGTGCGCGAGAACGGAACCTACCTGGACGGCACATTCGGGCGTGGAGGGCATGCGCGCGGCGTGCTGCAAAGACTCGGCCCGGGAGGCCGGCTGCTGCTGATGGACAAGGATCCCGAAGCGATCGCCCACGCCGAACAGACGTTCGCCGGCGATGCGCGCGTCGCCATCAGGCGCGACAGTTTCGCCACGCTTGCGCATTGGGATGCCGCCGCCGAAGGCCTGGATGGCGTCCTCCTGGACCTGGGTGTGTCCTCGCCGCAACTGGACGTGGCCGAACGCGGTTTCAGCTTCGGCAAGGATGGCCCGCTGGACATGCGCATGGATCCCGACCACGGCGAAAGCGCGGCGCAGTGGCTTGCGCGCGCCGACGAGGCGGAGATCGCCGACGTGTTGTGGACCTATGGCGAGGAGCGCCTGAGCCGGCGCATCGCCAAGGCCATCGTCGCGCGGCGTGGCGAGAAGCCATTCACCCGCACCGCCGACCTGGCCGACTTGCTGGGTGCCGTGGTCGGCCGGGGCAAGCACGACATCAATCCGGCGACGCGCAGCTTCCAGGCCATCCGCATCCATATCAATCGCGAACTGGCCGACCTGGAAACCGGTCTGGACGGCGCGCTGGAGCGTTTGAAGGTCGGTGGCCGCCTGGCGGTGATCAGCTTCCATTCGCTGGAAGATCGCATCGTCAAGCGCTTCATTTCCAGGCACGCGAAGGCGCCGCCGGCCAATCGGCGCCTGCCCGAACTGGACGTATTCGTGCCGACACTGAAAGCCATCGGCGACGCGCAGCGCGCGGATGCCGCGGAAACCTCGGCCAATCCGCGCGCGCGCAGCGCGGTCCTGCGGGTGGCCGAGAAGCTGGGGGCCGCGGCATGAGCCGGTTCCTGCTGGTGGTGATGATCCTGGCGAGCATGGCTTCGGCGATCGGCGTGGTCTATGCGCGCCATCGCCATCGCCTGCTGTTCGTGGAACTGGCCAAGCTGGAGAAGGTGCGCGACGAGCTCAATATCGAATTCGGTCGCCTGCAGCTGGAACAGGCCACCGTGGCCGAAAGCAACCGCATCGACCAGATCGCGCGCATGCGCCTGGGGATGAAGTTCCCGGAAGCGGGCGATGTCGTGGTGGTGCGCCAATGAAGGGCTCGGTGAAGAACGCCGCACCGGTGCGCGGCCGCAATCGCGCGCGATTCAACCTGCGTGGACGGGTGACGCTGGTGGTGTGCGCGCTGGCGCTCTGTTCGGTCAGCCTGATCGGCCGCGCCGCGTACGTGCAACTGGTCAACAGCGATTTCTACCAGCGCGAAGGCAACGAGCGCTTCATCCGCAACATCGAGATCCCGACGTCGCGCGGCATGATCACCGACCGCAACGGCGAGCCGGTGGCGGTGTCCTCGCCGGTGGAATCGATCTGGTGCGATCCGCAGGAACTGCTGAAGACGCCCGACCGCCTGCCCGAGCTGGCCCGGGCATTGGGCGAGCCGCTGGACACGCTGACCAGCCGCATCAGCCAGCGCGCGGAAAAAGAGTTCTATTACCTCAAGCGCCGGATCAATCCGGACGAAGCCAGGAAGATCCTCGCCCATGGCGTGCCCGGGGTCTATTCGAAGCGCGAGTTCCGCCGCTTCTACCCGCAGGGCGAAGCCATGGCGCATGTGCTGGGCTTCACCAATATCGACGATCGCGGCCAGGAGGGCGTGGAGCTGGCGTTCGACGAATGGTTGCGCGGCAGCCCGGGCGCCAAGAAGGTGATCCGCGACAATCGCGGCCGCATCGTCGAGAACGTGGACCTGGTCAAGCAGGCGCAGCCCGGCAAGGACCTCACTCTCAGCATCGACCGTCGTATCCAGTTCCTGGCCTATCGCGAGCTGCGTAACGCACTGGTTTCCAATAACGCCAGCAGCGGATCGGTGGTGGTCCTGGACGTGGCCACCGGCGAAGTGCTGGCCATGGTCAACCTGCCCACCTTCAATCCGAACGCGGCATCGCTGGGCAAACCGGATGCGCATCGCAACCGCGCGATCGTCGACACGATGGAGCCGGGTTCGACGATGAAGCCGATCACCGCCGCCGCGGCATTGACCGCGGGAGTGGTCAAGCCCACCACCATCTTCAATACCTCGCCGGGCTGGATGCCGAACGGCAAGTACCGCACCACCGACACGCACAACTACGGGGTGCTCGACGTCACCGGCATCATCCGCAAGAGTTCGAACGTGGGTGCGGCGAAACTCGCTGCCCTGGTGCCCGACCAGGAGTACTACGAGTTCCTGCGCAAGTTCGGCTATGGCAGCAAGACCGGCAGCGGTTTCCCGGGTGAAGCCGCCGGTGGGGTCGCGCCGCCTTCGCGCTGGAGCGGCACCACCAAGCAGACCATGTCCTACGGCTATGGTCTTTCCGTGACTCCGCTGCAGATCGCGCACGCCTACGCGACGATCGGCAATGGCGGCATGGCGATCGCGCCCACCTTCATCAAGGGCCAGCGCAACGAACCGGCCGAAGTGCTGTCGCCGGAGATCGCGCACCAGGTGCTGCGCATGATGCAGACCGTGACCGAGCCCGGCGGCACCGCCACCCAGGCGGCGATCCTGGGCTACCACGTCGCCGGCAAGACCGGTACCGCGCGCAAGGCCTTCAACGGCGGATACTCGCGCGACTACCGCGCGTTCTTCGCCGGCCTGGTGCCGGTGGACAACCCGCGCTTTTCCATGGTGGTGGTGCTGGACAATCCGCAGTCCTCCATCTACGGCGGCATCGTCTCGGCGCCGGTGTTCCACAACGTCATGGAAGGCGCATTGCGCCTGATGGACGTGCCGCCGGACGACATCGAAACCTGGATCGCGGCGCAGGAGAAGGCCGAAGCCAAGTCGCGTCCGGCGAAAACGTCGCCATTGGCAGTCACCGCAGCTTCCACGACGCATGCCTCGTTGCCTGCGCCGTTGCCGGTAGACGTGCAATGAAGCGCGCCATGGCATTGGCCGACCTGCTGCCGGACCTGGACGTGTCGCGCGACATCGTGGTCCGCGGACTGGTGCTGGACAGCCGCGCGGTCGAGCCGGGCGATGCGTTCGTCGCCATCGCGGGCTTCGGCGCGCATGGCCTGGGTTTCGTCGAGCAGGCCAAGGCCGCCGGTGCGGCCGCCATTCTTTTCGAGCCGCCGGCGCCGGCCGAGTTCCAGGTTCCCGCCGAAGCGATCGCGGTGCCCCGGCTGCGTGCGCGGATGGGCGAGATGGCCGACCGTTTCCACGCGCGTCCTTCGCACGGCATGTCGATGGTCGGCGTGACCGGCACCAACGGCAAGACTTCCACGGTGCAGTTGCTGGCCCAGGCCTGGCATCTGCGCGGCATCCGCGCGGGCAGCATCGGCACGCTCGGCGCTGGCCTGTATGGCGAAGTGGTGGCGACCGGTTTCACCACCCCGCTGGTGCTGCAGATGCATGCGCTGCTCGCCGAGTTGCGCGATGCGGGCGCCCAGGCGGTGGCGATGGAAGTGAGTTCGCACGCGCTCGACCAGGGCCGCGTGGCCAACGTGCACTTCGACGTGGCCGTGTTCACCAACCTCACCCGCGACCATCTCGACTACCACGGCGACATGGACACCTATGGCGCCGCGAAGGCACGCCTGTTCGCATGGCCGGAATTGAAGGCGGCGGTGATCAACCTGGACGACGCCTTCGGTCGCAAGCTTTGCGGCCAATTGACGCCGGAAGTGCGGAGCATCGGCCTGAGTTCGCGTGGCGAGGAAAAAGCGGCCGTGCGTGCGGAAAATCTCAATCTCGACGCCAGCGGGATCGCCTTCGACCTGCTGGTCGAAGGCCAGGTCCATGGCGTGCGGTCGAAACTGCTCGGCCGCTTCAACGTGGACAACCTGCTGGCGGTGGCCGGTGCGCTGCATGCGTTCGGGGATGCGCCGGCCGATATCGCGCGCACGCTTTCCAGGCTGCAGCCGATCCACGGGCGCATGAACCGCCTGGGTGGCGATGGCGAGCGCCCGCTGGTCGTGATCGACTATGCGCACACGCCCGACGCGCTCGAGCAGGCGCTGTCCAGCCTGCGCGATCACGCCGCGGCGCGGCTGATCTGCGTATTCGGCTGCGGCGGCGAGCGCGACACCGGCAAGCGTCCGCAGATGGCGGCGTGCGCGGAACGCCTGGCCGACGGGGTGATCGTCACCGACGACAATCCGCGCGGCGAGAACGGCGATGCCATCGTCGCCGACATCCTTGCCGGTTTCGCCAGACCGGATTCCGTGGTCGTTCAACGCGACCGCGCCCGGGCCATCGCCCGCGCGATCGGCGAGGCGGGTCCGGACGACATCGTCCTGATCGCCGGCAAGGGCCACGAGCCCTACCAGGAGATCGACGGCGTCAGGCATCCGTTCGACGACACGACGGTCGCGCGCCAATGCCTGGAGGAACGCCAATGAAGCGGCTTCCCCTTTCATTGCTCGCGCACTGGGCCGGCGGCGAACTGCGGGGCGAGGACATCGTGGTCGACACGATGAGCAACGACACCCGTGCGCTGATGCCGGGCGGCCTGTATGTCGCCCTGCGCGGCGAGCGCTACGACGGCCACGACTTCGCCTACGACGCGGCCATGCGCCATGCCGCGGCGGTGCTGGTGGACCACGCGGTGCCGGTGGATGTGCCGCAGGTCATCGTCGCCGATACGCAACAGGCGCTGGCCCGCATCGCCGGCAGCCTGCAGCTGGATCGTGGCGGCAAAGTCGTGGCCATCACCGGCAGCAACGGCAAGACCAGCGTCAAGACCCTGCTCCAGTCGATCCTGCAGCTGGCGGGCAACACCTATTTCAATCCGGGCAACCGCAACAACGAGATCGGCCTGCCGCTGGCGGTGATCGATGCGCCGGACGATGCCGATTTCGCGATCTACGAAATGGGCGCCGGCAAGCCCGGCGACATCGCCTACCTGACCGACATCGTCGTTCCGGACGTGGCCCTGGTGAACAACGTCGCCCCGGCGCACCTGGAGCGCATGGGCAACCTGATGGGCGTGGCCGAAACCAAGGGTGCGATCTATTCGGCGCTGTCCGCCGCAGGCGTGGCGGTGATCAATGCCGACGATGCCTTCGCCGAGTACTTCGCCAAATGCGCCGCAGGCAAGCGCATCCTTCGTTTCGGCCTGGAGTCCAGCGCCGACGTAGGCATGCGCGACCTGCGCGCAAGCGCGGAAGGCTCGCAGTTCATCCTGGTCACGCCGCAGGGCGAAGTGGCGATCGCCTTGCCCTTGCCCGGCCGGCACAACGTACTCAATGCGCTGGCCGCGGCCTCGCTGGCGCTCGCCTGCGAGGTGACGCTGGCGACGATCGCCGAAGGACTGGCCACGGCCAGGCCGGTCGCCGGTCGCCAGATCGCGCATGCCCTGGGCGACGGCGTGGTCCTGGTCGACGACAGCTACAACGCCAATCCCGGTTCGCTGGCCGCGGCCATCGACACGCTCGCGGCCAGCGGAAGCGAAAGTTGGCTGGTGCTGGGCGACATGCGCGAGCTCGGTGCCGAAGCCGAAGCGCTGCACGCCGACGCCGGCCGTCGGGCCAAGGCCGCAGGCATCCGCAGGTTGTATGCGCTGGGGCCGTTGAGCGCCGCCGCCGCGCGCGCGTTCGGCGAAGGCGCGCGTAGTTTCGAGACGCATGCCGAAGTGGTCGACGCCTTGCGCAAGGACCTGCATCTCGTTGCTTCCCAGAGGGACTTCCTTCGGGGCGTGGGAGAGGCTTCAGCCCCGACTGTCACCACAGCGACTCCAGTCGGGGCTGAAGCCCCTCCCACAGATATTCGTGTGCTGGTGAAGGGATCCAGGGGCAGTGCGATGGATCGCGTGGTGAACGCACTTTTGTCCAAAGGGGAGGGCAAATCGCATGCTGCTTGAACTCACACGCTGGTTGCAGCAGCTGGAGAGCCTGTTCGGCTTGTTCGGCTACCTGACCTTCCGCGGCATCCTGGCGGCGCTGACCTCGTTGTTCCTGTCGCTGTGGCTCGGCCCGGCGGCGATCCGCCGGCTGGCCCAGTTCAAGGGCGGCCAGCCGATCCGCCAGGACGGCCCGCAGACCCATTTCACCAAGGCCGGCACGCCGACCATGGGTGGTTCGCTGATCCTGGTGACGGTGCTGTTGTCGGTGCTGCTGTGGGGCGACCTGCGCAATCGCTACGTGTGGCTGGTGCTGGCGGTGATGCTGACCTTCGGCGCGATCGGCTGGTACGACGACTGGATCAAGATCGTGAAGCGCGATCCGAACGGGCTGAAGTCGCGCTGGAAGTATCTGCTGCAGTCGATCTTCGGCCTGGCCGCCGGCATCTTCCTGTGGGTGACCGCCGATCCCTCGGTGCCGGCCGCGACCACGTTCTACATCCCTATGATCAAGAGCGTGGCGCTGCCGCTGGCCGGCGCCGGCTTCATCGCCATCGCCTACCTGTGGATCGTCGGCTTCTCCAATGCGGTGAACCTGACCGACGGCCTCGACGGCCTGGCGATCATGCCGACCGTGCTGGTCGCCTGCGCGCTGGGCGTGTTCGCCTACGCCTCGGGCAATGCGGTGTTCTCCACCTACCTGCAGATTCCGCAGGTGCCGGGCGCGGGCGAGCTGGTGATCATCTGCGCGGCCATCGCCGGCGCCGGACTCGGCTTCCTCTGGTTCAACACCTATCCGGCCATGGTGTTCATGGGCGACATCGGCGCGCTGGCGCTGGGCGCGGTGCTGGGCACGGTCGCGGTGATCGTGCGCCAGGAACTGGTGCTGGTGATCATGGGCGGGATCTTCGTGGTCGAAACCCTGTCGGTGATGATCCAGGTGGCGTCGTTCAAGCTCACCGGCAAGCGCGTGTTCCGGATGGCGCCCATTCACCATCATTTCGAATTGAAGGGCTGGCCCGAACCGCGGGTGATCGTGCGCTTCTGGATCATCTCGGTGGTCCTGGTCCTCATCGGCCTGGCCACGTTGAAGGTGCGCTGATGAACGACAGTCCGCGCCAGGCCACCCGACTCGAAGCCATCGGCGGCCGCTACGATCCGTGGCTGCTCGGCGTGGTCATCGCGCTCGCCGGCCTGGGCGTTGTCATGGTCGCTTCCAGTTCCATCGCCATGGACAGCAACCCGTTCCATTTCCTCACCCGCCACGTGGTGTTCCTGGGCGTGGGCGTGGGCCTGGCGTACTGGGTCATGCGCACCGAACTCAAGACCGTCGAGCATTACAACCAGTACCTGCTGCTGGCCTGCTTCGTGCTGCTGGTTTCGGTGTACGTGCCCGGCCTGGGCAGCAGCGTCAATGGCGCGCGCCGCTGGATCAACCTGGGCGTGTCCAAGTTCCAGGTGGTGGAGGCGGTGAAGGTGCTCTACATCGTCTGGCTGTCGAGTTACCTGGTGCGCTTCCGCGACGAGGTCAATGCAACCTGGCCGGCGATGCTCAAGCCGCTGGGCGTGGCGGTGGCGCTGGTCGCCTTGCTGCTGCTGCAGCCGGATTTCGGTTCTTCCACGCTGCTGCTGGCGATCACCGCCGGCATGCTGGTACTGGGCGGCGTGAACCTGCCGCGGATGTCGGCGCCGATCGTCGTCGGCCTGCCGATCTTCGCCTTCATCGCCATCCTCGAGCCGTACCGGATGCGGCGCATCACTTCCTTCATGAATCCATGGGCGGATCAGCTAGGCTCGGGCTACCAGCTCAGCAACGCGCTGATGGCGATCGGCCGCGGCGAATGGATGGGCGTCGGCCTGGGCGGCTCGGTGCAGAAACTGAACTACCTGCCCGAGGCGCATACCGATTTCATCTTCTCGGTGATCGGCGAGGAACTCGGCTTCATCGGCGCGTGCGGCGTGATCGCGCTGTATGCGCTGCTGGCCGGCCGCGCCTTCCACCTGGGCCTGCGTTGCGTGGAGATGCGCCGCCACTTCGCCGGCTATTGCGCGTTCGGCATCGCCTTGTGGATCAGCCTGCAGAGTTTCGTCTCGATCGGCGTGAACCTGGGCCTGCTGCCGACCAAGGGCCTGACCCTGCCGCTGATTTCCTCCGGTGGCTCCAGCGTGCTGATGACCTGCGTGGCGATGGGCCTGTTGTTGCGGGTTTCCTACGAACTCGATCGCGCCGAACGCCAGGTCGCGCTGCTGCGCGGAGAAGCCACGCCATCCGCCGAAGCGCCTGTCGTTGCGGATCCGCCCACGGCGAGGGAAAAGGCGCCTGCCGCAACGCCGAAGCGCGGCACCAGCCGCCTGAACCCACGGGTCGAACCCACTTTCGAGAGGATCGCATGAGCGGTTACGACGACGCCCCGGTGATGATCCTGGCGGGCGGTACCGGCGGGCACATTTTCCCCGCGCTGGCGGTGGCCAAGGTGCTGCGCGCGCGCGGCGTGCCGGTCACCTGGCTGGGTGCGGACGGCGCCATGGAGACCAAACTGGTGCCGCGCCAGGGCATCCAGCTCGACACCATCGCCATCGGCGGCTTGCGCGGCAAGGGCAAGCTGGCCCTGCTCGGCGCGCCGCTGCGGGTGTTGCGCGCGGTGCGTGCGGCCGGCTTCGTATTGCGTTATCGCGAGCCGCGCGCGGTGGTCAGCTTCGGTGGATTCGCCGCCGGTCCGGGCGGCATGGCCGCGCGCCTGCAGGGCCGTCCGTTGCTGGTCCACGAACAGAACCGCGCGCCGGGTTTCACCAATCGCGTGCTGGCGAAATTCGCGCGCCGCATCCTCACGGGATTCCCCGGCAGCTTCGCCGCGCGCGAAGAAGCGGTGGGCAATCCGGTGCGCAGCGAGATCGCCGCGGTGCCGCCGCCGGCGCAACGCCTGGCCGGACGCCAGGCGCCGCTGCGCCTGCTGGTGCTGGGCGGCAGCCAGGGTGCGCGCGTGCTCAACGCCGGCTTGCCGCAGGCGCTGGCGCAATTGTCCGGAATCGAATTCGAAGTCCGCCACCAATGCGGCGACAAGCTGCGTGAGGAAGCGGTGCGCGCCTACCGCGAAGCGGGGGTCGAGGCCAGCGTCGAAAGCTTCATTTCCGACATGGCCGGCGCCTATGGCTGGGCCGACCTGGTGGTCTGCCGCGCCGGTGCCTCGACCCTGGCGGAACTGTGCGCGGTCGGCGTCGGCAGCGTGCTGGTGCCGTTCGCCGCGGCGGTCGACGACCACCAGACCAAGAACGCGCAATACCTGGTCGAACGCGGCGCCGCGGTGCTGCTGAAGCAGGACGACCAGCTGGCCGCGCAATTGCAGTCGACCTTGCGCGACCTTGCCGGCGACGCCGCGCGGCGGCTGGCGATGGCCGAAGCCGCGCGCGCGTTGGCCCGGCCCGATGCGGCCGAGCGCATCGCCGACATCATCCTGGAAGAATCAGCTTTGGAGAAGGCAGCATGATGATGGCCGCTGCGCGCGAACGTCGCCTGCAACACAGCGGCAACCTGGCCCAGGAATTCCGCCGGGTGCATTTCGTCGGTATCGGCGGCGCCGGCATGAGCGGCATCGCCGAAGTGCTGTGCACGCTCGGCTACGAAGTATCCGGTTCCGACAACGCGGACAATGTCGCCACGCGCCGGCTGGCTTCGCTCGGCGCGCGGGTCATGCGCGGGCATAACGCCTCCAACGTGCTCGGTACCGATTGCGTGGTGGTGTCGAGTGCGATCAAGCACGACAACCCGGAACTGATGGAAGCGCGTTCGCAGCGCATCCCGATCGTGCCGCGCGCGGCGATGCTGGCCGAACTGATGCGCTTCCGCCGCGGGATAGCGGTTGCCGGTACCCATGGCAAGACCACCACCACCAGCCTCACCGCGGCGGTGCTCAGCGAAGGCGGGCTGGATCCGACCTTTGTCATCGGCGGACAGCTGCTCGCCGCCGGCGCCAACGCCAAGCTCGGCGACGGCCAGTGGCTGGTGGCCGAAGCCGACGAAAGCGATGGCAGCTTCCTGCGCCTGAATCCGCTGATGGCGGTGATCACCAATATCGATGCGGATCATCTGGAGAATTACGACAACGATTTCGCCAAGGTCCAGGCGGCCTTCGCCGAATTCCTGCAACGCCTGCCGTTCTACGGGCTGGCGGTGCTGTGCATCGACGATCCGGAAGTGGCCGCGCTGGCCGCCGACACGCCACGCCACGTCATGAGCTATGGCTTCGCCGAGAATGCCGACGTGCGTGCCGAGGACGTCACCCAGGAGGGTGGGCGCATGCGTTTCACCCTGCGCCTGCCGGAAGACACCCAGGTGCAGGTGACCCTGGCGTTACCGGGTCGGCACAACGTGCAGAACGCATTGGCTGCCGCCTGTATCGGCTGGCAACTGGGTGTGGCCCCGGAAACCATTGCACGCGCTCTGGAGAAGTTCACCGGCATCGGCCGTCGCTTCAACGAGCTGGGCGAGATCGTCACGCCGACCGGCGCGCGTGTGCAGCTGGTCGACGACTACGGCCACCATCCGCGCGAACTCGCCGCGGTGTTCGCCGCCGCGCGTGGCGGCTGGCCGGACAAGCGCCTGGTGGTCGCCTTCCAGCCGCATCGCTACAGCCGCACCCGCGACCAGTTCGATGCGTTCGCCGCGGTGCTCTCCGAAGTCGATGCGCTGGTGCTGAGCGAGGTCTATCCCGCTGGCGAAGCGCCGATCGCCGGTGCCGACGCGCGCTCGCTTGCGCGTGCGATCCGCGCGCGCGGCCGCAACGAGCCGGTCGTGGTCAGCCAGGTTTCCGAACTCGCGGCCGTGTTGCCGGACGTGCTCCAGGACGGCGACCTGCTGCTGCTGATGGGCGCCGGCGACATCGGTTATTTCGCACAACACCTTTCCACCCACGGCTTCGAGGCAAGCAGGACAGAATGAGCACGTACGCATTTCCCGCGCCGCGAGTCACCGATCCGGGCGCATTCGGCCGGGTCGCCGTGCTGCTGGGCGGTACTTCCAGCGAACGCGAAGTATCGCTGGATTCCGGTCGCAACGTATTGGAAGCGCTGCAGTCGCGCGGTGTCGATGCGACCGCCGTCGATGGCGTGGCCGCGTTGACCGGAGCGCTGGCACAGAAGAAGTTCGATCGCGTGTTCAACATCCTGCATGGTGGCGAAGGCGAGAACGGCGTGTTGCAGGGCCTGCTGGAAGCGCTCGGCGTGCCGTATACCGGTTCCGGCGTGCTCGGTTCGGCGTTGGCGCTGGACAAGATCCGCAGCAAGCAGGTGTGGATGGCGCTGGACCTGCCGACCCCCGGTTATCGCCGCTTGGCCAAGGGCGACGACGTGCATGCCGCTGCCAAGGCGATCGGCTTGCCGGTGATCGTGAAGCCTTCCTGCGAGGGCTCCAGCGTAGGCGTGTCGCGCGTGTTCGACGATGCGGGCCTGCAGGCGGCGGTCGATCTCGCGGTGCGTTATCCAGGCGAACTGCTCATGGAGCAGATGATCGTCGGCGACGAGCTGACCGTGGCGATCCTGGGCGATGTCGCGCTGCCTTCGATCCGGATCGTGCCCAAGGGCGAGTGGTACGACTACCACGCCAAGTACAAGGCCGAAGATACCCAATACCTTTGCCCGGGGCTCGAAGGCGCGGACGAGATCGAGATCGGCCGCATCGCGCTGGCCGCGTTCCAGGCGGCCGGTTGCAACGGCTGGGGTCGCGTCGACGTGATGCGCGATCGCAGCAGCGGCAACTTCTACTTGCTCGAAGTGAATACCGCGCCGGGCATGACCAGCCACTCGCTGGTGCCGAAGTCGGCCAAGCAGGCCGGTATCGGCTTCGGGGAATTGTGCTGGCGGATCCTGGAACAGACGCTGCCGGAGGTGGCCGGCCGATGAACGCCGCGCTGCGCATCTTCACCTGGTTGCTGGCACTTGCGCTGGTCGTCATGCCCGTGGTCGCGGTGATGAACGGCTGGATCGGCGCCGAGCGCTGGCCGCTGACCAAGTTGCGCGTGCACGGCGAGTTCAAGCGCGTCGACCCGGCCCAGTTGCGTGCGGTGGTGCTGCCTTTCGCCAAGCCGGGCTTCTTCGCCGTGCGCCTGCAGGGTGCGCAGGACGCGGTCGAAAAGCTGCCGTGGGTGGAGCGCGCCGAAGTGCGCAAGCGCTGGCCGGACGTGATCGAAGTCGAAGTGGTCGAGCACAAGCCGTTCGCGCGCTGGGGCGACGATCGCCTGCTTTCCGAACACGGCCGCCTGTTCCCAGTTCCGAAGGGGCTGTCGTCCGATGCGCTGCCGCTGCTCGGCGGCCCCGATTCGCAGGTCAAGGAAGTGGTGGCGCTGTACAACGAATCGCGCGAGCTGTTCGCGCCGGTCGGTTTCAAGGTCGACAGCCTGGTGATGGATCGCCGCGGCAGCTGGTCGCTGGCCCTGAGCAACGGCACGCAAGTAGTGCTCGGCCGCACCGACGCGCGCCCGCGCCTGGGCCGCTTCGCACGGATGCTGCCGCAACTGCTGGCGCGCAACGCGCTGCCGCTGCAGCGCGCCGATCTCCGCTACACCAACGGTTTTGCATTGAGCTGGGCGAGCGGCCGCGAGCAAGCGGACGCCATCAAGGCGTCTGCTGCGGCCGACGAGCGCCCGGCCATGGATGGCCGGACCGGACTGGCCGAAGCCAGCAGGGTGACGCCATGGATGGCAACGACGATCCACAGGAAAACGATAAAAGTTTTGCAGCAGGCGAATACATGAATAGGAAAGGCGACAAATCGCTGATCGTCGGTCTCGACATCGGCACTTCCAAGGTCACCGCGCTGGTCGGCGAATATTCGCCGGGCAATCCGATCGAGGTGATCGGCATCGGCTCGCACGAATCGCGTGGACTCAAACGCGGCGTGGTGGTGGACATCGAATCCACGGTGCAGTCGATCCAGCGCGCGGTCGAGGAAGCCGAGCTGATGGCCGGCTGCGAGATCCGCTCGGTCTACGCGTCCATCTCCGGCGCGCACGTGCAGTGCAAGAACTCGCCCGGCATCGTCCCGATCCGCGACGGCGAAGTGACCTGGGGCGACCTGGACCGGGTGCTGGAAGCGGCCAAGGCCGTGGCCATTCCCGCCGACCAGAAGATCCTGCACGCGATTCCGCGCGAATACGTGCTGGACGATTCGCAGGAAGGCATCCGCAACCCGGTCGGCATGACCGGCGTGCGCCTGGAAGTGCACGCGCACCTGGTGGTCTGCGCGCAGTCGGCCGCGGCCAACATCAGCAAGTGCGTGCAGCGCTGCGGGCTGCAGATCGACGACCTGATCCTGTCCTCGCTGGCGTCCAGCGTCGCCGTGCTGACCAGCGACGAGCGCGAGCTCGGCGTGGTCCTGGTCGACATGGGCGCGGGCACCACCGACCTGGCCGTGTTCGTGCAGGGCGCGATCTGCCACACCGCTTCGCTGCCGATCGCCGGCGACCATGTCACCAACGACATCGCGCACATGCTGCGCACGCCCACGCCGGAAGCCGAACAGATCAAGGTGCGCTACGCCTGCGCGCTGGCGCAGCTGGCGACTGCCGAGGAAAGCATCCAGGTGCCCAGCGTCGGCGACCGCCCGCCGCGCCGCTTGCCGCGCCATTCGCTGGCGCAGGCGGTGCAGGGACGCTACGAGGAAATCTTCGAGATGGTCCAGGCGGAACTGCGCCGCTCCGGTTTCGAGGAACTGGTGCGCGCCGGCATGGTGCTCACCGGCGGCGCTTCGAAGATGGAAGGCGTGGTCGAACTGGCCGAGGAGATGCTGCAGATGCCGGTGCGCATCGGCATCCCGCAGCACGTCACCGGCCTGGGTGAAGTAGTCGGCAACCCGGTGCACGCCACCGGCGTGGGCCTGCTGCTGATGGGCAGCCAGATCGAGCACCCGCGGCGCCCGTCGCTGCCGACCGGCAAGGCAGGGACGCTGTTCAACAAATTGAAGAACTGGTACCGCGGCGAGTTCTGAGGCCGCGAATGGGTTAAGCGCATCCGCGACGGCGCGGGTGGGTGAGGCGGGAAGGGAAATAACGGGAATTGAGCGACACCCCGATGCAACTAAACACACATAACTATTAAGAGGACAACGGACATGGCACATTTCGAACTGGTTGAAAGGATGGCTCCGAACGCGGTGATCAAGGTCATCGGCGTCGGCGGCGGCGGCGGCAACGCGGTCGCGCACATGGTCAGCAGCAGCGTGGAAGGCGTTGAATTCGTCACCGCCAACACCGACTCGCAGGCCATCAACAATTGCGGCGCGAAAACCCAACTGCAACTCGGCGGCAATGTCACCAAGGGCCTGGGCGCGGGCGCGAATCCGGAAGTCGGCCGCCAGGCCGCGCTCGAGGATCGCGAGCGCATCATCGCCGCGCTGGACGGCGCCGACATGGTGTTCATCACCGCCGGCATGGGTGGCGGCACCGGCACCGGCGCCGCGCCGGTGGTGGCCCAGCTCGCCAAGGAAATGGGCATCCTGACCGTTGCCGTGGTCACGAAACCATTCCCGTTCGAAGGCCGCCGGCGCATGCAGGTCGCACTGAAGGGCATCGAGGAACTCAGCCACCACTGCGATTCGCTGATCACCATTCCCAATGAGAAGCTGATCACCGTGCTGGGCCGCAACGCGACCATGATCCAGGCCTTCCGCGCCGCCAACGACGTGCTGCTCGGCGCGGTGCAGGGCATCGCCGACCTGATCGTGCGTCCGGGCCTGATCAACGTCGACTTCGCCGACGTGCGCACGGTGATGAGCGAGATGGGCCTGGCCATGATGGGCACCGGTTCGGCGCGCGGCGACGACCGCGCCCAGGCCGCCGCCGAGGCCGCCATCCAGAACCCGTTGCTCGACGACGTCAACCTGTCCGGCGCCAACGGCATCCTGGTCAACATCACCGCCGGCCCCGACTTCACCATGGCCGAGTTCGATGAAGTGGGCCGCACCATCGAGGGCTTCGCCGCCGAGGACGCGACCGTCGTGCTGGGCACGGTGCTGGATCCGGACATGCAGGACGAGGTGCGCGTGACCGTGGTCGCCACCGGCCTCAACCGGGTCGCGGCGCGCCAGCCGGTCGGCCGTGGCAGCGATCTCGCCGGAGGCATGCGCGAGCCTATGCGTGCGCCGATCAAGCTGGTCCGCGACGCCACCACTGGCATGCCGCTGTACGACGCCAACGCCAATACCGATGCGGTCGCCACCGCGGTCGGCGGCCTGGGCATGGGCATGGGCCTTCGCCGCGGCAGCGCGGAGTCGTCCCCGGCCCCGTCCTCGACGCCGGCCGTGGCCGATCTGCCCGGCGACTACCTGGATATCCCGGCGTTCCTGCGCCGCCAGGCGGATTGATTCAGCCCTGAAACAGCCCCCTCCCTTGCGAAGCAGGGGAGGGTTGGGGAGGAGTAGGCCGGAGTCGATGTGGGTGCGTTGCAGTGAAATGTCGAGTGCAGGCTTCCCTTGCATTGGACGTCGAACAGCAACGGAATCCCGATAGCCCCGGCGGAGCCGCCTTCCCGCCTTCCACCGCAAGGAGGAGGTTGAGTAAGACACTGCCATGTCCCCTTGCTGCCGGGCCCGTTCGGCCCGGCAGGTTTTTGCCCCGGCCAGCCATGCCACACCAGTGTTTCAGGCATGAGACAGACCAATTCTTCCGTTAAGATTCAGGCACCTCCGTGCTAATCTCGCGCACTGTTCGCTTCGCGACTCCCGGCCTCCCCACCGAATGACCCAGCAGCGCACCCTCAAGAATGTGATCCGCGCCACCGGCGTGGGTCTGCATAGCGGGGAAAAGGTCTACATGACCTTGCGTCCGGCAGCGGTGGACTGCGGCATCGTGTTCCGCCGCGTCGACCTGGATCCGGTGGTGGAAATCCCCGCCAGCGCCGAACTGGTCAGCGAAACCACCCTGTGCACCGGCCTGAGCCGCGACGGGGCCAAGGTCATGACCGTCGAGCACCTGATGTCGGCGATGGCCGGCCTGGGTGTCGACAACGCCTATGTGGAACTGTCCTCGGCCGAACTGCCGATCATGGACGGTTCGGCCGGTCCGTTCGTGTTCCTGCTGCAGTCCGCCGGCGTGGTCGAACAGGCCGCGCCCAAGCGCTTCATCCGCATCAAGCATCCGGTGGAAGTACGCGACGGCGACAAGATCGCCAGCTTCGTGCCCTACGACGGCTTCAAGGTCGGCTTCACCGTGCAGTTCGACCATCCCATGATCCCGGCCTCTGAGTCCCGGGCGGAGATCGAATTCTCCACCGCCGCCTATACCAAGGAAGTCGCGCGGGCCCGCACCTTCGGCTTCATGCGCGACCTGGAATACATGCGCGAGCGCAACCTCGGTCTGGGCGGCTCGATGGACAACGCCATCGTCCTGGACGAATTCCGCGTGCTCAACGACGACGGCCTGCGCTACACCGACGAATTCGTGCGCCACAAGATCCTCGACGCGATCGGCGATCTGTACCTGGCCGGGCATCCGATCCTCGGCGCCTATGAAGGCTTCAAGTCGGGCCACGCGCTCAACAACAAGCTGGTGCGGGCGTTGATGGCCGACCGCTCGGCCTGGGAAGAAGTCACTTTCGAATCCACGGCCGGCCCGGCCCCGGTGGTTTACGCCAGCCCCGTGCTGGCCGTCTGAGCGGCACCCGCTGCCCCGGACCTGCAGCATGGTCCGAACTGTGAACCCGGACTGCCTTCAAGTCCCTGAATTTACAATAATTTAACTTTCAGCTAACGAACGCATTGCCCTTCGCCGGTACCATGCTTCGGCCTGTGCGCGCCGGATTCAACGTTTGGCCCGGCCGCCCCGGTGCTCAGGAAGAGGCTTGTTGCCTCCGGTGGACCCCACGGAGTCGGAATCGTCCGATGTGGGGTCGTCCAGGGATGCCAAGGCGGCTTTGAGTGCATTGCGTGCAGCTTCCGACATGGGTTTGACCGCAAGTCCGGCCGGTGGGGGCCGCTGGAAAGGTGCAGTCGTAGTCTTCGCAACCACCTCGGTGGCTGCAAACCCGACGGATCGGGCCAAGTTGATCAGCTCGGGTGCGGCAAGTCGCAATTTGGCGTGCCACACCGGTGAATCGACGATAAAAACGAGTTTTCCGCCGGTCACGTTCCCCAGCTTGCAGTGGGGCGCAAGGGCAGGCGGCAGACAGGGGCGAAGCAACTGTTCCATCGCGTCGAGCCACAGGGCATGGCGCACCGGGTCGGTGGCGGCATCGGACATCGCAGCCCGCAAGGCGGGCTGTGGCGATGAAGCACGACGCGGTGGGGACTTCGAATCAGACATCGGTATCCATGACTTTCCAGACCATCGTAAACAATTCACGCACCCGGTTGGCGCACGCGCGAACCAACGCCTCGGGCCAGGTACGTGGATTCATTCACTCGCGCCCGCTCGCCAGCGCGGGAATCCTCCTCTTCACCGGCCTGCTCCTGGGCGCGGGCGTGCGCAGCGCCGCCGGCATGGCCCAGGTCTCGCTGCTGCAGGCCAAGGCCGACAAGCAGCAGGCGCAACTGGACCAGGTGCGCCGCGGCGCCCAGCAGGAAGTCAACGCCATGGCCGCGCGCCTGGGCGAGCTGCAGGCCCAGGCCAACCGCCTCAACGCGCTGGGCGAACGCCTGACCCGGGTCGGCCAGCTGCAGGACGGCGAATTCGATTTCAACGAGCCGGTCGGCGTCGGCGGCAACGACAAGGCCTACGACATGGCCCCGCAGGCATTGAATGCGGGCGTGGACCAGCTGGAACGCCAGTTCGCCGCTTCCGGCAAGCAGTTGTCGGTGCTTGAGGCGCTGCTGTTCAATCGCGAGCTGGACAAGAACGCGACCCCGTCGCGCATGCCCATCGTCAACAGCTACATCACCTCCGGTTTCGGCGGCCGTGCCGATCCGTTCGGCGGCGGTGGCGCGTTCCACAAGGGCATCGATTTCAAGGCCAGCGTCGGCGATCCGGTGCTGGCCGTGGCCGACGGCGTAGTCAGCTTCGCCGGAGTCAAGAGCGGCTACGGCAACGTGGTCGACGTCGACCACGGCAACGGCTACGTCACCCGCTACGCGCACAACTCACGTCTGGTCGTGCGCGTGGGCGACCTGGTGCGGGTGGGCCAGGAGATCGCCAAGGCCGGCTCGACCGGTCGCTCCACCGGCGCGCACGTGCATTTCGAGGTCTGGGAAAACGGGCGCGTGGTCAACCCGCGCAAGTTCCTCGGCGACGGTCCGACCCCGGTCGGCAAGATCAGGCGCGGCTGAACGATTCCCGTAGGAGCGCCCCTTGGGCGCGATGCTCTTCGCTCTTCGGTCAGATGGCCGTCAAAAGCATCGCGGGCAAGGCCCGCTCCTACGCACAAGGGCGACGCCTTGATTCCCTGGGGGCCGCCCCAAGCTACAATGGTGTGTTGCCGACAGGGCGCGTTGCGCCCTGTTTCGTTTTGGGCGGCGGAAGCGGGCACCAGGCCGCCGGCCGCGCCCCACGCTCCTTCCCAATCCGGTTCCCTACATGATCAACAGTCTGCTCACCCGTGTATTTGGTAGTCGCAACGAACGCCTGCTCAAGCAGCTCCAGCGCAGCGTCGGCAAGATCAACGCGCTGGAACCGGAGCTTGAAAAGCTCTCCGACGAAGCGCTGAAGGCCAAGACCCCCGAAATGCAGAAGCGCATCGCCGACGGCGAAGCGCTGGACAAGATCCTGCCCGAAGCCTTCGCCGTGTGCCGCGAAGCCTCGCGCCGCGTGCTGGGTATGCGCCATTACGACGTGCAGCTGATCGGTGGCATGGTCCTGCACCTGGGCAAGATCGCCGAGATGCGCACCGGCGAAGGCAAGACCCTGGTGGCCACGCTTCCGGTGTACTTGAACGCGCTGGAAGGAAAGGGCGTGCACGTGGTCACCGTCAACGACTACCTGGCGCGACGCGACGCCGCGTGGATGGGCAAGCTGTACGGCTGGCTGGGCATGAGCGTCGGCGTGGTCTACCCGGGCATGCCGCACGGCGACAAACGCGAGGCCTATGCCGCCGACATCACCTACGGCACCAACAACGAATTCGGTTTCGACTACCTGCGCGACAACATGGCGATGTCGCGCGAGGACCGCTACCAGCGCGGCCTGCATTACGCCATCGTCGACGAAGTCGACTCGATCCTGATCGACGAAGCGCGCACCCCGCTGATCATCTCCGGCCCGGCCGACGAATCGCCGGAACTGTACATCCGCGTCAACCGCATCGTGCCCAAGCTGATCAAGCAGGAAACCGAGGAAGGCGAGGGCGACTACTGGGTCGACGAGAAAGGCAAGCAGGTGCACCTGTCCGAAGAGGGCATGCAGCACGCCGAGGAACTGCTGCGCGAAGCCGGCATCCTCAAGGACGAGCAGGACAGCCTGTACGGCGCCAACAACCTGAGCGTGGTCCACCACCTCAACGCCGCCCTGCGCGGCCACGCCATCTACCAGCGCGACGTCGATTACATCGTGCGCGATGGCGAAGTGATCATCGTCGACGAATTCACCGGCCGCACCCTCACCGGGCGCCGCTGGTCCGACGGCCTGCACCAGGCGGTCGAGGCGAAGGAAGGCGTGCCGGTCCAGCGCGAGAACCAGACCCTGGCCAGCATCACCTTCCAGAACCTGTTCCGCATGTACAAGAAGCTGTCCGGCATGACCGGCACGGCCGATACCGAAGCGTTCGAATTCCAGAGCATCTACGGCCTGGAAGTGATCGTCATCCCGACCAATCGCCCGACCGTGCGCAAGGATTCGCCCGACCAGGTGTTCCTCAACCGCACCGGCAAGTTCAACGCGGTGCTGGCCGACATCCAGGATTGCTACGCGCGCGGCCAGCCGGCGCTGGTCGGCACCACCTCGATCGAGACCTCCGAGCTGCTGTCCGAGCACCTGAGCAAGGCCGGCGTGGCCCATGAAGTGCTCAACGCCAAGCAGCATGAGCGCGAAGCGCAGATCGTCGCCAATGCCGGCATGCCCGGGGCGATCACCATCGCCACCAACATGGCCGGCCGCGGCACCGACATCGTCCTCGGCGGCTCGCTGGAAGCGGCGCTGGAACAATTGCCGGAAGATGCCAGCGATGCCGACCGCGCCAAGGTCAAGGCCGAATGGCAGCAGCGCCACGACCAGGTCAAGGCCGCTGGCGGCCTGCACATCGTCGGTACCGAACGCCACGAATCGCGCCGCATCGACAACCAGCTGCGCGGCCGTTCCGGCCGCCAGGGCGACCCGGGCTCCTCGCGCTTCTACCTGTCGCTCGAAGACAACCTGATGCGCATCTTCGCCTCCGACTGGGTGCAGAAGGCGATGAAGCTGATCGGCATGAAGGAAGACGACGTCATCGAGGACAAGCTGGTCAGCCGCCAGATCGAGAAGGCGCAGCGCAAGGTCGAAGCGCACAACTTCGACATCCGCAAGAACCTGCTCGACTTCGACGACGTCAACAACGACCAGCGCAAGGTGATCTACAGCCAGCGCGACGAACTGCTGGACGCCGAATCGGTCAAGGACAACATCGACGGCATCCGCGGCGACGTGGTCGAGGACCTGGTCGCGCGCTTCGTGCCGCCGAACTCGGTGGACGAGCAGTGGGACCTGCAGGGACTGGAGCAGGAGCTGGCGGTGGAGGCCGGCCTGTCGCTGCCGGTCACGCGCTGGCCGACGGAAACCGAGGAGCTGGACGCCGAGGCCATCAGCCGCCGCGTGCAGGAAGCGATGACCGCGCACTTCGACGAGAAGGAAGCGCAGCTTGGCCCGGAGACCATGCGCTCGCTGGAGAAGCACATCATGCTCACCGTGCTCGACAAGAGCTGGAAGGAGCACCTGGCCAGCATGGATTACCTGCGCCAGGGCATCCACCTGCGCGGCTATGCGCAGAAGCAGCCGAAGCAGGAATACAAGAAGGAGGCCTTCGAGCTGTTCTCGGACATGCTGGAAAAGGTCAAGCGCGAGGTGGTGACCATCCTCGCCCGCGTGCGCATCCGCAGCGAAGAGGAAGTGGCCGCGCTGGAAGCCGAGGAGCGGCGCCTGGCCGTGGCCCGCGAGCAGCAGCTGCAGTTCCAGCACCAGGAAGCCGGCGGTTACAGCGCCGATGAGGAAGCGGCCGACGTCGAAGCCGCGCAACTCGGTTTCTCCCCGGTCGTGCGCGACGGTCCCAAGGTCGGCCGCAACGATCCATGCCCCTGCGGCAGCGGCAAGAAGTTCAAGCACTGCCACGGCCAGTTGAGCTGACCGGTGATGTAGGAGCGGGCCTTGCCCGCGATGCTCCTGCGCGGTCTGGCCGAAGGGCATCGCGCCCAAGGGGCGCTCCTACACCCGCTTCGTAGGAGCGGGCCTTGCCCGCGATGCCTGCGCGGTCAGACCGAAGGGCATCGCGCCCAAGGGGCGCTCCTACGGACGGGCGATGTTGCGGCGATCGATTTGCGTTCGGCGCCCGATTCCCGGCAAGCTCCGGGCATGCCTGATTCCCTGCGCTCCATCCACGTCGTCGCCGCGGCCATCACCGATGCACGCGGACGCATCCTGCTGGCGCGTCGTACCGACGGCCGCGACCTGGCCGGATTGTGGGAATTCCCCGGCGGCAAGCGCGAGCCGGGCGAATCGCCGGAAGACGCGCTGGTCCGCGAGCTGCAGGAAGAACTCGGCATCACCGTGAAGGTGGGGCCGCCGCTGATCGAGGTACCCCAGCAATATCCGGACAAGCGCCTGCGCCTGGACGTGCGCCACGTGGTCGCGTGGCAGGGCACGCCGCGCGGGATCGAAGGCCAGGCCCTGGCCTGGGTGGCGCCGGAGAAACTTTCCCGCTACCCCATGCCGCCCGCCGATCGCCCGGTGGTGGCGGCGCTGCGCCAGCCCGACCGCTACCTGGTGACGCCGGAGCCTGGCGCCGACGACGCGGCCTGGCTGGCGGGCCTGGCGCAGGCATTGAAGTCCGGCGGCATCGGACGGGTGCAGTTGCGCGCGCCGGGCCTGCACGCGCAACCGCGCTGGCGGCAGCTGGTGACCGCAGCGGTCGCGCTTTGCCGCAGGACCGGGGTCGAAGTGCTGGTCAACGGCGATATCGAACTGGCCCGCGAACTGGGCGTCGGCGTGCATCTGCGCGCCGCGCAACTGTCCGGACTTTCTGCACGTCCGCTGGCTGCCGACGCCGCGGTTGCCGCGTCCTGCCACGATGCCAGCGAGCTGAAGATGGCCGAGGCGCTCGACTGCGACTTCGCCGTGGTCGGCAGCGTGCTGGCCACCGCCAGCCATGCCGGTGGCGAGGTATTGGGCTGGGAAGGCTTCGCCCGGCTGCGCGAATCGGTTTCCCTGCCGATCTACGCCATCGGCGGCCTCACCCCCGCGTACCTCGGCCAGGCACGCCAGCACGGCGCCCAGGGCATCGCCGCCATCCGCGGCCTGTGGCCGTCCTTGTAGGAGCGGGCCTTGCCCGCGATGCTCCTGCGCGGTCTGGCCGAAGGGCATCGCGCCCAAGGGGCGCTCCTACAACCCCTCCGTAGGAGCGGGCCTTGCCCGCGATGCTCTTCGTCGGGATCGGTGGATGCGGGCCGAAAGGCATCGCGCCCCAGGGGCGCTCCTACAGCCAGATGGAATTCCAGAACGGGTAATTGGCGAGCCTCTCGACCAGACCTGCACGCAGGGGATTGGCGACGATGTATCGCGCGGTACCGGCTACACCCTCGTCGTCACGTAGCGCATGGTCGTGGAATGCGCGGCTCCACACCGGACCTTGCGTACCCATTGCCTGGTTCACGCAGCGGCTGCTCGCGGACTTCAATCTGGATACGACTGCGCTCAACGAACCACCTTCGCCAAGCTGCAACAACCAATGCGCATGATCCGGCATCAGCACCCAAGCCAGCATCATCGAATCTCCGAGGAAGGCTTGGTTCTCGAACGCACGTGATGCCGCACAGGCGCCTTCGAAATCGCGAAAGACCGGAGTGCGCATGTGCGTGGTGATGGTCAGGTGGTAGATCTGCCCGGTCAATTGCATTCGCTCGCGTCGCAGCGCGGCATGGCCGTTGTTGCGGGGGTAGGTGAGTGCCGTCATGACAGGATTGTTTCGTAGCCCCGGACCCGGGTATGTAGTCCGAAGCCGCAAGGCCATATCGGAAAAAGACACCCATATCCGTAGGAGCGCCCCTTGGGCGCGATGCCTTTCGGCCCGCATCGACGATCCCGACGAAGGGCATCGCGGGCAAGGCCCGCTCCTACGGGGTGGCGGCTAATGCGCGGTAGCGGGCGTCGAGTTCGGCGATGGCTTCGCGCAGCGCGGCGCGGTCGCCGTCGTTGACCACGATGTCGTCGGCCAGGGCCAGGCGCTGGGCGCGGGTAGCCTGGGCGGCGATCATTTTTTCGGCCAGTGCGTCGTCGATGCCGTCGCGCTGCATCAGTCGCGCCTTCTGCATGGTGTGCGGCGCATCCACCACCAGGATCCGGTCCAGCCAGGGATAGCCGTCGCGGCCGCCGCCCTCCGTGAGCAGCGGGATCATCGCGATCGCATAGGCGCTCGCTGCGGCCCGGCACTGTTCATGCAAGCGGATGCGGATGAGCGGATGCAGGATCCCTTCCAGCGCTCGGCGCGCGGGTTCATCGTCGAATACCCGGGCGCGCAACGCCGCGCGATCCAGCCGGCCCTCCGCGGTCAGCACCAGCTTGCCGAAGGCCTCGACCACGGCGGCCAGCGCCGGCTGCCCCGGTTCTACGATCTGGCGTGCGATCAGGTCGGCGTCGGCGACGAACACCCCACACGCGACGAATTCACGTTCCAGCGCGCTCTTGCCCGAGGCGATGCCGCCGGTCAGTCCGATGAAGTAATCGCTCATGCCCGCATTATGTAGGAGCGCCCCTTGGGCGCGATGCCTTTCGGCCCGCATCCACGGATCCTGACGAAGAGCATCGCGGGCAAGGCCCGCTCCTACGGGGTTAGCCCAGGCCGGAGAACTTCATGTAGGCGTCGATCATCTGCTGGCCCCAGAAGAACACGATCCAGCCGGCGATGGCCAGGTACGGGCCGAACGGGATCGGGGTGGCGCGGTCGCGGCCCTGGGTGGCCAGCCATACCGAACCGATGATCGCGCCGACCAGGGACGACAGCAGGATGATCGGCAGCACGCCCTGCAGGCCGACCCAGGCCCCCAGCGCGGCGAGCAGCTTGAAGTCGCCATGGCCCATGCCTTCCTTGCCGGTCAGTTGCTTGAACAGCCACCACACCGTCCACAACGACGCATAGCCGGCGATCGCGCCCAGCAGCGCCGGCTTGGCCGGCATGTACAGGCTGTCCAGGCTGGCGACCAGGCCCAGCCACATCAACGGCAGGGTCAGTTGGTCGGGCAGCAGCTGGGTGCGCAGGTCGATGCCGGACAGGGCGACCAGGAAACAGCTCAGCACGATCGCGCCGAAGCCCTGCCAACCGAAGCCGAATTGCCAGACCGAGACCACTGCCAGCAGGCCGGTCAGCAGTTCGACCAGGGGATATTGCGCGGAGATCGGCGCATGGCAATGGCGGCACTTGCCGCGCAGCACCAGCCAGCTGAACACCGGGATGTTCTCGTACCAGGACAGCCTGTGCTTGCAGTGCGGGCAGTGCGAAGGCTCGATCACGATGCCTGGTGGCGGCGGGTCGTAGATCTCCGGCTGTTCCAGGATCTCGGTCGCGTCGCGCTTCCACTGCCATTCCAGGCGCCGCGGCAGGCGCAGGATCACCACGTTGAGGAAACTGCCCACCAGCAGGCCCAGTCCGGCCGCGAGGGGATACCCGAGTTCCGGGTTTTGGTCCAGGAATGCCATTCAATTCGCCTGCGGGAAGGTCAAGACAGGCCCAAGCAGGGCCCGCAATCGCGTGTCGTGTGCGCGCGGCGGCGCGTTTGGACCGCATTGCATGTCGGTGCCCTTGCAGCGCGATCCAGGAACGCCATGCGGTCTTAACCGACGACGGCGGCGAGCTTGAAGATGGGCAGGTACATGCCGATGACCATGCCGCCGACGATCACGCCGATGAACACCATGATCAGCGGCTCGATCAGGCTGGCCAGCGCGTCCACCGCGTTGTTCACTTCCTGCTCGTAGTACTCGGCGACCTTGAACAGCATCGCGTCGAGGGCACCGGCTTCCTCGCCGATGGCGGTCATCTGGATGACCATGTGCGGAAACAGGTTGGTCTGCTTCATCGACACGTTGACCGGATAGCCCACGGCCACGTCGTCGCGCATGCGCAGCACGGCTTTCTCGTACACGGTGTTGCCGGTGGCGCCGGAGATGGTTTCCAGCGCCTCCACCAGCGGCACGCCGGCCTTGAAGGTCACCGCCAGGGTCCGCGCGAAACGCGCGATCGAGGCGTTATGCATGATCTGGCCGACCACCGGCACCTTCAGTATCAGCTTGTCCAGGAAGTGCTGGAAGGCCAGCGAGCGCTTCTTGAAGAAAATGAAGGCGAAGATCGAGCCTGCCACGATCATCAGGATCAGCCACCAGTACGCGACCATGAAACGCGAGGCGGCGACGATCATCTTGGTGAACGCGGGCAGGTCGGCGCCGAAGCCCTTGAACACTTCCTCGAATTGCGGCACCACCCAGACCAGCAGGATCGAGCTGACCAGCAGGGCGACGGCGATCGTCATGGCCGGATAGAACAGGGCCTTCTTGATCTTGCCCTTCAGGGTTTCCAGGTTTTCCTTGTAGTTGGCGATGGTGTCGAGCACCGTCTCCAGCACGCCGGCGCCTTCGCCGGCCATCACCAGGTTGCGGTACAGCTCGTCGAACTGCACCGGGTACTTGCTGATCGCCTCGTGCAGCGAGGAGCCGCCTTCGACGTCGGCGCGGATCGCACCGATCATCTTGCTCATGCGCGCGTTCTTGTGGCCGTTGCCGATGATCTCAAGGGCTTGCACGATGGGCACGCCCGATTTCATCATCGTCGCCATCTGCCGGCTGAAGAAGGCGATCTCCTTCGGCTGGATGGTCTTGCCGGCGGCGCCGAACAGCGGCTTGCCCTTGGGCTTGACCACGGTCGGGGTGATGCCCTGCTTGCGCAGCTCGGCACGCAGGAAGTTGACGTTCCTGGACTGCTGCTCGCCCTTCATCTTGACGCCGCGCTTGTCGTTGCCCTCCCACACGAACACCGGCAACGGTGTGTTGGCGGGCGTGGCGGTCTTTGCTGCGGAACGAGTGATGGCCATGACGTTAACCCCTACCGGCATCCCCACGCCGGACAATGTGAATCGCATGGTAGCCGGTAATCGGCCCCAGCGGTATTTGCCACTGTGACGGCCCGCAGGGTTTGGAAAACAAGCCCCGTAGGAGCGCCCCTTGGGCGCGATGCCCTTCGGCCCGCATCGACGATCCCGACGGAGAGCATCGCGGGCAAGGCCCGCTCCTACAAAAGCGGGTCGTTGGAATTCCCCGTAGGAACGCCCCTTGGGCGCGATGCCCTTCGGCCCGCATCGACGATCCCGACGGAGAGCATCGCGGGCAAGGCCCGCTCCTACAAAAGCGGGTCGTTGGAATTCCCCGTAGGAGCGCCCCTTGGGCGCGATGCCCTTCGGCCCGCATCGACGATCCCGACGGAAAGCATCGCGGGCAAGGCCCGCTCCTACAAAAGCGGGTCGTTGGAATTCCCCGTAGGAGCGCCCCTTGGGCGCGATGCTTTTCGGCCCGCATCGACGATCCCGACGGAGGGCATCGCGGGCAAGGCCCGCTCCTGCAGGATCAATCCTTGGTGACGCGGTTGATCTCGGCCAGGCTGGTATGGCCGTTGCGGACCTTGAGCAGGGCCGACTGGCGCAGGTCGCGCACGCCGGCTTTCTGCGCGGCCTCGGCGATCTGCATGGCGTTGCCGCCTTCCAGCACGATCGCGGAGATTTCCTCGCTCATCGGCATCACCTGGTAGATGCCGGTGCGGCCCTTGTAGCCCTCGGTGCATTCCTCGCAGCCGACCGCCTCGTACAGGGTGAAGCCATTGCGCACTTCTTCCTCGGTGAAGCCTTCGGCCAGCAGCGCGTGTTCGGGCAGCTGCGAAGGCTTCTTGCAGTTGTTGCACAGGCGCCGGGCCAGGCGCTGGGCGATGACCAGGGTCACCGATGAGGTGATGTTGAACGGGGCCACGCCCATGTTCATCAGGCGGGCGATGGTCTGCGGGGCGTCGTTGGTGTGCAGGGTGGACAGCACCATGTGCCCGGTCTGCGCGGCCTTGATGCCGATCTCGGCGGTTTCCAGGTCGCGGATCTCACCGACCATGATCACGTCCGGGTCCTGGCGCAGGAAGCTGCGCAGGGCCGCGGCGAAGGTCATGCCGCGCTTCACGTTCATCTGCACCTGATTGATCCCGGGCACGCGGATTTCGACCGGGTCCTCGACCGTGGAGATGTTGCGCTGATCGTCGTTGAGGATGTTCAGCGCGGTATACAGCGACACGGTCTTGCCCGAGCCGGTGGGGCCGGTGACCAGGACCATGCCGTAGGGCTTCTTCACCGCGTTGACGAACAGTTCTTGCTGGTCGTCCTCGTAGCCCAGCTTCTCGATGCCCAGCTTGGCCGCGCTGCCGTCCAGGATGCGCAGCACGATCTTTTCGCCGAACAGGGTCGGCAAGGTGCTGACGCGGAAGTCGATCTGCTTGCTCTTGCTCAAATTCAGCTTGATCCGGCCGTCCTGCGGCACGCGCTTCTCGGCGATGTCCAACTGGGCCATGACCTTCAGGCGCGCGGCGATGCGCATGTTCAATTTCACCGGGGCCTTGGCCACCTGCTTGAGGATGCCGTCGATGCGCAGGCGCACCCGGTAGTCGGTTTCGTAGGGTTCGAAGTGGATGTCGGAGGCGCCGCGCTTGATCGCGTCGATCAGCACCTTGTTGACGAACTTGACCACCGGGGTGTCGTCACCCTTGGAGTCGATGCCGCTGTCGTTGCTGGCCAGGTCGTCGTCGCCGCCGCTGGTCTCCAGGTTCTCCAGGCCTTCATCGTCGTCGTCGCCACCCATCACATCGTTGGCGCTGGACCACAGGTCCAGGGTGCGCTTGAGCTGGTCCTCGGCAACCAGGATCGGTTCCACCACCAGGTTGGTGTGGAACTTGATATCGTCCAGGGCCCGGGTCTGGGTCGGATCGGTGATGCCCACGTACAAGCGATTGCCGCGCTTGAACAGGGGCAGCACCTGGTGTTTCTGCAGCAGTTCTTCGCTGACCAGCTTGAGCGCGTTGTGGATCGGGTCGAAGGCGCTCACGTCCAGCAGCGGGATACCGAATTCGATGGCGTTGGCCGCAGCCAGTTGTCCCGGCAAGACCAGTTTCTTCTCGCCGATCCAGTGCGCCAGTGGCACCTTGGCGTTGGAGGCATCGGTCATCGCGCTACGGGCGGTGTTTTCGTCCATGGCCCCGTCCATGACCAGGCGGCGGGCGATGCCGGTGATGCCGACGAGGTTGGCGGTATTGGCGACAGCGGCATTCATCAGGCATTCCCCGGATTGGCGTGATACCCGGGGTGTCGACGCAAGATCCGGGCCAGCGGCAACTTTACCGCACGGCGCGGGTTTCGCCCGGTGGCCGCGATCACAACCTGTCGCAACAGGTCACAAACCACCCCTGTAGGAGCGCCCCTTGGGCGCGATGCTCCGCGGCCAGATGGCTTGATCGCAAAAGCATCGCGCCCAAGGGGCGCTCCTACGGGGGTCTTGCGGCTTTCCTGATCGGCGGTGCTGGCTTACCCTGTCCGAAAGGGGAGTACTGATGCGGCTTTCGATCGTTTTACCGGCCAAGAACGAGTCCGGCGGATTGCGCGGGACCTTGTCCACGCTGCGGGCGCTGCTGCCGGAGGCCGAGGTGATCGTGGTCGACGACGGTTCCACCGACGACACAGCGCTGGTCGCCACCCAGGCGGGCGCGCGGGTGCTGGCTTCGCCGTATTCGATGGGCAACGGGGCGGCGATCAAGCGCGGCGCACGGGCGGCCAGCGGCGAGGTCATCGTGTTCATGGATGCCGATGGCCAGCACGATCCGGCGCACATCCCGCGGCTGTTGCAGCGGCTGGAGGAGGGCTACGACATGGTGGTCGGGGCCCGCGACTGGTCGGGGCAGGCGGGCATGAGCCGGGGCCTGGCCAACACCTTCTACAACTGGCTGGCCAGCCGCATGACCGGCGCGCGGGTGCGCGACCTGACCTCCGGGTTCCGGGTGGTGCGCGCGGACAAGTTCCGTGAGTTCCTGCACCTGTTGCCGAACGGTTTCTCCTATCCCACCACCAGCACCATGGCCTTCTTCCGCAGTGCGTACGCGGTGGCCTACGAACCGATCCCGGTGGCCAGGCGCATCGGCAAGAGCCACATCCGCCCGATCAAGGACGGCATCCGCTTCCTGCTGATCATCTTCAAGATCGCCACGCTGTATTCGCCATTGAAGCTGTTCGCGCCGGTGGCCGGTGGGTTCTTCGCCTTGGGGCTGGGGTACTACGCGTACACCTTCCTCACCATGCACCGCTTCACCAACATGAGCGCGTTGCTGTTCAGTGCGGCGGTGATCATCTTTCTGATCGGGTTGATTTCCGAGCAGATCACCTCGTTGACATACAACCGGCCCGGGCGGGAATGAATCGGCTACGGGCGTTGTCGAGGTGGGTGGCGCGAACACCGCTTCACCCGCAGTGGTTGATGGGGCCGAAGATACCTCCAGCCGGACTGGTGGGTGCAGAAGGCAGGGTGCTCGACATCGGGGCCGCCGACCGCTGGCTGCAAACGCACCTTGGTCCCGAAGTCCAATACGTTGCCCTGGATTACCCGGCGACGGGCCAGGTGCTGTATGGCGCCCGGCCTGACGTGTTCGCCGATGCCGCATGCCTGCCATTTGCGGACGGAACATTCGACGCTGTCGCTTGCCTGGAGGTCCTGGAGCATGTGCGTATGCCGGATCAAGTGCTTGCGGAAATCGCTCGGGTGCTACGGCCGGATGGAGTGGCGTACGTGTCCATGCCGTTCCTCTATCCCATCCATGACGCACCTCACGACTACCAGCGATGGACCCCGCACGGGTGGCGCCGTAGTGCGGAACTTGCTGGTTTGGAAATCAGGGCGATGCAGCCAGCCTGTAACGCTTTGCAGGCCGCGGGGTTGCTGACCTGCCTGGCTTTGGCGGAACCGATGCAATCGGGCAGCCGTTGGCGGCTTGTTCCGGGTTTGCCCGTGCTCATGCTGTTGATCCCATTGGTCAATCTTGTCTTTTGGGCCATGGCAAAGCTTTGGCCCTCTTCAAAAGCGATGGCGTCCGGATATCAGTTGGAGCTGCGCAAGGCATGAACGCTGTTTTTATTTCTGCGGGAGGCAAGGGGACTGTGAGTCGCGACACGCTGGTGGCAGTTATCGATTCCTGTCCAATGGCTGCGGGCAGCAGCGAGGCTGCGGAAGAATTCGTTGCCAACACCGCGGAAATCGGTAATGGGTAAGAGCAATCGCGGGTACCAGCACGATTTCGCCGAGAAGCATGTCGAGATGTATTCCGACGAAGGTCGCATACGCAAGGCGACCACGACCCGCCTTATCCTTGAGGGAGCGCTTGGTGAACGGCTTGCCGTGGCCGACGTGCTCAATGTCGGATGCTCGACAGGCATTATCGATGCAGAGCTCGCGCCGCACGTTGGGTCGTTGACCGGCATCGATATCGATGCAAAGGCCGTGAAGTTTGCGCAGGACAGTCATCAGGCACCCAATCTGGAATTCAGGGTGGGGGATGCGATGAATATCGATATGCCTGACGCCAGTTTCGATGTCGTCCTCTGCGCGCAGGTGTATGAGCATGTGCCCGACCCCTTTCGCCTGATGAATGAAATCGAGCGAGTACTAAAGCCAGGTGGGGTCTGCTATTTCGCTGCCACGAACCGATGGAATCCGATAGAGCAGCACTACAAACTGCCATTGCTCTCGGTTATTCCCGTCAGCTGGGCGCATGTCTATCTGCGCCTGCTCGGGCGTGGCGCCCATTACTACGAGCGGCACATGACATGGAAGCAGCTGCTTGGGCTGGTGGCGAATTTCAAGATTGAGGACATCACCACGGAAGTGCTCGACGATCCTGCGCGCTACCAGGCCGAGTACTTATTCCCGGGTCGAAACCTTGCCTTGGCGCGCTTTTTTCGGCGTGTCGCCTACTGGGCGTTCCCGGGATATATCTGGCTGCTATGGAAAACGCCAAGATAGCGTGGTCTGACGATTTAGCGCTGGACTTTCATCGCAGTCGAATTGGAGCGCATGTGCATACTTTCTTTGTGCGTAGGGCGGAAGAAGTCATGACTAACATCGAAACCGGGCGAGCGGTGGATGCCGAGTAGCGACGCCAAGTTGCCACGATGGCGCCAATTCCTGCGTTGGGTGCAGCATGTTTTTCTCATTGCCGCCGTTCTATGCATTGGAGGGTACCTTTCGCTGCATTGGACGGCCGTAGCTAATCTATACCGGTCGGCATCTGTTCCATTGCTGGTGTTCGCAGCCCTCTGGCTTGCCATGTTGCATCCACTCACGGCTTTTGCCTTGTGGCGAGTTCAGTTCGTTCTTGGCATCGAACGCGTCTATTCCCGGACATTGTCAAGCTACGTCAACAGGCTGCCGGCACGTTTCATTCCCGGAGGCATCTGGCATTCGCTTGCCCGCTATGCGGATATCCATGACGAAATTCAAGCATCTGCCGGTCACCTTGCGCGGTTGCTACTCGCTGACATGGTGGCAATCGCAACGGGCGCCGCTCTTGCCTCAGGCGCGCTTGGTTTAGCCTTGTTTGATGGCGGTGCCCCTGCCACGAGATTGGCGATTTTAATGATGGCATGCGGGGGCGTTGGTTGCTTTTCTCCCCTCCTGCTTTTCCCGAATCAGCATCGCCGTTCGCGAATAATCCATTGGATTATTGCCGTTTTTCTTCTTGGCCTGGTATGGGTAGGGGTCGGCGTTGCATTCACGGTAGTGGCGAAAGCATTCGGCGAGCCGTTCTTTACCTGTCCTTCGACCGCACTGGTCACGACCTACACTACAGCCGCGTCCGTTGGCAATTTCGCCATATTCGCTCCGCAAGGATGGGGTGTTACCGATGCGGTGTTTGCTCTATTGCAGCCATGCCCGATTCAGTTGGCCGCATTGCTTTCGGCGATTCTCGCTCTCCGCCTGGTGACAATAGTCGCAGACATTGCCACGTGGTCCATTGGACGAGCGTTTTTTATCGGTGCACGCGGGCGCATTGGAAGGAAATGAGAGAGGCAATGTCTAGCGCGGAAAAGCTAAGGGTGGCTACCGTCTATTCCTAAACCACGACCATGAGTGCTGAAGACCTTCGTTCAATGGTGCCCTCGCTTTCCGGACGTAACGTGCCATTGCGGCGACGTTATCGGGAATGATGTGCTGAATATCAAATGCGCGCGATGGCTCGTGACGGCATTCAAGAGGCGGGCCGGTGGCCGCTCGGATCGTGTCCATAAACTGCATAGGCTTACGGATTCGCCGCTCGATGCGTTATAAGTTTAGATTCCGCGAGCAAACGGCTTGTCCAATACGGCCAAGCATAAGCGCACGAAGTCGTCGATGTAGATGTAGTCGCGCACGGCGCTACCGTCGCCCCACAAGGTCATTGGAGATTGTTTCCAGCTGGATTCGAAAGTCGCCGGGATGATCCAAAATCCGCTACGAGGAGCCTGTCCAGGTCCCTAGGCATTCGATGGGCGAAGCACTACGGCCGCGGCACCATATTGCTCCGGCCAAGCGTTGATGAAATGCTCAAGTGAGGCCTTGGTGGCGCCGTGATACGAGCGTGGCAGGAGAGGATCCGCTTCTTTGGCAGCCTGACCTTTTCGGTCACCATAAAGAGCTCCTCCCGAGGACACAGAGAGCAGAGAGAGCAGAGAGCAATTCTGGGCGTCCTGCAATGCGGTTAGTAAGCTAAGCGCCCTGCGGAGATTGCCATCAAGTTCCATCAGCGGGGCGTATGCGGTACTTCCGGGCGTACTGCTGGAGGGGGGCGTGCACTACGACTGGTTGCGGGCAAGTAGTGGAGCGAAGTCATCGGGCTTGTCTAACGCCACCACCACATTTTCGATGGGAGGGTGGGCAAAGTCGGTTGATTTTGTGGTGGCGGCGATAACGCTCTTCCCACTTCCCGCCAATGTCTCGACCATGTGACGGCCGATGAAGCCGGAACCATCCAATGCCAGACCGTCATACCGTTGCTATTTTTCAATCAGACGTTCGTATATAGCGGTGTAGCGTGCGGCGCAATCGTCCCAAGTGCCGATCTCTGTTTTTGCCCAATCCCGAGCGTGCTGACCGATCTCGGCATTCGTTGATCTCTCATCCAGCACTGCTAGTGCCTCGCCCAGTTCGGTGGCATTGCTGCATAGCAGACCAGTGTGGCGGTGGCTCAGCAAATCTTCGTGCGCGGGTAGGCGCGAGGCAATGATGGGCAGTCCCGCAGCCATGGCTTCCAGTATCACTTGGGGCCTGCCTTCGGCATGTTGACTCATCGTAACTAGCCCACACGCCTGCGGAAACCAGTCGCGATACAGCGATTCAGGCGTTGTGGCGCCGTGATAGTGAACCCAGTCCGGCAGCGCCAGTTCCTGCTGCATCGGGCCGAAGAGATGAAGTTCGCGCAGGCCATCAGAGAAGTACGGCTGCCCCCATTGGAACAGCGTGCCGATCTTGCCCCGCGTAAGCCTGGAAACACACAGCCACTTGGGCTTGCCTTCGGATATCTCGGCGCGCTGAATTGCAAACCAGCTGGAATCAATGCCGAAAGGGACTGACTGGATCTCGGCGATATCGCCGAATCGCTGACGCAGTTCCGGCAACATCCATTCTGCGTTGGGGCAGATGGCGACGCGGCGGCCGCGAAGCGCGCGCCGCAGCAATTTCGTCATGCCCGGGAGCTTTAGCAGCTGCATGTCGGTGCCCAATACGGTTGCCAGCACAGGCACGCCGTTGCCTGGAAGCGTCAACGCATTCTGCAGCCAGTTGATGTGATACAGCCCGACTGCCGATTCGCGACGGTAGAGGTCGCGCAACATGGATAGCAATCGCAGCGGTGATGTAAGTGCGCGTACGCCGCGATTCCGGATCAAGTGGGCTATGCCTCCCGCCAGCATCAATGAGGCCAGCCAGCGTTCCTCGTCGGGCGTTGCAACATAAGTGGTGTTGGCGGGGATTTCGCCTGGTGGAGCCCAAAGGTGGAGAGTCAGGTCATCGCGCCGCGCCAGTGCATGGACCATGTGTCTAATGAACAGCCCGCGCCAATCAGAAAGGTCGGTGGGGTAAGAAGTGCTTGCAAGGAGGACGGTCAGTTTCCCAGCTGCGTTCTCGTTCATTTCGAGGGGCCTGGCGAACGGATAGGCGCGAGCATGGGCGTAAAGAAGATTAATGCGAAACAGGTACGGCGGGAGACGAAGTGGCGGATTCCTCCGAATGCTGCGCGCCTTGGACCGCGTTCATTAAGCCGAGTGACACTGCACGTCGGTGCACCGCAGCGGCCTGACGGGCGTGGCCATCAGCAGTAAGGTTGGCGAAGATGCGGGCGGCGTACTCGGAATCGGAGGGGTTACTTTCGATCGCAGCGACGAACATTCGATCGGCCAAGCCTTCGTCGTGTAGGTAGGTCAGGGCGTAATCGCCGTATCGTGCATAGAATTGGGGGGACGGGGCACGCACTAGCAGCGCAGCATAGGCCTGGGACAGGCGGTGGTCATCCATCTCGATGCCGGCATAGCGCTGTTTCATCAGACCCGTGACTGCGGCAACCTCCTGGGGGCTTGCAGGGCGGGTACGGATTTTCTTGACTAATCCATCCCACCATTCGGCCCTCACCGGTTGTCCCGTAGTGGCGGCCATCAAGATCAGACCTTGTTCGGGCAGTGGGGAGGAATTCGGCAAACGCGAGCCACGTTCGAATTCCTGTGCGGCCATGCTGAAAAAAGGCGAGTTTGGATTGCTGTTCGACATCACCAAGTACACCGTCCCGAGATCCATACTGGCTCGGGTTGACGCCTGGTTTTTGGCTACCAGATCCATAGCCAGGTGCAGCGCAGAGCCGAACGTGGCAGTGCGCAGAATGGCGAGAAAACCAAAGGCTAGAACGATTGCGCCGACTGCCACGTATTTTATTGCTGGTCCGTCGCGCACGGGTATGCGCCGTACCAGATCGCCTACAGTCAGCAGGATGCCAAGCAGGGCGAAGTAGTTGCGATGTTCGAATACCAGTTCGACGTTGAAAACATTGCTCGTAAGCAGGTGCGCCGCAAAGAACAGGAAGATGCCCAGGGCTACCAGTGGCATACGCTGCCGAAATTTCCAGGCAGTGAAGATCAACACCAACAGGAATATTGCGCCCGCCAGTGTCGTGGCCGGATCGAGCCAGCCGGAAGATTTTTGAAAAGTGTCATAGTAGAAAGGCATGCTGTCCGGAAGCGGCAGCAGTATCTGCCCAAGGTACATCGGCAGCACACGGAACTGGCTGAGCACCCGCTCGTAAGCGGTGAAGTCGCGAATGGCGTAGCTGTCATCAGCGGAATATTGGGGGATAACCCAGATAACGAACAGCGCAAAGGCGATGGCCAGCCCTGTTGCGTATGCGATCTTCAAAAAGCGCCTGACACGGGGAGTTTGGGCATGGAAGCCAAGTACGGTGAGCTCGAGAGACAAGGTATAGAAGGGGAACAGAACAGCAGTTTCTTTGCCCAGAGTTCCGGTGGCGCCAAGCAGGGCAGACAACGCTAGCCACGGCCAGCCCTTGGTGCCCTTGCGCTGATTCAATCGCCCACGTAGATAGGCGAGCAGGGCGAGCAATACAAAAGTCAGGGAGAGCATTTCCATCCGTTGGACCACATACAGAACGGTGGAAACTTGTAGCGGATGAATGGCCCACAGCAGCGCGACCGTGAAGGCGACGGGCGTGCGCCAGCGGCCAGCATCAGTTCCTATGCGTGGCAATGCCAACAGGCATTGCAGCAACCAGAACACCAGCAATGCGTTGGCCAGGTGCACCAGCAGGTTGGCGACTTTGTAACCCCAAGGGTCGGTGCCGCCGATTGCATGGTTCACGGCAAAGGTAACAGTGGCAAGCGGACGCCCGAAGTCTCCCGGCTGGTAGGCACTAGCTGCTGTCTTGATGGTTTTCCAGTCCAGTGTCGCGGCATGGACACGGTCGTTGCTGACGATGTTCGAGAAATCGTCAAGCAAGAATCTGCCGCTGAGGCCGGGCCAGTACACGCCTGCCGTCAACACCAATAGAGTCAGGGACAACAGCAAGGTGTTTCGGCGCGACAAGGGCATGAACAAATTCCGATCAGCGAGACATGGGGCAAGCGCCGGATAGTAGAACAGAATTGGTGTGCCTGATGGCAGTCCGCGAGGCATGAGCAGCTTGCGTCTCGCGTGGTTGTTCGCCCCGTCTACCCATGCAATTCAATCTTCAACGCCAATACCGAGGACGAACGGGTGAATCGCACGCATGGTCGCCAGTTGTCAGCTGCAACCTTCGGGCTTGTACTTGATATCGATTGCGGCATCGACTTTGCAGGACCAACGGCCGCTGCTATTGCGATTGAGTTCGATGGTCTTGCCCGCGATGCGCGGATTACCCCTGAGTCGGCAGCGCAGAAAACCGGCACTGTCCGACGGATCCATGGTGATGTCGCAACGGGGCGTTGGAGTGTGCAGGCCGAGGTCGGTGATATCGAAGGTGGTGGCGCTGTTGGCGATGATCTGCGATTCGAACGTGGATTTTCCACCAGTGATATCAGCCAGACCAGCCGTCAGCTGGCTGCGAATGGCATAGTCCTGATAGGCCGGCATCGCGATCGCGGCCAGAATGGAGATGATCGCGACGACGATCATCAATTCGATCAAGGTAAAGCCATCTTGCTGGCGCACGGTCCGCTCCCCTGCAGACGTTGTGACTCTAAACAAAATGCACAAATCGTGCCACTTTATTTATCGTTGGCACTGGCAGCTGCGATGCAGGCAAAAAAAACCCGGCCGGAGCCGGGTTTTTTTCAAACACTATTTGTATTACGGTGCTTTGCAACCGCCCGGCAGGTACTTGGCATCAACGTCGGAGGTGCAGTTCCATGCGCCCGTGGGGGTGCGGGTCAACGTCACTACCTTGTCGATGACCTTCGGGTTGCCCTTCAGGGTGCATTCGATCGTCTGGCCGCCATCGTCAATAAAAGCGCCTGCGACTGCAATGGCGCAGCGCGGCGTGGAGGCCTGCAGGCCCATCGCCTCTTCGTCGGCGGCGCTGGTGAGGCCGCGGTTGATGCCTTCCTCGAATGCGGTGACGCCGCCACGGATATCGGCCAGGCCGGCGGTGACCTGCGAGCGAGCCACGTAGTCCTGGTAAGCCGGCAGAGCGATGGCGGCCAGGATGGCGATGATGGCGACGACGATCATCAGTTCGATGAGCGTGAAGCCCTGCATGTTCTTCTTCATTAGGTAAATCCCCTTTTGGCTTGGTAGATATGGGACACAAGCCCCGTGTCCCATATTGGTATGGACCGTGGGCGCCGTGGATAACGCCCCACGTGCTCGAGGATGATTGCAGGAAGCATGCCAAGAAGTCCATTTTCCTGAACCGGATACGGGAAGCGGGTCACTGATTCCCTTTGCGTGCGGAAAACCCCGCGAAAAGGCATGAATAAAGTGACCCATTGCGTCATAAGCTGACAATAAGCGGCGATTTCCAGGCTGGATAACAGGCCAAGTTTGAGCTGTATCACGTTATTTGGGGCGAAGCGCGACGGGTTCGCAGAGCAACCGCGACCCCGGTCTCGCGCAAAACCGTGGTGGCGCCCCTTGGGCGCGATGTCTTTCGGTCCGATCGCGCAAGGGCATCGCGGGCAAGGTCCGCCCAGCGAGGCCGCTAGAATGGCCGCCATCGTGGCCGCCACCGGCGACCACCGGAGAACGCATGATTCGCGAAATACTGATGATCCTGTTCGTGACCTGCTCGACCCTGGGCAGCCAACTGCTGATCAAGCATGCCGTGGCCCAGTTGGCCCTGCGCACCCCGCCGCTGACCGGCATGCCGTGGCTGGTCGCCGCCATCCTCTCCCCGACCGTGATCACCGCCATCGCCGTACAGGGCATCGGCTTCGTCGTCTGGGTGGTGGTGGTGAGCCGGGTCAAGCTGGGCGTGGCTTTCGCAATTTCCGGCGCCTTCTTCTACCTGCTGATGGCCCTCGCCACCTGGCTGCTCTATGGCGAACGCCTGACTCCCTGGCAATGGGCCGGCATCGCCCTGATTTCCGCCGGTGTGCTCATGGTGTCGCTGCTGGGCCAGGCCAGTTGAGGACCGCCGTGGCCGACGATTCCACCGCTGCATCCGTCACCGGAGCCACGCACTGCTTCGTGGTGCCCGCGTATGGCGATTCCCCGCATCTGCGCGCCTGCCTGGATTCGCTGCGCGCACAGACCAGGCGTTCGCCGATCGTCGTGTGCAGCTCGACCCCGCATGCCGGGTTGCAGGCGCTGGCCGAGGAATACGGTGCCCGCCTGGTCCTGCATTCGCCGAATGCCGGGATCGGCCACGACTGGAATGCCGCGCTGGAGCAGGTCCCACTGGGGGCGGGCACTGAATGGGTGACCCTGGCCCACCAGGACGATGTCTACCTGCCGGAATTCGCGCAACGGACCCTGGCGGCGATCGCGCGCCAGCCACAGGCGGTGATGGTGATGACCGGTTACGGCGAACTGATCGGCAGCGGCGCGAGCGACGACCGGCCGCGCCTGCTCAGCCCGATGTTGCTGGTCAAGCGGGTGCTGCTGGAACTGGGTTTCCTGGGGCGCGGCGCCATCGCCAACCCGGCCGCCAAGCGGCGGCTGTTGCGCTTCGGTTGCCCCGTTCCCTGTCCCGCAGTGACCCTGCGCACGCGCACCGGCCTGCGTTTCCGCGAGGACCTGAAGGTCAACCTGGACTGGGAGGCCTGGCTGCGGCTGGCCGCGCAGACGGGCGCGTTCGCCTATGTGCGCCAGATCTTGATGCTGCACCGGATCCACGCCGGCAGCGAGACCAGCGACGGGATCCGCGGCGGAGTGCGCGCGCGCGAAGACCTGATGATGTTCCGGGCGCAGTGGCCGGCGCCGATTGCCCGCATGCTGGCGCGTGCCTACGCTACGTCCTATGCAACCGGAGATGAGGCATGAAACACGCTGGCGATCCGATGCTGCGGGCGAATCCGGTGGCCGCACGCAGGCTTGCGGAGCCCGCTGTCGAAGAGCGTATGCAAGCCGCGGCCATGCGCGTGGCGGTGGTGATTCCCAGTTTCCGCGTCAGGCAGCACATCCTGGAAGTCATCGATGGCATCCCGGCCGCGGTCGAGCGTATCTACGTGGTCGACGACGCTTGCCCGGAACAATCCGGCGACTGGGTCGAGGCGAACTGCCGCGATACCCGGGCCGTGGTACTGCGCAATGCCGTAAACCTGGGCGTGGGCGGAGCGGTGATGGCCGGTTATGCGCGGGCGGTGGAAGACGGCATGGATGTGATCGTGAAGATGGACGGCGACGGACAGATGGACGCGGCGGCCCTGCCGCAGCTGATCGGGCCGATCCTGCGCGGCGAAGCCGACTACACCAAGGGCAACCGTTTTTACGACCTGGACCAGATCGGGCGCATGCCGGTGGCGCGCATCCTGGGCAACGCCGTGCTGTCGTTCATGACCAAGATCTCCTCCGGCTACTGGGATCTGTTCGACCCCACCAACGGCTATACCGCGATCCACGCGCGCGTGGCGCAGCGGTTGCCGCTGGAAAAGGTCAGCCAGCGCTATTTCTTCGAGACCGACATGCTGTTCCGGCTCAACATCATCCGCGCGGTGGTCGCCGACGTGCCGATGGAAGCGCGCTACGGCAGCGAGACCAGCAACCTGCGCATTTCCCGGGTGTTGTTCGACTTCTCGTTCAAGCATGTGCGCAACACCGGCAAGCGGCTGTTCTACAACTACTTCCTGCGCGACTTGTCGCTGGCCTCGATCGAACTGCTGCTGGGCCTGCTGTTCCTGGTCGTGGGCACGGCGATGGGGGTGGCGTTCTGGGCGCAATCTTCCGCGACGGGGGTAACCACATCGGCAGGCAGCGTGATGCTGGTCGCTTTGCAGGTGATCGTGGGCATCCAGTTGCTGCTGGGGTTCCTGGCCTACGACATCGCTGCGGTGCCACGACGCACTTTGCACCGACTGCTATCCCGTAATGGATGATCGCTGCCCGACAAACCGCACGCAGCCGAAATAACCATCAAGGAAAACCAATGAAAATCGGTCCCGCCGTAAGAAGGCTTCTGCCTGCAGGCGCAGAAAGAAAGGCATCGCGCCTGTATCGGTCCGTCTTCGTCGATCTGGGGAAGGTCGCGGCCGTGCTTTCCCGCGCGCTGCCCAAGGATGCGTTCGTTCTGGACATAGGGGGTGGCGATGGCGATCTGCTGAATCTGGTGCTGGAGGCGCGCCCCGATGTGCGCATTGCCATGGTCGATATCGCGGTGAGCGTGGGCAAGTTCCTGGAACCGCGGTACAGCGAAAGAGTCGAGCTGCATCCAGGCGTGGCCATCGAAGACCATGTCCTCACGTTCGCAGGCCGGTACGATGCCGCCGTGATCAGCGACGTGATGCATCACATCCCTGCGCAATACCGGAGCGGATTCCTGCTGAATGTCGTCAAGGCCCTGCGTCCCGGAGGTCCGATACTGATCAAGGACGTGGAGCCTGGACACCCTATTGCTGCACTGGGTCTCTTTTGCGACAGATATGTAAGTGGCGACAAGAACGTCGCGTTGATCTCCGAGGAACAATTGCGCGAAATGTCCGGCGTATCGTTGCCGCGGCATACGGCCAGCGAGATCGGCCTGCTGGAAATGGATCGTCCGAACTACCTGGTCCAGCTCCAGTTCGAATGATCGCCCCCAACGTCCCCGGTAGGAGCGGGCCTTGCCCGCGATGCTCTTGCGCGATCTGATCGAAAGGCATCGCGCCCAAGGGGCGCTCCTACGGTTATTCCATGCCCAGTTTTTTCAGCTTGTAGCGCAGGGCGCGGAAGGTGATGCCGAGCTGGGCGGCGGCCTTGGTCTTGTTCCAGCGGTTGTCTTCCAGCGCCTTCTGGATCGCGGCGCGTTCCAGGTTCTCGATGTAGGAAGGCAGTGCGCCACCACCCGGGTCGATGTCCATCGGCGCGTCGCTGCCGGGTGAGGGGCCGGGCGCGGTGTCCATGGAGTAGCGCCTGCCGTCGGCGGCGGGCAGGTGCAGGTCGGGCGTGTCGATGCGGTCGCCGTCGGCCATGGCCAGGGCGCGTTCCAGCACGTTTTCCAGCTCGCGCACGTTGCCCTGGAACGGATGCCGGGCCAGCGCTTCCAGCGCTGCGGGAGTGAGTTGCGGCACGCTGCGGCCGTGGTTGGCGGCCAGCCGGGCCAGGATCGAGGTGGTCAGCTGGGGCAGGTCGCCGGTGCGTTCGCGAAGTGGCGGCACGCGCAGCTCGATCACGTTGATGCGGTAGTAGAGGTCGTGGCGGAAACGGCCGTCGTTGGCCAGTTCGCCCAGATCCTTGTGCGTGGCCGAGAGGATGCGCACGTCGACCGGGACTTCGTTCGAGGCGCCGACCGCCCGCACCGATTTTTCCTGGATCGCGCGCAGCAGCTTGACCTGCATCGGCAGCGGCAGCTCGGCCACTTCATCGAGGAACAGCGTGCCGCCGTTGGCCGCCTGGAACAGGCCGGGTTTGTCGGCATGGGCGCCGGTGAAGCTGCCTTTCTTGTGGCCGAAGAATTCGCTTTCCATCAGCTCGGCGGGGATGGCGCCGCAGTTGACCGGCACGAACGGACCGGCCGCGCGCGCGCCCTGCTCGTGGATGGTGCGGGCGACCAGTTCCTTGCCGACGCCGGATTCGCCCAGGATGTAGACCGGGGCCTGGCTGCGGGCGACCTTGGCGATGGTTTCGCGCAGGACCTCCATCGGCGCGGAATTGCCGAGCAGGCGGCTGGCCTGTTCCGGCGGCGGCGCGGGTGCGGGCGCGCGCTCGCTGTTGTTGAGTTCCAGCGCATGCTTGACCAGGCCGCGCAGCACCGCGATATCGACCGGCTTGCTGACGAAATCGAAGGCGCCGGCCTTCAGCGCCTCGACCGCCAGCTCGACGTTGCCGAAGGCGGTGATCATGGCGACCGGGGTGTTGGGGTACTTGCTGGAAATATCGCCGACCAGCTGGATGCCGTTGCCATCGGGCAGGTTCATGTCGGTGAAGCAGAGGTCGTAAGTGTTGCGGGCCAGCAGTTCACGGGCCTCGCCAAGGTTGGCGGCGGTGTCGATGCGCAGACCCATGCGGCCCAGGGTCAGCGTCAGCAATTCACGGATGTCGCGTTCGTCGTCGACGATCAGGGCACTGCGGTTTTCGCTCATTCTTTTCCCTCGTGCTTTATCGCCGCGTGTTCCCCTGTATCCGAAGTGTAGCGGTTTGCGCGCACTTGTAGGAGCGCCCATGGGCGCGAGCTCTTCTCGACGGTTCGTGGAAAATCAAAAGCTCGCGCCCATGGGCGCTCCTACAAGTGTTCAGGCGGGGAGCAGGGTGTGCGGGCCGGGTAGGGTCATGCGGAAACAGCTGCCGCCGCCGGGGACGGCCACGTATTCCAGGCTGGCCTGGTTGGCACGGCACAGCTCGCGGGCGATGTACAGGCCCAGGCCGGTGCCGTGTTCGGAGGTGGTGTAGAACGGGCGGAACAGCTGCGCGGCCACTCCCTCGGGGATGCCGGGGCCGCGATCCAGCACATCGATCATCGGCCGGTTCTCGACCTGGAACACGCGTATCCGTACCCGCGCCGATTCGCCCGGCAGGCGCCCGTAGTTCAGCGCGTTCTGGACCAGCACGGTGATGATCTGCTGCAGGTGGCGCAGATCGACCAGCGCCAGCACCGCCTTGGATCCGATGACCGTCTCCAGGCTGTCGGTCTCGATCGACATCGACTGCTGGTACTCGTCGACGAAGCGGCGCACGTAGGTGTTGAGGTCCACGTGTTCGGGGCTGGCGCGCTCGCGCCGGGCCAGGCCGAGCACGCTTTCGACGATGCCGTTGGTGCGCTGGCACTGCTGGTGGATGATCTGCAGCAGGCGGCGGTCGCCGTCGATGATGCTTTTCGATTCCTCCAGCAACTGCACCGCGTAGTTGATCGCCGCCAGCGGGTTGCGGATCTCGTGGGCCAGGCTGGCCGAGAACCGGCCCAGCGCGGTCAGGGTCAGCGATTCGGCGCGCCGCGAGACCACGCTGGAATCGTCCAGGAACACCAGCGACAGCTCGCTGCCGGCCAACAGGCGGGCGAAGCGCGGCTGTACTTCCGGCTGGTCCGGGGAAAGCTGCAGCGGGGTCTCGTCGTTCTGCCAGCCGTTGCGCCACTGGTCCAGGCGCCGGGCCAGTTCCGGCGCGATCTGCGGCAGGTGCACGCCGCGGGAATCGTTCTCGCCGTCGCTGCCATCGCCGAGCAGCAGCGAGGCGGCCTCGTTGGCCAGCTTGATCCGGTTTTCGGCATCCACCACCAGTACCCCGGTGCGCATGCGGCGGATGATCAGTTCGTTGACCTCGAACAGGTTGGCCACTTCCACCCCGCGCCGGTCGGCCAGGGCCTGGCTGGAGCGGGCGCGCTGGCCGGCCTGGCTGGCCAGGTAGCCGACGGCCAGGTAGCTGACCGCGAACATGATCACTTCGGCCAGTGGGCGGTCGGTCGGCGTCTTGCCGAGCATGTTGTAAGCGTATTCCGCCGCCATCGCCAGCGAGGCGAAGATCGCGATGCCGATACCCAGCCGGGGAGGCAGCAGCAGGCCGGCGGCGGCGACATTGAACAGCAGCAGCATGGCGATGCCGGCGGTGGCGTCGGGCAGGCAATGGGTAGCCAGCGAGGCAACCAGGACATCGACGCATGCACCGACCAGCACCAGCGGCACCAGCCAGCGCTCCCGGCGCGCCAGCACCAGCATGGCCACGGCGAACATCAGGTAGAACATAGTGATCGCGCTGCCCAGTACCGGTGCGCGGATATCGCCCAGCATCCCGGACAGGGGGCTGAACAGCAGCCCGGCCAGGATCCCGGCCTCCAGCGTCCGGTACAGGGCGAAGAAGTAAAGCTCCCGCGCGGGAGCCGATTCCAGATTCGCGATGATCGAGGGACGCTGCGTCAAACCGTGGCACCCGGACGGAGAGGCCCACAGTATAGGGAGAGTGGGGGTCGGTAATGCGCGTCCTTGCCACCGGAAAGATCGTCATCCCGTAGGAGCGCCCCTTGGGCGCGATGCCTTTCGGCCAGGGTGCGGAAGAGCACAAGAGCATCGCGGGCAAGGCCCGCTCCTACGGGAATGCTGGGTGTAGGAGCGCCCCTTGGGCGCGATGCTTTTCGGCCAAGGCATGGAAGTGCGCAAGAGCATCGCGGGCAAGGCCCGCTCCTACGGGAATGCTGGTTGTAGGAGCGCCCCTTGGGCGCGATGCTTTTCGGCCAGGGCACGGAAGAGCGCAAGAGCATCGCGGGCAAGGCCCGCTCCTACGGGGAAGATCGTCGGTTTTGCACTGCAGCACGCGCTGGGAGACAATAGGCGGCCCATCCGTGCCCTCCGGCCCCGCGCCGGACCGCCGCGCGATGCGTTCTGTTCCTCAATCACGGTGACGCATGAACTTCCACGAATACCAGGCGAAGCAGTTGTTTGCCGAATACGGCATTGCAGTGCCGGCCGGGCGCATCGCGCGCACGCCGGATGAAGCGGTCGAAGCCGCGAAGGCCATTCCCGGCGATCTGTGGGTGGTCAAGGCCCAGATCCATGCGGGCGGCCGCGGCAAGGCCGGCGGGGTCAAGCTGGCGAAGACCCTGGATGAAGTGAAGCAGTACGCCACGGCGATGCTCGGCACCAAGATGGCGACCTACCAGTCCGCCGGCGTGGCCCTGCCGATCGACACCGTGCTGATTTCCGAAGGCACCGATATCGCCAAGGAACTGTATCTGTCCGTGCTGGTGGACCGTTCCACCCAGGCCATCACCTTCATCACCTCCAGCGAGGGTGGGGTGGAGATCGAGAAGGTCGCGGCGGAGACGCCGGAGCTGATCCACCAGCTGGACGTGAATTACGTGCAGGGCCTGCAGCCCTACCAATGCCGCGAAATCGGCTTCAAGCTCGGCTTGAACGCCAAGCAGGTCAACCAGCTGAGCAAGATCATGCTGGGCCTGTACAAGCTGTTCAACGAGAAGGACCTGGCCCTGGTCGAACTGAACCCGCTGGCGATCCTTACCAACGGCGACCTGGCCGTGCTCGACGGCAAGGTCAATTCCGACGACAACGCCAGCTTCCGCCATGCGGACCTGGTCGCCATGCGCGACACCGCGCAGGAAGATCCGACCGAGGTGCTGGCCAGCGAGCACGACCTCAACTACGTGACCATGGACGGCAACATCGGCTGCATGGTCAACGGCGCCGGCCTGGCCATGGCCACGATGGACGTGATCTCGCTCAATGGCGGTTCGCCGGCGAATTTCCTCGACGTCGGCGGCGGCGCCACCAAGGAGCGCGTGACCACCGCGTTCAAGCTGATCCTGTCCAGCGACAAGGTCAAGGCGATCTTCGTCAACATCTTCGGCGGCATCGTCCGCTGCGACATGATCGCCGAAGGCATCATCGCCGCGGTCAAGGACGTGGGCGTCAAGGTGCCGGTGATCGTGCGCCTGGAAGGCACCAACGTGGAAGCCGGCAAGCAGTTGCTGCGCGACTCCGGCCTGGCCATCACCGCCGCCGACGACATCAACGACGGCGCCAAGAAGGCCGTTGCCGCAGTCGCCGCCTGATCAACCACACCTGTAGGAGCGGGCCTTGCCCGCGATGCTCTTCGCGACGTCATCGAAGAGCATCGCGCCCAAGGGGCGCTCCTACGAGAGCCAAGGATTTCAACATGAGCGTTTTGGTCAACAAGAACACCAAGGTCATCGTGCAGGGCTTCACCGGCCAGCAGGGCACCTTCCACGCCACCCAGATGGTCGAGTACGGCACCAAGGTGGTCGGCGGCGTGACCCCCGGCAAGGGCGGCACCACCCACATCGAACTGCCGGTGTTCAACACCGTGCGTGAAGCGGTCGAAGCCACCGGCGCCGACGCCTCGGTGATCTACGTGCCGCCGCCGTTCGCGGCCGATGCGATCCTCGAAGCCGCCGACGCGGGCATCACCGTGATCGTCTGCATCACCGAAGGCATCCCGGTGCTGGACATGCTGCGGGTCAAGAACACCCTGAAGGGCTATCCGGGCGTGACCCTGATCGGCCCCAACTGCCCCGGCATCATCACCCCGGGCGAGTGCAAGATCGGGATCATGCCGGGCCACATCCACCTGCCGGGCAAGGTCGGCATCGTCTCGCGTTCGGGCACGCTGACCTATGAAGCGGTCAAGCAGACCACCGACGTGGGCCTGGGCCAGAGCACCTGCATCGGCATCGGCGGCGACCCGATCAACGGCCTGAACTTCGTCGACTGCCTGAAGCTGTTCAACGAGGACCCGCAGACCGAAGGCATCATCATGGTCGGCGAGATCGGCGGCAGTGCCGAGGAAGAGGGCGCCGAGTACATCGCCAAGCATGTGAAGAAGCCGGTGGTCGGCTTCATCGCCGGTGCTTCGGCCCCGGCCGGCAAGCGCATGGGCCATGCCGGCGCGATCGCTTCCGGCGGCAAGGGCACGGCCGAAGGCAAGTTCGCGGCGATGGAAGCGGCGGGCGTGGTCACGGTGCGTTCGCCGGGCGACCTGGGCGCGGCGATCGCGAAGCTGGTGAAGAAGTAATCGTTCTGCCAATGCTTCACAAACAAAGGCCGCCTTGTGCGGCCTTTGTTTGGTTCAGCCCCTAGGAGCGCCCTTTGGGCGCGATGCCTTTTTCGGCCCGGATGTCCCCGATCCTCGACGAAGAGCATCGCGCCCAAGGGGCGCTCCTACGGCGACGGGTCCGTTCGGCGGCAATGTAGCACTTTTGTGCTACATTGCCGCCGTCGTAGAAACCGGAGACTGCCTATGTCCACGACCACGATCCGTTTGCCGGAAGAGCTCAAGGCGCGTGTCGCGCAGGCGGCCAGGAACACTGGTGCCAGCACACACAGCTTCATCCTTGAGGCGATCATCGAAAAGACCGAATCCGAAGAACGCCGTAGTGATTTCCACGCTGAAGCGCAGAGGCGATGGGAAGAATTCCAGCGAACCGGCAAGACGGTGCCGCTGGTGGAAATGCAAAAATACGCATTAAGTCTGGCGCGTGGAGAAAACCCGCCGCGTCCGGTCGCCAGAAAGTTTGAGCGTTGAGCGGTGGCCCGGGTCGAGCTTGGCGATCGGATCTCTGTCGATCTCCAGCGGATCGTAGCGCATCTGGTCGAGCATGATGCGTCGGCTGCCGAAGACAGGGTGGCAGGCATTTTCCGCGCACTTGACGTGCTGGAAGAAAACCCTTTGATAGGGCGTCTTTCCAGTGATGAGTGGCGCGAACTGGTCATCGGCCGTGACGCACACGGCTACCTGGCGCTGTATATCTACAAGCCACTGGACGATACCGTTTACGTCCTGGCGATCCGCTCGCAACGCGAGGCGGGATACGCCGCCGACTTACCCTGATTGGATCCGAGATGACCAGTACTCTTCGCATCGCCCTGGCCCAGTTCGACTTCCCGGTCGGCGCGGTCGCCCAGAACGCCGAACGCATCATCGCGATGATCGCCGAGGCGCGCGACGAACACGGCGCGGACCTGGTGCTGTTCCCGGAGCTGGCGATCAGCGGCTATCCGCCCGAGGATCTGCTGCTGCGGCCGCGTTTCCTGGCCGATTGCGAGGCCGCGCTGCAGCGGATCGCGGCGACCACGCAGGGCATCGTCGCGGTGGTCGGCTGGCCGCAGTCGGCCGGCAGCGTGGTCTACAACGCGGCCAGCGTGCTGCGCGATGGGGTAGTGGAAACGACCTATCGCAAGCGCGAGCTGCCCAACTACGCGGTGTTCGACGAGCGCCGCTATTTCGATGTCGACCCCGATGGCGGCGCCTGCGTGTTCGAGGTCGATGGCGTGACGGTCGGACTGGTGATCTGCGAGGACCTTTGGTTCGCCGAACCGCTGGCGGAAACGGCAGAAGCGGGCGCGCAGTTGGTGCTGGTGCCGAATGCTTCGCCGTTCGAGCGCGACAAGCACGCGCAACGCGATGCATTGCTGGCGCAACGTGTAAACGAGACTGGCGTGGCCCTGGCCTACCTCAACGTGGTCGGCGGGCAGGACGCGCTGGTCTTCGACGGCGCCTCGGTAGTGGCCGACGGCGACGGTATCGTGCATCCGGCCGCCGCGGCGTTCACCGACCAGTGGCTGGTGGTGGATTTCGACGCGGAGACGCGCAAGTTCGTCCCGGTGCAGTGGATGGACGACGGCGACGAGAGCCGCGATGCGCTGGCCTGGCGCGCGATCGTGCGCGGCACCCGCGACTATTGCCTGAAGAACGGTTTCTCGAGGCTGTGGCTGGGGTTGTCCGGCGGCATCGATTCGGCGCTGGTGCTGGCGATCGCAGTGGATGCGCTGGGCGCGGACAACGTCACCGCGGTGCGCCTGCCTTCGCGCTATACCGCCGATCTTTCCAACGACCTGGCCGCCGAGCAATGCGCAGCCATGGGGGTGAAACTGGAAACCATCCCGATCGAGGCGCCGTTCGAGGGTTTCGTGCGGGCGTTGGCGCCGGTGTTCGCCGGTCACCAGGCCGACACCACCGAAGAGAACCTGCAGTCGCGCAGCCGCGGCGTGATCATGATGGCGCTGTCCAACAAGCTCGGCGGACTGTTGCTGACCACCGGCAACAAGAGCGAATACGCGGTCGGCTACGCCACCATCTACGGCGACATGTGCGGTGGCTATGCGCCGATCAAGGACCTGTACAAGACCGAGGTGTTCGCCCTGGCGCGCTGGCGCAACACGGTCGGCGGCGCGCCGGTGATCCCGCCGGCGGTGATCGCGCGTCCGCCTTCGGCCGAACTGCGCGAGAACCAGACCGACCAGGATTCATTGCCGCCCTACGACGTGCTCGACGCGATCCTGCTGCGCTACGTGGACCAGGAACAGTCGCGCGACGAGATCGTGGCGGCGGGGTTCGACGCCGAGGTCGTGGACCGGATGCTGCGCCTGGTACGGATCAGCGAATGGAAGCGGCATCAGGCAGCGCCCGGGCCGAAGGTCAGCCGGCGGGCGTTCGGGCGCGAGCGGCGCTATCCGATCAGCAACAAATATTCCGGATGACCGGCGATCCGTAGGAGCGGGCCTTGCCCGCGATGCTCTTCGTCGGGATCGTGGATGCAGGCCGAAGAGCATCGCGGGCAAGGCCCGCTCCTACGAGGCAAAAAAAGGGGCCTTGCGGCCCCTTTCTTCAATGCTTCTTCTTCATGTCCACCGCGGATTTCTCCCCGGCGAACGGATTGAGCTTGCGGATGGACGAAGGATAATCCGGCCAGTCGCCGCTCAGCCACGGATGCGTGGGTTCGTTCTGCTGCAGCACCCGGCGCGCGTCCGCGGCCAGGGTTTCGTTGCCCAGGTGGGTATAGGCCTCGCCCAACACGGCGACCGCGTCGTTCTGGTATTCGCTCTGCGGATACGTCTCGAGCAGGTACTTGGCGCGCGTAGCCGCCGATACCCATGCGTCGCGGCGCAGGTAATACAGCGCCGAATCCATTTCGTGGCGGGCGAACAGGTTGCGCAAGGCGATCATGCGCTGGCGGGCATCGACGCTGTAGCGGCTGTTGGGGTAGCGCTCGGTCAGCAGGTTGAAGTCGCTGTAGGCCTGGACCGGAGTGGCCAGGTCGCGGCGGCTGGGGTCGAGCTTCCACACCTTCTGCAGGAAGATGGTGTCGCGGCCCGAGTTGGCCAGGCCACGCAGGTAGTACATGTAAGGCACGTTGCGCTGGGTCGGATAGGTGCGCAGGAAACGGTCGATGGTGGAGACCGCGTCGTCGGTCTTGCCGGCCTTGTACTGGGCATAGGCCGTTTCCATCAGCGCCTGCTCGGTGTACGGGCCGTAAGGGTACTGGGCGATGAGCTTGCGGAAGTTGAGCTCGGCCTTGGCCCAGTTGCTGTCGGTCATGGACTTGTGCGCGATCTGGTAGATCTCCTCGACCGGTTTGCCTTCCATCGAATCCTTGTCTTTCTTGAACATCTTGCCGCAGCCGGTGGCGGCGAAAACGATCGCCAGCGCAAGGCAGGCCATGCGGATCAGGCGAAGGCGGCTGGGGGTGGGGCGGGCG